>NZ_JBSSGV010000001.1:4800000-6082500 GCF_054063995.1 Bradyrhizobium sp. USDA 4504 | reverse complement strand
CGGGGCCTTTTTTATTGTCTCGGAACGCGCCCGGCTCAAGATGACCGAAATAATAAGCGCTGCTCCAGCCCCGTCATTGCGAGCCAACGGGTCGCGCGAACGCGCGCCCGATGACAGGCTCCGCGAAGCAATCCATCTCATCGCAAGCGGAGAAATGGATTGCTTCGTCGCTATCGCTCCTCGCAATGACGGCAGTGTAAAGCCATCGTCCGGTTCAGGTGCGCGTGCGCATCCGCATCATGAAGCTGTCGAACGAGAGCTCGGCGACCTGCATCCAGGCCAGCGATTCGTTGCGATAAGCGGCCAGGCTCGCATGCATCCTGCCGAAATGCGGATTGCTCTTGGAAAGATCCGCGTAGATCTCGTTGGCCGCGTTGTAGCAGGCTTCCAGCACCTCCTGCGGGAATGGCCGCAACTGCGCGCCGGCCACGATCAGGCGCTTCAGCGCCGGCGGGTTGACCGCATCATATTTGCCGGTCACCCAGGTGAAGGTGTCCTCGGAGGCGGCCTGGATCGCGGCCTGATAGTGCTTCGGCAGCGCGTTCCACTTGTCCTTGTTCATCACATTGTGGCCCTGGCCGGTACCTTCCCACCAGCCGGGGTAGTAGTAGAACTTCGCGACCTTGACGAAGCCGAGCTTCTCGTCGTCATACGGCCCGACCCATTCAGCGGCGTCGATGGTGCCTTTTTCCAGCGCCGGATAGATGTCGCCGCCGGCGATCTGCTGCGGCACCCCGCCGACCTTGGCGATGATGGTGCCGGCGAAGCCGCCGACCCGGAATTTCAAGCCCTGGAAATCCGCCATCGACTTGATCTCCTTCCTGAACCAGCCGCCCATCTGGGCGCCGGTCGAGCCGGTCGGAATGCCGATGCAGTTGAATTCTGCGAGCAGATTGTTGAGCAGGTCGGTGCCGCCGCCCCATTGCAGCCAGGAAATGTGCTGGCGCGTGTTGAGGCCGAACGGCAGCGACGTGCCGAAGGTGAAGGCGGGATTCTTGCCCCAGTAATAATACAGCGCGGTGTTGCCCATCTCGACCGTGCCGTTGGAGACGGCGTCCAGCACCTGCAGGCCGGGGACGATCTCGCCGGCGGCGAACGGCTGGATCTGGAAGCGGTTGTCGGTGATCTCGGCGACGCGCTTGCAGAAGAATTCACACCCGCCATAGAGCGTATCGAGCGCCTTCGGCCAGCTCGCCGCGAGCCGCCACCTGACCTCCGGCATCGATTGCGCGACCGCGGGCGCGGCGACCGCCGTCGCAGCCAGCCCGACGCCGCCTGCCTTCAAGAATTCACGACGTTTCATGCGTATCCCTCCTGTGTGCCGATGCCTCGACAAGGGGAACGATCTTGGTGCCGTCTTTCTTCGCCGATCGATCGACGTTCTGTGATGAATGTGTCCGGTGGCCCTCGACGGGCTCTTGTTGTGGAAATCCGAGTTTCCGGTTCCGCCGGTCAGGATGATCGTTTGCCGGAGGAAATCAAGCGCCTGCCTTCGTTGCAGGTGCGAAGGGCAATCGGCGCTGTCGGTCTCATCCGATACCCGCCGCGATGGCTGCCGGCCCTGCCGCGATCTGCTACGCAGGGCGGGTGGGTTGATGGGAGTTCAAGGACATGGCCAACAAGAAGATCGTGGTTACCGGCGCAACCGGCCTCGTGGGCAACGCCGCCTTGCGACACTTCGGCGCATCCGACGATTGCGAGCGCATTGCGCTGTCGCGCCGCTTGCCACGCGATCTCTATGGCGCGCGGCATGTGCGAATCGATCTCACCAGCGCGGAGGATTGCCGTCGCGCCGCGGCGGAGCTCGGCGGCGCAACGCACCTGATCTACGCCGCGCTCTATGAGGCGCCCAGCCTGGTTGATGGCTGGCGCGATGCCGGCCAGATCGAAACCAACGACCGGATGCTGCGCAATTTGATGGGCGTGCTCGAACCCGTCGCGCCCGATCTCAAGCATGTCGCGCTGCTGCAGGGCACCAAGGCCTATGGCGTGCATGTCCGGCCGCTCACGGTGCCGGCACGCGAGGGCCGTTCGGAGATGTACGAGCAGCCGAATTTCTATTGGGCGCAGGAGAATTTCCTGCGCGAGCTGCAGCGGGGCAAGAGCTGGCACTGGAGCATCTTGCGCCCGGTCCTGATCATCGGCGAAGCCATGGGCGGCGCGATGGACCTGATCCCGCCGCTCGGCGTCTACGCGGCGGTGCTGCGCGCGCAGGGCAGGCCGCTGGATTATCCGGGCGGCGCGCCGCGCGTCGCGCAAGCGGTCGATGTCGATCTGCTGGCACGCGCGATCGCCTGGTCGGGTGACGCCGAGGCTGCGCGCAATGAAGCGTTCAACGTCACCAATGGCGACGTCTTCACCTGGCAAAATATCTGGCCGGCGGTCTCGGACGCGCTCGAGATGACGCCGGGCCGGCACGTGCCGCTGTCGCTGGCGCAGGAGTATCCGAAATGGATCGCGCCGTGGGACGAATTGCGCAGGACGCACGATCTGATCGCGCCCGGGCTGGAGGAGTTCGTCGGCCTGTCCTTCCAATATGCCGATTACAGCATGCGCTACGGACAGACTGAAGCTGGTCCGCCGTCGATCGTCTCGACGGTGAAGATCAACCAGGCCGGCTTCACCGAGATGATGGATACGGAAGCCATGTTCCGGAAGTGGTTCAGGCTGGCGAAGGCGAGCCGGCTGCTGCCGTAGTCATTGAGCCGCGCTCCATCTTCTCCCTCTCCCCGTTCTTACGGGGAGAGGGTTGGGGTGAGGGGCATCCATCCGGCGAGCACTTCGCCGCTTGTTGAGCAGTTTGCCTCGCCCCTCACCCGGATCACACCGGACGATGCTTCGCATCGCCGGGGCGATCCGACCTCTCCCCGCAAAGAGCGGGGAGAGGTGAAGGGCACACTCGCTCTTTCGGCGAGCGGAGCGACCGAAGACGTTACCGCGAAAACGCCTGCTCCATCGCCTTGCGCGTCTTGATCGTATCGTTGCTCTCGTCGACCTCGACATCGCTCCAGCGCACGACAGCGCCATGGGCGACGTCGCTCTTCAGCTTCACCCGATGGGCAAGCCCGATCGGCAATGCGCCGGCGGCGAGGCTGGCGGCGGCCGGCATCAGCTTGCCCCACACGGTGTAGCCGCCTTCGCCGTCGAGCGTCTCGCCGGCGCGCAGATTGCGCTTGGCCACCGCTGCGACGTCGCCGCGGAAGCCGCGCGGCTGCCCGGTCGGCTCGTTGCGCAGCGCTGCCGACAGCACGGAGATGTTCAGCTCGAGTCCGATCAGATGATACGGCTTGTACATCGCCGCATAGCGGCCGGAGGCGTCGGTCTTGAGGCCGTACTGCTTGAAGCAATCGGCGGCATAATCGTTGGGCGCCTCCAGCACCACATAGACGCCCCAGCGCAGATCGCGGAACACCGGACGGCCGTCGCGCTCCAGCGACGACACCACTTCGACGATGCCGGATTTCTCCAGCACGCCGCCCTTGTCGCGCGGCCGCATCACATGCGGCAGGTCGTCGACGCCGCAGGGCGGAAACAGCAATCCCTCCGACGGCACGTCGAGGGTGCAGGCGTTGGCGATCGCCGCCATCTCGATCGCGGATTTGGTGCCGTCGAGGAAGGAGTTGAACATCTGCGGATTCATGCCGGCGGATTGCGCCTCGCCGGCGGTGAGCCCGTAATGCTGCCACACACCGTCCGGCGTGACGTCGTGATAGGCCGGCAGGTACTTTGTGCCCTTGCCGGCGGCGACGACGCGGAAGCCTGTCGCGCGGGCCCAGTCGACCATCTCGGCTGTCAGCGCCGGCTGGTCGCCATAGGCCAGCGAATAGACCACGCCGGCCTTCCGTGCCTCCTCGGCGAGCAGCGGCCCCGCCAGCACATCGGCCTCGACATTGACCATCACGACATGCTTGCCGGCGGCAATCGCCGCGCGGGCATGGCGGATGCCGACGGCGGGATTGCCGGTCGCTTCCACCACGACATCGAATGCGCCGCCGGGCGATCGCACGCGCGCCGTCGTCGGTGAAGGTGGTGGCGCTGATCCGCGCGTCGTCCCAGCCGACCGTGCGGCACGCCTCGCGGGCCCGGTCACGGTCGAGATCGACGATCACGGGCACCTCAAGCCCCGGCGTGTGCGGCACCTGCGACAGGAACATCGAGCCGAATTTTCCGGCGCCGATCAGGACGACGCGCACCGGCTTGCCGGCGGCGGCGCGGGTTTTGAGGAGGTGATGCAGGTTCATGATGCTTTCCAAACAAAAGGGTCGTTCCGGGGCGCGTGAAACGCGAACCCGGAACCTCGAGATTCCCCGATGCGCAACTGCGCATCTGCGGTTCGACGCTAACGCACCGCCCCGGAATGACGGTCGAAGACTTTACTCCGCCGCCTGCCGCGGTGCACGAGCGAGCCGCAGCAGCGCGTCGTCGGCGACGGTCTGGATCGGCGTGAAGTCGCGGTGCGCGATGTAGTCGGGCCGCGTCGGGGTGCGGATGTAATTCGAGACCGCGTTCAGCGTCAGGTAGACGATCTTGCGCGGGTAGGGAGTGATGTTGCCGCTCGATCCGTGCACCAGATTGCCGTGGAACATCAGCATGCCGCCGGGCTTGCCGGTCGGCGCGACGATGCCGCCCTGCTTCACGAGGCGGGTCACGGTTTCCTCGTCCAGCGTCCACAGCGGATAGGATGTGGTTTCGAGATCGTGCGAGGCTTTCAGATCGCCCGCGGTCTGGCTCTGCGGCACCAGCATCAAGGGGCCGTTGATCGGCATCACCTCGTCGAGGAAGATCGCGATGTTCATCGCGCGCGGCTCCGGCATGCCGTCATCGCGCTTCCAGGTGCCATAGTCCTGGTGCCACTGCCAGACGTCGCCGGTGAAGGCCGCCTTCGCGTTGATCTTGAACTGATGCATGTAGACCTTCTCACCGAACAGCTGCTCGATGGGGTCGATCATGCGCGGATGCGCGCCGAGGGTGCCGAACGCCTCATTGTAGAGATGCGCGGCGAAGGCCGTGCGCGGCGCGCCGCTCTTCTCGCGCCACACCTCGGGGCGGTTGGCGTCATAGATCGAGACTGCTTCGCGCGCGAGGAAGTCGACCTCTTCCTGGCTGAACAGCTCGGGCAGGAACAGCCAGCCTTCGCGATGGAAAAATTCGACCTGCTCTTGGGTCAGTTTCATGGTGCTTTCCTCCTGTTGTTATTGTCATTCCGGGGCGATGCGTGAGCATCGAACCCGGAATCTCGAGGTTCCCCGATGCGCAATTGCGCATCTGTGGTTCGGTGCTCCGCACTGCCCCGGAACGACGGCGTGAACGTCACGCCGCCACGTCGATTGCCCTCAGCTTCTCCTCGGTCATCCGTCCTGCCGTCTGCGCATGCGCCAGCGCCGCGGCTTCTGCCGCTGCGGCATTGCCGGAAAAAACATGCGCGGCGATGGTCTCGTGCTCGATCCAGGCGCTGCCGCGGTAATCGAGCTCGGCGAGCACGGTCGCCATCGAGCGGCGCATATGCGGCCATTGCGGCGCGATCATCTCCTCGATCGCGGAATTGCCGGCGAGGCGATAGATCGCGCTGTGGAAATCGACGTCGAGTGCGATCAGGCGCGCCAGCGGCGTGCCGTCGTCGATCGCGCGTCCGGCTTCGAGCGCGGCTTCGAGTTGCGCGCGTGCCGCGGCATCTTCCTTTACACGCGTAGCGGCAAGCCGTGCCGCCAGCGCATCGATGGCGCCGCGGACTTCATAGAGTTCGCGGATGCGCTGCGGATCGAGCTGCGTCACCTCGAAGCCGCGTTTGCCGCTCTCCGCGACAAGGCCCTGGCGATGCAACAGATGCAGGGCGTGCGAAATCGGCTGGCGCGAGACGCCGAGCCGATCGGCAAGTTCGTTCTGGGTGATGCGCTGGCCAGGCAGCAGCGTGCGGTCGGTGATCGCTTCGAGCAATCGCCCGTAAACCTGGTCGATGAGGTTTGGAAGCGGGTCCAACGGGATCATACCGACCGTCCAGCTTTGGAATACGGAATTCTGTGTTCGAGAATGAGGTTACTGTGGGTTGGGGGAGCGGTCAAGGCTCCGGTTTGCGACCACGCTAAGCGATTGAGAATGGGCCGGTTTTTGACCGGGCCGCGCTGCGACAGCCGTCCCAACGTCGTGATGGCCGGCCGTCCGCGTCTTTTTTTATGTGGGACCAGAGACGCGGATGCCCGGGACAAGCCCGGGCATGACGAGTTTTTCGGAAACGCTACTTCGCCTTGCTCAGCTCCATCAGTATTCGCGTCATCAGATAGAGCCGCGGCACGATCGAATTGGTGTCGATGTATTCGTCGCGGGCGTGATAGCCCCAGCCGGCGAGGCCGAAGCTTTCGACCACGACCGCCTTGCCGCTGCGCGCGGCGTAGCCGGCGTCGGTCGCGCCGCCGGTCATTTCCGCGATGTCGAGCGTGCGCCCGAGCTCGGTGTAGATCGCCTGTCCCTGCCTGGCGAGCGCGCGGCCGCGATCATCGGCGACGAACGGCGGACGGCCCGCGACGACCTTCACGGTCACCTCGGTGTCCGCGATCAGTCTGTTCTTCACCTTCTCGTCGAGCGCGGCCTGCAGCTTTTGCACGCCGTCGGGAATGGTGAGGCGGATGTCGGCGCCGGCGGTGGCATGATCGGGGATCTGGTTGCGCACAGTGCCGGCCTTCGCGGTGGTCCAGTTCAGCTGCGTGCCCGGAATCGATTTCGCGATGTCCTGGGTCTGCAGCAATTGATGCGCGAGCTCGATCAGCGCGTTGCGGCCGAGCTGCGGCGCCGCGCCGGCATGCGAGGCCTTGCCTTTCACATCGATCGTGCCGGTGGCGGTGCCGCTGGCGCCGAGCAGCAGGCTTTCATTTTTCGCGACCGGCGGCGCCACCGTCGGCTCGCAGGACAGCACCACGTCGTGCTGGTCGGCGAGCTCTGCGATGATCTCGCCGGAGCCGATCGAGCCGACCTCCTCATCCGGATTGAACGACACCGTGAGCTTGGCGTAATCGCGCCAGCCCGCATCGTTCAGGATCTTGAGCGCATGCAGGATGACGGCGATGCCGCCCTTGTCGTCGGCAATGCCGGGTCCATAGATCCTGGTGCCGTCGATCTTGTAAGGCTGGGTGTCGAGGATGCCGTGCTCGTACACCGTGTCCATATGCGCGATCAGCATCAGCTTCTTCGTGCCGGTGCCCTCAAAGCTGCCGATCACCATGTCGGCGCCGGCGCCCTTCGTGGTCTTGCGCCGCTCGGTCTTGGCGCCGAGCGCCTTCAGCCGTGCCTCGGTGTAGTCGGCCATCTTCTTCAGGTCTTCGACATCGCTGGAGCCCGATTCGATCAGCACCATGTCGTGCAGGCTCTCGATCACGGCCGGCTGGGCCTGCTCGGCGGCCGCACGCAGCTTCTCGTCTGCGGCGGCAAGGGCGGAGGAGGAGGCAAGGGCGAGCAGGCCGGCCGACGCGAGCAATTTGATGGACAGTTTCATGATTGTCCTCCCTGCGCAGATGCAGGGAGACACTAGCATTGCGACTTGGCTGCCTCCAGCTGTGTCAGCTGCGCTCGAGCACCTCGACATCGAAGGTCTCGATCTCCGAGGCGTCGGCGGTCGCATCGATCGCCGCGATCCGGTCGCCTGAGATCGTGACCCGCAGCACGATGCGCAGCGCGCCGCCGAAGATGACGGCAACGCCGATCCCGCCGTCGACCAGCGCGGGCCTCGCCGCCTGCGCGCGTCCCTTGAAGCTTTCGGCCACCGCTGCGGCGCCGCGGATCACCGGCAGCGAGCCGAGCCGCTGCGCAGCCTGATCGGCGCGCACCACGACGTCGGGCGCCAGCACGGCCAGCAGCCCTTCGAAATCGCCGTTGCGGGATGCGGCAAGAAAGGCCTCGACGATGCTGCGCTGCCGGATGAGATCGGCATCCGGTGCGGGTGGCGCACCCTGCACGCGACGCCTGGCACGGCTGGCGAGCTGCCGCGCGGCGGCCGGCGTGCGGCCGACGATCGGCGCGATCTCCTCGAACGGCACCGCGAACATATCGTGCAGCACGAAAGCCAGCCGCTCGGCCGGCGCCAGCGTTTCCAGCACCACGAGCAGCGCGGCGCCGACGGAATCGGCCATCTCGGTCTCGCGCTCGGACGGATTGTCCGCGATCGGCTCCGGCACTTGTGGGCCGATCGGCTCCTCGCGGCGCGATTTGCGCGAGCGCAGCATGTCGAGACAGATGCGCGCGATCACCGTGGTCAGCCATCCCCCGAGATTGTCGACCGCAGCAGCGTCGGTGCGGCCGAGCCGCAGCCAGGTTTCCTGCACGGCATCGTCGACCTCGGCGGTCGAGCCCAGCATGCGGTAGGCCACGGCGCGCAAGCGCGGCCGGTTGGCCTCGAACTGTTCGGTGAGAGAATTTTTCTCGTCCATCGGTCACATTCCCTTAGTCCGCTCCGTCATGGCCATGACGAACGAAACTGCGCCGATGTGACAACAGATCGGCGCAGCGGCGTCAAAGGACAAATCAGGAGAATGACATGATGAAAGCCCGCATGAACCATCCGGTGATGGTTGTTCCCGAGGCCATGAAGGCGTTGCAGGCGCTGAGCGAGAGCACCAAGCCGGCATTGCCGGAAAAGCTGCTGGAACTGGTGCATCTGCGCGCCAGCCAGATCAATGGCTGCAGCGTCTGCGTCGACATGCACCCGAAGCTCGCCCGGCGTGCCGGCGAGACCGACGAGCGGCTGTTCGCGGTCGGTGCCTGGCGCGACGCGCCGTATTTCACCGAGGCCGAGCGCGCCGCGCTGGCGCTGACCGAAGCGGTGACCCGGCTCAGCGACCGCGAGGATCCGGTGACGGACGCGGTGTGGGACGAGGCGGCCAAGCACTTCGACGAGCAGCAGCTCGCGTCCCTGGTGCTGGGTATCGCGGCGATCAACGTCTGGAACCGGCTCAACGTCGCGGTGCGCCAGCCGGTCGGCGCCTGGAAGGTGTGAGAGAGTAGCTTTCTTACTTCGCCTCTCCCCTTGTGGGAGAGGCCGCCACCGATGCGTCGCATCGGTGGCGGGTGAGGGGTCTGCCTCCGCGGAGAGAACCCCTCACCCGGCACGATGCTGCTGCGCGCCATCGCGCCACCCTCTCCCACAAGGGGAGAGGGGGCATCGCTTACGCGGAGAGAAACTCCAGCACGATCTCGCAGTAGCGCTGCGGGGCCTGTTCGAACATCGGATGGGTAGTGCCCGGGATCATCTCGGTGCGCGAACCCTTCACATTGGCGGCGAGCGCGTGCAGCACCTTCGGCAGCATGCCCTTGGTGTTGGCGCCGCCGATGAACAGCGTCGGTGTCTTGATCGCTTCCGCGTCCGCCTTCGAAAATGGCGGGCGCTGGTCGCGGGTCTGGCCGATCAGCGTGGTCGCATTGTCGCGCAGCAGCTGCTTGGAGGTTGCCGGAATCCGCTTCCACGCGCCGGGGCCTTCGAGCGCGTCCATGAAGATCTGCAAGCCGCCGTCGATATCGCCCTTGGCGATTTCCGCCGCGCATGCCGCGAAGCGTGCTGCCAGCGGCGAGGGGCCCGGCTTGAAATCTGGATCGAGGGTCTCGTCGAGCTCGCCGCCCGGCTCGGCGAGGATCAGCTTGCGCAACAGGTCGGGCCGGCGCTGCGCGGCACGGAAGCAGATATGGCCGCCGCGGGAATGCCCCATCAGGTCGACCGGTCCGGTGTCGAAGGCCTCGATGAAACCGATCATATCGTCGACGTGCTGCGCGATCGAATAGGTGTCGCCGATGCCGTCCCAATGCGCCGGGAAGAAATGCCGCAGGCTGACCGCGATCACGCGGTGCCGCCGCGTCAGCGGGCCGAGCACCGCCGACCAGATCCGGAAGTCGCACAGCGAGCCGTGCACGCAGATCAGCGGCGGGCCCTCTCCGACATCGAGATAGGGCATGTCGAAACCGTTGACGTGGAGGCTGTGCATTTTGGGCTCGCGGAGAGGCAGGAGATGTTGTTGATTTGGCCGAAGTTCCCACGGAATTCGGGTGGATAGCAACATTCTCCAAGCCTAGATTCCGGATCAACAGCAGGCTCACGCGAGAGCTGAAGGGAACATCTGGAGCGAGCCATGACCGGCCAGCATTTTGCAATCTTCGAGACCATGATCGGCGCCTGTGGCGTCGTCTGGGGCGAGCACGGCGTCACCGGGGTGCAGCTGCCGATGGGCACCGAGGAGAAGACCCGCAAGCGGATCTTCCAGCGCAACGGCGAGGTCACCGAGGCGGCGCCGCCGGCCGAGGTGCAGCACGCGATCGACGGCATGATCGAGCTGCTCGCCGGCAAGCCGAACGACCTTGCCGACATTGTGCTCGATCTCGACGGCGTGCCGGAATTCAACCGCGGCGTCTACGACATCGCGCGGAAGATCCCGCCGGGCAAGACCGTAACCTATGGCGATATCGCCAAGCAGCTCGGCGGGGTCGAGCTGTCACGCGATGTCGGCCAGGCGCTCGGCCGCAACCCGTGCCCGATCGTGGTGCCTTGCCACCGCGTGCTGGCGGCGGGCAACAAGCCGGGCGGCTTCTCGGCCAATGGCGGCGTCGTCACCAAGCTGAAGATGCTGCAGATCGAAGGCGCGATCGTGAACCACACGCCGAGCTTGTTTGATTGAGGTGCACGCTCTTCTTATCCTCCCCTGGAGGGGAGGATCGGTTCGCATGAAATGCGAACCGAGGTGGGGTGAAGGTCTCTCGTAACGGGCGCTGCCCGCGTTGAGAGATCACCCCACCCCGTCTCACATTGCGCTGCGCCTGATGTGAGCCACCCAGAGAGCGAGCTACGCTCGTTTCGACCCCTCCAGGGGAGGGTGGCAGGGTGCGACTATCGCGAGTTTGGCTCACGTCACACCGTTTCGCACACAAACCCGCTGCCCTTCCGCCTGATCTTGCCAATCGACGGCGAGGGGAAATGCGCGGGGCAGCACAGCGTGTCGGTGTCGCAATAACGCTCCAGGAAGCCGCGCCGCGTCTTCGCGGCTTGCGCCTGGTCGACATCGAACTTCGCCGACAGCTCCGGATAATGCGTCTGGATCGGCGAGTGCATCAGATCGCCCGAAAAGACCGCAGCGTCCTTGCCGCGGCCGAAGGCGAAGGCGACGTGGCCCGGCGTGTGGCCGGGCGTCGGCAGGATGCGAGCATGGTCGCCGATCGCAAAGTCATGGCCGACGAGCTCGGCCCGCTTGGCCTCGACCACCGGCAGCACGCTGTCCACGAAAGGCGGGACCTCCGCCTTCGCGTTGCTCTCGGTCCAGTAGTCGAACTCGGCCTTGTCGAACACGTAGCGCGCGTTTGGAAAGGTCGGCACCCAGCGGCCGTTCTCCAGCCGCGTGTTCCAGCCGACGTGATCGACATGCAGATGCGTGCACATCACATAGTCGATGTCAGCGACCGAAAAGCCGGCTGACGCCAGACTGCGCAGATAGTTGTCGTCGGTCTTCATGTTCCATTTCGGCCGCGCCGGCCGCGGCTTGTCGTTGCCGATGCAGCTGTCGATCAGGATGGTGTGGTGCGGCGTCTTCACGACATAGGACTGGAACGCCAGGATCAAGGTGTCGCTGTCGTCGAGCGCACCCGCCGTTCTCATCCAGCCGCGGTTCTCGGCGAGCACGTCCGGCGTCAGTCCGGGCAGCATGTCGTGCGCGGGCAGGAACGTCGTCTCCTGCTCGACGATGCGATGAATGGTGAGATCGCCGGCGGCAAACTTCAGGCTCATGGTGCTTCCTTGGCGTTGGCGTTTTCGAGCGAAGTGGAGTCCGGTTCGCGCGAAGAAAACGCGAAAAAAGTCCCTAGTGCGCGTCGCGCACGGCGGGAATGATGATGTTGGCAAGGATATCCATTGCCGCAAGGCCTTCCTTGGGCTCGCCGTACCGGGCTGCCGCCGCCATCATCACAAGGTAGAGATCGCGACAATGACGGCGAGATATTGTCCGGTCGTGGTTGAGCCCGGCCGGCGATGCACAAGACCTGCGCCGGGAGGTGAGAGGCGGGGAGGCATTCGCGCGTCACATGCTCCCCGCTGTTGCCGTGGTTACGCCGCCGGCGGCGCCGAGATCTTCACCGACGGCCGCTCCAGCATTTTCTGGTAGAAGGCATCGAGCTTGGGATAGGCCTTGCGCCAGCCGCAATCGGCGAAGCGGAAATCGGCATAGCCGAGCACGCAGACGAGGCCGATCTGCGCGATGTCGAACGACGCGCCATCGAGAACATCCGGCCGGTTCTCGAACCGCGCCATGCCGGCCCAGGCCCTGTTCCAGTGATCGTCGTGCCAGGCCTGCCACAGCGAGCCCTGCGGCCGCACCATTTTCTCGTAGCGGCACAGCAGCATGGAATCGAGCATGCCGTTGAGCAGGGAGTGATCGGTCTTCAGCTTCCAGCGTCGCGGGCCGTAGCCCGGGATCAGCCGGCCGCCGCCGAGCTCGTTGAGATATTCGACGATGACGTAGGAATCGAGGATGACGTCGCCATGGTCGAGGATCAGCACCGGCAGTTTCTTCAGCGGCGAGATCTTGGAGTATTCGTCGTTGGCCGTGCCGGGCGCGACGGTCGCCGGCACCAGCTCGATCTTGTCGATCAGGCCAAGCTCGATCGCCGCGATGCGCACCTTGCGGGCGAACGGGGAGGCGGGAGAGAAGGTGAGTTTCATGGAGATGACCTCTTTACGAACACACAGTCGTCATCCTGAGAGACCGTGAATGTATGACTCTCGATGACGCAACATACTCGATGTCGTCCCGGCCTAGTGCGCAAGGGAGCCGGGACGACGAGGGGAGAGATTGCGCTGTATCCCCGAAAACTACGCCCCAACGATTTCCTGGCGCTGCTCGCCGAGGCCTTCGATGCCGAGCGTCACGACGTCGCCGACGTTGAGATATTGCGGCGGTTTCATGCCGGTGCCGACGCCGGGCGGGGTGCCGGTCGTGACGATGTCGCCGGGCAGCAGCGTCATGAACTGCGAGACGTAGGAGATGCACTTCGCCATCGTGAAGATCATGGTCGAGGTCGTGCCGGTCTGGCGGCGCTGGCCGTTGACGTCGAGCCACATCGACAGCTTCTGCACGTCGGCGATTTCATCCTTGGTGACGAGCCACGGGCCGACCGGGCCGAACGTGTCGTGCGACTTGCCCTTGGTCCACTGTCCGAGGCGCTCGATCTGGAAGTTGCGCTCGGAGACGTCGTTGCAGATGCAGTAGCCGGCGACGTGGTTCAGCGCGTCGGCCTCCGAGACATATTTGGCGCGGGTGCCGATGATGGCGGCGATCTCGACTTCCCAGTCGAGCTTGGTCGAACCGCGCGGCTTCTCGACCGGATCGTTGGGACCGGACAGCGCGGTGTTGGCCTTCAGGAAGAAGATCGGCTCGGACGGGATCGGGTTGCCGGTTTCCTTGGCGTGGTCGGAATAATTCAGGCCGATCGCGACGAATTTGGAGATGCCGGTGACGGGGGCGCCGAAGCGCGGCTTGCCGGCGACGGCGGGCAGGGAGGCGGGATCGAGGGCAGCAAGCTTCTTCAGCGATTCCGGCGTGTAGGCATCGCCGGTCAGGTCCTTCAGATGGGCCGAGAGGTCGCGGAGCTGGCCGGATTTGTCGATCAGACCGGGCTTTTCCGCACCCTTTTCGCCATAACGAACAAGCTTCATGTTGATCACTCCCTACGATGTCCTGAGGATTGTTACTGGTATACCTCGACACGCTTCATGGAACAGCGCGCCGGGAAATTCAACCGCCCTGAGCGCGCTGCATTGCTGCCAAGCCTTATTTCAAGGCCATTTCGGTCCAATCAGCCCAGCGCGATAAACCTGAACGCGTCGCCGTCGCGCTTGATGTGGCCGGCATTGAAATGCCCGCCGATCACCAGCGTCGACGTATCGGCAAAGCGCGAGAACAATTCGCGCCGCGTCGCGGCCGATTGCTGCTGGTCGGAGTCCGCGGTCGACGACCAGTCGAGGTGGTACATCTGGCAGGGATGATGCGCGACATCGCCGGTCAAGAGGCCTTCCTCGCCGCCGGACCTGATGTGGATGCTCATATGGCCGGGGCTGTGTCCCGGCGTCGGGATCAGCGTGATCTCCTCGGTCAGCCGGTGATCGCTCGGCACCAGTTCGGCCTTGCCGGCATCCGCGATCGGCTTCACGGAATCGGCGAACACGGCGGCATGCGCGGGATCGTCGCTATGGTCGCGCCAGTGCTCGTATTCGGTCTTGCCGAACACGTAGCGCGCCTTGGCGAAGGTCGGGACCCATTTGCCGCCGACGAGCTTGGTGTTCCAGCCGACATGGTCGACATGCAGATGCGTGCACAGCACGGTGTCGATGCTGTCTGGGGCAAATCCGGCTGTGGTCAGTTTTTCCAGGAACGGATCGCTGCGGTTGTTCCAGGTCGGCACGTTGCGGCCCTGCTTGTCGTTGCCGAGCCCGGTGTCGACGATGATGCGGTGCTCCGGCGTTTCCACCAGCAGCGAATGGATCGACATCTTCAGCCGGCCGTCCTCGTTGGCGAAATGCGGGATCAGCCAGGGCAGGCTCTGGATCTCTTCCCGGCCGGCCAGCGGCAGGATGAAGCGGGTGCTGCCGACCGTCTCGAGCTCGACGACTTTCGTGATCCTGACCTTGCCTACGGTCCAGTGCATGCGGCGTGTCCTCTATTTTTTTGTTGCTCTTGCCGGACCATGCGGGTTTCCGCACGCCGACGCAATGGATCAAGTCGGCGCCTCCTGCGTTACCGCCTCGTTGGACGAAGGAGTGTGCAATGCCGGAACTCGCAATCTCCCCTGAAAAGGTCGGCTTCTTGATCGAGAAGGCGCGGGAATTCGACGTCAAGGAGGGGCTCGTCGATCCCGACTCCGGCTCGAACGGCGCCGACGACGACATGATCGATGTGCTGGAGGATGACGGCACCGATCCGGTGGCGCGCGAGATCACCGGCTTCATCAACGCGCTCAGCGAGGACGAGCAGGTCGACCTCGTCGCCCTGATGCGGCTCGGCCGCGGCGACGGCACGATCGAGGAATGGGCCGATCTGCGCCGCGAGGCGGCGCGCGGACGCACCGGCCATGTCGCCAACTATCTGTTGGGCGAGCCGATGCTCGGCGATCTCCTGGCTGAAGGACTCGACGAGTTTGGCCTGGGGCCGAGCGACGAACGCATCACGCCGATCCACTAAGGATGCGGCTCCTTGCTTACCTCGCCCCGCTTGCGGCAGGGGTGTCCGGGGAATGATTCACTGTGTCGCGGTGCATGCTCGGCAGGACCGAGGCAAATCGGTCTTTTCTGGTTGTCGAGACACAGAGGGCCGAGCATGCGATATCGCGGTAGCATTTTTGGAAGGCTGCTTGAACCGATCAATCGACGGCAGTTTCAGACGGTTGTGGATCGTCTGGACGGGGATGCCTACGACAAGTCGTTCAGGAGCTGGGATCATCTGGTGGCGCTGATCTATGCCCAGCTTAGCGGCAACAGCAGTCTGCGCGGGGTGGTGACTGGCTTCAACGCCAATTCGCAGCATCACTATCACTTGGGAACCGGCAAGCTGTCGCGCTCGACGTTGTCCGATGCCAATGCCCGCCGTCCGATCGGCATTTTCGCGCAAACCTTTGCGGCGCTGTCGGCGATGGCGCGTCGCCAGCTGCGGAGTGAAGGCATGGAGATGGTGCGTCTGATCGACGCCAGTCCGATCCCGCTCGGCAAGGTCTGCAGTTGGGCGACGTGGAACGGCCGCATCCGCGGCATGAAGCTGCATGTCGTCTACGACCCAAGGAGCGATGTCCCGACCTGCGTCGAGATGACGGCCGCGAACGTCAATGACATCGAGATCGGCCGACAGACCCCAATCCAGCCCGCCACCACCTATGTGTTTGACAAGGGCTATTGCCGTTTCGACTGGTGGCAGAAGATCAATGATAGCAAGGCTTTGTTCGTTACCCGGGCGAAGACGAGCATCCGTCTTCGCTCGCTCAGGCATCGCGCCATCCGCAAGCGTAACGGGGATGGCTTCGAAATCCTTGCCGATGACGAGGTGAAGCTCACCAGCAAGGGCGATTCGCGCCTTCCAATCCCGCTCCGCCGCATCAAGATCAGACGCGAGAAAGGCGGCAAGATCACACTCCTGACCAACGACCTTGCCCGTAGCGCCGTCGAGATCGCCGCCCTCTACAAGAGCCGATGGCAAATCGAGCTGCTGTTCCGCTGGATCAAGCAGCATCTCGATATTCGCAAGTTCCTCGGCGCCAACGACAACGCGATCCGCCTTCAGGTGCTCGCTGCGATGATTGCCTACCTGCTGCTGCGCATCGCCGCTCACACCAACTGCATCAAAATGCTCCCGCTCAGGTTCGCCGAACTCGTCGGCCAGCTCCTGCTCACGCGTCGATCCCTCGCTGCCATCGACAAACCTCCGCCCATCAACCCCAGCCGTCGGAAATCAACCATCTCACCTGACCAGATGGAGCTCCGCTATGCCTGAATTTCCCCGGACACCCCTGCGCTTGCGGGGAGAGGTCGGAATTCAAGCGTAGCTTGAATTCCGGGTGAGGGGGGCCTCCGCAATCTTTGCCTTCACCGTCTTTGCGGTGACAGCCCCTCACCCCAACCCTCTCCCCGTAAGAACGGGGAGAGGGAGCAGGAAGGAGAAACCGTGCTAACGTGCGCAGTCGACGATCACGGTGCCGATCTTGTCGCCCTTCTCGACGGCGAGATGGGCGTCGGCGGTCTCGGCGAGCGCGAATTGCCCGGCGATATTGTGCACGCGGGTGCCCGACGCCAGCCATTTGGTGATGTCGGCCTGCGCGGCCGCGAGCAGCGGCGGCGGCAGCGCGAACAGCACCAGCGAGCGCACGGTGATGCATTTCTCCATTAATTCGCGCACCGGCAGCGTGGGGGTGCGGTTGCCGTTGGTGGCGTAGACCGCGATCGTCGAGTTCATGGCCATGATCTTCAGCGTGGTCGCGAGATTGCCGCCGAAATCGACGTCGATCACGCGGTCGACACCGCGGTTCTCGGTGAAGGCCATCACCTTGGAGACGACATCTTCGGTCCGGTAGTTGACGACGGTGTCCGCGCCGGCGAGCCGTGCCTCGACGTCCTTGACCTGCGAACTGACGGTCGCAATTACGCGCGCGCCGCCCCATTTTGCCAATTGCACGGCGTAGTGGCCGACCGCGCCGGCGCCGCCGGTAACCAGCACCGTCTGCCCCGAGATCGGGCCGTCCGCAAACAGCGCGCACCACGCGGTCATGCAGGGGATGCCGAGCGTAGCACCTGCCGCGAACGACACGTCCTGCGGCAGCGGCGTTACCAGATAGTCGGCCAGCGTGATGTATTCGGCCGCGGTGCCGAAGGCGCGGCCGTTGCGCTGGCCGTTGAACAGCCAGACGCGATCACCGACCGCAAAGCGGGTGACGCCTTCGCCGACCTGGTCGATGATTCCGGCGCCGTCGCTGTTCGGGATCACGCGCGGGAATTCCATCGCGCGATAGTTGCCGCTGCGGCGGCCGACATCGGCCGGGTTGACGCCGGACGCCTCGAGGCGAACCCGGACTTCACCGGGACCAGCCTCGGGCGTCGGCATCTCGCCGACGGTAAGCACCGTCGGCGCCGCGCCGGTCCGTTCGTACCAAACAGCTCTCACAATGTGCCTGGGAAGGCACCGCCGTCGAGCAACAGGTTTTGCCCGGTGATGAAGCCGGCCTTGGCGCCGCACAGGAATGCGCAGGCATAGCCGAATTCGTCGGGATCGCCGAAGCGGCCGGCGGGGTTCAGCTTGGCACGCTCGGCCAGGACCTGCTCGGCCGAGATGCCGCGCTTCTCGGCCTCGGGCTTCGCGGTGCCGCGCAGGCGGTCGGTCTCGAACGGGCCCGGCAGCAGGCCGTTGATGGTGACGTTGTTGATCACGGTCTTGCGCGACAGGCCGGCGACGAAGCCGGTGAGGCCGGCGCGGGCGCCGTTGGACAGGCCGAGGATCTCGATCGGCGCCTTCACCGCCGCCGAGGTGATGTTGACGATGCGGCCGAACTTGCGCGCCATCATGCCGTCGACGGTCGCCTTGATCAGCTCGATCGGCGTCAGCATGTTGGCGTCGATCGCCTTGATCCAGTCGTCGCGGGTCCAGTTGCGGAAATCGCCCGGCGGCGGGCCGCCGGCATTGTTGATCAGGATGTCGGGCTCGGGGCAGGCCTTGAGCACGGCTTCGCGTCCCGCCGCCGTCGTGATGTCGCCGACGATCTCGGTGACGGTGACGCCGGGGTGCGCCTTGCGGATTTCGTCGGCGGTCTGCTTCAGCGCCTCGGCGCCGCGCGCCGTCAGGGTAACGTGCACCCCCTCATTGGCGAGCGCGATCGCGCAGGCGCGGCCCAGTCCCTTGCTCGATGCGCAGACGATGGCACGGCGGCCTTTGATTCCAAGATCCACGGTTCACTCCCTGTGATGTCGGTCGGTTTGTAAAGGTTTGATTGCACCAGTCTAGCGAAGCTCGGCGGCGCCGATAAGGGACGTGCAATGCATAAGTGCATGCCGGGCAGGAACAGTGCGGTGGGCCGGCGCCCTAGATGCGTTGCTCGCGCCGCAGCCGCTCGATCGCCATGGTGGCCTCGGGCGGCAGCGAGCGGAATCCGGCCTGTCCGGCCGCGGAGAACAACGGCCGCAATTGCGATCCGTTGAGGAATTGCGGCTGTCTGGCGAGCGGCACCAGCTGATCGAACACCAGCACCAGCGTGGTCACGACGAGGCCGACCCTGATGGCGCCGAGCAGCGCGCCGCCGAGGCGGTCGCCGATCCCGATCTCCGAGCCGATGGTGTCGTCGAGCATCGTCCGCGCCATCTTTCCGAGGATGACGCCAATCAGGAGAAAGAGGCCGAACAGCAGCACGCCATTGGGCGGAAACGGCGACGACGGCAGCGTCGCGATGTGGGGCCCGATCATCGCCAACGCGGCGACTGCAAGCGGCATGGCGACGAGATAGGCCAGGATAGTGACCGCGCTGCGCAACAGGCCGGTCGTGAAGCCGGTCACCACTGCGAACACCGATCCGAGGATGACGGCAAGGTCGAAGAGATTCATGGATGAGGAATTCCTGCCCCAATCTCCTACTGTCCCCTGGTTGATCAAGCCTGCTTACATCAGGGACAATTGTCGCTATCACTCGTCCGCTTCAATCCGGGAACCTGTCGATGTCCGACCTATTCGATGTCAGTAAAGAAATCATCCTCATCACCGGCGCCTCGCAGGGGCTCGGGCGGCAGTTCGCCCGCGTGCTGGCGGCACATGGCGCCGCGGTGGTGCTGGCCGCGCGCCAGACCGCGAAGCTGAAAAGCCTCGAGGAGGAGATCAAGGCTAAGGGCGGCCGCGCTGCCGCGGTGCAGATGGACGTCGCGGATATTTCCGGCATCGCGCAAGCGCTCGACGCCGCGGAAGCCGCGCTCGGTCCGGTCACGGTCCTGATCAACAATGCCGGCATCGCGATCGAGAAGCTGTCGACCGAGCAGACCGAGGCGGATTGGGACGCCGTGATCAGCGCTAATCTGAAGGGCGCCTACTTCCTCGCGACCGAACTTGCGCGGCGCATGATGGCGCGCAAGCAGCCGGGCAATATCATCAACGTCGCGTCCGTGCTCGGACAGGGCGTGCTCAAGGCGGTGTCGCCCTATGCGATCTCCAAGGCCGGCATGATCCAGGGCACCAAGGCAATGGCGCTGGAGCTCGCCGGCAACAACATCCGGGTCAACGCGCTGGCGCCGGGCTATATCGATACCGAGATGAACCATGATTTCTGGTCGACGCCGGCAGGCGAGCGGCTCGCCAAGCGCATCCCGCAGCGCCGGGTCGGTGCCGAGTCCGATCTCGACGGCGCGATCATGCTGCTGGCCTCGAACGCCTCGCGCTACATGACCGGGACGGTGGTGACGGTGGATGGCGGGTTCTTGCTGAACTAGCTTTGTAGCCCGGATGAAGCGCAGCAAAATCCGGGGAGCATGCGTGAAGGTCCCGGATTACGCTTCGCTTCATCCGGGCTACGATTGCAACGCATCAGGTCACGAGCACGGCCCGAGGCAGTCGGGCGCGGTTTCTGGATAATAGAAGAATGCCGCTGATTTGCCCGACGAGTCAAGTCGCCGTGTCGAAGCCGGCAGCCCGCGGCTCCTTTGCATGGGGTTGTTTTCGATATTTTTGGCCATGCGGCCCCGCGACGGCAGCCTCATAGGGGGACAAAGGCGCTCTTGCGCCGTGCCCACCCTACGCATTTGGTCACCCCGCCCGTATCTCCGCCCTGATCATGTCGGCCGCCTTCTCGCCGATCATGATGGTCGGTGCATTGGTGTTGCCGCCTATCAGGGTCGGCATGATCGAGGCGTCGACTACGCGCAGGCCTTCGAGGCCGTGCACGCGCAGCTTCGGATCGACCACCGCGAGCGGATCGCCGGTGCCCATCTTGCAGGTGCCGACCGGGTGATAGACGGTGTCGACGCGCTCGCGCAGGATGCTGCGGATGTCGTCGTCGGTGCGGACGTTGGACGTGAACACATCCTTCTGCTGCAGGGCGCGCAGCGCCGGCGCCTCCATCAGCCGCCGTGTGGTCTTGTAGCCCGCGACCATCGATTCGAGATCGGCCTCCTCGCCGAGGAAGTTGGGGTCGATCAGCGGCGCCTGCATCGGGTCGCTGCCGGCCAGCGCGACGCTGCCGCGGCTCTTCGGCCGCAGCAGGCAGACATGGCAGGAGAAGCCGGTGCCGCCGTGGCGCTTGCGGCCGTGGTCGTCGACCATCGCCATGCCGAAATGCAGCTGGATGTCGGGGATGTCGAGATCGGGCCGCGTCTTCAGGAAGCCGCCGCATTCGGCGAAGTTCGAGGTGAGGGGGCCGCGGCGCTCGCGCCGATATTGCATGATGGCGCGGACGAGCCGCGGCATGCCCTTCAGCGAGATGCCGGCGAAGTTCGGATTGTCGGACATGTAGCCGAAGATGAAATCGGGATGGTCCTGCAGGTTTTGGCCGACGCCGGGCAGATGATGCACGCTGGCGAGGCCGTGCTTGCCGAGCGCTGCGGCATCGCCGACGCCCGACAGCATCAACAGCTGCGGCGACTGGAACGCGCCGGCGGCAAGCAGGACTTCGCGCCGCGCGTGGATTTGCTTCAGCTCCTTGCCCTGCCGGTATTCGACGCCGACCGCGCGCTTACCCTCGAACAGGATGCGCGTCGCGTGCGCATTGGTCTCGACGCGAAGGTTGGGACGCCTGCCGATGTGCGGATGCACATAAGCGCGTGCCGCGCTCCAGCGCTCGCCGTTGCGTTGCGTTACCTGGTAGATGCCGAGGCCCTCATGGTCGTCGGCATTGAAATCCTCGCGGATGCGGAATTGCGCCTCTTGCGCCGCCTGCAGGAAGGTCTGCTGGATCGGATTGCCGGAGCGCAGCTTGTTGACGGCGAGCGGGCCGCCCTTGCCGTGATACTCGCCGTCGAAATCGGAATTGTCTTCCGAGCGCTTGAAATAGGGCAGCACGTCGGCGAACGCCCAGCCGGTATTGCCGAGCGCGGCCCAGTGGTCGTAATCGGCGCGATGGCCGCGAATGTAGACCATGGCGTTGATCGCCGAGGAGCCGCCGAGCCCCTTGCCGCGCGGCTGATAGCCGATGCGGCCGTTGAGGCCTTTCTGCGGCACGGTGTTGAAGGCCCAGTTGTTGACGGTGCCCGCGACCATCAGCACCAGGGCGCCCGGCGTGGTGACGACCCAATTGTCATTGGTGCCGCCGGCATCGAGAAGCGCCACCGACGTCGCCGGATCCTCCGACAGCCGCCCCGCCACCGCGCAGCCGCCGGAGCCCGCGCCCACCACCACGAAATCGAATGTGTCAGTCACGTTTCCCCCATTCCTTATTTGTCATTCCGGGGCGATGCGTTAGCATCGAACCCGGAATCTCGAGGTTCCCCGATGCGCAATTGCGCATCTGTGGTTCGCTTCGCGCCCCGGAACGACAGCACTTCTACGACAACATCCGCATCAGCTTCTCCAGCCGCGCGACCTTCGCGCCATAGGGCGGATAGAGATCGGCAAGCCGGTTGAAGCGCGAGCGGTAGAACACCGGCTTGAACTTGGTCAGCGTCTTGAACCCCCACTCGCCGTGATAGGCGCCGGTGCCGGAGGCGCCGACGCCGCCCATCGGTTGATAGGCCTGCGCGAAGTGGAACAGGCAGTCATTGACGGTGACGCCGCCGGACACCGTGCGCGCCAGCACCGCATCGCGGGCGGCGCTGTCGGTGCCGAACCAGTACAGCGCCAGCGGGCGATCGCGGCTGTTGACGAAGGCGATCGCTTCCGTCGCATCGCGCACGCCGATGACCGGCAACAGCGGCCCGAAGATCTCTTCCTGCATCACCGTCATGTCCGGCGTCGCGCCGACGATCACGGTCGGCGGAAATTTGCGCCCCGCCTTCCACTCGCGGTCGTTCGGCGTTGCCGGCTGCATGATGGTCGCGCCCTTCGCGGCGGCGTCGGCGACCAGCCCCTCGAGCCGTGCATAGTGCCGATCCGAGACGATCGACGTGTAATCAGTGTTATCGGGATCGGTACCGAACATGTGCTGCATGTGGCCCTGCAACCGCATCGCGAAGGGCTGCACCGCGGCCTGCGGTACCAGCACGTAATCGGGCGCGATGCAGGTCTGGCCGGCATTCAGCAGCTTGCCATAGGCGATGCGCTGCGCGGCTTCATCGATGTCGGCGGAGCCGTCGACGATCACGGGCGACTTGCCGCCGAGCTCGAGCGTCACCGGCGTCAGATTGCGGCCACAGGCTTCGGCCACCAGCCGGCCGACCCGCGTCGAACCGGTGAAGATCAGATGATCGAACGGCAGCGCGGCAAACGCCTTTGCGATTTCGTCGTCGATATCGGTGACCGCGAGCTCGGTGACATCGAATTTTTTTGCGATCGTCTCCATCAGCAACCCGGCAAAGCGCGGCACCAGCTCGCTCGGCTTGATGATGGCGCGGTTGCCGGCCGCGATCGCGGCGACCGCGGGCGCCAGGGTCAGCTGCAGCGGATAATTCCACGGCGCGATGATGCCGACCACGCCGAGCGGCTGCGGCATCAGCCGGTTCTTGGCCGGCGCGAACTGCGCCGTGGTCGGGACCTTCCGCGGCGCCATCCAGCCCTTGAGGTGCCTGGCCGCGTGCCTGATCTCGCCGAGCACCAGCATGGTCTCGGCGATCGCGGTCTCGACGGTAGAGCGGTGGCCGAAATCGGCCGAGATCGCCGCCTCGAATCGCGTCTCATTCTCGGTCAGCGCGGCGCGCAGGCGGCGCAGCCGGTCGAGCCGTGCCTGCAATGTCGGCGCCGGCTCGCTGCGCGACAGCTCGAACTGGCGATGAAAGGCCTCCTCAAGCGCATGCAGCCCCGGGCTCTTCAATGGCCGGTCCATGGCATTTCCCCCTCGGATGACGCATTCTTGACTGATTTGTTGCGCGCCAAGCTCCGCTTTTGCGCGCGGTCTGGCAAGGCCCGGTTCCCGGCAGCAAATCCTGCCGGGATAAGCCGGCGATTTCGACGTCACAAAATCCTCAAAAACCCGCATCCGGGGCTTTCCAAACCGGGCTCACGTTGATACATACGCCCCGCACCCGATGGCCTCGGCCCGGGTCGCCTTCTCAGGAAGCCCCCGGACGGATCGATCGGCGCCGTTGAAAAGCGTTGGCCGGCCGGCTCAGGCACCCTTTCTGCAAGGCACGCAACGGTTTAACGCGGGGTGGAGCAGCCCGGTAGCTCGTCAGGCTCATAACCTGAAGGTCATAGGTTCAAATCCTATCCCCGCAACCAAGTCCGGACCAACCGGTTCCGACAAAATGGCCCGCATTTCGCGGGCCATTTTTGCTTTGGGAGGACAATCGGGCCTCGTGTCGTCGACCGATTGGGTGCAGATCACGGCGTTTCCGCAACGCGGGCCGCTCCCTAGACGATGAAATGGAATTCGTGCCACGCACTCCAGCTAATGCCATCGCTGGCGCGAACCCAGAGGTCGTCAGGCACGGTACCGCCCTGGAATGACGTGCTCGCAATTTGGGCCGCGCTGACGTTGATGGCGGTGCCGGTGGGCTGCGTATTCCCGCCAATGCTCCAGTGGCCGCTGCTTGCCGACGGCGTCGAATCCCAGAGTTGATATTGTGCGATACTGTCGCCGTCGGCATCCGAGACTGAAAACAGGGTTAAGGCGGCCACGCTCTGATTGGCCGTCGCGTGGAAGTCGGACGCGGTCACTAACGGAGCGCTGTCAACCGGCGCGGTGACGTGAAACTCCTTCCACGCGCCCCAGGCAAAGCCGTCGTAAGCCCTCACCCAGAGATCGTCCGAACCCGAGCCGCTTTGAAAGCTTGTGCTCGAAAGCTGGGCTGCCGTGACATTGATGGCGGCATTGGTGCCTTGGGCGACTCCTCCGACAACCCAGTGCCCACTGCTCGCATCCGCCGTCGAATCCCACACCTGATAGTTTGTGATGGTGTCGGCAGCGATACGATCACCCAGTACGCCTTCTGGGACACCGGCGGGAACGGCCATTGGGTTGTGAACGGTGTCGCCCAGGCCGCCAACTCCGAGATCGATGTGAGCGCGGCCAACCTGTCACAGGTGAGCTACGTCTTCGGCCCCGGTGGCTCGCCATCGGATACGCTCTGGGTTAAGGCCAATGACGGCAGCATGTGGAGCGCCTGGAAGAGCTTCACGGCCACCGCAACGAACCAGGCGCCGACAGTCTCGGTCTCGAACGTGACGACAGTCTCGGGGCAGGTCTTCGCGGCTTCGAGCCTGGTCAGCGCGACGGACGCGGATGGCGATACCATCACGAAATATGCGTTGTGGGATTCCAACACGAACGGGCGTTGGAATGTCAACGGCGTGAACCAGTCTGCGAATACAGAGATCGACGTCACTTCGGCACAACTTGCCCAGACGACCTATCAGGCCGGTTCCGGCACCGACCAGCTCTGGATCCGGGCCTATGATGGCAGTGCGTGGGGTGTCTGGCAGCCTTTCAACGTAACGGGAGAGAGCCCCAGCACTGCCACCATCGCAGCGGGTACCACCCTGGAATTGACGGGGGCTTCGAACGCCGCCGTTACGTTCCTGGGCAGCACGGGGACGCTGAAGCTCGACAATTCCGCGAGCTTCACCGGAACTGTCGCCGGGATGTCCGGTTCGGACACGATCGATTTCGCGAATATCAATTTCGCGAACGTTCAAACGCCGACCTTCAGCGGAAACGCCTCGGGCGGAACGCTCACGGTGACGGACGGCACTGTCACCGCCAGCATTGCGCTGCTGGGCAACTACATGGCTTCCACATTCACGGCCTCGAGCGACGGCCATGGCGGTACCTCGGTTGTCGATCCGCCGGCGATGCAGGTCAGTCAGCTTGCGCAGCCGCAGCATGCGTAAGGGCTTGAGATAGGCGGCTGTGGAGGGCCTGTTGCGGGCCCTCCGCGACCAAGATCCCTCAACCGGCAAAGATGAAAAGGCCCGCCTCCTGGCGGGCCTTTTTCCAGTCTTGCAGCGCTTCCGCGATGCCGCTCAACACTTAACGCCTGCTCAGCACCTGATCACAGCGACGAGCCGTTACAGGCTGCTTCGACCGCCTGGTCGTCCACATTCGGGTCGGCCGCGGCGGTGGCCCAGGCGAGCTCGACGAGGGTCACGATCCGCCGGCCGGCACCGTCGAGCTGGCAGACGATCAGGCCTTGTTCTTCGATGTAGGTCAGAAGATGCCGGGCACGGCGCAGCGAATGCGTGCCGTAGGCGCGGGCGATCGCGGCATCGCTCGGGCACGGCCAGCCCTCTTTCGCGGCGCGCGCGATCATCATGAAGACGCCCTGCATGTCCTCGGGCAGCAACGCGGCGCGCAGCGAGACGTCCTGCCAGGCGTCGTCCTCCGCGACATCGGCGCCGAGCCCGGCGCGGGCCCGCGTCAGCATCCGGCGGAAATCGGTCAGCTCCGGCACAACGGCACCGAGACCCTCGATCCGGCAGCGGACCACGAACTCCTGATAGAGCACGCCGATGGCGCGAAAGCCTGCGTCGGGCTCGGCGAGGATAGCGCGCAGGATACGGTCCAACCGTTCACGCCGCTCGGCCAATTGCTCGGCGCTCGGCGGCGGCTCCGCAGCTTCGGGATCTGGCTCCGGTGCCGGCTGCTTGGCGGCCATCAACTGGCTGAGCAGGTCCGGCGACGGCGTCCGGCGCTGCGGCCGCACCGCTTCCGGCGGCGGAGCGGCGAGGATGATCGCGCGTGCGTCCTCCAGTGCCGCTTCAGGCAGCGGCATCAACCGCGGCGCTGCGTTGCGCGGCTGGGTGTCGGTCGGACCGATGCGCAAGCCCAGCGGACGGCGGGAGAGCGCAGGTCCCAGCGCCATGAATTGTCCGCGCTCGAGGTCGCGGAAGGCTTCCGCCTGCCGCCGTTCCATGCCGAGCAGGTCGGCGGCGCGCGCCATGTCGATATCGAGGAAGGTACGGCCCATCAGGAAGTTCGACGCTTCGGCCGCAACATTCTTGGCGAGCTTCGCCAGCCGCTGGGTTGCGATGATCCCGGCGAGCCCGCGCTTGCGACCGCGGCACATCAAATTGGTCATTGCACCGAGCGAAAGCTTGCGCGCCTCGTCGGACACCTCGCCCGCGACCGCCGGCGCGAACAGCTGCGCCTCGTCCACCACCACCAGCATCGGATACCAGTGGTCGCGGGCGACGTCGAACAGCCCGCCGAGGAAGGCCGCGGCGCGCCGCATCTGGTTCTCGGCGTCGAGTCCTTCGAGATTGAGCACCGTGGAGACGCGATGGATGCGCACGCGCTCGCCGGCGACCTGCAGGCTGCGCTCGGTGTGGTCCTCGGCGTCGATGACGAGGTGGCCAAATCGTTCGGCCAGGGTGACGAAATCACCTTCAGGATCGATGATGGTCTGCTGCACCCAGGGGGCGCTCTGTTCCAATAGCCGGCGCAGCAGATGGGATTTGCCGGAACCCGAATTGCCTTGTACCAAGAGGCGCGTCGCCAATAGCTCCTCGAGGTCGATGGCCGCCGAAGTGCCGGCCGTCGTTTGTCCCATCTCGATCGCTACGGTCATGTCCCGACTCAAATTGCCCTTGCGGAGAGGCGGCTTAACAAGCTGATCGCGCCGCGTCGAGCGAACCGCACCATCATCCCCAGGCGCGGCCGGGAGGCGGACGGTGTTGATGCTCGCCGGACGAGACGAAGATTGATCGAGCCACTACAACGTGTTTAGCTTGCATGTCTGATGTAGATTTTTTCGAACCAGTCCCTGTTCAGCTGCGCGATCCGGCCCGGTTCGGACCCGCTCTTATTCAATCAGCCCGTCGAACTCTCAGCCCGTCGAACTCAATATCTGAGTTCAACTACGACGCATTCATTTCCTACATTCTTCCCGCTCCAAACGGGATTGATCCCAGCTTGCAAGGCTCGCGTTGTCGAAGGCATCCGCCAAAAATCGAAGGTTTCACGGATCTTATCCCCGCTCACGCGCGCATGTGGCGGAGCGATCCTGATGTCGGGAGCGAGATCGCGTAAATCTTTCCGGCGTCGGTATTGATCTTTGCCGTTATCGCGTTCGGGCAGGTCTCGGCGCCCCTCGGCGACGGGATCTGGGACCAGGCCTCCTGGCTCGCACTTGCCGTGCCGCTGGTCATCATCGCTTTCTACATTTTCCGGCGTTCCGTGCGTCCTTCGTAGAAGGAGCGGGCGTTCGCGGTGACGTCGATGTGATCGGCGTCGCTATTCTCATGCCGGATACCTCCGTCCCGTTTGCCGGTGGTGTCTCGGCGCGCAAACCTCGTCATAGTCCGCCGCACAAAAGAAACGTGCGAGGAAACATGACTGAGAGCATCGTTGATGCCGTAGCGCCGTCGGTCGCGGCGCCTGGCGCAGTGTCGCCGCGAAAAGTGTTTTGGGCGACCTGGTTCGGCTGGATGCTCGATGGCTTCGATTCGTCGATGTACGCCTACATCCTGGTCGGCGCGTTGAGCGAATTGCTGCCGGCCAGCGGCATTGAGCCGAGCAAGGCCAATATCGGCATCTATGGCGGGCTCTTGTTCTCGATCTTCATGCTGGGCTGGGCCTGCTCGATGGTCTGGGGCTGGGCCGCGGACCGTTACGGACGGGTCCGGATCATGTGCTGGACGGTGCTGGTCTACTCGCTGTTCACGGCGCTGTGCGGGCTTGCGACCGGTATCGTGATGTTCGCATTGTTTCGCTTTGTTGCCGGCTTCGGAATCGGCGGCGAATGGGCCGCGGGCACGCCGCTGCTGCAGGAATCCGTGCCGGAGAATACGCGGGTGCGGCTCGCCGGATGGCTGCACACGGCGACGCCGACCGGGCTATTCCTCGCCGCCGCCGTCACGCTTGCGATTGGCAGCACGCTGGGCTGGCGCGGCATGTTCCTGCTCGGCATTCTGCCCGCGCTGCTGATCGCGTATCTGCGCAGCAACATTCCCGAACCCGAGCGCAGGGCTGCGCACGAGCAGCCGTCGGTCGCGGCCTTGTTTGCCGGCGACCAGGCGCGCACCACCTGGGCCGCGGCGCTGATGATGGCCTGCATCATCTTCGGCCTTTGGTCGTCGAACTTCTGGGCCCCGACCGTGATCTCGACCAAGCTGGTCGCCGCGGGCGCGACGCCGGCGCACGCGCAGGAGATGGGCGCGGTGGCCGGCCTGATCACCAATGTCGGCACGCTGATCGGCTGCCTCCTTGTACCATGGCTAACGACCTGGCTCGGCAGCCGGCGCCACACCGCGGTGCTGTTCTTCGTCGGCGGGCTGATCTCCGTCGTGGTCTCCTATGAGGTCGCGATCGAATGGCTCGACAGCCTGACGCTGTTCATGGTGCTGCTGCCGGTGCTCGGCTTCTTCACCAATGGTGTGTTCGGCCTGTTCACGATCTGGCTGCCGGAGATGTTTCCTTCGGCGCTGCGCGGCTCGGGCTCCGGCTTCGCCTTCAGCATGGGCCGCGTGCTCGGCGCCGCCGGCCCGACCCTGATCGGCGCGCTCGCCGCCCGCACCGGCAGCTTCCCGCTGGCGATTTCGATGCTGTCGCTGATCTATGTAGTCGGCCTGCCGCTGATCGCCCTGGCGCCGGAGACGGCCGGCAAGCCGCTGGCGAGATAGCAGGCTACTTTGCACGTTGCGCGCGGCTTCGGCCGCGCGCCGTCTTACTCCGCCGGCTTCGCGGTCGCTGGCGTCTGCGCGGCCACGGGCGTCTGCGCAGCTACGGGTACCTTCGCGGGCGCCTTGTCGACCTTCTTCGACCAGGAGCGGTAATAGGCGAGTGCGGTCATCAGCACGATGCCAACAATGCTGACCGCGATCTGCATCCAGATGCTGCCGGAGACCTCGACCAGCAGCACATGCGCGATGACCGCGAGGAAAACGCCGGTGCAGAACACTTCGAGCGACTGCTGGCCGCATTTGATGATCGGCTGGAAGATCGGCCATTCATATCCGGGCCATTCGCGCGGCAGGAAGCGGGTGACGAAGAAGGCGAGGACGATGAAGTGCAGCACGCGATAAGGCGCAAGGTTGGTCTTGTCGTTCGGATTGAAGGCGTCATAGAGCCAGGCCGGCATCGCCTGTCCGAGCTCCGGGAAGCGGCCCGCCAAGGTCATGACCAGCGCGAACAGCAGATAGGCGCCGCCGAGCCAAAGGAAGGCGCGCGAGCGGATGAACGCGATCGATTCGCTCGCGCCGCCGAGCGCGAACCAGCCGCCGAACACGAACAGGAACTGCCAGCAGAACGGATTGAAATACCATGAGCCGGACGGATAGGCCGGCAGGTTCCAGCCGAATTGCCGCGCCGCGAGATAGAGCAGGAACGAGGCCAGCAGCGTCAGATTGAGCTTGCGCAGCATCGCCCACAGCACCAGCGGATAGCACAGCATCAGCGCGATATAGAGCGGCAGCACATCCATGTTGACCGGTTTGAACGCCAGGATCAGGCCCTGATAGAGCGTCTCGGCCGGATTGTGCATGAAGCCCGCGACGTTGAATTCGTCCTGCAGGTTCGGGTCGTGGTAGCGCTGGGAGAGATAGCCGATCTCGGCGATATAGATCACGAACAGCAGGACGTGGGCGACATAGATCTGCCAAGCGCGCTTGATCAGGCGGGTGGCGCCGATCACGGTGCCGCGCTCGAGCATCATGCGCGCATAGACGAAGGATGCGGTGTAGCCGGAGATGAACACGAACAGATCGGCCGCGTCGCTGAAGCCGAAATTCTTCTGCGTGATCCAGTTCACCGCGTTGTTCGGGATGTGATCGAGATAGATCGCCCAGTTGGCGAAGCCGCGCAGCAGATCGAGGCGATAGTCGCGGCCACGCGGCGGCAGAACAGCCTTGACGTCCATCGGTACGCTCCCATCCCGAGTGCCCGCGTGTCCGGTCGCGGGTCGCCCACGACGTCATACTAGAACAGGATTTCGACGGTTGTGTATTGGTTTTCCGGAAACGGATCGCCGCCACAGCCGGCCAAACAGCGATGAATTTGGATCAAATCGTTCGCGCCGCGAACCACGCGGTGCGTAGGATGGGTAGAGCGAAGCGAAACCCATCGCTCCGTGTCGACCTGACGAATGATGGGTTTCGCTTCGCTCTACCCATTCTACGAGAGCCGGCCGCGCACCGGCGCGGCTAACGCTGCACAAACCCGTTATGCAGCGTGGTGAACAGCGCCTTGCCCTTCTTCACCAGATCGTATTTGCGGCCGTAAAGCAGCCAGACGGCGGTGAGGTGGCACATCCCGCCCATCATCAGCGACATCGCGGTGTAGGGATCGAGATTGCGGCGATAGGTGCCGGCGCGGCTCGCCTGCCTGATCAACTGCACATAGCGCAGCGCGTATCTGTCGACCGCCTTCTTGATCCGCGGTTCGGCGGCAAGCACGCTCGGCCAGATCTCGAGGAAGAACACCCGGCCCCAGCTCGGGTTGTCCTTGATGTACTGGAAGTTGGTGAGGAAGATGATGCGGAGCTGGTCGACGGGATCGCCACCCTTGACCAGCAGCGGCTCGGTCTTCTGATACAGCGCCTCGAAATTGCCTTCGGGCACATCGAGCACCAGCGCGCGCTTGTCCTCGAAATAATCATAGATGCTGGAGAGCGGTACTTTCGCCGCGGCGGCGACCTCGGTGAGCGAGGTTCCGTCGATGCCTTTTTCGCCAAACAGCTTGGTGGCCGCCGTGAGGATCTGCTCGCGCCGGTCGCGGCTGCGTTGCTGCTTGAGCTTGAGTGTCGTCCCCGAAGCCACGGTGGTCTCCAAGAGCGTTTTCGCGCGAAGTGGATACCGGTTCGCGCAAGGAAGACGCGTCAAAGCAGGAATCTCATCCCCGTAAAAAAAACAGTAAGGCAGCGGGATCGGAACACAAGTGCTATTGCGACGGGATACAGCGGTAAAGCCTGCGGGTCAGACCGGCGCGTTCCGCCGTTCATGTGTGCGGAACGCGTTGCGGGCAATGATCTGGCGCATGATCTCGGAGGTGCCGTCTAGAATGCGGACCACCCGCGTTTCCCGCCAGATGCGCTCGATCGGCAGGTCTCTTGAATAACCGGCACCGCCGAACAGCTGCATGGTCGTGTCGGCGACGCGCTGCACCATGTCGGCGCCGGTATATTTGGAGAGCGCTGCCGCGGCGGTGCGGGCGGCGGCATCGCCCCGGTCGTAACGCCAGGCTGCCTCATAGGCGACAAGCCGCGCGGCATGCAGCGAACTCGCCATGTCGGCGATCTGCCACTCGAGGCCCTGATGGTCGCGCAGCTTGCGTCCGAACGTCTCGCGCTCCGAGACATGGTCGAGAGCGTAGTCCAGCAGCTGGCTCGCCGCGCCGACGCAATAGGCGCCCCAATGGGTGCGCCCGGCATCCAGGCACCGCATCGCGATGGCGAATCCTTCGCCCTCCTGTCCCAGCAGATTCTCGCGCGGAATACGGCAATCCTCGAAGATCACTTCGGCGTGCTCCGAGCCGCGTCCGGCAGCCATCTCGACCAGGCGGCCGATGGCAAGGCCCGGCGTCTTTGCGTCGACGACAAAGGCCGCGATGCCCTTGGCGCCGGCGGAGGGATCGAGCGTGGCGAACACCGTGAAGACGCCGGCCGCGGGCGCATTGGTGATATAGGTCTTGCGGCCGTCGAGCACGTAATGATCGCCGTCCCGCCGCGCCCGGGTCTGGATCCGGGCGGCATCGGATCCGGCATTCGGTTCGGTCAGCGCGAACGCGCCGATCACCCGTCCGCTGGCGAGCTCCGGCAGCCATCGGTCGCGAACCGCCGGCTGCGCGTAGAGCTCGATCGCCTTCGAGCCGATGTGAACGTTGACCCCGCTCAGATAGTAGAAGGCGGTGTGGGCCTTCGCGAGCTCCTCGATCGCGATGCAGCTGCCCAGCATCGTGAGGCCGAGGCCGCCGAATTGCTTCGGCGTGTTGGTGCCGAACAATCCCATCCTGCGCAGGCCGGCCATGGCGCTGTCCGGCACCTTGCCGGTCGCCTCGATCGCGGCATCGTGCGGCTGTAGCTCGCTGCGCACGAATTCACGCATCCGGCCTTGCAGAACGCGGAGGTCGTCGGGAAGCTCAAAATGCATCGCAGGCACCAAAAGTCGAATAATCTTCGAAAAATGTTGCGCCGCCTTCCGGCAGATGTCAAGGTTTTGCGGAAGTTCCGGAGAATACGGCATGCTCGCAGGCTTGATGCAGCAGGTCCCGCTCACCCTCAATCTGGTGAGGGACGTGTCGCGGATCTCTATCCGAACAAGACGGTGACGACGCGGTATTGCGACCGCGTCCATGTCATCAGCTATGCGGAGCTGCTCGGCCGCGCGGGCCAGCTCGCCAACTTCCTCGCCGAGATCGGCGTCGAGCGCGGCATGCGCGTTGCCACGCTGGCCTGGAACTCGCGCCGTCACCTCGAGCTTTATCTCGCCGTGCCCTGCATGAGCGCGGTGCTGCACACCATCAATGCGCGCCTGCACGCGCTTGATATCGCAAGACTGCTCGCCCACGCCGAGGATCGGGTGCTGTTCGTCGATCGTTCGATCTGGCGAACCGTCGGGACGGAGATCGAGCTGCGCAACACGTTTGAAGCTCACTAAACGCTTCAACCCATCTTCCGACCATCGCATCTTCCGCCGCAACTTTGTCCACTTGTTACGGGACAAAACCACGAGTTGTGGACTGGCGACCTGTCGCTTTGGGGAGAAGATCATGCCACGTTCGTTTCAATCCAATTATTCCGTTCGGCTCTTCCTCGGCCTCGCCGCCGCCCTCACGATCGGGCTTGCCTCGCCGGTATCAGCGCAACAGGCCTCCGGCACCGCGCTGGCCCGCGTGCTCGTGCTCGGTACCGGCGGCACCATCGCGGGGCAGGCCAGCGCACGCGCCGGCAACGCCTATGACTCAGGCAAGGTCAGCGCAGCCAACCTGGTCGCGGCGATCCCGGGCATCGACAAGCTCGCCCAGATGTCGGCCGAGCAGATTTCGTCGATCGGCTCGCAGGACATGAACGACAACGTGTGGTTCGACCTCGTCAAGCGCATCCGCGCGGCCATTGACGACAAGGAGGTCGACGGCGTCGTCATCACCCATGGCACCGACACGATGGAGGAGACCGCGTTCTTCCTGCAAAACGTACTCGACACCGACGTCCCGATCGTGCTGGTCGGATCGATGCGGCCCTCGACCGCGATCGGCGCCGACGGTCCGGCCAATCTCTACGAGGCGATGCGGGTCGCATCGGCCCCGGAATCCCGCGGCCGCGGCGTGCTCGTGGTGCTCAACGACACCATCCATGCCGCGCGCTGGGTGCAGAAGACCAACACCACCAGCGTCGAGACGTTCCGCTCGCTCGAAGCCGGCCCGGTCGGCTATGTCGACACCGGCTCGCTGCGCTTCCTGCAGCCGGCCGCACCCGTCAAGGCTGCCAGGTTGAAGCTGCCGGATGCGCCGCCCTTGCCGCGGGTCGACATCATCTATTCGCACGCCAACATGGACGCCGCTGAGGTCGAGGATGCGGTCAGGCGCGGCGCCAAGGGCATCGTGCTGGCCGGCGTCGGCGACGGCAATTCATCGAAGGGCGCGATCGATGCGCTGGCCGCCGCGGCGAAGCAGGGCGTCGTGGTGGTGCGTTCGACCCGGGTCGGCTCAGGCTTCGTCAACCGCAACGTCGAGGTCGAGGACGACAAGCTCGGCTTCGCGGTCTCGCTCGATCTCAACCCGCAGAAGGCGCGGGTATTGCTCGAGCTCCTGATCGCGAACGGCATCACCGAGCCGTCGGCGGTTCAACAGGCGTTCGCGCGGTAGACCACCGGTTTTGAGGCGCCGTCGGCTTCGCCTGCGCGGCCTTGTTCGCCGCGCGCCACGCTGGGAGCAGCAGGGCGCGCGCTTCCGCGATGCGCGACATCACGGTGGTGACGGGAATGCCGGTGACTTCGGCGATCTCCTTGTAGGAGAGATCGATCATCTCTCGCAGCGCGATGACCTCGCCGAGCGGGGCGGGCAGGTCATGGATGAGTTGCCGGATGGTCGGGGTGTCGCGCCGTTCCGGCGTTACATTGTTGCCGGAGGGTTTCCGGTCGAGTTTCTCTTGGCAGACGGCTTTGAGGATCGCGAGCAGCCACGGCCTGATGGCCGGGCCGCGAACGCCGTCGAACCGGCGCAGTGCGCGCCGATAGCATTCCTGCACGGCCAGTTCGGCGTCCGCCTCGGTCCGCATCAGGACCTGGGCGAACGCGTAGGCATCGTCGAGACACGGCAATGCCGCGTCGCGAAACTGCTGCGCCGTTTTATTCCCGGCTTTCGCACTTCGCATCATAGGGTTGCATCTCGTGAATAGCTTTACCGGCAATCGGCGCAGTGGTATCAGGCTCCGCGCCGGAGTCGTGGACCGTCGCGCCAAGCGTAGGGACAGGAACGACGTGCGCACACGACATGCGCGCGGCGGACAGCAAGCGATCGATCGTGTCAGCCCTGATCGATCGAGCGTCGGAGCGCGGATCATGTCCGAGACACAGGTGCCCAACCGGTTCTCGATTTTCCATCATGGGCTGGCCAAAGGGCCGGCCTATGAGGCTTGGCGCGAAGGGATTTGCCGCGGCTTCTGCCGGCTCGACGTCGGACCGACCGACGACAACCGCATCGACTGCCACAACGAGTTTACGCTGCTGCATACGGTCGCCATCGCGACGCCGCGCGGCGGCTCGGCCCGCTTCGCCCGCACCCGCGCGCTTCTGAATGACGGCTGCGACGACCTCGTCCTGATCTCTGCGACGCGCGGCACGGTGCAGGTCACGCAGGCAGGCAAGGCGATCGAGCTTCAGCGCGGCCAGATGTGCCTCACCGAAATGAATATCGTCGGCACCGCCGACCTCACCCGGTCGGGCAGCTTTACGACGACGCGGTTTCCGCGGCGCCTGCTGCTCCAGGTCGCACCATTGGTGGAAACGCAGCTGGCGCGGGTACTCGGGCGCGAGCCGGCCCTGGGCGCGATGATCGAGCGCTATTCCGTGCTCTGCACCGAGCTTGCCGGCGATCTGGACGTGCCCGGCCAGCGGGCGGCGGCGCACCATCTCGCCGACCTGGCGGGTCTCGTTCTCGGCAGCAGCGCCGAGACAAAGCAGCTGTCGGCACGCGACGGCGTGGCGAAGGCGCGGCTCGATCTGATGAAGGCCGATGTTCTCAAAAATCTCGACAACGGTAAGCTCACGATCGAAGCCATAGCAAAGGCGAATGCGCTGAGCACCCGCCAGGCGCAGCGCCTGTTCGCGTCCGCAGGAACGACATTCTCGGAGTTCGTCCTCGAGCAGCGCCTGCTGCGGGCGCGCCGGCTACTGCTGCACGAAGAGGGCGCCGGCCGCAAGGTCAGCGACATCGCCTATACGGTCGGCTTCAACGACTTGTCCTATTTCCATCGCGCGTTCCGCCGGAAGTTCGGCATAGCACCGGCGGAGATGCAGATGGAACTGGGGCGGCGGCATTGAACGCCTCCTGCCGCGGCGCTAGATCAGCAGACCAGCTTCATCGCAACGAGGGCGCTGCCAATGCCTCTGTGGACCTGCGAACAATGCGGCGCGCAATTTCCTGAGACCGCTGCGCCGCCGCCGGCTTGCCCGATCTGCGAGGACGAGCGGCAATATGTGAACTGGAAGGGGCAGGCGTGGCTGACGCGCGAGGAGCTCGCAGAGCGGCACAAACTGGTCTGTCGCGACGATCTTGGCCTCGTCGGGATCGCGCTCGAGCCGTCCTTTGCGATCGGGCAGCGCGCGCTGCTGGTGCCGGACCGCGGCGGCTGCGTGATGTGGGACTGCGTGCCGCTGGCAACCGCCGAGGCGATCGCCCATGTCAGATCGCTTGGCGGGCTGAAGGCGATTGCGATCTCGCATCCGCATTATTATGGCGCGGTCGCCGACTGGAGCGCGGCGTTCGACAATGCCCCGGTCTATCTGCACGGCGACGATGCACAATGGGTGACGCGGCCTTATCCGTCGATCGTGCCGTGGCAGGGCGACAGCCATCGCATCTCCGACGACATCCTGCTGGTGCGCGGCGGCGGGCATTTCGCCGGCGCCACCATGCTGCATTGGCGCAAGGGCGCCGACGGGCGCGGCGCGCTTCTGACCGGGGATATCGCGATGGTGGCGATGGACCGCCGCTCGGTCAGCTTCATGTATTCCTACCCGAACTATATCCCGCTCAATGCATCGGCGGTCCGCCGCGTCGCGCGGGTGGTCGAGCCGCTGGCCTATGATCGGATCTACGGCGCCTGGTGGGGCAAGAACATCGCCTCCGACGCCAGGGCGGCGTTCGACCGCTCGGTGCAGCGCTATATTGCGGCGATCTCGGACTGACGGTTCCGGCCGCTTTTGGCAACCTTGCCACGCGGCGCGATCGCGCTATATCAGGGCTTTCCCGCCCCTTACCGATTGTCCGAGTTTCCGCATGACCACAACTGCCGCTGCCGAATCCCAGCCGTTCCAGGCCGAGGTTGCCGAATTGCTGCACCTGATGGTGCATTCGGTCTATTCCGAGACCGATATCTTCCTGCGCGAGTTGATCTCGAACGCGTCGGATGCCTGCGACAAGCTGCGCTACGAGGCGATCGCCAATCCGTCCCTGATCACGGACGGCACGCCGCCGGAGATCAGGATCGTCCCGAACAAGGCGGCCAACACGCTTGCCGTGGTTGATACCGGCATCGGCATGGAGCGCCAGGAGCTGATCGACAATCTCGGCACCATCGCGCGCTCCGGCACCAGATCGTTCCTGTCGAAGCTCACCGAGGCCAAGGACGGCGCCAACCTTATCGGCCAGTTCGGCGTCGGCTTCTATGCCGCCTTCATGGTCGCCGAAAAGATCGTCGTCACCAGCCGCCGCGCCGGCTCGGACGAGGTGTGGGTGTGGACGTCGGAAGGCGGCAGCGGCTTCGAGATCGCACCGGCGGGCGAAGAGGCCGCCCAGCGTGTCGCGCGCGGCACCGAGATCGTGCTGCATCTGAAGAAGGACGCCGCCAAGTATCTCGAGGCCTACGAGATCGAGCGCATCGTCCGCGAATATTCCGACAACATCCAGTTTCCGATCCTGCTGGTGCCGGAAGAGGGCGAGCCGCGCCAGATCAACTCGGCGAGCGCGCTGTGGCAGCGCTCGAAATCCGAGCTCAAGCCGGAGGATTACGCCCAGGCCTACAAGCAGATCGCCGGCGCGTTCGACGAGCCGGCGATGACGCTGCATTACCGTGCCGAGGGCCGGCAGTCCTACGCCGTGCTGCTGTTCGCGCCGTCGCAAAAGCCGTTCGACCTGTTCCAGGTCGAGCGCAAGGGTAAGGTCAAGCTCTACGTCCGCCGCGTCTTCATCGCCGACGATGCCGAGCTGCTGCCGGCTTACTTGCGCTTCATCCGCGGCGTGATCGACAGTGAGGATCTGCCGCTCAACATCTCGCGCGAGATGCTGCAGAACAATCCGCAGCTCGCGCAGATCCGCAAGGCCGTCACCGGCCGCGTGATCGGCGAGTTGGAGACGCTCGGCGAGAAGGAGCCGGAGACCTTCGCAAAGATCTGGAACGCGTTCGGCCCGGTGATCAAGGAAGGCCTGTGGGAGGATTTCGAGCGCCGCGACAAGCTGCTGGCACTGGCGCGCTTCACCACGACGTCGGGCGAGAACCGCTCGCTGAAGCAGGTTGTCGACGACTTCAAGCCGAACCAGACCGAGATCTATTATCTGGTCGGCGACAGCGTCGAGCGGCTGAAGTCGAACCCGAAGCTGGAATCGGCGCGCGCCCGCGGCATCGAGGTGCTGCTCCTGACCGATCCGGTCGATGCGTTCTGGACCTCGGCGCCGCTCGATTTCGGCGGCAAGCCGCTGAAGTCGCTGAGCCAGGGCGATGTCGATTTCGGCCTGATCCCGCTTGCCGACGACAAGGACGACAAGAAGGACGAACCCGCGGCCGACGCGGCGACCACGATCGCCGTGATCAAGGACGCGCTCGGCGAGCGCGTCTCCGACGTCCGGGCTTCGCAGCGGCTGACCGCGAGCGCGTCGTGCCTCGTTGCCGGCGGCGATGCGCGCGACCGCGCGCTGGAGCGGCTGCTCGCCCAGCAGAACCGCGGCGCGATCACAAAGCCGGTGCTCGAGATCAATTTGCGCCACCCGCTGGTCGCGGCGCTCGCGACCGATACCGCGCAGGCGAAGGACCTGTCGCTGCTGCTGTTCGAGCAGGCGCAGATCCTCGACGGCGAGATGCCCGACGACCCCGCCGCGTTCGCTGGGCGCATGAACCAGCTCGTGCTGCGCGGATTGGGGAAGTAGAGCGCGAACTCTGAACCCGTCATCCTGAGCCCGTAGCCCGGATGGAGCGAAGCGCAATCCGGGACAGGTCCATCCGTGGATAGCGCGGCCCCGGATTTCGCTGCGCTCCATCCGGGCTACGCATTCCTAAAACTGGCAGGCTGACTGCGCCGCCCAGGCGCTTGACAGGCCGTGCCTCATTGATGTTATGTTATAACATAACATCAAGCGAATGCCCCATGTCCCGCCGCCGCCGATCCCTCCAGCAACTGTTTGATCTCGATGCAAAAACTCCCCGTCACCGTCTTGTCCGGCTTCCTCGGGGCTGGAAAGACCACTTTGCTGAACCACGTCCTGAACAACCGCAGCGGTCTGAAGGTTGCGGTGATTGTGAACGACATGAGCGAGGTGAACATCGACGCCGACCTGGTTCGCGATGGCGGTGCGAACCTGTCCCGGACTGACGAAAAACTGGTCGAGATGAGCAATGGCTGCATCTGCTGCACCCTGCGCGACGATCTGCTGAAGGAGGTACGCACGCTCGCCGAGAGCGGCCGCTTCGATTATCTCCTGATCGAATCGACCGGCATTTCCGAGCCGCTGCCGGTCGCCGCGACCTTCGAGTTTCGCGATGAAGATGGCCAGAGCCTCTCCGACATCGCGCGGCTCGACACCATGGTCACGGTGGTCGACGCCGCCAATCTCCTGAAGGACTACGCCTCGACCGATTTCCTCAGCCAGCGCGGCGAAGCGCTCGACGGCGACAAGCGCACGCTGGTCGATCTGCTGGTCGAGCAGATCGAGTTCGCCGATGTCGTGGTGCTGAACAAGATCGATGCCGCGACGCCTGCGCAGCGCGAGGCCGCCCGTACCATCGTGCGTGCGCTCAATCCCGAGGCCGACCTCGTCGAAGCGAATTTTGCGCAAGTCCCGTTCGACCGCGTGCTCGACACCGGCCGCTTTGCCTATGAGCGCGCGCAGCAGCATCCGCTCTGGCACAAGGAACTCTATGGCTTCGCCGGGCACGTGCCGGAGACCGAGGCGTACGGCATCAAAAGCTTCGTCTACCGCGCGCGGCGCCCGTTCGACCCGGTGCGCTTCCACGGCTTCCTGCGCGAGAGCTGGCAAGGCGTGATCCGCGCCAAGGGCCATTTCTGGATCGCGACGCGCCCGGATTGGTGCGGCGAGCTGAGCCAGGCCGGCGCCATCGTCCGCACCGAAGGGCTCGGTTCGTGGTGGGCCGCGATCCCGCGCGTGCGCTGGCCGGATGATCCGGACTGGCGGCTGATGATGCAGCGGAGCTGGAACGATCTCTACGGCGATCGCCGGCAGGAGCTGGTCTTCATCGGCTCCGGCATGAACGAGGACTACATCCGCCGCAGGCTCGATGCCTGCCTCGTCACCGGCAGACCGGGCATGGACCCGCAAGCCTGGGCCGGGCTGCGCGATCCGTTTCCGCCGTGGAGCAGGACAGGCGAGGCGGCGTGAGACAGTCACCGTAGCCCGGATGGAGCGAAGCGCAATCCGGGGTCTCCCGCCGCTTGAGAGGTCCCCGGATTTCGCTTCGCTCCATCCGGGCTTCTGTAACGGGCCTTGGTTAGTCAATCCCTTTTCGCGTCATCCACTCGCCGGGCACTTGCTTCTGTACGGGATCGGCGCGAAGGCCGTCGCCTGATGGGGTGCATTGAGGAGCCGGCCGGCCAATCTACGGATTGCGTGGTCGTGAGCCACTTCCCGGATGGCGGCCTGACCGGATCCATCGTCCCAGCGGAGGGACTTCGCTCGGGGAGAGCCTGGTGTCGTGGCCCGCCCGGAACCGATTGCTGCTCCTGGCTAGATGGCCTTGGTCATCGGGTTGAACGGTTTGGTGTCGGCGAGCATGCGATGCAGGATCACGGCGAGCTTGCGAGCCAGCGCTACCTTGGCCTTGCGCATGCCTGCGCGCCGGGCGATCCGCATCGCCCAGCTCTTCAATGCCGAGCAATTCTTGACCGGCTTGGTCAGCATGACGTGAGCTGCCTGGTAGAGTGCCTCGCGCACGGAGGCATCCCCGATCTTGCTGATGCGGCCGGTGTAGTCGGTCTCACCGGACTGGTACTTCTTCGGGGTGAGCCCAAAGTGGGCTCCCGTGGCCTTCGAGGAGCGGAAGCGCTTCGGGTCGTCGATCGCCGCGGCATAGGTGAGCGCCACGATCGGACCAACGGACGGCGTTGTCATCAGGAGCTTGGCGGATGGATGCGTCCTGGCGAGCTTCTGGGTGTGCTTGTCCAGGCTCTTGAACTCCCGCAGCAGCACCGCATGGGCTTGGAGCAGCGCCGCCGCGACCAACTCCAGTCCGGGATGGCCGGTCACGAGCTCGCGGATGCGTCCGGCGAACGTGCGCTCGGTGGTCGCACCGACCTTCAGGCCAAAACCGCGAAGTATGCCGCGCAGGCTGTTCTCGACATCGCGAAGCTTGGATTGCAGCAGCTTGCGCGCCGTCAGGATGGCGCGGGTCTCCTGCGCCGCGACCGACTTGCAGTGCACCGGCCGGAACCAGCCGAGCCGCATCAACTGCGCGATCCGGCGGGCATCGTTGCGGTCCGTCTTCACCGGCATCGACTTGAAGGCTTCGCGAACGTGCCGCGTTTCCAGCAGCTCGACCGCAAGCCCTGCGTCTCGCAGACCCGCATACAGCCATTGCGACAAGGGGCCTGCCTCCAGCCCGATCCGTTCCAGTACCAGACCCAGCGACCGGAACCAGGCGATCAGCGCCGCCGGCTCGCTCGCAACCTTCGTCTCGCGCAAAATCTTGCCTGTCCCATCGACAAGGCAAACGCTCGAGCATTCCAAAGACACGTCAATTCCTGCATAGTGGTACATGGTCGTCCCTTAATGATGCTTGGAGCGGGCTTGCCCGACTCCGTTGAACACCATCAGTTTGAGGGACGACCGCCTTCCAACCAACAGGCCGCTCGCGAGCGCGCTTCCAAATTGCGCCGTAGCGAGCGGGCGGCCGGCCCGTTACCCCATCTACGCTTCTAAAACCGGTCCCAACCCGCGCCGTATCTGCTAGAGAATCCCGCATCAGGGCGGAAACGGCGCGGCGTTGCGATGGCTGGCGGCAGCGATATCTTCTACGGCGGCATTCCGGTGTTTCGCGGCTTCGCGCGGCTGATGGACCCCGCGCTGTATGCGCCGTTGCCGGATGACTGGACGGTCGGCGTCGCCGATATCGTGGAATCGACCAAGGCGATCGCGGCGCAGCGCTACAAGGCGGTCAACATGGCCGGCGCCGCGGTGGTCGCCGCCGTCACCAATGCGCTGGAGGGCCGCGAATTCCCCTTCGTGTTCGGCGGCGACGGTGCGAGTTTTGCGGTCGCGCCCGCCGATCTCGACAAGGCGCGCGAAGCCCTGGCCGCGACCGCGCGCTGGGTGCACGACGACCTCGATCTGGTGCTGCGGGTGGCGCTGGTGCCGATTGCGGCGATCCGCGCCGCGGGCGCCGATGTCCGCGTCGCGCGCTTCGGGCCGTCGGCCAATCTGTCCTATGCGATGTTCTCAGGCGGCGGTCTTGCTTACGCCGATGCCGCGATGAAGCGCGCCGAGTTCGCGGTCGATCCGGCGCCTCAGGGCACGCAACCCGATTTGTCCGGCCTGTCCTGCCGCTTCGAGGTGATGCCGTCCGCGCGCGGCGTCATTCTGTCGGTGCTGGTGCTGCCGGCGAAGAACGCCGATCCCGCGTCCTTCCGCAAGGTGATCGAGGATATCGTCGTCCGCGTCGAGAAAAGTCCCGATGCCGGACGGCCGGTGCCCGCCAGCGGTCCGCCGCTGCACTGGCCGCCGCAGGGAATGGAGTACGAGGCGCGCGCACGGCGCCGCGGCCCGCTCGCGCTGCGTCGCGCCGTGGTGCTCACATTCACGCTGTGGGCCTATACGCTGATGCGGTTCAACATCCCGGTCGGCAAGTTCGCGCCGAAACGTTATCTGCAGCAGGTCGTCGAGAATTCAGACTTTCGCAAGTTCGACGACGGCCTGCGCATGATCCTGGATTGCACGCCGGAGCTCGCTTCCGACATCGAGCAGCGCCTCGCCGCCGCCGCGGCGCAGGGCATCGTGCGTTATGGCCTGCACGAGCAGGATGCCGCGATGATGACCTGCTTCACCCCGTCGGTGATGCGCGCCGACCACGTCCACTTCATCGACGGCGCCCGCGGCGGCTACGCCTCGGCCGCGACGGTGCTGAAGGCGCGCGCGGTGTAGCAATTTTTCTCACCTCTCCCCGCTCGTTTGCGGGGAGAGGTCGGACGCCACGCCTCGCGTGGCTTTCGGGTGAGGGCAGGCAATGCGTGGCCGCAAGAGATATTCATCCGACTCGCGAGATCGACGGTGAGCTGACTACAATTCAGATATGGCTACGCGGATAGAGCCCCTCACCCCAACCCTCTCCCCGCAAGAGCGGGGCGAGGGAGCACGGTCCCGTCGCGGTTACCGCTCGGCTCAGAATTACCGTCCCACCCGCGTCCAGGTCTCGCCGCCGCACAGCGCGCCGACGCAGCCTTCGACGCGCAGCGTGCTCTCGCCGGTCACCGAGATGCTGCTCGCATAGGTGCCGCCGTCGTCGGCGTTGTAGATCTGGCCCGACCATTTGCCCGCGGCGACCGGATGCATGCCGGAAAACAGCGGCAGCCCGATGATCGGCCGGCTGGACAGCGACGGATTCGGATTCTTGTTGTCGACCTGGGGCTTGCCGGTCATCGGATCGATCGGGTCGCGCAGGCTCACCACCACGCCGCAGATGCCGCCGCCGCATTTGCTGATCTTGACGCGGGCATCGCCGGCCTGGGTCTGCCAGACGCCGACCGGCTCAGGCGCGCCTTGCGCATGCGCGACGGGCACGGCAAGCACCGTCGCAATGATTGCGATCATGAATTCGAATCTGCAGGCCATGGCTCATTCCCCCAGAGCATGATCCGGAAAAGTGCGAAGCGGTTTTCCGAAAAGATCATGATCAAACAAAGAGCTAAAGCGCGATGACGATTCGACCCAATCTCATCGCGCTTTAGAGGTCGGCCTGCATAACAAGTCGAAGAATTTCTGCAATGTCATATTCGCGCGATCAGGTGAGCGCGCTCCCAAAAAATTTGGTGCCTGTTTCCGGAGCAGTCATGCTTAGGCAACGCTCCGGTGCGAGGGCGCTGCGTCGTATTTATCCCCAGCGGGTCAGCCGGATCGAAATGATGGTGGCGAGGCCGAACGCCACCATTGCACCGCCGACCAGCGCAAACAGCGTCCACGCCGGGGCGCTCACGGTAGCGAGCCACCAGCCGCCGATGCCGACCAGCAGCAGGCGGATGGTGCCGGCCAGCACCGGTCCGCCGACCTTGGCCGCGCCCTGCGAGGAGAAATAGAGACAGACGCCGACGCCGAAGAAGCCGAAGCCCGGGCCGGCCAGCGCGAAATAGGACGAAGCCGCGGCGGTCACGCCGGGATCGGTGGTGAACAGCGCAATCCACAGCGTCGGCTTGAGCGCGACCACAAGTCCGACGAAGCCAACGACAAGTCCGGCGACGGTGCCGGCGGTCCACGCCACCTTGCGGGCGCGCGTCACGAGTCCCGCGCCGATCGCCATGCCGACTATCGGCACCGAGGCGACGCCGACCGCGAACGCGATCGGGATCAGCAAAAACTCCAACCGCGAGCCCATGCCGTAACCGGCCAGCGTCTCGGTGCCGAAGCTGGCCAGGATCTTGGTGAAGATCAGGATGGTCAGCACGCTCTGCAGCGGCGACAGGCAGGAGATCGCGCCGACCTTGAGAATGTCGAGGAACATCGCGCGCTGGAAGCTGAAGGCGGCGAAGTCGAGTTTCAACCGGCTGCGGCCAGAGGCGAGATACCAGGCGAGGAAGATCGCACCACACGTGAAGGCCGTGAGCTGTCCGGCGGCGACGCCGCGCATGCCGAGACCGGGCATGCCGAACAACCCGAGACCCAGCACGCCGCCGACCGCGATCTGGATCATCGAGACCGTGATCAGCGTCATCGAGGGAATTCGCATATCGCCGGTGCCGCGCACCACGGAGGCGAGCGTGTTGACCAGCCAGATCGAGATCGCGCCGGAGAACAGCACCTGCGAGTAATGCATCGACTGCTCGAGCACGCCGCCATGTCCGCCGAGCAGCGCATAGAATTTGCGGCCGAAGCCCAGCATCATCACGGTGAAGAACAGTCCGGCGCATCCGCCGATGATCGCCGCATGCAGCGCCAGATCGGCGGCGCGGTCGCGATCGCCGGCGCCGAGCGCGCGGCTGATCGCCGACGAGACGCCGCCGCCCATCGCGCCGGCCGACATCATCTGCGTCAGCATCGCGAACGGAAACACCAGCGCAATGCCGGCCAGCGGCTCGGTGCCGAGCCGGCCGATGTAAGAGGTCTCGGCCACCGCGACCAGCGTCGAGCCGAACATGGCGATGGTGTTCGGGATCGCGAGGCGAAGCAGCGTCGGCAGGATCGGCGCGGTCAGCAGGTCATTGACCGGCGTGGCGGGCGCGGCCGTGGCCGGCTGCACGTCGTCGATCGAGGCATCAATGGTCATGCGTCACGGCTCACTTCGCAAGCGGGAGAGGGGCGCACTGCAATCCAACGCCAGTGAACCGGGCTCGCAATCAATAAATGATGATCGACATGTTACGAGGTTGCACCGTTGATCGCCACCGCCGCCGATGCAGGGGTCACCACGGCAGGCCGCATAGGTCGATCTTGCCCTGGCGCGGCGCGCGGACGATGTCGTTGACGAACGGCGCCATCGCCTCGAAGCGGATCTGCCCGGAAGGCTGCTCGCAATAAACTTCGCCGCTGAAGGGATGCCAGCCGCGCGCCTGGTAGAACGCGAAATTGTGCGGCTCGCAGAATAAGATTGCAAATTTCACCGCGTCGTTGGCACGAATGGTGTGCACGGCAGCATCCAACGCGAGTGACGCATAGCCGCGCCGCCGGCAGTCCGCGCGGGTCGAGACTCCGCCGATGCCGCCGACATGCACCTTGTGGCCATTCCAGGTGATGGTCCGGAAATAGATACCGACATGGCAGGCCAGCCCGCTGTCGTCGGGCGCATCGAGCAGTACGCGCAAATCCGCGTGGGCCCATTTGATGTCCGCCCAGACCGGCTTCTCGGCGGCATCCGGGCTCCAGACCGCCTGGAGCAGCGGCTCGGCGCGCTTCCACGACGCATCTCCGTTGAGAATGTCGATTTCGATGCTCATCGTCTGGGTCCTTGGTCTTGGTTCGGGCTGTGCCGATCTGTCATGGGCGATCCGAAAATGCGGTGTTTCTCCGCCATGGAACCTTCTATAAGGGGGGCCCGTTAAGTGTAGTCTCCCACCCTCTGTTGGACATTACCCCATGACCTTCACGCTACCCGATCTGCCCTACGCCCACGACGCCCTTGCTCCCTACATGTCCAAGGAAACGCTGGAGTTTCACCACGACAAGCATCACCAAGCCTACGTCACCAACGGCAACAACGCGATCAAGGGGACCGAATTCGAAGGCAAGTCCCTCGAGGAGATCGTGAAGGGTTCGTTCGGCAAGAACGCGGCCGTCTTCAACAATGCCGGTCAGCACTACAACCACATCCATTTCTGGAAGTGGATGAAGCCGAATGGCGGCGGCAGCAAGCTGCCCGGCCGGCTCGAGAAGAAAATCAACGAGGACCTCGGCGGCTTCGACAAGTTCAAGGCCGACTTCGCTGCTGCCGGCGCCGGTCAGTTCGGCTCCGGCTGGGCCTGGCTGCAGGTCAAGGGCGGCAAGCTCGAGGTCGCCAAGACTCCGAACGGCGAGAACCCGCTGGTCCACGGCGCGGTGCCGATCCTCGGCGTCGACGTCTGGGAGCACTCCTACTACATCGACTACCGCAACCGCCGTCCGGACTATCTGAAGGCGTTCGTCGAAAACCTCGTCAACTGGGACTATGTCGACGAGCTGTTCGGCAAGGCCGGCTAAGCGCGGCTTCGACCGTCGCATATTTCTTCACCCTCCCCTGAAGGGGAGGGTCGTTTCGCATGCAGCGAAGCGAAATGCGAAACGGGGAGGGTCATCTCTCAGCACGAGCAGTCTCTCAATGGAGAGACTGTGACCCCGCCCCGCCGCTCATTTCATTCGCGTCGACCCTCCCCTTTCAGGGGTGGGTGATTTGAGTGTGCGGCAAGATGCGCCCTCACTCGACACACCAGCGGGGGCATTGGTGGGTAACGCGGCAAGCTATCTCCTCGTCTTCTTCGGCGGCGGTCTCGGCGCGACGTTGCGGCATTTGATCAACGTCACCTGCGCGCGCTGCATCGGCACCGCGTTTCCCTACGGCACCTTCATCATCAACATCACGGGCTCGACCGTGATGGGCCTGATCGCCGGCTATCTCGCCTTCAAGGGCGACGCCTCGCAGCCCTGGCGGCTATTTTTGATGACCGGCATCCTCGGCGGCTACACCACCTTCTCCGCCTTCTCGCTCGACACCGCGCTGCTCTACGAGCGCGGCGAGCTCGGCCTTGCGGTGTTGTATGTCGCGGGCTCGGTCGCTCTCTCGATCGCCGGCCTGTTCGCCGGGCTCGCGATCATCAGGCATTTGACGTGAGATGCACTCGGCACCGCCATCTCTGGAATACTGGATCACCCGCATGCGGGTGATGACACCGCGTGGTGTGGCAACTTGAATCGAGAACCATCCTTCCCGTCGTCCCGGCGAAGGCCGGGATCCATTACCCCAAGTCTCAAATGTTGCGCGCGCTGGGGCCGCGATCCCGTTCATCACTGAGTGCGGTGGTTTGGATCCCGGCCCCCGTGCGCAATTGCGCACTAGGCCGGGACGACGTGGGCAGGGGTCTCGTCACCTTCCATCCCGCGGAAACTGTTCATCTGTGGAACCCGCCAACCTCCCCGGCCGGCGGCATTTCCCGCCTCCAAATTTCCCTTTGGTAACCTCGCCTTAACCATGATTAGCGTTTGGTTAGGGTCGGAATGACGCGTGAAAAGCCCTCGTTTTGACATGTTGGCAGGGGAAGCAGGGCGCGGCTTTGGACGGGCCCCCCATGCGACAGATGTAAGAGGCTCTCGCGCAGTTTTGCCGCGCCGGGCGCGCGGCCGTGGAAGGGGTGCCGATTGGCGGCCCGCCGAATTGGGACACTTGCGTTGAGAGGATATTGCCGATGAATCCCGCCGACGTGGCTCAGTCAACTCTGCCACTGGCATCGAGCGACGTGTCGCTGATCGCGCTGTTCTGGCAGGCCCATTGGGTCGTCAAATGCGTGATGTTGGGACTTCTGTCCTGCTCGGTGTGGGTCTGGGCGATCGCAATCGACAAGATCCTGCTCTACGCCCGCACCAAGCGGGCCATGGACAAGTTCGAGCAGGCGTTCTGGTCCGGCCAGTCGATCGAGGAACTCTACCGGGCCCTCTCGGCCAAGCCGACCCAGTCGATGGCGGCCTGTTTCGTCGCGGCGATGCGGGAGTGGAAGCGCTCCTTCGAGAGCCAGTCGCGGTCCTTTGCCGGCCTGCAGGCGCGGATCGAGAAGGTCATGAACGTCTCGATCGCCCGGGAGGTGGAGCGGCTGGAACGCCGGCTGCTGGTGCTCGCCACCGTGGGCTCGGCAGGCCCCTTTGTCGGCCTGTTCGGCACCGTCTGGGGCATCATGTCGAGCTTCCAGTCGATCGCGGCCTCCAAAAACACCTCTTTGGCGGTGGTGGCGCCCGGTATCGCGGAAGCGCTGTTTGCCACTGCAATCGGCCTGATTGCCGCAATTCCGGCGACTATTTTCTACAATAAGTTCACTTCGGAGGTGAACCGGCAGGCCGCGCGCCTGGAGGGCTTCGCCGACGAGTTCTCCGCCATCCTGTCCCGTCAGATCGACGAGCGGGGTTGAGTTAGATGATGGTCACTTTTGCGGGTGTGCGATCATGGCGATGAGCATGGCAGGGTCCGGCGGTGGCAGACGCCGCCGCGGCGGCCGCAAGCCGGTCATGGCCGAGATCAACGTCACGCCGATGGTCGACGTGATGCTGGTGCTGCTGATCATCTTCATGGTCGCGGCGCCGCTGATGACGTCGAACATCGACATCGACCTGCCGGTGGCGAGCGGCGGCAAGTCGATCTCGTCGAACCAGCCGCCGCTGACATTGTCGGTCAAGCGCACCGGCGGCGGCTGCAACTCGAATGTCGAGCTCTATCTGGGTGACGCGCCGGTCACGGCCGCCGATTTTCCGGCCAAGATCAAGGCGATCGGTGACGCCCGGTCGGATGCCGAAAAAGTGGTCTATCTGCGTGGCGACAAGGACGTCTGTTACACGGATATGATGAAACTGCTCGGGGAGGTCCGGGCCGCGGGATTCAAGGCGAATATCGTCATCATCCCGGAAGGCGGATAACCACCATGCCAAGGCACGGGGAAGCCTGATTTGAAGGTCAAGGTCGACAAGACTCTGGCGGCATCGATTGTCCTGCACGTCCTCGTGATCGGGTGGGGCCTCGTGTCGTGGTCGACCAAGGCGTACGTGATGCCCGAAGAGGAATCGGTTGCCGTCGACGTGATCTCGCCCGACCAGCTCTCGCATGTCATGGCCGGTCAGAAGGACGGCAAGAAGGAAAATCCCAAGCCGCTGGTCGACAAGGTCGCTGAAGCCAAGCCGGTCGACGACACCGTCGGCAAGGTCGAGGAGAAAAAGCCCCCTGTCGTGACCGACACCGCGCCGCAGCCGGCGCCGAAGGTGGAGAAGCCGGAAGACAAGAAGCCGGATCCGCCGAAGAAGGTCGAGAACAAGCCGAAGGAAGAGCCGAAGCCGGTCGAGAAGAAACCCGATCCGGTGAAGCCCGACCCGATCGCGGAAGCGATCAAGAAGGAAGAGAAGAAGCCGCCGCCGAAGCCGGTCGCACAGGCCGCCAAGCCGCCGCCGGAGCAGAAGCCGAAGGATCGCGTGTTCGACCAGAGCAAGATCGCAGCCCTCCTCGACAAGCGTGACCCGACGCGGGCCGCGGCGACCGGCGATACGCTCAATGCCAATGCGGCGCTCGGCACCGCGAAGGGCAAGGCTGCCGACAACTCCGCGACCTGGGGCGCGATGTTCAAGCAGCAGGTCGAGCGCTGCTGGAAGAAGCCCTATGGTGGCATCGAGGCGCAGCAGACCGAGGCGGTGTTCTCGATCAAGCTGAAGCGTGACGGCTCGCTCGAGGGCATGCCGGTGCCGGAAGGCACGCCGGCGACGCCCTATCTGCGCGTCTATCAGGAGAGCGCGCTGCGGGCGATCATCGAATGCCAGCCGTACAATCTGCCGGCGGCCTTCTTCGACGAATGGAAGTATTTTGCGCCGGTGTTCACAGAGCGAAAGACCTGAGGGCGACGGCGTCGCTTGGCCAATAGCAAACAAAGTCTACGGACAATGACCGACCAGAATGATTTGCGTACAATGACGTTTCGCCTCGACCGCCGACAGATGATCTCCGGAATGGCTGCCCTTGGCGTGCTGGCCGGAAGCCGCAGCGCCTTTGCACAGAAGCGCGTCGTCATTCCGGAAGGCGACTTCGCGCCGCTGCCGATCGCGATCCCGAACTTCGCCGCCGGTACGCCCGGGGACACCGAGGTCGGTGTCGGCGTGACGCAGGTGATCACCAACAATCTGAAGCGCAGCGGCCTGTTTGCGCCGATCGATCAGGCGGCCTATCTCGAGAAGCAGATCAACATCGACGCGGCGCCGAACTTCAACAACTGGAAGAGCATCAACGCGCAGGCGCTGGTGACCGGCCGCATGACGCGCCAGGGCAACGGGCGCGTCAAGGCGGAGTTCCGGCTCTGGGACGTCAACACCGGCCAGCAGCTCGCCGGCCAGCAGTACGACACCTCGGCCGAATACTGGCGGCGCATCGCCCACATCATCTCCGACCAGATCTACGAGCGGCTGACCGGCGAGAAGGGTTATTTCGATACCCGCGTCGTGTTCGTCGACGAGAGCGGCTCGGCGGATCGCCGCGTCAAGCGGCTCGCGCTGATGGACCAGGACGGCGCCAATGTGCGCTACCTGACCCGCGGCTCGGATCTCGTGCTGACGCCGCGCTTCTCGCCGTCGACCCAGGAAATCACCTACATGGAATTCGGGCAGGGCGACCCGCGCGTCTATCTGCTCAACATCGAGACCGGCCAGCGCGAGATCGTCGGCAACTTCCCGGGCATGTCGTTCTCGCCGCGCTTCTCGCCCGACGGCCAGCGCGTCATCATGAGCCTGCAGCAGGGCGGCAACTCCAACCTGTTCGTGATGGATCTCCGCTCGAAGTCGATGACGCGGCTGACCGACACGCCGGCGATCGACACCTCGCCGTCCTACGCGCCCGACGGCACGCGGCTGTGCTTCGAGTCGGATCGCGGTGGCAAGCCGCAGATCTACGTGATGCCGGCAACCGGCGGCGGTGCACAGCGCATCTCGTTCGGCGACGGCACCTATTCGACGCCGGTTTGGTCGCCGCGCGGCGACTACATCGCCTTCACCAAGCAGGGCGGCGGGCAGTTCGCGATCGGCATCATGAAACCCGACGGTTCGGGCGAGCGCATCCTGACCTCGGGCTTCCACAATGAAGGCCCGACCTTTGCGCCGAACGGGCGCGTCGTGATGTTTTTCCGCGATCCCGGCGGCAACAGCGGCCCGTCGCTGTTCACCATCGACGTCTCCGGCCGCAACGAGCTGCGGGTACCGACCCCGGGCTTTGCCTCCGACCCGGCCTGGTCGCCGCTGTTGTCGTGAGCCGGGTGCAGAGCTGCTCCGGGAACCTCGGCGGCGGTCAACACTTCTCACCTAGCGCACTGAATTTTATAGTGAATTCCGGTCGTCGCCTGGGCGCGGCAAGGACTTGCTAACGATGTTCGCTCAGAAAGACTTCACCTGCGATCAGTAAGAGTGCGAGCTGAAAAGGACGCGCGCTCTCACAATGCAGTTTGCAAGTCAGACGGGTGAACCGGACCGGTCGATGTCGCCGACGATTTCGGCGGCACTGGTCGATTCCCTGTTCATGAACCCAGCGCCCATGATTTTCGGCGCCTTCGGTCCCGCCATTGCGGGCGCCGTGATTGCGGCTGTCACGAGCAATCTGTTGTGCTGGCTATGCGTGCCGCTGTTCATCGTGGTGGGGCTGGCGCGCGCGCTGCAGATGTACCGCTACCAGCAGCGCAATTCCCGGCTCACCGTCGAAGAGTCCGTGACCTGGGAGAAGCGTTACCGGATCGGCACCATCGCCTACGGCATCTCGCTCGGCATCTGGGGCGTCACCGTGCTGCTCACGACCAATGATGCCGCCGCGCACATGCTGTGCGTGACCACGGTGGTCGCCTACACCTCGGCGGGGGTAGGGCGGACCTTCGGCCGGCCGCAGATCTTCCACCTGCATCTGTTGATGTCGATCGGTCCCCTGATCCTGGCGCTGATGTATGTCGGCGGCCCCTATCACATCGCCCTTGCACTGCTCAGCCTGGTGTTCTTCAGCGCCATCCGGCATCTGACCTCCAGCCTGCAGCGCATCTACGTCAACGCCTGGATCGCCAAGGAGCGCGAGGCCGCGCTGGCGGGCCAGTTCGATACCGCGCTGAACAACATGCCGCACGGCCTGTGCATGTTCAGCGCCGACGGCCGCGTTGCGGTGATGAACCACCGCTTCATCGAGATGATGCAGCTGTCGGACGATTTCGTGCAGCGCGGCGCCAGCGCGACCGACATCTGCAACGCCTGTGTCCTGTCCGGCTCGATCTCGGCCGCGGCCGCACAGCAGATCCTCTACGAGATCGAGAGCTCGCAGCGCGGCGATATCGTCACCAGCGATCCCGACCCAACCAAGAACCGCTCGCTCGACTGGACTTTCCAGCCGATGGCCGGCGGCGGCACGGTGGTGCTGGTCGAGGACATCACCGAGCGCAAGGACGCCGAGGCCCGGATCAGCCACCTCGCGCGCTACGACGAGCTGACCGCGCTGCCCAACCGCGTCAATTTCCGCGACGAAATCGGCCGGCTGCTCGCCATGCAGCACGGCGACCATCGCTCCGCATTGCTGTTCGTCGACCTCGACCAGTTCAAGCAGGTCAACGATACGCTCGGTCATCCCTGCGGCGACCAGCTGCTCTGCGCGGTCGCCGAGCGGCTGCGCGAGATGCTGCGGCCGGAGGATTTCGTGGCGCGGTTCGGCGGCGACGAGTTCGTGGTGTTCCAGCAGAACATCCACTCGCACGAGGACGCTGCGGCGCTGGCTCGTCGCATCGTCGACCGCCTCAGCGAGCGCTACAAGATCGACAACCATTTGGTCGAGATCGGCGCCAGCGTCGGCATCGCGATGACCGCGCCCGGCGTCGGCGCCGACACGCTGCTGAAGAACGCCGACATGGCGCTCTACCGCGCCAAGGCCGACGGCCGCGGCACCTTCTGCTTCTTCCGCGACGAGATGGCGCAAACCGTCGAGGCCCGCCGCATCCTCGAGCTCGACCTGCGCAAGGCGCTCGCCAACGAGGAATTCGAGCTGTTCTACCAGCCGCTGATCAACCTGAAGTCCGGCAAGGTGAGCACCTGCGAGGCGCTGCTGCGCTGGAACCATCCGGCACGCGGCACGGTCTCTCCCGTCGACATCATCCCCGTTGCCGAGGACATGGGCCTGATCGTCGATCTCGGCCGCTGGATCCTGCGCAAGGCCTGCATGGAATGCATGAAGTGGCCCGAGGCGGTCAGCGTCGCGGTCAACTTCTCGCCGCAGCAGTTCCACCAGCGCGACGTGCTGAGCGAGGTTCGCTACGCACTCGAGGTCTCCGGCCTGCCGGCGCACCGGCTCGAGATCGAGATCACCGAATCCTCGCTGCTGCACAACACCGAGCTGACCCACGACTTGCTGTCCCAGCTGCGCTCGCTCGGCGTGCGGATCTCGCTGGACGATTTCGGCACCGGCTACTCGTCGCTCAGCTACCTGCACAATTTTCCGCTGCAGAAGGTCAAGATCGACCGCTCCTTCCTCGAGGGCATCGACAGCGACCGTCCGCTGACCCTGCTGCGGGGGGTGGCGCGACTGTCGGCGGATCTCGGCATGTCGGTCGTGGTCGAGGGCATCGAGACCAATGAGCAGCTCGAACTGATCAGCGCCGATGGCGCGGTGACCGAAGCACAGGGATACCTGTTCAGCCGGCCGGTTCCCTCCGTCCGCATCCGCCAGCTGCTCAATGCCTCGCACGGCCGGCGGACCGACGAGCAACTGCACGTGGTTCCCTCGCGCTCGATCGCTTGACCCGGCGCAATACCCTCAATCGATAGTTGTGAGAGCCTTCGGCTGCACCATTCGTAGTGTACCCTTGCGGCGAGAGGTTAACTGTATTGCCTCGATTGCTTTGACGGAAATTAAGAAGCTGTTAATCTTTTGGCCGCGCGTTGAAGTTGTTGCGTTGTTCAGGGAGTACCAAATGAGGTCCGCGGCCGAAGCCATCAAGCCCGCGACAGGAAGGCTTGCGGACCCTCTGGATCAAGTCGATTACCGCCTCGCTCAGACCCCGGAACAGAAAGACGAGATCTACCGGCTTCGCTATCGCGCCTATCTGCGCGAAGGCGCGATCCGGCCCTCGGCGGATGAGCGGGTTGTCGATCAGTTCGATGATGCGCCGAATGCCTGGGTGTTCGGTGTCTATCTGCAAGGCGAACTCTGCAGCTCGATCCGCATCACCGTGGTGACGCCGGAATGGCGTACCTCGCCGACGCTCGAGGTGTTCGGCGACGTGCTGCTGCCGAAGCTTGATCAGGGTCTGGTCTTCATCGACTCGACGCGCTTCGTCGCGGATCCCGAGAAGGCCCGGAACGTCCCGGAACTGCCCTATGTCACCGTGCGCCTCGGCTCGACCGCGGGCGTGCACTTCAACGCCGATTACGGCCTGGCGCCGGTCCGGCCCGAGCACATGGCGTTCTACCGGCGTGTGTTCCTGCACGAGACCTGGTCGGAGCCGCGGCTCTATCCCGGGCTGGTGAAGCCGGTCGGCTTGATGGCGTCGCATTTGCCGACGGTGCGGGAACGCGTGCTGGCCCGCTATCCCTTCCTGCGCTCCAGCGCCTTCGAGCGGCGCATGCTGTTCGACCGCGAAGGCCAGTTGCAGCCCGACGGCTTCGTGCAGCCGTTCGAGCGCGCTTCGATCGTGCCGAATCCCTGAGGGAATCGGCCATTCTCATCGAGTCAGTGTCGATCGACTGTTGCGCGCAGGCCAAATTGTCCTGCAAAAGCGGCCGGTTCCCGCGAACCTTGCCTTCCCTTCACCATCGCGCCACATTTGCCACCCATTAACCATCGGGGGCGCTTTTCGCCATTGCCTGGCATTTGATGGGGTTCAGCAAGGTCTCGTCAAGGTTGACGGAACGTTCGCTTAACCATCGCCCTGTAGACCGATTGGGTAGTACGAAGAGCGCGAGCGTGGAGGCTCCGGGAATGAATTATCTCCAGGGTATGAAGCTGGTTGCGGTTCTGGCGGTGGCGCTGTCGATGGGCGCCTGCGCCAACAAGAACCCGTTGGACGCCAATGGCGCGATTGGGGGCGCCGCGACCCCGGGCAGCCAGCAGGATTTCGTGGTCAATGTCGGCGACCGCGTGTTCTTTGAGAGCGATCAGACCGATCTCAGCCCGCAGGCGACGGCGACCCTCGACAAGCAGGCGCAGTGGCTGCAGACCTATAACCGTTACTCCTTCACCATCGAAGGTCATGCCGACGAGCGCGGCACCCGCGAATACAACATCGCGCTCGGTGCCCGCCGTGCCCAGTCGGTCCGCGCTTACCTTGCCTCGCGCGGCATCGATCCGAGCCGCATGCGCACCATTTCCTACGGCAAGGAGCGTCCGGTCGCGGTCTGTAACGACATCTCCTGCTGGTCGCAGAATCGTCGCGCCGTCACCGTGCTGAACGCCAGCTCCTGACGCGAACCTGAATGAGTGTTTTCAAGCCGGCGCCTTCAGGGCGCCGGTTTTTGTTTTGGCCGCGTGAAGGCCCGGCCCGCCGTCATCAAGATGAACGAAGCTGCGCGCAATTGGCCGCTTGCTTGTTCCAGCGTCCGTACTAAACCGGTATCCCGCGACGCTGTCCCGGATTTGAAGTGCCAGTCACAATTCCGGCGTACTCCGTCTTTCAATGTCGCTCGCTTTTCACGTCGATCTCGTCGTCAGGGCAAAATGTCATCCAGGATTCATTTTCTTTCCTCCGCCGCGGCGATCGCGGCGTTGCTCGCCGTTTCCGCGCCAGTGTTTGCCCAATCCGACGATTCCGATGCTGAAATGCGGATCGAGCGGCTCGAGAACCAGCTGCGGCAGCTGACCGGCCAGAACGAGGAACTGCAATACCGTAACCGCCAGCTCGAGGAGCGGCTGCGGCAGCTTGGCGGGCAACCGCCCGGCCCAGCTGGACAGGCTCCGGCGGGCCAACCCGTTGCGGCGGCGCCACCGGCGCAGCAACCGCAGGCCTACCCGCAAGCGCAGCCGGGCTACGCCCAGCCCCAGCAAGGCTACGGCCAGCCGCAGCAAGGATATGGCAGGCCGCCGCAGGGCGGCTATGACCAGCAGCAGCAGATCGCGGCGCCTGCGCCGATCGCGCAGGAGCCGGCGCCGGCGGCTTCCGGCCGCCGCGGCCGCGGCGATGCCTTCGATCCGAACCAGAACCCGAATGCCCCAGGGGCGCCGCGCGCACTTGGCGGCGGCGGGATGCCGATGCCCGGTGAGGCGGCGGTTGGTGCGCCCGGCGGCCGTGGGGCAGGCGAGCCGCTCAATCTCGGCAACACCAGCCCGCAGCGTGCGCCCGGCGCGAGCGCAGCCCTGACCACGCTGCCGCCGTCGGCGACGTCGAAGGACGAGTTCGACCTCGGCATCGGCTATATGCAGCGCAAGGACTATGCGCTCGCCGAAGAGACGATGAAGAACTTCGGCCAGAAGTATCCGAACGATCCCCTGGTGGCGGACTCGCAATACTGGCTCGGCGAAAGCTATTTCCAGCGCCAGCAATATCGCGATGCTGCGGAGACCTTCCTCGGCGTGACCACCAAGTTCGACAAGTCCGCGAAGGCGCCCGACGCCCTGCTGCGGCTCGGCCAGTCGCTGGCGGCGCTGAAGGAGAAGGAAGCGGCCTGCGCCGCGTTCGGCGAGATCACGCGGAAGTACCCGCGCGCGTCCGGCGGGGGTCAAGGCTGCGGTTGATCGCGAGCAGAAGCGCGTGAAGTGCTAAACCAGATGCGGGAAGGCCGCTTCCGGCCTCTCCGCCAGCAGCTGGTTTTGCGATGCCCGACGATCAATCCGCCATCCCGGCAAGGGACGCCAAGCGCCTGTTCGCAGGCCTTGCGGGCGCGCCGGCGCTCCTGCTTGCGGTGTCCGGCGGTCCCGATTCAGTCGCGCTGATGTGGCTCGCCGCGCGCTGGCGCCGCGCGCTCGCGCAGGGACCGCGGCTGGTGGCGGTCACGGTCGATCACGGCCTGCGTCCTGAAGCGGCTCGCGAGGCGCGCGACGTCAAGCGGCTGGCGCGAAGTCTCGAGCTGCCGCATCACACGTTGCGTTGGACTGGACCAAAGCCTGGAACCGGCGTGCCGGCGGCCGCGCGCGCGGCCCGCTATCGACTGCTCGCGCAGGCCGCACGCAAGCATGGCGCCACGCATATTTTGACCGCGCACACCCGTGACGATCAGGCCGAGACGCTGTTGATGCGGATGCTGCGCGGCAGCGGCGTTGCGGGCCTCTCGGCAATGGCGCGCGAGACCGAGCGCGATGGCGTCTTGCTGACACGGCCGCTGCTCGACATCTCCAAGGCCCAGCTGATCGCGACGCTGCAGAAGGCGCGCATCGGCTTTGCCGACGATCCGACCAACCGCGATCGAACCTTCATGCGTCCGCGGCTGCGCGCGCTGATGCAGATGCTCGCGGCGGAGGGCGGCGACGCGCGGAACCTGGCGCGGCTTGCCGCGCGGATCGCGCGCGCCAACGCCGCCCTGGAGGTGCTGGTCGACGGCGCCGAGCACTATCTTGCGTTGAAGAGCGAGGATAACTCTGGCACGGGCTTCGATGCTGCACTGTTCGCAGTAATGCCCGAGGAAATTCGCGTCCGTCTGCTCAAGCGCGCCATCGACCGCGTCGGACATGAGGGCCCGGCCGAGCTCGGCAAGGTCGAAACCCTGCTCGCCGCGATGGACGAGGCCTTGGATGGGACTTTGGGAAAACGCGAATCCAGGCTGAAACAGACCCTTGCCGGAGCGGTCATCAGCATCGCTGCCGGCCGGATCAGGATCGGCCCGGCACCGCCCCGCCGGGCGCGCTCCCGCTGAGCCGGGTTCGATTGTTTCAATCGCTGTCATAATCGGGCAAAGAGGCTTAACCACCCCGGAAAAACACCGGATTCAGCGCCATTTTTTGACCGGGAATCGCGCTAGGATGCGGTAAATAGTCGTGCGTGGTTCCCTTGGCATCTACCCCAGCGGCACCTAAATTGTATGCCATCGACGGGATGGATTCCCTGGGGATTCCCACAGAGCCTGCCCAAGGATAGAGAGAGGCCGCGATCCGCGCGACCACGAAGGAAGACCATGAACGCCAATCTGCGGAATTTCGCCCTCTGGGTCATCATTGTCCTGCTGTTGCTGGCGTTGTTCACGCTTTTCCAGAATCCTGGCCAGCGCTCGTCGTCCTCGGACATCTCGTTCTCGCAGCTTCTCACTGAGGTCGATCAGGGCCATGTCCGCGACGTCGTGATCCAGGGGCCGGAGATTCACGGCACCTTCAACAACGGCACGAGCTTCCAGACCTACGCGCCGAGCGATCCGACGCTCGTGAAGCGCCTCTTTGACGCCAAGGTGCAGATCACCGCGAAGGCGCCCGGCGATAACGTGCCGTGGTTCGTCTCGCTGCTCGTCTCCTGGTTGCCGTTCATCGCGCTGATCGGCGTGTGGATCTTCCTGTCGCGGCAGATGCAGGGCGGCGCCGGCAAGGCGATGGGCTTTGGCAAGTCGCGCGCCAAGATGCTGACCGAGGCCCATGGCCGCGTCACCTTCGAGGACGTCGCTGGTGTCGACGAGGCCAAGCAGGATCTGCAGGAGATCGTCGAATTCCTCCGCGACCCCGGCAAATTCCAGCGGCTCGGCGGACGGATTCCGCGCGGCGTGTTGCTGGTCGGCCCTCCCGGCACCGGCAAGACGCTGATCGCGCGCGCGGTCGCGGGCGAAGCCAACGTGCCGTTCTTCACCATCTCCGGTTCTGACTTCGTCGAGATGTTCGTCGGCGTCGGCGCGAGCCGCGTCCGCGACATGTTCGAGCAGGCCAAGAAGAACGCGCCCTGCATCATCTTCATCGACGAAATCGACGCGGTCGGCCGTCATCGCGGCGCCGGCCTCGGCGGCGGCAACGACGAGCGCGAGCAGACGCTGAACCAGTTGCTGGTCGAGATGGACGGCTTCGAGGCCAATGAGGGCGTGATCCTGATCGCGGCGACCAACCGTCCCGACGTGCTCGATCCCGCGCTGCTGCGTCCCGGTCGCTTCGACCGCCAGGTCGTGGTGCCGAACCCGGACGTCGTCGGCCGCGAGCAGATCCTCAAGGTTCACGTCCGCAAGGTGCCGCTGGCGCCGGATATCAACCTCAAGACCATCGCGCGCGGCACCCCGGGCTTCTCGGGCGCCGACCTGATGAACCTCGTCAACGAGGCTGCGCTGACCGCCGCCCGCCGCAACAAGCGGATGGTGACGCAGGCCGAGTTCGAAGAGGCCAAGGACAAGGTGATGATGGGCGCCGAGCGCAAGTCGCTCGTGATGACCGAGGAAGAGAAGCTGCTGACGGCCTATCACGAGGGCGGCCACGCCATCGTTGGCCTCAACGTCGTCGCGACCGATCCGATCCACAAGGCGACCATCATTCCGCGCGGCCGTGCGCTGGGCATGGTGATGCAGCTGCCGGAGCGCGACAAGCTGTCGATGTCGCTCGAGCAGATGACTTCGCGCCTTGCCATCATGATGGGTGGCCGCGTCGCCGAAGAGTTGATCTTCGGCCGCGAGAAGGTGACCTCGGGCGCCGCCTCCGACATCGAGCAGGCGACCCGCCTTGCCCGCATGATGGTGACGCGCTGGGGCCTCTCGGAAGAGCTCGGCACCGTCTCCTACGGCGAGAACCAGGACGAGGTGTTCCTCGGCATGTCGGTCTCGCGCACGCAGAATGCGTCCGAGGCGACCGTCCAGAAAATCGACTCCGAGATCAGGCGTCTGGTCGAGGAAGGCTACAACGAGGCGACCAAGATCCTCACCGAGAAGCGCGAGGATCTCGAGGCGCTCGCCAAGGGCCTGCTCGAGTTCGAGACGCTGACCGGCGACGAGATCATCGACCTCTTGAAGGGCAAGAAGCCCAATCGCGAGTCGGTGCTGGAGCCGTCGACGCCGCGCGCATCCGCCGTGCCGCCGGCCGGCAAGCCGCGCCCGCGTCCCGATCCGGACACCGGCATGGAGCCGCAGCCGCAGGCGTAAGCCTCGCCCGCGATGGCCGGCACTTCCGGCAGACCAGTTGTGCAAAAGCTCGGCCTCAAGCCGGGCTTTTGTATTTTTGTCGACGGGTTGTCCGTTCCCTATGGCGACGTTGTCGGCGAGCTGCCCGCCGATGTGCTGGTAGCGAAGACCGCACGGGCACCGCTCGATGCCGTGCACCTGTTCGCCGCCAAGGCCGAGGGGCTTGCGGCCAGGCTGCGGCGTTACCGTCATGCGATCGCCCCTGACGGCATGATCTGGGTATCGTGGCCGAAGAAGAGTTCGGGTGTCGCGACCGACCTTACGGAGAAGGAGGTCCGCGCAACCGGGCTCGCGAACGGCTTGGTCGACGTCAAGGTCTGTGCGGTCGATAACGTCTGGTCGGGGCTGAAATTCGTGATCCCGGTCAGGGACCGCGGCAAGCGCTGAAATCGCGCCTTTCGAATATCCGTGGCCTCCGCTGCAACGCCGTGGCATCCTCCCGCCAAGCCGTCAAACGGCACAGCCGCGATGTCTGAAGGCGCGGCAAGAAAAAGGGAAGGGGAGGCCGATGCGCAAGGCATTCGGCGCGCTTGGCGCCATTTCGTTCCTGCTGCTGCCCACGTCTTCTCTCGCCGACGAGATGCGGGGCGTCACATCAACCGAAATCAGGATCGGCCAGACCATGCCCTATAGCGGGCCGGTGTCGGCGTTCGGCGCACTCGGCAAGGGCGAAGCCGGCTATTTCAGGATGCTGAACGAGCGCGGCGGCATCAATGGCCGCAAGATCAACTTCATCTCGCTGGACGATTCCTACGCGCCGCCGAAGACGGTGGAGCAAACGCGCCGCCTCGTCGAGAGCGACGAGGTCGCGCTGATCTTCTCCTCGATCGGCACCGCGCACAACACCGCGATCGCAAAGTACCTGCAGGGCAAGAACATCCCGCAGCTGTTCCTGGCCTCCGGCGCCTCGAAATTCGGCGACGTCACGCAATTCCCGCAGGCGACGATGGGCGTGCAGGCGCCGTTCCGCTACGAGGCACGGCTCTATGCGCGCTATGCGCTGGCGAAGAATCCGAATGCAAGGTTCGCCGTCATCTCGCAGAACGACGACTACGGCCGCGACTATCTCGCCGGCCTCAAGGACGTGCTCGGCGAGAAGTATGAGTCTCTGGTCACGGTTGCGACCTATGAGATCACGGACCCGACGATCGACTCCCAGATCGTCAAGCTGAAGGCCACCAATGCCGACGTCTTCGTGATCGCGGCGACGCCGAAATTCGCGGCGCAGTCGATCCGCAAGGCCTTTGAGATCGGCTGGCGGCCGATGACTTTCCTGTCCAACACAGCGGTGTGGATCTCGACCGTGATGCAGCCTGCCGGCCTCGAGGCCGGCACCGGCATCATCTCCACGGCCTATGTGAAGGATCCGGACGACCCGGCATGGAGCGACGATCCCGGCATGAAGGGCTGGCGCGAGTTCATGACCAGATACGTGCCGGAAGGCGACCAGCACGACACCAACTACGTCAACGCCTACAACAGCGCGATGGCGCTGGAGGCGGTGCTGAAGGCCTGCGGCGACGATCTCTCGACCGAGAACATCCTGCGTCAGGCATTCGCGATCAAGGGCCTGGAATTGCCGATGTTGCTGCCGGGCATCAAGGTCAACACCTCGCCGGCCGACCACGTGCCGGTCGATCAGATGCAACTGATGCGCTTCAACGGCAAGACCTGGGATCGCTTCGGCGAGCTTCAGACAGGGAATTGAGGGTGGGGCTGATCGCGCTTGAACTGTGAGCGCCGGGGATCAAACCCGTCATCCTGAGGAGCCGCGCAGCGGCGTCTCGAAGGATCGACGGCCCGACTGGTGGCCGATTCATCCTTCGAGGCTCGCCCGGCGGCGCAATTGCGCCGCAAGGCTCGCACCTCAGGATGACGGGACGACGATGCGATTTTGGACTTGTGCGGCGTCGGTTAGTTCGTGCTCTGACCCGCCGCCGCCGCGCCGGTCTTCGTCTCGTCCGAGCGTACATGGATCACGGCGATGTCGTCCTTGTACAGCCGCTTCCAGCCCTTCAGGTGATCCAGCGCGTTGCCGGCGGGCGAGTCCGAGCTCAGCAGCGTGGCATCGATCCGGTATTTGTCGAGCAGGCCCAGCAGCCGGCCGACGTCGCGGGCGTCGAGCGCATCGTAATAGTCGAGCACGAATTGCTCGCCATAGAGCTCGGCGCGGCCGTCGATGAACACCTTCATGTCGCGGCTGACCATGTAGCCGCCAAACGGCGCGGTGCTGAACACGCGCTGCGCCTTGTGCTGCTGCAGCACATCGACCGCGGCAACGGGCGAGAACATCGGCAGGAATTTGAACTGATGCTGCGCGACGAACATCCCCGTCGTCACCCACGCGCCGATCACCATCGCGATCACAGCCAGGATCGTGACGACGGGGAATGCGCGCGTTTCTCCGAAGCGGGCGGCGGTGGCGCCTGCCGTTCCCCATTGCTCGGCGATCGGCTTGGCGAGCACCAGCGGAGCGATGAACGCGAATACCTCGATGTTGCGGACATGGCTCAGCGCCATCCAGATCAGCGCGAGCAGCAGCAGGATCCGCGGCACCGACAGCGTCAGCCTGCGATAGCAGATCAGGCCGATCAGGCCGAGCAGCGTGGCTTCGAAGAAGCTGGGCTTGCTGAAATCCGCCGGCTTCCATTCCCCGATCAGCGTCAGCAATTTGCCGAGGCTGAGGATCTTGGTCGCGCCGAGCAGGCTGTTCCAGCCATAGGGCGTCAGGCAGCTCGCGGCCAGCGCGGCGAGGCCGAACAGGCCCCATCGCACGACAAGCTGGCGGCGGCGGCCGGGCTCCGCGTTCCACACCGCCTCCAGTCCGATCGGTCCGATCAGCGCCAGGCCGAGAACGAAGCCGCCATGCAGATTGGCCCACAGCGTCATCAGCGGCAGCAGCCACCATGACGGTGAGGCGCGGCGATCCGCGGCCACGAGCAGGCCGCCGATGAACGCCAGCAGCACCGGCAGCGCCAACACATGCGGCCGCGCCAAGAAGTGGATCGTCGACAACAGCAGCGCCAGCGCCGCGATCAGAAGCGCGCGCGCCGGATCGAAATACGGGCTCAACAGATGCAGGAAGATTGCGACCGTCGCGCCGATCGCCATCGACGACAGGATCACCGGCCCGGCCCAATCGCCGCCGTATACGAGCGCGTACACCACCTGCGACAGCCACGAGCTCGAGATCCAGGGCTCGCCGAAACGGGTGAACGAGAACACGTCCGATGTCGGCATCGCGCCGTGTTCGAGGATCCACTGTCCGACCCGGATCTGCCACATCGTGTCGGAATCGCGCAGCAGGATTTCGCCGGCCGAGAGATAAAACAGATAGGCGCCCACGGCGGCGCACAGCGGCACCAGTCCTCGCGCCGCGCTACGGCTGCTCACGCTGCTGGTGATGGAGAGTGACATGCGCTTTCTTGCTTGTTTCGGCCGGGGGCATCCAGAGCCAACGCCACGCGTGATGCTGGCGCGCACTCGACCACGGCTTCCGATAAATTCGGGTAAATGCCGCGGCGATATCGCGAGTGTGCGCAAGATCAGATGTCTCGATTTCGAGCGATCACCTTAGCCGGCGATTTACCATCGCGGCCCTGAACCGGTCGGGGAGAGGCCCGAAGCACCGCCGGCTCAATCAGAGGTGGTACCAGAGGTTGCAAAAAAATCCTTACAATTCCAGCTTGTCAACCAGTCTGAATAGTTGTTCACTTCTTCAGGCGATTGCGGGATCAATCGCTCAAAACGTTGAAGACTCGTGTGTTCTGCCGGTGGGCGCCGGCCGGGGCGCACGGCGGGGGGACGGAACGCCATGGTTTACCGGCGAACTCATCAGGTCGTGAAACGGCTGGCCGCGCGGCGCAGCGCCATCCTGTCGGCTGCGCGGGACGCGGCGGCGGCGGGCGGCATGGCGGCGGTCCAGATCGCACCCGTCGCGGTGCGGGCCAATGTCGCGGCGGGAACAGTCTACCGCTATTTCCCGTCGAAGGCCGAGCTGATCTCGGAATTGATCACGGAAGTCTCGCGCGACGAGCTCACGGCGATTCGGCGTGCCGCCGATGCTGCGCCGGGGCCGTCATCGGCGCTTGCCGCCGCGGTGACGACGATCGCGGTCCACGTGCTGTCGCAGCGCAAGCTCGCCTGGGGCATTTTGGCCGAGCCGGTCGACGTCGACGTCACCGCCTCGCGCCTCGCCAGCCGCCGCGATATTTCCGGCGAGCTTGCCATGCGCATCGATGCCGCGGTGCGCGCCGGGCACCTGCCGGCGCAGGACACGGCGCTGGCCGCCACCGCCTTGCTCGGCGCGCTGCACGAAGCGCTGGTCGGCCCGCTGGCGCCGGCCAATCTCGACGATCCGATCAAGCTGCGTGACGCGGTGCAGACCGTGACGCTGCTAGCGCTGCGCGCGGTCGGCGTGATGGACGCACGCGCGCGTGGCCTCGTGGTGCAGGCGACGACTCCGGCGAAGGCGCTGGTCGGCGCCTGAGTCCAGGATGAGGCCAACGCGCGCGAAGAACACTTCTGTCGCATTGGCGTTGTAGTTTTGCGGGCTGGGTTCAACCAACCTCACGGAGCAACCCATGACGACAAACCATGGCTCGGCCAAATGGCAGGGCGGCATCAAGGACGGCAAGGGCGCGATCTCGACCAAGAGCGGCGCGCTCTCGGATTACCCCTACGGCTTCGCCAGCCGTTTCGAGGGCAAACCGGGTTCGAACCCGGAGGAGCTGATCGGCGCGGCGCATGCCGCCTGCTTCACGATGGCGCTGTCGTTGATCCTGGGAGAAGCCAAGCTCACGGCGGAGCATATGGAGACCAAGGCCGATGTGACCCTGGAGAAGGTTGCCGACGGCTTCGCCATCACCGCGGTGCATCTGACGCTGTCGGCGAAGATCCCGGGCGCCGACAACGCGACGTTCCAGGAACTGGCCGGCAAGGCGAAGGCCGGATGTCCGGTGTCGAAGCTGCTCAACACCAAGATCACGCTCGACGCGTCATTGCAGGGCTGATCGCGGCGCGGCGGGTTAGAGCGTTTTCGAGCGAAATAGGCACCGGTACGCGTGAAGAAAACGCGCCAAACAGGAATCTAGAGCTGCGCGTCGCCCTTCGGGCCGACCGAGGCGATACGCAGCATGTTGGTGGTGCCGGGGGCGCGGAGCGGCACGCCGGCGACGATGATGACGCGCTGGCCGGCCTTGGCAAAACCGTCGCGGAACGCAATCGAGCCGGCGCGGTCGACCATGTCGTCGAGATCGTGGGCGTCCTCGGCGACCACGCAATGGACGCCCCACACCACCGACAGCTTGCGGCCGGTGACGAGGTTCGGCGTGATCGCGACCACCGGCACCTTAGGCCGCTCGCGCGCCACCCGGATCGCGGTCGAGCCTGATGACGTCCAGCAGATGATCGCCGACAGGTCGAGCGTCTCGGCGATCTGCCGCGCGGCGTCGGCAATGGCGTCACCCACCGTCGCTTCGGGATCGACGCGCTGCGCGTTGATCACGTTGCGATAGGTCGGGTCGCGCTCGACCTCCTCGCCGATGCGGTTCATGGTGGAGACTGCCTCCACCGGGAATTTGCCGGCGGCGGATTCCGCCGACAGCATGATGGCGTCGGCGCCTTCGTAGACGGCGGTGGCGACGTCGGAGACTTCGGCGCGCGTCGGCACCGGCGCCTGGATCATCGATTCCAGCATCTGGGTTGCGACCACCACCGGCCTGCCGGCGCGGCGCGCCATCCGGATCATCTGCTTCTGCAGGCTCGGTACCCGTTCCAGCGGCAGTTCGACGCCGAGATCGCCGCGCGCCACCATCAGCGCGTCCGACGCTTCGATGATGTCGGCAAGGCGGTCGATCGCCTGCGGCTTCTCGATCTTGGCCATCACGGCGGCGCGGCCGCGGATCATCTTCTTGGCCTCGATCACGTCCTCGGCGCGCTGCACGAAGGACAGCGCGACCCAGTCGATCCCCTCCGGCAGCGCGGCTTCCAGGTCGGCGCGGTCCTTTGCGGTCATCGCCGACACCGGCAGATCGGTATCGGGCAGGCTGACGCCCTTGCGGTCCGACATCTTGCCGCCGATCACGACGCGCGTGACCGCGCGCTCGGGCGAGGTTTCCTCGGCGATCAGCCGCACCTTGCCGTCGTCGAGCAACAGCGCATGGCCCGGGCGGAGCGCCGCGAGGATCTCCGGATGCGGAAGCTGGACGCGGCTGTTGTCGCCCGGCGTCTTGTCGGAATCCAGAATGAAGCTCTGGCCGTTCTTGAGCTGGGTCGCGCCTTCCGCGAACGAGCCAAGCCGCAGCTTCGGCCCTTGCAGGTCGACCAGGATGCCGATCGGCCGGCCGTAGCTCGATTCGACATTGCGGATGGTCTTGACCAGCTCCCGCATCTTGTCATGCGGGGTATGGCTCATGTTGATGCGGAAGACGTCGGCGCCCGCCTCGAACAGCTTGCGGATCATCGCGCTGTCTGAGGAGGCCGGGCCGAGCGTTGCGAGGATCTTGATTCGACGCAGTCGTCTCATGGTTTGTTTCCGGGTGGTGCGGCTGGCGGCAGACCAGACGCGCCCGGCGGCGCTGCGCCCGGCGGCGGGTTGGGCAGGCCCGGCATCGCCCCGGGACTTCCTGGACCCACGCCGCCCGGCATTCCCGGTACTTTCTGCGGCTGTTGTTCGTTGGCTTCGGTCAGCTGGACGGTCCATGCACGCTGCTCGCCGGTGTCGACCTCGAAGAAGCCGGTGCGGTCGAACCCGCGCGCCAGGCAATTTTCGGTGCCCTTGATGGTGAATTCCTTGTCGCGCGAGCACATGAAGGCCTGGCCGGACCATTCGCCGCCGCGATCATAGTCGAGAGCGTAGATGTAGTAGTAGCGCGCCACAAGGTTGCCGCGCAGCAAGGTCTCGCAGGTGCGCGACGACACATTCCACCAGCCCTCGGTGGTCCAGCCCTCGGCGTCCTTGTAGCCGAGCGCGATGCCGACGCGGCTCGAGGTGTTGTTGCAGAGCCGGAAATCGGCCGCCGCCGGGCTCGTCCACAGGCAGGCCGCGACCAGCGCCAGCACCGGCAGGAGGCCGGCCAACGTCAGACGGATATTGCGGGGAGCTGAGGCAAGGGAATCTGTTGGGCTCATGCAGCGAAGCTATATCAAATCATGGACGATTTCGCGTGCCCGGCCGGCACTGTCAACGGGCGGGCGCCCGTCTGCGACGCTGTCGGACCATGGCCGGGGTGGCCGGACCGGTCCGTTTTGCGCGCCGATATGGCAAAATCTGTGACAATTCCCACCTGATATCAATATGGTGAGCGCGACACACGGGATCACGATCATGAGCATTGACGACAAAACCAGAACGGAACTCGAGGCCGCGGTCTTCCGGCGTCTCGTCAGTCACCTGCGCAACCGCACCGATGTGCAAAACATCGACCTGATGAACCTCGCCGGCTTCTGCCGCAACTGCCTGTCCAACTGGATGAAGGAAGAGGCCGACGCCAAGGGCCTTGCCGTGAGCAAGGACGAGAGCCGTGAGGCGGTCTACGGTATGCCGTATGAGGAATGGAAGGCGAAGTATCAGGGCAGCGCGACGCCGGAGCAACTCGCGGCGATGAAGAAAGCCCAAAGCGGGCATTAAGCCGAGCAACGTCATTCCGGGATGGTGCGTTAGCACCAGACCTCAGATGCGCAATTGCGCATCGGGGAATCTCGAGATTCCGGGTTCGATGCTGCCGCATCGCCCCGGAATGACGTTTATACCTGAAAGACCAGCATCTCCTGTGGGCGCGCTGTGGATGAGCGCGATGTTTCCTTGACGGAACGCGCGCCAAAATCGAGGGTCGCCCGCAGCAAGCGGTGCGCAAGGCGCGTATTCGCGTAACATTTCAATGCCAGTTCAGGAGTGCGCGATGGCCACCACGTCTGCCGCCGTCAAGGAAGAGCCCGCAACGCGATTTGCCAAGGACCAGCTCAAGTCCATCATCGAGCGCATCGAGCGGCTGGAAGAAGAGAAGAAGACGATCTCGGACGACATCCGCGACGTTTATGCCGAGAGCAAGGGCAACGGCTTCGACGTCAAGGCGCTGCGCGCCATCATCCGTCTGCGCAAGCAGGATCCGAACGAGCGCCAGGAGCAGGAGACCATCCTGGAGACCTACATGCAGGCGCTGGGGATGCTCTGAGGCGGCCAGCGGCCACCCCTGCTGGCGTTTGCCAAGGCGCTCCAAGCCCCCCAAGGCTCAGGTCGATGCTCCTGGAAGGCCTCGTGTCGAGGCTTGGGTGAAATCACGGGATTTGCTACACTGGCGGTGAGGTAACCGGGCAGATCGTTCAGATGGACGTGCCAGGACCAGAGCGCCGGCTCGCTGCGGTCCTCGCCGCCGACATGGTCGGCTATAGCCGCCTGATGGAGGCTGACGAGACGGGCACCCTTGCGCGCCTCAAAACCCATCGCATCGAGCTGATCGATCCGGCCATCGCCAAGAATCGCGGCCGCATCATCAAGACCACCGGCGACGGCCTGCTGGTCGAATTCCACAGCGTCGTCGATGCGGTGCTGTGCGCGGCCGAGGTCCAGAGCCGGATGGCCAAGCGCAACGCCGACGTCGCGCCGGCGCGCTGGATGCAGTTTCGCATCGGCATCAATCTTGGCGACGTGATCGTTGACGGCGCCGATATCTTCGGCGACGGCGTCAACGTCGCGTCCCGTCTGGAGACACTGGCCGAGCCCGGCGGCATTTGCATTTCCGGCGCGGTCCGCGATCAGGTCGGCGATCGCCTGGAAGATCTGAGCTTCGAGGATCTCGGCGACCAGACCGTCAAGAATATCGCGCGCCCGATCCGGGTTTTTCGCGTTCATCTCGAATCCGGTGCCAGGCCCGTTCCGGAGCACCCGAGCGCGGTGGCCGCCCCTGTCGTCGCCAAGAAGCCCTCCATCGCCGTGCTGCCGCTCGTCAACATGAGCGGCGATCCCGAGCAGGAATTCTTCGCCGACGGGCTCACCGAGGACATCATCACCGAGCTGTCGCGCTTCCACGATCTGCTGGTGATCTCGCGCAACTCGAGCTTCGTGTACAAGGGCAAGGCCGTGAAGGTGCAGGACGTCGCGAAGGAATTCGCCGTCGACTATGTGCTGGAAGGCAGCGTGCGGAAGGCGGGCGGCCGGATCCGCGTCACCGTGCAGCTGATCGACGCCGTGGCCGACCGGCACGTTTGGGCCGAACGCTACGACCGCGAGCTTGCCGACATCTTCGCGATCCAGGACGAGATGACGCGCGCGATCGTGGCGACCTTGCCGGGGCGCGTCGAGGCTGCCGCGCATGACCGCGTCAAGCGCAAGCCGACCGACAACATGGCGGCCTACGAGTGCGTGCTTGCCGCCAAGGTGCTGCATCATCGCTCGGCACGGGACGACAACGCGGAGGCGCAGCGCCTGCTCGAGCGGGCCATCGTGCTTGACCCAAACTATGCCCATGCCCACGCCTGGCGGGCCTGCGTGCTCGGCCAGACCTGGGTCTACAACTGGTGCACCGACCGCGACGCGACCATGGCGCAGGTCGCCGCAGAGCTCGAGATCGCGCTCAAGCTCGACGACAATGACAGTGACGTGCACCGGATCCTCGCCGCGCTGAACCTTAACCGCGACGACCACGACAAGGCGGCCTTCCACCAGGAGCGCGCGCTCGCGCTGAACCCGAACTACGACCTCGTGGTCGTGCAGCAGGGCGAGCTCCTGACCTGGCTCGGGCGGCCCGAGGAGGGCATCGACTGGATCAAGCGGGCGATGCGCCTCAATCCGTTCCATCCGGAGCGCTTCTGGAGCCATCTCGGCCGGGCCTGCTATTGCGCCGAGAAATACGCCGACGCCGTCGAGGCGTTCTCGCGCATCACGCGCCCCGATCACACCCATCATGCCTTCCTCGCGGCGACCTTCGCGCAGATGGGCAACACGGTGGCGGCCTCTGCCCACGCCGCCGAGGTGCTGAAGCGCGAGCCGACCTTCTCGGTTGCCGCGCATCTGACAACCCAGCGCTACAAGTATGAGCCCGATCGGGCACGCTACGAGGCCGGCCTGCTCAAGGCAGGGCTGCCGGCCTGAAGGGGCGGAAAGCTATCTTGTCGGCAGAAGCGCGGCTCAGCGCAGCGAGGCGGTGCGGAGCACGAAGGACTGGGTCGTCAGGAGGGCGGTCGCCGAGCCCGAGAAGCGGTCGCAGGTCATGCCCATCATCGGATCTTCCGAGAAGGTCATGACGACGGCGGCCTGCGGCTTCACGAAATGAGCCCGCATCATGGTCATGTCGGTGTCGCCAAGCACCGTGGTCAGCATGGCATTGCTGGCGCTCGGCGCCAGCATCACCACGCGCATCCAGATATCGTTGCCCTTGGCAGCCGAGATCCGCGCGGAGGTGGTGATCACGCCCTGGCTCGGTGCGCCCTTGGCAACGACGGTGTTGATTTCGGTGCTAGGGACCGCACCATTGCGCGTCGGGCGCACGTTGCGCGGGATCGGCGCGGTCGCTGCGACGATGTTGGCCCGATCGACCGGCGAGGCCGCGGGCGCATAGGCCAGCGCCTTGTTGAAGTTTTCGGTTGTCGTGCTCGCAGTGGTCTGCGGATCGCTACCGCCGACCGCCTCGCGGGCCTTCAGCGCGGCAATCTGCGCCGCCGACGCCTGCTTCGGCGCCTCACCCTCGTCACCCCAGAAGCCGCGGGCATTGATGATGTCGGCAGGGGATTGCGGCGCGGTGTTCTCGGCCACCTGCACCACTTGCACCGCCGGCTTCGCCTTCGGCATCGGCACGAGCTGGGCGTCGGCGGCGGCGAGCTGGATGGCGGCGGCGAACTGCGGCTTGGCGCGCGGCAGCGGAACCGGATCGGCGGCTTTGGCGGGCGCGGCGGCAGCCACCACGGTGTTGGCGGCGGGCTTGTCGTTCGCGCTGGCCGCGCCTTCGTCTTCATCGTCACTCGACTTGCCGCCACCGAACAGCTTCGCGAACAGGCTCGGCTTGCCGATGGTCGCGGCATCGTCACCATTGCCGCGGCGCTCGATATCGGCCTTGGCAAGCTCATAGCCCTTGAGCGGCGTGCCGTCGGTCGGGACATGGACGGTGCGGCCGTCGGGGAACACCCTGACCAGCTGATCGCGGGTCATGCGCGGCCAGTGGCGGATGCTGCCGGTGTCGAGATGGACGAACGGCGAGCCCGAGGTCGGATAGAAGCCGACGCCGCCGCGCTGCAGGCGGAGGCCGGCGTAGCGGATCTGCTCCAGCGGCACGCCCGGGATGAAGAAGTCCATCGCATGCCCCAGCATGTGCTGGCTGTGGCGCGCGACGCCCGAGGAGCGGCGGCGGAGCATGGCGTTGGTGGCAGGGGCGCGATAGGCGGAGATGATCTGGATCGGCTGCTTGCCGCCGACGTCGTTATAGACGTCCCACAGGATGTCGAAGAGGTGACGGTCCATCACCGTTTCATCCTGGGAACGCCAGTCGCGCAGGAAGTGGTTGAGCTGCTTCAGCGCGCCTTCGTCGTAGCGGCCCTCGCGCTTGAAGGTGACGGTGAGGTCTTCGCCGGAATGGGTGTGGTGGAAGGAGAGGGTGCGGGTCTGGTTCAGCGCGGTGGCATCGTGCACCGATCCTGCGCCCGCCAACAGCAATAGCGCAGTCAGGCCGACTTGGTATCCGGCCTTAGGCAACGACAGCGGATTGCAGCGGCGTGCGAAGACAGCCAGCACTATGAGCCCACCCAGTCGACGAGCGTTCGGTCGGCATCTTTCGCAGACCCCCTGCGGAAGACGGTGAACGCTTTCTTAAAGCGGGAGGGTTAACCGAGGTTTACCGACCCGCCCCCAAGTTAGGCTTAACTAACTGGGCGACTGTGGCAAAAGATAGCCCTGCTCCCCGGCCGAGACCCGAAATGGTTAACGTAAACGATCTCGCCTTTTGAGCGAGATCGTTGATTTTGCTTCAAAATTTATCCCAATCGGGCCGAAATGCAGACTAGCGGGTGATCACCCGGCGCTGCTGCTGGGCCTGCCCGCGACGAATCGGCTGCGGCTCCGGCTGTCCGAATCCTCCGAACAGGCGCTCGAAGAAGTTTGGTCCGGAGGAGCCAAAGCCGTTGTCGCCGGCGACATTGACGCCGGCGGGCAGGCTGCTGCTCGGCGGACGCGAGTAGCTCGGCTGGGCGTGCGCCACTACCGTCTCGAGATCCTTGCCGCGGCCGTTCCTGAGCAGCGACAGCATGGCGGCGTCGCGGCCGTAAACGTCCCTGCGCAATTGCAGCTTGCCGGCATCGTCCACGAACGCGGTCTGGTAGGTGATGTTTACCGGGATCGGCGTCGGGAATTTCAGGTCGACCTCGCTCGAACCGTACATGCTGCGGATCCGCTCCGGCGTGTAGTGCTGGTTCGGCTCGGTAATGTTGAGCAGGACGGCGGCGTACTGATCGGGATTCTGCACGCGCATGCAGCCGTGGCTGAAAGCGCGCTCGTCCTTCGCGAACAGGTACTTGTCCGGCGTGTCGTGCTGATAGACCAGGAACTTGTTCGGGAAGTTGAAGCGGATGCGGCCGAGCGCGTTGGCTTCACCCGGCGGCTGCGAAATGTGGATCGAGCCGTCGCGGTTGCGCTCGAGCCTGAGGCCCATGCGCTGCAGCACCGTCGGATCCTGCTGCAGGGCCGGCAGATATTCGTTGTAGATGATCGACGGCGGCACGTTCCAGGTCGGATTGACCGTGATGTATTTCATCGTCTCGGTCAGAAGCGGCGTGGCATGCTGGCCGGGCTTTCCGGTGACGACGCGGGTGGTCCAGACCGGCGCGCCGTTCTGCATCACCTTCAGCGTGTAGTCCGGGATGTTGAGGATCACATAGGCATTGCCGACACTGGCGGCGCCGAGCTGGCGCGGCAGCCAGCGCCAGCGCTCCATGTTGACGATCACGGTGTCGATCTGGCGGTCGCGCTTCGGATTGTTCAGCGCCTTGACCGTGCGCTCGTCGAGAACGCCGGTTGGCTTGAGGTCGACGCTGCTCTGGAATTTCTCCACCGCCCGCGCGACCGTCGCGTCATACTTGGTGCTGTCGGCATCCTCGGTGATGCCGAGCTTGTTGCGCAGGTCCGGCACGCGCGGATCGTCCATCTCGACCGCGGCCTGCTTCTTGCGCGCCGGCAAATATTTCAGCGTCGGACCGTCCGCGATCGTGATGACCGGACCGTCGCCCTGGCCGCGCAGCTCGGCGAGCTTCTGCTTCAGCTCCTTGTAGAGCTTCTGCGGCGGGTTGTAGCCGTCGAGCGCGGCGGAGGCGTCCTTGGCGGAGGTCACATTGGCGAACACTTCCGCCGGATCGATCGGGTGCTCCGGATAGAGAATGTCCGCCGACACCTGCGACCAGTGCATGCGGCCGCTCTGGGCCTGGCGGGCGTAGTCCAGCATGCTGGCGGCGAGCTTCAGCTCGGCGTCGGCCAGCGCGTCCGGCGAGGTCGCCGCGGCGAAATCCGGCACCGGATAGTCTGATGCATCGAGGCCGTCGGCGGCCGCGTCCTTCAGGCGGGCGATGACGCCCTTGCCGGCGTCGGTCAGCTTGCCGGCCTTGGTGAACACCGGCGCGTATTCGCGAGCCGAATAGAATTTCTCGGCCGCTGCGCGCTCGTTCTTGCGGTCAAAGCTACGCAGCGACTTGCTGGCGAGCAGTTCGCGCAGCTTGTCGGCAACCGGCTGATCCTCGGCAGCAACGTTGCTTGCCGCCTTCGCCGGTTCGCCCGCCGGCGCTGCGGCGGTCGCGGGAGCAGGAGCTGTGGTCGGCGCCGCTGCCGTTGCAGGCGCGGGGCTTGCGGCAGGCGCGGTGGCCGTTGCAGGGGCGGGGGTGGCCGCCGCCGGCGCGACGGCGGTATCGGTCTTTGGCGCGTCGGCGGGCTTCGTCGCCGGCGCGGTTACGGCATCGGCGGGCTTCGGCTCGACGGCCTTTGCAGTCGCGCTCGGCTCTGCCGGCTTGGCGTCGACCGGCTTTGTCTCAGCAGGCTTGGCTTCGGTGGCGTGCACATCCGCTGGCTTCACGTCGGCCGGCTTGGCTGCATCGGGCAGCGCGGCGGTGGTGTCGGCCTTGAAATCGCTTGCGGTGGGGGGCGGCACGTTGGCCGGTTCGGGGCGCGGGATCGCCGCGTCGATCGCGAGTTCCGAGGCGCTGGAGTGCGGTGTGTCCTGCGCGAAGGCCGCGGTCGCGGACACCGTGAGGAAGGTTGCCGCGACGGCCATCAATACGCGGTCAAATCCTCGACGGTTGTTCGAACAGTCACGCATCGTCACACCCCCTGGGTGAAACTGCCCCTCATCAAGCTGGAACAGTTCAAATCAGAATTTGGTTTCATAGCTTGCGCGAAGCGCCGGCCTCTCGATCGACTCGCACGCCTGCACACAACGAACGCAGACGATACCTTTGCCCCTCTCATGCAGCCAGCGCCATGCGGGGCAACTCACGACAAACTGACCTCGAAGCAGCTGATTTCACTCCGGGCTGTGCGTTTTTGCCACGCGGCACAGCCTTTGTCTGTCACCGCCACGACACGGTTCAAAAGGTTCCCTGGTGCGGCCTGTCGGCCTCGAGAGCTAAGTGGCGTCGCTTGCGCGCGCGCCGGCCGCAGCTTCGTCGAGCTTGCGATAGAGCGTCGAGCGGCCGATCTTGAGGCGGCGCGCGACCTCCGACATCTGTCCGCGATAATGCGAAATCGCGAAGCGGATGATCTCGTTCTCGAGATCTTCCAGGGGGCGCACCTCGCCCGCGGCATTGAGCATGGAAAGGCCGCCGGCGGTGGGCAGGGAGGTGGCAACCGGTATTTCATTACCGGAAATCATGGCGGGGGCCGTGGAAGGCGACACCACCAGCGGCTCGCCCTGCAGCGATTTGCCATCCGGCGCCGGATGCGCCGTTCCTTGCGGGAAATCGGCGAGCCCGAGCTGGTCGCCGTCGCTCATCACCACGGCGCGATACACGGTGTTCTCGAGCTGGCGGATGTTGCCCGGCCAGTCGAGCTGCGAGAGGTGAGCCATCGCCTCGCCGCTGATGCCGGTGATGTTGCGGTTCTCCTCGGCGCAGAATCGCGCCAGGAAATGCCGCAGCAGATGCGGGATGTCTTCGCGCCGCTGCCGCAGCGCCGGAATGGTCAGCGGCAGCACGTGCAGGCGATAGAACAGGTCCTCGCGGAACTGGCCGCCTTTCACGAGATCGAGCAGCTTGCGGTTGGTCGCCGAGATGATGCGAACATCGACCTTGACCGGCTTGCGGCCGCCGACCGCCTCGACGGTGCCTTCCTGCAGCGCGCGCAGCAATTTCACCTGCGTGGCCAGCGGCAATTCGCCGACCTCGTCGAGGAACAGCGTGCCGCCATGCGCTTCGACGAACTTGCCCTGATGGCGCTCGGTGGCGCCGGTGAAGGCGCCCTTCTCGTGGCCGAACAGGATCGATTCGACGAGATTGTCCGGGATCGCGCCGCAATTCACCGCAACGAACGGCCTGGCCTTGCGCTCGCTGCTGCCGTGAATGGCGCGCGCGAACAGTTCCTTGCCGACGCCGGATTCGCCCTCGATCAGCACCGGGATCGTCGAGGACGCAGCCTTTTGCGCGGTGCGCAGCACCCCGGCCATCGCCTCGCTGCGGGTGATGATGTCGGAGAAGGTCAGCCGGCCCTCGCGGCTGTGGCGGATCCGCTGCAATTCGCCCTTCAGCGCCGAGGCGTTGAGGGCGTTGCGCAGGGAAACCTGCAGCCGCTCGAAGCCGACCGGCTTGACGACGAAATCCTGGGCACCGGCGCGCATCGCCGACACGACATTGTCGATGCCGCCATGCGCGGTCTGCACGATGACCGGGACGGTCAAACCAGCTTCACGAATTTTTGCGAGGACTCCAAGGCCGTCGAGGCCCGGCATCACGAGGTCGAGCACGACGGCGTCAATCGCCTGCGTCTCGGATGCGGTCAGGGCCGCGATCGCCGCGTCGCCGCTGTCCACGACGAGGGGCTCATAGCCGCACTTCTGCACCATGTTTTCAACCAAACGGCGCTGTACTGCGTCGTCATCGGCGATCAAAATGGTGGCAGCCATGGTTTTCCCCGCACGCTACGTTTATTTGTCTCGAATCGGGGCAATGTCGCCGATGCCGATTAACGCACTCTTAAATGTTGCAAACCCGCATTCATTCCGCCGCCGCTGACATCTTTCCGACTGAACTAAGGTTACGAACAAGATGACCTCGCGCTCCAAAACTGCATCCAACAAGTCTGCCCTCAGCAAGGCCGCTCTCCGCAAGGAAGCCGCGTTGCGCAAGACGGCCGCGCAACGCAAGTCGTCCGCAGGCGGCCCGGCGGCGAGAAAGGCAGCCAGCAAGACCGGCAAGCTTCCGGAATGGAATCTGGCAGATCTCTACTCCGGTATCGATGCGCCTGAGGTCGCACGCGACTTGCAGAAAATGGACGCAGATTGCGTCGCGTTTGAGACCGACTACAAAGGCAAGCTTGCCGAAAATACCGCCAAGGAAGGCGGCGGAAGGTGGCTGGCCGAGGCGATCAGGCGCTATGAGGCGATCGACGATTCGGCTGGCCGTCTCGGCTCTTACGCCGGCCTGGTCCATGCCGGCGACAGCGTCGATCCCGCGATTTCGAAATTCTACGGCGATGTCTCCGAGCGGCTGACCGCCGCGTCGGTGCATCTGTTGTTCTTCTCGCTCGAGCTCAATCGCGTCGACGACGACGTGATCGAGCGCGCGATGGCCGAACCCGAGCTCGGCCATTACCGGCCATGGATCGAGGATCTGCGCAAGGACAAGCCGTACCAGCTCGAGGATCGCGTCGAGCAGCTGTTCCACGAAAAGGCGCAAAGCGGCTACGCGGCCTGGAACCGGCTGTTCGACCAGACCATCTCCGGTCTGCGTTTCAAGATTGGCGGCAAGGAGCTCGCGATCGAGCCGACGCTGAACCTGCTGCAGGACAAGGCGGGGGACAAGCGCAAGGCTGCCGCGCAGGCGCTCGCCAAGACCTTCAAGGACAATGAGCGCAGCTTCGCGCTGATCACCAACACGCTCGCCAAGGACAAGGAAATCTCCGACCGCTGGCGCGGCTTCCAGGATGTCGCGGACTCCCGCCATCTCAACAACCGCGTCGAGCGCGAGGTGGTCGATGCGCTGGTCGCCTCGGTGCGCGCGGCCTATCCGAAGCTGTCGCACCGCTATTACGCGCTGAAGGCCGGCTGGTTCAAAAAGAAGAAGCTGCCGCACTGGGACCGCAACGCCCCGCTGCCGTTCGCGGCGACCGGCACCATCGCCTGGCCCGAGGCGCGCAACATGGTGCTGTCGGCCTATAGCGGCTTCTCGCCCAGGATGGCCGAGATTGCCGAGCGCTTCTTCGACGATCGCTGGATCGATGCGCCGGTCCGTCCCGGCAAGGCGCCCGGCGCGTTCTCGCATCCGACCACGCCGTCGGCGCATCCCTATGTGCTGATGAACTATCAGGGCAAACCGCGCGACGTGATGACGCTGGCGCACGAGCTCGGTCACGGCGTCCATCAGGTGCTGGCGGCGAAGAACGGCGCGCTGATGGCGCCGACGCCGCTGACGCTGGCGGAAACCGCAAGCGTGTTCGGCGAGATGCTGACCTTCAAGCGGCTATTGTCCCAGACCAGGAACGCCAAGCAGCGCCAGGCGCTGCTCGCGGGCAAGGTCGAGGACATGATCAATACCGTGGTGCGGCAGATCGCGTTCTATTCATTCGAGCGCGCGGTTCATACCGAGCGCAAGAACGGCGAACTCACCGCCGAGCGGATCGGCCAGATCTGGCTCAGCGTGCAGGGCGAGAGCCTGGGGCCGGCGATCGAGATCAAGCCGGGCTACGAGACGTTCTGGATGTACATTCCGCACTTCATCCACTCGCCGTTCTACGTCTATGCCTATGCGTTCGGGGATTGCCTCGTGAACTCGCTCTATGCGGTCTATGAGCACGCGTCCGAAGGCTTTGCGGAGCGCTATCTCGACATGCTCGCCGCCGGCGGCACCAAGCACTATTCCGAGCTGCTGCGGCCGTTCGGGCTCGACGCCAAGGACCCCAAATTCTGGGACGGCGGCCTGTCCGTCATCGCCGGCATGATCGACGAACTGGAGGCGATGGGCTGAGGCCCATCGGCGTCCGGCCGGGCCGGGCGGCAGCCGGTCCCGTGCCAGTTTCGTTCGGCGTTTTTTGCGCCTGGCGGCATGATCGTTCCATGATGCCTGCGTTTGGGAGGGCAATCCTGCCGAGGGGCTGGCGCGGCGTCGTCGCTCGAACGTGGATCGGGGACGATTTGCGCTTCAAATCGCCCGATCGGGACCGCGCCGTTGCCCTGCCTATCCGTTTGCGGTAATGGCTCGCGGAGGAACGCGAATTTCTGACTGGGGACAGCGATGGCAGACCATAACGAAGTGGCCTACACGACCGCCGACGGCAACGATTACGTGGCGCATGAGCAGACCTATGAAGGGTTTCTCATGCTGGTCAAATGGGGCACCATCAGCGTCGCCATCATTCTCGCCTTGATGGCCTATTTCCTGGTCTGATCCTCAGATCGGCTAGCGGCGCCGCCGTCCTGTGGCGGTGCCGGAATTTCCTGTCGAAACCCGGATCTAAAAACCGGGTATCCAAATCTGGCGAAAATAACGCTAGTTTGAAGACGCGTGCGCCGCTCGCGCCGCCGGAGGGCCCATGAAGATTGCCGTTGCCAAGGAAATTGATCCGTCCGAGCCGCGGGTTGCGGCCTCGCCCGATACCGTGAAGAAGTTCAGGGCACTCGGCGCCGAGGTCGCGGTCGAGCCGGGCGCGGGCATCAAGTCGGGCCTTCCCGATTCGGAGTTCACCGCGGTTGGCGCCACCGTCAGCGCGGACGCGCTCAAGGACGCCGACATCATCATCAAGGTGAAGCGGCCGGAAGCCTCCGAACTGTCCAAATACAAGCGCGGCGCGCTCGTCATCGCGATCATGGATCCCTACGGCAACGAGGCCGCGCTGAAGGTGATGGCCGATGCCGGCGTGTCCGCCTTCGCGATGGAATTGATGCCGCGCATCACCCGCGCGCAGGTGATGGACGTCTTGTCCTCGCAGGCCAATCTGGCCGGCTACCGCGCCGTGATCGAGGGCGCCGAGGCCTTTGGCCGCGCCTTCCCGATGATGATGACCGCCGCCGGCACCGTTCCGGCCGCCAAGGTGTTCGTGATGGGCGTTGGCGTCGCCGGCCTGCAGGCGATCGCGACCGCGCGGCGGCTCGGGGCCGTCGTCACCGCGACCGACGTGCGCCCGGCCACCAAGGAACAGGTCGAATCGCTCGGCGCGAAATTCCTCGCCGTCGAGGACGAGGAATTCAAGAACGCGCAGACCGCCGGCGGCTACGCCAAGGAAATGTCCAAGGAGTACCAGGCCAAGCAGGCCGCGCTGACCGCCGAGCACATCAAGAAGCAGGACATCGTGATCACGACCGCGCTGATCCCCGGCCGTCCGGCACCAATGCTCGTCACCGGCGAGATGGTGAAATCGATGAAGCCTGGCTCGGTGCTGGTCGATCTCGCGGTCGAGCGCGGCGGCAATGTCGAGGGCGCGAGGCCCGGCGAAGTGGTCGAGACCGATGGCATCAAGATCGTCGGCTACACCAATGTCGCAGGCCGTGTTGCGGCGTCGGCCTCGGGGCTCTACGCGCGCAACCTGTTCTCGTTCATCGAGACGATGGTCGACAAGGCCAACAAGGCGCTCGCGGTCAATTGGGACGACGAACTGGTGAAGGCCACCGCGCTGACCAAGGACGGCGCCGTCATCCATCCCAACTTCCAGCCGAAGTAAGGAGAGAAGCCATGGAGCATCTCGCGCAGGCCGTCGATCCGTTCGTGTTCCGGCTGTCGATTTTCGTGCTCGCCGTGTTTGTCGGCTATTTCGTGGTGTGGTCGGTGACGCCGGCGCTGCATACGCCGCTGATGAGCGTGACCAACGCGATCTCGTCGGTGATCGTGGTCGGCGCGCTGCTTGCGGTCGGCGTCGGCATGGTCTCGAGCGGTTCGGGCTGGGCCCGCGGCTTCGGCTTCGTCGCGCTGATCTTCGCCTGTGTGAACATCTTCGGCGGCTTCCTGGTCACCCAGCGCATGCTCGCGATGTACAAGAAGAAAGCCAAGTGAGCGGCAATCACCTCGGGGTGATGAGGATTTTGGGGGACCTGAGATGAGCGCCAATCTCTCTGCACTGTTGTATCTCGTGGCGGGGGTGCTGTTCATCCTGTCGCTGCGCGGCCTGTCGAGCCCGGCGTCGTCGCGCCAGGGCAACATGTTCGGCATGATCGGCATGGCGATCGCCGTCGGCACCACGCTGGCGAGCCATCCGCCGGCCGACGGCGTGGCCTGGCTGCTGGTGATCCTCGCGGTCGCGATCGGCGGCGGCATCGGCGCCGTCATCGCGCGCCGGGTGCCGATGACCTCGATGCCCGAGCTCGTCGCCGCGTTCCACTCGCTGGTCGGCATGGCCGCGGTGCTGGTCGCCGCCGGTGCGTTCTATGCGCCCGAGGCGTTCGACATCGGCACGCCCGGCAACATTCATCCGCAGAGCCTGGTCGAGATGTCGCTCGGCGTCGCGATCGGCGCCCTGACCTTCACCGGCTCGGTGATCGCGTTCCTGAAGCTGTCGGCACGGATGAGCGGCGCGCCGATCATCCTGCCGTTCCGCCACGTCATCAACATCGTGCTGGCGCTGGCGCTGGTGTTCTTCATCGTCGGCCTCGTGATGAGCGGCAGCGCGCTCGACTTCTGGCTGATCACCATCATCGCGCTGGCGCTCGGCGTGCTGATGATCATCCCGATCGGCGGCGCCGACATGCCGGTCGTGATCTCGATGCTGAACTCGTACTCCGGCTGGGCCGCGGCCGGCATCGGCTTCACGCTCGGCAATTCGGCGCTGATCATCACCGGCGCGCTGGTCGGCTCCTCCGGCGCGATCCTGTCCTACATCATGTGCCACGCGATGAACCGCTCGTTCATCTCGGTGATCCTCGGTGGCTTCGGCGGCGAGACCGCCGCGGCCGGCGGCGGCTCGGGCGAGCAGAAGCCCGCCAAGCTCGGCTCGGCGGATGACGCCGCCTTCATCATGAAGAACGCCTCGAAGGTCATCATCGTGCCCGGCTACGGCATGGCGGTGGCGCAGGCCCAGCACGCGCTGCGCGAGATGGCCGACATCCTGAAGAAGGAAGGCGTCGAGGTGAAATACGCCATTCACCCGGTGGCGGGCCGCATGCCCGGCCACATGAACGTGCTGCTGGCCGAGGCCAACGTGCCCTATGACGAGGTGTTCGAGCTCGAGGACATCAACTCGGAGTTCGCCCAGGCCGACATCGCCTTCGTGATCGGCGCCAACGACGTCACCAACCCGGCGGCGGAAGAGGACAAGACCTCGCCGATCTACGGCATGCCGGTGCTGCAGGTCTGGAAGGCCGGCACCGTGATGTTCATCAAGCGCTCGCTCGCCTCGGGCTATGCCGGCATCGACAACCCGCTATTCTACCGCGACAACACCATGATGTTGCTCGGCGACGCCAAGAAGGTCACCGAGAACATCGTCAAGGCGATGTAAGGCGGTATCGATGGCGCTGAACCGGGAGTGGCATCGAGCGCATCGCATGCCGCTCCAGGCGACGCGCGAGCAGCGCATCAAGTGGCACGTCGCGCATGCGGCGGCGTGCGCGTGCCGACCGGTCCCCGACAGCATCAAGGCGGACGTCGAGAAGCTGCTCAAGCTCCACGGCAAGACATAGCCGCGGCCACCGCTGATGGCACTGGCACTCGCAATCCTGAAATGGTTCCTGATCGCCGCGGTCGTCGTCTATCTCGGCGGGCTCGCGGTGCTCTACGTCAAGCAGCGCGAGCTGCTGTTTCCGATCCCGCCGGTCGGACGGACTGCGCCGGCAGCCGCGGGCCTTCCCGAAGCGGAAGAGCATGTCCTGACCACGGGCGACGGCGAGAAGGTCATCGTCTGGCACGTGCCGGCGAAGCCGGGCCGGCCCGTCGTGCTGTTCTTTCATGGCAACGGCGATTTCCTTGCCGGGCGCGTGGCGCGCTTCAAGGCCATCACGGCCGACGGCACCGGGCTGGTGGCGCTGTCCTTTCGGGGTTACGCAGGGTCGAGCGGGTCTCCGAGCGAGCAAGGACTGCTGCAGGACGCCGCGGCGGCCTACGCCTTCACCACCGCGCGCTACCGCGCCGAGCAGATCGTGGCCTGGGGATTCTCGCTCGGCAGCGGCGTTGCGGTCGCGCTCGCCGCCGAACATCCCCTCGGCAAGCTGATCCTGGAGGCGCCCTACACATCAACGGCTGACGTCGCCGGCGCGCATTTCTGGTATGTGCCGGTCGGCCTCCTGATGCGCGATCAATTCCACTCCGACCGGCTCATCGCACAGGTCAAGGCGCCGCTCCTGATCATGCATGGCACCGACGATCCGGTGATCCCGATTCGCTTCGGCGAGCGCCTGTTCGATCTCGCCCATGAGCCCGAGCAATTCGTGCGACTGCCCGGTGGCGGGCACGACAATCTCGACGATTTCGGTGCGATGGCGACGGCGCGGCGGTTTATCGGCGCCGCAAGAGGCTGACGGCGGCGATTGTCTGTCGCATAATCGCGCCACCGAAGTGAGGGGACCCCACGATGAGTGCACACGGACCGATGCCGCGGTCGGCCTGGCTGTATCCCGTTCTGGCGGTGCTGTTGTTTGCCGCGGTCACGGCTACCGGCTACAGCTTCGCGCCATCGGCCGGGGGCTGGGTGTTTGCGGCGGTGCTGCTGGTCATTCTGTTCGGCACCGTGTTCGCGGCGGTCCACCATGCCGAGATGATCGCCGAGCGGATCGGCGAGCCGTTCGGCACATTGCTGCTGACGCTCGCGGTGACGATCATCGAGGTGGCGCTGATCTCGACCATCATGCTGGGCGAAACGCCGGCGCCGACCCTGGCCCGCGACACGGTGTTTGCGGTGGTGATGATCGTCTGCAACGGTCTGGTCGGGCTCTGCATCTTCATCGGCGGCCTGCGCTACAAGGAGCAGGATTTCCAGATCACCGGGGCGAACCTTTATCTCAGCGTGCTGTTCGTGCTCGCGACCATCACGCTCGATATGCCCAATTTCACGCTGACCTCTCCGGGCCCGGTGTTTTCCACGGCCCAGCTCGCCGTGGTCAGCATAGTGACCGTGCTGCTCTATGCGGTGTTCCTCTACACCCAGACCATCCGTCACCGCGATTATTTCGTCAGCGGCGCCAATGAGGCAGCGGCGCATGGCGAGGTGATGTCGGACCGCATGACGGCGATCAGCGTTGCGCTGCTGCTGGTCTCGCTGCTGGCGGTGGTGCTGCTGGCGAAGAAATTCTCGTTGGTGGTCGATGTCGTCACCGTCAAGATCGGCGCGCCGCCGGCCTTTGCCGGCCTGGTGGTGGCGGCCCTGATCCTGTTGCCGGAGAGCGTTGCCGCTGTGTCGGCGGCGCGCAAGAACGACCTGCAGAAGAGCATCAACCTTGCGCTCGGCTCGTCGATCGCCACCATCGGGCTTACGGTTCCCGCGGTGGCCGTAGCCGCCTATGCGCTCGACAAGCAATTGGTGCTCGGGCTCAGCAACCAGCATATGCTGATCCTGCTGCTCACCTTCATGGTCAGCATGCTCACCTTCGGAACCGGCCGCACCAACATCCTGTTCGGGCTGGTTCACATGGTGGTGTTCGCCGTGTTCGTGTTCATGGTTTTCGTGCCGTAGAGCATGATCCGCTTAAAAAAATTGGAGAAAATGACGATGCTCAGTGCCAAATCGGATGTGCAGGTGGATACGGCGGAAGTCCGGGTGACCGAATGGCGCCTCGCGCCGGGCAGCGCCACCGGCCACCACACCCATGAGATGGACTATGTCATCGTTCCGATCACGGCGGGCGAGATGACGATCGTGGCGCCGGACGGCGAGCGCTCGAAGGCGCAGCTCGGAGCCGGCAAATCCTATTTCCGCAAGGCCGGGGTCCAGCACGACGTGCTCAACGAGACGGCCAGCGAGATCGTGTTCCTCGAGGTCGAACTCAAGCCCTGACGCGGCGCGAGAACCAAGCAAGGAACCCTGCACCCGCCGAATGGCAGGTCCGAGCCGGCGCGGCTGTGGAAATTCATAACCCGTTAACGGCTGCGCGATGATCTAGAAGGCGGATGCGGCCTGCGCAGGGGACGCCTCCGGCTGAAACCAAAGCGACACCAAAGGTGACGTCGGAACGGGCGTTTGCCACCGATCCGACGCAGTTGATCCCTGAATGTGCCTCAAAGTTCCAGCATGTAGTAGCGGGGTGGGGAGTGGCAGGTCATGCTGAGTTACCTGAAGAAATTTGTGATGGACATCTTACCCTCGGTGGCAGCGACCATCATCGGGGCGTACATCGTTAATCACTACATAGTGGCCAAGCCGGAAGCACCGTCAGCCGCAGCCTTGACCGCCGCAGTCGATCCCAAGGCAAATCCCAAGGCAGATCCGAAAGCCGCCGCCAAGCCCGCCACCGTCGTCAGCAGCCTCCCCGAAGCCGGCGTGAAGGCCAAGGGCATGTCCGAGCGCACGCTGATCGAACGGTCGGCGTCCGAGAAGGCCACCGTCACTGAGAAGGCCACCGTCACCGAGAAGCCTGCCGAGAAATCGGCCGACCCCAAATCGGCCGATGTGAAGCCTGACGCGCCGGCAGATACCGCCAGCATCCCCGCCGACACCCGCCATCACCCGGCGGCGCCGAAGGCGGTCGCGAAGGTCGCGCCCGCCGCGCCGCAGCCGGCCGCGCCCGCGACGTCAGCCGCGCCGGTCGAGGCTGCTGTGACGCCCGAGGAAAGCCGCGACGCCAACGACCTCGCACGCGCCGCCATCGAGCGGCTGCGCAAGGAGCGTCCGCAGGAGGCGGCGCGGTCCCAGGATGCCACGCGCACCGATCTCGCCCGCCTGCCTGAGGCGCAGCGTCCGGCAGCCACGTCGGCGATCCGGCCGTTGCCGCCGCCGATCATGGTGTCGAGCCCGTCCACTGACAATGTCGATCAATCCTCGCAGCCGCGTCCGCCCTATGCCGCCGGCGGCCAGGATTCCAACCGGCTGACGCCGCCGGCCGACATTCCGGTCCCGGTGGTGCAGGCCCCGCTCGACCTGCGCGCCGAGGCGATCATGCCGGCGCAGAAGAACGAGCGCACGTCGGTGACCGACGACATGTTCTCCGGCATGAAGTCGATGTTCCACGCCGTCCTGCCGAAGTAGCCGCAGCGCCGCTCGATCGTTTCTGACGGATTGTCTTCACGCCAAGGGCTAGCCGCCGGTGCGCGCCAGCCCGCTGCGCGCATTGCCGTCGCCTGGCCGCAGCGCGAGCGCGCGATTGTAGGACGCCGCCGCCTTGGCCTTGTCGCCGAGCCGCTCATAGGCCTGGCCGCGCGTGCTCCACGCCCCAACATTGCCGGGATCGGCCTGCACGGCCTCGTCGAGATCGCTGGCGGCCTGCTTGGCCTTGTCGAGCGCGAGGTAGCTGGTGGCACGGCCGACCAGGGGCTCGGCCCTCTGCGGCGACAGCCCGCTGGCTGCCGTGAAATCGTCGATCGCCTGCTGATGCTGTCCGCGGCCCTGATAGATCAGGGCGCGGCCGTAGAGCGCCTGGATGTTGTAAGGGTCGGCCGCCAGCGCCTGTTCGAACTCCGCCATCGCCTCGTCGAGCTTGCCGGAGCGCGCCAGCGCCTGCGCACGCGTGGTGTGATCCTTGGCGCTGTTGACGTCTTGCGGGGTGATGGTGTCGGCGGCGGGCTTGTCGGCGGTGGCAGCGGGTTTCGGCTTGTCGTCCGAGGAGCCCCATGAACCGAGGTCAAAGGAGCAGCCTGCGAGCGGCAGGCCGAGAAGCACTGCAATGATGACGAGATGCGGCGCGCAACGGCGCTGCGCGGGTCCTGGAAAGGGCGGGCGGGCTACCGGATCAGCCGTCATGCAAAATGCTCTTGCCGGTCGTTTTGCATGGGTACCCCGGAACGCGGCATGCTTCAAAACGACAACGCGGGCCCGTGGCCCGCGCTGTTAGACTTCCATATCGGCAAAACGGTTCAGCGAGGGCCGCGACCGGCGCCTGCACCGCCCGGACGGCCGCCGCGGTCGCCACCGGGGCCAGCGCCGAACACCGGCTTCGGCTTCATCGGCAGCAGGCCTTCGCGCTGCAGCTTCTTGCGCGCCAGCTTGCGCGCGCGGCGCACGGCTTCGGCTTTTTCGCGGGCCTTCTTCTCAGACGGCTTTTCGTAGTGACCGCGGAGCTTCATCTCGCGGAAAATGCCCTCGCGCTGCATCTTCTTCTTCAGCGCCTTCAGGGCTTGGTCGACATTGTTATCGCGGACGAGAACCTGCACGCGGCATCCTCTTTTGAATTGATCGGTTCGGAATTCTGGCGAGGTGAAGGGACGGCAAAAGGCCTGCCTCTTAACCCTAGGCGCGCGCATGTATCAGACAAACGCGCAGATGTCCACCGGTCGAGTGACTTTCGGGCCTAGTAAAGCCACGAAATAGGGCGAAAATGCCATTGTGCGGCCCCGATTTGGGTGGTTTGGCGCCCAGATGAGGGCCGCTCCCGGCGTTTTGGATAACCCGGACATTGGAAATAGGGGAGATGCGAGATGGAGATGAAGAAATACGCTGCCGAGGCCATCGGTACGTTCTGGCTCACATTCGCTGGTTGCGGCAGCGCGGTGATCGCGGCCGGCTTTCCGCAGGTCGGGATCGGCCTGGTCGGCGTGTCACTGGCCTTCGGGCTGAGCGTGGTGACCATGGCCTATGCGATCGGCCATATCTCGGGTTGCCACCTCAACCCGGCGGTGACGGTCGGGCTCGCCGCGGGTGGGCGTTTCCCGGGCGGCCAGGTGCTGCCCTACATCATCGCGCAGGTCGTGGGCGCAATCATCGCGGCCTGGCTGCTCTATGTGATCGCGAGCGGCGCGCCCGGCTTCGATGTCAGCAAGGGTTTTGCCTCCAACGGCTATGACGCGCACTCACCCGGCCAGTACAACATGGTGGTGTGCTTCATCACCGAGGTGGTGATGACCATGATGTTCCTGTTCATCATCATGGGATCGACCCATGGCAAGGCGCCCGCCGGCTTCGCACCGCTCGCCATCGGCCTCGCGCTGGTGATGATCCATCTCGTCAGCATTCCCGTCACCAACACCTCGGTGAATCCGGCGCGCAGCACCGGGCCGGCGCTGTTCGTCGGCGGCTGGGCGCTGGGGCAGCTCTGGCTGTTCTGGGTCGCACCCCTGATCGGCGGTGCGCTCGGCGGCGTGATCTATCGCTGGCTCAGCGACGAGCCGACCGGCATCGTCGCCGGCGCGAAGACGGCGTGATCGGCGAGAGCGTTTTCGAGCGAAGTGGACGCCGGTTCGCGTGAAGAAAACGGGTAAACAAAAATCCAGAGCATCGGTTCTGATTCAATCAGAACCGTTGCTCTAATGGATCGTGGTTGCCACGATCCCATTTCCATCGATGCGACGAAGGCGGCTATCGGCCGCGTGTGGAATTATCCCTTGCGGGCCGGCGTCACTTCGGTGACGTGTCCCATCTTGCGGCCGGGGCGCGGCGTGCCCTTGCCGTACAGATGCACTGTGGCGCCGGGAACGGTGAGCCACTGCTCGTAGCTCAGGATGTCGTCGCCGATCAGGTTGGTCATGACGACGTCGCCGTGGCGCACCGGCTTGCCCAGCGGCCAGCCGGCGATCGCGCGGATGTGCTGCTCGAACTGTGAGATCGAGGCGCCGTCGAGCGTCCAGTGACCGGAATTGTGCACGCGCGGCGCGATCTCATTGACCAGCACCGTCGCCTTGCTGCCGTTGCCGGGCACCGCGAACATCTCCACCGCGAGCACGCCGACATAGTCGAGCGCCGAGGCGATCTCTTCGGCGATCGCGCGCGCCTGCACGGCAAGCTCATCGGTGATCGCGGCCGGCGCGCGGGAAATTTTCAGGATGTGGTCGCGATGCTCGTTCTCGGTGACGTCGAAGCATTCGACTTCGCCGGACGCGGAGCGGGCCGCGATCACCGAGATCTCGCGCTCGAACGGCACGAAGGCCTCGAGGATGGCCGACTTGGTGCCGAGGTCCTCCCAGACCTGTTCGAGGTCATCGCCCTCGCGGATGATGGCCTGGCCCTTGCCGTCATAGCCGAAGCGGCGGGTCTTGATCACCGCGGGCAGGCCGATGCGTTCGATTGCCGTGCGCAGCGTGCCGACCGAGGACACGTCGGCGTAGTCGGCCGTGCCGATGCCGAGCTTGCTGATGAAGTCCTTCTCGATCAGCCGGTCCTGCGTGGTCTCCAGGATCTTGTAGGCCGGCAGCACCGGGCGCCGCGCGGCGAGCACCATCGCGGTCGCGGCCGGGACATTCTCGAACTCATAGGTGACGACGTCGACATCGTTGGCGAACAGTTCGAGCGCCTCGACGTCGGCATATTCCGCGCAGGTCGCGTTCTGCACCACGTCGAACGCCGGGGAGTCCGGATCCGGCGAAAACACCTGGCAGCGGAGCCCGAGGCGCGCCGCGGCCATCGCCAGCATCCGGCCCAATTGTCCGCCGCCGAGGATTCCAATGGTGTCGCCCGGCTTCAGCTTCACTGCGTTCGAAGCCGTCACGCCGCGCCCTCCGGATGCTCGTTGACCGCGTCGGTCTGCTGCTTGCGCCAGGCCGCAAGGCGGGCCGACAGAGCCGGATCGTTGAGTGCGAGCACGCTCGCCGCGAGCAACGCGGCATTGATCGCGCCGGCCTTGCCGATTGCCAGCGTTCCGACCGGGACGCCGGCCGGCATCTGCACGATCGAATAGAGCGAATCGACGCCCGACAGAGCCTTCGACTCGACGGGAACCCCGAACACCGGAAGCTCCGTCAGCGCGGCCGTCATGCCCGGCAGATGGGCGGCGCCGCCGGCGCCGGCAATGATCACCTTGTGGCCGGCTGCCTTGGCGCCCTTGGCAAAGGCATAGAGCCGATCCGGGGTGCGGTGGGCCGAAACGATGCGCGTTTCGCAGGCCACGCCGAGCGCAGCCAGCGTCTCGGCGGCATGGCGCATGGTTTCCCAGTCGGACTGACTTCCCATGATGATGGCGATCGGAGCGGTCATCTCTTCAATTCTGTGCAGGAATCCAAAAGCATAGGCCGATTATAGGGACGGCCCGGGCGTCATCCAAGGCGTGGCAAGGGAGTTAGAATGGACTATCCTGTCTTGGTGAATCCCGGCAAGCCTTCATAAGCAGGCCTCAACAAGGATGCGCATGAAGAAGAAGACGACGTCGGCCGCCTCCGGGGCCGCGAAACGACGGAAAGGCGCGCCCGCCGCGCGCAAATCCAGGCCGGGCAAGACTGCAGCCAAGCGGGCTGGAACCAAACGGGCTGGAACCGGAGCTTCCACGCGAGGCGCGGTCGCATCCGGCGACAAATCGACCATCCGCAGCTTGCGGGCGCAGCTGGCGCGGGCGCAGGCCCGGATCGAGGAGCTGCAGGCCTCCGCCGAGACCGACTTCCTGCTCGACATCTTCAACCGGCGCGGATTCGAGCGCGAGCTCGCCCGTTCGCTCTCCTTCATCAAGCGTTATCAGGCCTCCGGTGCGCTGATCGTGCTCGACGTCGATCGCCTCAAGCCGATCAACGATGCCTTCGGCCACGCGGCGGGCGACGAGGTGCTGAAGGCGATCGTTGCCGCGATATCGGATCAGGTGCGCGCTTCCGATGTGATCGGCCGTCTCGGCGGTGACGAGTTCGCCGTGCTGCTGTGGAATCTCAGCGAGATCGATGCCCGCGCCAAGGCGGCTGCGCTGGAAGAGGCGATCGATCGGTTGACCTTCATGTTTCGTAACAGCCAGGTCACCGCAGGCGCCTCCGCGGGCGTTGCTATCCTTACCGCGCACTCGGATATCGATCGCGTGCTCGATGAGGCCGACCGTGCGATGTATGTGCGCAAGGCCCAGCGGCGCCACGAATCCCGAGAATTATAACGCGCTCAAATCCTCCGGCACATTTCCGTAAGCACGCAACAGCTTGGCATCGCCGAATTCGCCGATCGCAGGATCGCCGGTGCGGCTGAACGCGACGGCGCCGATGCTGCCGGGCATCCGCGACATGGTCTCCGCGCGGCGCAGCGCGACCGCCGAGCTCTGGCATTCCTCGGCATTGCCGGCGACCGGCGTGCCGTCATCATCCTGCATGAAGGGCAGTGCCACGTAATAGGTTACATCGGCCATCGCTGTGCTCCCTGAAGATCAGGCCAAGGATCAGGCGGCATCGCTCGCCGCCCGGGTCTGCGCCGGCACGCAGCCGGCGGTGATCGCGGCCTGCAATTCCTCAAGCTCGGCTTCCAGATATTCGTTGGCCATGATCAGCGCCTTGATGGTGCTGCGCAGGTTGCCGTCGCACATCGCGATCGCCTGATCGCAGGCCTTCTCGTAGCGGCTGTTGTCGGGCAGGGAAGGCGGTGCGGACATGGCGAAACTCCCTCTGATGGCTGGCGGCTGGGCTGGCATGTTCTCTTTTTGTTCATGTGGAGTCAAGCGCCGGGAAACCGCCTTCCGTCCGTTGCCGCGAACGTGAAGTCGGCGAGGCGCTGTGGATGACGGGGAAAACCGTCGCCCGGTCTGAACCGGAAGCGCCGAACCGCGAAGGCGCGCGCCGCGGCACGCGTCAGGCAATGATGTCGGGCGTGATCTGGTCTTCGATAAAGGCGATGCGATCGCGCAGTTGCAGCTTCCGCTTCTTCAAGCGCTGCAGCATCAAGAGATCCGGCGCCGGCGACTGATGCAGCGCGTCGATCGCGGCATCGAGGTCGCGGTGCTCTTGTTGCAGCCGCGCGAGTTCGGCGATTAGTTCGCGCTCATCCTGATCGTTCATGGTTGTGTATTAACTGATAAGCACGATAAGGTTGTTGCGGCTGAAGTCGCCGCTCGCCGGAATATCCTCCTTGAACGCGCGCCGCGCAAGCCGGACCGGTTCCATAGTCACGATTGGTTACAGATAAACCGAAATGAGTGCGTGCGGCATTTCGCGTCCCCCATCGACAGCGCCGTCCACTCGTGTACACTCGGCGGTCCGGATCGAACCTGAGGTTTAACGCACCGAGGAGTGTTCGCAATGGCAATACAGGCCCATCTCATTGAGCTGGAGCGTAAACACAAAATACTCGAGAACGAACTGCACGAAGCGCTCGTTCACCCCTCTGTAGACGACCTGCATATTTGCGAGCTGAAGCGCCGCAAGTTGATGGTCAAGGATCAAATCGAGCGGTTGAGACTGTCCGCCGACGACACGGTCCACTAGACCGCCCCCCTGCAAATTAGCAAATAGCCTGGCCTTTCACCGAGGGATGAACGCCCAAGCGCGCGCGCATCCCCCGGGAGGCCTTACTGTATTTGCTCAGAGTTCCGCCAACGCGCCGACATGGTCGGCGACCGCGAGCGATGACGTCAGTCCGGGCGATTCAATGCCGAACAGGTTGATCAGGCCCGCGACGCCGTGATCGGCCGGCGCCTGGATCAGGAAATCCTGGGTCGCCACCGCCGGCGGCACGATCTTGGGGCGGATTCCCGAATAGCTCGGCATCAGCGCGCCGTCCGGCAGGGCCGGCCAGTATTTCCGGATCGCCGGATAGAACCGCTCGGCCCGATCAGGGTCGACCGCGTAATCGATGTGATCGATCCATTGGACGTCGGGCCCGAATCTCGCCTGTCCGGCCATGTCGAGCGTCAGGTGGACGCCGAGCCCACCGGGTTCCGGCACCGGGTAGATCAGCCGCGAGAACGGCGCCCTGGCGCTGCAGCTGAAGTAATTGCCCTTGGCCAAATAGGCCGTTGGAATCAATTCGATCGGCATGCCCTCGACGTTGCGCGCGACTGCCGTCGCGCCGAGCCCGGCGGCATTGACCAGGAGATCGCAGGCCAGCGTCATCGGCGCGGCGCCGCCGGCCTCGATCTCGAACCCGTCGGCGGTGGCCTTGGCGTGGAGCAGCGGCGTATGGAAGGCGAACGCCGCCCCGGCCGCCTCGGCGTCACCGCGCAGCGCCAGCATGTAAGCATGGCTGTCGATGATCCCGGTCGAGGGCGACAGCAGCGCTGCGTCGCAATTCAGCGCCGGCTCCAGCGCGCGCGCCGCCTCGCCGGACAACAGCTGCATGTCGTCGACGCCGTTGGCCTCGGCATGCGCGCGGATCGACTGCAGCTTCTCGGTCTCCGCAGGCGTGGTGGCCACGATCAGCTTGCCGCAATTCTTGTGCGGGATGCCGTGCTCGGCGCAGTAGCGGTAGAGCGCCCGCTTGCCGCTGACGCACATCCGCGCCATCAGGCTGCCGGCGCGGTAGTAGATGCCGGCGTGGATCACCTCGCTGTTTCGCGACGAGGTCACCGTGCCGATCCCCTCGGCCTCCTCGAGCACAATCACTTCGCGGCCGGCCTGTGCCAGCCGCCGCGCCACGGCGAGGCCGATCACCCCCGCACCGACGATCACGCAATCAACCCTGTCCATCTCGTCCTTCAGGTCCGAAAATTTCCGCCCAGCCGCGCCATGACCGTTGCCGCCAACATCGTTCAGCCGATCCGGCCGCCTTGGGCAAGTGCTTATTAGGCAAGTGCTTGGGCCATCTCAAATAGTTGGGAAGCCATGCCCTGTTAGTGGAGCATTAATCATGTCAGGGCAATTGCCATAAATTAAGTCAGCATTTTCCGGTTGCATCAGTACGCGTTTACCCGATCCAAACCGCCGGAGCCGGACACTCGCCCCGGAAATCCGCGGGTGATCGATGGTTGGCAGGAAGGTGCAGGCGGGCGGGAAGAATTCGATTCCGGCAAGGGCCGTGCTCTGCCTGATCGCCGCCGTCGCGCCGTGCGCTGCAGCCCGGGCCGGCACCGGTGCGTTCGCGCCGTCGAGCTATCTGGGCAGCCTCGATCCCGGCCTGGTCTGGGAGCTGCTGATCGGCAGCGTGGTGGTGGCGTCCTTTTTCGGCGCGGTCGGGCTGTGGATCCTCTCGGCGCTGCGCAAGGCCAAGCGCGCGCAATTGCGGCGTAACGCCTTCGTCTCGTCGGCACTCAACCATTTGAACCAGGGCGTGGTGATGACCGATGCGCAGGAGCGCATCGTGTTCTGCAACGACCGCTATCTCGACATCTACGGCCTGTCGCGCGCCGACATCAGGCGCAACATGACCGGCGTCGAGCTGCTGGAACTGCGCCGCGACCGCGGCGTGCTCGACGTCAGCGCCGAGGATTTCTTCGCCAGGGCCGCGGCGCCGGAGGGACTGGTTAGCGAGCTGCCCGGCGGCAGGTCGGTGCTGGTGAAGTATTTTCCATTGCCGAACGGCGGCTCGGTCGCGACCCATCTCGATTGCACCGACCAGCGCAAGCTGTCGCGCAAGCTCGCCTCGACCACACAATTCCTGGAATCGGTGCTCGACAACGTTCCGGTCTGCGTCGCGGCCAAGAACATCGAGGACGGCCGCTACATCTTCGCCAACCGCGCCTTCGAGCGCTTCTCGCGCTTCTCGCGCGATCACATCGTGGGCAAGCGCGCCGACGAGATCTTCCGCCCCGAGACCGCCGCCAGCATCGACACCGCCGACCGCGCGGCGTTGAGCGCGGCGGAAGGCTATCACCGCAGCGAATTCTTCGTCGAACGCGGTTCGGACAAGCGGATCCTCGCCTCCAACCGCGTGATCGCCCGCAACGAGGCCGGCGAGCCGGAATTCCTGATCGCGCTGTTCGAGGACGTCACCGATCGCCGTTCGCTGTCGCGCGAGCTCGAGAACAACAAGAAGTTCCTCGAGCTCGTGGTCGACAACATCCCGGTCTCGCTGATCGTGCAGCGGGTCAGCGACGGCCGCTACCTCCTGGCCAACCGCAGCGCCGAGACGATCCTCAATCGCCGCCGCGAGGACGCCGCCGGCCTGACCGCGTCCGACATCTTCAATGCGCGTGAAGCCAAGCTGATCATCGCCCGCGACGAGGCCGCGATCAGGAAGCGCAGCATGATCGCCGAGGAGCATCCGATCTCGACCAAGGACGGCCTGCGGCTGTTCCTGACCCGCCGCATGACCGTGCTCGACGATGTCGGCGAGCCGCAATATCTGATCAAGACCCATGAGGACGTCACCGACCGGCGCCAGACCGAGTCGCGGATGGCGCACATGGCCTATCATGACGGCCTGACCGATCTGCCGAACCGCGCCGCCTTCCTGCAGGCGCTGACCCAGATGATCGAGGCCTGCGACGGCACCGACGAGGAGTTCGCCGTGCTCTGCGTCGATCTCGACGGGTTGAAGGAGATCAACGACGTCTACGGCCATGCGATGGGCGACAAGGTGCTGGTCGAGGTCGCGCAGCGTCTGCAGGCCGTGGCGCGCGGCGGCGTGGTCGCGCGGCTCTCCGGCGACGAATTCGGCCTCATCATCGACGGCAAGCAGCCGGTCGCCGGCATCGCGCTGGCCGAGCAGGCCGCCGAGGCGCTCGGGCAGGATTTCCTGATCGACGGCAAGTCGGTGCGAACCGGCCTCACCACAGGGATCGCGGTGTTCCCGGACAACGGATCCGACGCGGCGTCGCTGCTGGCCAATTCCGGCGCGGCGCTGTTTCGCGCCAAGGCGAAGTCGCGCGGCACGATCTCGATCTTCGAACCGGAGATGGACCAGCAGATCCGCGATCGCCGCGTGCTGCACCAGGAGCTGTCGGTCGCGATCAAGAATGGCGAATTGTCGCTCTACTACCAGCCGCAGGCCGCCGCGGGCGGCAGCGTGGCGGCCAGCCAGATCATCGGCTTCGAGGCGCTGGCGCGCTGGCACCATCCGGTGCGCGGCTTCGTGCCGCCCGGCGACTTCATTCCGCTCGCGGAAGAAAGCGGCCTGATCGTCGAGATGGGCGAATGGATTCTGCGCGAAGCCTGCCGGGAGGCGGCCTCCTGGGCGATCCCGCTGCAGGTCGCGGTGAACCTGTCGCCGGCGCAATTCACCCATGGCGACCTCGTCGGCCTCGTGCATTCGATCCTGCTCGAGACCGGGCTCACGCCGGACCGGCTCGAGCTCGAAATCACCGAGGGCGTGCTGATCGAGGATTTCGACCGCGGCCTGTCGCTGCTGCGGCGGCTGAAGGCGCTCGGCGTCCGCATCTCGATGGACGATTTCGGCAGCGGCTATTCCTCGCTGAGCTACCTGCAGGCGTTTCCGTTCGACAAGATCAAGATCGACCGCGCCTTCGTCATCAATCTCGGCCGCAACCCGCAATCGGCCGCGATCGTGCGCGCGGTGATCGATCTCGGCCACGGCCTTGAAATGTCGATCGTCGCCGAAGGCGTCGAGACCGAGGCGCAGCTCGACTTTCTCGCCGAAGAGGGCTGCGACGCGGTGCAGGGCTATCTGATCGGCAGGCCGGCCCCGATCGGTCAATTCGCCGCGCTGGTCGGCGGCGACCAGCTTGCCGAAACCGTGCGCAGAGCCGGGTAATTTGGCCTGAATCGCCCGGCCGGCTGTGCTTGCCATCCGCTGCACGTCCGGCTACATCTCGACCCACCACATCATTTCAGCCGAGAAAGGAGGGCTGCGTCGTGGCGAGATACACCGATCCCCACCTCAAGCGTGGCCCCGTCAACGCCCTGCAGATGCGTTTGCAGGGCTGACCGGAAACTCGCGCTAAATCCTTCCTGGTCTGCCCTTCGTGGCCGTGCGGCGTCGACGCTTGAGCGTTCGCGCCTGCACTCAAATCCCTCGCCGCGCTTCGACACGCACATCCGATGATGGCTGGACGCCTCGGGATGTTGCGATTGCCGGCAAGACCAGAGAATTGATCGTGACCCTCATCAATGTCCGCAATCTCGGCGTGACCCTGAACGCGCCGCTGTTTTCCGAACTGAATTTTGTCGTCAATGCCGGCGACCGCATCGGGCTGGTCGCCGCCAACGGCCGCGGCAAGTCTACGCTGCTGCGCTGCATCGCAGATGCGATGGAGCCCAACGAAGGCGATATCACCCGTGCGCGCGGACTGACCGTTGGCCATGTCGAGCAGGATGCGCCGCCCAAACTCCTGGATACGCCGTTCCATGCCGCCGTGCTCGAGGCGCTTCCCGGTGAGCAGCGCGCCAACGAGGGCTGGCGGGTCGACGTCGCCTTGCAATCGCTCGAGGTGCCGGAGGAGCTGTGGACGAGACCGCTGAAGCAGCTGAGCGGCGGCTGGCTGCGGCTTGCGGTGCTCGCCCGCGTGCTGGTGACCGAGCCCGACGTGCTGCTGCTCGACGAGCCGACCAACCATCTCGACCTCGCCAAGATCGGCCGGCTCGAGGGCTGGCTGAACGCGCTGCCGCGCGAGATGCCGGTGGTGATCGCAAGCCATGATCGCGCCTTCCTCGATGCGACGACCAACCGGACACTGTTCCTGCGCCCGGAGCGGTCGCAGCTGTTCTCGCTGCCCTATACCGCGGCGCGCGCGGCGCTCGACGAATTCGATGCCTCGGACGAGCGACGCTATCAGCGCGACATGAAGGCCGTGCGGCAGCTCCGGCAGCAGGCCGCGAAGCTCAACAATCTCGGCATCAATTCCGGCAGCGACCTTCTGCTGTCGAAGACCAGGCAATTGAAGCAGCGCGCCGAGAGACTGGAGGAGACGGCGAAGCCCGCGCATCTGGAACGCTCGGCCGGAACGATCCGGCTCGCTAACCGCGACACCCATGCCAGGGTCCTGATCAGGCTGGACAACGCCGGGATCGCCACACCCGACGGCCGGCTGTTGTTCAGGACCGGCCAGCAGTTCATCTGCAAGGGCGACCGGATTGCGCTGCTCGGGCCGAATGGCGCCGGCAAGACCCGCTTCGTCGCGGCGCTGCGGCTGGCGATCGAGAATGCCGCAGCGGCACCGGCCGAGATCCGGGCCACCGAGTCATTGGTGCTTGGCTATTGCGATCAGGCGCTGGCCGATCTCGCCGATAGCGACACGCCGATGCGCATGCTGACGCGGCGCTTCGAGGTCGGTGATCAGCAGGCGCGCGGCCTGCTCGCCGGTGCCGGGCTCTCGATCGAGATGCAGGGCCGACCGATCGGGCGGCTGTCGGGCGGGCAGAAGGCCCGCCTCGGCATGCTGGTGCTGCGGCTCACCCAGCCGAACTTCTATCTGCTCGACGAGCCGACCAACCACCTCGACATCGAGGGCCAGGAGGCGCTGGAGGACGAGTTGATGGAACAGCAGGCCAGCTGCCTCCTGGTGTCGCACGACCGCCAGTTCGTGCGCACGGTGGCCAACCGATTCTGGGTGATCGACGGCAGGAAGCTGATCGAGGTCGATGGACCGGAACAGTTCTTTGCCGCGGCCGGCGCGGGCTAGTGCGTGATGGAGTCAGGTTGGATAGCCGTCGCGAAGACGGTGTGCCTCTCCCGCTCGCGGGCCGTCGCAGGAGGAGCGCTGCCAAAATATCGAAAACAACCCCATGCAAAGTAGCCGGCGGCGGCCGGCGTTCGAGCAGGCTACTTGACACGTCGGGCAACTCAGGGGCATTATTCCAATATTCCGAAATCATGCAAGCGTACGTTCGCCCCCCGCAAGCGGGAAGGTGAGTGTGCCGTGATTCACCCGGACATCATGTAGCTCAGCGCCGCGCCTTGACGCATTTTTCGTGCGAACCCGTCTTTTGTTCGCATTGAAATGCGATAGGCGTTGCGCATGGCGGACTACGACGTCGCGATCATCGGCGGTGGCCTGAACGGCACGAGCATTGCCCGTGATGCCGCCGGCCGCGGCCTGCGCGTGATCCTGCTGGAGCAGGGCGATCTCGGTTCCGGCGCATCGCAGGCTTCGCCGCGGCTGGTCCATGGCGATCTGGCCGGGCTGGAACGGCGGCAGTTCTTCCGCGTCCGCCGGGCGCTGAGGGAACGCGACGTGTTGCTGCGCATTGCGCCGCATCTGGTGCGGCCGGTGCGCTTCGTGATCCCGGCGCATGCCGAGGAGCGGCCGCCGTGGCAGTTGCGGTCGTTGCTGCTGCTCTACGAACGGCTGACTTCGCGCAGCGGTCTGCCGCGCTCGGCGACGCTCGATGTCACCCACCATCCGGTCGGCAATGCGCTGAAGCGGCCGTTCGGAACCGCGTTCGAATATTCCGACTGCGTCGTCGACGATTCCCGGCTCGTCGTGCTCACCGCCGTCGATGCCGCGGCGCGCGGCGCCGATATCCGCACCGGCGCGCGCGTGACCCGGGCCGAGCGCGGCGAGACCTGGCGGCTGGTCGTGATCGACCGCGGCTACCGGCGGGTGATCACGGCGCGGGCGCTGGTCAGCGCGACCGGCGCGTGGACCGCCTCGGTCGCCGACATCGTGCTGCGGGTGCCTGCGCCGCAGCTTGCGACCGTGCAGATCAGCCAGATCGTGGTGCGCCGCCTGTTCGACTGCGACAACGTCTATGTGTTTCAGAACCCTGACGGCCGGTTGATCTTCGCCAGTCCCTACGAGCGCGACTTCACCCTGATCGGCAGCGTCAGTCATCCCTTCAAGGGTGATCCGGCGGTTGTCGCAATTGGTGTGCGCGAGGAGGCCTATCTCTGCGACGCCGCCAATCGCTACTTTCGCGAACAGATCGCTCCAGTCGATGTGCTGCGGACCGTCTCCGGTGCCAATTCCGTGCTCGTGCCCGCGCGCCGGCACATGAGCGATGGCGCAGCGCTGCTCGATGTCAGGCGCGGCAAGGCGCCGCTGCTTACGATCTTCGGCGGCGACGTCACCACCGCGCGGCGCCGCGCCGAGCGGACGGTGTCGGAGTTCACGCGGTTTTATCCGATGACGCCGCGCTGGACCGCAACGGCGCCGCTGCCGGGCGGCGAGTTCGCGTGGCAGCGCTTCGAGACCGAGGTCGACATCGCCCGCGACCGCTGGCGCTTCCTCGGCGAGGCGCAGGCGCGGCGGCTGGTGGCCGCCTATGGGCTGAACGTCAGAGATGTTCTGGGCGACGCCAAAGAGAAGGCCGATCTCGGCCCGGCCTTCGGTCCCGAACTGACCGGCGCCGAGGTGCGCTACCTCATGCGCAAGGAATGGGCGCGCTTTGCCGACGATATCCTGTGGCGCCGCTCAAAGCTCGGGCTGACCATGCCGCAAGCCGATCGCGACGCGCTTGCGGCGTTCATGGCGAAGATGGATTGAGCTCGATTCAAACCTCCCCTTGAAAAGGGGAGGTCGCTTTGCTCGCCAGAGCAAAGCGGGTGGGGATTCTGCCTCCATGACAACCGGTGTCGTTCGTGGCCGACCCCCATCCCGACCTTCCCCCTTTCAGGGAAGGAGGAGAGCTCCAGCAGCGGCTATTGCCGGGCCGCCTCCTGTGACCAGGCGAGGTCGCGCCGGGACGGACGGCGATGCAGCCGCTCCGAGATCAGGCTCGTTGCCTGCCGGCCCTGGCCGGCGCGCAGGCATGCGACGATGAAGGTGTCCTCCCACAATTCACGTTGCGCATGGCTGCCGCCGATTCGCACCAGCTCTGGCATCAGCGGCGCAAGGATGCGCACCGCGTCGTCGTGATCGCCGGCGGCGAAGGCCGCGATCCCGCGGCCGAGCCCGATCGCCGCGGGGCCCGGCGCCAGTCTGCCGTCGGCAGCGCGCGCGGCCATCTCGACCAGCCGCGCCTCGAGCGCGTCGTTGTTGGTCGTGGCTGCGACCAGCGCGTGGTGCACGTCGGCGAAATGCGCGCCGGCCTTCGGGAAGTAGCCGTCGCCATAGGCGGCGACATCCTTCCAATGCTGCTCGAGACCGGTCTTGCCGGCGACCGTCAGCCGCCACAGCAGCGAGGCCGTGTCGGTGAAGATATTGAGCGGCGGATAGGGGCGGCCCGCCGGCTTGATGTGCTGCTCGTAAATGTCGAGCGCGCTGTCGGCGTCGCCTTCCTCGATCGCAATCAAGGCCAGGTGCCAGGCGAGATGGCCCTGCAGGAAACTCGTCCGGTCATTCGCCGGCAGCCAGGCGGAAAGGAAGCTGCGGCCTTCCGCCGCGTCGCCCTGCTCGAACAACGCATGCGCGACCGCGTGCGCGGCGCCGGCGTTCTCCGGCTTCAGCGCATAGCCGCGCTCGGTGATGGCGCGACCCGAGACGATATCGCCGGCCTCGGTTTTCGACCAGCCGAGATAGGTGAGGAACCACCAATCGTCGCCATAGTCGCCGGCGTAACGCTCGCAGACGGCAAGCCGCGCGGCGTCATGATCGGGCCGGCCGGAGAACGCATAGAGGCCGAAGGCGCCGAGCAACAGCGACAGCACCTGCGCATCGCGCGGATATTCGCTGAGATGCTGCTCGGCCGCGGCCATCGCCTTCTTGCCTTGGCCCTCGATCACAGACGCCATGATCTCGATGTGCTGGCGCTCGCGCCGGCTTGCGGCCGCGGCCAGCTGCCGTGCATCGGCCGCCTTGGCGCGGGCCTTGGCGCCTTCCATGTTGAGCTGGTGGACGCGGGCACGGCCGATATGGGCCAATGCGAAATCGGGGTCCTCGGCGATCGCGGCCTCGAACGCCGCATCGGCGCCATGCAGCGCCGCCAGCATGCGATCGACGCCGTCGACATAGTAGGCGGCGGCGCGGTCCGAGGTCGTCGTCAGCGGCAGGCCGTAGCGGTCGTGAATCATCGGTTGCCCTCCCGGATTTGGCTGCGGAGTCTAGCAGAGGCGCGGACGCCGACAATATTGCGGGAGATGTCCGTGAGGCGGTTGAGCCGGTGGCGATCCACCGCTAGCTTGCCGCCAGAATCGGACCTTACGGGGAATCGGGGCTGACGGACGTGACATCGGGCGAAGCGAGTGCGGAGGCGGCAAGGCCGTTGCCTGAACCGGCCGTCTCGGACATGCCGCTGCTGCGGGTCGAGGGTGTCGCCAAGTCGTTCGGCAATTTCCGCGCGGTCGACAAGCTCTCGCTCGATATCCGCGCCGGCGAGTTCTTCGCGCTGCTCGGCCCGAGCGGCTGCGGCAAGACCACGCTGCTGCGCATGCTCGCCGGCTTCGAGACGCCGGACGAGGGCCGCATCCTGCTTGGCGGCAGCGACATCGCGCAGGTGCTGCCGCATGAGCGGCCCGTCAACATGATGTTCCAGAACTACGCGCTGTTCCCGCATCTGTCGGTGCGCGACAACATCGCCTTCGGTCTGAAGCGTGCCGGCATGGCGCGCGGCGACATCGCGGCCCGCGTCGCCGAGATGGTGGCGCTCGTCAAGCTCGAGGGGATGGAGAAGCGCAAGCCCGACCAGCTCTCCGGCGGACAGCGGCAGCGCGTCGCGCTGGCGCGCTCGCTGGCGCGGCGCCCGCAGGTGCTGCTGCTCGACGAGCCGCTCGCGGCGCTCGACAAGAAGCTGCGCGAGAGCACGCAAGGAGAGCTCATGGAGTTGCAGCGCCGGCTCGGCATGACCTTCATCATCGTCACCCACGACCAGGAGGAGGCGATGACGATGGCCGGCCGCATCGGGGTGATGGATGCCGGCCGTCTGGTCCAGGTCGCCACCCCGCGCAATCTCTACGAGGCGCCGGCCTCGCGCTGGATCGCCGAGTTCGTCGGCGACATCAATCTGTTCAACGGCGAGGTCACGTCCCGCGAGAACGGGCGCCTGACGGTCGCGACGGCTGATGCGGGCAGGCTGGCGGTCAGCGAGCTGTGGCCGCCGGTGACCAGGCAGGTCGTTGCCGTCGCGATCCGCCCCGAGAAGGTGAAGCTGTCGCGCCGCGCGCCGGCAACGGACGGCGGCGCGTCGCAGGCGATCAACCGGCTGGACGGCGTCGTCACCGACGTCAACTATCTCGGCGGCGTGACCAGCTACCGGGTGAAGCTGGAGACGGGCGCGGTGGTGCGCGCGTCGATGGCCAACACCGCGCGGCTCGATGTAGATGCCTATCTCGCCGGCCAGCGTGTGGTGGCATGGTTCACCGCCGACGATTGCCTGGTGCTCGAACAATGAGCGCGCGCCGCATCTTCGCCCGGCCGGCGCGGTTCGCCGCGATCGCGCCCTATCTGTGGATGGTGCTGTTCTTCCTGGTGCCGTTCGGCTTCGTGCTGAAGATCAGCCTGTCGCAGACCGCGATCGCGCAGCCGCCCTATACGCCGGTGTTCGAGTTCACTGAGGGCCGCGCGGCGCTGGCCGCGGCGTTCGCGCAATTGTCGTTCGACAATTTCCGCCTGCTGATCTCGGACAATCTCTACATCCTGTCCTATCTGCGCAGCCTCGTCGTCGCGGTGACCGCGACGCTGATCCTGCTCCTGATCGGTTATCCCATTGCCTACGGCATGGCGCGCTTGCCGCAGCGTTGGCAGGGCGTGGCGATGATGCTGGTCATCGTGCCGTTCTGGACCTCGTTCCTGATCCGCATCTATGCCTGGATCAACATCCTGCAGCATGACGGCCTGCTCAACCAGGTTCTGCTGGCGCTGCACATCGTGTCCGCGCCGGTGGTCTGGCTGTCGACGGACAGCGCGATGTATCTCGGCATCGTCTATTCCTATCTGCCGTTCATGATCCTGCCGCTCTATGCGACGCTCTCCAGGATGGACGCGTCGCTGCTGGAGGCCGCGGGCGATCTCGGCGCCTCGCCGTTGCAGGCGTTCTGGCTGGTGACATTCCCGCTGTCGCTGCCCGGCGTCGGCGCCGGCGCGCTACTCTGCTTCATTCCTGTTGTCGGCGAGTTTGTGATCCCCGACCTGCTCGCCGGCTCCAACTCGCTGATGATCGGGCAGACGCTGTGGCTCGAGTTCTTCACCAACAAGGACTGGCCGGTCGCATCGGCCGCCGCGGTCGCCTTGTTGCTGCTGCTGGTGCCGCCGCTCGTACTCTACGATCGCCTGCAGCGGCGTCAGCTCAAGGCCAACAGCTGATGGCGCGCCCCGTCACCAGGCTCACCAGGCTCACCCGCTTCAACATGACGTCGCTGGCGCTCGGGCTGGCGTTCCTCTATCTGCCGATCGTCATCCTCGTGATCTACTCGTTCAACGCCTCGCGGCTGGTGACGGTGTGGGGCGGCTGGTCGCTGCGCTGGTACCGCGAGTTCTTTGGCGACCGCGCCATGCTGGAAGCGGCGTGGATGAGCCTGTCGGTCGCCGCGGTGTCGGCGACGCTGGCGACACTGCTGGGCACGCTGGCGGCGATCGGGCTGGCGCGCGGCGAGCGGTTCCGGGGCCGGGCACTGTTCTCCGGCATGTTGTATTCGCCGCTGGTCATGCCCGAGGTGATCTCCGGCCTGTCGCTGCTGCTTTTGTTCGTGGCGCTCAATGCCGAGCGCGGGTTCTGGACGGTGACGATCGCCCACACCACGCTGACGATGTGCTTCGTCACGGTCGTGGTGCAGTCGCGCCTCGCTACGCTCGACCGCAGCCTGGAGGAGGCCGCGATGGACCTCGGCTGCGATCCGGTGCGGGCGTTCTTCCTGGTGACGCTGCCGCTGATCGTGCCGGCGATCGTGGCGGGGTGGATGCTTGCCTTCACGCTGTCGCTCGACGACGTCGTGATCGCGAGCTTCACCACCGGCCCGGGTTCGGCGACGCTGCCGATCCGGATCTATTCCGAGGTCCGGCTCGGAGTGAAACCCGAGATCAACGCGATCTGCACGCTGGGGATCGCGCTGATTGCCGTGATCATCGTGATCGCCTCGTTCGCGTCGAAACTGTCGAGCGCGCGCGGCGAGAGCGCCGCGCCGCTGTAATTTCCGTCATTCCGGGGCGATGTGAAACATCGAACCCGGAATCTCGAGATTCCCCGATGCGCAATTGCGCATCTGAGGTCTGGTGCTAACGCACCATCCCGGAATGACAGCGCGTCACGACTTGACAGCGCCTGCCGTCAGCCCGCCGACCATGTAGCGCTTGAAGGCGTAATAGACCGCGGCCGGCGGCAGCGCGTAGATGAAGCCGGTGGTCATCAGGAGCTCCCACGGCGAGTCGTCCGCGGCGAGGAAGTTGCCGAGCGCGACCGGCAGCGTGATGTCGGTGTCCTTCGACAGCAGCAGGAACGCGTAGAGATATTCGTTCCAGGCGAGCAGGATCGCATAGGTGCCGACCGCGACCAGCGACGGCATCATCAAGGGCACATAGACCAGGCGGAACAGCTGCAGTGTGGTGGCGCCGTCCATCGTCGCGGCCTCGTCGAGCTCGACCGGCAGCTTGTCGGAGGCCTGCTTCAGGACCCAGATCGCGTAGGGCGCGGCGATCGTCACCATCGCGAGGATCAGCGACCAGTGATTGTTGAGCAGGCCGTAATTGCCCATGGTGCGGTACATCGGCACGGCGAGGAACGCGGCCGGAATGAAGTAGGTGAACAGCGCCATGTTCATGACGGCGCGGCCGCCCGGCACGCGCAGCCGCGAGATCGAGAACGCGGCGGCGGTGGCGACGAACAACGTCAGCGCACCGACCGCGAGCGCGATCACGGTCGAATTCCAGAACTGGATCCAGAAGTCGCGCAGGAAGTAATGCTGCTGGTGGAACACGATCGAGAAATTGTGCAGCGTCGGATGCGTCGGCCACAGCTTGCCGGTGAACGCGTCCTCCTTCGGCGAGATCGCGAACACGAACATGTGGTAGATCGGGATCATGGTCCAGATGAAGACCGGGATGCCGATCAGCAGCAGCTTGGCTTCGGTACCGACTTCGCGGAGGGTGGGCAGCTTCATCGCGACAACCGTTTCATCATGAAATAGACCAGCGGCAGCACGAACGGCATGGCGCAGACGATCGAGGCCATCGCCAGCGAGAGCTGGTCGAGGCGCAGATAGCGGATGCCGAGGGTCGACAGCACGTGGGTGAGGTCGGCGGGGCCGCCGCCGGTGAGCAAGTAGACGCTGTTGAAGTCGCCGAGCGTCCAGATCATCGAGAGCAGCGTGCAGGTGATGTAGAGCGTCTGCATCGACGGCCAGGTGATGTAGCGGAATTTCTGCCACCAATTGGCGCCGTCGACGTCGGAGGCCTCGTACAGATCGTGCGAGATCGCGAGCCGCCCGGTCAGCAGGATCAGCGTCCAGAACGGCAGCGACTTCCAGATGTGCACGCCGATCGCCATCGCCAAAGCGACCGACGGATCGTTCAGCCAGTTCGGGCCGTCGTCGCCGGTGAACTTGAAGATCAGCTGGTTGACCACGCCCCATTCGGGATTGAGCATGAAGCGCACCGACAGGATGGTCGGGATCGAGGGCACCGCCCAGGGCAGGATGAAGATGACAGACAGCCACCTGATCCAGGGCCGCTGCTGGGCGAAGAAGCCGGACAGGAACAGCGCGATCAGCATCTTGATGTTGATGCCGATGACCAGGAAGATCAGCGTGTTGATCGCCGCGCGCGCGAAGATCGGGTCGTGATAGAGCGCGACATAGCTCGCCGGATGGCGCGCCAGCCACAGGCCGTAGCCGACCGGATAGACCACGAAGGCGAGGAAGACGAGCAGATAGGGCGCGAGCAGCACGATGCCCCAGACCTGCGGCGGCGACAGCCGCGCCGACAACGGCGGCGAGGGGACATCGGATGCGGAGAGTGTGATCGCCATTCGATTACTCTAAGATGTCGCTTACGTCGTCGATGTCGCCTACGTCGTCGTCCCGGCGAAGGCCGGGACCCATAACCACAGGGCCCGGCCGTTGCCAGAAAGCCGTCGACCAGCCTGCTCCCAAATTACTGCCTCGGCGTATGGTCCCGGCTTTCGCCGGGACGACGCGGAGCAAGTGTCGGCAGTGCCGGTCATCGTTGATGTTACCCCGCGACCTGCTTGATGCGGGCGATCAGTTCGTCGACGGCCTTGTCCACCGGCACCTTCTCGCTGACGACGCGGTTCATGGCTTTGGCCCAGACGTTCTCGTTGTTCAGGATGGTGAACTTCCAGTTCTTGGTGAAGTCGAACGGCGCGGTGCCGCCGGTGAACTGATTCCACACCGCCTTGCGGTGCCGGTCGGCCTGCCAGAACGGGCTCGCCTGGCTGGCCTTGGTCACCGGGAACCAGCGACCGAGCGCGCCCTCGACATAGGGCCGCACATTGTCTTCCTGCATCAGGAACGCGATGAACTGCTTGCCTTCCGCCTTGTTCTTGGCGTTGGCGAAGATCAGCCCGGTCTTGACGTCGGAGCGGTACTTGATGGTCGAGCCGTCCGGTGCCTTGGGGAAGGACGCGGTGATGATGTCCTGCTCATAGGCCTGCTTGCCGGCGGCGCGCTGCGCGTCGGTCAGCGCCGGGTTGGTGGAATCCTCGAACCACTTCGCCGCGATCGAGATCGTGAAATTGTGGGTCATCACGATCGTCTTGTTGTGGAAGGCGACGTTGTTGTCCGGATCCTTCCAGGTCGTCGAGGAGGGCGGCGTGCAGCCCTTGATGTAGGTGTCGGTGTAGTCCTTCAGCGCGTGGATCAACCCGTCGCGCACCTTGGGATCGTCGACCAGGAGCTTGCCGTCGTCGTCGACCAGCTTGACATGATAGGCGTCCATGAAGGTGTAGAACGACTGGAACGAGTCGGTGGATTCCACGCCCATCGGCTGGCCGACGCCGTAGATGCGCTGGCCGGTCGCCTTGCGGATCGCCGGCTGCACCTTGTCGCACCAGAACGACCAGTAATCCTCCCACTTGGTCGGGATGTCGGCGGCCTTGAAGCCGGCCTTCTCGAGCATGTCGCCCCAGATCTGGACGTGCATGCTCTGCTGCTTCAGCGGGAAGCCGTAATAGGCCTTCTTCTTGGCGACGTCGTTGTAGAGCAGCGCCGTCTCCAGCGTGTTCGGCGCGAACGCGTCCTTCATCGGCAGCAGGATGTCGGAGAGATCCTCGAGTTTGCCTTCATAGGCCCATTTGCCCTGGGCCTGCACATCGTAGGTGTCCGAATAGGCGACGTCGGGCACGGTGCCGGAATCGAGCGCGGCGACCGTCTTCGGAATCATGTCCTGGATCGCGTATTGCGACAGTTCGACCTTGATGCCGGTCTTGGCTTCGAATTTCTTGATCGTCTCGAGCAGCGCGTCGTCTTCGGATTTGTAAAATCCCTTGCCCCACCAGACGGTGATCGTCTTGCCCTGGGCCAGAGCGGGTGCAGTTGCGGCGAACAGGCCGACCGCGGCGACCGCAATTGATAGCGCACCGATAACCTTGGATCTCACGTTGTTCTCCCTCATGAGGCCGGCTTTTTAACCGGTTGGAGAAAACACTAGCGCATGCCCGTGACCCGATAAAGATGTCGCGCCGCCGACTTGTGTAGGGGTTTGCGGCGAGCGCGTGGATCGGTCCCGGTGCATCGATGCGCAAAGTGAATGGATTCAGTTCGACTTCGCATTCTCGGCCGACGCCGCCGGTGCGCCGCCGGGCGCGCCTGCCGCAGCATCGGGCGCCGCCGCGGGCCGTGCGGCTCCTCCGCCGGTGAAGCGCTCGATCACCGAGCGCACCGCGTCACGGGTCTTGCGATCCTTCACCGCATCGAGCAGCGGAGCGGAGGCCGGCGAGCGGCGGATCAGGCTTTCCGGATCGGGGAAGATCAGCGGATCGTCCCACGGGCCCTGGATCACGAAGGGCAGATCGAAACCGTTGCCGCCGGCCGATGCCGAGGTCAGGCTGGCGACGCCCTTGAGATCGTATTCGCGCGACGGCACCGAGGCCGTGCCGGTCAGCGTGATCTTCGCGGTGGGGCTTTCGACATGAATGTCGTCAGCGGTCGCGACGCCGTCGGCGAATTTCACCGAGATGCTGAGATTGTCGTAGGGCGTCGAGCCGGAGCGGAAATTGCCGCCGCCGGACAGCGGCCGCTTCTCCAGCCGCTTCAACAGCTGCTCGACATTGAAGCCCGCGATCGCGCCGTCATGTCCATTCAGCGTCGCGGTGCCGTCGAGCGACGACGCGAGCCCGAACGGGCTCGAGCCCGAGGCGGTCAGCGAGACGTTCAGGTTGCCGCGGCCGGACAGCTTGTTGATGCCGAACAATTCGCTGGCGCAGGCCTGCAGATCGACATCGGTGAACTGGAATTGCGCCCTGACGTCGGCGACCGCATCCGAGCGCGCGATCGCGAACGAGCCCTTGGCGATGCCGCCATACATCTGCGCCTCGCCGACGCTGAGCGCCAGCGCGCCGCCGCGCAGATTGGCGCCGAACGCGGTGCGGCCGAGCTTGGACGGGCCGACCGTGACCTTGGCCGCCGACAGGCGCATGTCGAGATCGGTCGACGACAGCGAGGAAAGGTCGAACAGCTGCCTGTTCCAGTCGCGCTGGCCGCTGGCCAGCAGGCGGAACGTCGAGATGTAAGGCGTGAAATCGAGGTTGCCGGCGGCAAGCGTCGCCTGCAGCGTCTGCCGGCCGTTATTGGCGTAGGTCATCACGCCCTCGGCGACGTTGCCGTCGAGCTCGACATTGACATTGGTGAGCGCGACCGAGCCGCCGACCACATTGGCGCGGGCCTTCAGCGCGAAGCGGCCGAAGCCGCCACCGCCGCCGGGCGGGGCCTGGCCCATCCAGCGCAACGCGTTGCGCAGCGACGGTGAGTCCATGGTGGCGACGCCTTCCATCATCAGGCTGGTGCGGTTGGCGACGGTTCCGTCGAAAGCAACTTTCAGCGGCGCGCTGGCGAGCCGTGCCTTCAGACCGGAGCGGTCGCCCGACAGCAACGCGACGAAGTCGCTGGCGCTGATCGAGCCGTCGACGCGTTCGCCGCGCCAGTCGAACTGGCCGGTTGCGGCAAAGGAACGCGAGATCGAGGGCCAGGCCAGCGACAGGTCGATATCGCCGAGCTGCTCGGAGATGTTGTTGGTGCCGTCCTGGTAGTTCAGCTCGCCGTCCTGGATCCGGATTTCGGAGAACGACACCTGGTTCTCGGCGCCGGGCGTCATCGCCTTGGCGATGGTCTCGACGAACGGCGTCCAGTTGCTCTCGCCGGCGCCGTCGCGGACCACATGGATATGCGGACGGAGCATCATGACGTCGGCAATCTCGAACCGCCGCAGCAACAGCGGCAGCAGGCGCAGATTGGCGGTCAGCACGTCGACCTGCAGGGCGGGACCGATGGTATCGGCGCCCTTCAGCCCGACATTATGAAAGGAGACGTAGCTGCCCGGAAAAACCGAGACGTCGATCGGGCCGTTGACGACGAGTTCGAGCCCGGTCACGGCGCGGATCTGCGCCTCCACCGCGCGCTGCAGCGCGTCCCGGTTGAGGAACCACGACGTTCCGACCAGCCCGACCAGCGCCAGGCCGAAAAGCGCCGCGATCGGCATCCCCAGGCGCTTAATTCCTTGGGCCATCGTCAATGACATATCCGGGTCGGGTTGAATTTTGTCGGGTCGTCGTCGAACACAGCGGGCTCTCGCCGGAGGCCCCTGCCAACCCACGCAACTTGAAGGGTTTTCTTGTCGCTTTCAAGGCCATGTTGCTGCCGCGGGCCGCCGCCCGTCGCCGCACCGGGCCGTGATTGACGCATTGCGAAGATTTCGCCTAATAATCCGCTTTGCCACAGCCGTTCCGCGCCCTCCATCAGGTATTCGCTGCATGAACAAAGTTTATCCCGACGCCAAATCGGCACTCGATGGTCTCCTCAAGGACGGCATGATGATCATGTCGGGCGGCTTCGGCCTCTGCGGCATCGCCGAGACCCTGTCCGACGCGATCCGCGAGTCCGGCGTCAAGGGCCTCACCGTCGTCTCCAACAATGCCGGCGTCGACGGCATCGGCCTCAGCCGGCTGCTGGAGACCCGCCAGATCAAGAAGATGATCTCGTCCTATGTCGGCGAGAACAAGCTGTTCGCCCAACAGTATCTCGCCGGCGAGCTCGAGCTCGAGTTCAACCCGCAGGGCACGCTGGCCGAGCGCATCCGCGCCGGCGGCGCCGGAATCCCGGCCTTCTACACCAAGACCGGCGTCGGCACGCTGATCGCCGAGGGCAAGGAAGTGAAGGAATTCGACGGCGAGAAGTACATCATGGAACGCGGCCTGTTCGCCGACGTCGCCATCGTCCATGCCTGGAAGGGCGACACCGCCGGCAATCTGGTCTACCGCAAGACCGCGCGCAACTTTAACCCGATGATGGCGACCGCCGCGAAGGTCACCGTCGCCGAGGTCGAGCACCTGGTGCCGGCCGGCGAGATCGATCCGGACCACATCCATACCCCCGGCATCTTCGTCAAGCGCATCGTCGAGGTCGGGACCGGCAAGAAGCGGATCGAGTTCCGCAACACCCGTCCGCGGCCCGCCGCCTAAAACATAATCCTTCAGGAGAGCCACATGGCCTGGACCCGTGAACAGATGGCCGCCCGCGCCGCCAAGGAGTTGCGCGACGGCTATTACGTCAATCTCGGCATCGGCATCCCGACGCTGGTCTCGAACTACATCCCCGACGGCATCGACGTCAGCCTGCAGAGCGAGAACGGCATGCTCGGCATGGGCCCGTTCCCCTATGAGGACGAGGTCGACGCCGACCTGATCAACGCCGGCAAGCAGACCGTGAGCGAGCTGCCCTCGACCAGCTATTTCTCGTCGGCCGATTCCTTCGGCATGGTGCGCGGCGGCCATATCGATCTGTCGATCCTTGGCGCCATGCAGGTGGCGCAGAACGGCGACCTCGCCAACTGGATGATCCCCGGCAAGATGGTGAAGGGCATGGGCGGCGCCATGGACCTCGTCGCCGGCGTCAAGCGCGTCGTGGTCGTGATGGAGCATTCCGCCAAGGACGGTCCGAAGCTGCTCAAGCAGTGCAACCTGCCGCTGACCGGCGAACGCGTGGTCGACATGGTCGTCACGGATTTGGCGGTGTTCACCATCGACAAGCACGGCAAGGACGGCATGGCGCTGATCGAGCTCGCCGACGGCGTCACGCTCGACGAGGTCAAGGCCAAGACCGAGGCCGAATTCCGCGTCGCGCTGAAGAACACCTGAGATGATCGGCGCGGGACGATCCTCGATCCGTCCCGCACGATCCGATGACGCCGGCTTCATCGCCCGCATTGTCCTGGCCGCGCAGCGCGGCCCGTTGCCGCGCGGCTGGTTCGACATCGCGCTCGACCGGGGCGAGGCGGAATGCCTGGCGTTCATGACACGGCTCGCCGTGGCGCGGGTGCGGTCATGGTATCACGTCGCCCATTTCCTGATTGCTGAAGTCGATGGCGTGCCGGCTGCCGCGCTGTGCGCGATTCCGGCATCCGGAACCGTCCTCGCCGCACGTGCGGCGATCGAGGAAGTCGCAGCAGAGACCGGCATGGACGCCGATGCCATCGTCGCGCGCGGCGGCTATGCCCGTAACTGCTGGGTACAAGGCGGCGAGGGCGACTGGCTGATCGAGCATGTCGCCCGACAAGCGTCCCATCGCAGCGGCGGCCTGGTGCAGGACTTGATCCGCCGCGCACTCGCCGACGGCAAGACGGCCGGTTACACGCAGGCATCGATCTCGTTCCTGATCGGCAACGACGCCGCCGAACGCTGCTATGCCAAGGCCGGCTTCACCTTCGCCGAAGAGAAGCGCGACGCCGCCTTCGAAGCGATGACCGGCGCGCCTGGCTTTCGCAGATTTGCGCGGGCGATGTGAATAGGGCGCACGGCGAACGGCCCGCATATACATCTGTCGTCCCGGCGAAGGCCGGGACCCATACGCCGCGGCGGATGTTGCAGGCGGGACTCGTCGTTGCAATCGCGCATGACAATTCGCGTCGGTGGTTATGGGTCCCGGCCTGCGCCGGGACGACGGTGAGTGTGCGGCACCGCTTGTGAGTCATACGCCCGCATTTTCGCGACATGGTTTGTCCGGGTTGACAGTTTTTTGCTGAGTTTCCCGTCGGGCAGCCACACGGCGCGGCGCATTCGGCGCCCGCCGCCCGCTTGTCCGGTCGTCCATGCAATGGCAGAATTGCGCCATGTTGTGCAAAATCGGACACGGGCCATGCCACTCATCCGGATCTGGGTCTATGACGGCATCCTCGCTTCGGGCGTGGCGGGGATTGTCGACGTGTTCACCGCCGCCAATTCGGTGACGTCGCGGCGACCGCGACGTCGCAGCGGCACGCCGTCGCAGCTGCGGTGGCGCGTCGAGTCCTTGAGTGGCCGGCCGGTCCACACGGCGTCAGGCCAGGTCATCGGCGTCGATGGGCCGATCGGTGCGCGGTCTTCGGCAGACGCGGTGGTGATCCCGGGACCGTTCGTCGGCGATATCGAGCGTTTCTTCGCGCGGCTCGATACCGTCGAGCCGCTACTCGCGGCGCTGCGTCGGCAGCATGAGCGCGGTACCCTGCTCGCGTCCTATTGCACCGGCAGCTTCATCCTCGCCGAGGCCGGCCTGCTCGACGGCAGGGTTGCGACCACCCATTGGGCGAAGGGACGGACATTCGCGATGCGCTACCCGGCAGTGGATCTGCGCGTCGCCGAGATCCTCACCGAGCAGAACCGCATTGTCTGCTCGGGCGCGGTGACCACCTCGCTCAATCTCGCGCTTCGGCTGGTCGAGAAATTCGCCGGTGCCGACGTAGCCGCCGAGACCGGCAAGCTGATGCTGATCGACAGCAATCGCGTCTCGCAGGCACCCTATGCCAGCCGCGCGCGCGACACGCAGCACTCCGACGCGCTGGTGGCGCGGGCGCAGAGCATGATGGAGAAGTCGCTGCAACAGGGCTTCAGTCTGGCCAGGCTGGCCCGCGACCTTTCGGTCAGCGAGCGGACGTTGAACCGCCGCTTCAAGCTGGCGGTCGGCGAGGCGCCCTTGCAATATCTGCAGGCGCTGCGGGTGGATGTCGCCAAGCGCCTGATCGAAACCACGCGGCTGAAGCTCGACGCGGTCAGCGGGCGCGTCGGCTACAACGATCTGTCGACCTTCCGTCGCCTGTTCAAGCGCGAAACCGGGCTTTCGCCCCGCGAATACCAGCGTCGGTTCGTGCGCAGGGCCCCCGCTAGCTGAGAAGGCCGTGTCCGAATTTGCCCTGAGAATGGCGATACTGCCACTGCTGCAAGGAGCACGCCGCGCATAGACCTCGTCCTGTCAACAACAGGAGGTCGCCTCAATGCCGATGATCGACGTGACAATTCCCGAAGGAGCCCTGAAGCCGGAAGCGGAAGCGCGGCTCATCAAGGAGCTCGGCGATATCCTGATCGGTCACGAGGGGTTCGATCCGGCGAACAAGGTTGCGCAAGGCGTCACCGTTGTCTTCCTGCATCGGCCGGCCGCAGTCTACGTGGCGGGCCGGCCATCGCCATCGCCGCGATTTCGCATCGTCCCGACGGTCCCCGAGGGGCAGTACACCGAAACCTCGCGCGCGGCCTTGGTAAAGGACGTGACCGATGCCGTGGTGCGCGCCGCCGGCGGTTCGTTCGACGATGTGGCGCCGCAGGTATGGGTGTTTCCGACAGAGATCCCCGACGGCCAGTGGGGCAGCCGTGGCGTCATTCGTCCGCTGCCGGACATCCAGGCCTTCATCGCCGGCGAGCACGAGCGCAAGGTCGGCGAGGCGCGTCTGGCGCGACGGCGGCGCGTCAAGGCGCTGGAGTTGCTTGCGGGCGCGCTCGACGCTGCCCGCAAGGGCGTCGACTGACGCGGGCGCAACCATGACATCCGACACGCATTTCAGGCTCGCGGCGGTCCAGGCCGCCGCGGTGCCATTCGATCGCGACGCCTCGCTGGAGAAGGCCTGCCGCCTGATCGGCGAGGCCGGCACCATGGGCGCGACGATCGCCGCCTTCGGCGAGACCTGGCTGCCCGGCTATCCCTTCTTCTGTCACGCGCCGACCGGGCCGAACACGTTTCGCGCGATGGCCGAATATCTCGACAACGCGGTCGAGATTCCCTCGCCCACGACCGATCGGCTCTGCGCCGCCGCCGAGGCCGCGGGACTGGATGTCGTGATCGGCGTCGCCGAACGTGATGCCGTGACCAAGGGCACGGTCTACTGCACGCTGCTGTTCATCGGCCGCGAGGGACGGCTGCTCGGCCGCCATCGCAAGCTGAAGCCCACCTTCACCGAGCGCTCGGTGTGGGCCGATGGCGACGCGGCGGGCCTGCGCGTGCATGAGCGGCCCTATGGCCGGATCAGCGGCCTCAATTGCTGGGAGCACAACACGATGCTGCCCGGCTATGCGCTGGCCGCGCAGGGAACGCAGATCCACGTCGCGGCGTGGCCGGGGCGGGAGCCCGCGGTGGCGCCACCGTCGCCGACGCCGCTCTGGCCGCGGCAGTTGTTGCTGTCGCGCGCGTTCGCCTCGCAGGCCGGCTGCTACGTCATCGCGGTCGGCGGCATGCGCTCGCGCGAAATCACGCCGGAACGTTACCGCGAACTCTCGACGATCGAGTACAGCGGTGACAGCGTCATCATCGATCCGCGCGGCGAGGTCATCGCAGGTCCGGCGCAGGGCGAGACCATCCTGATCGCGGACGGCTCGCGGGAGGCCGTGCTCGCCGCCAAGGCGCTGTGCGATATCGGCGGCCATTATTCGCGCCCCGACCTGCTGCGGCTGATCGTCGATCGCAATCCGCAGGAGCGGGTCATCGACTGCGGCTTCGCCGGGCGTGTCACGCCGGAGATGTGGGAGTGACGCGAACGGCGCGGGTATCCCGCGCCGTCAAAGCTTGTCGCGAGAGAGGTCGCTCCGCCTCACGAAGCTTCCTGCGGAATTGCGGATGGTGATTCCTCGCCCTTGAGCTCCTCGAGGCTGCGGTGCCGCGGCTCGATGCCGAGCGCCCATACGGTGATGATCTGCACGATGAGCAGTCCGATCATCAGGGCCATCACGCCGGCGACGCCGCGCGCTTCGAACAGCATCACGACCAGGAATGGTGTCACGATGGTGGCACCTCGACCGAGTGTGTTGACTATGCCGGATGCCCGCAGCCGCACCTCGGTCGGGAACAGTTCGGGAATATAGATGCCGAACAACAGTGCGACCAAGACATAGATCGGCACGGTCAGCGCGAAGCCGACGGCCGGCAGCAGGAATGGATCCGAGATCATCGGATAGATGACGCCGAGGATGATCGATATCAGCGATGCGCCGATGATCGTGGGCTTGCGGCCCCAGCGGTCGGCGGTCAGGGCGCCGATCGCCGAGCCGATCGGCGCGCCAAGCGCCATCAGCAGCGAGTAGCCGAACGAGGTCGCGACGGACAGGCCCTGCTTGATGAAGAACACCGGCAGCCAGGTCACGAAACCGTAGAGCAGCGTATTGATGGTAATCAGGCATACCGCGCCGACGATCATGCGGGACAGCAGCGGCGCAGCGAACAGCGTGGCGAGATCGGGCGACACCGGTGCCGGCGTTGCAGCCGCGGGCGCCGGCAAGGGCTGACCCTGGGAAGCTTCCTTCTCGATCGCCTGCATCAGCGCCTCGGCCTCGGCGGTGCGTCCCACCGCCTCCAGCCAGCGCGGCGACTCCGGCAGCGACTTGCGCAGGTACCAGACGATCAAGGCGCCGACGCCGCCCAGCACGAACATCGCGCGCCAGCCGAATTGCGGGACGACGACCGATGCGACCAGCAGCGCGATGGGCAGGCCGGTCACGACGCAGACGGCGGTGAAGCCGAGCCACTTGCCGCGGCTCCGGGCCGGCACGAACTCGGTCATGGTGGAATAGCCGACAACATTTTCGGCGCCGAGACCGACGCCCATCACGAAACGGCAGGCAATCAGAAAGGTCATGTTTGGCGCAAGCGCCGCCGCCAGGGACGCGATGCCGAACAGCAGCAAATTGAACTGGTAGGTGAAACGCCGTCCGTAACGGTCGCCGAGGAAGCCGGTGCCGAAAGATCCGAGCATCATGCCGACGAAGGTTGCGGAGATGAACGCGGCGTTTTGGGCGAGCGTCGAGAACCCGGTTTTCAGCGTCACGCCGAGCACTGTGCCGGCGATATAGATGTCGAAACCGTCGAAGAACATTCCGATCCCGATCAGGATCATGATCCGGCGATGGAATGGTCCGATCGGTAGCCGATCGAGGCGGCTCCCGGCATTGACCGATGTCGACATATGCGCTCTCCCCTTGACTGTTTTCCTCGGTGATGCGGCCCGCCATCTGTGGGCGGTTTGCCGCTTTGCTCGACTGCGGCTAGTTCAACCGGCGCTGGCTGGCCGTGTCGCGGTACCAATCGAACGGCTGTTCGTGGGTCGCGACCATCACGCTCTTGGTGTTGAAATGGTCGTCGAAGCTCTCGGTGCCGCATTCCCGGCCGATGCCGGAATCGTCAACGCCGCCCCAGGGCGAGGCCGGATCGAGTCGGTGGTGATCGTTGATCCAGACGATCCCGGCCTTGACCGCGGCGGCCACGCGATGCGCGCGCGCGACGTCGCGGGTGCGAATGGCGGCGGCGAGGCCAAAGGGCGAATCGTTGGCGAGCCGGAGCGCGTCGGCCTCGTCCTTGAAGGGTGTCACCGAGGTGAAGGGGCCGAACACCTCCTCCTGGAAGATCCGCATGTCGGATTTGACGTCGGCGAACACGGTCGGTTCGACGAAAAAGCCGTTGTCGTGGCCCGCGACCTTTGCGGCCACGCCGCCGGTGAGCAGCCGCGCGCCGTCTTCATGACCGTAGCGCGCATAGCTGAGAACGCGGTCGCGCTGGCGTGCCGAGATCACCGGCCCAAGCTGCGTGTTCGGATCGAACGGATCGCCAATGCGGATGGTGCGGGTCTTGGCCTGCAGCTTTTCGACGAACTCGTCGTAGATCGAGGCCTGCACGATATGGCGCGACGCGCAAACGCAGGTTTGGCCGGCGCCGATGAAGGCGCCGAACGCGGCATAGTTGACGGCGCGGTCGACGTCGAAATCGTCGAATATCATCACCGGCGTCTTGCCGCCGAGCTCCATGGTCTGGTGCGCGAACACCTTCGCCGCGGCGCTGCCCGCGATGCGGCCGGCTTCGGTCCCGCCGGTCAGCACAAGCTTGTCGATGTCGCCATGCTCAGCGAGCATCTTGCCGGCGCTCTGGCCGAGGCCAAGCACGATGTTGAAGACGCCGGGAGGCAGTCCGGCCTCGCTGAAGATCTGGGCGAGCTTCAGTGTCGTCAGCGGCGTGTATTCCGATGGCTTGACCACGGTGACGCATCCGGTCGCCAGCACGACGGCAAGCGACTTGCACAGGATCATGAGCGGGTGATTGAAGGGCGTGCAGTTGGCGACGATTCCGATCGGCGTGCGCAGGGTGTAGTTCAGATACGCGCCTTCGACCGGGATGACGGAATCGCGGCGCGACAGCGCCAGTCCGGCGAAGTAGCGGAAGAAATCCGGCAGGCGCGAAAGCTGCGCGCGGGTTTCGTTGACCGGACGGCCGTTGTTCAACGTCTCCAGCCGGTACAGCGTGTCGAGATTGGCCTCGAACGCGTCGGCGAGCCTGTTGACGAGCCGGGCGCGCGCCCTCGTGTCCATCCCGCCCCACGCCTTGCCTTCGAATGCAGCGCGAGCGCTCTTCATCGCACGGTCGATATCCGCGGCGGTCGAATTCGGAATGCGGGCGATGACGTCGCCGGTCGCGGGATTGCGGACGTCGAGCATCTCGCCGTCTCCGGCCCCGACCTCGCGTCCGTCGATGAAGTTGCCGTGGATCTCGACGTCGATCGTCGCGGGCTTCGACGGAATGTTCATGATGACCTCTCTTCGACGATGACGGCGTTGCGCTTGAGTGCCGGCAGCACGCGCTTTTCGGTCGCCGCGATGTGAGCCTTGATGATGCGGGCCGCGGTGCGTGCCTCGCGCCGCTGCATGGCGTCGATCAATGCGACATGCTCGGCCACGAGCTTCGCCGGGTCGTGGCCCTTCAGATTGGAGACGCTGACGCGCACCAGCCGATCGGCCTGGCCGATCAGGTCGCAGAGCGTGGTCGCCATGCGGCGGTTGCCCGATGCGTGCGCCAGCGCCGAGTGGAAGCCGCGATTGTAGGTGATGAAGTCCTCATGGCTGCCGGAGAAGCGACGGAATTCATCGAGTGATTTCAGGATGCTGTCGGGCGCGCTCTCGATTGCTTCGGCGACGCAGGCCGGTTCGAGCGCAAGGCGGAAGCGCAGCAGATCGCGGGCGTCGGACAGCGAGATCGGATTGACCCGGTAACCCTGGCGGGGCTGCACCGTCACGAGGTGCTCGCGCTCGAGCCGCAGCAGGGCGTCCCGGACCGGCTGGCGGCTGACCGCGTAACGCTCCGCCAGATCCTGCTCTCGTATTTCATCACCGGGAGCAAGCTGGCACGATAAAATATCAGATCGCAGGTTTTCGTAGATATTCTCGCGGAGAAGGATCATTTTTATTGGGCCTCCCTGCCCAGTAAAATGCAGTTTGTGAAATATCACGTCAAGCTGAAATCCTTGAAATCCGCGTGATTTGATTTATCAATCGTCCGCAGGGGCGCTTTGGAGCCCCAATGCGCGAATTTCGGGCGCGATTTGAAAGAGAGCGACGATGGACAGGCTTTTGGCCAACCGCACAGTCAACGCAGCCCAGTCGGGCGAAGGGCCGCCGCTGGTCCTGTTTCACTCGCTGCTGTCGGATCGCGCGAGCTTCGATGCGATCGTGCCGGAACTTGCCCGGTCGTTTCGGACCATCGTGCCGGAACTGCCGGGATTTGGTCGGTCGAGCGCGGTTGAGGGTGGCCTTGCCGCGATTGCCGACCGGATGGCGGACGCGGTGCATGACGCGGCTGATGGCACGCCGGCCATCGTGCTCGGCAATGGTTATGGCGGGTTCGTCGCGCTGCAAATGGCGATCCGCCACCCGGCGATCGCGAGCCGGCTGATCCTCGCCGACAGCGGTGCGGCATTCTCCGAGCCGGGCCGCGAGGCGTTTCGCAACATGGCCAGGGTTTCACGCGAGAAAGGGCTCGCCGCGATCACCGACATTGCAATGCGCCGGCTGTTTGCACCGGATTTCCAGGCACAGCATCCCGCGCTGATGCAGGATCGCCGCGACGCATTCCTGCGCACCGATCTCAACGTGTTCTGCGCGGCCTGTGACGCGCTGGCGAGCCTCGATCTTCGTGCCGAACTACGCAGCGTGACGGTACCGACACTCGTCGTGGTCGGCGAATATGACGAGGCGACGCCGCCGCCGATGTCATACGAATTGGCAGGCGGCCTGCCGAGAGTCAGGCTCAGGGTCATTCCGGGATGTGCGCATGTCCCGCAACTGCAATCGCCAAAACTGTTCCTCGATACGATCGGCGATTTCCTGGCGGTCAAGCATAACGCGCCCGCCTGAGGCGCGCGCAAAGGGCTGGATCGCGCCGCGGGTCACGCGGTGGCGTGCCGACAATTTGGGCAGAACGCCCAGCTAATGCCGTTTGACGCGACAGCATCTCTGCCTAGTCTGACCGGAGACGGAGATGAAACATGCGAGCGATCCTTGATCACTGCACCGGCGGTCGCAGGCGCAGCCTGCCGGCGGGCACGGATTTCATCGAGGAGGGAGGCAAGACCGGTCATCTGTTCGTGCTGCTCGAGGGCAAGGTGGAAGTCGTCAAGGGCGACAGCCTGGTCGCCGTCATCGACGAGCCCGGCGCGGTGTTCGGCGAGATGAGTGTGTTGCTCGACCGGGCGCACAGCGCCAAGGTGCGCACGGCCACTGATTGCGTCCTGTACGAGTTCGACGATGCGGCGTCGTTCCTGCGCGAGCAGCCGGAGGTGGCGCTGCTGATCGCGCAGCTCCTGGCGCAACGGCTTCATGTCGCCACGACCTATCTTGCCGACCTGATGCACCAATATGCCGATCACGGCACCCATCTGGCGATGGTCGGCGAGGTGTTGCAGAGCATGATCAACCTGCCGCCGATGCAGGTCGCGCCAGGCTCGGATCGGCAATCCGATCCAAGGATATGAGCCAGTCCGGCGCCTCGCGCACGGGAGCCGCCGGCCGCGACAGCGGCGCCTTGAGATCGATCATCTGCGCATCGCCGGCGGCGAGCCAGAACGCCTTGTCCTGCGCGAGATCGAGCACGATGTAGACCGGAGGCCGGCCGGGCTGCAGGCCGGTGTTGAACACCCAGCTCGCTCCGATCCGGTCGAACCACGAGCCCATCTGGATGAACGGCGACTGATGCACATGGCCCGAGATCACCAGCGCCGGATGGTGGCGCTCGATCCAGCCGAGCAGCTCGGCGTCGCCGAAAAAGCGCTTGCCGCCCCAGCTGGTCGGCGAATCCGCCGGCGGGGCGTGATGGACCCAGACCCAGCGGCGGTGCGGCATCGCGGCCGCCGCGCGAAGCTGATCGTCGATCCGCGCCTTGACCAGCGGGCCGTCCCACCACGGGCACACCGTGAACAGCGTGTCGCCGATGGCCAGATTGTCGCCGTCGCAGGCGACGCCGAACTCCCTGATGCCCGCGACCCAGCGCGCGATCTTCTCGCCCTCCGGGTTGCGCTCGTCGAGGTCGTGATTGCCCGAGCAGAAGATCACCCGCGTGAGATCGGCGAGCCGCGACAGGTATTTCGTGACGACGACGATCTGGGCGCGGAAATCGACCGCCGAGCCGAGGTTGAGCGCATCGCCTGCGAAGATCACGAGATCGAATTGCGGTGCCGCCGCCAGCAGCCAATCGAACTGCGGCAACGAGTAATGCAGATCGGCGACGACAAGACAGCGCATCGGTGAAATCCGAATGCCCGGAAAACGGGCGGGGCCGCACGGCAATGATTTCAAACAAGCCAAATCGCAGCAAGATCTATGCCGCGCCGCGCGGATCCGACGCGACAGATGTTCGCAGTGTCCTGGAATCGGCCGGCAAGAGCGGGAAGGGCGGATCGCTGCTCACGCCCTTGCTGTGGCGTGGGCGAAGGTCACCTCGATCAGCGTGCCGGTGCGGCCGCCGGTCCGGATCTGGAATTTGGCGCGATTGGCTTCGACCAGCGCCTTGGTCAGCGACAGGCTGACGCCGCCGGAGCCGGCCTGATCTGATGGCGTCGGGGCGCGGAACGGCTCCAGCGCGGCGGCGACCTCGTTGTCGTTGAGACTCTGCCCGGTGTCGCGCACGCGCAGCATCACCTCGCCGAAATCCGACAGCGCGGTCGAGACGATCACCTGGCCGCCGGCATTGGCGAGATGGATCGAATTGCCGATCAGGTTCAGCGTGATCTGGCGCAACGCGCGGGCGTCAGCGACCACAGGCGGCAGCGTGTGGGCGAGCGAGGTGCGGATGATGATGCGCTCGCGGTTGGCCTGCGGCTGCATCACAGCGACGCAGCTCTCCACCATCTCGTTGAGGTTCTGGCTGGCGAAGGCGAGGTCGAGCTTGCCGGTCTCGATCCGCGACAGGTCGAGCAGATCGTTGACGATCGCGATCACCCGCTCGCCGGAGGCGCGGATGTCCTTCATGTATTCGACATAGCGCTCGTTGCCGAGCGCGCCGAAGCGCTCGCCGATCATCACCTCGGCAAATCCGATGATGGCGTTGAGCGGCGTGCGCAGCTCGTGGCTGATCCGCGCCAGCATGTCGGACTTGGCGTTGGCGGCGCGTTCGGCGAGCCGCCGCGCCTCGCGCAATTCGCCCTCGCTCTTCTTCGTTTGCGACAGATCACGGAACACCGCGAAGAAGTTCGGTCCATCGGCGCGGGTGCGGCCCATCGTCACCGACAGCGGGATGATGCCGCCCTGGCGGACGCGGCCGAGCGTCTCGCGGCCATGGTCGAGCAGGCTGGCGACGCCGGCCGATTTCAGGCTGGCAAGATAGTCGAAGATGCCGTGCTGGCTTTCCGGCGCGAACAGATCGGCGAGCTTGCGGGTGACGAACTCGTCGCCGTCATAGCCGAACAGCGCCTCGGCGCTGCGGTTGCAGGAATGGATGTTGCCGTCGGCATCGAACATGATGATGCCTTCGGCCGCGGTGTCGAGGATCGCGCCGAGCTCTTCGGCGTCGGCCTGGCCGGCTTGCGGCTCAGCCGGCGCAAGCAGCGGCTCGGCGGCCGCCGCAGGCTCCGGCTCGGATAGCGCGGCGGCGATCGAGGCATCCTCGTCCAGCGTGCGCGAGAAGATCAGCGCCAGCGCGGAATCGTCGTCCCAGGTGATGGTGTGCAGCCGCGCCTCGGCGGACACCGACTGCGCGCCGTGCTCGGTGCTCTGGTTCGCGGAGATCGTCACCGGCGTGCCGGTGCCCGACGTGCTGCTCGCCTGCGAGACGCCGGGCTCGACATAGAGCGCGTCGAGACCGCCGGCGGCTTCCAGCGCGTGCAGGCTGTCATGGCCCATGCGCGAGAGGAAGGCGCGGTTGGCATAGAGCAGGCGGTCGAGCCGGTAGATCAGGATGCCGACCGGCAACAGATCGAGCAGCGCGCGGTCGCGCCGGGAGTCGGCGCGCGGCGCCGGCTCCGCCGCAGCCAGCCAGCTGGCCTTTGGTGTTTCCGCCGGTGTCTCCAGCCGCGCGATCGCCTCTTGCGCTGGCGCCTCTGCTTGCTGCGGCGGTTCGCTTGCGGGCGGCGCTTCGGCGACCGGCTCGGCCGGCACGCTGTCGTCCGTCGTCGCGGCGAGGCCGGCCTCGTTCTCGAGCCGCGCCGACAATTGACGGGCGAGCTCGTTGAAGGCGTTGTTCTCGACCGGCGTCAGCGACGGCGGCCGGGTGTCGCCGGCGGGACGGAACGGCACCACATTCGGTGGCGGGTCGTGACGCACTTCGTGCGTTTCCTCGTGCGTTTCCACGGCGTGATCCGGATCGGCTCGGTGTGAAGTCTCTGCGGCTGTCGGCTCGGTCAATTCCTCGGGTGGTGCTGCTGCGGTCGTGTCGGGCGGCGGCTCCGCGTGCGGCGGAGGATTGTCCTGTGGCGCGGCGGGCCCAGGCGGCGCAACGGTGCGCGGCGCCGGTGCGACATCGGCCGACAGCGATTGCGGCGCGACCGTGCCGCTGAAGAACTCATAGCGGCGCAATGCGGCGAGTCGCGCAAGCCCGTCGAGGTCGCGACACACACCAAAGCCGCGATAGCCGGCGAAATTCCTGGCACGATCGAACACCGGCAGGCCGGACAGTTCGACCGGCAGCCGGCCGCCGCCGTCGACCGGCCAGTGCAGCGTGATGCCGCTCCAGGTGTCATGGCTGGCGAACGCCTGCATGACGCGGCCTTCGGGATCGAGGCCAAAACTCTCGGCGATGTCGCTCCACAGCCGGCCGAAGCCCGCCGCGGTGTGCAGGCCGATCAGGCGGGTGAATTCATCGGAGCCAAGCGAGAAGCGGGCCTCATGGTCCATCTGCCACATGAAGCGCAGCGGATGGCGCCGCACCGGCAACGGCTCGTCGAGCCATGATGGTGGTGGCACCGGCGCCAATGTCGCGGGCTCCGGCTCGGCGGCAGGCGGCGGCGCGGGCGCATCCGCGATCGCATAAGGCGAGGGGGCGGGATCGGCCGGGGGCGCCGATATTTCCGGCGCGTGCGTGCGTGCCGTCTCTGCGAGATCAGGCGCAGGCTGTTCGACCGGCGCTTCAGCGGGTGCTTCGATCAGCGCTTCCGACAGCGGCTCCTCGACGGCGGGGCTTTCGTCGGGCGTGGTGTCGAGAGGTGCAGTCTCGACGGGCGTCGGCTCTGAATGCGTGAGTTCTGCCGACGCAAGTGGCGGGGCAAGAGGCGTAGGCTCTTCGATCTGCGCGCCGTCCGGCACTTCGATCAGTGCTTCCGACAGAGGTTCCTCGGCGGCAGCTGTTTCGTCTTGCGTGGTGTCGAGAGCTGCGGTCTCTACGTGCGCCGCCTCTGCTGCCGCGGCAGATGGAGCAGCATTCTCAGGTTCGGATTTAGCCGCGCTGACGATCGGCTCGATCGTGACGCGCTCTTCCAACTGCGGATCCAGCGCGTCGAACAAGGCGATCGGTGCTGCGCTGGCCGTCGCGGGCGCTTCGTCATGCGCAACGGCTTGTTCGATAACTGCAGGTGCTGGCGGCGGCTCTACGGCCATGGCCTCTTGCTGCGCTGGCGCTGCGGGAGCCGGTGCTTCGCGCGCCGGCGTCTCCGGCTCAACCGGCGCAGGCACGATCGGCGCCGGCCTTGCGGCGAGATGCGCCGCCGGCTTGATCAACGCGACCAGCGCGCGATCGGCGCCGTGCCCGATCCGCTGCAGCACGACGCGGCCGATCGCAACGCTCGCCGCCGCGCGGCCCTGCGCCAGCGCCTCACCGCGCGCGGCATCGAGACCGGCTTCGGTGAGGTCGTGCAGGCCGGGCAGCGTACGCGCCGCCTCATTGGTTGCGACCAGCAATCCGTTGCTGGTGAAGGCGGCGGCCGGACGCGGCAAGCCCTGCAGCAGCCGCTGCAGGCGTTCCGCGAGCGGCATGCCGCGGCCGGTCGCGTTGAGCGCCGTCATCAGGATGCCGTGGCTGCCGTCCGGCAGGTCGATCCGGGCGCAGCCGCAGGTCGCGAGCATGCCGGGCGCAGCGCCGAAGCCGCGCAGCCGCTCCAGGCGGACCGCGCCATTGGCGTTCAGGCTGTGGCCGAGCCGCGCGACCTGGCGGCGGTGCGGATCGGCCGGGCCGAAGCCGCGCTTCGCCAGCTCGGCGCCGTTGGCGGCACCGAATACCTGCGCGCCGACCGGATTGGCCCAGAGAATCCGCGCGCCGTCGGCCGCCCACAGCCATGCCGGCAGGGCGCCCGTCGCATGATCCGCCAGCCTGACATCGCCGAGCGCCTGGATCTGGAATTCCGCGTCACTCATCACGCAAGATTTGACCGCATGGGTTTGGCTTTCTTCCTTAAGCTCAGCCGAAGGCCCGGCAGCCGCAGGACGACAGCCTTAACAGAAGGTTAGTATCGCAACTGGGGGGCGGCAGGTCCATGTCCGCAGCGAAACTGCCCCCGCCAAAGCCGGGATAACGTTAACTCGGCTGAACGATCCACAGCCGTTTGGCGTTGTCGGGCAAAGAGAGGTTGCTGCGAGCCGCGCGATGCGGAACCAGGCGGCGCCGCGTCACACCTGCGATTGCAGTGCCACGATATATATTCTGCCGTCTATCTTGCCCTGGGCCCGCAGGGCCAAGCGGCGGGCCGATCAGCAAGCGAGGGAGAGCGACCATGAGCGACAACGGGCGTGACCATTTCGAGATCCCCAAGTTCGAGATTCCCAAGGATATGCGGTCGATGGCGGAGGCGAGTTTTGAGCAGGCGCGCAAGGCGTTCGAGCAATTCGTGACCAACGCCAAGGACACCGCCGGCAAGATCGAGGAGCGCAACGCCACGGTGCGCGCCGGCGCCAAGGATCTTTCGGCCAAGGCGCTGTCCTATGCCGAAAAGAACGTGCAGTCGTCGCTGGACTACGCCGAGGCGCTGCTCAAGGCCAAGGACCTCAGCGACGTCATGCGGCTGCACAGCGAATATGTGCAGGGCCAGATGCGCTCGCTCGCCGAGCAGGCCAGCGAGATGGGCCAGGCCGTCAGCCGGGCCGCGATGGACGCGGTCAAGCCGAAGAACTGACGAAGCGCATTGGCCGCGGCCGACCCCGGCGCGTTCAGCCTCGGTCGGCCGCGGTAATCTTTTGTTCCGTCAGATAAAAAATGTGGCGTCGCACGCGATCTTACGTTGCGTTGCACAAAATTGACATGATATGGGTGTTTATTAGGCGCGCCCGACGAAGGGCACTCCCGTGAATCAAGGCAGCGTGATCCATTTCAGCGCTCCCGGCCTGATGGGCTCCGGGACGTTCGCAATGGTCACATCTACTCACCCGTTGCGAAGGATTACACGTATGACCAACCCGTCCGATCCGTTTTCCGCCTCGATCATTCCGTTTGAAGTTCCCGAGCAGATGCGCGCGTTCGCCGAGAAGGGCGTTCTGCAGGCCCGCGACAGCTACGCCAAGTTCAAGGACGCCGCCGAGACCCACAACTCGACGGTCGAGGCCGTGTTCACCTCGGTGAGCAAGGGCGCCAGCGAGTATTCGGCCAAGCTGATCGAGTTCTTCAAGGCCAACACCACCTCCTCGCTCGACTTCGCCCAGGAGCTGTTCAGCGTGAAGTCGCCGACCGAAGCGGTCGAGCTGTGGACGTCGCACGCCCGCAAGCAGTTCGAGACCTATACCGCGCAGGCCAAGGAACTGGCCGAGCTCGGCCAGAAGGTCGCCAGCGAGACCGCCGAGCCGATCAAGGCCAGCGCCTCGAAGTTCTACAAGCCGGCCGCCTGATCGCTGCCGTTTGGGAGACCAGCGAAAGGCCCGGGCCGAAGCGGTCCGGGCCTTTTTGCTGGGCAGGAGCCCGTCAAGCGGCCCGACATAACAGCGGAAATCGGCGCGTTACGGCCTTGCCAAAGCGCGGCGTTGCACCTAGTTTCCGCCCGAAATCGCCGCCCCGCTTGAGCGGGCCGCGGGATGCAGTTGTAGCTCAGTTGGTTAGAGCGCCTGTCTGTGGAACAGGAGGTCGGTGGTTCGAGCCCACCCAACTGTACCATCCGCAAGATCAGTCAGCGCGACATCGCAAAATCCGGCCATCGCAAGGTCGCTCGCCCTTATCGCCCGGCGTGTCATCGCGTCCGCTTGCACTTCTCTGTCCCGTCACCCAAACTGGCTGACACGACGCCTTAACGACGCCTAGTGACACCTTTGGGGGGATGCATGGGGATCGCCTGTTCAAGGAGTTTTTCGTTTGCGTTGATATCAAGCATCGCTCTTGCGGCGCTGCTGCTGCCGGGCCGAAGTGAGGCCTATACGCAAGACCAGCAGCAGGCCTGTACGCCGGATGCGTTCAGGCTTTGCGGCCCCGAGATTCCCGACGTCGATCGCATCACGGCCTGCATGATCAGGAACAAGGCGCAGCTCTCGCCGGCCTGCCGGGTGTTCTTCCGCGGTGGTCCCGAGCCGCGTGAAGCGAGCGAGCGCGTGGAACGGCGTCCTGCCAAGCACAAGGCCGCCAAATCGCACAGGGCGAAGAAGTCCATCCACTAAATGATTCCCATCGCGCGCACGCGGCTAACTTGGCGCATTCTCGTCGAGCGGACCGCTGTGCGCTTCACCTCGCCCCGCGTGCGGGGAGAGGTCGGAACGCATCGTCAGATGCGTTCCGGGTGAGGGGGAGTCTCCACAAGCGCAACTATCGCCATCCACGCGGAGACAGCCCCTCACCCCAACCCTCTCCCCGTAAGAACGGGGAGAGGGAGCGCAGCGCCATCGCGGTCAACGCAATCTCATCGCGCGGTGGATCGCCTCCATGCGATTTCAAGGTTGCGATGCGCGACAGACTGACGCCTTGTGACGCTGTCACGCAGCATCATCTCTGGGGCTTGTATTGTCAGCCAAATCTGTTCCGCTTGTGGAACGGATGGAGCGGGACGCGTGAGCGAATACTACAAACAAGAGATCGATCGGCACTTCGCCTGGTTCGAAGCCAAGCTGCCGGAAAAGCCGGCGCGCTTCGTCGCGTGGCTGCGCAAGCCGTCGTCGCGCTATGTGCGGATTCCGCTCGCGATCCTCCTGATCATCGGCGGCATCTTCAGCTTCCTGCCGGTGCTCGGACTCTGGATGCTGCCGCTCGGACTCCTTTTGTTCGCGCAGGACGTTCCGTTCCTGCAGAAACCGACCGCGCAATTGCTCGGCTGGATCGAGCGCAAGTGGATCGAGCGCGAGCGCGCGAAAGCTGCCGGAAAACGCTAGGCACCGAGTCATATCAAACGCTTAGGGCTTCCATTTGCGGTTGCGTCATAAGTTCGGTGTGACTCAAAAAGCAAAACGCACCGGTAATCTTGGCCACTTTGCGGATTGCAAGAAATTTTTTCTTTCGCGAATCAGCGTGCTGATTCATTTTCGCCTCCTGGGGTCAATCTGGAGGCCAACGTATGAACGTGATTGTTTTCGCTTCGCGTAAGGGGGGCTCGGGAAAAAGTACCCTGGCTGCTCACCTCGCCGCGCAAGTGCACAAGGCAACGAAGCCCTGTCTGCTGATCGATGCCGATCCGCAGGGCTCGCTGACTCTCTGGCACAAGCTGCGCGGCACCAACGAGCCGGCGATCAAGACGGCAGTGAACTCGGTCAGCGGGATCATTGCCCAGGCCAAGCGTGACGGCATCGAGTGGGTGTTCATCGACACGCCGCCGAACCTCTCGGCCGTGGTCGACGACTCCATCAAGAACGCCACGATGGTGATCATTCCGGCGCGGCCCGGCGTGTTCGACGTCAACGCCGTGCAGGAAACCATCCAGACCTGCCGCTCGATGCGCAAGCCCTATGCCGTCGTGATCAACGGCGCGCCCGCGCAGCGTGACGGCGCCGAAAGCCGCATCGTCGCGATCGCGCGTGAGGCGCTGGCGAAATTCCGCGCACCGGTGTGGAGCGGCCAGATCACCAACCGCGCCGATCTTCTGATGGCGCTCGGCCAGGGCGAAGGCGCCCGCGAATATTATGCGGAAGGCCGCGCCGCCGCCGAGATCAATCGGCTGTGGGCCGCGATCGAACGCTCGATCAAGGCGATCCGCGGCACGGCGTCGGCGTCCGGTACGATGCACAAGCAGGCGGCGTAACAACGCCGTTTTGGTTTGAAATGGAAAGAACGCGCGGCTCCCGCGCGTTTTTTGTCGTCGAGAATATTGGAGTCATTCCGGGGCATGCGAAGCATGAGCCCGGAATCTCGAGATTCCGGATTCGATGCTCACGCATCGCTCCGGAATGACGGAGGGGATGCCCTCACGCCACCATCAGCAAATAAAACACGATCACCGGCGCCAGGGTCAGGATCACCGACCAGATGCCGACAGCCCATAAAATATCCTCGGTCGTAAAGCCCGGCTCGGCACCCGGCCTCACGGCAACAAAGCCATTCCTCGAATTCACGACGCCCCCGCGCTGGTCTTGGCAATGCGGAAGGCTGTACGCGAGCGGATTTAAGATCCCGGTCGGAATTTCGCGGGCATTTGCGCGCGGGTGCTACTTCGGATTAACCACGGCATGGGCGGCGGGCCGCGTTCGGCCGGGTGTCGTTCGCCTCAGTGCATTGCTCCGTCCCGATCGCGGATTGCGCCGAGATGCTCGTTGATCCGGAATACGATCAGGATGAACTCGGCGGCGATGCGCGAGAACACGATGCCGACGAAGACGCTGGCGATCGACGCGAGCAGCTGGATGAATCCGACGAACGGGCTGATCGCCATCGCCGTGAGGCTCCACAGGATGCCGGAGATCCCGAACAGCACGATGACCGCGATCACCAGCCAGTAGAACGTCTTGATGATCGTGGGCGTGATGAAGCGGTCCCACTGAAACAGATCCTGGAAATCGAACATCATGGTTCTCCCGGCCAGCCGAAATATGATTCGCGTCTCGTTCATCCTACTGCGTGACCGCCGGCGTGATCACTTCATCCCGGAACCCTGCGCCGCAGGCGTCCGTCAGGACGAGGCCTTTTGCCGGGCCAATGGTTCGGGCGGCGCCAAAGCGCCTCCGCGACCAGAGGGATCGATAACGCAGAACCCCAAACCATCTCGCCTGCGCGAGCCCCGGACCGGGCGCCGGCAGTCCAGGGGCGAGCTATGCGAGTGGGCCGGTTGTGATTGCCGCAAATAACGGCCACAATCGGGCTTCCCTCCGGCATATCCTCACCCAATGACCACGCTGACCTTCGAAGACTTCAAGCCCGGCCGCTTCGGCACGTTCGGCCCGCGCCATGTTTCACGCGAGGAGATCCTCGCCTTTGCCGCCGAATTCGACCCGCAGCCGATGCATCTCGACGAGGAGGCGGCGAAGAAATCGATGCTCCGCGGCCTGTCGGGCTCGGGCTGGCATCTCGGCTCGCTGATGATGCGGATGCTGTTCGACGGCTTCATCGGCCGCACCGCCTCGCTCGGCTCGCCCGGGGTCAACGAGATGCGCTGGGTGGCGCCGCTGCGTCCGGGCGACGATTTGACGCTGGATGTCGACGTCGTCGAGGCGCGCGTCTCGAAGAGCCGGCCCGAGACCGGCATCGTCACCTTCAAGGGCACCATCCGTAACGCGCGCGGCGAGATGCTGTGCGAGATGGAGTCGCCGATCATCGTCAGCCGCCGCGACGGCGCGAGCGCATAGGATGGGTCATGCGCTTTTTTGAAGATATCGAGATCGGCGCGCGGCGCGAGTTCGGCTCCTTCACCTTCACGCCCGAGGACATCAAGCGGTTCGCCGCGCAGTTCGATCCGCAGCGCTTCCATCTCGACGAGGAGGAGGGGCGCAACTCGCTGTTCGGCGGGCTCGCCGCATCGGGCTGGCATGTCGCCAGCGTCTGCATGAAGCTGCTCGTCGCCGACGGCAAGCGGCTCGCCGCGGAAGCCGCCGCGCGCGGCGAGGAGGTCGCGGTCTGGGGGCCGTCGCCGGGCTTTCGCGAACTGCGCTGGATCCGCCCGGTGCTGGCAGGCGATACCATCAGCTTCACCAACCAGGTCGAGACCAAGCGCACGTCCGAAAAGCGGCCCGAATGGGGCATCCTTCAGGCCCGCAACACCGGCGTCAATCAGCGCAACGAAGTGGTGTTCTCGTTCCTCGCCACCGCTTTCGTGCCGCGGCGGAATCCCGGTTCCTGATGTTGCCCGCGCGCCTCTGATGTTGCCCGGACGCCATGGTTAGCGAATGACTTCTGCTGCCGACGCAGTTGTGCGTTGCGTGGAACTCAGTTTTTGCTAACGCATTCTGAACCTTTGTCCCTGCCTTATGGTTTGAGGGCACGGACATCTGGCAAGAATGACTGGGGATACCATGGCAGATCGCAGCGCGCTGAAACTCGTCGGCATTATCTTCGCGACGGTAACGGTTGTGGTGATGCTGGCCACCGGAATGGTCGTGAAGGGCTTTGCCGACGGCAATTATTCCTTCGAGACCACCGCGAGCATCGACCGCTGATTGACCGTCTGTAACTCCCGGCGCTCGAGGGAGCGCAGGTGGCGTGCATTTGCGCTTTTCAATGTGATCTGTCGGCAGGCTGCGTCACATTTCTTCCAAGCTTCAGTCTAACGATTCCAGATCAGCACCATCACGACCGTCGCGGCTGCCAATATGCCGATGAAGCGGATCATGATCGTGCCGATGCCCTGCTGCGGCTGGCGCAGCGGAATCGGATCGGCGGCGTTATCCGGCCGGACGCTCTGCATGACTTCGCCTCCAAATGGATGCCCGGCTAGTGTCCCGAATCCGAAGTTCGCATCATTTGCCGCACCTTCGGAGCGAACTTCGGATTCGATAAGGACACTAGCAAACCTTTGATTCTAGTGTGCTTTATGAATGCGAAGTTCGTGAAAGTGGCTGCCGCGAAATCGCACAAACTTCGCATTCAGCACACTAGGCGCGGTCCGGACGCGAATTCCGGATTGGACGCGGGCTCGACATCCCCAGTTCAAATCGGCTTCTGCAAAAAATTGACGTCGCGGAGTTTACACCGCGCTGAATAACGAATCGTTCCGCGCTGAATCAGGCCGCAAAGCGAAGCCGCCGCCCCCTGTTCAGGAGGCGGCGGCGATCAGTTTGGAAAACTGAAGTATCAGCTGTTGCGCAGGCCGTCGGCGGCGCGCTTCCACTGCGAGACGTTGTCGGCGATCATGCGCGTCGACTTCATCGCGGCCTGGCTGAGCTGGGCATAGCCGGAGATCTCGCGCTGGACGCGCTGGCCCTCGGCATGCAGCAGGTCACGCAGGCTCTCGAGCTCGCCGATCAGCTTCTCGATCTCGGCGAGCGAGGTGCCGGCGACGCGCTGGATCAGCGAGTTGACGTTGCTGACGGTGGCATCGGTGTTGGAGTCGGTCGGCGCGGTCTCCGGGCTCGCCACCGGCCGGCGCAGATAGGCGATATCGTTGCGCACGAAGTCGCGGATGCCGGCTTCGACTTCCGAGACGGCGGCGAGGTTGGTGTCGACCTCGGACGTCGTTTCGACTTCGGCTTCCTCGGTACGGTTGGTGGCGTTCATCGGCTTTCCCCTTGTTCGCAATGGCGAAGCGCGGCTTGTCCCCCGCACGACGAATTGATGAAGTTACGGACCTATCAGTGCCGCCGAATTTGACCGCATCTGGGCCAAGTTGCGGCAATGCCTGATCATTTAGCGCGATAGAGCTAACAGACCGTTCACCATGAGCGCTTGTAGCCGGCGCTGATGCTCTTGCTGGTGGTGCCCTGGGAGGTCTCGCCGACCGAGCCGGAGACGGTAACGCCGTCGAACAGCTTCTGCTCGGCACCGATCCGGCGCAGCCATCTGTCGTCGGAGGTCGACAGCGTCTGGCCTGCCGTGATGCTGGTGCCGGTGTCGTTAACCGACAGGCTCGCCGACTGATCGGTGTCGTAGCTGCGCGAGGAGTGGTTGATGATGCCGGGCACCGGGACCACGCCCTGCTGGATGAGGTTGTAGCCGTTCTGCAGCGTCAGCGAATATTGCTCCGACAGCGGCACCGACTTGCTCAAGGAGGTGCCGACCTTGCTCTGGTCGGCGGAGGGATCGACCCGCGCCTCGACCGAGGTCTTGTCCCAGATCGAGGCCACGCCGCCGGTCGAGATCGCGGCCCAGGCCGAGCCGCCGGACTGCGGCAGGCTGCCGCCATTGGCGAGCCGCTCCGACAATTGCTCCGACGTCGTCATCGTGCCTTGCCTCGCGACCGTCATGTCGGCGCCGATGCGGGTATCGAGGAATGGCGAGATCGACTGCTTGACCGACACCGCCGACGAGCCATTGGCGTTGTAGTTGGTCGACCAGGATGGATCCTTGCCGGCGACGCTGGCGGGCCTGGCCGCACGCTTCGGCGCCAGCGTGGGCAGGCTCGTAGAATCGGTGTCGAGCTGGCTCCAGTCGAGCTTGCTCTCGTCGATGTCCTTCAGGATGTCGGCGTCATTGGCATTGGCCGCCGGCGGCTCCTCGTCGGCCGCAGCCTCGGCGTTATCAGCTGCGGTATCCTGGGCTGCGGGAGCGATCTGCCACGGCGGGGTTTGCGCGGCGGCCGGCTGCGCCATCGCCAGGCTGAAGCCGGCCGCCAGCACCTGCAGCCTTGCCCAGCCAAATCGTAATGTGAAAGTCATTCCCAGCCCGCAAATTCCAGAGCCGCAGCATGCATTGCCGTGGCGCAAAATTGTGGCATCGGCGCTCTGAAAGCAAGTGATCAACGCGTGATCGTCATGTCCGGGACAAACGCGCAGCGCGTTCGCGCGGCGCGTCCCGAGCGCGGCCGTTCGGGGCTGGCAAAACAGGCCGCCGCTGCCGGGGCGCCTGAACGCGAAGACGCGCTTCGCGCTTTAGCGCCCCGGACATGACGAAGGCGTGAAAAGCCGTCAGACCGCGATGCGCGGCAGATGGATCGGGTAGCCGACGGTCTGCTCGACGAGGTCGAAACTGTCGACCAGCACGCGGAAGCTCGTCAGCTTGCCGGCCCTGAACTGCGCGAAATGCGCGATCCGGAGCGAGATCGGCTTGTTGGAGTCGAGTGCCGTCAGCGAATAGCGCAGCATCGAGGCTGCGGAATCCACGCCGAGCATGATCTGTTCCCGGTCGAAGCGGTGAACCCTGAGGTTCTCGCCGATCTGCCGGATCACCTCGAGCACCGCGGCCTTGCCGCGGCGCGCGCCGAAAAAGGAAAACAGGTCGATCGGCCCATAGATGGACCATTCGACCTCGTCGTCGAGCAGCGGCTCGATATCTGCAAGCTGGCGTTCGTTGATCGCGCGATGCAATGCGCGCGAAAAACGCCAGAGACTATGCTCTGTCATTTTGGCCTTGTCCTGAAACTGGATTTTCAAACGCAAACGGATGGCAGGGGGTCAGCGCCGACGCCTTGCCAGGTTGCTGCACATCGCTATTGCGGCCTGAAATATTGCCGAACGGCAAAAACGCAAATGACTTTTTTGCAATGCACAATTGCGCGGAATTTTACCGGAACGTGACCGCCGACCTCTGGATTCTGGTTCTGACGCGCTTTTTTGTCGCGAACCGGCATCCACCCCGCATCACGTGGGGAGCAGGCTTCGCGCGAAAAGGCTCCGGTCGCCGCAATTCAGCGGTCGCGCTGCCGCACCGGTTGCCGCTCGATCACGATTTCGGCGTCGCGGATCGCCACCACCGCGAACAGCAGTGCGCCGCCGATGCCGCCGATCGCGGCGCCGAGCGGCATGAAGGTGAAAAACACCAGCGTTCCGCTGTCGATACCCGAGGTTCTGGCCAATCCGATCCAGCTAAGGCCGGCTCCGATGCCGAAGGCGGCGCCGCCAAGGGCGCCCAGCGCCAGGCCAAGCACAGCGAGCAATGCGATTTTCATGGTGATTTCAGCCCCGACCGCAACAAGCCCGGTAATAAGTCAGCGCCGGGCTGTCGAGGTTCAACGCCGGCGTTGCGAATTTGCCTGCACGATGTCGTCGTGCCCGGTCAGCGCCGCCGCGACGTCGCGCTCCAGCACCTGCTGGACGAGGTCGAAGGTGTCGATGATCTCGCGGATCTCGGTGATCTTGCCGTCGCGCAGCGTGTAGAACACCGCCACATCGAACTGCACCACGCGGGCGTTGTTGCGCTTGCGGAAGAACACGCGCAGCTGCGCGGCGACCCTGTCGCCCTGGGTCACCACGATCGGCGCCTCATAGCGCATGTCCGAATAGCGCTCGTGGATCGTGGTCCACATCTGGCGCAGCGCGGCCTTGCCGCGGTGCTGGCCCATATGCGGAAGAATGTCGATCGGGGCGTTGGCGAGAAACGCGACGTCGTCGCTGCAGCGATCGAGCGCGCCCTCGATGCCGCCGGCATAATAAACGTCGAGGAAGTTCAAGACGCGCTGCCGGTTCAAATCCTCGCCCATGATCGACTCCGCCGGTCCGACTCGCTCTGGCCCGGCATTGTGAACCGGAGCATTCCACAATCAAACAACATATGTTTGACGCGCGAGACGCGATTAGGTTCGGCAACCAGCGCGTGCATTGTGGCGCAAAATGCATGCGGCGCGCCGGTTCGCTCAATGCGACGACGGGCGGCTGTCGCGGTGCAGGCGGCGGTTTATTCCGCGCCTGCGCCGCTTAAATCTTCGCGCCCGCGGCCTTGCCGCGGCGCCGCCGGCCCGTATGCTTCGCGGCGGAAGGCGGCCGAACAGAGCCGCCTCGATGGGGAGAGACCAATGAAGCGCATCACCCACTTCGCCGCGATCCTGTCGCTGCTGGCATGCCCGGCGATCCCGCCCGCCTTCGCACACACGCCGCAGCAGCCTGCCCACCAGCTCTACAACGAAGGCGACCTGAAGCTCGAGAGCGGCGAGGCGATCAAGGATTTCTCGATCTCCTACGTCACCCACGGCACGCTGAACGCGAAGAAGTCGAACGCCATCCTGATGGTGACCGCGATCTCGGGCAATCATCACCGGCTCGATTTCATGATCGGCCCCGGCAAGGCGCTCGACCCCGACAAGTATTTCATCGTCTGCACCGACGCGATCGGCAACGGGCTGACCACGTCGCCGAGCAATTCGAAGGCGCAGCCGCGGATGCAGTTTCCGAAATTCGCGATCCGCGACATGGTGGAATCGCAGTATCGGCTGATGAAGGAGAAGCTCGGCATCGACCATGTCGTCGCCGTGGTCGGCCCCTCGATGGGCGGCATGCAGGCGCTGCAATGGGGCGTCAGCCATCCGGACTTCATGGACGCGCTGGTTGCGATGGTGCCGCTTGCGAAGACGCCGGCCTGGTCGGTCGCGGTGATGGAGGCCTCGCGCAAGGCGATCATGAACGATCCGGCGTGGAAGGAAGGCAATTACGAGGCGCCGCCGGAGAAGGGCCTCAAGCTGTTCCGCGATATCGTCGCGCTGCTCGCGGCGCGCACGCCCGATATGTATGCGGCGCAGTTCAAGTCCGGCCCCGACGTGCTGCCCTGGATGGCCGAGCAGGAGACCGCGCTATGGAAGCTGTTCGACGCCAACGACTGGATCTACCAGAGCTGGGCCTATGACCGGCACGATGTCGGCACCACGGCCGGGTTCGGCGGCGACACGGCGAAGGCGCTGGCTTCGATCAAGGCGAAGACGCTGATCCTCACCGGCACCAAGGACCTGCTCAATCCCGAATTCGAGCCGAACCAGATGGCAAAGGACATTCCCGGCGTGACGATCAAGACGATCAGCCCGGGCACCGTGACCGGCCACGCCTCGGCCGGCGGTTTCTTCCCGGCGGATGTCGAGTTTCTCAACCGCGAGACCGGCGTGTTCCTCGACGGCGTGACCGACGGCGGCAAGAAACTGAACTGATCGGCCAAACCGGCCGCGTCTCGCAGACGCGGAGCATGCGGCGAGTAGCTGTCCGCGAGTTAATGAAACCTCCGCCCGCGCCCCCGGTTGGTTCGGCGTGGGCGACGCATCCGCGATCAGGAGTTCCGTATGAGAAACACCATGCCGCTTGCCGTCGCCGCCCTGGTTGTCTCCAAATAAATCATGCGAGCGCGCACCGCGCGACGGTGAGCCGGCGTCGACACCGGACACGAGGCCTTGAGCTCCTCCGGGGCCGGCCGGTGAAATCGCGCCGGCTCGCTGTCGCGGTGCGTTCGACAACAGCTAATCCGACGGCGCCGCGTTGCCGGCGGCGGGGTCGATGGTGAACCGCTTCGTCTTCCCGGAACCGGCCGTGCCGCTGCGCCGTTGATGCGGCAGCATTGCATTGGAGCCGTATCATGAAATCGATTGTCCTCGCGTCCGTCATTGCCGTCAGCGGGTTTGCCTTGGCGTCGCCTGCCGACGCCAAGGGTTGCATCAAGGGTGCGATCGTCGGCGGCGTCGCCGGTCATTATGCCGGCCATCACGGCATGCTCGGCGCCGCCGCCGGTTGCCTCTATGGCCGCCATCACGCCAAACAGCAGCGCCAGCAGCAGCCGCAGTCACAGCCCGCGCAGCAGGAGAAGCTGTAGGGTCGGTTGTGAAGCCACGCTCCGGGAATGAAGTCTCGTTCCGGGAACGCCGCCCGCGCTGGCCGCGTTGTCTCCATGCGTAACGGAGACGATGATGACGAAACCAAAGACAAAGACCATCCAGCCCGTTCCCGACGACAACAAGAGCCACAAGGGCCCCGGCAGCAGCCCCAGCGTTCCCATCGACACCACCAAGGGGCATCGCGACGACGAGAAGCACAACATCCGCGAGCAGGCCGCGCACGGCAATCTGACCCAGAACACCAGCAACAAGCGATCGGGTTAGACGCAAGGCGAGCATATTCCGCCGTCGTCCCGGCGAAGGCCGGGACCCATAACCCGCGGCGGATGTCGTGAACGGGATTCGTCGCTCCACCGTCGTTCACGATGATCGTCCGTGGTTATGGGTCGCTGCTTTCGCAGGGACGACACCGAATATGTGGTTCGGCCGGTGAGTCATACCTCCGCATTCTCGCGACATGATCTGCCCGAGCTTTGCGTTTCCCTTGCGCGCCGTTCCCGATCGGCCTTATCTGCGAGCATGCAGATCAAGGACGAACGCCCCGAAGACGCCGCCGCGATCAGCCGCATCACGGCGGCAGCATTCGCAACAGCGCCGCACAGCAGCGGCACCGAAGCCCGCATCGTCGAGGCGCTGCGCCAGGCTGACGCGCTGACGATTTCTCTGGTCGCTGTATCCGACGACGGCAGCATCTTCGGCCACGTCGCGTTCTCGCCGCTCCGGATCGAAGGTGTAGTAGGACGTTGGTATGGGCTTGGCCCGGTCTCGGTCGCACCCGACCTGCAACGGCAGGGCACCGGCGGCGCGCTGATCCGCGCGGGACTTGCTCGCCTCGCGGCGATGAATGCTGACGGCTGCGTCCTGCTCGGCGATCCCGCCTATTACAGCCGCTTCGGCTTTGTCAGCGATCCCGCGCTGACCTATGGCGGCGAGCCCAGCCCGTACTTTCAGCGGCTGGTGCTGAAGGGCGATCCGCCGAAGGGGGATGTGAAGTACCATGCGGCGTTCGATGTGACGTGATCAGGTACCGCCTCAAGACGACGTGGCTTACGGCAGAGTCATTTCCTCGATCCGCGCCGGCACCGCGCCAAAATCGCTGAACCGGGCCCAGTTCGGCCGTATCCGCACATAGCCGATGTTCGGCCATGTCTCGCGCTCCGGCCCGTCGGGCCACGCCGCGAAATACACCTGCTTGCAGGCGATGAGCTCCGCGCCGCTCGGGAAGTCTGCGATGCCCTCGACCTGTGCGGTCTGTTCGGCGTCCCAACCGATCACCAATGCCGCGCGCGGATCGGCGCGGAGGTTCTGGTATTTGCGCGAGGTGGTCAGCGTGTCGAAGAAGATCTCGAGATTGTCGCTGACCGCGATCCCGACGACCGCCGCCTGGGGCGCGCCGTCGTGAGCCGTGCTGACCACCGCGAGCCGATGCACCCGCAGGAAGGCGAGAAGCTCGGCGCGCGTCATGATCTACCTTTTCTTCCACCCGCCCCGCTTGCCCGGCGCGCCGCCGCTCGACCGCGGCGACGGGCCGAACTCCGGCCCCGACTGCCGCGAGTCGGTCGGCTGGATGATGCGGCTCGTGGTGCCGAACGGCTTTGCGGGCAGCGCGCCGCTGGGGCGGAAGGGCAGCGATTCCGGGCCGTGCATCTCGTCGAGATCGGGCTTGTGGATGCGTGAGCCGGACTTGCCGCCGCGGCTCGCCTTGAGCGAGGTCTGCGCCGACTTGTTCTTCAATGCGCTGACCGGCAGGTTGGCGGCATCGCCGTATTTTCTTGTGCCGGCATAGGCGCCGGCCTGCTTCTGCACGTTGCGCTGCTTGGCGGTGGGGTCGTCGACCACGGCCATCTCGGTGGCGCGCAGCCGCTTGACCTCGTCGCGCAGTCGCGCGGCCTCCTCGAAGTTCAAATCGGCCGCGGCCTCGCGCATCCGCGTTTCGAGATCGCTCAGCACGGCCTCGAAATTATGCCCGATACTGATGACGTCGTCGGCGATGCCGCCGTCGCCGATCTCGACCAGCACGTGGTCGCGCTCGTAGACGGAGTTGAGGATGTCGCCGATCGACTTCTTCACGCTCTCCGGCGTGATGCCGTTGGCCTCGTTGTACTCGACCTGCTTCTCGCGGCGCCGCGTGGTCTCGGCCATCGCGCGCTCCATCGAGCCGGTCATGCTGTCGGCATAGAGGATCACCTTGCCGTCGACGTTGCGCGCGGCACGGCCGATGGTCTGGATCAGCGAGGTCTCGCTGCGCAGGAAGCCTTCCTTGTCGGCATCGAGGATCGCGACCAGCGCGCATTCGGGAATGTCGAGGCCCTCGCGCAACAGGTTGATGCCGACCAGCGCGTCGAATGCGCCGAGCCTGAGGTCGCGGATGATCTCGATGCGCTCGATGGTGTCGATATCCGAGTGCATGTAGCGGACGCGGATGCCCTGCTCGTGCAGATATTCGGTGAGGTCCTCCGCCATGCGCTTGGTGAGCACCGTGATCAGCGAGCGATAGCCGGCCGCCGCGGTGGCGCGCACCTCGCCGACGAGATCGTCGACTTGGGTGCGGGCAGGGCGGATGTCCACGGGAGGATCGATGAGGCCGGTCGGACGGATCACCTGCTCGACGAACACGCCGCCGCTTTCGTTCAGCTCCCAGCCGCTCGGCGTCGCCGACACCGCAACCGTCTGCGGCCGCATCATGTCCCACTCCTCGAAGCGGAGCGGCCGGTTGTCCATGCAGGAGGGCAGGCGGAAGCCGTATTCGGCGAGCGTCGCCTTGCGGCGGAAGTCGCCGCGGAACATGGCGCCGATCTGCGGCACGGTGACGTGGCTCTCGTCGGCGAAGATCAGCGCGTTGTCCGGTACATATTCGAACAGCGTCGGCGGCGGTTCGCCGGGGCGGCGCCCGGTGAGATAGCGCGAATAGTTCTCGATGCCGGCGCAGCTTCCGGTCGCCTCCATCATCTCGAGATCGAAGGTGGTGCGCTGCTCGAGTCGCTGTGCCTCCAAGAGGCGGCCCTGGTCGTTGAGCTGGTCGAGGCGCTGCTTCAACTCCGATTTGATCGACTTGATCGCCTGCACCAGCGTCGGGCGCGGCGTCACATAGTGCGAGTTGGCGTACATCTTGATGAATTCGAGCTCGTCCTGCTTGTGGCCGGTGAGCGGATCGAACTCCTCGATGGTTTCGATGGTGTCGCCGAACAGGTTCACCCGCCAGGCGCGGTCCTCATAGTGCGCCGGGAAGATGTCGATGACGTCGCCGCGGACGCGGAAGGTGCCGCGGGTGAAGTCGGCCTGGGTGCGCTTGTACTGGAGAGCAACGAGGTCGGCGATGAGCTGCCGCTGATCGATGCGCTCGCCCTTCTTCAAGGCGAAGGTCATCGCGGTGTAGGTCTCGACCGAGCCGATACCGTAGATGCAGGACACGGAAGCGACGATGATGACGTCGTCGCGCTCGAGCAGCGCGCGCGTCGCCGAGTGACGCATGCGGTCGATCTGTTCGTTGATCGAGGAATCCTTCTCGATATAGGTGTCGGTGCGCGGGACGTAGGCTTCCGGCTGGTAGTAGTCGTAATAGCTGACGAAATACTCGACCGCGTTGTCGGGGAAGAAGTTCTTGAACTCGCCATAGAGCTGGGCGGCCAGCGTCTTGTTCGGCGCCAGGATCAGCGCCGGGCGCTGCGTCGCCTCGATCACCTTGGCCATGGTGTAGGTCTTGCCCGAGCCGGTGACGCCGAGCAGCACCTGGGTGCGGTCGTTGCGGTCGATGCCCTCGACCAGCTCGGCGATCGCGGTCGGCTGGTCGCCTTTCGGCTGGTAGTCGGACTTGATCTCGAAGCGCACGCCGCCTTCGGATTTTTCCGGGCGCGGCGGGCGGTGCGGGGTCCACACCCGCATCGAGCCGTCGTCCTTGCGGAATTCCGGGCGGCCGTCGCGGATCAGGTTCTCCAGCGCGTCGGCAGTCGCCTTGACGCCGAGCGCCTCCATCTTGCTGCGCGGCGGCCGCGCCAGGGCTTCGTCGTCGTCCTCGGCGGTCGGCAGGCCGAGCTGCCGCGCCAGTTCCGGATCGAGGGTCGGGATCGTGGCCGAGGTTCCGTAATTCGCCTGCGGGGCCTCCTCGAGCCCGGAAGCATCGCGCTTCGCGACGCCCTCGCTGGTCTCGCGCGTCGACGCCCGCGCGCGATGCGCGGCGGCCTCGCCGCCGGCGCGACGGTCCCAGGAATTGTCCGGCGGCGGCTGCAGGCCGGTGCCCGAACCCATGCCGGCATCGCCGCGGTTGATCGCCGGATTGAGCAATTCGGCAAGCGCGGGCCCGATCGGGAGGACCTCGGGCCGGTGTGCTTTGGATTTGGGGGTTTTGCCGGGCTTTTTCGGAGTGTTCGGTGTCTTCGCCATGCCCCGAATATGGGACGAGTCCGGCAGCGAGAAAAGGGCAAACGGCGGCCGGATCGCTGCTCGGGCAAGGCTGCTGACAGCAGGGTGTCAGCAGGCGGCGGCTTCGCGGACTTTACGCCCGCGGCAGGTCGACGATGTCGAGATGGATCCCGCCGCAGCCGTCGCAGCGCATGGTCCAGTATTCGGCGGCGCGGCCGGGGATCACGCGCAGCAGCGAAAGCGATGCGGCACATTCCGGGCAGCTGGTGCGGACCTGCGCCGGCCAGACCGGATCCGGCTCGCATTGCGGGACGGCGGCGACCACGACGTTACCGGTCACGCCGACGCTTCGGCCGCCGGCATTGTCATGCCATAGCGTTGCGGGAACCGGTCGATAGCCCGCTTCGCGTCGGCGATCGCCGCATCCGGATCGGACCACGCAAAGCCGATGTCGAGCGTCGGAAACAGCATGCCATCGATGACGACCGGCCTTTGATCGACCCGTTGAACCCTGGCGTGCCATTGCCCCTTCCCCACTTCGAACGACTTGATCTCAAAACCGCTGTAAATCATGTGCGACCTCGAAATGCCCTTCTCATAGGAAGCACGAGCGCGTTGCGCTAAATGTGAAGCAGTTCACAACTCGCCGGGTTTATTTCCGCGCAGCAAAGGAACCCGGAGCTAGCCGCGGCCGGCGATGTGGTCGGCGAGCACCGCGGCATCGTCGCCGACGCCTGACAGGAACGAGGATTTCATCTTCGACAGCCATTGCAGGCCGAGGAAATAGAGGCCCGGCACTTCGGAGACGCCATGGCGGTGGCGCGGGGCCCCGGCGGCATCCAGCACCGGTATGTCGATCCAGTTCAGATCGAGACCGTAGCCGGTGGCCCAGATCACGCTCCTGATCCGCGTGGCGCGCAGGTCGATCGCGTCGAGCGGCGCGGTGAGGCACGGCGGATCGGGCAGGCGGAGGCGCGCCAAGGGATCATCGGGATGATCGAGGCCGCGCGCCGCGACGAAGTCGTCGACGATCCCGAGGAACGTCGCGTAATAGGCGTCGCCATTGGCGATGTTGGCGGCGAGATCGGGCGCGATCTCGAGCACGCCGTCGCGCGCCGCCGTCACGCGGCCGAGCAGGGTCACGCCGCCGGCGGCGAAGCGGCGGAAATCGACGGTGTGGCCGCCATGGGCGCCGGAAATCACCGGCAGCAGCCGCGACGGGCCGCGCTGCTCGACCGGCGTCCGGTCGATGCCCATCTCGGCCAGCCACCAGATCAGATCGCGGCCGCGATAGCGGCGCGGCAGGCGGTTGTGACGTCCGACCGAGAGGAAGACATCACGGCCGGCGCGCATCAGCTCTTCGGCGATCTGCGCGCCCGAGGCGCCGGCACCGACCACCAGCACTGCGCCGTCAGGCAATTGCGCCGGATTCTTGTAGCCGGCGGCATCGACCTGGAACAGGCCGGGGTGATCGCGCAGCAGCGCGGGCCGCAGCGGCCGTTGATAGGGACCGGTGGCGATGACGACGTTGCGGGCTGCGATGCTGCCGCCGGCAAATTCGGCGAGGAAACCGCCGGCGTCGTGGCGCAGCCTGGTGACCGCGACACCGCAGCGGATCGGCGGCGCGATGAACGCGGCGTAGTCCTCGATGAAGGCGATGATGGCGGCGGTGTCCGAGAAGCCGTCGGGATCGCTGTGCGGAAACGCGAAATCCGGCAGCCGCACCGACCAGTTCGGAAACTGGAACATGAGGCCGTCCCAGCGTTCGCTGCGCCAGCGCTCGGCGATGCGCCCCCGCTCCAGCACCAGATGGGCTATGCCGCGCTGCTTCAGCCGATGGCTCATGGTGAGCCCGGCTTGGCCGCCGCCGATCACCAGCGTATCGACGGTCTCGTCAGGCACTGCGCGTTCCCTTGCGGCGGGCCGCGGGCTCCGCCGCGGCGCGGATGATCCAGCGCCGGAACGCGGCGAAATCGCGCTGCTCGGCGTGGAAGCCGCGATAGACCAGATACCAGCGCATGCCCTTCGGCACGCTGAGCGCAAACGGCGCCACCAGCCGGCCGGCGGCGAGATCGTCGTCGATATAGGGCCGGATGCCCATCGCGATGCCGAGCCCGTCGCTAGCTGCCTGCAGCGCCTGGCCGTAGAACTGGAATTCCGGCCCGCGCGCGGTCAGGCGCGGCACGCCCGCCGCCTTCAGCCAGGACGGCCAGTCGTCGGGCGAATGCGCGACGCGGATCAGGCTCGGGCCCTTGAGGTCGGCGGGGCGCTTCAGGGTGTTGGCGAGCCGCGCCGTGCACACCGGCATCAGATCGGCGGCGAACAGCGGCTCGGCGACGAGGCCCGGCCACTGGCCGTCGCCGAGCTGGATGCCGCAGCTCCAGTCGTCGGCGAACGGCACCGCCATGCCGCCGGTCGTGATCCGCACCTCGATGTCGGGCTCCGCTTTGCGGAACTCGGCGAGGTGCGGGATCATCCATTTCAGCGCAAAGGTCGGTCCGACGCCGACGGTCAGCACCCGCGCGCTCGCGGATGCCGTGACCTGCGCGGTGAGGCTCGCCAGCGCGTCGAAGATCGGCGTCAGCCCGCCCTGATAGGCGCGGCCCGCCGGCGTGGTGACGAGGCGGTTGGCCTTGCGCTCGAACAGCGCGACGCCGAGCCGCTCCTCGAGCAGATGCACCATCCGGCTGATCGCGGCGGCCGAGACATTGAGCTCGCTGCCCGCCGCCGCGAAGCTGCCGGTCCGCGCCGCGGCTTCGAACGCCTTGATGCCGTTGAGAAAGAGCAGCCGCCGCATGAACCCTCAGGAAAACTGATGCAAGGTCAAGATAACTCAGTTTGCCGGAAGAGGCCAAGCGGCGCAGAAATACCGGAGACAATGAATCCCTGCTGATCCCGGCGAGGACCACATGACAGAGACCACAGACGCCCTGGTGCTCGATCTCGTGGAATGGGTGGCGCGCGAGCCGCGGCCTTATGCCGAGGTGCTCGAGGTCTGGCGCACCTCATGCCCGCGGCTGACGATCTGGGAGGACGCCGTCGACCGCGGCTATGTCGCGCGCCGACCCTCGGTTGAGGGCATGCGGGTAACGGTGACGGAAACCGGTGAGACATTCTTGCGCGCGCATGGGCGGATACATTGAGTCCGGCGATTTGTCCGATCCGCCTGCCGAACTGCTTTCTTCACCTCACCCGCAAGCGGGAGAGGGGGCGCAGTATTGACGCGGCTGGAATTGCCAATCTCTGATGTCAGCGTACCGGTTCGGCGAGCCGTGGCCGGATGATCTCGACCATCCGGTCGGCTGATGTCCCCGGCGGAAAGAAGCCGAGATAATTGCCCTCGCGGTCCATCAAATAGATGTAGGCGGTGTGATCGACGGTATAGTCGCCGGCATCCTTCAGCGGCACCCGCGCGAAGTAGACCTTGTAGGCATCAGCGAGCTTGCGGATCGCATCACCGCTGCCGGTCAGTCCGATCAGGCGCGGGTGGAACATCGGCACGTAGTCTGCGAGATGCGCCGCGGTGTCGCGCTCGGGATCGACCGTGATGAAGATCGGTTGCACCTGGCCGCCGTCGCGGCCGAGCTTGTCGAGCGCCAGGGCGATCGCCTGCAGATCGGTCGGGCAGACGTCTGGGCAGGTGGTGAAGCCGAAATAGATCAGCATCAGCTTGCCGCGAAACTCCTTGTCGGTGCGTTCATGGCCGGCCTGATCGGTCAGCGCGAACGGGCCGCCGACCGGCTCCCTGTTCCACATCAGGATGTCCATGATCTCGGCGGCCGAGCGCGCCGATTGCGGCGGCGCATCGGCGGCCAGCACCAGCGCCAGCGTCAGCCACAGGCCGGCGCCGGCGAATGCCAGGCCCGCGCCAGCGAATGCCAGGCCCGCGCCAGCGAATGCCAAGCCCGCGCCAGCGAATGCAATGACGCGCAGGACCGGCGCGATCATATGCCGAAGGAGAGGCGGCTGCCCGTCGTCGTGACCAGCACCTTGTCGCCCATCTGCGCGGTCGCCTCCTGCACGAAGTTGAGCCCGGAGCAATGCATCGGGATCAGCACATCGGGGTCGAGCTTCTTGATCTCGGCGACCACCTCGGTGAGGTAGTCCTTCGGCGCCGGCCCGAGATGGAAGCCGCCGACGATGGCGTGAACCTTCTGGATGCCGGAGACCTCCTGTGCCTGCTTCACCGAATTGACGATGCCGACATGGCCGCAGGACGAGATCACGACGAGGCCGAAGTCCCGCACGTTGAAGCAGGTGGCGTGCTCATGGATGTGCTCGTCGGGCACGATCTTGCCGTCCATCTCGGCCGGCAGATAGTGACTGGCATTGCAGCCGAGCCCGTCCTTGATGCCGAACTCGACCCAGGTCTGCGGCAGCACACGCTCGATGCTGCGGCGGGTGATCTTGCCGGTGGTGAAGGCATGGCCCGCGATCACGGTCGGGGTCTCGCACAGCACCGTGGTGACGCGCTGCGCCGCGAGCTGGCGGCGATCGAGCGCGCCGAAATCGTTGAACTGGCCCTTGGTCGGCGTTGCGCTGACGCGGTGGCAGAAATTGTCCTCGCCGCCGGCATAGAGCTTCACGTCGGCCGGCAGCTTGTCGCGGAATTTGTCGAGGAAGCCGTTGAGGCCGCCGAAATGGTCGTAATGCCCGTGGCTCACGATCAGGGCATCGAGCTTCGCCGGATCGACGCCGACCAGCGCCATGTTGTTGAGCAGCACCTCCGGCGTGTAGCCGTAGTCGAGCATCAGCGTGCGCTGTGCGCCCTTGGCTTCCGACTCCAGCCACAGCGACAGGCCCCATTCGTTGTGCAGCGACTTCTGGTAGTCGGCGGAGCGCGGCGGCGGCGCGATGGTGACGCCGCCCGACTGCTTCGGCTTGAAGAACAAATCGAAGCTGGAATCGACCAGCACGCGGATCGAGAGCTTGTCGACGGTCGGCACCTCGATCGGTGCGGCGCTCGCGATCTCGACGCAAGAGAAGGCGCCCGCGGCTGCTGCGCCGGCGATCGCGGCCGAACCTTTCAGGAAATCACGCCGTGCCAAATCCCGTGTCATCGCAATCCCCGTGTTTTGAAAACTTTTCAATACCAAACACGTTGAGCCTAGGAGCAATCGGGACGCGGCTCAATCGGGCACTTGCGCTGGCCGCAGATCACATTCGCGCGCGCTGCAATGCGGGCGCCATTGACTTGGCTGCGGTTATGCGCCCAAGTCAATGCATTCGCATCTTTCTCGCCGATGCACGACATCGGCAGTCCCTGGCAATGCAGGATCACGCCCATGATCGACCTTCACTACTGGTCCACGCCGAACGGTCACAAGATAACGATGTTCCTTGAGGAAACCGGATTGGAGTACAAGATTTTCCCGGTGAACATCGGCAAGGGCGATCAGTTCAAGCCGGATTTTTTGCAGATCGCGCCGAACAACCGCATCCCCGCAATCCTCGATCACGCGCCGAAAGGCGGCGGCAAGCCGCTACAGCTGTTCGAGTCCGGCGCGATCCTGCTCTATCTCGCCGAGAAGACCGGACAATTCCTGCCGGCCGATATCCATGGCCGCTATGACGCGATCCAGTGGACGTTCTGGCAGATGGGCGGGCTCGGGCCGATGGCCGGGCAGAACCACCATTTCCGCAACTACGCCGTCGAGAAGCTGCCTTACGCGATCGACCGCTATGTCAACGAGACCAACCGGCTCTACGGCGTGCTCAACAAGCGGCTCGCCGACCGCGAATTCGTCGCCGGCGACTACTCGATCGCCGACATGGCGAGCTATCCCTGGGTCGTGCCCTACAAGAACCAGGGCCAGGAGATCGACGATTTCCCGCATCTGAAGCGCTGGCTGGAGACGATCGGCAAGCGCCCGGCGACCGTGCGCGCCTATGCCAAGGCGAAGGAGGTCAATCCGAATTTCGGCCAGCCCGCGATCCGCACCGAGGAAGAGCGCAAGCTCTTGTTCGGGCAGACCGCGGCGGTGGTGCGGTAGGGCGAACTCCTCCGTCATTGCGAGGAGCGAAGCGACGAAGCAATCCATCTTTCCGCGTATGCGGGTCGATGGATTGCTTCGCTTCGCTCGCAATGACGGATGTAGCACTCGCGGGTTTTCAAGCCCCGACATACCTCGCCGGCCGCCGTTCCTTCCACGCCGAGAGCCCCTCGGCGAGATCGCGGCCCGGCACCAGCGCGGCGAACTGCTCGCTCTCGACCAAAAGGCCCTCGGCAATCGGCATGTTGAGCCCGCGAGTCACCGCGGTGATGGTGCCGGCGACCGATCCGGGCGAATGCCTGGTGATCCGGCCGGCGAGTTCGCGCGCGGCGGTCAGCAGCTGATCGTGCGGCACGACCTGATTGACCAGCCCGATCTCGCGCGCATGCTCGGGCGGGAACGGATCGCCCGTCAGCAGCAATTCAAGTCCGCGCTTGCGTCCGGCCAGCCGCGGCAGCCGCTGCGTGCCGCCGAAGGTCGGGGGCATGCCGAGCTTGATCTCGGGTTTTGCAAATAGCGCGCGGTCGCTGGCGACAGCGAGATGCACCGCCTCGGTGATCTCGCAGCCGCCGCCGAAGGCGAGCCCGTTGATCGCGGCGATCACGGGCTTCTTGAATGCCTCGAGCCGCGCGGTCATGGCCTGGCCGCGGCGGACGAAGTCGCGCACCGCGACGGCGGAGCCCTGCTTGACGCTCTCGGAAAACTCCTTGATGTCGGCGCCGGCCGAGAAGGCCCGCTCGCCGGCCCCGGTCAAAATCACGGCGCGCACCTCAGCGTCGCCCTCGATGCGGTCGAGCGCGGCCATCAGCTGATCGATCAGCGCGTAGTTCAGCGCGTTGAGCTGCTCCGGACGGTTCAGGGTGATCAGGGCGATCGCGTCGGTGATCTCGAGCAGGATGGGGGCGGGCATGATGCAGTCTCCAGCAATTGTGTGTCGGGCCGAATGTAGGGCCAGCCGCAATTTGTATATATTCACTGGTTAGTATACATACGCGCCATGCCCAGACCCTCCGAGCCCACCCGCGAGCGCATCGTCCAGGCGGCGAGCGCGCTGTTCTACAATGAAGGCATTCGCCGCGTCAGCGTCGACGAGGTCGCCGCCAAGGCCGGCCTCACCAAGCGCACGCTGTACTATCACTTCAAGAGCAAGGACGATCTGGTCGCTGCCTATCTCGCCGCGCGCGACCAGCCCAATCTCGCGCTGTTCCGAAAGTGGTTCGCGGAGGCCGAGGGTGGCCTGCCGGTGAAGGTCGAGGCGATCTTCAGGAACCTCGCGCGCTCGGCGCGGCATCCGAAGTGGAAGGGCTGCGGCTTCCTGCGCACCTCCGCCGAACTCGCCAACATGCCCGGGCATCCCGCGATCAGGATCGGCGCCGCGCACAAGAAGAAGTTCGAGGACTGGCTGCGCGCGACCTTCGCGGAGCAGGGCATCGCCGATCCGCTCAAACTGGCGCGGCAGATCCTCTTGCTGCTGGACGGATCGTTCGCCGTGGTGCTGCTGCATCGCGACCCGAGCTACATGGAGACCGCCGGCGAGGCCGCGCGCACACTGATCGAGACGGCGCTGGGGAAGCAGGGCTTAAGCGGGGTTAGGACATGACGAGAGTAGGTTGAATGGTAGTCGCGAAGGCGGTGCGCTCCCTGCCCCGCAAGCGGGAGAGGGCTGGGGTGGGGGCTCTCTCCACGAGTCACATCGTGGAGAGAGCCCCCACCCGAATCGCATCTTCGATGCGATACGACCTCCCCGCACGCGAGAGAGGTGCAGCAGCCTGCGGCGAGACCTTCTCGCAATGACGATTAAAGCGCGCCGCGCTCCTGCAGCAGCGCCAGCACGGCGTTGAGATCCGGCAACACGGCTGCGCATTTCGCACGGGTCTCGTCGGTCGGTGGCGCCATGTCCGGCACCATCAGCGTGATCGCGCCGGCGGCGTGCGCCGCCGCCACGCCGTGGTTGGAGTCTTCCACCGGGATGCAGGACGCCGGCCTCACGCCGAGCCGCGCGGCGGCCTTGAGATAGAGCTCCGGATCCGGCTTGCCCTGCGCGACATCGTCAAGCGTCAGCAGCGTGTCGAAGCGCGCGCGGATGCCGGCGAGGGTGAGGTTGCGTTCGGCCGAACGGCGCGATGACGAGGTGACGATCGCCATCGGGCGCTCCGCAAGCGCGAGCGCATCGAGCAGAGCGAGCGTGCCTGATTTGAGCGGCAGGCCCGACCGCATCATCCGATCGCGATGTTCGAGAAACGCTTGGTTGACGTCCGCGAGCGGAAACGCCGCGCCGTAATGGTCGCGCAGCATCGCCTCGCAGACCGGGCCGGGAAGCCCGACCATGGAGTGGCACAGCGCGACGACGTCGTCGGTGTAGCCGCACACGTTCAGCGCCGCGACCAGGCTGTCGAAGTAAACCTTCTCGGTGTCGAGCAGCGTGCCGTCCATGTCGAGCAGGACGGCGTCGACGGTCCAGCGTGCGTTCACGTGGCGCTCACCGCTGCTTGCTGTTCCGCGAGCTTCCGCAAGCATGCGGGGCACAGGCAGTCGCCGCCATCGGTCGGCATCGGCAGGCGAAAACTCTCATCGCAGCACCAGCATGCTCCGGTGAGCGAGCAGGAAAATTCGCTGCCGCATGCCGTGCAGGCAAGCTGGCGCGGAGATGCTGGTTTGGAACGATCGTTTGACGAGAGGTCCATTCTAACCGCGATTTAATGCGCGAATTAATCTCGGGTTCATCCCGGACCGCGCTATGATGCCAGGCAACTGATATAGCCGGGATAGGCCGTTAAGGGAATTCTGATGGCCCGTGATTCGCAAGCCGCGCTGGTTGCTCTCAACCGGTTTGGATTCGGTGCCCGCGGCGGGGCGTCCGGCGACTTCATCAACGCCGCCTCCGATCCGCGCGGTTTCGTGCTGGCGGAACTGGCGCGTCCGAACGGCGCGCTGCTCGAAGTGCCGGGCCTGCTCTCGACGCCGGAGCTCGGCAAGCAGGTGTTCGACTATCAGTTCGAGATCCAGCAGGCGCGCAATGCCGCGAAGGTCGCGCAGCAAGGCGCGAGCGAGACACCGCCGCAAGGGTCCGACGCAAAGCCGGCGCAGCGGCGCAATCTGTCGCTGTCCACGGCCGCCAAGGAGATCGCCGGCAAGGATCCGGCGATGCAGGCGCAGGGCGCCGATGGCGCCAACGCGGCGATGACGCCGTCGGCTCCGATGCAGCCTCCGACGATGCAGACGGTGCCCGGTCCCCCCAAGCCGCCGGCGCAACCGCTCAACATCATCCAGAAGACGTTCCGCGCCGAGGCGCTGGCGCGCCTGCAGCGCGGCGTGGTCGCCGATTGCGGCTTCGTCGAACGGCTCGTGGTGTTCTGGTCCAACCACTTCTGCGTCTCCGCCAACAAGGGCGCGCTGGCGCGGATGTGGGCCGGCTCGTTCGAGCGCGAGGCGATCCGTCCGCATGTGCTCGGCCGTTTCCCGGACATGCTGAAGGCCGTCGAGCAGCATCCGGCGATGCTGTTCTTTCTCGACAATCAGCAATCGCTCGGCCCGGAGTCGCGCGCTGGCATCAACCGCAATCGCGGCCTGAATGAGAACCTCGCGCGCGAGATCATGGAGCTGCATACGCTCGGCGTCGGCGGCGGCTACACCCAGGACGACGTGACCTCGCTGGCGCGCGTCATCACCGGCTGGACCTTTGCCGGCCGCCGTGGGCAGTTAGGTGTGCCCGGCAGCTTCGTGTTCAACGCCAATGCGCACCAGCCCGGACCGCAGCAGGTGCTCGGCAAGACCTACGCGCAGGCGGGCGTTGCGCAGGGCGAGGCCGTGCTGTCGGACATCGCGCGGCATCCCTCGACCGCAAAATTCATCGCGACCAAGTTCGCGCGCCACTTCGTTGCCGACGATCCGCCGCCGGCGCTGGTGGCGAGGCTGCAGGATACATTCACGAAAACGGACGGCGATCTCAGGGCGCTGGCCACCGCGCTCGTTCAGTCCAGCGAGGCCTGGCAGGCGCCGCTGACAAAGATGCGTTCGCCTTACGAATTCCTGGTCGCCTCCGGCCGCCTGCTGGCGCGCAATCCCGAGGATCCGAGCCGCTATCTCAATGGCCTCAATGTGCTCGGCCAGCCGCTGTGGTCGCCGGCCGGGCCGAACGGATTTTCGGACACCGCCGCGGCCTGGGCGGCGCCTGAAGGCATCAAGCTCAGGCTCGACATTTCGGCGCAAGTCGCCTCCCAGCTCGCCGACCGGTTCGACCCGCGCGACCTGCTCGAGCTCATTGCCGCCGATGCAGCCTCGCCCGAGACGCGGCGCACCATCGAGCGCGCGGAATCGCGGCAGCAGGCGCTGGCGCTGCTGTTGATGTCGCCCGAGTTCCAGAGGAGATGACGATGGAATGCTCCGAGAGCCTGATGCTGCAGGCGACGTCGCGGCGCGCGCTGCTGCTCGGCGGCGCCTCCTTTGCGGCCTGGGCCTACCTCCCGAAATTCGCGCGCGCCGCCGATGGCCGCGATCCGCGCTTCGTCACCATCATCCTGCGCGGTGCACTCGACGGCCTCGCCACGGTCGCACCGGTCGGCGATCCTGATTATGCCGGCTTGCACGGCGCGATCGCGCTGCGCCCCGATGGCCCGAACGCGGCGGTGATGCTGGATCAGTTCTTCGCCCTGCATCCGGCGATGCCGGAATTTTCGCGGATGTATCGCGCCAAGCAGGCCGCGGTGGTTCATGCGGTGGCGACCTCCTATCGCGATCGCTCGCATTTCGACGGTCAGGACGTGCTGGAAAGCGGCTTCCCCGGTCCGGGCCGCGTGCAGTCCGGCTGGCTCAATCGCGCGCTGGAAGCCTTGCCGAAAGGCGAGCGGGTGACGAGCGCGCTCGCGGTCGGCCCGACCACGCCGCTGGTGCTGCGCGGCGCGGCGCCGACCGTCGGCTGGGCCCCGACCGCGCTACCGCAAGCCGCCGACGACACCGCGATGCGGCTGCTCGATCTCTATCAGCACCGCGATCCGGCGCTGGCGAGCGCGCTGACGCAAGGCTTGCAGCTCGAGAAGCAGGCGCAGGGCGAGGAGATGAAGCCGAAGCCCGGGGCGGGCGGCGTGGCGGCGATGCGCCTCGTGGCGCGGGGCGCCGCGAAATTGATGGCGGCCGATGACGGCCCGAGGATCGGCGCGCTCGCCTTCGACGGCTGGGATACCCATGCCAATGAAGGCGGGCCGGTCGGCCGCCTCGCGCAACTGCTCGGCGGCCTCGACGGCGCGCTGGCGGAATTCCAGAGCGGCCTCGGCGCGCGCTGGCGCGACACCGTGATCGTGGTCGCGACCGAGTTCGGCCGCACCGCGCGCATCAACGGCACCGAGGGCACCGACCACGGCACCGGCACCATCGCGCTGCTCGCCGGCGGCGCGGTGAATGGCGGCCGCATGATCACCGACTGGCCCGGCCTCAAGCCCGCCAATCTCTACCAGGCCCGCGACCTCGCCCCGACCACCGACCTGCGCGCCGTGATCAAGGGCGTGCTGCACGACCAGTTCGGCCTCGGCGAGCGCGTGCTGGCCGATGCCGTGTTTCCGGACAGCGCCCCGGTAAAGCCGATGAAGGGGCTGGTGGCTTGACTTCCTCGACCTCTCCCCGCTCTTTGCGGGGAGAGGTCGGAAGCGACGCATCGCGTTGCTTCCGGGTGAGGGGCAGGGCAATGCGTGGCCGCAAGGAAACACCTATCCGACTCGCGAAAGGGCTGCGCGCCAATCAAACGGACGCGGAGACCGTGCTTTGGAATCGCATCCGCAATCGCCAGATTGATGGCCATAAGTTCGCACGGCAGGTGCCGGTCGGGAGTTACATTTGCGACTTCGTCTGCCGCGAGCGACGGCTCGTGATCGAAGTGGATGGCGGTCAGCACGCGGACTCAGCTGCAGACGTGGTCCGGGACTGGTATCTCACCGGGGAGGGCTATCGCGTGCTTCGCTTCTGGAACAACGATGTGCTCGGCAACGTCGAGGGTGTGTTGATTACAATTCAGACTGAGTTGCGCGGATAGATGCCCCTCACCCCAACCCTCTCCCCGTGAAGGACGGGGACAGGGAGCGGAGAGAGTGCCGTTCGCTTCACGCCTTCGTTATCCCATCGATCTCCGCCATCTCCTCCGCGGAGAACTTCCAGCTGATCGCCTTGACGTTCTGCTCGATCTGCTCGGGACGCGTCGCCCCGGCGATGACGCTTGCGACTTGCGGGCGGGCGGCGAGCCAGGAGAAGGCGAGCTCGAGCATGGCGTGGCCGCGCTCCCTGGCAAACGCCTGCAGCTTCTCGACGATGTCCTCGTTGCGCGGCGTGACGTAGCGATCCTTCAGGGCCGGCGCCTTGGCGAAGCGGGTATCGGCGGGTGCAGCGGCGCCGCGCTGGTACTTGCCGGTCAACAGGCCGCTGGCGAGCGGGAAGAACGGCAGCAGGCCGAGATTGTATTGCTGCGCCGCCGGCAGCAGGTCCTTCTCGATGCCGCGCACCAGGAGGCTGTATTCGTCCTGGCAGGACACGAAGCGGTTCATGTTCATCTGGCGCGCGACGTACTCGGCTTCGGCGATCCGCCAGGCCGGGAAGTTGGAGTTGCCGATGTAGCGCACCTTGCCCTGGCGGACGAGATCGTCGAGCGCGCGCAGCGTCTCGTCGATCGGGGTGAGCGGATCGTAGTCGTGCTGCTGGTAGAGATCGATATAGTCGGTCTTCAGGCGAGTGAGGCTCGCTTCGACCGCCGACATGATGTAGCGCCGCGAGGCGCCCTGCTTGGTGCCGTCGGTCGCCATCGGCTTGGAGAATTTGGTGGCGAGCACGATGTCCTTGCGGCGGTCGCCCAGCACGGTGCCGAGCACGGTCTCCGAGCCGCCCATGCCGGCATAGATGTCGGCGGTGTCGAACAGCGTGATGCCGAGATCGATCGCCTTGTGGATTACCTTGCGCGAGGTCTCGAGGTCGGTGCGCTGGCCGAAATTGTTGCAGCCGAGGCCGACCGCGGACACGCGCAGCCCGGAGCCGCCGAGATTACGAATTTCCATGAGACAATCCTGTGGGATAGGCGAGCGGTGCCGCGTATTGTGACAAGCACACTAGGGCCCGGCAAGGCGCCGTCCTACCGCCGATCACGCATGACGATGTCGCAAAATGAGATGCCGCAAAAAAAGCGGTCCCGGTCAGACGCGGCGACTGACGGGGACCGCTTGGCGAAGATCTGAGACGGGGGGCCTGATCTGCGCGAGCGGAAGCCTAGCCGGGCTTTGTAACGTGCCGGTGACACCTCTATTCAATCCACAGGCCGCGAAGATCCGCTCAGACAATCTTGCGATAGATGACGAAGCCCGGCTTGTCTGCGACCTTGTCATAAAGCTGCATCGCGGTGTGGTTGGTCTCATGCGTCTGCCAGTAGACGCGTGGCGATCCCGCGAGCTTGGCCTGCGCGTAAACCCCGTTGATCAACGCGCGGCCAACGCCCTTGCCGCGTGCGGCTTCGCTGGTGAACAGATCCTGCAAATAGCAGGTTGGCGCGATCGCGGTGGTCGAGCGGTGAAACAGATAATGCGTCAGCCCGAGCAATCTGCCGCCGGCGTCGGCGACCAGCGCGTGCACCGGCTCATAGGCATCGAAGAAGCGTTCCCACGTCATCGCGGTGATCTCGGGCGCGAGCGCGGTCGGCCCGGATCGCTCATAGAAGGCATTGTAGCCGTCCCACAGAGGAAGCCACTGGGCGTAGTCGTCGCGGGTGACGAAGCGGATGGTGACGTCGTTGGCCATGGAGGATTCCTGGATGATCCTGCGTTGCGGGCGATGTCTCCGCACCGCTCGCAAGGTTCTACCGTCGCTATCTCGCAGGATCAATTGCGGACGAGGTCGCGCCTCACTCGGCGGCGCGCAGCAGCCGCGCCAGACGGCGCTCGCGCCCGGCGCGCTGGGCCCGATATTCATCGGCCTTGGCGGGATCGTCGGTGTGCCGCACGAGGTCGGTGACCGGAGTGTAGCTCAGCATGCGGCCGCCGTCCGGCAGTGCGGTGCAGCTGAAGCGCAGCACCTGGCCGTCGGCGAGGTTGAGATTGATCGGCGTGGAGTCGCCGGCGCGCATCATCGCGATGCGCTCGGCGATGAATGCGCTCAGCTCGTCTTCCGGCAGTTCATAGGCGCCGGTGTCGCGGCCGTGATACATCAGTGCGACGAAGGGCGGCTTGCTCTCGGCCTGCGCATCCGACAGCGCGAAATAGTCGCGGAAGGCGCGGTTGATGAATTCGGCGCGGGTGTCGGCGTCGAGCAGCACGATGCCGATGTCGACCTGGTCGAGCGCGGCTGCGAGCCGCTCCGCGGTGGCGTGATGCTGCTGGTCCGCAGCAAAGGCGTCGATCCATTTCTGCCGTAGCATTCCGGTGATCACGGCGGTGCCGGCCGCGGTCGCCGCCAGCATCAGCATCCGCGCGACGTCGGCGGTGTCGTAACCGGGCAGCGCGCGATGATTGAGGAAGAACAGCGCCGAGGCGGCCACCGCGATCGCGGCGGAGATCAGCCCGGAGGTGATGCCGCTGATCGAGCTCGCAAGCGCCACGATGCAGACGAACAGCGGCGCGGGATTGGGGACGGCGACAACGAGGCGATCGAGCAGGAAGGCGGCGGATGCCGTGATCGCCGTCAGGGCCGGACCTGAAATTGCACGCCAGTCGAACCGCATGCGCGTTCTCGCTATCTATCAAACGAACGATAAAGCCGCAGTTTGACGACAGGGCCGCAACCGCGCCGGCATTTCCGTCCCGACCGTTAAGCGGGCGTTGCGGGGGCCGAACCAGCTTTCGCTGCTTTCAAATCAAATGATATGCAGATCGGCACGGAACCCGGTTCCGTGCCTGCGGGTTACCGCGTGCTTTGCTTGCAAGAGGACATTCGATGCCCGCCATTTCGCCGTCGCTGCTGCCGATCCTGATGCTGTTCGCCTCGAACGTCTTCATGACCTTCGCCTGGTACGGCCATCTCAAGTTCAAGGATCACTCGCTCCCCATCGTCATCATGGTGAGCTGGGGCATCGCCTTCTTCGAGTACTGGCTGGCAGTGCCGGCCAATCGCTGGGGCAGCGCGGTCTACTCGGCGGCGCAGCTCAAGACCATGCAGGAGGTGATCACGCTGGTCGTGTTCGCCGCCTTCTCGGTGTTGTACCTGAAGGAGCCGCTGGGCTGGAATCACGCGCTCGGATTTGCCTTCATCGCCGCCGGCGCGTTTCTGATCTTCCACAAATGGGGCTAATGCTTCACCTCGCCCCGTGTGCGGGGAGAGGTCGGAACGCATCGTTAGATGCGTTCCGGGTGAGGGGGACTCTCCGCAAATGCAGCGATCTCCGAATACGCGGAAAGAGCCCCTCACCCCAACCCTCTCCCCGTAAGAACGGGGCGAGGGAGCACACTGCCGCCGCGGTTCGACCTGATCTCATTGCGCTTTAGTGGTGCGGGGCCGGCTTGGCGGTCGGCGTCGTGACATGCGCGGGGCGTGCGCGGTCTTCGCCTTGCGTGCCGGTCACGATCAGGAGCGATGCCGCCAGCAGGATCGCCGCCGACAGCGTCACGGTCACCAGTCCGACGGGGGTCTTCATCATGTCGCGCCGCTGTCTCTCCCGCGCCTTGCCGCGGATCAGGTGCCAACCGGAAATTGCTTGATTACGCCGGGATCGCCGTTGCCATGGTGATGTTGCTCGACAGCACCGTCACGGCGACGACCAGGCACAACGTCAGCGCGCCGAGCGCGAGCGACGCGGCGATCGCGTTCGTCAGCCGGGATGATGCCACCGGGGCAGGGCGGCCATCGAAGCCTGCCGTGCCGGACCACCGTTTCATGGTCTAAATCCCTCAGGCCGCGAGCGAATCACTCGCGACATCCGCGCGAATCTGCCGGTTGTCACCGGCAACATTGCGGCGGCGGCGCCGTCCAAAAATGGCTAAAATACGGCGGTGGCGCGAGTTTTGCCCGTTATTTGGGCAGTTTCCCCGTTATTCCCTGGATTCACACCCGGCCGTTCAGACGCCGGCCGCGAGGCGAGGCTCAGGCTCGGCCTCGGTACCAGGCTGCCAGTCCATCGAGACAAATCCGGGGGTCTGCTCGACCCGCTTGAGCCAGGCGCGGATCGACGGAAAGGTCGCCAGGTCGAAGTCGCAGCGGTCGGCGACGTGGGTGTAGCCGTAAAGGGCGATGTCGGCGACGGTGAGCTGTCCGGCGGCGAAATAGGCGTGTTCCTTGAGGTGATTTTCCATCACCTGCAGCGCCGCATAGCCGCGCTCCATCCAGTCCTCCAGCGCGTGCGTCTGCAGGTCGCGTCCGCCCTTGACCAGCGACAGCCAGAAATAGGCAGCGCCGATGTTCGGCTCCAGCGCGTGCTGCTCGAAGAACATCCACTGCAGCGCCTCGGCGCGCTCGATCCGCGACTCCGGCGCCAGCGGCGTGCCGATCGCGACATACCAGAGGATGGCATTGGACTCGGCGAGATGGCGGCCCTCGGCGACCTCGAGCAGCGGCACCTGGCCGCTCGGATTCTTGGCCAGGAATTCCGGCGTGCGGCTCTCGCCGCGCAGGATGTCGATCTCGATCGCCTCGTACGGCGTGTTCAGCACGGCAAGCGCCAGCCGGACCTTGTAGCTGTTGCCGGAGCGCTGCATCGAATAGAGCTTGTACATTGCGTCGTGGTTCACTCGGTCAGGGAGACGGTACGCTTAAAAATTGCGCGGCCTGTCACACCGCAACGCCGCTAAACAATGATGCTGACGGGGGTGCGTCGCAAGCCCTGCAGTGTGGAAAAAGTCGAAACGTCTACTGCACTGCACACGTGCAGAACGATTCCATCCACACGGCAGAACAACTCGGATCACGCCTGCGCGACGCTCTGCACGGTGGCGGTCGATCGCCAAGGTCGCGACCATGGCCGGCGCGCTGCAATTCACAAACCTTAACGCGCGTCCTTGGCGGCACGACGCGCGCCGGTCTGCGTTGACGACCCGCCGTTAGCGCCGTCAGGCAGGTTGCCGCGCGGCATTGTCCTCGGAGCAATCCGCGCTGGCGCATGCCGCCGAAGGGCCCGCCGGCAAGACCGGAGCTATGGTCGCCGGCCTTGCCGGATATGAGTCATCCGGTGCCGGAACTTGCGGAAAATTGCGCGCGCCGCGAGCCATGCGCGAAAGTTTTCGTGCTTTACCGCCAAGCTTCTTGCGGTGCAGCGGCGACAGGCCTAGGGTGCCGCGATCCCATTCAAATCAAGTCGTGGCCCTACGGCTCACGACGTTTGCCAGGAGATGATAATGGCCTTCCTGTCCGCTGCGCTCGACCGTGTGAAGCCGTCCGCGACGATCGCGGTCACGGACAAAGCACGCGCGCTGAAAGCCGCGGGCCGCAACGTCATCGGCCTCGGCGCCGGCGAGCCTGACTTCGATACGCCCGCCAACATCAAGCTGGCAGCGATCCACGCGATCGAGGCCGGCAAGACCAAGTACACCGATGTCGGCGGCATTCCGGAGCTCAAGGAAGCCATCATCAACAAGTTCGCGCGCGAGAACGGCCTGACCTACAAGCCGAACCAGGTCATCGTCGGCACCGGCGGCAAGCAGGTGCTCTACAACGCGCTGATGGCGACCATCAATCCGGGCGATGAGGTGATCATCCCGGCGCCGTACTGGGTCAGCTATCCCGAGATGGTGGCGCTCGCCGGCGGCGAGTCGGTGCCGGTGGTGTGCCCGGCCTCGACCGGCTTCAAGCTGCGTCCGGAAGATCTCGAGAAGGCGATCACGCCGAAGACCAAGTGGGTGATCCTGTGCTCGCCGTCGAACCCGACCGGCTCGGCCTATACGAAGAGCGAGCTCAAGGCGATCACCGACGTGCTGGTCAAGCATCCGCATGTCTGGGTGATGACCGACGACATGTACGAGCACCTCGTCTATGACGACTTCGTCTTCACCACGGCGGCGCAGGTCGAGCCGAGCCTGTACGATCGCACGCTGACCGTGAACGGCGTGTCGAAGGCCTACTGCATGACCGGCTGGCGCATCGGCTATGCCGGCGGCCCGGCGCAGCTGATCAAGGCGATGGCGACGATCCAGTCGCAGTCGACCTCGAACCCGTCGTCGATCGCGCAATGGGCGTCGGTCGAGGCGCTCAACGGTCCGCAGGACTTCATCGCCGCGAACAACAAGGTGTTCAAGGAGCGTCGCGACCTCGTGGTGTCGATGCTCAACCAGGCGAGCGGCATCGAATGCCCGCGGCCGGAAGGCGCGTTCTACGTCTATCCGTCCTGCGCCGGCACGATCGGCAAGCAGGCGCCGTCGGGCAAGCTGATCGACAACGACGAGGCGTTCGTCACCGAATTGCTCGAGAGCGAAGGCGTCGCCGTGGTGCAGGGATCGGCATTCGGGCTCGGCCCCGCGTTCCGCATCTCCTACGCCACCAAGACTTCCGATCTCGAGGATGCCTGCAAGCGCATCCAGCGCTTCTGCGGTAATCTGCGGTAGGTCGATCCGAAATCAAGAAACGCTCCCGCACCTGGTGCGGGAGCGTTTTTGTTTGTGTGCTGAAATCGCGCCGGTAGATTCGACGAGTCAAATCACATCCTGCTCACCTCACGCGCGTGTGTGCGAACATCGATGCCACACGCGGGAAGTTTTTACGGCGTCTTTGCGCGCTGCCTTGTTTTGGACACGAGCCTTCCTTCCTGTCCGCCGCGCGAATTCAATTCAGTTCACCTTGCGGAGACAGTTCAATGCGACTTTCGACCCTCACCCTTGCAGCGCTTGCGTTGCTGGCGCAGTTCGCCACCGCCAACGCGGCGCCTCAGGTTCAAGCCGGGGTCCTGCAATGCCAGGGCGGCGAGAATGTCGGCTTCGTTGTCGGCTCTGTCGCGCGCCTCGAATGCGTGTTTCAGAGCGGCGGCCGTCGGCCCGAGCCCTATGTTGCGACCGTGAAGCGGATCGGCGTCGACCTCGGCGTCACCGCGACGACCCAGCTCGCCTGGGCCGTGAGCGCGCCGACCACGCAGCTTCCGCGCGGTGCGCTGGCCGGCAGCTACGGCGGCGTCGGCGTCAACGCCTCGGTCGGCCTCGGTGCCGGCGGTAACTTCCTGTTCGGCGGCCCGAACAATGCCTACGCGCTGCAGCCGGTCAGCGTGCAGGGCCAGACCGGCCTCAACGTCGCGGCCGGCATCGCCGGGATCGATCTCGAGCCGGTCGCCTACGGCGGTCCGCGCCGTCATCATCGTCACCACCGTCATCATCACCACCACTAGATTTTGTTTTGACGCGTTTTCTTCACGCGAACCGGTATCCGCTTCGCTCGAAAACGCTCTAGGCTGGTCGGTGTTCGATCAAAGAGGCCCGCGAAGGCGGGCCTCTTTTTTGTTGTCTGTTGTTTGCTGTCCATTGCTCGATCAATCGGCAGACCGAAAGGAACAGCAGCGCCGCAACATCTCCTGACAATCGGTGGCCGGGCACCGCAAATTCTGGCTGGACGTTCGATGTTGTGGCATAGGATGCGAACGGCGCCGCAGACACGGCGCCGTTCTGTTCTCTGCTCGCGTCATGCCTCTCAGCCGGAGACTCCCCAACATGCGTCGCTTCACTCTCCTCGCCGGTGCCGCCATCGCCACGCTGACCGCAATCGTTGGCGCCAGCGCCCAACAGCCGATCCAGCGCGTGCAGGTCGGCGTCCTTGAATGCCGCGGCGGCGCGAGCGTCGGCTTCATCGTCGGTTCCGTGACCCATCTCGGTTGCGTGCTGCGCGCCAATGGTCTGCCTGAGGATCGCTACATCGCGACCATCCAGAAGGTCGGCATCGATCTCGGCATCACCCAGGAATCGGCGCTGGCCTGGGGCGTCTATGCGCCGGTGGAGCGGCTCGGGCCGGGTGCGCTCTCCGGCAACTATGCCGGCGCGCAGGGCAGCGCGACGCTCGGTGTCGGCGTCGGCGGCAACGTGCTGGTCCGCGGCTCCGACAACACGATCGCCCTGCAGCCGCTCAGCGTGCAGGGCCAGGTCGGCATCAACATCGCCGCCGGCCTCGAGAGCCTGGAGCTGCGTCCGGGCCGCTAACGCGCGCCCGTGCGGTTGATCAGCTTGCCGAAGAAGCCGCTTGCTTCTTCGGCAACGATCCCGGGCGCCTCGGCGTGAACATAGTGCCCGGTCTCGACGAACCTGATCGAAGGTTCGCTCCAATAGTCTTTCAACCTGTCCGACCATTCGGGCGCGATCAACGGATCGCGGCGGCCCCAGAGAAAGCGCGACGGCACGTCGATGCGCGGCTGCGCCGGCAGCTTGCCTTCCAGCCAGAGCCGGCGATTGGGCGCGGACGAGAGATACCAGTCGAAGCCGCCCTGGATGTTGCCCGGCTTCATGAAGTTGTCGACATAGGCTTCCAGCAGGTCGCCGAACACCGCGGGATCGTCGCCCGACCAGTGGTCGAGGAAATGCCGGAAGTAGAGCCGGCATGACTCGCGCGAGCTTCCGACCAATTGCGCGGCCCATGGCAGCTGCTGGAAGTATTGATACCAGACCTCGATCAGGTGGCCGGGCTGGCCGTAGCGATGGCCGAGGCCCGGATAGGGCGTGCAGAGATAGAGCGTGCCGGTCAGCCGCTGCGGCTGACGATGCGACATCGCCTGCATGACATAGGCGCCGAGATCGCCGCCGATGACGCCGAAGCCGTCATGACCGAGCGCGTCCATGACGGCAAACATGTCCAGCGCGTGGCGCTCAGCGGTGGCGGACGCATCGGGCCCCGGTGTCGGCTTGCCGGTGTCGCCGCAGCCGCGCAAGTCGGGCGCGATCAGTTCAAAACTGTCGCCGAGGCGCAGCATCAGCGGGCGCCACACCAGCCAGAACTCCGGCCAGCCGTGAAGCAGGAGCAGCGGCGGCCCTTTGCCGAAGCGCGCGACATTGACGCGCAGGCCGCCGATATCGATCTTCTGTTGTGTGATGCCTGCCGCGGCTGCTTCCGCGAAGGCTTTTTCCAGCGCCGTCATGAGGACTCCCTGTGCTTTGCCGCAGGCTGTCCGCGTTCGCGCGTCCGGTCCAATACTCGTTCGATACGGTTGCAGAGCTGTTGCGTATGACTGACGGCACCCGCCGCCGTGCTATACCGACGGCATGGAATTGCGACATCTCAGATATTTCGTGGCGCTCGGCGAGGAATTGAACTTCACCCGCGCGGCCGAGCGGCTGCACATCGCGCAACCGCCGCTAAGCCAGCAGATCCGTCAGCTCGAGGACGAACTCGGCGTGACGTTGCTGCAGCGGAATAGCCGTCCTGTCAGGCTCACCGAGGCGGGCGAGCTGCTGCTTGCGCGCGCCCGCTCCCTGCTCGCAAATTTCGAGGCCGCGGTTGCGGACACGCGGCGCGTCGGGCGCGGCCAGGCCGGCAAGCTCGCGATCGGATTCGTCGGCTCCGCGATGTTCGCCGGTCTGCCCGATATCATAGGCAGCTATCGCGACGCCTGTCCCGACGTCGAGCTCGTGCTTGACGAGATGCTGGCGGCCGAGATTGCCGAAGCGCTGCGGCGACGCCGGATCGATGTCGGCTTCGCACGCCCGGCGCTATTGCCGGAGGCGGGTCTTGCCCAGCGCCTGATCCTGGAGGAGCCCTATATCGCGGCGTTGCCGCGCGCGCATCCGCTTGCCGAGAGGGACGACATTGCGCTTGCCGAATTGTCCGATGATGCCTTCGTGCTCTATCCGGCGCGGCCGGAGCCATCGGTCACCGGCCTGATCGTCGCCGCGTGCCAGGCCGCCGGATTCACGCCGCGACTCGCGCAGGAGGTGCTGCATCTGCAAACCGCGATTGGCCTGATCGCCGCCGGCGTCGGTGTATCGCTCGTCCCGGAGGCCGCGGCACGCGCGCAGACCGGTCGCGGCGTGGCGTATGTCCGCTTGGCCGCGCCGGCGGTGACGGCGCCGCTCACGATTGCGTGGCGTGAAGAAGATGTCTCGCCCGCCGTGCAGCGTCTGCTCGACCTTGCGACACGCTGGCGCGAGATTGCTCCGGGACTTGCGCGAAGGAACTGACGCAGCGGATGCAATTGTCCGGACGATGGCTCGGAATTGCAAACCTCCGCGACGCCGCACCGCAGCGACGTTTTCCCGCTTGCCAAATGTCAAACGCAGGCAGAGCATAAACGGTCGCCGACCCAATCATGGGCCGAGCTCCAAAACGAGGAGGCGGCAATGGGACAAGACGTCAGAAGTCCCCGAGGTCCACGGTGCATCGCATTGGTGGGCCCTTTCCAAAGCGGTAAAACCACACTTCTGGAAGCGATCCTGGCGCGCACTGGCGCCATTAAAACTGCCGGCAGCGTCGATGCCGGAACCTCCGTCGGCGATGCCAGCCCCGAGGCGCGTCAGCACAAGATGGGCGTAGGCCTGACCGCCGCCACCACCACCTTTATGGGGGACAGCTACACCTTTATCGATTGTCCCGGCTCGATCGAATTCGCGCACGATATGCGTGCAGCGTTGCCGGCGGTCGATGCCGCGGTCGTGGTCTGCGAAGCCGACGAGAAAAAGCTGCCGCAGCTGCAGATCATCCTGCGCGAGCTCGAGGAGCTCGGAATTCCCCGTTTCCTGTTCCTGAACAAGATCGACCGCGCCAACAAGCGCGTCCGCGAGACGCTTGCGACGCTGCAGCCGGCCTCGCGCGTGCCGCTGGTGCTGCGCCAGATCCCGATCTGGAACGGCGATCTGATCGAAGGCTTTGTCGATCTCGCGCTGGAGCGCGCCTTCGTCTATCGCGAGCACAAGCCGTCGGAGGTGATGGCGCTCGAGGGCGGCAATCTCGATCGCGAGAAGGAAGCCCGCTTCTCGATGCTGGAGAAGCTTGCCGACCACGACGACGCGCTGATGGAGCAGTTGCTGGAGGATATCCAGCCGCCGCGCGATGCCGTGTTCGACGATCTCGCCCGCGAACTGCGCGAAGGGCAGATCTGTCCGGTGCTGCTCGGCGCTGCGAGCCGCGAGAACGGCGTGCTGCGCCTGATGAAGGCGCTGCGCCATGAGGCGCCCGGCGTCGCCGAGACCGCCGATCGGCTCGGCATCAAGGATCAGAAGGATGCGCTGGCCTACGTGTTCAAGACCGTGCACTTGCAGCACGGCGGCAAGCTGTCGCTGGCGCGCGTGCTTGCGGGCCGGCTCGACGACGGCGCGACGCTGCAATCCTCAAGCGGCGAGAGCGGACGCGTCTCAGGCATCCTCGCGGTCTCGGGCGGGCATGACAGCAAGCGGCCGCAGGCCGAGGCCGGCGACACCGTCGCGCTCGGCAAGCTCGATGCGATCAAGACCGGCGATACGGTCTCGAGCGGCAAGACGGCGCCGGCCTCGCTGGTCAAGGTCGAGCCGGCCGCGGCCGTGCTGTCGATCTCGATTGCCGCGACCGACCGCAAGGACGATGTCAAGCTCGGCCAGGCGCTGCTGCGGCTGAACGAGGAAGATCCCTCGCTGACGATGATCCAGAACCCGCGCACCCACGACACCGTGCTGTGGGGGCAGGGCGAGATGCATCTGCGCGTGGCGCAGGAGCGGCTGAAGGACCGCTACGGCGTCAACGTCAAATCGCATCCGCCGGCGATCGGCTATCAGGAGACCATCCGCAAGCCGATCACCCAGCGCGGCCGGCACAAGAAGCAGTCCGGCGGCCATGGCCAGTTCGGCGACGTCGTGCTCGACATCAAGCCGAAGCCGCGCGGGTCAGGCTTCGAATTCCACGAGAAAGTGGTCGGGGGCGCGGTGCCGCGCAACTATATCGGCGCGGTGGAAGAGGGCGTTGTCGACGCGCTGGCGCGCGGCCCGCTCGGCTTCCCCGTGATCGACGTCGACGTCACGCTGACCGACGGCTCCTATCACAGCGTCGACTCGTCCGATCTCGCGTTCCGTACCGCGGCGAGGATCGGGGTCAGCGAAGGGTTGCCGCAGTGCCAGCCGGTGCTGCTGGAGCCGATCCATATGGTCGAGATCGTCTGTCCGACCGACGCCACCGCCAAGATCAACGCGATCCTGTCGGCGCGCCGCGGCCAGATCCTCGGCTTCGACACCCGCGACGGCTGGATCGGCTGGGATTGCGTCCGCGCCACGATGCCGGAAAATCGGAGATCGGCGACTTGATTGTCGAACTGCGCTCCGCCACGGCCGGCGCCGGCACCTTCACCCGCCAGTTCGACCGCATGGCCGAAGTGACGGGCCGCGCCGCCGACCAGATCATCGCCGCGCATCGCGACGCGGCGTGATCGAATTGTCATTCCGGGATGGTCCGAAGGACCAGACCCGGAATCTCGAGATTCCGGGTTCGATGCTGTCGCATCGCCCCGGAATGACGGGCCAAGATAGCGCCCGTGATTCCCTTCCTATGACGCAGTTTCCGCCAGCATGCTTGAATCCCGCCGTAACCTGGCGCTGGCCTGCGCGCTCAGCGCAATGGCCGGCTATGTCGACGGCATCGGCTATCTGCATCTCGGCGGGCTGTTCGTCTCCTTCATGAGCGGTAACTCGACGCGGCTTGGCGTGACGCTGGCCGAGGGGCATTGGCAGCACGCCCTGGAAGCGCTGGAGCTGATCGTGCTGTTCGTCGCCGGCGCCGCAGCCGGCAGCCTGATCGTGCTCAGCGCGCTGGTGCATCGCCAGCCCCTGCTCCTGCTCATCGAGGCGTGGCTGCTCACGGCGGCGGCGGTGGCCTATGCCTATGGCCTGTCGAACGCCGCGGTCGCCGCCATCGTGCTGGCGATGGGGCTCGAGAACGCCGTATTCCAGCTCGAAGGCGGGGCCGGGCTCGGCCTCACCTATGTCACCGGGGCGCTGGTGAAGGCCGGTCAGCTGATCGCCGCCGCGCTCACAGGCGGTGCGGGCTGGGCCTGGCTCCCGAACCTGCTGCTGTGGGCGGCGCTGGTCGCGGGCGCGCTCGCCGGCGGGCTGGTCTATGGCTGGATCAACCTCGCCGCGATCTGGTTCGCCGCAGCCGCCGCGTTCGCCCTCAGCGCGCTGGTTGCCGCAACCGCGAAGCGGACGCATTGACAGCGCGCCCGCCTTGGCCGATGTCACGATCATGACGTCCTCAAGCAAAACCCGCGCCGCGTGCCTGATCGGCTGGCCCGCCGCGCATTCCCGCTCGCCGTTGATCCATCATTACTGGCTGCGCACGCTCGGCATCGAGGGCGGTTATGTGATCGAGGCGGTGCCGCCGGAGGACTTCAAGGATTTCCTGTTCCGCCTGTCGCTGCGCGGCTTCGTCGGCGCCAACGTCACCATTCCGCACAAGGAGCGCGCGCTGGCGCTGTCGGCACCGGATGCGCGCGCCCGCGCCGTCGGCGCCGCCAACACGCTGTGGTTCGCCGATGGCGAGCTGCGCTCGACCAACACCGATGTCGAAGGCTTCATCAACAATCTCGACGCCTGCGCGCCCGGCTGGGACAAGACGGAGGACGCGCTGGTGCTCGGCGCCGGTGGCGCGGCACGTGCGGTGGTGTTCGGCCTGATCGAGCGCGGCATCGCGCGCGTGCATCTGGTCAACCGCAGCATCGATCGCGCCCGCGCGCTGGCCGGGCAATTCGGCGCGCGGGTTCATCCCGCGACATGGGACGAGGTTGATGAGCTGCTGCCGCGCGCCGGCCTGCTGGTGAATACCACCTCGCTCGGCATGCATGGTCAGCCCGCGCTCGAGATCGATGTCGGCCTGCTGCCGCAACACGCGGTCGTTTCCGATCTCGTCTATGTGCCGCTGGTGACGCCGCTGCTTGCGGCGGCAGAGGCGCGTGGTCTGAAGACCGCTGATGGACTGGGCATGCTGTTGCACCAGGCGGTGCGCGGTTTCGAATTGTGGTTCGGGCGGCGTCCGCAGGTCACGCCGGAGCTGCGCACGCTTGTTGAGGCCGATCTCACAAAGACTTGAGGCCTGGAATAGCATCTCCGGAACGGGGTCTGGTGTTAGTCCCCCCGCGTTCCCTCCGGAGATCAGTCATGCCTGCCAGCCGCTCCCATCTCATTCGGCCGTTCATCGCGCTTGCGATGGTGACGGTGTCCACGCTCTACGCGCTCGCGCAGCAGCCGCCGACACCGACGCGGGTGCGTGGAACCGTCGAGAGCGTCGACGGCGATACGCTCGCGGTGAAGTCGCGCAGCGGCGAGGACGTCAAGCTGCACATGGCAGGCAACATGGTGGTGCTCGGTCTCACCAAGATCGCGCTGTCCGACATCAAGGTTGGTTCCTTCATCGGCACGACCACCGTGCCCGGCCCCGACGGCACGCCGAAGGCGGTCGAGGTGCACGTCTTCCCGGAGAACATGCGCGGCACCGGCGAAGGCTCGCGGCCGTACGATCTGAAGCCGAACAGCAGCATGACCAATGCGACCGTCGCGCAATCCGTCGTCAGCAATGACGGCCACACATTGCTGGTCAAATACAAGGACGGCGAGAAGAAGGTGGAAGTCGCACCCGATACACCGGTCGTGACCTATGTTCCCGGCGACAAGGCGGACCTGAAGGCCGGCGCCAAGGTCATCGCCTTCATGAAGAAACTGCCAGACGGCTCGCTTGAAACCGATCGCGTCAGCGTCGGCCGCGACGGGCTTACGCCGCCGATGTGACGCGCAGCGCGTAGCCCGGATGGAGCGGAGCGAAATCCGGGAATCTTCCCAGGAAGGCGGTCCCCGGATTGCGCTCCGCTCCATCCGGGCTACGGCAGAACATGCAAACGCATCACCTGTCCGTTATCGCAGTAACGGCCCCCTCATCCGGTCCGTAGTTGTTGAACGGTCACCTTTCCCGCGAACGGGAGGTAGCCGCACGGAATACCTTCAACTCCCCGGTGTTCCCTGATTCGCCAGCCCAACCCATGAGGGACACCATGCCGAAATCGACGCTGTTCGCCGCATTGCTTCTCGTTGCCTTTGCCTCGGCTGCATCCGCGCAGCAGCCGCCGGCGGTGCGTATCCGAGGCACCATCGAGGCCGTCGACGGCGCGATGCTGTCGATCAAGTCGCGCGACGGTGCCGACATGAAGGTGCGGACCACTGACAACGTCGCGGTGTTCGGCGTCGCCAAGACCGATCTGTCGGAGATCAAGCCCGGTTCCTATATCGGTGTCACCGCGATGCCCGAGCCCGACGGAACGCAGAAGGCGATCGCGGTTCACATCTTCCCGGAGAACCAGCGCGGCGCCGCCGAAGGCTTCCGCCCCTGGGACCTGCGCGCCAATTCGACCATGACCAACGCCACCGTCGCCGAGACCGTGAAGGGCACCGACGGCCAGAACATCACGGTGAAGTACAAGGACGGCGAGAAGAAAGTCGTGGTGCCGCCGGGCACCCCGGTCGTCACCTTCGTCGCCGGCGACAAGTCGGAGCTGAAGCCGGGCGCCAAGATCATCATCTTCGGCGCGCTGAAGAAGGATGACGGCACGCTGGAAGCCAACCGCGTCAATGTCGGCCGCGACGGGATTGCGCCGCCGATGTGAGGCAGAGCAGGCTCCGCTGTCGTCCCTGCGAAAGCAGGACCCATAACCACAGGGTTGAGTTGTTGAAGCGCGCTGTCGCCGCGGCGTTGCGAAACGACGGCCATCGGTGGTTATGGGTCCCGGGTCGCGCTTCGCTTGCCCGGGACGACGTGTTGAGAGAGGCTGCCGCTCCGCGCTAAACCGCCAGCACGTGATCGTCGATCTCGGCGATGGTGTTGACGCCGCACAGTCCCATCGTGGTGGTGAGCTCCTTGCCCAGAATATCGATCGCCTTGGCGACGCCTTCCTGGCCGCCGGCGCCGAGGCCATAGGCATAGGCGCGGCCGATCATGCAGGACTTCGCGCCGAGCGCGAGCGCCCGCATGACGTCCATGCCGGTGCGGATACCGCCGTCGAACATGATCTCGAGCTTCGAGCCGACCTCATCGACGATCTCCGGCAGCACCTCGATCGAGGACGGCGCGCCGTCGAGCTGGCGGCCGCCATGGTTGGAGACCACGATCGCCTGGGCGCCGGTCTTGGCGGCAAGCTCGGCGTCCTCGACGTCGAGGATGCCTTTAAGGATCAGCTTGCCCGGCCAAATGCTGCGGATCCAGTCGATGTCCTTCCAGTTCAGCGAGGTGTCGAACTGCGAGGCGGTCCATTCCGACAGTTTCGTCAGATCCTCGGTGCCTTTGACGTGGCCGGCAATGTTGCCGAAGGTGCGGCGCTTGCCTTGCAGCACGCCTGATACCCAGGCGGGCTTGGTCGCGAAGTCGATCAGCTTCGACAGTGACCATTCCGGCGGCACCGTCATGCCGTTCTTGATGTCCTGGTGGCGCTGGCCGATCACCTGCAGGTCGACGGTCAACACCAGCGCCGAGCATTTCGCCGCGATCGCGCGCTCGATCAGCGACTTGATGAAGCCGCGGTCCTTCATGACGTAGAGCTGGAACCAGAACGGCTTGTCGACGGCGGCGGCGATGTCCTCGATCGAGCAGATCGACATCGTGCTCTGGGTGAAGGGAATGCCGGCCGCCTGCGCGGCGCGGCAGGCATAGATCTCGCCGTCGCCATGCTGCATGCCGAGCAGGCCGACCGGCGCCAGGATCAGCGGCATCGCGGCCGGCTCGCCGAGGATCGTGGTCGCCAGGGTGCGCTTGGACACATCGACCAGGATGCGCTGGCGGAACTTGATCTGCTGCAGATCTTCCGAATTCGCGCGCAGCGTGTCCTCGGTGTAGGAGCCGCGGTCCGCATAATCGAAAAACGCCTTCGGCACCCGGCGCTTGTGCAGCTGGCGCAGATCTTCGATGCAGGTAATGTGCTTCATGGACGGTCCCGGCCCTTCTTCTGTGTCGCAAGTTCGATATCGCGAGCCTTGTTTTAGGCAGCAAGTCTTGCGGGTGTTCGATCTTGCCGTCATCTAGCATGGATGGGAGGCCTGCCAAATCGAAGACGGATGGGAGAGCGCGATGACCCAATCAGGCTCCAAACCGAAAGCAGACGAGAACGCCGAGAAGCGCCGGCTCGACGAGGCCCTGGAAGAGGGGCTTGAGGAGACGTTTCCCGGTTCCGACCCCGTCAATGTCACCCAGCCGGCCCCCAGCAAGGGCGACCAGCACGTCAAGCGCAACGGCAAAGGGTAGGGGACGGCGTTCGTTCCCCAGGTTGCCGAAAGAGTAATAATGTTATATCTTTCAGTGCCTTAATGTAGAGGCACGGGGTTTAGCCCCGGTAATGATTCATCATATTTTTTGAAGTCCTTTTAGCGCCTGGCAGTCTATAAGGCCGATGCACGCTAGACTGGTAGGCGTTCAGGACTCTCTCGCCGGGTGGTTCGAGAGGTCCGTCTTGGGGGTTACATGAGCCGCAAATATTTCGGGACCGATGGAATTCGGGGCCGCGCCAATGGGCTGATCACGCCGGAGCTCGCGCTCAAGGTGGGGCAGGCCGCAGGGTTGGTGTTTCAGCGTGGCGATCATCGCCATCGCGTCGTGATCGGCAAGGACACGCGGCTGTCCGGCTACATGATCGAATACGCCATGGTCGCGGGCTTCACCTCGGTCGGTATGGACGTGCTGCTGGTCGGCCCGATGCCGACCCCGGCGATCGCGATGCTCACCAAGTCGATGCGCGCCGATCTCGGCGTCATGATCTCGGCGTCGCATAATCTTTTCGAAGACAACGGCATCAAGCTGTTCGGCCCGCAGGGCTTCAAGCTGTCGGACGATGTCGAGAAGCAGATCGAGCAGCTGCTCGACGAATCGCTCGACCGCCGCCTGGCGCAGAGCGCGAGCCTCGGCCGCGCCCGCCGCATCGACGGCGTCCATGACCGCTACATCGAATTCGCCAAGCGCACGCTGCCGCGCGATCTCTCGCTCGACGGCCTGCGCGTCGTGGTCGATTGCGCCAATGGCGCCGCCTACAAGGTGGTGCCGGAAGCGCTGTGGGAGCTCGGCGCCGACGTGGTGCCGATCGGGGTCGAACCCGACGGCTTCAACATCAACAAGGAATGCGGCTCCACCTCGCCGGAAGCGCTGTCGCGGAAGGTGCGCGAGATGCGCGCCGACATCGGCATCGCGCTCGACGGCGATGCCGATCGCGTCATCCTGGTCGACGAGCGCGGCCACATCGTCGACGGCGACCAGCTGCTCGCGGTGATAGCGCAGAGCTGGAAGGAGGAGGGGCGCCTCGCCAAGCCCGGCATCGTCACGACCGTGATGTCCAATCTCGGGCTGGAGCGCTTCCTGCAGGGCCTCGGGCTGCAGATGGTCCGCACGCCGGTCGGCGACCGCTATGTGCTCGAGCAGATGCTGAGCGGCGGCTACAATCTCGGCGGCGAGCCGTCGGGCCATATCATCATGTCGGACTATTCGACGACCGGCGACGGTTTCGTCGCGGCACTGCAGGTGCTGGCCGTGGTGCAGAAGCTGCGCCGCCCGGTGTCGGAGATCTGCCGGCGTTTCGACCCGTTGCCGCAAATCCTGAAGAACGTGCGCTATCGCAGCGGCAAGCCGCTCGACGACGCCGAGGTCAAGTCCGCGATCACCGACGGCGAGAAGCGCCTCAACGGCCATGGCCGTCTGTTGATCCGCCCCTCCGGCACCGAGCCGGTGATCCGCGTGATGGGCGAGGGCGACGATCGTATCCTGGTGGAAGAGGTCGTCGACAACATCGTCAGCGCACTCGGCCACGCCGCCGCGGCTTAAGCCCCGTCCGGCCTCGTCAGCTCGTGATCCTGAGGAGCGCGCCCTTGCGCGCGTCTCGAAGGATGCACGGCCCATTGTCGCAATGTGGCGAGCGCCGGGCCGTGGACCCTTCGAGACGCGCGGAGCCTGTCATCGGGCCGCGCTTTGCGCGGACCCGTTGGCGCTCCTCAGGGTGACGGGGATAGAGTTTGGCCGCCGGCTGGCCACACAGCGCATCGCTGCCATCGGCTAACGCAACTGGTTTGCCTCACCTCCGCGTCGTACGACACGGAGGTATTTTTGCGAATCTGTCCGGGAATGCTGCATTGAACAAACCCGTCGTGAGCAAACAGGCGCTGGGCGAGCCGGTGGCGGTGCCGGAGCTGACGGCCGCGAAGGTTGCCGCCGCTGCGGGGCCGGCCTATGTCGTGCTTGCCGGCATCAGCTTCTCGCACTTCCTCAACGACACGATGCAGTCGCTGATCGCTTCGGTCTATCCGATCCTGAAGGACAATTACGCGCTCGACTTCGCGCAGATCGGCATGATCACGCTGGCGTTCCAGTTCACGGCGTCGCTGCTGCAGCCGCTGGTCGGGCATTTCACCGACAAGAAGGCGCAGCCGTTCTCGCTTGCGATCGGCATGGGCTTCACCTTTTTCGGTCTGTTGCTGCTCAGCGTTGCGCATACCTATGGGGTCATCCTGATTGCGGCTTCGCTGGTCGGCCTTGGCTCCGCGGTGTTCCACCCGGAATCGTCGCGTATCGCGCGGCTGGCGTCAGGCGGACGTTACGGTTTCGCGCAATCGGTGTTCCAGCTCGGCGGCAGTTTCGGCACCTCGATGGGGCCGGTGCTCGCAGCACTGATCGTGGTGCCGTTCGGTCAGCCCTCGATCGCCTGGTTCTCCTCGATCGCGTTCCTTGCCATCGTGATCCTCTGGCGCATCGGCGTCTGGTACAAACCGCAGATATCGGGCAAGAAGACGGCCGCCAGCGCGCGGCATCCCGACCATCCGGATCAGCGGCGCGTGAAGATCGCGCTCATCGTGCTGGTCGCGCTGCTGTTCTCCAAGCAGCTCTATGTCTCGAGCCTGTCGAGCTATTACATCTTCTATCTGATCGACCGGTTCGGTGTCTCGACGCAGGCGGCGCAGCTCTATCTGTTCGTCTTCCTTGCCGCCAACGCCGCGGGTGCGTTCATCGGCGGTCCGCTCGGCGACCGCTTCGGCCGCAAATACGTGATCTGGTTCTCGATCCTCGGCGCGCTGCCGTTCACGCTGGCGCTGCCCTATGCCGGCCTGTTCGCCAGCGCCGTGCTGACGGTGGTGATCGGTTTGATCATCTCGTCGGCGACGTCGGCGATCATCGTGTTCGCGCAGGAATTGATGCCGCATCGCTTCGGCATGATCTCTGGCGTGTTCTTCGGCGTCGCCTTCGGGATCGGCGGTCTCGGCGCCGCCGTGCTCGGCAAGCTCGCCGACCACACCTCGATCGCCTTCGTCTATCAGCTGTGCGCCTTCCTGCCGGCGATCGGCCTGCTCGCGGTGTTCCTGCCGAGGATGCCGCGGGCCGTGCGCTGAACGCCCGGCCGCGGACGCGACGCCCGCGTTAAGCATTCGCTAACACACCCGGCCCGCGTGCCTTGCGAACGGCGCGGATGCGTCAACGCTTCATTAGCACTTTTGGCGGGATCGCGATGTTTCGTCGCCAACCTGCGTCATTTATGGACCCATAAGCGACAGCCGCAGAGAAAGGTGAGAGAAAATCAACCTTAAAAATTAGGGTTAAGTGCCGCTTAAACATTTCCTGCCATCGTCCGGGCCGTGAGTTTCAGACGTGGGGCTTTCGTGTCGCCTCACTTGGCCCAAAAGGACGAAGCCAATGCGTAGCGTAAAGACCCTGATTGCCGCCGGTGCGGCATCTCTGTTGTCCTCGGCGGCGTTCGCCGCCGACATGCCCATCATGCCGCCACCTCCGATGGCGTATGCTCCTCCGCCGGTCCAGGATTTCGGCGGCTGGTATCTGCGCGGCGACATCGGCATGACCAACACCCAGGCCAAGCTGCACGTCAACGCCTACGACACACTGCCGGCCGGCACTGCCTTCAACCAGTATGGCCACGGCTTCGACGGCGGCGTGCTCTACGGCATCGGCGTCGGCTATCAGTTCAACAGCTGGTTCCGCGCCGACATCACCGGTGAGTATCGCTCGAAGGTGAGCTTCAACGGCACCGATTTCTTCACGTTCCCCGGGCCCAGCCCGCTGAGCGACGCCTATCATGGCGGCATCCAGAGCTGGGTTGGCCTCGTCAACGTCTACGCTGATCTCGGCACCTGGGGCTGTTTGACCCCGTTCATCGGTGCCGGTGTCGGTGCCGCGACGATCAAGACCTCGGCCTTCTCCGACGTCGCGACGTTCCCGAGCGGGTCGGGCCTCACCAGCTCCTTCATCGCCGATGGCGCCACCAAGACCAACTTCGCCTGGGCGCTGCATGCCGGTGTCGCCTACAAGGTCACCAACAACTTCACGGTTGAACTGGCCTATCGCTACCTCGACATGGGCACTGCCGCCCACGGCCAAGGTCACTTCTTCGACGGCACGCCGGCCGGTCCCTCGAGCTTCCAGTACCGCGACATCACCTCGCAGGACGTGAAGCTCGGCGTGCGCTTCAACTTGCCGTGCTGCGACGTGCCGCCGCCTCCGCCGCCGCTGATCCGCAAGGGTTAATTTCGGGCCTTCACGGTTAACGATTGCAACGGCGCGGGACCATCCCGCGCCGTTTTTCTTTGCCGCGTCATGTCGCGAACTTGCCGCGTCATGTCGCGCACTTCTGCAACTTGCATGCTCGAAAACGGGCGGCGACAACGATTGGTTAAGGTTAACAGGCGATGATCAGCGCGAAATCGGTGCGGTGGATGGAGCGTTGCAATGCGTAGGTTGGTGCTGGCGGCGATGATGATTGGAACGGTGACCGGCGCGCAGGCTGCCGACCTGCCGGACTTTCCGATCCTGCGCGGCTCCTATGTCGATGCACCGAGCAGGAGCGGGAACTGGGAAGGATGGTACGTCGGCGGCCAGATCGGCTATTCCTCCGGCGACATCGATTTCAGCCACGCGCCAAGCGCGATGACCTCCTTCATGCTGCGCGAGAGCGTTCTGGCCGACCCGGTTTCGGGTTGGGCCCTGCTGCCGAAGAACCATGCGCAGAGCAACGGGTTCGGCGCGTTCGTCGGCCGCAACTGGCAATGGGACGACGTCGTGCTCGGCGTCGAGGCCAACTACAATTACCTGAACGGCCTCGAAAGTTCGGCGGGCGACTCGATGACGCGGCAGATCGTGAATCCCAAGGGCGAGACTCCTCCGAGCGGGCACACCTACACCTACAACACCACGTTGTCGGGGAGCGCCGCCTTGCAGGTCAAGGACGTCACGACCTTCCGTGGACGCGCCGGATGGGCGGCAGGCAACTTCTTGCCTTACATGTTCGGCGGTGTTGCGGTGGGACGCATGTCCGTGTCGCGTTCGGCGACGGTGTCGTTTGACAAGTACGATGCCTGGGCCGAGACCCAGACGGTCGGCAACAACACCGTTACAATTCAGCATAACGACTACCTGGGCTCAGGCAGCGCCGCCCAGACGGAGCAGCGGGTGAACAACTATGCGGTCGGCTGGACCGCGGGCCTCGGGCTTGAATATTGCGTGGTCGGCGGGTTGTTTCTCCGCGGCGAGTGGGAATATGTGCGCTTCGCGGCGGTCAAGAATATCGCCGTCGACATGAACAGCTTCCGGGTCGGCGCCGGCTACAAGTTCTGATCGCCGCTGCCGTAGCCGGCGACGGTTGACAGACCGGGGAGCGACTGCTGCTCTGTCGCCACACGGTGCGGAGCGCGATCACATGAAAATCTACGGCGACGCCAATTCAGGCAACTGCCTGAAGGTGAAATGGGTGTGCGACAGGCTGGCGCTGCCGTACACATGGGTCGAGATCGACACCATGAAGGGCGGCAGCCGGACCGCGGAATTCCTCAAGCGAAACGGCTGGGGCCAAGTGCCGACGATGGAGCTGGATGACGGCCGCACGCTGGCACAATCCAACGCCATCATCCGCTATCTCGCGCGCGGCAGCGACCTGATCCCGAGCGATCCCTATCGCGCGGCGCAGATGGATGCCTGGATGTTCTGGGAGCAGAACAGCCACGAGCCTTATGTGGCCGTCTGCCGCTTTCAGGCCGTGTATCTCGGCAAGGCCATCTCGGAGATCGATCCGAACCTCGTCAAGCGCGGCTATGTCGCGCTCGATCATCTGGAGCGGCATCTTGCGGGGACGCAATTTTTGGTCGGAGACGCGTTCTCGCTCGCCGACGTCTCGCTGCTCGCCTATACGCGTGTCGCGGAGGATGGCGGCCTCGAGCTCGCGCGCTATCCCGTGATCCGTCGCTGGATCGCCGATGCCGAGCGCGTGCTCGCGCTGCCGCCGGTCCGCTGACCTCAGGTGAATGCCGCCATGACTGAAGCTTCATCCATCACGATCCGCCGCGCTCGCCGCGAAGACGTCGCCGCCATCGTCGGCATGCTTGCGGACGATCCGCTCGGCAGTGCGCGCGAGCGGATCGAGGATCCGCTGCCGCAAAGCTATTACGAGGCCTTCGCGCGGGTCGAGCGCGATCCCAATTTGCAGCTCGTCGTCGCCGTCGACGGGGACGGCGTCGTCGTCGGCTGTCTGCAACTCGCGGTTCTGCCGGGCATCAGCTCGCAAGGCGGCTCGCGCGGCCTGCTCGAGGACGTTCGCGTTGCAAAGCATTGCCGCAGCCGCGGCATCGGCGAGAAGCTCGTGCAGTGGGCAGTCATGGAGGCGCGCGCGCGAGGCTGCATGCTCGTCGAGTTGCTGACGCATCAGACGCGGGTCGATGCGCAGCGCTTCTATGAAAGGCTCGGGTTCGCGCGCAGCCATGTCGGGATGACGATTCGCTTTTGAAACGCGTGCAAGAAGTTGTGCCATCTACCAGGCAATACCTGCAGCAGCGGATAGTCTGCGATCCGGTTAACAGCCAATAAACTAAGCCGGTCTCTGTGATTTTACGGGTCGGAACGAGTCCGGTATGTCGGACGTCTCCCACGGGGCGGCGGGCAACTGGGGATTGGAATGTCGGATTATTCGATCGTGCGGGTCGGCAACGAATACATCGTGCAGGCCGGCGAGAAGCGCATTCTGAAAGTATCGAGCCGGCGCAGGGCAGTTAAGATCATGACTCTGGCGGCAGATTTGCTCGATCAGGAGACGATCCAGCAGGTCGAGGACGCCCCATCAATCAGCCGTGATGCCCGGATTGTTCCAGACGAGTCCGAACTTTCTTGACGTTTGGGTACCTTTCCACTATCCCCGACTGCGGGAAACCTCTCCCCACCGAGAGGCAGCTATCTGGAAGGGTAGATTATGACTGCAGCGAAGCCCGCTTCGCGGCCTGAAGTGCCGCATTTTTCCTCCGGCCCCTGTGCCAAGCGCCCCGGCTGGAACCCCAACAATCTCAAGGACGCTGCCCTCGGCCGCTCGCATCGCGCGAAAGTCGGCAAGCTCAAGCTCAAGCTCGCGATCGAACTGACGCGCGAGGTGCTTGAGGTGCCCGCCGATTACAAGATCGGCATCGTGCCGGCGTCGGACACCGGCGCGGTCGAGATGGCGCTGTGGTCGCTGCTCGGCGCGCGGCCCGTCACCACGCTCGCCTGGGAATCCTTCGGCGAGGGCTGGGTCAGCGATATCGTCAAGGAATTGAAGCTGAAGGACGTCACCAAGCTCAACGCGGCTTATGGTGAAATCCCCGATCTCTCCAAGGTCGATCCGAAGTCGGATATCGTCTTCACCTGGAACGGCACCACCTCGGGTGTGCGCGTGCCGAACGCTGACTGGATCAGCGCGGATCGCGAAGGCCTGACGATTTGCGACGCGACCTCGGCCGCCTTCGCGCAGCCGCTCGATTTCGCCAAGCTCGATGTCGTCACCTTCTCCTGGCAGAAGGCGCTCGGCGGTGAAGCCGCGCACGGGATGCTGATCCTGTCGCCGCGCGCGGTGGAACGGCTCGAGACCTACAAGCCGGCCTGGCCGCTGCCGAAGATCTTCCGCCTCACCAAGGGCGGCAAGCTCAACCAGGGCATCTTTGAAGGCGAGACCATCAACACGCCGTCGATGCTCTGCGTCGAGGACTATCTCGATGCGTTGAACTGGGCGAAGTCGATCGGCGGCCTGAAGGCGCTGATCGCCCGCGCCGATGCCAACACCAAGGCGCTCGCCGACTGGAAGGCGAAGACGCCGTGGATCGACTTCCTGGCCAAGGATCCCGCGATCCGCTCCAACACCTCGGTGTGCCTCAAGTTCACCGATCCCGCGATCACCTCGCTTCCATCGGACGCACAGGCCGACTTCTGCAAGAAGCTGGTCGCGCTGGTGGAGAAGGAGAACGCCGGCTTCGACTTCGCGTATTACCGCGATGCGCCGGCGGGTCTGCGGATCTGGTGCGGCGCCACCGTCGAGGCCAAGGATGTCGAGCTGCTGACGCAGTGGATCGACTGGGCGTTTGCCGAGACCAAGGCAGCGTTGCCCAAGGCGGCATAAGCTTTCTCTTGTCACCTCTTCCCGTTCTTGCGGGGAGAGGTCGGATTGCTCGGCAGCGCAATTGCGCGCCTGAGCGATCCGGGTGAGGGGCCCTTTCGGCTTGTTCCTCGCCCGTGGCTGCCGTCACCCCAACCCTCCCCCGCAAGAGCGGGAGAGGGAGAAGTGATCAGAGACTTCACCAGATCGGTCCAGGAGACCCGCCCGCGGCAGGGCAAAGGAACAATCGAGATGACAAAACCCAAAGTTCTGATTTCCGACGCGCTGTCTCCCGCCGCCGTCCAGATCTTCAAGGATCGCGGCGTCGAGGTCGACTTCCAGCCCAACCTCGGCAAGGACAAGGAAAAGCTCGCCGAGATCATCGGCAATTACGACGGCCTCGCGATCCGCTCGGCCACCAAGGCGACCGCCAAGCTCATCGAGAAGGCGACGAGGCTCAAGGTGATCGGCCGCGCCGGCATCGGCGTCGACAATGTCGAGATCCCGGCCGCGACCGCCAAGGGCATCATCGTGATGAATACGCCGTTCGGCAATTCGATCACGACCGCCGAGCACGCGATCACGCTGATGCTGGCGCTGGCGCGCGAGATTCCGCAGGCCGACGCCTCGACCCAGGCCGGCAAGTGGGAGAAGAACCGCTTCATGGGCGTCGAAATCACCGCCAAGACCATCGGCGTGATCGGCTGCGGCAATATCGGCACGATCGTCGCCGACCGCGCGCTCGGCCTGCGCATGAAGGTGATCGCGTTCGATCCGTTCCTGTCGCCGGAGCGCGCCAAGGACATCGGCGTCGAGAAGGTCGAGCTCGACGATCTCTTGAAGCGCGCCGACTTCATCACGCTGCATACGCCGCTGACCGAGAAGACCCGCAACGTGATCGATGCGGCCGCGATCGCCAAGATGAAGAAGGGCGTGCGCATCATCAACTGCGCGCGTGGCGGCCTGGTCGACGAGCAGGCGCTGGTCGACGCGCTGAATTCCAAGCATGTCGCGGGCGCCGCCTTCGACGTGTTCGTCGAGGAGCCGGCGACCTCGAACGTGCTGTTCGGCCATCCCAACGTGATCTGCACCCCGCATCTAGGCGCCTCCACCACCGAAGCGCAGGAAAACGTCGCGCTGCAGGTCGCCGAGCAGATGTCGGACTATCTGTTGTCGGGCGCGATTTCCAACGCGGTCAACTTCCCCTCGATCACCGCGGAAGAGGCGCCGAAGCTGAAGCCGTTCATCGAGCTCGCCGAGAAGCTCGGCTCGTTCGCCGGCCAGCTCACCGAGAGCGGCATCCTCAAGACTGAGATCACCTATGAGGGCCACGTCGCCGAGATGAAGATCAAGGCGATCACCTCGGCGGTGCTGTCGGGCCTGCTGCGGCCGATGCTGGGCGAGGTCAACGTGGTCTCGGCGCCGGTCGTCGCCAAGGAGCGCGGCATGGTGGTGGACGAGGTCGTCCGCGCCGCGCAGAGCGACTATGAAAGCCTGATCACGGTCACAGTCACCACCGAGCGTCAGGAGCGTTCGGTGTCCGGCACCGTCTACGCCGACGGCAAGCCGCGTCTCGTCGACATCAAGGGCATCCGTGTCGACGCCGAGTTCGGCAAGTCGATGATCTACGTGACCAACGAGGACAAGCCGGGCTTCATCGGCGCGTTCGCGAGCCTCTTGGGTGATGCGAAAATCAATATCGCGACCTTCCATCTCGGCCGCGTCAAGCAGGGCGGCGATGCCATTGCGCTGGTCGAGGTCGACGGCGCGGTGCCGGCGGAGCTGCTCGCCAAGGTACAGACACTGCCGCAGGTGAAGCAGGCCAAGGCACTGACGTTCTGAGCCGCTGACGTTTTAAAGGCGCTGGCGTTTCAAACGCTGTTTGAGCGGTCCTCGTCATCGCCCGGAACGCCCGGCATGACGGAAGGAAGATACCGCTCAAGCAGTCCATATTCCGATCTGCGGAACATGACGCCGTCTCCGGTCCCGGAGGCGGCGTTTGTCGTTCCGGGGCGTCCGGTATTGCTGTTGCGCCCGCCGAAAAATGTGTACGAACGGGCCACGACGCGCCACAATGACCGTCATCTCAGAGGGAGAAAACAATGCGTGAAGCCGTAATCGTTTCCTACGCGCGCACCGGCCTGGCAAAGTCCGGCCGTGGCGGATTCAACATCACCCCGCCGATGTCGCTCGCCGCGCACGCCATCAAGCACGCGGTCGACCGCGCCGGCGTCGACAAGGAATATGTCGAGGATTGCTATCTCGGCAATTGCGCGCATGGCGCGCCGAACATCGGCCGCCAGGCGGCGCTGCTCGCCGGCCTGCCGAAGTCGACCGCGGGCGTCTCCGTGAACCGCTTCTGCTCGTCGGGCCTGCAGACCATCGCGATGGCCGCCAACTCGATCCGTTCCGACGGCTCCGATTGCATCGTCGCCGGCGGCGTCGAGAGCATCTCGATTCCCGGCGGCGGCTCGCCGAAGGAATCGATCGATCCCGAGCTGCTCAAGACCGCGCCCGACATCTTCATGGCGATGATCGATACCGCCGACATCGTGGCCGAGCGCTACAAGCTCAGCCGCGAATACCAGGACGAGTATTCGCTGGAGTCGCAGCGCCGCATGGCCGCCGCGCAGCAGGCCAACAAGTTCAAGGACGAAATCGTCCCGATGAAGACGAAGATGAAGGTGGTCGACAAGGCGACCAAGGCCGAGTCGATCGTCGACTACGTGGTCGATCGCGACGAGTGCAACCGCCCCGAGACCACGCTGGAAGGCCTCGCCAAGCTCGAGCCGGTCAAGGGCCCGGGCAAGTTCATCACCGCCGGCAATGCCAGCCAGCTCTCCGATGGCGCCGCCGCCGTGGTGCTGATGGAGGCCAAGGACGCCGAGAAGCGCGGCCTCAATCCGCTCGGCCGCTTCGTGGCCTGGGCCTCGGCCGGCTGCGAGCCCGACGAGATGGGCATCGGTCCGGTGTTTGCGGTGCCGAAGCTGCTCAAGCGCCACGGCCTGAAGGTGGACGACATCGATCTCTGGGAGCTCAACGAGGCGTTCGCCAGCCAGTGCCTCTATTCGCGCGACCAGCTCGGCATCGATCCCGAGAAGTATAACGTCAATGGCGGTTCGATCGCGATCGGCCATCCCTTCGGCATGACCGGCGCCCGGCTCACCGGCCACCTGCTGCAGGAGGGCCGTCGCCGCAAGGCCAAGTGGGGCGTCGTGACCATGTGCATCGGCGGCGGCCAGGGCGGCGCCGGCCTGTTCGAGATCTACAGCTAAGCGCGATCGACACTGATCGTGTGCGAACGAGCGGCCCGGCGGCAACGCCGGGCCGCTTTTCATTTGGAGCCGGCTAGCTCGCCGGTGAGGTAAGCGCGCGCTCGTCAAACTCGAGCGAGGCAATCAGTTCGAGCGTCTGCCGGAGATCGGCGGCCTGCCTTGCGCCGAAGGCGGTCTCGAAGCGCTCCTGCGCCTTGAGCCATGCGGCCTGTGATTCCTCGAGCCTGGCTTCGCCGCGCTTGGTGAGCCGCACCAGCCGGCTGCGCCGGTCGCTCTTGTCGACGGTGATGGTCAACAGACCGTCGCGCTCGAGCGGCTTGAGGTTGTGGTTCAGCGCGGTGCGGTCGAGCACCAGGGCTGCGGCAAGCTCGCCCATCGTCGGCGCGCCCGACCGCCTGACATAGACCAGAATCGCCCGTTGCGTGCCGCGCAGGCCGGATGTCGCAAGGACCTGATCGTAGAGCTGCGACACCCGCCGCGTCGCCTTGCGCAACGCCGTGAGATTACACCGGCTGGGTTCCGTTTTCGCCATCGCTGCCTCCGAGGACTTGACAGATACATGCATATGCACCTAATGGCAATAGATGCATATGCACGTATTTCGGAGGGTGTGATGTCGGAGGTAGAGGCGGAGACCATCGATCTGGTCGTCGAACCTGATGCGCGGCCGCGGTCCTGCGTCGCCACCGCAACCCCGCGCCAGGTGCTTGCGATCGTGTCGGTCGGAATTTGCCTCGCCAATCTCGATCTGTTCATCGTCAATGTCGGGCTGTCGAACATCGCGCAGGAATTTCGCGCCGCCTCGCTTGAGGATTTGTCCTGGATCCTCAATGCCTACGCCATTGCCTACGCGGCGTTGCTGGTGTTCTTCGGCCGGCTCGCCGAACGCCACAGCCGCAATCTCAGCTTCCTGCTCGGCGTCGCGCTGTTCACGGCCGCGTCGGCGGCATGTGCGCTGGCCTCCAGTGTCGAGTTCCTGGTCGTCTCCCGCGTGGCGCAAGCGGCCGGTGCGGCATTGATGACGCCAACCTCGATCGGCCTGCTGCTGGCGTCGTTTCCGCCCGAGCAACGCGCCGGGGCGGTGCGCACCTGGACGGCGATCGGCGGCCTTGCCGCCGCACTGGGCCCGCTCGCGGGAGGCGTGCTGGTCACCTTCGACTGGCGCTGGATCTTCATCGTCAATGTCCCGATCGGCGTCGTCGCGCTGATCGTCGGCTGGCTGAAATTGCCCGAAGTGCCCGGTCACGACGTGCCGCGTCCGAGTTCATGGGCTGCGCTGCTGGTGACCTCCGGTATCGGTGCGCTGACATTTGCGATCGTGAAGGCGAACGATTGGGGATGGAGTTCGCGCGGCGTCGTGCTTGGCTTTGCCGTCGCGACCGTCTCGCTCGCGGCCTTCGCGTGGCATTGCCTCAGATCGAGGAATCCCTTCGTCGATCCTGCGCTGTTCGCGGTCAGGCCGTTCACCGGCGCGTCGTTGGTGATGGCGCCTTATTCGGCGGCCTTCGGCGCCATGCTGCTGTCCTGCGTCTTGTGGGAGCAGACGGTATGGGGCTGGTCGGCGTTGAAGACCGGCCTTGCGATCGCTCCCGGCCCGCTGATGGTGCCGATCACCTCGCTGCTGTTTGCCGGCCGGCTGATTGCGCGGTTTGGCGCCGCGGCCGTCGTCTCCGCCGGAATCCTACTGTTCGCGGCCGGCCTCGCGATCTGGGCGACGCTGCTCGGGGCCGACCCGAATGCGCCTGCCGTCGTCGCGGGCGTGATGCTGATCGGTATCGGCGTCGGGCTGACCTTTCCGACCCTGATGGGCGTCGGCGCCGGCGCGCTGCCGCCGTCGTCGTTTGCCACCGGCTCCGGCGTCATCAACATGATCCGGCAGGCGGCACTGGCGATCGGCGTCGCGATCTTTGTGGCGATCCTTGCAACGCCGGTCTCGATGACCGAGCGGATCGCAGCGTTTCAGCGCGGCTGGTGGATCATGATCGCGATCACCTTGGCCGGCTTCGTGCCGAATTATCTGTTCATCCGGCGCAAGGCAGATCGCTAACGCCCGAAAGACATCGCCGCGCCATGCGGCAGCCGCGGCGGCGCCATCGTCGCGCCGCAGGGAAACCTCAATCGAACCAGTCCCTTCCTCGCTGCGTCTCACCACGAGAAACGGCGCGCAGTCGAGCCCGGCGCGCCGTTCGTCTCGCGCGCGATGCGGCGTTTTTTTCTGGAGGGATGTCATGTGTAGGATTGCGAATTATCTTGTGACCACCAGCCTGGTGCTGGCGGGTGCGCTGGTTGCCGGGCCGCTGCAAGCGGCCAATCTCGATGCGGCCTCGCAGGTCGATGCCGTGACCGTCTATCCCGATGGCGCGAGCGTCACCCGCGTCATCACGCTGGATCTGCCTGCCGGCGACAACACCCTCATCGCTAGGGATTTCCCGATCGGGCTCGATCCGTCCTCGCTGCGGGTCGAAGGCGAGGGCGGAGCGAAGCTCACGATAGGCGCGATCGACACCAAGCTGCCGGGGCCGCTGCTGCCGCAAAATCTCTCCGAGATCGACAAGCGCATCGAGGCGCTGAACGATCAGCGCGCCGATTTGCAGGGACTGATCAGCGCGGCCGAGGCGCGGCGCAAATTTGCCGAGCGGTTTGCCGAGGCGTCACCCGCGGGCCTCGGCGAAAAGGGCGAGGCGCGTCCGCTCAGCGAGTGGCGCGCGGCGTTCTCGGCGGTGGCCGACGAGGTCGCAACCGCCGACAGCGCGATCCGTGACGCCGAGCGCAAGATCCGCGTGATCGACCGCGATCTTGCGCAGCTCGCAGCCGATCGCACCAGCAAGCCGCCGAGCAAGGTCGAGGTGCGGATCGATGTCGCCTCGCAGGCGGCGACCAAGGCGACCTTGCGGGTCACCTATGCGGTTCCCAACGCGCGCTGGACGCCGCTCTATGACGCCCGGCTCGACACCGGCGCCAAAGACCGCAAGCCCGCGATCGAACTGGTCCGCCGCGCCGAGATCACCCAGTCGACCGGCGAGGACTGGTCGAGCGTGGCGCTCGTCGTCTCCACCGTGCGGGTCGCGCGCGGCGGCAATGCGCCCGACCTCCGCTCGCTGATCGTGCAATATCCGCAGCCGCCGCGGCCGCTGGCGAAGCTTTCGGGAGAGGCCAGCATGCGGTCGCGCGAGGCGCTGGCACCCGCGCCGGCCGCCGACGCGGTTCAGCAATTCCGCTTTGGTGGGGGACGCATGGACGAACTGGAAGCCACCGCCGAGGTCGGCGCCTTCCAGGCCACCTTCAAGATTCCCGGCCGCGTCAGCGTTGCCGCCAATGAGGGCGCGAAGAGCCTGCGCATCTCGACGGCGACCATCACCCCCGATCTCGCGGTTCGCGCCGTTCCGGTGATCGACCCGACCGCGTTCCTGGAAGCGAGCTTCGTGCAGGCCGACGATGCGCCGTTGCTGCCGGGGCAAATCTCGATCTACCGCGACGGTATCTTTGTCGGCCGCAGCCGGATGGCCACCGCCGCCAAGGACGAGACCGTGCGGCTCGGCTTCGGCGCCGACGACAAGGTCAAGATCGAACGCACGGTGGTGAAGCGCAACGAGGGCTCCGCCGGCCTGATCGTGACCACGTCGAAGACCGACGAGCGCGCCTTCAAGACCACGGTGCGCAACGGCCACGACTTCCCGATCAAGGTCGCGGTCCAGGATCAGCTCCCGGTCAGCGAGAACGACGATATCGTGGTGGAGATGCTGCCGTCGTCGACGCCTGCCACGACCACCAATCTGCGCGACAAGCGCGGCGTGCTGGAATGGGCGTTCGAGGCCAAGGCCGGTGATATCAGGGACATCAATTTCGCCTGGCGAATGCGCTGGCCCAAGGACAAGGGCGTCGTGATGGTGCCGGCGGGCTAGAGCCCGTGCCGGGGCTCTAGCGTTGTTGCTTGACGCGTTTTCTTCACACGAACCGGAACCCACTTCGCTTGAAAACGCTTTGAGGACCTGCGTCATCTGCCGATGACAACCCTCCCGATCTCGGGCATCACTTTGCCAAAGGCAACAAAGCCTGAGATCGGGAGGATCCATGAGCTACCAGCACATCATCGTCGATGATCCGCGTCCGCGCGTCCGCCGCATCACGCTGAACCGACCCGAGAAGCGCAACGCGCTGAACAATCGCCTGCGCGGCGAGATCTTCGAGGTGCTGGAGCAGGCCGACCGCGATCCCGAAATTTCGATCTCGATCCTGCGCGGCGCCGGACCCTGCTTCTCGGCGGGCTACGATCTCTCCGCCGACAACCGCGTCGACCAGCCCTATCATTCGGCATCCGGCCCCGGCCAGTGGTCGCGCCATGTCGTCGAGGGCTGGTTCTCGATCTGGGATCTCGCAAAGCCCGTGATCGCGCAGGTGCACGGCTATTGCCTCGCCGGTGGCACCGAGCTCGCGACCGCCTGCGACGTGGTTTATGTCGCCGACGACGCCCAGATCGGCTATCCGCCGGTGCGGCTGATGAGCCCGCCCGACATGCAGTATCACCCGTGGCTGGTCGGCATGCGACGCGCGATGGAATTGATGCTGACGGGCGACGCGATGTCCGGCCGCGAGGCCGCCGAATGGGGCTATGCGACCCGGTCGTTTCCGCTCACCGAACTGGAGGCGAAGACGCTGGATTTCGCCGAGCGCGCGGCGAAGGTGCCGATCGAGCTTCAGCAGCTCAACAAGCGTAGCGTCCACCGCGCGATGGAAATCATGGGTGCCCGCGCCGCGATGCGGGCCGGCACCGAGATCCAGGCGCTGGCCTTCACCACCGAGGCCAGCAAGGCCTACATGGCAGGCTTCCGACGCGACGGCGGCAGCGTGAAGGCCCAGCTCGACCAGCGCGACACGACGTTCGGAGATTACCGGACGAAGAAGGAGTGACGATCACGCAAGCCGCGCGCTGAGCTGTATCACCGTCACCCTGAGGAGGCCGCAAAGCGGCCGTCTCGAAGGGCGGCAGCCCGGCTCTCCGCGCGGCTGCATCGGGGGCCGTGCATCCTTCGAGGCTCACCCAGCGGCGCAATTGCGCCGCAAGGCTCGCACCTCCAGCGACAAAGGCGTAGCCTTTGCGCGGGGAGGACGGAATGGCTGTCGTGCCGGGATGAGCATCACGCTATCCGCATATTCGCTGTCATGCCCCGCCTTGAGCGGGGCATCCAGTACGCCGCGGCCCATCCACTAAGTTCGGACGTCTCTGCAATACCGGGTCGCCCGGCCGAGCCGGGCAACGACACGCGTGTGATCGGCGAAAGCAGCCCTTCACTTCGCCTTCAGGAACTCGCCGACCTCGAGCAGCACGAACTCGTCGTCATCGGCCTTGTTCGGGTCGCGGCTGGAGGAGAACGGCAGGTTGTTGTCGTTGCCGACGATGATGTGGGTCTCGTCGACCCGGTCGACATTCTCGATGGTGAAGAACGGGAAGGTGTAGACGCCGTCGTTGAGCGGCTTGCGCGCCTTCTTGTTCGGATCGCGGATCTTCATCAGGTCGATATAGGCGATCTTGCGCACCGGCTTGCCGACATTGGCATCGGACAGCTCGATCTTGTAGACGCGCTTGAACTTGGCGAGGTCAGGAAAACAGTTCTCGCCGCGCTGGCCTTGCGGGCAGGCCTTGTCGGCGGTGCCTTCGCCATTGTCGCGCTCGATCACGAGGCCCTGGGCCGGATCGATCATGTTGAAGTCGCCGATCGCATTGCCGTTCTGCTCGAACGCATATTGCCAGTAGCGTCCAGTGAACTTCTCCGCCGCGACGTCGAATTCCAGGATGCGCGAGGCTTCCTTGCCGTCGACCTTCTCCCAATCCTTCTTGTCGGCATCCCACAGCGGCCCCTCGAGCAGGCCGTAAAGGAACTTGCCGTCCTTGGAGGAAGCAAAACCTTCATAGCCCTTGGAGCGGCGCAGGTTGACGTTGGTGTAGCTGGCGCCGGGCGCGCCGGGCGACTGCACCGCCCAGTGATCCGGCGAGCGCACCGGCTTGCCGTCGGCGACGGTCTCGAACACGGCGAGGATCTTGCCGGTCTTGTCGGCCTTGAGGATGTAGGGCCCGAATTCATCGCCGATCCAGAAAATGTCGTTGATGATCTGGAAGCCTTCGGTGTCGAAATCGGCACCGGTCAAATAGCGCTTGGCGGTGTCCTCGTGGACGATGCGGAACGGCACCTTCCTGTCGGGATCGTGCAGGAACACGGTCTCCTGACGCTCGATCTTGCCGCTCGCCCAGTCGATCTTGTGCCGGTTCAGGTACAGCATCGAGTCTGCCGAGTTGTAGCGCGAGCCCATGCCGTTGTCGGTGATCACCCAGAACGAGCCGTCGGGCATCACCTTGATGCCGGAATGGCCCTGCAGCGGCTGGCCTTTGAACGGCAGCGACACGCCGGTCGGCCGCTCGTACGATTTGCCCATCACGGTGCCGATGGCGTCGACGCGCTTGCCGGTGGTGTATTTGCCCGAGGTCTTCAGATCATCAGGGGCGTCGGCGGGCGCGTCGATGAAGCTCTCCGCCGGCATCACGGCGTGTCCCGCCAGCGTCGCCGGGAATTCGCCCTCACCCTGCGCGAATGCCGATGTGGCGAGCAGGATCGAGGCGACGGAGCAGAGCAGGGACAGGCGCATGGTTGATCTCCCAAAGGATAAACGATGCGGTGTTCTCCGAGCCGCCTGTTACAGCCGGCTGACAGTTTTGTGAACCGCGGATGTTGCGGCGGGATAAGGCTTGCGGCGTTACGTCGCCTTGCCCGCCGGCTGCATCGTCTGCGGCAGCAGGAACGGCACGCCACCTCCGGTATAGGCGATCGCAGCGTCGATCTCGAAGATCTCGCGCAGCGTCTCGGCCTTCATCGCCGCCGTACGGTCGCCGTCGACGGCAAGCCGGCCGCGGTGCAGCAGCAGGATGCGGTCGGCGAACCGCATCGCGAGGTTGAGGTCGTGCAGGATCGCGATCACCGCGGTGCCGCGGGCGGCGCGCCGCCGGGCCGTTTCGACCAGGTCGATCTGGTGCCGCAGATCGAGGCTCGAGGTCGGCTCGTCCAGCAGCAACAGTCCCGGTCCATGCAGCGCTTCGCCGCAGGCGAGCTGCACCAGCACGCGGGCGAAATGCGCCCGCTGCTGCTCGCCGCCCGACAGCGTCGGCAATTGCCTGAAACGGAAACGCGCGAGCCCGACCTCGTCGAGCGCCGCCTCGACCAGCGCGCGCGCCACCGCGCGCGGGCTTTCGCCGGCGCCCATGCTGACGATTTCCTCGACGGTGAACGGGAAGGTGACGTTGACGTGCTGCGACAGCATCGCGCGGTGCTGCGCCAGCGCGCGCGGGCCGTAAACCTGCAGGTCGCGCTGCCTCAGCCTGATCGCTCCGCGCGACGGGCGCAGGTCGCCCGACAGCATCCGCAGCAGGGTCGATTTGCCGGCGCCGTTGGGACCGACGATCGCGACCATCTCGCCGGCACCGATCTGCAGCGACACCGCATCGACCAGCGTCGCGCCGCCGACCGTCATCGATACCGACTGTGCTTCGAGCAGGGCCGTCATAGCGACACCAGCCCGCGCTGCCGCAGCAGCATAGCGAGGAAGAACGGCGCGCCGATCGCTGCCGTCAGGATGCCGATCGGCATTTCCGCGGGTGCCACGATGGTGCGCGCCACGGTGTCGGCGCCGACCAGGAGGATGGCGCCGAGCAGCGCGGAGGCCGGCAGCAGCAGCCGATGCGCGGGCCCGATCACCAGCCGCAACAGATGCGGCACCACGATGCCGACGAAACCGACCACGCCGCAGACCGAGACCGCGACCCCGGTCATCGCCGACACCAGCACGATCGAGATCCGCTTCAGCCGTTCGACGTCGACGCCGCTGTGGAACGCCTCCGCCTCGCCGAGCACCAGCACGTCGAGCCCGCGCGAGATCGAGAGGCAGGCGACCAGCGCGACCGCCAGCACCGGCGCCAGCGCCGTGAGCTTGCTCCAGGTCGCACCGCTGAGCGAGCCGAGCAGCCAGAAGGTGATGTCGCGAAGCTGGCGATCGTCGGCGACGAACACCAGAAGGCCGATGCCGGCATTGGCGATCGCGGCGATCGCAAGCCCGGCCAGCAGGAAGATCGCGATCGATGTCCGGCCGCCGCGGCTGGCGATGCCGTAAAGCACGACGGTCGTGATCAGCGAGCCGGCAAAGGCCGCGATCGGCAGCAGCTGGTGTTGCAGGAAGCGCAGGCTTTCGCCGAGATGGCTGTCGGTGAACACGATCGCGGCCGCCGCGGCAAACGCGCCGCCGGAGGAGACGCCGACCAGCGCGGGGTCGGCAAGGGGATTGCGGAACAGGCCCTGCATGATCGAGCCTGATACGGCAAGGAGGCCGCCGACCATCGCCGCCGCCGCGATCCGCGGGATGCGGATCGACCACACCACGAGCTGGTCGCGTGCGAGCAGCGGGTTGGCGACACGATCAGCCCAAAGCCCAAGCGCCGCCGGAAGCCGAGCCATTGGAATGCCGGCAGCCCCGACCGTCAGGGCGACGAGGGCGGTGCCTGCGAGCGCCGCAAGCAGGCAGAGCAGGGTGAGTGTCGCGGCCGGCCGCAGCGACATGCCGGCGCGCCGTCGTTTCGCACGCCGGCGGCGTTCGGCCAGCACGCTCATTGCCGGCAATTCGCGGTCAGCGCTGCCGGCTTGAAGTAGTCGGCCTCCGGCGCCAGCGCCGGATAAAGCTTGACCGAGAGGTCGCGTGCCGCGGCCGCGGTGCGCGGTCCGAAGCCGAGCAGATAAAGGCCTTCCATCGAGATGAAGGCCTTGTTGGCCGCGACCGGCGTCAGCGCGAAGGCCGGATGCGCGAACACGGCATCCGACGTCAGCGAATCCTTGCCGCGATCGATCGACAGCACGACATCCGGTTTCGCCGCCACGATGGCCTCGTCATTGACCGGCTTGTAGCCGTCGTAACCATCGATGGCGTTGACGCCGCCGGCAAGCCGGATGATCTCGTCCGCCGCGGTCTTGTGGCCCGCCGCCATCGCCCGGCCGTTCAACAGCGACATCACGAACATCACGCGCACCGGCTTCGTTACCTTGGCACGCAGCGCGCGCAGTTGCGCGAGATCGCTCTCCACCGCCGTGGTCAGGCAGGCGGCGCGCGGATCGGCGCCCATGGCGTGGCCCACCAGTCTGATCTTCTCGACCAGCCCGGCCTCCGAGAACGTCTCCGGCACCAGCACCAGCGGCACCTTGGCCGCCTCGAGCACGTCCATGGTCTCCTTCGGCCCTGAGCCCTGCACCGCGAGCACCAGCGACGGGTGCAGGCCAAGCACGCCCTCCGGCGACAGCTGACGCATGTAGCCGACGTCGGGCTTCTCGCGCAGCGCAGCCGGCGGGTAGAGGCTGGTCGCATCGACGCCGGCGATGCGGTCCTCGAAGCCGAGGGCGTAGAGGATCTCGGTGATCGCGCCGCCGATCGAGACGATCCGCGACGGATTGTCGATCACGACGTCGCGGTCGCGCGCGTCATGCACGGTGATGCCCTCGGCCGTCACGGCTTCGATCGGCAGCAGGCAGGAGAAGGCGAGCAAAGCGAGCGTGCGACAAATTGTCATCGGGGCCGTCACTTGGTCAGGATCAGCTTGTTCTGCGAGGTCAGCCGCAACCGGTAATGTTCTTCGCCGTGCGTGATGATGATCTCGCGCTCCGCAGCGAACAGGTCGCGGCTGTCGAGACGATTACCGCGCATGATCAGCGTTTTGGCCGCGCCGGATGCAGGCTCGGTCTGCTTTCCGGCTGCGTCGATATTGTCTTCGGAAGCTGCGGACATATTGTGGTGCTGCGCCTGCGAAAATTTTCAAATGGTGTTTGCTTGTATAAGCGGACGAAGGCGCATTCCAACGGCGGCACTTTACAATCGATATAAACAGCGCTGCCGCATTCTTGACCGTTTTGTTGCCGGCTCGTAACCAATCCTCACGCGATGCAGGCGGGTGACTTGCATCGCGATGTAGCCAGCAAGCCGCTCGTCGGAGCGCACGCCAGCCAAACCAGAAAAGCGATGATCAGGCTGGGGCTAGAATGGCTGATGGGGCTAGGGTTTCGCGCGCCCTGATTTTGGGCGCGTCGGTGTTTTCATTTGCGGCAGCACTGCCGGAACGCGGTTTCGCGCAGACCGCCGATCCGTCGGCTGCGCATCCTTCTACCGAGCGGCTGAAGCAGGCCAAGCGGAAGCCGAAGCCGGCGGCCGAAGCTCAGGCGGCGTCGGCGGCGATGAATGCGCGCGCGCAGATCGGCGCGGTGCCGGTGCAATCGCTCGACACCATCACGGCGGTGGCCTCCAAGACCGAGGAGCGCGCGATCGATGCGCTGGCGCCGGTCAGCTCCGTCACGCTGGAGAAGATCCAGGGCCTGCAGCCGAACCGGCTCTCCGATATTTTCTATAACGTGCCCGGCGTCTCGGTTCAGGAGCGCGGCGACGATCCGGCAACCGTCATCAACATCCGCGGCTTGCAGGATTTCGGCCGTGTCGCTGTTGTCGTTGACGGCGCGCGGCAGAACTATCAGCGCACCGGCCACAACGCCAACGGCTCGTTCTTCCTCGATCCCGAATTGATCGGCGGCGTCGACGTGGTGCGCGGCCCGACCGCGAACATCTACGGCTCCGGCGCGATCGGCGGCGTGGTCTCATTCCGCACCAAGGACATCGACGACGTAGTGCGTCCCGGTGAGCGCTGGGGTGTCGACATGTCGGGGTCCTACGGCACCAACAAGGACCGCGGCATGGGCTCCGTGTTCGGCGGTGTACGCGTCGATCCGAATGTCGATGTGTTCGGCGGCGCGGTTTATCGCACCCAGGGCAATTACAAGGACGGCGCGGGCACCGAGATCGGTAACACCGGCAACGATATCGCGGCCGGCCTGATGAAGGTGACGTTCCGCCCGGCCGAAGGCCACGAGTTCAAGATCGGCGGCATCTTCCAGGACTACCAATACAATATCGGTCAGCCGAACCGCGGCCCGACCACGGCGGCGGCACCGCTCGCCGCGATCGCGGGCTCCTCGGTCTATGCCTCCGACGCCAAGAACTACACGGGCACCTTGAGCTGGCGATATTCCAAGCCCGACGACATGCTGTTCGACTGGAATATCTCGGTCTACGGCAACCGCACCGACAACGACCAGGTCAAGACCTACAGCAACCGCATCACCACCGGCGGCGGGGTCTGCACGCTCGCCAATCCCGGCAACAACATCTCCGGCTGCGTCGGCGACAAGCGCGGCTATTTGCTGGATACGGTTGGTGTCGACGTCAACAACACCTCGCGCTTCAATTTCGGCGACTGGCGCAACGCCGTGACCTACGGTTTCGACGCCTTCCGCGACGATGTCGAGACGTTCGATTCGCGCGGCAATTCCAACATCACGACGCCGGGCGGCCAGCGCACCGTGTCCGGCGGCTTCGTGCAGCTGAAGCAGAACTATTCGACCTGGCTCGAGCTGATCAGCGCTGTCCGCTACGACCATTACGAACTCAATTCGATCAACACCACGACCAGCGGCGACCGGCTGTCGCCGAAGATCACGCTCGGCGTCACGCCGGTTGCCGGCTTCACGCCCTATGCGAGCTATGCCGAAGGCTATCGCGCGCCGTCCATCACCGAGACGCTGATCGCGGGCGGCCACGCCACCGGCGGCGGGCCGGCGCTGTTCAACTGCCCTGACGGCACCAGCGGCCTGTTCTGCTTCCTGCCCAATGCAGCGCTGCGGCCGGAGGTCGGCAAGAACAAGGAAGCCGGCATCAACCTGAAATATGACGGCATCTTCACCGCGAGCGACTCGTTCCGCGGCAAGGTCAACGTGTTCCGTAACGACGTCGACGGCTATATCGACCTCGTCGCCTCGGCGCCGACCCTGACGCCGTTCGGGCGGTTCAGCCAGTTCTACCAGTACCAGAACATCGCCCACGCCCGCATCGAGGGCTTCGAGCTCGAGACGATGTATGATGCAGGCGACTGGTTCGTCGGCGTCGCCGGCCATCTGATGCGCGGCCGGAACACCCAGACCAATGTCGGGCTCGCCACCATCACGCCGCGCAAGGTGACGACGACGGGCGGCGTCCGCCTGCTCGACCGTTCGCTGATCGTTGCCGCGCAATGGTCCTCGTTCGGCGCCAACAACGACCTGCCGGCGGGCTATCTGCCCTCGACCGGCTACGAGCTCGTCAACCTCTATCTGACCTGGAACGCCACCAAGGACATCACCTTCACGGCATCGGTCGACAACCTCTTGAACCAGTACTACCGGCCTTATGCGATCCCGGGCTCCTCGACCGACGGCACGACGCAGAACGACGTGCTGTTCTCGAGCCCCGGTCCGGGCACCGTTTACAAGGCCGGACTCAGGATTCACCTAGGTGGAGCGTAACGCGAGACGCCGATCATTCCATCCAGGTTGCTCCGGCCGCGCTGGTGCCCCCAGCGCGGCCTTGGCGTATTCCTTGGCGCGTTCATGTTATTAACGAGATCAACCGGCAGGATCCGGGCATCCGCCGTCAAACAGGAGAGAGTTTTCATGTTCATCGCAATGAACCGGTTCCAGGTGATCAAGGGCAAGGAGCAGGCGTTCGAGACGGTCTGGAAGACGCGCGAATCCTATCTCGGCGATCTGCCGGGCTTCATCGAATTTCATCTGGTGAAGGGACCCGAGGCCGAGGACCACACGCTCTATGCGACCCATACCGTCTGGGCCAGCAAGGCGGCGTTCGAGGACTGGACGAAATCCGATGCGTTCCGCCGCGCCCATTCGCGCGCCGGCAACGAGACCGGCGGCAGCCTCTATCTCGGCCATCCCAAATTCGAGGGTTTTGAGGTGCTGATCACCGAGCGCGCGAAGAGCCCGGCATGACGGAGACGGCCGTGCAGAACGCGGAGCTTGCGGGATTGAAGGCCTATATGGCCGACAATCCCGGCACGGTCATCGAGGACGTCGCGCGCGAGCGCAAGGTGACGCCGCGCGCGGTGCTCGAGGCGCTCCCCGAGAGCATGGTGCGGATCGGCGCCGGTGAATTTGCCGCCGCGATGCAGGACATCGCGGAGTGGGGCGAGGTGACGCTGATCGTGCATACCGATGACGCGATCTTCGAGTTCACCGGCGCCATTCCGAACGGCGCGGTCGGTCGCGGCTATTTCAACCTGATGCAGCCGAAGGGCTTGCACGGCCATCTGAGGCACGATCGCTGCGCGGCGATCGCGTTCGTCGAGCGGCCTTTCATGGGCAAGGTGTCGGCGTTCATCGCCTTCATCAATCGCGACGGCGGCATCATGTTCAAGGTGTTCGTCGGCCGCGACGAGACGCGCGCGCTGCGTAGCGATCAGCTGGTGCGCTTTCATGCGCTGGCGGACCGCCTCGCACCGAACGCGGGCTGAAGATTTCTTCTCCCTCTCCCGCTTGCGGGGAGAGGGTCGGGGTGAGGGGACCCTCCGGGCACCGTGCTCGTGGAGAGTCCCCCTCACCCGGCTCGCAACTTGCGATGCGATCCGACCTCTCCCCGCAGGCGGGGCGAGGTGAGATGCGGTTGGAGGTGAGTATGCTAATTCGCACGTTTGGCAGAAGTAGCCAGCTATCAATCGTCGTCCAGTTGATTGCGGTCGTGACTGCATCTCTCCCAAGCAGTAGCCTTGCCGCATCCGACGCCGCACTGCTGCCGCGCAACCTCTCGCCCTGGGGCATGTTCGAAAGCGCCGACATCGTCGTGAAGGCGGTGATGGTTGGGCTCGCCTTCGCCTCGCTCGTCACCTGGACGGTCTGGCTCGCCAAGACCGTCGAGATCCGCCGCAAGACCGCGCTCGCCCGGCAGCGGATCGGCCTCCTTGAGCGCGACACCCAGCTTGCCGAGGTCGAGCAGGCGAGCCGCGACGGCAGCGATGCGGTAGCGCAGATCGTGCAATCGGCCTCGCGCGAGGCTGCGCTGTCCGGCGGGATGTTCGACGACGGCTTCAAGGAGCGCACCGCGCTGCGGCTGGAGCGGGTCGAGGCGGCGATGTCGCGGCAGATCGCGCGCGGCACCGGCGTATTGGCGACGATCGGCGCCACCGCGCCGTTCGTCGGCCTGTTCGGCACGGTATGGGGCATCATGAACGCCTTCATCGGCATCTCCGAGGCCCACACCACCAATCTCGCGGTGGTCGCGCCCGGCATCGCCGAGGCGCTGCTTGCGACCGCGCTCGGCCTGGTCGCCGCGATCCCGGCGGTCGTGATCTACAATCACCTGACCCGTTCGATCGCGTCCTACCGCGCATTGCTCGGCGACGCCTCCGCCATGGTGATGCTGCTGGTCAGCCGCGAGGGCGATCGCAGCCTGTTCCGGCTGGCACGCGCTGCGGAGTAGGCGATGGGCGCGAAGCTTGGCACTGGCGGCGCATTCGGCGGCCGGCGTCGTGGCGACGACGATCTGGTCGAGGCGCATGAGATCAACGTCACCCCGTTCATCGACGTGATGTTGGTGCTGCTGATCATCTTCATGGTGGCGGCGCCGCTCGCGACCGTCGATCTCGGCGTCGATCTGCCGGCCTCGACCGCCGAGCCGCAGCCGCGGCCGGACAAGCCGGTGTTCGTCACCGTGAAGTCCGATCTCTCCGTCGCGGTCGGCGAGGACGTGATCGCGCGCGAGACGCTGACGTCGACGCTCGATGGCGCCACACAAGGCAGGAAGGACGAGCGCATCTTCCTGCGCGCCGACAAGGCGGTCAGCTATGGCGATCTGATGGAGGTGATGAACCTGCTGCGCAACGCCGGCTATCTCAAGATTGCGCTGGTTGGCCTCGACGGGCGTAGCTGATCCATGAATGCGTACGCGCTTCATGATGCGGGCGACGAGATCTGGCTGCGGCGCTGGGGCCTGTCGGTGGCTGCGATCCTGGCGGCGCATGCGGCAGTGCTCGCGGTTGGCACGAGCTGGGTCCCGGCGCCGCCGCCCGGCGTTGCGGTGCCGGCGGTGCTGGTCGATCTGACGCCGATCACCTCGGCGCCGGAGATTTCGGAGACCGAGCTGCCGCCGGGGCCGGCGATGCAGGAGGCCGACGCGTCGCCGCCGGAGCCTGCCGCCGCGCAGCCAGTGCCGCAGGAGATCGCGCCGACGCCGATGCAGGAGAAGCCCGACGTCGTCGCGCCGCCGGAACAGAAGCAGCAGATCACGCCGCCGAAACCCGAGCCCGCGAAAGTCGTTCCGGAGACGAAGGTCGAACCGGTCAAGCCGAAAGTGGTTCGTCGGGAAGCAAAGCAGCCGTCCGAGGCAACCCCGGCACCGCGCACCATCGCACCAAGCCGCGCCGAACGGCAGGCGCCGGCTGCGTCCGCGATCAGTGCCGGCGCGGCCGCGTCAGCGATCGCCGCTTATAACGCCCGCGTCCGCGCGCATCTGTTGCGCTTCCATTCCTATCCCGCAGGCGGCAACGGCCAGCGCGGGGTGGTCCGCCTGGTGTTCACGCTCGGCCGCGGCGGGCAGGTGCTGTCGAGCCATCTCGGCGGCTCCTCCGGCAATCCGACCTTCGACGCGCGCGCGCTGGCGATGGTGCGCCAGGCCCAGCCGTTTCCGGCGTTTCCGTCCGAGATCACGCAAGGCTCGATGGGTTTTTCCGTGCCGGTCGCGTTTGTGCTGCGGTAGTGTCAGATTCTTGTTGATCCAGGCCGCGCTTCCTTCCCCGTCATCCTGAGGTGCGAGCGGAGCGAGCCTCGAAGGATGAATCGGCCACCGGCGGGGCCGTGCATCCTTCGAGGGTCGCCGAAAAAGCTCGCACCTCAGGATGACGGAGATAGAGCGAATTGCGCGTACCTGTGCCCAGTTACTCCTTCACCGCCCCCGTCAGCGACGACACGTAGTAGTCGACGAACAGCGAGTAGAACAGCGCGACCGGCAGCGAGCCGAGCAGCGAGCCGGCCATCAGCGCGCCCCACTGGTAGACGTCGCCGGTGACGAGCTCGGTCAGGATCGCGACCGGCACCGTCTTGTTGGCGCCGCTCTGGATGAAGGCGAGCGCGTAGATGAACTCGTTCCAGGACAGCGTGAAGGAGAAGATGCCGGCCGAGATCAGGCCGGGCACCGCGAGCGGCAGCGTGATCCGCCACAGGATCTGCAACCGCGTCGCACCGTCGACCAGCGCGCATTCCTCGAGCTCGTAGGGGATCGACTTGAAATAGCCGATCAACAGCCAGGTGCAGAACGGCACCAGGAAGGTCGGATAGACCAGGATCAGCGCCAGCGGCGAGTCGAACAGGCCGAACTGCACGATCACGGTGGCGAGCGGAATGAACAGGATCGACGGCGGCACCAGATAGGCGAGGTAGATGCCGAGGCCGACATAGGGACTGCCGCGGAAGCGCAGCCGCTCGATCGCGTAGGCGGCGAGCGTCGAGGCGAACAGCGACAGGAAGGTCGAGCCGATCGCGACCAGCATGGTGGTCTTCAGCCAGCGCGGATAGGCCGTGTCGAACAACAGATGCTTGATATGCGCGAGCGTCGGCGAGGTGATCCAGAACGGATTGTGCTCCTTGTAGTTCAGCAGCTCGGCGTTCGGTTTGAACGAGGTGACCGCCATCCAGTAGAACGGAAACAGCAGGATCAGGATGAAGCAGGCGAGCGGCAGATAGATCATCACCACGCGCCGGGCGCGGGAGTCCCACGCCATCGTATCGGGCGTGGCGCTGGCGACGTTGGAGGATTGGGCTGCAACGTCAGTCATTGGCTTCTCCCTGCTGCCATTTGCGGCGCGCGAGGCCGAAGTAGCTGAACAATGTTGCGAACACCAGGAACGGGATCATCGAGACGGCGATCGCGGCACCCTCGCCGAGTTCGCCGCCGGCGATGCCGCGCTGGAACGCCAGTGTCGCGAGCAGATGGGTCGAGTTGACCGGGCCGCCGCGGGTGATGGCGTAGACCAGCTGGAAGTCGGTGAAGGTGAAGATGATCGAGAACGTCATCACGATCGCCAGGATCGGCATCATCATCGGGAAGGTGATGTAGCGGAAGCGCTGCCAGGAGGTGGCGCCGTCGAGCATCGCCGCCTCGTAGAGCGAGGGCGAGATGGTCTGCAGCCCCGCCAGCAGCGAGATCGCGACGAACGGGATGCCGCGCCAGATATTGGCGGCGATCAGCGAGAACCGCGCCGGCCAGGGCGAGCCGAGGAAGTCGACATTGCTGTCGCGCCAGTGCAGCACGTCGACCAGGAGATAGGAGATGATCGAGAACTGCGGATCGTAGATCCACCAGAACGCCAGCGCGGAGAGCACCGTCGGCACGATCCACGGCAGCAGCACGATGGCGCGGATCAGGCTCTTGAACGGGAAATGGTTGTTGAGCAGCAGCGCCAGCCAGAAGCCGAGCGCGAACTTTCCGAAAGTTGCGATCGCGGTGTAGAAGATCGAATAGAACACCGCGTTCCACCACAACGGATCCTTGAGCAGATACTGGAAGTTCTCAAGTCCGATGTAGATGCCGCGCTGGCCGATCGTGGTGTCGGTGAAGGCAAGCCAGATGCCGAGGCCCAGCGGATAGGTGAGGAACACCAGCAGCAGGCCGATCGCGGGCGCAAGGCACATCACGATCAGGAACGGCTTGTAGTCGAACAGGCGCGCGAGCCAGCCCGGCTGGTGCAGCGCCGCGCTGCGTGAGGGGAGGGTGGTGACAGACATCAGGTTCTTGTCTCGGTCCGACTTCCAGGGGCATTCCGGGATGGTGCGTTAGCACCAGACCCGGAATCTCGAGATTCCGGATTCGACGCTACGCATCGCCCCGGAATGACAGCGGCTTGAGGTCGATCTTACCGGCCCTGCCGCCGGAAGTACCGCTTGGCGCGCTGTTCGGCTTCGGCGGCTGCGGCTTCGGGCGTTGCGGCATCGGTCGCGACCGAGGCGCACATCTGCACCAGCACATAGTCGGCGTTGACGGCGCCGGTCGCGGTCGAGATCGGCCCCTTGTAGCCGTTGTAGTAGGGGCTCCGCATCGTGTCCTTGAAGATCGCGACCTTGGGGTCGCTCGACCACACCGCGGCGTCGGCATAGGCCGCCAGCGGCTGCGACCAGTAGCCGGAGTTGGCGTTGAGCCACGGCTCGTACTGTTCGTGCTCGAGCATGAACTGCAAGAACGCCTTCGCGGCGTTGGGATACTTGCTGTGCTTGAACACCATTGCGTTCAAGGTCAGGCCGGACATCGGAGAGGTGGGAGCCAACCCCTTGATCAGGAACTGATGCGCGGTGTCGTCGGCGATCGCCTTGGTCGCGGGATCGTTCTTCAGCGAGAAATACAGCGAGACGCCGTTTGCGGTCAGGCCGATCTCCTGCGACGAGTAAGCGCGGTTGTTGGAGACGTCGTTCCAGGACGGGGTGCCGGCGATGAAGGTCGGATAGAGTTCCTTCAGATATTTCAGCGCCGCGATCGTCTCCTTGCTGTTGATGATGATGTTGCCTTCCTCATCGAGCAGCGCGGCGTTGTGCGACCACAACAGCCAGTTGGCGAAGCCGTTGCCGTCGCCGACCGCGTTGCCGAGTGCGAAGCCCGCGGGCTTGCCGGCCGCCTTCAGCTTCTTGCAGAGTTCGAGGAAGCCGGCGTGGTCCTCCGGCACCTTGTCGAAGCCGGCGGCGTTGACCAGCGACTTGCGGTAGACCAGCGGGCCGCCCGAGGCGCCGAACGGCAGGCCGACCCAGCTCTTCGACTTCGAGCGCATGCCGTATCGGCGCGCCAGCGTGAGCCATCCGCCATAGCGCTTGTCGAGATAGTCGGCGACATCGGTCAGCTCGATCAGCTTGTCGATATAGATGTGCGGCGCGTCGCCGAAGCCGATGATGATGTCGGGGCCGGCGCCGGAGTTCGAGGTCACGGCGGTCTGCTGGTTGATGTCCTCCCAGCCGACGAAGTCGACCTTGATGTCGACGCCGGTCTTGTCGGTGAATTTCTTGGCATTGGCGCGGAACACGTCCTCGTCGGCCTGGACGAAGCGCACCGGCCGCAGCATGCGTAAGGTGGCGTCCTTTTCGATCGGCAGCGACGGCGCCGCCACGTCGGCTGCCTTCACCTTCGACGCCTCCTGCGCCGAAGCGCCGGTAACCGCCAGCGCCGCCGCGGAAGCCCCCAGCACCAGCGCGTCGCGACGCGTGATCTCGTACTTCATGTCGTTCGCACTCCCGTTCTTATTGTTTCGTTGTTTTTTCCTTCCCGGCGTTTGGCCGCCGGTGAAGGTGTCTTGGTCTCGGCGCCTGCCGCGCAAAGGGCCCGCAAGAGACGGGCCCCGCACGAAAAACGCATTCCCGCCCTAGCTGTTCGGACCGCGATCCATGCTGACGGGCTGCCAGCGGCGCAACGCGGTGTTTTGCAGCACCGACGGGTTGACGCAGCTTACCGGCCACATGCCTTGCAGCACTAGTGACAATTCGTAGCCCACCCGGCGCTTGCGCGCCTCGTCAAAACGTGCCGACGCCGACGCGACATGGGCGGTCAAGGTAACATTGTCCATCCCGAGCATCGGATTGTTGTGCGACGGCGGCTCCTTTTCCAGCACGTCGAGCGCGGCGTGGGCGATCCAGCCCTCCTGCAGCGCCTTGATCAGCGATTCCTCGTCGACCGTGGCGCCGCGGCCGGTGTTGATGAAGATCGCCGACTTTTTCATCTGGCGAAAATGCTTCTCGGTCAGCATGTGGTGCACTTCGGGCCGCGCCGGGGCGTGCATCGAGACGAAATCCGACTGAGACAGCACCTCCGACAGCGTCGAGGGGATCACGCCGTGGTCGTACATCAGGGTTTCCTGGATGAAGGGATCGTAAGCCACCATCCTGAGGCCGAACGGCGCGGCGCGCTTGGCCACAGCGCGAGCGACCCGGCCGAACGAGATGAAGCCGAGCGTCTGGCCCATCAGCCGCGGAATCTTCAAAAGCGCCGGGCGGCCCTCGGCCCAGCGGCCGGTGCGCACCATCTTGTCCTGCTCGATCAGGCGGCGGAAGCCGGCGAGCAGCAGCATCATGGCGTGATCGGCGACCTCCTCGATGAAGGTGTCGGGGATGTTGGTGACAGGAATGCCGCGGGCGGTCGCGGCCTTGACGTCGACCGAGTCGACGCCGACGCTGCCGAGCGTGATCACCTTGCAGTTCTCGAGCGCGTCGATGACCGCCTTGGTGATCGGCATGCCCTTGGCGTAGATCGCGTCCGCGGTGCGTGCCGCCGCGATGAATTCGGCCTCGTTGGCCGGCGCCTCGACGATCTCGGCGCCGATCGGATCGAGCGCCTCGCGCTCATAATCGTAGCCGCCGCCGGCGACCGTGAAGCTCGCGCCCTTCGGCGTGACCACCCTGAATTTCGACATTGTCTGCTCCCGATGTGAGTCTGCTGTTCTTGCTTCTTGCTGGTTTGCTTCTTGATCTTGATTCTTCTTGCTTCTTGGAGCGCGGCTGGGTCGCCGCCTTCCCATGCTTGTACGCGAGCCGCGCTGTTCTCTCCACAATTGCCGGTTGGTCCGCGGCCTGATTCTCCGGGCTTCTACGGGGAACCTCCGTAACCATCAGGTAAAGGGTCTCACATTACGGTGCGCGGAATCAATCCGCCAATCGCGTCGCGTTCCCCGCCTCTTCTGGAGACCCCCGTGAAGCTGTCAAATCTGAAGATCACCCCCAAGCTCGGCATTCTGGTGGGGGTGACCCTCCTTGGCCTGTGCACGGCCGGCATCCTCGCCGGTCACCTGATGCAGCGGGAGATGATGAATGCGCGCATCGACCAGGCCAAGGCCATCGTCGAGATGGCGAAGAACATGGCGGCGGGCCTGAAGAAGGATGTCGACGCCGGCAAGCTGACCAAGGAAGCGGCACTGGCCGAGTTCGGCAAGCGCGCCAACACCCTGACCTACGACAACGGCGCCGGCTATCTGTTCGGCACCGACTACAGCGGCATCACGGTGCTGGCGCCCGATCCGAAGCAGGTCGGAACCAATCGCATGGACATCGTGACCAATGGTCGCAAGCTCTCGCAGGAACTGATGGACGGCGTGAAGGCCAAGGGCGAGATCCTGCTGTTCTATGATTATGTGAAGCCCGGCCAGGAGACGCCGATCCGCAAGCTCGGCTACGCCGTCGCGGTCCCCGGCTTCGATATGTATCTCGGCACCGGCGCCTATCTCGACGATATCGATGCCAAGATGCGGCCGATTGCCTGGCTGCTCGGCCTCGCGATCCTCGGCATCGGCATCGTTTCCGGCTCGGTCGCCTGGCTGATCGGCCGCAGCATCTCCCGTCCGCTCAACCTCCTCGGCGCTCGCATGCGCGACATCGCCGACGGCAAGCTCGACGGTGACATCCCCGGCGTCGGCCGCGGTGACGAGGTCGGCGGAATGGCGGCCACGGTTCAGGTCTTCAAGGACAACGCGGTTCGCATCCGCGGCCTGGAACAGGCCGAGGCCGAGACCAAAGCACGCGCGGAGGCCGAGCGCCGTGGTGCGATGGAGAATATCGCCAACGATTTCGAGCGCAGCGTGAACGGCATCGTCCGCACGGTGGCCTCCGCCGCCGCCGGCATGCAGACCACGGCGCAGTCGATGACCGCGACCGCAAGCGACGCCAGCGCGCGGGCCGCGACCGTCGGCGCTGCGTCCGACAGCGCCTCCAACAATGTCGGCACCGTCGCCGCTGCCGCCGAGGAGCTCTCCAGCTCGGTTGCGGAGATCTCCCGCCAGGTGGCGCGCTCCAGCGAGGTCGCGAGCCAGGCGGTGGCCGATGCCGAGCGCACCAACGCGACCGTGCAGGCGCTCTCCACCGGCGCCGAGAAGATCGGCGAGGTGGTCAAGCTGATTCACTCGATCGCAGCCCAAACCAACCTGCTCGCGCTCAACGCCACCATCGAGGCGGCACGCGCCGGCGAATCCGGCCGCGGTTTCGCGGTGGTCGCCTCCGAAGTGAAGGCGCTGGCCAACCAGACCGCGAAGGCGACCGAGGAGATCTCGGCGCAGGTCGCCGCGATGCAGGCGTCCACCGGCGAGGCGGTGACCTCGATCGGCGGCATCACAGCGACGATCGCGCAGATGAGCGAGATCACCGCCTCGATCTCGACCGCGATCGACCAGCAGGGCGATGCGACGCGCGAGATCGCGCGCAACATCCAGCAGGTCGCGGCCGGCTCGAGCGAGATCTCCGCCCATATCGGCGGCGTCACGTCAGCGGCCGCCGCCACCGGCACCGCGGCCGGCGACGTGCTGTCGAATGCCCGCGAGCTCGACACGCAATCGGGCATGCTGCGCAACGCGGTCGACGAGTTCCTGCAAAAGGTGCGCGCGGCGTAAGCGAGCCGCGTAGGGTGGGGTAGCGACGCTACGCCACCCTACGATTCCGCATCCCCCGTCATCCTGAGGAGCGCGCTCTTGCGCGCGTCTCGAAGGATGCACGGCCACCAGTGGGGCCGTCGATCCTTCGAGACGGCCGCGTTGCGGCCTCCTCAGGATGACGGAGTTGGCAGACTTCGTCGCGTCGCTTCGCTCGCAACGACCGGGGCCTACTGCTTCTCGATTCCGGCGTCGGCGATCAGCTTCTCCCACAGCACGAGCTGCTCCTTGAGGAATGCCTCAAACTCCTCGGGCGTGCCGGAGAATGCCTCCATGCCGCGCTCGGCGAGCTGGCTCTTGATGTCCGGCCGCTCGACGATCTTGCGGATCTCCGCATTCAGCCTGACCACGACGTCCTTCGGCATGTTGGCGGGGCCGAGATAGCCCTGCCAGGAGGTGATATCGAAGCCCTTCACGGTGTCGTCCATCGTCGGCAGGTCCGGCAGCAGTGCCGACTTCCGTTTGGTGGTGACGGCGAGCGGCTTCAGCACCTTGGCGTTGACGTGCGGCAGCCCGGTCGGCACGTCGATGAACATCATCGAGATGCGGCCGGCGATGACGTCGGTCAGTGCCGGCGGTGAGCTCTTGTAGGGCACATGCAGCAGGTCGATGCCGGCGAGGCGCGCGAAGGTCGCGCCGGAGACGCTCGCCGATGACGAGCCACTGGCGTAGCTGTACTTGCCCGGCTCCTTCTTGGCGAGCGCGATCAGCTCGGCGACCGAGTTCGCCGGGATGTCCGGATGGATCACCAGCATGAAGGGCAGGTCGCCGGTGCGCGCGATCGGCGTGAAATCCTTGATCGGATCGTAGTTCATGGTCTTGAGCAGATACGGATTGGCCGAGTGCGTCGTGTTCGTGGTGACGAACAGCGTGTAGCCGTCGGGGGCGGAGCGGGCGACATAGTTCGCCGCGATCGAGCCGTTGGCGCCGGCCCGGTTGTCGATCACCATGCCGACGCCGAGCGCAACGCCGAGCTCCTTGGAGATCAGCCGCGTCGTGGTGTCGGTGCCGCTGCCGGCGGCAAACGGCAGCACCAGCGTGATGTTGCGGGTGGGATAGGTCTGGGCAAGTGCCGCCCCGGATATCGCCGCAAGCGCGGCGGTGGCTGCGGCCGCCAGGCAGCAGTATCGTCTCAATCCCATGATCATGTCGTCGTCCCCCCGCGCAGGCCCTGAACAGGCCCATTGCGGCCGAAGCTAACCCGGCCGCCATGGCCGCGGAAGCCGTGCCGGGAGCAGCCTTTCGCCGCATGGCTACTCCCGGGCCTCGCAGGGGCGCGCTGCCAAAAATATCGAAAACAACCCCATGCAAAGGAGCCGGTGGCGGCCGGCGCTCGACCAGGCAGCTTGACACGTCGGGCAAATCAGTGTCATATTTCTAATATTCCGAAAGTCGGCCGTGAGTGCGTTACGATCCCGCCGGAAAGACCTGCGCGACGTGAAACGCCTTGGTGGTGATGAGCCACCGGCCGTCGATCCGATGAAACACCAGATGATCGATGAAGCCGGTTTGGCCGGCCCTGACGCGCACCTTGGCGATGGCCAGGTCGGACGCGGTCTGGTCGATGCTGATGATGGCCTCCTCGCGCGGCGATTTCATCGACGCCGGCGAGGGACGGCTGCGGATGAAGTCGCGGAATTCGGCGGCCGACCGCACCGTGTGCCTGCCGTCCCGGATGCCGTGCACGATGCAGGCATCGGAGAAGACGTCGCGGAACCGGCTATCGTCGACGTCGTACATCAGGTTGAAATATCCATCGATCGCGGATGCGATGGCCTGGATGTCGCTCATTGCAAAATCTCCTTGGCGGTTGATGTGGCGGTGACCGCACCGGATCGAACCGGTGATCTGCGCCGACAGTGGCCGATATGGCGGCGGAGTGCTACGACTGGGCGGTCATCTCTTGGATGACTGAAGGGCATCGGCATGGACGAAGTTGACGGTCGGCTGGTTGGCGGCCTGGTGGTCCTCGCGGCGCTGGCGGATGCGCGCAGTTTTGGCCGGGCCGCCGAACGGCTCGGCATGACGCAATCCGGGGTCAGCAAGGCGATCGCCAAGCTCGAGGCGCGCCTCGATGCCAGGTTGGTTCACCGCACGAGCCGCGCCGTCGAGCTCACCGAGGAAGGACGCGCGCTGTGCGAGCGGGTTGCTGCGCATCTGGCCGGGATCGGCGAAGCGGCGGCGGAGACCTCGAAATCGCGCGATGCGGTCCGCGGCAGGTTGCGGGTCAATGTCGACCCGCTGTTCTCCCGCATGGTGCTGTCGCCGAAGCTGAGCGAGTTCCTGCTGCAGAATCCAGGCATGGAGCTGCGTATCGAGACCCGCGACCGGATCGCGGATCTGGTCAGCGACGGTTTTGATCTGGCGGTGCGTTTCGGCGAGCCGGTGCCGTCGGCGCTGATTGCGCGCCGCGTGCTCGATGCGCGCGTGCTCACCGTGGCCTCGCCGATCTATCTCGAACGACACGGCCGGCCGCTTGATCCGCGCGAGCTGGCAAGCCGCGACCATCAGTGCATCCATGCAATCGATGCGGCGACCGGGCGTCCCTTCGATTGGGAGTTTCGGCGCGGCAACGAGGTCGTGCCGGTCGCGGTCAACGGGCGGCTCACCGTAACCGATTCAGGAACCAAGCTCGGCGCTTGCCTGGCCGGCTTCGGCATCGCGCAGGTGATCGATCTCGGCCTCGACGATCACCTGAGGAGCGGCGCGCTGATCGAGCTGTTTCCGGACTGGCCCGACGAGTGTTTTCCGCTCTACGTCTATTACGCCTCGCGTAACCACGTGCCGGCGAAGGTGAGGCGGTTTATCGACTTCATCACGGACACGCTGGCGGCAAAGCCATATTCGCCACGCAAATCCGCCGGCTTGCGCAAGGTCAGCTAGCCATCTCCTCGGCGTCTGCTAGAGCGGGATGGGTTTGGTTGGATTGGCTTGGCGCGCTCTCGGTTCACCTATCCCGTTGGGGAGAGGTCGGATTGCGCCTGGCGATGCGAAGCATCGTCCAGTGCAATCCGGGTGAGGGCTCTTGCTCTCTCGATAGATGGTGCTGTCCTAGCACGCAGCGCGGACCAGGACACCCCGACCGTTAAGCATCCGGACGATTTGTTTACCTTTGATTCACTCAAGTTAATTGACTGGCACACGCTTTGATTCGATCATTCCCGCACTGGGCAAGGCGGTTTCATTAAGGACAATTTTTTCAGGCCCAGAGGGGCTAGCCCGATTACCGACGCGGCGGCTCGGCAAGCAATGGAATGAGGAGCGGCCTCAGCATCACCTCCAAGGGTGCTGGGGCCGTTTCTTTTGCCGTTAGGCAGTTCGCTGACTTGCCTATGCGAATGCGGTGGCTCGGAACCGGGCGCAGACTGGGCGCCATGTTCAGGCTCAGTCACTACGATGGCGTCGAGTACACCTTTATGGCGTTGGCGGCGATATCGTTCGTAGCGCTCATCGTAGGCGTCGGCGTCCTGTTGTCGGCGTCCTGTTTATGTGATGAACCTGTCATCTCATGGATTGATCCAACCGCCTTGGCCTCAGCGTGTACCCCCTCGCCGGGGCCATTTCTTTGGATAGGAACGGCCGACGTGGATCCCGGTTACCGCAACGTCCATTGCTGACTACCTGCCCACAGCGCATGGACGAATCCACGGGAAATCGGCCCCAGCCAGTCGCCTCGCTGGGGCTGCTTCTTTGGAGCGCTCCCAAGAGCGCCCACCGTCGATTACGGTGAAGTTGCGCGTTACGCGCAAAGTGAAAGAGGCCATCAAACTGGGGCGGTCTCGATCTCAAACAAATAGAACGATGGCAACCAGAGCGATGGGGCTCAGCCCCAACGCTACAATGCTCGCCCTATAAAGTAGCTCACTAGTCATGATACAACCCCTGCGTGGGGTTGAAATCTAGCTCGGGATGACTGGCGACCGAAGTGCAGTTTGTGCCACTGCTAGGAAATTAATCGTGCGCTGGATGAGAATAGGCCGCCAGCTGAGGCGGTCTTACTTGCCGTATGCCCGCGACGGTCATTTGCACGCCGAACACCGCGCGGCTTGTTCGGCATCGGTTTGATGGCGGTCCACTCGTAGTCGCTGAGTTCGCCGCGCATGCTCCGAGGCTCCGGTTTTCGGAGCTTGAATCACGTCTCGGGCAGCGCCATCAACTGGCAACGCCCCGTGCCGTGTCGCTAATGCTCTGAATTGACTTCCGCTTTCGGCGGCACAGCGGACTGGGCCGGACTTGCTACTGGCTCGACCCGGTCGCGGATGACCCGCAACGGACTTTAGGAACGCCCCGGGCCGATAGGAACAATCCATTCCGCATGGCTTTTACGTGCGATGGACGATCTGCTCAAGCGCGCCGACCGCGCTATTGAGGATAGCTATCGCGTCAAGGAAGAAGCGATAGAGCACCTTATACGGGCCCAAAGGGTAGCCCGGGAGGTGAGAGCTACTATCGTTCGTGCCGAAAGCGCTAGGTCCCGCTATCGTCAGCTTGGGCTGGAAACGGCTGAGAGGCAGGGCGCGTTTCAGGAAAATCCTGCGGGTACCTCACCTTCCGATCAGCGGGACTGAAGCCCAATAGTCGTCGCGCGGATATTTGGTCCAGCAGGCGTTTATGCGCTGCAGAAACAGCCTCCGCCAGCTGTCTGGAACGCTGTATAGCGGCGTCGGCACGCGCGAACAGTGTCTCAAGGTCCTGTGCCATGCCAGATAACGCGGGGGGGGGGGGGGCGCCGTTCCGGCGAAGGCGCCTCAAGTGAACTGCCGCCCGCTTCGCTGTATTCAGTGCCCTAATTCCAGTAAAGTGCCCTTGTCGTCGGCGGCGGTTCCGCGTCCCCCCGACTGGGGCCGGTCGCGCTTCCGCCTACGACAGGGAGCGCCGGGATGGTGTTGCCAGGTTTCCGCTTTTTCCGTCTCTCGTCGCTCGACAGAGAGCACGACGCTCGTCACCTGGCGTCGGGACGCGCAGCCATTGCGCTGGGCCGCAAAGTGCTTTCGGAAAATCCTCGACCAAACATTCCAAAAACCAAGCAGCGCGAGATCAAAAAACCATTACCTCAGCAGCCTCACGGCTTTCGGATGCAAGCAGCTATCGATAGAAAAAGGAAGGCGCAGGAGCGGCGCTCTTTTGAGCGGCAACAGCTATCTATTGCCAATAAACACGTAGCAAAGGCTGAATGCGTGATCAGGGAGCAAGTGGCCTTGATCGAGAACCTACGATGCAGCGGCCAAGACACGAAGCTCGCGGAGGAAACGTTGCGGGTATTCGAGGCCAATCTACAGGTAATGCAAGAACACCGCGAGCTTATCGTTAGGGCCATCGAGGAGACCGAGGAAGGGCTTCAAGGCAACCTTGTTAGTTGGCCAGCTCCCGCATGGGGAAAACAGGGAGCCGATTCGGCCGAACCGTAACGTCCGGTGATCAAGCCAGCCCCTCGTCGATCTGCTCAATCGTTTTGACAATTATCGCTCGATGCTCACGCAGCGTCTTTAGATTGTGCTCAAAGCCCGTGAGCATCTCCTCCGCAACTTTGGTGTCGTGACCTTCCGCCCGCAAATTATCAAGTAAAAGTCGTTGCTTCGTGATGTGTTGCTCGGCGGTCGCGATATGCCTGTCGGACTGCGCAAGGTGTTCGACTTCGGCTTGTCGATCCATGTTTTAGCTCCACGACGCCCATCTTCAAACGCGTCCACGGAGATGTCGTTCCTTTGGGCGGTACGTCAAAATGTACCGAAGTTGCCTATTGGCCCATCGCGTCATTTAGCTGCGCTGCAGAATTTGGTCGCTATCGGTGCTATAGCAGACTTTGGCAAGCTGTCCGCCCGGCAGATTTATGGGTTCACGGCCTCGCGCTTCGCCGACGTCTTGGCCGATCCTTGCCGCGAGGCGATGATGACGCCGGCGAGCACCAGCGCGTAGCCGATCAGATGGAACGGCGCGAGCGTCTCGCCGAGCAGCAGGATCGCCATCGCCGAGCCGAACACCGGCACCAGATGGAAGAACGGCGCGGCGCGGTTCGGACCGATCAGCGCGACGCCGCGGTTGAAGAACAGATAGGCGAGCGTGGACGGGAAGATCAGCACATAGGCGAGCGTTGCGCCGGTCAGCAAGTCGAACTTCAGCGTCACGCCGTTGGCGAACTCCCAGGCCGCCACCGGCAGCAGCATCAGCGCACCGCAGCAGGTGGTGAACGAGATCAGCGAGAGCTGGTGGATTTTCGGCCGCCGCGGGATCAGCGCCGAATAGAGTCCGAACGACACCAGCGAGGCGCCGAACATGATGTCGCCACGGTTGAAGCTGATGCCGGCGAGCGCGGAGAAGTCGCCGCGCAGGATGATGGTCAGCACGCCGGCCAGCGAGATCGCGATGCCGGCCAGCTGCGCCGGCGTCAGCCGCACGCCGAACAGGATCAGTGACCACAGCGCCACGAACAGCGGCCCCGCCGACTGGATCAAGAGCGCGTTGAGCGCCTCGGTATACTGCATCGCCCAGTAGGAGATCGCGTTGTTGAAGGCGAAGCCGACCGCGGACAGCAGCAGCATCAGCGGCAGGGCGCCGCGCAGCTTCGGCCAGTCCAGCTTCAGATGCGGCCAGGCGAACGGCAACAGGATCAGGAAGACGCCGAACCAGCGGATCGTGGTCAGCGTGACCGGCGGCACATGGCTGCCGACATGCCGCGCCAGCACGATGTTGGCGGCCCAGAACAGCGATGTCAGGCTGAGCAGCAGATAGGGCTGGTTATTGAGCCAGCTGAGCGGCGAGCGGCGTGGGGTTGTGGCAGGTGCGGGCAAGGCGGTCATTATCGGGCGGATGTTGTGCCCGAATCCGGCGCCGCGACAAGACGAAAGAGCGGATTGGAGCCATGCGCGGGCGCTCAATCTGACGCGGAAGCCACACTGCCGCGGAATAACCGAACCCGTCATCCTGAGAGACCGTGAATGAATGCCTCTCGATGCCGCAACATACTCGATGTCGTCCCGGCGAAAGCCGGGACGACGAGCGGAGAGATTGCGCTGCATCCCTGCCTATTTCTGCGGCCCCGACAGCGAGATGTCGCGCTCGGCGCGAAACACGTTGCTGTAGAGATTGGCGATCCATTGCCGTCCGCTCGAGGTGATGTTGAGGTAGCGGATCGCCTTCTGCACATGCGGGGCGACGCTGTCCCAGTAGAACCGCGGATAGCGGTCGACGAGATCGGCCGGCGAATCGTAGCCGAGCTGGCGGTTCAGTCCGGCCTCCTCGAATTCGATGTACAGCGCGTTGGCCTTGCGGATGTAGTGGGGATCGCCGAGCTGGCCGATCAAATCGGCGGCCCGCAGCAGGGTGGCCTCTTCACCGAAATCCTCGTCGTCATCAGGGGCGCTCAGCGGAAAGCGGGTGCCTTCGATGGCACGCACAATGCGCTCCTTGTCGAGCAGGGTGACGCCCTTGAGCCGCTCTATCACGAAGATCTTGGAGCGGTCGACGTGGTAGGACATCAGCGCCGCATCCGACGACCCGCGCGGCAGGATGATCTTGCGGCCGTCGGCCTCGACCAGATAGCCGTCCTGGCCGTCGGCCTCGAACAGCCCGCGCACATAGCCGATGTCATGGGTGAGGCAGGCGATGATGACATGGGCATAGTCTTCGGCGCTCATATGCGAGTGCAGCGCGCGGCCGCGCAGGATGTCGTGGCCGGCCAGCGTCACCAGCATGGTGTGCTCGACATTGTGATAGAGCGCGTCGCTGTTGCCGATGCATTCGAGCGCGATCCGGGCGATCGAGGGCACCATTTCCACCAGCTGGGTCTGCGAAGAGCCGAACCGGCGCTGCATGTATTCGCCGAGGAACTTGCCGAGCGCGTCGGCCGCTAGTTCTGGAAGGGTCATCACGGCCTTGACCTCCGAGAGCTGACCTGAGCTTACGGCGCGGCGGTATTTCAGGCTAGTCCCGCGATGTGACATAATCGTTGCGGCCGGACCGATGTGGCGGGAGTGACGGGCTTTGGGCGGGAGCGGGTGATGGGTGTCGATCTCTTGAACGTCAAAGGCTTGAACGAGCTGGACCGCGAGGCGCCGGTCGTGATGGTCAATCTGATGCGGTTTCGCGCGCGGTCGCTCGACGGCGACGGCTCGGGCTGGGATGCCTATTTGCGCTACAGCGCGCTCACCGTCCCGATGATCAAGGCGCGCGGCGGCACGCTGTTGTGGACCGGCAGCGCCGAGACTGTCGCCCTCGGCGAGCCGGCCGGCCAGAGCTGGGATTATCTCGCGCTGGTCTACTACCCGAGCGTCGCCGCCTTCATCGACATGATGACCTCGGCCGACTACGAAGACCGCTGCGACCCGCATCGCCGCAACGGCTGCGAGGAGCACGTCATCATCGCGACGCGCGAGGCCTACAGCAAGTTCAAGATGGGGTAGCCGACGAGCCGGCTCCCATCCCGTCATTGCGAGCGTAGCGAAGCAATTCATTTCACTGCGTAGTGGAACGATGGATTGCTTCGTCGCTAACGCTCCTCGCAATGACGGTTGATGGACAGCGACCCTCAGGATGACGGGTTTGCGAGCGGCTGCAGCGCCGCGTGGCAGGCGCTCTGCACGACACGGCAGACATCATCGCTCGACCGCCCCGCGCTCAGCGAGGCGAAGGTCGGATAGCTCGTCAGCGCGAAGATCAGGTCGACCGCGTCGCTGCGGGCCTGCTGTGACGCGCTCTTGCCCGCGATGCGGTCGATCAATGCGGTGACGCCGCGGCGGCGGCGCTCGTTGCGCTCGCGCACGGCCTCGGCGAATTCGGGATCGGTCGCCATCGCGTCGTGCAGCCGGCCGACCGCGGAATCCCGACTCCAGAATCCGCAGAAGATCTCGACCATCCGGTCGAGCGCGGCGCGCGGATCGGCCATCGTCATGGCGTCGGCGAGCTGGTGCAGCCCGCCATGGCGCGCGATCTCGTCGAACACCGCCTCGAGCAGCCCGCGCCGCGAGCCGAACTGGTTGTAGACGGTCAGCCGGGTCACGCCGGCCGCCTTGGCCACCGTATCCAGCGAGAAGCGCGCGATGCTCTCGTCGCGCAATGTGCGCGAGGCGGCCTCGATCACGCGCTCGCGGGTCTCGGCGGCGGCGGCGCTGCGCGCCGGGCTCACATAGCTGCGCGGCGGCATCGGTTTGCCTTGCTTTCGTCAGATTGACTATACATTATGTATATCTAATTTCCAATGCCCATCCGGAGCGACATCATGCAGACCGCCCTCATCATAGCGCTGTCCCTTCACGTCCTGTCATCGGTGTTTTGGGCCGGCTCGAGCTTCACTCTGGCGCGCACCGGCGGCCTCGGCGGCGAAAAGCTGCTGTTTCCGCAAATCGGCGCCGCGACGGTCGCGATCGTGACCGGCGGCACGCTCTGGCGCCTGGTCCACGAAGGCTCGTTCGGGCTGTCGGAGCAGATTCTGGCGGGCGGCGCGATCGCGGCGCTGGCCGCGATCGCCGTGCAGGTCATCGTCGGCGGCGGCGCGGTCCGGCAGCTGCGCAGCAGCGCGGGCGATACCTCAGCCGCGCGCTCGCGCCTGGCGGTCGCCCAGCGCATCGCCGCCGGGCTGCTCGCGATCACCGCGCTCTGCATGGGCGCGGCGCGCTATGCGTGAGCCTGGAGCCTTTCCCGTTCCGGTAGAATCGCAACGGGGCTCTAAAGCGCGATGAGATTGGGTTGAATCATCATCGCGCTTTAGCTCCTTGTTTGAGCATGATCTTTTCGGAAAACCGCTTCGCACTTTTCCGGATCATGCTTTGGACTCTTGTTGTGACGCGTTTTCTTCACGCGAACCGGTATCCACTTCGCTCGAAAACGCTCTAGAACTTCCGCACCAGGTCCGGGGTGATCTCTTTCAGGCTGCGGATGCCGAGCAACGCGAGGTCGCGGTCGATCTCGGCATGCAGCAGCGAGATCGCGCGCGCCACGCCGGCCTCGCCGGCGACCACGGCGGCATAGAGGAACGGCCGCCCGACCCAGACGAAATCCGCACCGAGCGCCAGCGCCTTGATCACGTCGGTGCCGCGGCGGATGCCGCCGTCGACCATCACGGTCATGTTGCCCTTCTGCGCCGCGATCTCCGGCAGCGTGCGCAAGCCGGAGACGGTGTAGTCGAGCTGGCGGCCGCCATGGTTGGAGACCATGACGCCGTCGCAGCCATGCTCGCGCGCCAGCCGGGCGTCTTCCGGCGAGATCAGTCCTTTGACCACGAGCTTGCCGCGCCAGCGCTTGCGGATCAGCTCGACATGCTTCCAGGCCAGCTGGTCGCGGCTGCCGATGTTGCGCATCAAATTCTTGGACAGCACCGGCGGGCCCTGCTTGGCGTCCATGTTCTCGAAATGCGGCATGCCGTGGTTGAACACGGTGCGCGCCCAGGTGTTGAGCAGCCAGTCGGGATGGGTGATGGTGTCCCAGAACACCCGCGGCGTGATCTCGAGCGGCACCTGGAAGCCGTTGCGGATATTGTTCTCGCGGTTGGGCGGCACCGGCACGTCGGCGGTGACGACGAAGGTGTCGTAGCCGGCGGCTGCGACACGGTCGACCAGCGGCTCGATCCGCTCGGGAAGGCCGGCGAGATAGGCCTGGTACCAGGCCGAAGGATTGGCGGCGCGAACGTCCTCCAGCGTGATCAGCGAGGAGGCCGACAGGATCATCGGGATGTTGGCGGCAGAAGCGGCGCGCGTCAGCACGATGTCGCCGCGATAGGCGCAAAGCGCGGACGAGCCCATCGGCGGAATGCCGAACGGCGAGGCGTAGGTCTTGCCGAACAGCGTCGTGGTCTGGTCGCGGCCGGAGACGTCCTGCAGCACCCGCGGCACGAAGCCGTATTCCTCGAACGCCCGGCGATTGTCGGTGCGGGCCATATCGGTCTCGGCGCCGCCGGAGATGTAGCCGTAGAGGAATTTCGGCAGCAGCCGGCGCGCCTGCGGCTCGAAATCGTCGAGCGTGAGATAGCGCCGCAGATGCCGCGGTACGGCGGGTGCTGCGCGGTTGACGGTTACGGGAGGCGGAGAGGGGGCTGCGGTCCGGTCGTGCACGTTGAGCGTTTCCGTTGTTCTTGGTTCTTGGTCGGAAGGCCAGACTAGAGCATGATCCGGAAAAGTGGATACCGGTTTTCCGAAAAGATCATGCTCAAACAAAGAGATGAGATCATGATGCGATTCCATGGAAACGCATCATGATCTAGCGCCTGCCGGCGGGCCCGACAAATTTCTCGTTGAACTTGTTGACGGACTGGCTGACGTCGCTGAGCGTCTTGCGGGTCTCGGCGATCATGGCGCCGGATTTCTTGTCGAAGCTCTGGATCAGCTCGCGCAGCGAGATCACGGTCGGCAGTAGCTCGCCGCCATATTTGTCGCTGCCGAAGCTTTTCAGGAACTTGTCGGCCGAGTTCATCTTGGCGTCGACCGCGCTGATGCCGTCGTCGGCGGCGTCGATGAAGCCGGCGATCAGCTCGCCATTGCCGGACAGCGAGTTGGTGAAGTTCTCGAGCCCGAGCAGCGAGTCCTTGATGTCGGCCTCGTTCTCGCTGATGACGCGGTCGACATTGCGCAGCGCGACCCGCAGCTTCTCCTGGATCCCCATCGTGCCTTCGGCGTCGGCCGTCAGTTCGGGAATGCCGTCGGCGCCGAGCGTCGGCGGCGGCGCATCGTCGGTGCCGCCGGTGAAGGAGATCGAGGCGATCCCGGTCAGGCCCTGGAATTCGAGGCCGGCCTGGGTATCCTTCTTGATCGGGGCGTTGCCTTCGATCCGCGTCATCGCCACCACGCGGTGCCGGTCGAGCCTGATCGAGACCACCTCGCCGATCCGCACGCCGGCGAAGTTGACGCTGCCGCCGCGGCGCAGGCCGGAGGCCGAGCCCTCGAAGATGACGCGGAACGGCACCATCCGCTTGATGCCGGCATAGCGCTGATAGCCGAGCCAGCCGCCGAGCGAGCCGGCGATCAGGGCCAGCGTCAGGGTGCCGATCAAGAGATTGCTGGCGCGCGCCATGCGTAAAACCCGTCTGCGAAGCAGACCCTAGGAGATAGCGGATTTGCCGCCGATAGTCACCGCGCTCCGCGGGGGATCAGGCCGACTGCTTCCGCGACGCCGCGAACACGCCGGCCAGCACCAGCGCGAAGCCGATGAAGTGGAAGGCCTGCGGATGCTCGCCGATGAACACGATCGACATGATGGTGCCGAACACCGGAACCATGTGGAAGAACGGTGCGGCCCGGTTGGCGCCGATCAGCTGCACACCGCGGTTGAAGCACAGATAGGCCAGTGTCGAGGGGAACACCGCGACATAGAACAGCGACAGCAGGTTGTTGATCGTAAGCTGCATCACCGGACGCGTGCCGAGTTCCCAGATGTAGAGCGGGATCAGGACCAGCGCGCCGCAGCCGAAGGTGAAGGCGGCGACCGACAGGCCGTGGATCTTGGGCCGCTTCAGGGTCAGCACCGAATACAGCGCGAAGATCACCAATGCGACGATGAAGATCAGATCGCCCTTGTTGAACTCGATCTTCGACAGCGTCGTGAGATCACCGTGCAGCAGGATCACCAGCACGCCGGCGAGCGACAGCAGCACGCCGAACAATTGCGCCAGCGTCAGCCGTGCGCCGAGCAGGATCAGCGACCACAGCGCGACCACCAGCGGTGCCGCGGATTGCAGCAGCAGCGTGTTGAGCGCCTGGGTGTGCTCGAGCGCCCAGTATTGCAGCGTGTTGAAGGCGCTGATGCCGGTGATCGACATCAGCACCATGATGCCGAGATTGTTGCGGATCACCGGCCAGTCGCGGACGAGGTGCTTCCAGGCAAACGGCAGGATGATCAGGAATGCCGCCGACCAGCGCAGGAACGACAGCGTCACCGGCGGAATGTGGCCGGCGGCGAGGCGGCCGACGATCGCATTGCCGGCCCAGCACGTCGCGGTGATGCAGAGCAGCAGATAGGGCTGGTTGGCGATCCAGGAGCCGGCCGCAGGCGTTGATGTGGTGGAATCGGAGGCAGACATGAAGAGGGCCCGGGTTCACGACGCCGCGGCCTGCCCGGCTGGCACCGCCGGGCCGGTATGGATCTCCCCGGCTCGGATCACAGACACGGATTTCGTCATTCCATCAATGGGGATAGACGCATCGCGACCATGCGCGAAGGCCCCCTCACCAAGGCAGCCTGACGGCGCCTGGCCGGGCCAGCCCCGGGCCGGTCGCGCAGGGAATCGAACGCTTGGTCCTAGCCGGTCTCCGGCGGCGTGGTCTGGCGCTTGACGATCTGCTCGGCGAGCTCGATCAGGATCCGCTTGGTGTCGGGGTCCTGCACGTCGCGAAACACCCGCAGCATGCGCAGTTCGAGCAGGGACTGCAGCGATTCCGCTGTCTGGCCGGCTTGCGTCGGCACTGCCGTGACCGGCCGGCGATTGAGGATGTCGGCGGCGATTCCGAGCATCTCGGCGACCGTCGCCAGGCGACCGGTATCGATCTTCACCGTGCCGTCGACGCCGTTCTTTTGCAGGGAGGCCCCTGCGCACAGGATCTCGGCGAGATCCGCCTGCGACAGCCCGATGGCGCGCCAGCGCGCCTGCACCAATTGGTCGATCTGGTCGTCCTGTGATGTGCTCATGATGCGTTCAGACCATCTCCAGCTAGGTCCGTGGACAGCATTTCCGCTACAAAAGTTGGTAGCAAATGAACCGGCGGTTCGTCGCGATGGGACTTCTACGGATCAAGCGGCTGGACAACGGGTCCTGCCGTACCGGGCAACGTGCAGGATGATCCGCGCCTCGACGCCGGCCGGGCAGTCGCGCCGGACGGGCACCGGAGTGCGCACCCTGGTCTGGGATGCTCGCATCAGCGTCATCCGGCCACGGCCCTTATTATCAAGACCGTGCGCGAATGCAATCAGGGGGCGATCGGGAAGATGAACCCAACCGGATGTGTGACCGCGCCACATATCGCGGTGTCTGGTCCTGGCAGGGCGATGCGGTCGGCATGGCGGCAGCCCCGGGAGCGCCGCCATGGCTGCGCGGCGCCGCTCACAAATCGATGATTCCGAGCGCGATGCTCTTGGCCACCCCATGGGTCTTGTTGGATGCCTCGAGCTTGCGCAGCGCCTGCTTGATGAAGCCTTCCACCGTCTCCGGTGAAATGCCGAGGATCTGCGCGGTGTCGGCCACGGTCTTGCCGCGCGCCGCCCAGGCGATCACTTCCTTTTCCCGCCCGGTGAGCTTGATGGTTTCGGCGGCGTCCGCGGGCTTGAGGATGGTCGGCGCGTTGCGCTGGTCGCGGTTGACGATGTCCATCGCCCGCTGCACCCAGTAGATCATCAACAGATGCAGTTCATGGCGATGGCAGACGAACAGCTTGTCGAAGTCGCGCGGCTCGTCTTCCCAGAAGAACACCGTCGAGCTCGAATGCACCGCGCCGAGCCGGTCGCGATAGTGGAAGGGAACGACGAAGCCGTCCTTGAATCCGAACTCCCGGGCGGCATCCATCGTCTTGACCTCGGGCGGTCGCTTGCGTCCGCTTCGCTCCGGCAGCTTCAGGCTGCTCCAGCTGAACGGCGTGTTGGTACGTCGTGACCGCGCCAGCGCCGGATCGGCATGAACGAACTCGTTCTGCACATACGCTCGCTTCCAGGCATCGGGAAATGTGCCGATATGATAGGGCAGATCAAGGTCGGGCCGGCCGGCATCGACAAAGGCAAAGCCCGAGAAGCCGTAATTCTGGACAACGCGATGCAATGACGAGCTGAGCTCGTCGATGGTATCCGACGCCTCGATGGTCGAAATCGCGTCTACCAGGCCCATTGACGAATACCCCCGGTTTTAGGGGGTACCACAGTTAACCCCTTTTGTTCCAGATGTTCCCGCATTTGGAGGAAGGGACAAATGCTTCATTCATTGGACGGCTACCACGCCCTCATTACCAGGGAAGAGCTTGATCCGGCGCATGTCGGGGCGATGTTGCGGCTGCGCAAGCGCCTGTTCGTCGACCATTGCGGCTGGCTTCTGACCACGGTCGGGGATGTCGAACGCGATCAGTTCGACTGCTGGTATACCGAGCACTGCCTGTTGTTCTCCGGCGTCGAGCTCGTCGGCGGCTTCCGGGCCATCCGCACCGATTATCCCTATCTCACCAGGTCGGTGTTCCCGCAGCTTGCGCTGCGTCGCTTTCCGAGCAGCCGCGACGCCTGGGAGATCAGCCGTTTCGGCGTGCTGCCGAACGTTGCGAGGTCGCAGGCCGCACGCGTGACCTACGCGCTGATGTTCCGCTTCGCCGAGCTGCGCGGAGCGAAGGCGCTGGTGGCGCTGGCCGACCTCTCCTATGAGCGTTTTCTCACCCGCATGGACATCCGCACCCGCCGCTACGGCCCGCCGCAGGTGATCGGCAATGATCGCATGGGCCGCCCGCTGACGGCGCTCGCCGGAGAAATTCCGCTCGGTCTCGCCGCCAATCCCGGCCTGACCAAATTCCTCGATCTTGGACGGCAATTGGAGATCCACGATGCTTCACATGTTCTCGGACGTTCGAGCATTCCAGCGTGATCCGCTGCGTCTGCTGCTGACGCGCGGCAACGAGTCCGCGCTGGGGCTGGTGCCGTTGCAGCTCGGTCCCGCGCCGGTGTTCCTGGTGAACGATCCGGATCTGCTGCGCCCGATTCTCAAGGCGCCGGAGACCGACATCGGAAAGGGCAAGCTGATCAAGAAGCTGACGCCGGTGCTCGGCCGCAGCTCGCTGATGCTGAGCGGCGAGGAGCACAAGCGGCGCCGAGCGGTGCTGCAGAAGCACATGGCCAAGGGCAGCGTCGAGAAATTCCTGCCGCATATGTGCGCCGAGATCCGCGCGGTCGGCGCCAGCCTGGCGCGGCTCGGATCGTTCGATCCGCACCATGTCACCGCGATGCTGGCGCTGCGGACGATCTGCGTCGCGATCTTCGGCTCCCAGGTGATGTCGTCCGGCGACGAGGAAGCCCTGGTTCAGGCGGTGGGCGCGATCGAGGACGATCTTGCGGAAGAGATGTTCCGCGCGTTGCCGTTCGGTCCGGTGGCCTGGTATCGGCGGCGCAAGAACCGGATCTGCGCCAAGCTTGCGATGTCGACGGTGGTGCAGCGCCTGCGCCGCAAGGCCGGCTCGAGCAGCGCGCTGCGCGATCTCGAGGCGCTCGGCCTGACCGATCGCGATCTCGAGGACGAGATCCTGACATTGCTGCTGGCCGGCCATCACACCACAGGTTCGACTGCGGCGTGGATGTTCTACCAGATGGCCACCAATCCCGCCCTGATGGACGAGATTGCCGACGAGGCGGCGGAGTGCCTCGGCGACGACGGCGAGCTGCGGCTCGAGGCGGTGAAGCGCGCCAATCTGAGCGCGACGTTGGTCAAGGAGGTCTGCCGGCTCTACCCCAGCGCCTGGTGGTTCTCGCGCGAGGTGATGCAGCCGGTGACGATCGGTGGGCGCGATCTCAAGGTCGGCACCTCGCTGTTGATCTGCCCCTGGCAGCTGCAGCGCGATGGCAGGCATTTCGAGGATCCGGACCGCTTCCTGCTGACGCGGCGCTACAACACCGACGCCTACATCCCGTTCGGCGCCGGTCCGCGCGCCTGCGCCGGGATGGGGGTTGCGATGCTCGAGCTGCAACTGCTCGCGCTCGAGATCGCCGCGGCCTATCGCTTCACCGGCGTCAGCCCGAATCCGGCGCCGTGGCCGAAAGCCTCGGTGACGCTGATTCCCCCGCCGATGACCATCGACATCGAAATCCGCGAGATGCGCCCGCGCATCCCGCATCTCGGCGACGAAGCCGAGCATCTGCCGTACATCCCAACCGTGGGTGCGGCGTCCATCAGCACACTACAATCGGTATCCCAATGACAACTCAGCTAACAACGGCCAGCGCCGGGCAAAGGGCCATGGATCAAGTGCAAATGCGCAGTTTGCGCGACGTCATCGCTGTCTTGATCGAGCAGCGCAGCATCGTGAGGGCGGCCGGCGCAAGCTTCGCCGCGCATCTGCTCGACCTCGCGATCATGCAGCTGCGGCTCAACGTCAACGATATTACGGCGGAGGAATTATCCGGTCTGTCCGACTTCGTCGGCGCGGAGTTCATGAGGGACAAATCCTCGCATTGATCGCGGCGACCGGTCTTCGGATCAGTCTTGCGCAGGATCGGTCTCGCGTAGGTTCAGTCCTGCGTCGCCACCAGCGGCTTCATCGTGGCGCCGGCGGCAAGCGCGGCGTCGTTCGGATCGATCTCGATCTGCAGGCCGCGCTGGCCGCCATTGACGAAGACCGTGACGTGGGTGAGGGCGGTCTCGTCGATCGCGGTCGGCACCTTCTTCTTCTGGCCGAACGGGCTGATGCCGCCGACATGATAGCCGGTCAGCCGCTCGGCATCGGCCGGGCGCATCATCCTGGCCGACTTGCCGCCGAGGGCGGCGGCAAGTTTCTTCATGCTGACCTCGCAGTCGGACGGCACCACGGCGCAGACCGGTTTGCCGTCGACCTCCGCCATCAGCGTCTTGAGCATGCGATTCGGGTCGACGCCGAGCGCCTCGGCCGCCTGCAGCCCGATGCTCTCGGCGCTGGAATCGTAGACATAGGTGTGAAGCTTGAAGGCAATGCCGAGCTTGCGCAGCGCCATCGTCGCTTGGGTGGAATTGGGCATGGACCCTGCCGGTTAATCTAGGTGAATGATCGCCGTAATAGGAGCTGCGATCAATCCACAGCAGATCCAGCGTCACGTTGCCGTAACATTAAATTCCCGCCAGCCCGGCGCAGCCGGGCGCAGCATGGAATTTAATGGGGATATCAAAGGGTTGTAGGTCGTCTAAAAGGCGTAAACGAGCCCCTTCTTGCTTGCGCAGCCGAGCCGCTTCCTTTATCCGGTAGGCGCCTTGCGTGCGCGCGGCCGGGCGCCGCGATTTAGGCTGGGCATATCAATGCAGGTCGCTGTGGGCGGACGCGTTTTCGCCGCGATCATGGTCTGAAACACCTGAAGGGAACATCTTCGCAATGGCCAATGTTGTCGTCGTCGGCGCCCAATGGGGTGACGAAGGGAAGGGCAAGATCGTCGACTGGCTGTCGGAACAGGCCGACATCGTCGTGCGCTTCCAGGGCGGCCACAATGCCGGCCATACGCTCGTGATCAATGGCGAGACCTACAAGCTGGCGCTGCTGCCCTCCGGCGTGCTGCGGGCGAACAAGCTCGCGGTGATCGGCAATGGCGTGGTGTTCGATCCGCAGGCCTTCCTCGACGAAGTCGCCAAGCTGAAGGGGCAGGGCGTCGCGGTCGGACCGGACAATCTGCGGATCGCCGAGAACGTCACGCTGATCCTGCCGCTGCATCGCGAGCTCGACGCCTTGCGCGAATCGTCCAACGCCATCACCTCGATCGGCACGACCCGCCGCGGCATCGGCCCGGCCTATGAGGACAAGGTCGGCCGCCGCGCCATCCGCCTGATGGATCTCGCCGACCTCGACACCCTGCCGCACAAGATCGAACGCCTGCTGGCGCATCACAATGCGCTGCGCCGCGGCCTCAACCTCGCGGAGATCGACGGCAAGAGCATCCTGAGCGAGCTGTCGGCGATGGCGCCGAAGCTATTGCCCTATGCCGAGACGGTGTGGCGGCTGCTGGACCTCAAGCGCCGCGAGGGCAAGCGCATCCTGTTCGAGGGCGCGCAGGGCGCGCTGCTCGACGTCGACCACGGCACCTATCCCTATGTGACGTCGTCCAACACGGTGGCGGCGCAGGCCGCGACCGGCACCGGCCTCGGCCCGGGCGCGGTCGGCTATGTGCTGGGCATCTGCAAGGCCTACACCACCCGGGTCGGCCAGGGTCCGTTCCCGACCGAGCTGAACGACGAGATCGGCGAGGAAATCGGCCGTCGCGGCAAGGAATTCGGCGTCAATACCGGGCGCAAGCGCCGGGTCGGCTGGTTCGATGCCATGCTGGTGCGACAGACTGTCCGCACCTGCGGAATTGCCGGGCTGGCGCTGACCAAGCTCGATATTCTCGACGGGTTCGACAGCATCAAGGTCTGCATCGGCTACAAGCTCGACGGCAAGGAAATCGACCATCTGCCGGCGGGCGAGGGCGCGCAGGCCCGGGTCGAGCCGATCTATGAGATCATCGAGGGCTGGAAACAGCCGACCGCCAATGCGCGGTCCTGGGCGGACCTGCCGGCCCAGGCCATCAAGTACGTTCGCCGGGTCGAGGAACTGGTGGGGTGTCCGATCGCCCTGCTGTCCACCAGCCCGGAGCGTGAAGATACTATTCTGGTACAGAATCCGTTCGAGGCTTAACGGGATATTACCTATATCCCTCCAATTGTGTGGAAATGGCTGACTACTACCCGCTGATCGCCCGTGCCATCGCCGGATTGGACCCCAACGCCCCCGGCGAAGCCCGCCGTGCGCTGTATGCGCGGGCGCGAACGGCGTTGATCCAGCAGCTCCGCGGCGTGCAGCCGCCGCTCTCCGAGTCCGAGATCACCCGCGAACGGCTGTCGCTGGAAGAGGCGGTTCGCAAGGTCGAGTCCGAGGCCGCGCAGCGCGCCCGCGAGGCCTCGCGTCCCGGTGGCGCTGCCGCTGTCCGCGGCAGCCGCGCCAATGCCCGGCCGCCCGAGCCCGGTCCCGCCGACACTGCCGCGCGCCCGCGGCCCCCGGCCGAACCCCGTCCGCCGCGCAATCTGCGCCCCGACGCGCCGCCGCCGGCCCCGCCGCGGCCGCAAAACCCGCCGGTCCCGCCCGAGACCCAGGCGCCGCCGGCCCGGCCGGGCCCGCCCCGCCGCGGTCCGGAAGGCGCGCCGCCGCCGGTGCCGCCGGCCGCGCCGGGCGTGCGCGGCTTCCGCGACATCACCGCCGATGCTGACGATCTCGGCCGTGCCGCGGCGCAAGCCAGCCGCAACGCGCGCAAGACCTACGCCAACGTGCCGTCGCCCTCGCCGGAATTCGATCGGCTCGAGCCGAGCCTTGAGAATCGCGGCGGCGATCCCGAGGCGCCGTATTCCTACGACGAGTCGATCGAGGAGGCCGAGCGCTACACCCCGCAGCCGCCGCAAGGTCCGCCGCCGCAGCGGTCGCGGGCCGGCAACGGCGAGCGCGAGCCGAAGAAGCCGCCGCGCGTCGGGTCGATGTTCCCGTTCAAGACCGCGATCGTGATCGGCATCCTGCTGATCCTGGTCGGCACCGGCATCCTGTTCCGGCAGCAGGCCATGACCCTTGTCAGCAGCCTGTTCAAATCCTCGGCCCCGGTCGAGGCGCCGAAGGATGCCGCGTCGACGCCTGCGAGCAAGAAGATCACCGACCGCGTCGGCCAGCCCTCGTCGTCGGGCGAGACGGTCGCCCCGGTGGCGCAGCGCGTGGTGCTGTATGACGAAGACCCGTCGGATCCGAAGGGCAAGCAGTATGTCGGTTCGGTGGTCTGGCGCACCGAGCAGGTCAAGGGATCGGGCAACCAGAAGCCCGACATCGCCGTGCGCGCCGACATCGACATTCCCGATCGCAAGTTCAAGATGACGATGTCGTTCCGCCGCAACACCGATTCATCGCTGCCGGCGAGCCATACCGCGGAATTGACCTTCATCCTGCCGCAGGACTTCGCCAATGGCGGCGTCGGCAACGTGCCGGGCATCCTGATGAAGTCCAACGAGCAGGCGCGCGGCACGCCGCTGGCCGGGCTCGCGGTCAAGGTCACCGACGGCTTCTTCCTGGTCGGCCTTTCCAATGTCGACGCCGACCGCTCGCGCAATCTGCAACTCTTGAAGGAGCGCTCGTGGTTCGACGTGCCGCTGGTCTACACCAACCAGCGCCGCGCCATCATCGCGATCGAAAAGGGCGCCCCCGGCGAGCGAGCCTTCAACGAGGCGTTCGCGGCGTGGGGTGAGTAGCGGCCCTAGCTCTCGCCCCGGTCGCCAGCAATGTCGTCGCCCGGCTTCGTCCGGGCGATTCCGTATCGCAGCAAGATCAGCGGCTGTTGCAGCGCATCGACGTGCAGAGCTCCGGAACATCGCCGCGACTTTCGATTTTTCCCTAGAACCGTCGCGCGACCGCGTTACACTTGGTTGACGTCGGGCAAGGGCACGCCATGAAACGCTATCTGATCTTCGCAGCCATCGGGCCGTTCATCGGCGGCTTCCTGCTGCTGCTCATGACCACCTATCAGTCCGGCTACTGGACCGAGACCAGCGGCGGCGAGGTGACCAAGCTGCTCGTCGTGTTCGTGAAGTCGCTGCAATACAATTATCTGTTCGGCATCGTGCCGTCGCTGATGTTCGGTGCGATCGACGACATCCTGATGCATGTGAGGCGGATCGCGCCGGTGGTGCGGATGCTGCTCGTTGGTGCGGTGGCGTTCGTCGGCGCGGCGTTGACCTACGCCTCGCACGGCTCCGAAAGCGGCGCGGTGCAGTTCATCCTGTACGGAATGGTCGGCTTCATCCCGGGCGTGATCACGTCCTGGCTGGCGCACAAATATGCCGAAGAGCTGCACGCGCCGGCGCAGCCGGCTTCCCAGCATTAGGGCAGGTGCTCAGTACCAAGGGAAAAGCAGAAGTCGCGTTCGGCGACTTCTGACCCAACCGCGAAATGAGCACGTCGCGATCGGACAAGGGCCGCGCTCAACGCCCGGCGCGGAATAGATCGCCCCTTGCAGTAATCGTATCAGCGCGCGAGACGCCGGAGGTCCGGCTACCTTCACACAACTGTCACATCATCGTCATGCAAACGTAGTCCCAATGTCATGTCCGCGTTCGTCCTCGCGACCCGCGGCCGCCCGGGGCAGTGGCGATGCCGATCCCGGGCCTGCTCCATTCTGTGTTCGCGCATTTATTTCAGCCGTTGCTGCAGACGACCGGGACGTACGGGATCTGCGTTTCGGATTCGGGGAAAGGAATTTCGAGTGGCAGATGCAAGCTTCAGCCTTCTGACGGGCAACAGTATCGAAACGCGCCTGGTCCGAGCCGGCGGCATTATTTTTCGCGAGGGGGAGCAGGCCAACGAGCTCTTCGTGATCAAGAGCGGCTATGTGCGCATTCAGGTCGGCAACAAGACCATGGCGGACCTCGCGCCTGACACGATCTTTGGCGAGATGGCGTTGATCGACAATGGGCCAAGGAGTGCGACCGCCACGGCGCTCACGGATGTCGAACTCGTCCCGGTCTCGGAAAAGCAGTTTCTCTTCCTCGTGAGCCAGACGCCGCATTTTGCCCTGAAGGTGATGAGGACGCTGGCGCAGCGGCTCAGAACGATGAACAAGGGCGTCTACTGAAGCGAGCACGGCAGAGCGTCGAGGTAACAGGCCTTGAAGGTGACACAGTGGTAATGTGACGCAACTTGAACCGCCTGCCTGCGTTACCATGTGATGGCCATGACCGAGGACGACATCTTCACGCCCCACGCCGCGCGATCGCGGCCGCCCTTTGGCGGCGCGCAGGCGCGCGGCAAGGTCATCGACCAGGACGGGCGCGAGCTCGCCGATGGCCCGCTGCATCCGCAGTTCCAAGGTTTTCAGGAAGGCTTTCAGTTCGACTTCCGCAACTCCACCGCCAACCCGTTCGGCAATCTGACTCGCGAGCAGCGGCTGCAGCGGCTGGAGTCGATCGCAAAGTTGCTCGACGTCGCCTTCATCGTGCCGGGCACCAATGTGCGCTACGGCATCGACGGGCTGATCGGCCTGATCCCGGTGGTCGGCGATATCATCACCACCGCGATCTCGCTATGGCTGGTGCGCGAGGCCCGGTTGCTGGGCGCGCCCTGGCACATCACTGCGCGGATGCTCGCCAACGTCGCCGTCGACGGCGTGATCGGCATGGTGCCGGTGGCGGGCGATGCCTTCGACGTCATGTTCCGCGCCAATATCCGCAATGTGCGGATGCTGCGGCGCTGGCTCGACAAGCAGCCGAGATTGTGACCCTAAAAAACAAAAGCCCCCGGATCGATCCGAGGGCTTTTCGTTGAGCGAAGAGCAGAAAGCTTATGCGGCGTCAGCGTCGGTCTGGCTGGCGGCCGGGCGCGGACGACGCGGCAGCGGGAAGGCCTCGCTCTCATAGAGCGAGCGGATGCCGTTCTGGTCGAAACGGGCTTCCTCGACCTGGAGATAGGCGCCGTTCAGCGAGTCCGCCGGCAGCTGCTCCATCGCGAACTGCACGGCCTCGGCAGCGGTGCCGAAACGGCGGTAGGCGAAACCCGCCCGCTTCTTCTTGCGGATCGCGGCGGGGAACAGTTCGGCGGATGTGTTATAGTTGAACGGACGCAGGGGACGCATGGTCGACGACCTCTTGTGTTCTTTTCAGTTGGCGTTGCGAAAGGGATTTTGGGGGACGGCGGCCTATTATCGGCGGCGCGCCGTACATGTCATTTCGACCCCTAATATAGGCCTCTTTGACAAAAATGCGACCCCAGAAGAGCCCCTGACAGGGCACATGCTGAATCCGCGCATAGCACCGGCACCGGCCAGATAAGTCATTTTGTTTCAATGACTTACGGCTCTCAAATCTTGTCGAGCCAGGCCAGGATCGCGACCACGATCAAAATCACCCCGAAAAGGCCCATTCCGGAGTGGCCGAGGCCATAGCCATAGCCGCGAATTCGGCCGCTATAGCCGCCCAGCAGGATAATCAGCAAAAGGATGATGAGGATCAGTCCAAGCGACATGGCGCCCTCCTCAGAACAGGCGGCAGCCGCACGGCGAGACGCCTACGGCCCCGCGAACACCGAGCAAAGCACATTCCGGCCTGCGAGTCGTTAAGGCCGTTTGCCGATCCACGAGGATGTTGCTGGGGCCGGAGCCAAAACAAAGCCCCACGCGACCGGCCTGTTGGTCGCGTGGGGCGCGGCGTGGTGGGCGCCGTCACTTCTTCTCGTCGAGCTTCAGCGCCGCCGAGTTGATGCAGTAGCGCAGGCCGGTCGGGCCGGGGCCATCGTTGAAGACGTGGCCGAGATGGCCGTCGCATTTCGAGCACAGCACCTCGGTGCGGATCATGCCGTGGCTCATGTCGCGCTCCTCGTCGACATGGCTCTCGACCGCGGGCTTGGAGAAGCTCGGCCAGCCGCAGCCGGAATCGAACTTCTGGTCGGATTCGAACAGCGTCTGCCCGCAGCCGGCACAGACATAGGTGCCCTTGCGGGGATCATGCTCGTATTCGCCGGTGAAGGGCCGCTCGGTCGCTTTCTCGCGCAGCACGGCGTACTGCATCGGCGTCAATTCCTTGCGCCACTCGGCCTCGCTCTTGCGGACCTTGCCGTCGGTCTTGGTATCGGACATTCAACCTCCTTTGCGAGATGCTCAGTTGGTGACCTTGGTGCTGCCCACCAGCGTCGGCTTCTCGACGTAGTTCTCCGCGAAGATCTTCTTCAGGTTCTCGACCTTCGGGATGTCGTTATACGCAATATAGGGCTGGTTCGGGTGCAGCGTCAGATAGTCCTGGTGGTAGCCCTCCGCCGGATAGAAAGCCTCGAGCGCGCCGACCTTGGTGACGATCGGCTTCTTGTAGACCTTGGCCGCGTTGAGCTGGACGATATAGGCGTCCGCGACCTTCTTCTGCTCGTCGCTGGTGGTGAAGATCGCCGAGCGATATTGCGTGCCGGAATCCGGGCCCTGCCGGTTCAGCTGGGTCGGGTCGTGCACGACGGAAAAGAAGATCTGCAGGATCTTGCCGTAGGAGATCTTCTGCGGGTCGTACTTGATCTCGACCGATTCCGCATGGCCGGTGGTGCCGGTCGAGACCTTCTCGTAATCGGCGCTTGCCTTGCTGCCGCCGGAGTAGCCGGACACCGCGCTGACGATGCCGGCGGTGTGCTGGAATACGCCCTGCACACCCCAGAAGCAGCCGCCGGCCAGCACTGCGGTCTTGATGCCGGATTCCGGCGCGCTCGCGGCCGGCGCCGGGATGATCACGGCGTCCTCGGCGGCAAGCGAGGGCGCAACGGCAAAAGCTGTGACGGCCAGCGCGCCGATCGCGGCGGCGCACAGCGAGAGGCGGCTGAGGGAGCTTTTGGGCATGGGTTCCTCGTGGGATCGCAATTGGGGCCAGTCTAGAGCGGGAGCCGGCATTGGCCAATCAGGCCGGGTGGCTCCGACGCTTCAAAATACGGGCGAGGAGGCGTTTTGTTACGGCGCCGGCCACACGGTTTCGTGAGGGAAATGCTGGGGATTCTCCTCCCGTCGTCCCGGCTTTCGCCGGGACGACATCGGGTATGTTGCGTCATCGAGAGTCATACATTCACGGTCTCTCAGGATGACGGGTCTACAAGTGCGCGGCACGTCACACCACCACGCTCAGCCGCTTCGCCGCCCGCGTGATCCCCGTATACAGCCACCGCGCGCGCGAGTCCTGGAAGGCAAAGCTCTCGTCGAACAGCACGACGTCGTCCCATTGCGAGCCCTGCGACTTGTGCACGGTCAGCACATAGCCGTAGTCGAACTCGTCATAGGGCTTGCGCTGCTCCCACGGCACGCCCTCGACGCCGCCGTCGAAGCACTCGCCGCGCACCGAGACCTTGGTGACCTTGTAGCCGAAATCCTCGTCCGGCATCACGCGCATGGTGATGATCCTGGATTTGGACTGCGCGCGCGCCTTGACCCGCCACAGGCCGCCGTTGAACAGGCCCTTCTTGCGGTTGTTGCGCAGGCAGACCAGTTTGTCGCCGGCGACCGGCAGCGGATCCTCGATGTTCTGCCGCTGCCGCACCCGCATGTTGTAGGCGCGGCGGGTGTTGTTGCGGCCGACCAGCACCTGGTCGGCGCTCATCACGCGGTCCGGATCGAGCTCCTTGCGCGACACCACCTCGCTCTCGCCATGGCGGCCGATCTCGAGCTCGCGGCCCTCGCGGATGTCCATCGACATCCGCACGATCGGATCGTCCTGCGCCTGGCGGTGCACCTCGGTCAGCATCGCGTCGGGCTCGGCATCGGTGAAGAAGCCGCCGCCCTGGATCGGCGGCAATTGCGCGGGATCGCCGAGCACCAGCAGCGGGCAGTCGAACGACGTCAAATCGCGGCCGAGTTCGGCGTCGACCATCGAGCACTCGTCGATCACGATCAGCTTGGCCTTTGATGCCGGCGCATCGTCCCAGAGCTCGAAGCTCGGCTGCTCGACGCCGGACTCGCGGGCGCGGTAGATCAGGGAATGGATCGTGGAGGCGCTGTCGCAGCCCTTGTTGCGCATGACGAGCGCCGCCTTGCCGGTGAAGGCCGCGAACTTCACCTCGCCGTCGACGCCTTCGGCGATGTGGCGGGCGAGCGTGGTCTTGCCGGTTCCGGCATAGCCGAACAGGCGGAACACCGGCGGCGTGCCGTTCTGGCCGGGCTTGGCCTTCAGCCAGTCGGCGACGGCTTTCAGCGCAGTGTCCTGATGCGGCGTGAAGGTGGTCATGGGCTTTCGGAAGAGTGAGCGCGCGACCGATAGCGCCGCGACTCAGGCCAGCACAAGCTAAACATTCATGCGTTCCGATCAAGCCGTCTCCCGCTGCGCGGAATTGGGGTTTCGCCCCCAAGGCTAGACTTGATCCGGAGCGCCACTAGACTGCCCCAAAACAACAAGCGGTCGAGACCACGACAAGTGGTCGAGCAAGCGACCTTGGGAGTGACTCCATGAAATTCGGCATCTTTTACGAGCTGCAACTGCCGCGCCCCTGGAACGACGGCGACGAGCTCAGGCTCTACCAGAACGCGCTGACGCAATTGGAAACCGCCGACCGGCTCGCTTACGACTACGCCTGGGTCGTGGAGCACCACTTCCTCGAGGAATATTCGCACTCGCCGGCGCCGGAATCCTTCCTTGCCGCCGCGAGCCAGCGCACCAAAAACATCCGGCTCGGCCACGGCATCTTCCAGCTCACCACCAATCATCCCGCCCGCGTCGCCGAGCGGGTCGCGGTGCTCGATCTCCTGAGCAACGGCCGCTGCGAGTTCGGCATGGGCGAGAGCGCCTCGATCACCGAGCTGACGCCGTTCGGCCGCGACATGGAGACCAAGCGCGAGGTGTTCGAGGAAGCCGTGCAAGCGATCTTCCCGATGTTCAACAAGGTCGGCACCGAGCATCACGGCAAGTATTTCGATATCCCGCTGCGCAATGTCGTGCCGAAGCCGGTGCAGAAGCCGCATCCGCCGCTCTGGATGGCATGCTCGCAATTGCCGACCATCGAACGCGCCGGGCAGAACGGGTTTGGCGCGCTCGGCTTTCAGTTCGTCAGCGCCGAGGCGGCGCATGCCTGGGTGCACGCCTATTACAACGCGATCACCAAGCGGCTGAACAAGCTGGCCGACTACGAGATCAATCCGAACATGGCGCTGGTCTCGTTCTTCATGTGCGCGAAGACCGACGAGGAAGCGCGCCGGCGCGCCGACGGCGCAACCTTCTTCCAGTTCGCGCTGCGCTATTACGGCCAGGCACAGAACCGGCAGCGGCCGGCGCCCGGCACCGTCAACATGTGGGACGAGTATAACAAGTGGAAGCGCGACAATCCGGAGGCGCAGGAGGCCGCGCTGCGCGGCGGCCTGATCGGCTCGCCGGAGACCTTGCGCAAGAAGCTGCGGCGCTTCCGCGCCTCGCATATCGATCAGGTGATCCTGCTCAACCAGGCCGGCAAGAACACCCATGAGCACATCTGCGAGTCGCTCGAGCTGTTCGCGAAGGAAGTGATGCCGGAGTTCCAGCACGATCCCGAGCACGAGGCCTGGAAGAAGGGCGTGCTCGACGGCTCGATCCAGCTCGAGGAGATCGACACCCAGGCGTTCACCGACCGCTATGGTAAACTCGCTGTCAATGTCGGCTCGAAGGCAGCAGCTGCGGGCTGATCAATTAATGCGCAGCCGCCTCGCGATCGCGTGAAGAAAATAATTCGCTACACGCGCTCGGAGCTTTAAAAGAAACGGCACGCGCGATGCCTGCACCGAAGTGCGGGCATCGCTATTTTTGTGCGGTGCTCGACAGCTTCATTCGCGCGCCCCATCATCCTGACATCGCATGATCGTGCAGCGCGATAGCGCGCTTGATCGTCAGGAGAGTTTGGAATGAAGCGTCGTGAGTTCCTCCAGCTGTCGCTCGTCACAGCCGCCGCCGCGCTGTCACGCGGTGCGAAGGCGCAGGCGGACGCGAAGGAAATTCGTATCGGCTACCAGAAGAACGGCGTGCTCGTTATCACGCGGCAGCGCGAGGCTTTGGAAAATCATTTCAAGCCGCAGGGCATCGGCGTGAAATGGGTCGAGTTCTCCTCGGGTCCGCCGATGATGGAAGCGATGAATGTCGGCAGCGTCGATTACGGCGCGGTCGGCGATTCCCCGCCGATCTTCGCGCAGGCCGCGGGCGCGGCCATCGTCTATGCCGCGGCTCAGCCCATCATCAATGGCTCCGGCATCCTGGTGCCGCAGAATTCGGCGATCGCGTCAATTGCCGATCTCAAGGGCAAGCGCGTCGGCTTCACCAAGGGATCGAGCGCGCATAATGTCGTGATCCAGACGCTGGAGAAGGCCGGGCTCACCTATGACGACATCACGCCGGTCTATCTGACGCCGCCGGACGCCGGTCCCGCCTTCGCCAATGGCGGCATCGATGCCTGGGCGATCTGGGACCCGTATTTCGCGATCGCCGAGACCAGGCAGAACGGTCGCATTCTGGTCAAGACGCGCGACATCACCAAGACCAATTCGTTCTACATCGCCAACCGCGACTTCGCCCGCAATCGCGGCGCGATCCTGCAGCAGATCGTCGATGTCACGACGTCGAGCGCGGCATGGGCGCAGGCGCATCCCGATGAGGTCGCCAAATCGCTCGCCGCCGTCACCGGCGTGCCGCTCGATATCCAGACCATCGCGGCGAAGCGGGCGGGCTTCTCGGTCGGACCCGTGACCGACGACATCATCGCGACCCAGCAGGGCGTCGCCGACCGCTTCTTCAAGCTCGGCCTGATCCCGAAGCAGATCGCGATCCGCGACATCGTCTGGCGCAATCCCCAGACCTGATCGGCGCGCGTTTGGTCATTTCAATGCAGAGGATAGTCCCATGACGCGTTTATTTCGACGCTGGGTCGCTCGCGCGGTGCTGTCGCTCAGCATCGTCGCCGCAACCGTCAGCGCCTCCTACGGCCAGGAGAAGGTCGTCCGCATCGGTTACCAGAAATACGGCAAGCTGGTGCTGCTCAAGAGCAAGGGCTCGCTCGAGGAAAAGCTGAAGGTGGTCGGCACCAAGGTGGTGTGGACCGAGTTTCCGTCCGGGCCGCCGCTGCTCGAGGCGCTCAATGTCGGCGCGATCGATTTCGGCAACACCGGCGAGGCGCCGCCGATCTTCGCGCAGGCCGCCAGCGCGCCGATCCAGTATGTCGCCTATGAGCCGCCGGCGCCGAAGGGCGAGGCGATCCTGGTGCCGAAGGACAGCGCGATCAAGTCGGTCGCTGACCTGAAGGGCAAGAAGGTCGCGCTGAACAAGGGCTCCAACGTCCACTATCTGCTGGTGAAGGCGCTGGAGAAGGCCGGCGTCAAATATTCCGAGATCGAGCCGGTGTTCCTGGCGCCGGCCGATGCGCGCGCGGCGTTCGAGCGCGGCGCCGTCGATGCCTGGGTGATCTGGGATCCGTTCCAGGCCGCGGCGGAGGCTGCGACCGGCGCCCGCACCGTCGCCGACGGCACCGGCATCGTTGCGAACTATCAGTTCTACTTCGCCTCGAAGAAATTCCTGCAGGCCGATCCGAATATCGTCGAGCTCGTGCTGGCGCAGCTGAGCGAGGTCGATGACTGGGCCAAGGGCGATATCCACGCCGTTGCCGAGCAGCTGGCGCCGAGCATCGGCCTGTCGGTGCCGGTGGTCGAGGTCGCGTTGAAGCGGCAGGCCTACGGCATCAAGCCGGTCACCGATGCAGTGGTCGCGGACCAGCAGCAGGTCGCCGACACGTTCTTCGCGCTCGGCCTGATCCCGAAACAAATCAAGATTTCCGACGTCGCATGGAGGCCGGGCACGTGAGCAACCCAACCAACGCCAACATCCTCTGGTTCCTGCCGACCCACGGCGACAGCCGCTATCTCGGCACGTCGATCGGCGGCCGCGAGGTGAACTTCAATTATCTGCGCCAGATCGCGCAGGCCGCGGACCAGCTCGGCTATTACGGCGTGCTGCTGCCGACCGGGCGGAGCTGCGAGGATTCCTGGGTGGTGGCGTCGGCTGTTGCGCCCTGGACCGAACGCCTGCGCTATCTCGTGGCGGTGAGGCCCGGCCTGCAGTCGCCGAGCGTCGCCGCACGGATGACCGCGACGCTGGACCGGCTGTCGAACGGCCGCCTTCTGATCAACGTCGTCACCGGCGGCGATCCGATCGAGAACAAGGGCGACGGCATTTTCCTCGATCATGACGAACGCTACGCGGTGACCCGCGAGTTCCTCAACGTCTACAGCGATCTGCTGGCGGGCAAGACCGTCAATGTCGAAGGCAAGCACATAAGGATCGAGGACGGCCGCCTGCTGTTCAATCCGGTGCAGTCGCCGCGGCCGCCGCTGTATTTCGGCGGCTCCTCGGATGCCGGCATCGACGTCGCGGTCGACACCGTCGACAAATATCTGACCTGGGGCGAGCCGCCGGCGCAGGTCGCCGAGAAGATCGCCAAGGTGAAGGCGGTAGCGGCGCAGCGCGGCCGCAAGCTCTCGTTCGGCATCCGCCTGCATGTGATCGTGCGCGAGACCAACGCGGAGGCGTGGCGCGCCGCCGACGAGCTGATCCAGTACGTCACCGACGACACGGTGGCCGCCGCGCAAAAGATCTTTGCGCGGATGGATTCGGTCGGCCAGCAGCGCATGGCGCAGCTCCATGGCGGCCGCCGCGACCAGCTCGAGATCAGCCCGAACCTGTGGGCCGGCGTCGGCCTGGTGCGCGGCGGGGCCGGCACCGCGCTGGTCGGCGATCCCGAGACCGTCGCCGCGCGGATCAAGGAGTATCAGGAGATCGGCGTCGATACCTTCATCATGTCGGGCTACCCGCATCTCGAGGAAGCCTATCGCTTCGCCGAATTGGTGTTCCCGCTGTTGTCGCTGGCGCAGGGCGGCAACGTGACGCCGATCCGCGTCAACACCGGGCCGTTCGGCGAGACTATCGGCAACGACTACCGTCCGCAGAAGCAGGCATCGCAATCATGAGTCTCATCGACAGTCTCCCGCGCCGCAAAGCGTTTTCGAGCGAAGTGGATGCCGGTTCGCGTGAAGAAAACGCGTCAAAACAAAAATCTGGAGCTCCGTTCCGATCCCATCGGAACGGAAACAGCTCCAGCGCGCCGAAACTCCCGAAGGTCGATGGCTTGATCCCCTGGATCGTGCCGCTGGCGATCGTGCTGGTGTGGCAGCTTGCCTGCGTCACCGGCTACGTGCCCTCGCGGGTGTTGCCGGCGCCGACTGACGTGGCGGTGGCGGGATGGAAGCTGCTGCTGTCCGGCGAACTGGTCCGCAACATCTGGGTCAGCTTCTGGCGCGCCTCGATCGGCTTCTTGATCGGCGGCGGCATCGGCTTTGCGTTCGGTCTCGCCAACGGGCTGTCGCAGCTGTCGGCAAAACTCACCGACACCACCTTGCAGATGGTGCGCAATATTCCGCATTTGGCGCTGATCCCGCTCGTCATCCTGTGGTTCGGCATCGACGAGTCGGCAAAGCTGTTCCTGGTTGCGCTCGGCGTGTTCTTTCCGATCTATCTCAACACGCTGCACGGCATCCGCACCGTCGATCCGCAGCTGATCGAGATGGGCCGCATCTACGGTATGACCGACGGTGAGCTGTTCCGCCGGGTGATCTTCCCGGGCGCGCTGCCCTCGATCTTCGTCGGGCTGCGCTTCGCGCTCGGCATCATGTGGCTGACGTTGATCGTCGCCGAGACCATCGCGGCCTCGTCGGGCCTCGGCTACATGGCGATGCAGGCGCGCGAGTTCATGTTGATCGACGTCGTCGTGCTCTCGATCCTGATCTACGCCTTGCTCGGCAAGCTCGCCGACAGCGCCTCGCGGGCGCTGGAGCGGCTGACCCTGTCGTGGCATCCCGCCTTCCAGAAGAAGTGAGAATGAGAATGCAAGAAGCGCTTCGTTTCGAAACCGCTGAAGCCGAGCCGGTCGACCGCACCGAGATCGTCGTGAAGGCGAGACAGTTGCGGCGCGTGCCGGAAGGCGCGGCCCGCGGCCTGTCGCTGACCATCCGCGGCCTGCGCAAGGCGTTCGGCGACAACGAGGTGCTGCGCGGCATCGACCTGCACATCCCGGCCGGCCAGTTCGTCGCGATCGTCGGCCGCAGCGGCTGCGGCAAGAGCACGCTGCTGCGTCTGATCGCCGGCCTCGACGCGCCGACGGCGGGAAGCATCGCGTTCGGCGAGCCGCCGCGGGCGCAGGACGTCCGCGTCATGTTCCAGGAGCCGCGGCTGCTGCCCTGGGCGCGGGTGCTGTCCAATGTCGAGGTCGGGCTGGGGCGCGAGCGTGCCTCCGCCGACGCACAGGCGCGCGCCGAGCGCGCGCTGGTCGAGGTCGGACTCGGCGACAAGCGCACGCAGTGGCCGTCGGTGCTCTCGGGCGGGCAGAAGCAGCGCGTCGCCCTGGCGCGGGCGCTGGTCAGCCAGCCCCGCGTGCTGGCATTCGACGAACCGCTCGGCGCACTCGACGCGCTGACCCGGATCTCGATGCAGCAATTGCTGGAACGGGTTTGGCGCGATCAGGGCTTCACCGCGATCCTGGTGACGCACGACGTCGCCGAGGCGGTCGCGCTCGCCGACCGCGTGCTGGTCATCGAGGACGGCCGCATCGCCGAGGACGTCGCGATCGACCTGCCGCGGCCGCGCCGGCGCGGGTCGGCCGAACTCGCTGCGCTGGAGGGCGAGATCCTGAAGCATCTGCTCGAAGGCAGCGAAGACAGTCTGTGAGGTCGCCATGAATTCCGTCGTCCGCAATGTTTCGATCGAGCCCGCGGTTGCGGCCGCCGAATTCCGCGGCGCGATGCGTCACCTCACCGGCGGCGTCAGCGTGATCACGGCCGGCCGGGCCAAGGATATCTCGGGAATGACGGTGACCTCGGTGTCGTCGCTGTCGGTCGAGCCGCCGTCCTTGATCGTCAGCATCAACCGGGCGGCCTCGTCATGGCCGCTGATCGCGCGCCACGGCGTGTTCGGCGTCAACATCCTGGCCGCGGATCAGCGCGACATCGCCGAGCGCTTCACCGGCAAGGGCGGCCTGAAGGGCGCGGACCGCTTCACCGGAGCCGAGTGGACGACGCGTGCGTCAGGCGTCCCGCTGCTGGTCGGCGCGCTTGCCGCGGTTGATTGCGAGGTCGAGGAGACCATCGAACGGCATTCGCACGTGATCGTCATCGGCCGCGTGCTCGACGTGATTGCGTCCGAGCGTACCGCCGCGCTGGCGTATTGGCACGGCGAGTATGTCGCGATCGACCATGAGGAAGACGCCGCACGGCTGGCTGAGGTCAGCCTGCCGTCGCGTCATGTTCATGTGCGAGGGCCGCGTTAGCGCGCCGTGCTTATCCGGATCGGACTTTAGAAAACTGCGCTCAGCGATGCCGGGCTGTCGATGATCACATTGCTGCCGCGGACGCCAGCCCATACAGCCTGGACGGTCTGAGCTGCATTGGCCAGCGGAATGCCAACGACGAGTGTGGTCGGGATACGGCCAAAGCTCGACGGGGTCTCGTTATAGGTGAAGCTTGCGACGACCGGCGAGACCGTGCCATTGACGGTGACTCCGAACACGCCGCCCGGAATATCGTTGCCCGTGGCGTAGGGATTCGGAACGTTAAGGGTGATGATCGCGGTGGTGCCGACGCCCTCCGGAATCGTCAGGCTGAGGCCTTGCATCGGCGTTAAAGTCGCGGAGGTCGTGGACAGGGTGCCGCTGGTCTGCGCATAAAGGGCCATATCACTCTCCAGTTGTCTAATAATGTAAACGCAATAGGAGATTGAATAAGGCAACCTGCCGCAAGATTCAAGGGATGAACGGCGCCGAGGCCGGCGCGGCACGTTGGCCGTGGCGCTTTCCCAATCGGCGCATTAAATGGCGCGGATGTTTCGGAGAGGTGATCGTTGGATGAAGCGCGTGGGAACCTGGCTGTTCTACATCGTCGGTGCGATCGCCGTCGCCTATCTCGCGCTCTATGCCTATGTGACGTTCACGGGCCGCGACATCACGCCGGGCGATCCGATCCGGATCTTCCGCAAGCCCGACGCGCCCAGCTATTCGTGAGGCGAGGCAAGCGGCGGGACTTGCCGCCACCAGGGTTTCTCAGCCGGCGTTCGCCATGCGCTGATAGTCGGGCGCGCCATTGCCGGCCGGGGTGATCGGGATGCCGCCGTCGGCATATTCGTTCAGCTTGTTGCGCAGCGTGCGGATCGAGATGCCGAGGATGTTGGCGGCATGGGTGCGGTTGCCGAGGCAGTGCTTCAGCGTTTCCAGGATCAGGTCGCGCTCGACATCGGCGACGGTGCGGCCGACCAGCGCGCGGGTGACCTGCTCGGCGGCCAGCGTAGCGTGCGCGACCGCGGGCGCGGTCTTGGCAAGGTCGAGGCGGTCGCCGTCGGGGGTCAGGATCGCGTCAGCGCCGATCTCGTCGCCCTGCGCCATCAGGACCGAGCGATGGATAGTGTTCTCGAGCTCGCGGACGTTGCCCTGCCAGCGGTTCGCGGTCAGGACGCGGCGGGCATCAGTCGAGATCGGACGCACCGGCATGCCGTTGGCCTCGGCATATTTCCTGGCGAAGTGCTGCGCCAGCTCGAGGATGTCGGCCGGGCGGTCGCGCAGCGGCGGAATCTTCAGGTTGACGACGTTGAGGCGGAACAGCAGGTCCTCGCGGAAGGTGCCTTCGCGCACCGCCTCCGAGAGGTTGCGGTTCGAGGTCGCGATGATGCGGATGTCGACCGGGACCGGCTTGGTGCCGCCGACGCGGTCGATCACGCGCTCCTGGATCGCGCGCAGCAGCTTGGACTGCAGCCGCACGTCCATCTCGGAGATTTCGTCGAGCAGCAGCGTGCCGCCGGTCGCTTCCTCGAACTTGCCGATGCGGCGGGCGACCGCGCCGGTGAAGGCGCCCTTCTCATGGCCGAACAGCTCGGATTCAAGGAGGTGCTCGGGGATCGCGGCGCAGTTGATCGAGATGAACGGCCGCTTGGCGCGGGCCGAGCGGGAATGGACGTAGCGCGCCAGCACTTCCTTGCCGGTGCCGGACTCGCCGGTGATCATGACGGAGGCGTCCGAGCCCGCGATCTGCTGCGCCAGCTTGATCACCCGGCCCATCGCCTCGTCGCGGTAGATCAAATCGCGCGCGTCATTGGCGACCGCGGCCAGCACCGCTGCGATCAACTCGGGGTCCGGCGGCAGCGGGATGTATTCCTTGGCGCCGGCATGGATCGCGGCGACCGCGGCGCGGGCGTCGTTGGAGATGCCGCAGGCGACGATCGGCACGTGGATGTGCTCGGCTTCGAGCCGCATCACGAGGTCGCGGATGTCGAGGCCGACATCGACCAGCAGGAGGTCGGCGCCCTTGCCGCCGCGCAGCACGTTCATCGCCTGTTCGGCGGCCTCGGCGTGGGTCACCGAGGCGCCGTTGTCCATCGCGATCTTGGTCGCGGTCGTGAGCTGGCCCTTCAGGGTGCCAACGATGAGAAGCCGCATGATGATCTCCTGTTCGTCTGGTCGCGCAGGTCCCGCGCGTGACCGCCTGAGTTGTTAAGAGCGTTCTGCCTTGATGATTTCGGTCATGGTCACGCCGAGCTTGTCTTCCACCAGCACCACTTCGCCACGTGCCACCAGGCGGTTGTTGACGTAGATGTCGATCGCCTCGCCGACGCGGCGGTCGAGCTCAAGCACGGTGCCCGGTCCGAGCTTCAAGAGGTCGCCGACGTCCATCTTGGAGCGGCCAAGCACCGCCGAGACCTGCACCGGCACGTCGAACACGGCCTCGAGATCGGCCGCGATGCGCGCGGCATGTTCGTCTTCGTTGTAGCCGATGTCGTCGATGGTGGGCGCGTCGGCGGAGTTGAGATCGGGAAGCGGGACTTGGGTGTCGGTGTCGGTCATGGTTCAGCCCTCAATCGCCTTCAGCCGGCCTGGCCGCGGGACGCCAGATAGCGCCCGACGAGTTCGTTGATCTTGCCTTCGATCGCGGCGCGTTCCAGCACGACGCCGCCATCGGCCCATTCGATCCGGCAGTCGCCGGTCGCAATCGTCGGCTCGGCCAGGATCACCAGCCGGCCCTGAAAGCCGGAATGCGCCGCCATCCGCTCGATATTGTCATGCGCCGCCTCGTAGAGCGCGTCGTTGATGCGGACCACGAGATGCGGCGTCGCCACCAGATGCGAGAAGCAGTCGGAGACCAGCGCGGTGATCTCGCCGAGCGGCTCGCGCGCGATCAGCTCGGAACAAAGCTTGCGGGCGACCGCCACCGCGACGTCCACCGCCTCGGTCTCCATCCGCGTCTCGATGCCGGCGAAGCGCGCCGCGATGCCCTTGATCGCGGTGCCGATCTCCTCCAACGCCTGCGCGGCGCGGCGGTCGCTCTCGACCTTGGCCTCGCGCAGCGCGGCCTCGTAGCCGGCGCGATAGGCCCGCGCCTCGGCGTCGGCGACCTTCTGCGCGACCTCGGCCGGCGTCGGCGCGCGTTCGCGTGCGCGGTCCGGCGCCGAGAAATCCGTGTCGAACAGGAATTTTGCGGGCGCGGCCATCAATACACCAGCTCGTCGTCGGCGCGGTTCTTGGTCAGCGTGATCTCGCCGCGGGCGGCGAGATCCTTGGCGAGGTTGACCAGAAGCGCCTGCGCCTCGTCGACGTCGCGCAGCCGCACCGGGCCCATCGCGGCCATGTCGTCCATCAGCATCTTGCCGGCGCGCGAGGACATGTTGCCGAGGAAGAAGCTGCGTACCTCCTCGTTGGCGCTCTTCAGCGCGACGCCGAGCTTGTCCTTGTCGATGTTGCGCATCAGCGTCTGGGCCGAGGCGGTATCGAGCTTGATCAAATCGTCGAAGGTGAACATCAGCGCCTTGATGCGCTCGGCGGATTCGCGGTTTTCCTCTTCCAGCGAGGTGATGAAGCGGGTCTCGGTCTGGCGGTCGAAATTGTTGAAGATCTCGGCCATCACCTCATGGGCGTCGCGGCGGCGGGTCTGCGACAGGTTCGACATGAACTCGGTGCGCAGCGTCTGCTCGACGCGCTCGATGACTTCCTTCTGCACGGCTTCCATCCGCAGCATGCGGCCGACCACGTCGAGGGCGATGTCCTCGGGCAGGATCGCGAGCACGCGCGCGGCGTGCTCCGGCTTCAGCTTCGACAGCACCACGGCGATGGTCTGCGGGTATTCGTTCTTGAGGTAGTTGGCGAGCACCTCTTCCTGCACGTTGGAGAGCTTCTCCCACATGTTGCGGCCGGCCGGGCCGCGGATCTCGTCCATGATGCCGGAGACGCGCTCGGCCGGCAGGTATTGCTGAAGCAGCCGTTCGGTGGCGTCGAAATTGCCCATCAGCGCGCCGGAGGCCGACATCCGCGAGACGAATTCCAGCATCAAGTCCTCGACCACGTCGGCTTCGACGGTGCCGAGGGTCGACATGTGGACCGACAGCTCGCGGACTTCCTCGTCGTCGAGCATCGACCAGATCTTGCCGCCATACTGCTCGCCGAGTGCGAGCATCAGGATTGCCGCGCGCTTGGGGCCGGGTAGCGGCTTGCCCTTGGGCCGGGCGCTTTGCCGGTTCGCCAGCGTCGAGAGGACGGTGGCGATGTCGTTGGCGTTGGTGGTCTGGGGTACGGCGGCCATGTCAGTTCTCTACCGGCTCGCTCAGCCATTGACGGACGATGGAGACGGTTTCGTTCGGATTGCGTTCGGCGAGCTCGCCGACCCGGTGCACGGCCTGGGCGTGGACCTGGCCCTGGATCTGGGCGACGTCGATCAATTGCGCTGCGCCGCTGCCGCTCGGGATCAGCGCCTGACCCGGCGTTGCGGCGCTCTCGGCATGGGCTTGCGCCAGCGCGGGCATGCCCGCGCCGGTCAGCGCCGGAATGACGTCGGCCGCCACGATGCGCTTGACCAGCGGGCGGACCACCATGAACAGCACGACGAGGCCGAGCATCATCATGACGCCGAGCTCGATGACGTACATCACGTCATCCTTGGTGAACTGCAGCATGCCGAGCAGGCCGGTCGGCTCGGCGATCGGCTGCGCGGCGGGCGGCTCGGCGAAGCGCAGGTTGACGACCTCGACCTGGTCGCCGCGCTTCTGGTCGAAGCCGATCGCGGAGCGGACCAAAGCGGCGATGCGGTCGAGCTGCTCCTTGGTGCGGTCCTGATAGACCAGCTCGCCTTTTTCGTTCTTGGAGTAGCTGCCGTCGACCAGCACCGCGACCGAGATGCGGTTGACGCGGCCGGCCTCGGTCACCTCGGTCTTGGTGGTGCGGGAAATCTCGTAATTGTTGGTCTCTTCGCTCTTCTTGCTCTGGTCGCGGGCGCGGGCGGCGTTGTCCTGGTTCTGGCTGCCCGGCAGCTCGTTGGCGACGGTGACCTGGCCGGAATTGTCGGCGGTGAGGCTACTTTCCTCGCGGGTCTGGGTCGAGCGCAGCACCCGTCCTTCGGGATCGAACTTGTCCGAGGTCTGGGTGATCTTGTTGTAGTCGAAGTCGGCGGAGAGCTGGACGCGGGCGCGGCCGGCGCCGACCACCGAGGAGACGATGTCCTCGACCTGCTTGCGCATCCGCTTCTCGAAGGCGGCGCGGCGCTCGTCGCCGACCGCGGCGTCGGCATCGGACTGGGCGCCGTCGGCGAGCAGTTGCCCGGCCTCGTCGACGATCGAGACCCGCTGCGGCTTCAGCCCGTTGACCGCGGAGGCGACGACGTGGCGGATCGCCCGGATCTGCTGCGGCTCCAGCGCGCCGCGCACCCTGAGCACGATCGAAGCTGATGGTTCAGGCGTCTCGCGCGAGAACAGCGGCTTCTCCGGCAGTACCAGATGGACGCGCGCGGCCTGGACGCGGTCGATGGCGCGGATGGTGCGGGCGAGCTCGCCCTCCAGCGCCCGCAGATGATTGATGTTCTGGACGAAGCTCGTGGTGCCCAGGGCATCCGACTTGTCGAAGATCTCGTAGCCGACGCCGCCGCCCTTGGGCATGCCGCCCTCGGCGAGCTTCATCCTGAGCCGCGTCACCTTGTCCTTCGGCACCATGATCGCAGCGCCGTCATTGCGCAGCTCGAACGGGATCGCCTGGCGCTCCAGCTCCTTGATGATTCCAGAAGAATCCTCGGTCGACAGGTCGGTGAAGAGGGTGGTCATCTGTGGCGTCGTGACGCGCATGATGACGAAGGCGAAGAAGCCGATCAGAGCCGCGGTGACCGCAACCATGGCCGCGAGGCGGGCCGCACCAAGACCTCTCAGGAAAGCAACCAGACTTTGCACCAACGGCCCCCAGGGATTCGGCCCGCGCGGGTCCGACTGGGCAAATATTGCCTAGGGTATGGTTTCCATATGGTTAACGAAGGTTAAGGACCGCGGCAAAATCGCGGACATGAAAAAAACCGGCTTCGCAAGGCGAGGCCGGTTTTCGTCAAATGCCACAGGATCGGCGCCGAATTACTGCCGATATTGCTGGATTCGGGTGGTGCGCAGCCCGGCCAGACCGTGCTGGTCGATCGAGAACTGCCAGGAAAGGAATTCATCGACGGTCAATGTGTAGCGGCTGCAGGCCTCCTCGAGGGAGAGCAGGCCGCCGCGGACCGCAGCGACGACTTCGGCCTTGCGGCGGATGACCCACCGTTTGGTACCGGGGGCCGGCAAATCCGCAATCGTTAACGGGCTGCCGTCAGGCCCGATGACGTATTTCACCCTCGGGCGATGGGGTTCTGTCATGGCGTACTCACAAACTCTCAACCACTGAACTCGCAAGGGGTAAGCTACGCCTCCCGGTTTAAAATTTGCCTAAGCCCAAGCGTTCAATACGAATCTCGTTGGAACGGCCGGGAACAGGCGGGTCTGCCCGCCGGCAGGCACACCGGCGCGCGGCGCAATTCGCGGTTCGGCGCGCTCAGATCGTGGGGCGCAGGGGACCGCGCGCCAGCGTCAGCAAGGCGTCGGCGAGCGCCTCCGCGGCCTTGTCCGGCCGTCCTTTCTCGTAGATGGCGAATTCCAGATCGGGAAGCGGCGGCAGGCCGTCGCCAATTCCGAGAACGCGCAGGCCCGTGGTGACCGCGCTGAGCGGCAGCGGGGTGACGGCAAGTCCCGCGACGGCGGCGGCACGGACGCCGGTCAGGCTCGGGCTGGTATAGACGATCTCCCAGCCGAGCTCGCCGTCGCGCAGCGCGGAGAGTGCGGCGTCGCGCGACACCGATCGTTCGCGGTACAGCGCCAGCGGCAGCGGCGCGCCGGGAACGAGATCGAACGTTTCCGCCGCGGTCCACACCAGCGGTTCGCGCCACACCAGACGGCCTTTCGACGTTCCGAGCGGCCGCTTGGCGAACACCAGGTCGAGCCGGCCCGCATCGAGCTGCTCGATCAGTTCGGCGCTGACACCGATCTGCACCTCGAGCTTGACCCCGCGATGCAGCGCGGCGAAGCGGCCCAGCGCCGACGGCAATGAGCCGCCGGCGACTTCCTCGACCACGCCGAGACGAACCGAGCCGGACAGCCGCGGCGCCACCAGCCGCTGCCGCGCCGCTTCCTCGAGCTGCAGCAAACGCCGCGCATCGCCGAGCAGCATCTCGCCTTCGTCGGTCAGCGCGACGCTGCGCGTCGTGCGCCGGAACAGCGGCCGCCGGGTCTCGAGCTCGAGCCGCTTGATCTGCTGGCTGATGGTCGACTGGGTCAGATGCAATTGCTCGGCGGCGCGGTGGAAGCCGCCGCAATCGGCGACCGCGACGAAGGCCCGCAAAAGTTCGAGGTCGAGCATCGATTAATCCATATCTGTAATCAATCATATTATAGAATATCGTTTCTATTATCAATTCCGCCCGCCTACCTTCGCTTCAGATGATCAAGCAAGGAGAGGCCATCATGTCGGAGACGACACCACGAACCGATCGCACGGCGCGCCTGGCGCGCGCGCGAACTGTCTGCGGCACAAACGGAAAGGTCTGCCCGACCGACCGCGCGGTCGAGCTGCTCGAGGCGGTCATCGCATCCGGCGACCGGGTGGCGCTCGAGGGCGACAACCAGAAGCAGGCGGACTTCCTGGCCGCGTGCCTCGCCGGGGTGGACCCGTCGCGGGTGCATGATCTGCACATGGTGCAGTCGGTGCTGGCGCTTCCCGATCATCTCGCGGTGTTCGAGCGCGGCATCGCCAACCGCCTGGACTTCGCCTTTGCCGGCCCGCAGAGCCGCCGCCTTGCCGAGCTCGTTGCCGCCAAGGCGCTGCGGATCGGTGCGATCCATACCTATCTCGAGCTTTACGCGCGGATGCTGGTGGACCTGACGCCGCAGGTTGCGCTCATCGTGGCCGACAAGGCCGATCGCGACGGCAATCTGTACACCGGTCCGAACACCGAGGACACGCCGACCATCGCCGAGGCCGCGGCGTTCCGCGGTGGCGTCGTCGTGGCGCAGGTCAACGAGATCGTCGATCGTCTGCCGCGCGTCGACATCCCCGGCGACTGGGTCGATGTCGTGGTGCCCGGTCCGAAGCCGTATGCGATCGATCCGCTGTTCACGCGCGATCCCGCCAAGGTCAGGGACGAGAACGTCCTGATGGCGATGATGGCGATATCGGCGGTGTATGAGCCTTATCAGGTGACACGGCTCAATCACGGCATCGGCTATGCCACCGCGGCGATCGAGCTGATCCTGCCGACCTTTGCCGCCAAGCGCGGGCTGAAGGGCAAGGTCGCGCGGAATTTCGTGCTCAACCCGCATCCGACGCTGATCCCCGCCATCGAAGCCGGCTTCGTCGACAACGTCTATTGCTTCGGCTCGGAGCTCGGCATGGAGCGATTTGTCGCCAGCCGTCCCGACGTGTTTCCGGTCGGCGCCGACGGCAATCTGCGCTCCAACCGCGCGCTGGCGCAGGTCGCCGGACAATATGCCTGCGACCTGTTCGTCGGCGGCACCTTGCAGATCGATCCCGAGGGCAACAGCTCGACCGCCACCAAGGACCGCATCACGGGCTTCGGCGGCGCGCCGAACATGGGCGCCGATCCGCGCGGCCGACGCCACGACAGCGTTGCCTGGTTGCGTGCCGGCGAGGAAGCAGGCGAGCGTCTGCGCGGCCGCAAGCTCGTGGTGCAGATGGTCCAGACCTGGCAGCCGAACGGCGCGCCGAGCTTCGTCGAGCGCCTCGACGCGTTCGACCTCGCGGCCTCGGCCGGCTTTGCGCTGCCGCCGGTCATGATCCATGGCGACGATGTCAGCCACGTGATCACCGAACGCGGCGTTTGCAACCTGTTGCGTTGCCGCTCGCCGCAGGAGCGCGAGGCCGCCCTGCGCGCGGTCGCCGGCGACACCGAGTTCGGCCGGCGGCAGGACGCCGGGACGACCGACGGCCTGCGCCGCCGCGGCATCGTGATGCTGCCGTCCGATCTCGGCCTCGACGTCGAGACGGCGACGCGCGACTGGCTCGCCGCGAAATCGATCGACGACCTCGTCACTGCATCGGGCGGCCTCTACGTGCCGCCTGCCAAATTCCGCCGCTAGAAGGAGGCTCCCATGACCCACGCCGAGCACATCCCAGGCGGTCCACCGGCCTCACTCGACAAAGCGAGGCAACTCGCCGCGGCATTGTTGTCCGAGCGCGGCGAAGCGTCGGGCGCCCTGATCGCGCGCCAATTGCAGCAGACCATGCGCGCGCTCGATGCCACCGGCCGGCACGGCTTTCAACGTTATCTGGCGAGCGCGTTTCAGCCCGACGCGGCGGCGCTGCAGGATGCGGCGAAGCGTTATCTTGCCGACGGCACCGCGGCGGCCGCGGCCGATTTGGCCGACGCCGCGGATCCGCCGCGCCAGGAGGTGTTGCGGCGGATGAACATGGCGCCCGGCGGCACGGCGAGCCTGATCGCGATGCGCAGCGAGATCGCCGGCCGTTTCGGCTCCGAACCGGAGCTGAAGCTGCTCGATGCCGATCTCAAGCATCTGTTCGTCTCATGGTTCAATCGCGGCTTCCTCGAGCTTCGCCGCATCGACTGGCAGTCGCCGGCCGCCGTGCTCGAGAAGCTGATCGCCCATGAGGCGGTGCACGAGATCAAGGGCTGGGACGATCTGCGCCGCCGCCTTGCGCCCGACCGCCGCTGCTTTGCCTTCTTCCACCCCGCGCTGCCCGGCGAGCCGCTGATTTTCGTCGAGGTCGCGCTGGTGCAGGGATTGGCCACCGCCGTGCCACCGCTGCTGGTGCAGGATGCGGATCAAGACAGCGCAGGCCTCAGGGCCGCGCATGCCGACACCGCGATCTTCTATTCGATCTCCAACTGCCAGGACGGACTGCGCGGCGTGTCGTTCGGCAATTTCCTGATCAAGCAGGTGGTCGAGGAGCTGCAAACGGAATTCCCGCAGCTGAAGCACTTCTCCACGCTGTCGCCGATCCCGGGCTTCCGGCGCTGGCTCAGCCAGCAGCCGCAATCCGGCGGCAACGAGGTCGCGATGCTGCGCGAGCTGGAGCGCGAGGGCTGGTGGCACGACGCGGCGACCTGCGAGACCTGGCGTCCGGTCCTGATGAAGCTGTGCGCGCAATATCTCACGCGCTCGCCGGCGTCAGGAAATCGCATCGATCCGGTGGCGCGCTTCCATCTCGGCAACGGTGCCCGGCTGGAGCGGATCAATTGGCTCGGCAACACGGCCGACCGCGCGATGGCGGAATCCTTCGGCATCATGGTCAACTATCTTTACGATCACGACAGCATCGAGCGTAACCATGAGGCCTTTGCGCGCGTAGGAGAGATTGTCCGTTCACCGCAGGTGGACGCGCTTCTCTGATTTTCAACTCAGCATACAACAACGGAGCAGTAACATGATGATGAACAGACGCGCCTTCTCGACCGCCTTGCTCGCTGGAGCCGCGGCTTCATTGGTGTCCACGCGCGGCATGGCCGCCACCACGCCGCCGGTCAAGGCGCGCAACGTCGTGCTGGTGCACGGCCTGTTCGCCGATGGCTCCTGCTGGTCCGAGGTCATTCCGCGGCTGCAGGCCGCCGGGCTCAACGTCACGTCGGTGCAGAATCCGTTGACCACGCTGCCTGAAGCGGTTGCCTCCGCGCAGCGGGTGCTCGATCGCCAGGATGGTCCGACCGTGCTGGTCGGTCATTCCTTCTCCGGCATGATCGTCACCGAGGCCGGCGTGCATCCGAATGTCTCGGCGCTGGTCTATGTCGCGGCGCGCGCACCCGATGCGGACGAGGATTACACCGCGCTGGCCAAGACCTATCCGACGCCGCCAGCGAGCGCCGGCATCGTGTTCGACGGCGACGAGGGTCGGCTCGGCGAAGAAGCGTTCCTGCGCGATTTCGCCGGCGACCTGCCGGAGGCGAAGGCGAAGGTGCTCTATGCCGTGCAGCAGCCGTTCCAAAAGCAACTGCTGGCCGGCAAGACCAGCCATGCGGCCTGGCGCAGCAAGCCGAGCTACTACGCCGTCTCGACCGAAGACCGCACCATCAATCCGGATCTCGAGCGTTTCATGGCCAAGCGGATGGGCGCCACCACGATCGAGGTGAAGGCCAGCCATCTCGCGCTGATCTCGCAGCCCGACGCGATCGCGCGGCTGATCCTCGACGCCGCGCGGCAGTCGAGCTGAGCGTCGGCGCCAGCCGTGCGTGGAAGAGCATCCGCTTCTCCCGCGCACGATCACGCGATTTAAAGGATATGCGCGCCATGACCGTCGAAGATGCCGCGATCGCCGGCGCGCGGCACAAGATCATGTCCGGCGGCATCGACATCCGGCGGCCGGGCGCGCTTGGTGCCGAGCGTGTTCAGCAGCGCCGCGACCGCGACCATCACAAGGACACCGGCAAGACTGAGTCCGATCTGCATCGAGAGCCGGTTCGAGATGTCGAACAGGTCGCATTGGCTGGCGAGCGCCAGCAGGACGCCGAGACAATAGATCGGCAGCGAGTTCTCGCCACAACGCCTCGCGCTGCGCAGCATCGGCGTCGTCAGTCCCTGCCAGCCCGCTGGAACGAGCCATGACACCACGATGGCAAGTGCCAGAAAATGCAGCAGCCGCAACGGGCTCAAATTCGACTTGTCCATCGGAAACAGCAGATCCGTCAGCGCCTGCGGCAGCAGCGGCGGCTTGATGCCGTGGCCCAGCGCAACGACGAGGCCGAACACAAGATAGAGCGCAGACAGAACAAGCGCAGGGCGCGACTTCAGCCATCCCTGGATGGTCCTTCCCTCGATGACGTACCATGCGCCCAGCACGACCGGAAGCTGCCAGGCCAGCGGGTTGAAGAACCAGACGCCGTCGGGCCAGGCAGGAATGCTCCAGCCGAAGACGTGCACCAGCGCGTAAAGCGACATCGAAAGACCAAGCGCCAGGTTCGGCGCTCGCAGCAGCAGCCACAGCAGCGGTGCGAACAACACGTGACAGATCACAAAGACCGGCAGCACGTCGGTATTGACAGGGTGGAATTGCAGCACCGCGGCGTGCGCAAGCGCTGCGCCCGGACGTTCGAACAGAACCCGCGTATTGCTGTCGTCGGCGAGGCGATCGCTGCCCGCGAGGTAGACGACGATCGCGCAGGCGAGCGTCAGCAGCAGAAAGGCGGCATAAATATCCCATCCTCGCCGCAGCGAACGGCCGATCATGCCGCGCCAGCCGTCGCGCTGACGCGCTCTGCCGTAGGCCAGGGCGCAGGTGACGCCCGAGATGAACATGAAGATTTCGGCGGCATCGCAGAAGCCGTAGTTGCGCAGGGTCAGCCAGCTTCCGACGTTGTCTGGAATGTGATCGAGAAAGATCCACCACAACGCGATTCCGCGACAGACATCGATGCGCGGGTCGCGGCCGGTCGATCTGAACTCCGGCGGGGTCTCGCCGAGCAATCGCTTCGAGCTGCGGGTTCGATCGTGCATCTGTCGATCTGTCTGGCGGGCGCGCGCGGCCTCATCGGACCCAGGTCCATGAGACGCTCGGGTGCTCCGAGGCGTGCGCGTGCCGGACTAGCCTCCGGTCAACCTGTATGATTATGCGTTGCGGCTACCCGAGGGTTGGCGGCGCTTCCGCCGGCCATCCGCAATCACGGGGGCCGGGTGGATCGCTATCCTCCGACGGCGCCGCCTGCGCGACGTCGCCGATGTCCGGCAACAAATGCTGCTTTCGCATTTCGGCGAGGCGGGCACGACAGTATTCACGATAAAGCATGTCGAATATGATGGACATGATCGAACGCCTTCTTGATCACCAGGTTGACTTTCCCACGTGACAGATTTCGACCATTTCAACCGGCGGCGATAACCGACAGTGCCGCAGGCAGTCCGACGCAACCAAAATCGATATCAGTCGTCCTACTGAATGACCTGCGCGTGGCGACTTAGCCAGGAGACCGCGTACAGGGGCATGACACTGATTTGCGCTATACTCTGCCAGGAATGTTTGAAACGGATCCGATGGCAGCAATTACAAATAGAGCGATCGCGACTGCTTCTTCTTAAAAGGGAAATTTGCCGCGATTTTCATGATGTCATTATATACGTAATATTTTGACCACCAAGTGAATTAGTTCACATCAGCATCAATCACAGGCGAACAAGACTAGCAGACCGGTAACGTGGCTTCTTGGACTCATGCGCACGGATCGGGCGAAGACCGGTGCGTGAATCGCAAAATGCAGATACCGATTGTGGAGTGCCGCAACATTTCATTCCGACGTTTTGTGAAGGCTGGAGGTCCCCATGCCGATGGACGCAGCCAATTTCGCATCGTATCGATTTTCGACGTGCGAGCTTCCGGAACGCATTCGTATCCCGCTCTGGCGCGAGCACTTTGGCCGATGCATCGTGCACGCCGATATCGAGCCTCTATCGAACGTTTCATTCCAGGCCGATGCGTCGCTGCGAGCGGTTCAGGGTTTGCGCATGCTGGCGCTGAAGGGCACGTCGATGCGGTTCAAGCGTTTGCAGGCGAACCTTGCCGATGGCGATGACTCCATCGGGGTCATCTTCTGCTCTCCGGGCAGATGTCAGCTATCGCAGCGCGGCCGGGACGCCGATTTTCGCGCCGGCGACGCAATTGCAATTCTGCATTCCGAGCCCGCCAGCGTCACCTATATCGACGGGTTGCAATTCGGCCTGGCCGTGCCGCGCGAGGCGCTTGCGCAGCGCGTGACCGACGTCGAAGGTCTGGTCATGCGGCCGATTTGCCACCGGACAGAAGCATTCCGACTGTTCATCTCATATCTGAAATCGGTGCTTAAGACGAAAGCGCTGAGCGCGCCGAAGCTTCGCGATACAGTCGTGACCCATATCCACGATCTCATCGCGCTCGCGATCGGCGAGTGTGCTGCGTTGGGCGAGAGCAGCGCGAGCGCCGTCGTCGCTGCGCGGCATCGTGCTATGCTCGACTACATCGCCGCACACTTTGAGGAGCCCGGGCTCAACGTTCAAACGGTTGCGCGTGGCCAGGGCATCTCGCCGCGCTATCTGCAGCGCCTGATGGCGTCATCAGGCCCGTCGTTCACCGAGCGCTTGAATGAATTGCGCCTCCAGCGGGCGCTCAAATTGCTCACCGAGCCAGATGCCGGCCGTCGGCGAATTTCCGATATCGCGCTCGAGGTCGGTTTCTCGGATGTTTCGCATTTCAACCGTCTGTTCCGAGCCCGCTTCGGCGATTCGCCACGCGGTGTGCGGCTCGCACGAAAGGGCTCTCACTGAGCCGCCGCCCCTGATCGGCATGTGCGCGAGATGCTGCCTGGGGGCGCTCCGGAGCGAAGGGCGAGGTGGGTTGAGGCCGGCTGCAAGTCTCGTTGGGGCAAAACCCGACGTTGGGGCGGGCCCGAGCCTCGAACGCCTCTCGCGGCTGTGCGCGCATTAGCTTATGTGAATCGACACAACTTATGTGAATCGAAGCGCTATGGTGGCGGCTCTGCTCCCGGAGTGGCGAGCCATTGGTCGATCTGGACGGCGCGCTCGGCCTCGCGGGCCTTCTTGAGAAGTCGTTCCCGCTCGGTGCCGGGAGGCAGATGCGAAGCCCTCGCGCGGGCCGCTTCCTCCAGCTGAATGAGGCGGTATGCGAGCGTCGTGGTTTGCTTGAAGCGATTACGGCGTTTCATGTGTGCAATTGGTGTTTTCAACCCTGATGTAGGTCCGAACCGCGCTCGTCGTCGTTTGTTCCTATTGAACGGCGGGGCGTGGCCTGTCCTGGTCGCGTCCTTGAGAGCACCATGCGGCGGGCCGGCCAAGGAATGCCGGACATCGGCCGGCAGCGTCGGTCTGCGGGAAGCGAGCCGAGCCGAGATGAGAACGATCACTCCCCGTCAGACGCTCGTCGAAGCCAGCGGGATGCGGAAGAGCTCGCTATCGCCCGCATCGCGAACCGAAATGAAATTGCCGTCGCGAACCATCTCCGGCTTTTCAGTCCCGATCCGGTGAGCGATGAAGCTGCCGTGATCCTGGGCGTCCTTGTCGTCGGCACAGTCGTGACCGACGACGTCGTGTGCGGGGATGTCGCCCGCGAGATGGAAGAAGTATCTGGGCATCTAGGTCAGCTTGTCCAAATTGCCGAACGGCTTCGCGGGCGGCGCGTTCTCGGCCTTCTTGATCTGCTGCGCGCCTTCCTCGGCAAGCCTGCCATCGTTGATGATCTCGGCGATGAGCTGCTTGACCCGTCCGCCGATCCTGTCTGCAATGCCTGTCATGGCTTACCTTTGTTCGTGCTGCCGCCCGCTGCCTCTCACGACTGAAGTATCGCTCGCGGAGAATGTTCCTCCGAGGGGTGACGACCGATCCATCCAAGAAAGGAACAAATGGCTGTCCGGAAGATTGGATCGCCAGCAACGGCCGAGGCTCAGGCCGAGCGGTTGACGCGAGAAGTTCAGTGACGAAGCGCCTGACCAGGAAAGAGCAGTTCGATCGATCGAAGATCAACATGCACGATCTGCTTCAGGTGAGATGCTGGACACATGCCCTCGGCGTGTCGCGCGAACAGCTGCGTAAAGCCGTCGAGAAGGTCGGTGACTCGGCCGTGACGGTTCGCAAGGAGCTCGGAATTCCCGAGGAATGACATGGCCACCGAACAGCAGATCCGGGACTACGCGCGGCAGCTCTGGGAGAAGGCCGGAAAGCCCGACGGCAGGGACGAGGAATTCCGGCACGCGGCCGAGGTCGAGCTGAATGCGGAGAGCGAAAGTCCGGACGCGCCAACACTGGACCAGCCGAACAAGACGTCGATTCCCGGATGAACGCCTTGGCGCGAGGAGCGCGCCGGCAACGCGATTGATCGGGATCCTCCGTTAGGAACATTGCCATTCTGTCGCGGTTCTCGAAACGCCGCATGGAGCGGTGAGGAGGACGTTATGAAGAAGCTGGTTCTGATTTCTGTTGCCGCCGTATTGGCGTCGACGGGCGCTTTTGCCCAGAGCACGATTGTCGGCACGACCGGTGCCGGACATGCCGCCACAGTGCAGATCGAGCCGCAATATCGCACGCGAATCCACAGCTATGTGACCGAACACAAGATCCGTCCCGTCGAGACGCGGGAGAGGATCGTCGTCGGCTCGCCTGTGCCGCGCGAGGTCGAGCTTGAAGCGGTGCCTGCCGATTGGGGTCCGTCGCTCACCAGATATCGCTATGTCTATACCGGCCAGCGCGTGATGCTGGTCGATCCCGACACCCGTACGGTCGTGCAGGAAGTCGAGTGAGGCCGCTCTGATGGCGGGCCGCCTGCAACGGCGGCGGCCCGCGCTCAGCCGGAACGTCCGATCCGCGGGCAAGCGCCGTTCCGTCAGCGGCCATCGACCGCGTCGGCCGTCAGAGACCGATGCTGGCCACAGCCGCTTCCGCGACGCCCTTCGCGTCGAGGGCGCCGGTCTTGCCGATCTCGATGACCTTGCGGGCCACGATCTCGCAAAGCGGATCGTTGCGATCGACCAGACCCATCGAATGCAGCGCCAAGCTGAACGCCCTGTTGAAGAGCTCGATTTGCTCCGGCGTGTATTCGCCCGTCTTCAGCAAGCGATTGATCGGCATTGTCGAGCCCCACAGCAAGCAGCCAAGTGATGTGGCTATAGCATGGAACCGTCGCGATCGGCACCCGGCTTTTCCCTGCGCGCCCTACAACAGTGAAGGCGGAACGAACAGCAAAGCTCGGGCAAATCATGTCGCGAGAATGCGATCGTGTGACCACAAAAACCGCGCCACACACTCAGTGTCGTCCCTGCGAAAGCCGGACCCATTACCCCAACTCTCAATTGTTGCGCGACGCTGGGGCCACGATCCCGTTCATTACCAAATGCAGTGGTTATGGGTCCTGGCTTTCGCCAGGACGACGATAAAGTGTGGTGTGCGCGGTCGCCCGCTCAAAGCGCAGCTACGGATCGTGGCAATGTGCTCAGCTCGAGCCAGTCGCCCCGCGCACCACGCGCTTGATCTTGTCGGTGGTATAGGTCTGCCCGCCGATCGAGAGCAGCGGCGGGGAGGCGGTCAGGTCGACGGAGTCGACAACGCCCTGCACCTCGGTCGAGATGGCGATCGGGTTGCCCTTGGAATCCTTGCCGGTGGCGGTCAGCGTGTAGGAGCCGGCCGGCCATTGCGTGCCGTCATTGCCCTTGCCGTCCCAGACGAAGCTGGCGTTGCCCTGCTTCAGGCTGAAATTGCCGGAATAGGCGGTCTGGCCGGTCGCGCTGGTGATCGTGATGGTGGCGCTGGTGGCTTGCGGGGACACTAGATTCCAGGTCGCGGATTTGTCGAACTGGGTCTTGCTGCCGTCGACCGCGACCGTGTTGCCGACATAGACCAGCGCCTGGGTCGACTGCGCGCTCTTCTCGATCTCGATCAGCGACTTCAGCTGATCGTTGGATTTCAGTTGCTGCTCGACGCCCGCGAACTGCACCAGCTGCTGGGTGAACTGGTTGGTGTCGAGCGGGTCGAGCGGGTTCTGGTTCTGCAATTGCGTGGTCAGCAGCGTCAAGAAGGTCTGGAAATTGTCGGCGATGCCCTGCGAGGAGGTCGTCAGGCCGCTGCCGCTGCTGCTTCCAGAGTTCGTTCCGTTGCTGGTGCCCGGTGCTGAGACGACGGGCGTCGGCATGGTTGCATCGACTGCCATGGTGAACTCCTTACACTCTGATATCGACGCCGCCGAGGGCGCCGGTTGCACGGCCGTAGGAGCGGCCCGCCGCTGCGGCGGGAACGCTGTCCTCCTCGGTGACGATCAAACGATGGGCGTTCGGATTGGACTGGCCATTGTTGTTCTGGCCCGACTGCGACTGGTCGCGCAGGCTGAACTGCAATCCGCCATTGCCGGTCGAGAGGCCGGCATTGTCGAGCGCGCGCTGCAGCTGGTTGGCGTCCTGGCGCAGCATCGACAGCGTTTCAGGGCGTTCGACGGTGAGATGCGAGGTGACCTGGCCGTTGCGATCGACATCGATGCGGACATCGATGCGGCCGAGCTCGGCGGGGTCGAGCCGGATCTCGAAGCGACTCTTGCCGCTCTTGGCGGAGGCGGCGATCTGCATCGCAAGCCCGCTGAGCGGCACGGCGGCGCTCTGCGCGGCGTTGGTCACGGTCAATTGTGCGGTCGCAGACGGCGTCGTCTGGGTGGTCGCCAATTGGGTCTGGAACGTATTGGGCGCCTGAGCGCTGGAATCGGGCGTCGCGAGCGGGGATTGCACAGCCGCCTGGCCGCCGACCGTCGGCGCGGCGTTGCCGTCGCCCTTCGCATCGGACTTGATGGCATCGGCTGCACCGTCCGCGGCGGCCTTCGCCTTGCCGGCGGCGGCGGCCGATTGCGCGACCGCGGGGACGATGTTGGTCGGAGCGGCCTGCGCGGTGTTGGCGTTGCCCTGGGCTGCGCCGTCCTGATCGGCAGGCGCCGTCGCGGCCGCGTCCGTCGTGGCGACCTGCGCCTTGGCCTGCGTCGTCGTCTTCGCGGCGGGCGTTCCGGCGGCAAGCGTGGCGGCGAGTGCCGCATCGCCGGTCGCCGTCGCGGCGCCCGGAACCGTCGTCGCATCGGCGGTGGTGATGATCTGCGCGTCGGTTTTGACGCCGGCTGCCTTCGCGACCTTGTCGGCGTTCGCTGTGGTGGCCGCCGCCGCTGCGGTGTCGGCGCCGGCAGGCGCGCCGCTGCCGGCCGCCGCACCGGTGCCGGCGATGGCCGAGCTTGCCGCGATGGCCGCCGCCGCGATCGCGAGTGGTGCGGCCGGCTGGTCGGACGGCGCGGTGGCCGCCGGTGTCGGGGCGGTCGCCGGTGTCGCGGCAACAGGAGCAATCACGGCATTCACGGTTGCCGCACCGGGATCCTGCTGCGCAGTAGCCTGCGTCGCGTCCGGCTTGTCACTGGTCGATTTCGCATCGGAGCTCGATGTCGAGTCGTCCGATTTCGATTTCGACTTGGTCTTGGACGGCGCGTCGCTGTCGCTGTCGACCTTGTTGTCGTCCCGAGAACTGCCGGAATCCCGCGACGTCCGGTCGGGGCCCGTGCGGGTGTCGCGGCGGCGTGCGTCGGTCGTCGAGGGCGGATCGTCGGACCGCCGCGAGGGCGCCGGCTGGGAGTCATAGCGGCTGCTGTCGTTGGTGGACGCAGTGTTGCTGTCGACCAGCGCGGCAAAGCCGTCGTTCCCCGCCTGCGAAGCGGGATCGGGCCGCGCCGACCGCTGCGTCGCGCCCTGAAAAGACCGGCCTGCCAATGCTTCCGACGTGACGCTGACCACTGCCAACCCTCGCAAATGAGACTTCCGGCGTTTTGTCAGCAAGGAGTGGGCCAACAAGGGGGCGGCAATAAATAGTTAGTTATTTCAGTTGGTTACGGACCGTCTTGGTCGGCTGAAGCGGGGTCCCGACAGGTCTCCTTTTTGCCCGGCGGCAAGATTTGCCGTCCGCGCGCGGCACCGCACGGCTTCCGCGGATTGCCTCACCGGAATACGGCCTATATTAAAGGTGGCCTCCAACGCGTCCGAACCGACCGAAGCGGCCTTGGATGTGTTCTAAGGCTCTCTGGACAAAAGGCTTTTTTCAATATCGTCGCGGAGCGTCTAAGCTCGCCGCGACAGTGACCAATGACCGCTTAAAGATGCTCAACAGTCTGGATCTCGAAGGCCGCCCTGAAGACACACGGATCGTCGTTGCCATGTCCGGCGGCGTCGACTCGTCGGTGACGGCTGCGCTGTTGAAGTCGCAGGGTTACGACGTGGTCGGGATCACGCTGCAGCTCTACGACCATGGCGCCGCGACCCATCGCAAGGGCGCCTGCTGCGCCGGCCGCGACATCCATGACGCGCGCAATGTCGCCGAGCGGATCGGCATCCCGCATTACGTGCTCGACTACGAAAGCCGCTTCAAGCAATCGGTGATCGACAATTTCGCCGACAGCTACGCGCTCGGCGAGACGCCGGTGCCGTGCATCGAGTGCAACCGTTCGGTCAAGTTTCGCGACCTGCTCGCGACCGCGCGCGAGCTCGGGGCGCAGGCGCTCGCTACCGGCCACTATGTCGCCTCGCGGCGGCTTGCCGACGGATCGCGCTCGCTGGTCTGTGCCGCGGATGCCGATCGCGACCAGAGCTATTTCCTGTTCGCGACCACGCGCGAGCAGCTCGACTTCCTGCGCTTCCCGCTCGGTGACATGACCAAGCCGCAGACCCGCGAGTTGGCGCGGCGCTTCGATCTCGAGGTCGCCGACAAGCAGGACAGCCAGGACATCTGCTTTGTGCCGACCGGCCGCTACACCGACATCATCGGACGGCTGAAGCCGAATGCGATCGCGCCGGGCGACATCGTCGATCTCGACGGTCATGTGATCGGCCAGCACCAGGGCATCGTTCATTTCACCGTCGGCCAGCGCAAGGGGCTCGGCATTGCCTCCGGCAGCCCGCTCTATGTGGTCAAGCTCGATGCGGCGACGCGCCGTGTCGTGGTCGGGCCGCGCGAGGCACTGCGGATGGATCGCATCGCGCTGCGCGACGTCAACTGGATCGGCGACGGCGCGCTGGATCGGGTGATCGGCGAGGGCATCGAGATCTATGTCCGCGTGCGTTCGACGCGCGCGCCGCAGCCGGCGTGGTTGCGCGCCGTCGATGGCGGCTATGAGGTCGAGCTCGTCGCCGGCGAGGAGGGCGTGTCGCCCGGCCAGGCCTGCGTGTTCTACGACGCCGCCTCCGGGCAGGCGCGTGTGCTCGGCGGCGGCTTCATCAGGAGTGCAAGCGCAAGCCGCGCAATACGGGCCGCGACGCAGGACGCGTTGGCGCCGCTTGCGGAAGCGGTTCGCGGATAGACAGAAGAAACGTCGGGGCAGGGGAATGGCTGGGGACATCGACCGCGAAGGGGTCGAAAAGGCGTATGGCCGCTGGGCACCGATCTACGATCTGGTGTTCGGCAAGGTGTTCGATCAGGGCCGTCAGTCGACGATCGCGGAAGCCGACCGGATCGGCGGCCGCGTGCTCGATGTCGGCGTCGGCACCGGGCTCTCGCTGTCGGAATACAAGCGCACCACAAAACTATGCGGCGTCGATATTTCCGAGCCGATGCTGCGGCGGGCGCTCAAGCGCGTGCGCACGCAGGGCCTGACCAATGTCGAGGCGCTGGCGGTGATGGACGCCAAGAATCTCGCATTTCCGGATGCGTTCTTCGACGCGGTGGTCGCGCAATATGTCATCACCGCGGTGCCGGATCCCGAGGCGACGCTCGACGATTTCATCCGCGTGCTGAAGCCCGGCGGCGAGCTGATCCTGGTCAATCACATCGGCGCCGAGAGCGGCCCCCGCCGCGTCTTCGAGCTTGCCTTCGCGCCGCTGGCACGGCGGCTCGGCTGGCGTCCGGAGTTTCCGTGGGAACGGCTGACCAATTGGGCGGCGAAGCATGGCGGGGTCAGCCTTGCGGAGCGCCGGCCGATGCCGCCGATGGGGCATTTCTCGCTGATCCGCTTCCGCAAATCGTGAGGTTGCGGCGATTTTGCGAGGGAACATCGACGCGTCGTCACGGTTTTCTCGTCATGAGGATCAGTCGAACACTCGCTTTATCCTGTGTGCTGATGCTGGCACCCGCTGTTGCCGCGGCGCAGGCGCCGCCGACATCAGCCACGCCGCCGGCACAGACCGCGCCGCCGGCGCCGCAGCGCGCCGCCGCGAATTGCGCGCCGCAGCAGCAGCCGTCGCATCCCGGCGCGCCGGCTCCCGAGGGAACCACCACCGGGCAGAGCAGCCAGCCGCTGGGCGACAAGCTCGCCAAATCCGACGGGGTGTTGTGCCCGCCGGCCGGGGTCGATCCCGAAATGCGTGCGCCGACCCCGCAAGGCGGCAACACGCCGGTGATTCCGCCGCCCGGCAGCCCCGGTGGCGACCCATCGGTGAGGCCGAAATAGCCTCTGCCTGCAATAAGTTGCTGCCCCGTCCGGGTTTGCTTGACAGGCGCGCATGCCACTCTTTATATGCCGCGCGTTCGCACCCGCGGCTCACCAGCCGCCGATGGCGAGCCCATGGCGGGGTAGCTCAGCTGGTTAGAGCACGGGAATCATAATCCTGGGGTCGGGGGTTCGAGTCCCTCCCCCGCTACCATGTATCCCCCACTATTGTGGTGGGCCTCCGGAAAGACCCGTCCGCCGACCAATGCCGCCAGCTTTCCCTTGACCTCGATCTCGAAGCCTTCCCAAGGGCCTTTCGGGTGGACAATGACGCTGTGCACAAGCGCCCTGAAGTCGGAGACCAACGGGCCGCGGTCGTCCTCCGCGCTTGCGTGGCTTGCTATCGTGTCGGCGAGCGCATTGACGGTTTCGATGTAGCGGTCCAGCGTTGCCGGATGCAGTGAGATGGGGGTAGGGGCCTCCTCGAGGGCAGCCAGTTCCGCCTCGACGCGCAACCGCTCTTGCTTCAGCTCGGCGATCCGTTGCTTGGCATCTTCCTCGGAAATCACGTACTTGATTACGAGATCAATGTTGCGCTGACGCTCGCCTTCGATCCGATCACGTTTGGCCTCTAGCCGCAGGCGCTCCGCAGACGCGTTCCCCGCAAGCCGCTCTCGCTCACTGTTGTAGTTGCGGACATAAGTCTCGATCAGCCGTGGGTCCTTCAACTCCTCGACCATCCCGCTGAGCACAAGTCTTTCGACATCGCGCAGGTAGATGATCCTGCGATTCGAACAACTGCCACTCTCGCGCACAGCTGAGCAACGAATCCTGGTCTTTCCGGTCTTGTCGCGGTCGTGAACTGACATGCCAGATCCGCAACAACCGCACCGAAGAAGACCAGACAAGAGATGCGGCGCCCGTCGCTTCATGTGGCTGGCCAAATGACCCTTCTCAGTTTTCAAAGCGTGCGCCTGCTCCCAAACGGATTGTTCGACAATCCGCAGTTGGGGCACATCAATACTCTGCCACTCCTCGCGAGGGTTTGGGCGAGACAATCGTTTTCCAGTATCGGGATCCTTCACCATCCGGACCTTGTTCCAGACAATACGGCCAGCATAGAGCTCATTGAAGATGAGCCCCGTCCCGCGCTTGGCATTGCCGTTGATCGTCGACGCATTCCATCGCCGACCTCGCGGTGGATGGATATTTTCCCGATTGAGATCCTGCGCGATCTCTCGGGGTGCCCGTCCCGCTGCGTATGCTGTAAAAATCCGCCGAACGATCGTAGCTTCACCTTCGACGATTTCGAGCTCGCCGGGTTTGCCGGGTACCGTTCGATATCCGTAGGCACGCCCTCCCGCATGTCGGCCATCGCGTATCACGCCGGCCATGCCGCGGCGGACCTTCTTCGCGCCGTCCTCGCGCTGCATCTGTCCGACGAGGCCGCGGATCCCAATCAAGATTGAGTCGGCAGTGCCATCGTGGACGGCCTGGATCTCGATCCCCTGGAAAGACAACCTTTTGTGGATGCCGGCCAGATCTTCCATGTCGCGTGAGAGTCGGTCCAATGCCTCTACGATCACAACTTTGAAACGATGCTGACGCGCAGCGTCCATAAGCTGCATCAAGCCGTCGCGGCCGAATACCGAGGCTCCAGAACGTGCCTTGTCTTCAAAAGTCGCAACGACATCGAGTTGATGACGAGCCGCATAAGCACGACACAGGGCAATCTGATCGTCAGTCGATTTTTCGTTTTGAAGCTCGGTCGAGAACCGAGCATAGATCGCTGCGGGTTTCATCTCGAATACCACTGCTGATGCGCTTGTCGCCAGCGGCATCGAGATGATTCTTCATCAGACGCTCGCTCTCGAAGAGATGATCGCGTCTTGCGTCGGCAATTGCAAGGGCTTCAGCAAACTTGATTAGAGCAGGATCGATTTGCGCGGAGGCTGCGAACCTTGGTCCACGACTATGAATTTCTATCGTCCTTGCGCGCTTCATCCCGACAAGATGCTGCGCACTGGTGAGAGAAAGCAGGGCGCTTATGCGCCGATCGTGGAATTGGATATGATAGGGAATAAAACGGACACACTCTCGGAAGATGAAATCTGGTGCAGTGAGTCTTGTTCTGCGCGCGACCCCGTCAAGAACATGCTGCGCCATCAGATGCATGAGCTGCAAACGCCGTGAGCGAATCGTAGGTTATTGCTGCTATTCGGTGAGCGACAGCAGTCGGTAGATATAGCGTTGGAACGTATAGAGATCCACTTTGCGAGTTTCCGCCGCAGCGACGGGATCGCGTCGTCGCAGCGCGCTTAGAAACTCGTCCTGAATGCGAATGATAAATGTGACGAATTCCGGATCGGCCATATCGTTTCTCGCTAGAGCTGCCGCATAGAACGGGGCTGTCCGCGTTCGCAAGTTGAGAATCTGATCAGGGCTGGAGCCGCACCGCTCCGCCAGCAACCGCGGGACATTTTGGATTGCTGCCACCCGATCTGGAACGGCTATCTCATCCATGACGGACTTGTCGATCGGCGGCAGATCTTGGCGCTTGACAGCCGCACCTTGTTCGATGTTATTAATAGTCCGAACGATCGTTCTAAGTAAGATTCTGACATCCTCAAGGTAGAATGCATGACTGATCAGCCACGTGATCCGGACTACCGAACGTTGATTGAGCCGACCCGGGTCCGCAGCGTGGTGTACCATGACCCCCGGATCTTCGAGCAGGAGCTGGAGCGGATCTGGCACAAGTCCTGGGTATATGTCGGCCACGCGAGCGAAGTCCCGAACAAGAACGACTATGTGACCAAATCCATCGGTCCGACGCCGGTGCTGATGGTCCATGATCGTGATGGCAAGATCAGCCTGCTCCTGAACAAGTGTCCGCATCGCGGAAACCAGCTCTGTGCTTATCGGGAGGGCAACCGCGGCACGTTCACATGCCCCTATCATTCCTGGACATTCTCCAACACTGGCGATCTCATCGGTTACGCTTATGCCGACGGTTATGAGAATGCCGACAAGAGCAAGTTCTCGCTAGGCAAAGTGCCCCGTGTTGGCATCTACAGGGGTTTCGTGTTCGGATCTTTCGCAAGCGAGGGGCCGTCGCTCGAAAAACATCTTGGCGGAGCGAAGGCCTCGATTGATCAGCTGCTCGAGAACTCGCCCGAGGGTGAGCTCGAGTTGACGGCGGGCTTCCTTCAGCATCGCACCAAGGCGAACTGGAAGTTCATGCTTGAAAACGAAACGGATGGCTACCATCCGGCTTTCGTTCACGGGTCGGTATTTCAGGTGACCGACAGCGGCATCGGCAAGCTCTACGGCCCGCAATCCACCGCATTGACGCGTGATTTCGGCAACGGTCATACCGAATTCGACCTGCGGCCGGAGTGGCGCCGGATCGGCAAGCCTCTCGAATGGTTCGGCACCAATGAGGCGCGCTTTCCCGACTATGTGCATGCGATGGAGCAGGCGTACGGCGCCGAACGGGCGCGCAAGATCATGATCGACGGGACGCCGCACCTGATGATCTTTCCCAACCTCTTCATCGCCGAGATCCAGCTGTTCGTGCTCCAGCCGATCGCCGTCGACGAGACGATCCAGCACGTCACGGCACTGCAGTTCAAGGGAGCACCCGAGCTCAACCGGCGACTGCGCCAGCAGACCATGGGATCGGTCGGCCCGGCTGGATTGTTGCTGGCCGACGACACCGAGATGTACGAGCGCAACCACCGCGGCGCGGTGATCAATGACCCGGAATGGGTCACGCTGACACGCGGGCTTCACCGCGAGCATCGGGACAACAACGGCTATCTGGTCGGCCATTCGACCGACGAGGTGCCGCAGCGTGGAATCTGGCGTCACTACGCCGAACTGATGACCTCGCGAGGCTGAAATGGAGCGATTTGCATCCCAGACGACATTGCGCCCGGAAGCGGAGCGAGCCGACCTCCTGCGGCGCGTCGAGCAGTTCCTGTTCCTCGAAGCCCGTCTTCAGGACACCCATGCCTATGACGAGTGGGAAGCGCTATGGGCTGACGATGCGACATACTGGGTGCCGGCCAACGGATCCGACACCGATCCGGAGCGGCAGATGTCGATCATCTACGATAACCGCTCGCGCATCGGCGTGCGCATCGATCAGTTGAAGACGGGACGGCGCCACACCCAGACGCCGAGATCGGAGCTTGCCCGGATCATCTCGAATGTGGAACTCGTCGACCAGGTTGACGACGAGATCAATGTGCGGGCGAACGCCTTCATTTTCGAAGACAATCTGCGCGGCGAAACCCTTTGGGCGGCACGCAACGAATACCGCCTACGGATCGTCGACGGCGGCTTCAAGCTGGTCCGCAAGAAGGTCGGCCTCGTGAACAATCACAAGCCGATCTTCACCCTGTCCTTCCTCATCTGAGCGCCGTGACCAGCAAGGGGAGGTAAACATGACATCTCAGCCTAACAGAGCTTTGGATCACGAAAGCTGGATCGCGGACGGGACGGTCCTTCTGGACTACGCGGATCATATCGCGACCCTGACGTTGAACCGGCCGGAGTCGTCGAACGGAATGAACATCGCCATGATGCGCGCGATTCATGAGGCCGTGATGCGCTGCCATGGTGATCCGCGCGTGCGCGTCGTGCATCTGCGCGGCGCCGGGCCGAACTTCTGCTCCGGTGGCGATGTCCGTGAATTCGCGTCCAAGGGGGAGGCGCTGGGCGACTTCCTTCGCACGGTGACGGCCTATCTGCAGATAGCCGTGGGCGCGCTGATCCGCCTGAACGCCGTGGTCGTCAGCGAAGTTCAAGGCTATGCGGCTGGTGGCGGCGGCCTCGGCCTCATCTGCGCGTCAGATATCGTGGTGGCGACGAAGTCGGCCAGGTTCATGGCAGGCGCCACCCGGGTTGGAATGGCGCCCGATGGTGGCGCGTCGGTCATTCTACCGCGCCTCGTCGGCTTTCGCCGCGCCGCGGAGATCGTCCTGACCAACCGCGTGGTTGGGGCAGAGGAGGCGCTTGCGATCGGCCTGATCAACAGCGTCGTTCCAGACGAGGACCTCGTAAGGGACGCGCGGCACCTCGCGCTGAAACTTGCCAGTAACGCGCCCAGGGCGACGGCGGCTGCGAAGCGCTTGCTCTGGAGCGGGATTGGACTCAGCGTCGAGTCCTGCCTGCCTGAGGAAGCGCGCACGGTAGCGGAGCTGTCCGCGACCGCGGATGCGCGCGAGGGGCTGGCGGCCGTGCTCGAGAAGCGGGCGCCTGTCTTCACCGGAGACTGACCGAAGATGGCGCCGGGAACGTTGCAGCGGGCGCTGGTGACCGGCGGTGCGAACGGAATCGGCGCCGCCATCTGCCGTCGCCTCGCCGCCGACGGCTTCGAGGTGACGTTGTGCGATCTTGATGCGGAAAACGCTGAGGCGCTTGCCGCCGAAATCGGTGCTGCTTTCGAGGTTATCGACGCGACGGATAGCATCGCCGTTGCGGGCTTCGTCGCGAGCAGCGGCCCGTTCGAGGTGCTGGTCAACAATGTTGGCGTCGATCAGCACGCCTTTTTCACCCGGATGGAGACCAAGAGTTGGCGTGGCCTGCTCGCGGTCAATCTGGAGACGACGTTCGCATTCACGCTTGGCGTACTGCCTGCGATGCAGCGGACAGGATATGGCCGCGTCGTCAACGTCGCATCGGAAGCAGGGCGCCTTGGGTCAAAGGGGGGCGCGGTGTATGCGGCCGCCAAGGCTGGCGTGATCGGTTTTACCCGATCGATCGCAAGGGAGAATGCGAGATACGGCATCACAGTGAACGCGGTGCTGCCGGGGCCGATCCGTACCCCATTGGTCGAGAAGGCGATCGCGCAGTTCGGCGATAAGCTGCGAAGCGACATGGAAGGCCTGACCCTGGTGAAGCGCCTCGGCGAGCCGGAGGAGGTGGCGGCGGCGGTGTCCTTCTTTGCCTCGCCATCGGCGTCGTTCGTGACCGGAGAGGTGCTGGGCGTCTCGGGCGGCATGGGGTGTGGCGCCTCCTGGCGGGCCAAGTGTCGCGAGCGAGCCGCCGTCGCCGGCTGAGCGTCAGCCCCCGCCGCCGGTGCGTTCGGCGATGAAATGGCCAAGTTCAGCCAGCGATTCGCGGCTCTGTGGCAGCTCGGCGAACATCTGGAAGTGATGGAACATGCCGTCCCACACGCGAACCTGCACGTCGACGCCGCTCTGCCGTGCCCGTGCCGCCAGCAGAAAGGCATCGTCGAGCGTGATGTCGTAGTCGCTGGCATGGACCAGGATCGGAGGCAGGCCAGCAAGATCGGCCTCGATGGGCGAGGCCGACGGGTCCGATGCGTTGCCGTTGCGGCCGAGATAGGTGCGGGCCATGGCGGAGAGTTGCGCCGGCTTCGAAAAGATGTCGAGCGCAGCACGGCTCGCGTAGCTGTTGCCGCGCATCGAGAGATCAAGCCATGGCGAGATTAGGGCGAGACCAGACGGAAGCGGCAGGCCGCAATCACGGGCGCCGAGCGCGACGGCCATGGCGAGCGCGGCGCCGGCGGAATCGCCAGCCACGACGATGCGTGACGACGGCATGCCCTGGTTGAGCAGCCAAAGATAGGCCGTGAGAGCGTCGTCGGCCGCCGCCGGACATCTGTGCTCCGGTGCGAGACGGTAATTGAAGCCCAGGACGCGCGCGGCGCTCGCGCGCGCAATACGCAACATCAGGCTAAAGTGGGAGCGGATCGATCCCACCTGGAAGCCGCCGCCATGGCAGAACAGCACGACACGGTGCATTGAGCTTTCGCGCGGTGCGATCCATGCGGCCGTCATCGGTCCGATCTTAAACGTCTCAATCCGGGTGTCGTGGCCGTCAGCAAAGAGCGCCTCGAAGCTTTTTCGGATTTCGGCCAGCGAGCTCGCCCGGCTCCACGATTCAATGGCGGCGGCGATACGACGTCGCACTACGCCCAGATCATCCTGCGTGTTGTCCATGCGACCCATCGGCTTGCAAAACGCATTGAATTAATACATAGTCTGAACGTTCGGTCAATAAATACGGGCGTGGACGATGGAGGAGCATGTCGCGGTGGTGGGCGCAGGGCAAGCCGGCGCGGCCCTGGCCATCCGGCTTCGCACGCAGGGGTTTCGCGGCAGGATTACGATTTATGGCGAGGAGCCCTGGGCTCCCTATCAGCGCCCGCCCCTATCGAAAAAGTATCTCAGCGGCGAGTGGGAGAAGGAGCGGCTGCTGCTCCGCCCGGCCTCCTATTGGGACAACAATCGGGTCGACATCTGCGCCGGCCGTCCGGTGTCGTCGCTGGACCTTGCGCGAAAGACACTTGCGTGGGGTGATGAGACCATCGGCTGGACGAAGCTCGCATTGACCACCGGCGCGTCGCCGCGGCGCTTGCCATCATGGCTCCAGAACTTCGGAAATGTCTGTGAGCTCCGGTCGCTGCGTGATGCCGAGCACATGCGGCGCCACTTCCGGACCAGCAGCAAATTGCTGGTGATCGGTGGTGGATTCGTCGGGTTGGAAACAGCCGCGGTCGCCGCGGAGGCGGGGCTTCGCGTCACCGTGATCGAAAGTGCCGCTCGGATCCTGGAGCGTGCCGTCTGCCCGGCGACGTCGGGATATTTTCGCCGGCTTCATAAAACCCACGGCGTCCGCATCGTCGAGGGATGTGGGGTTGTCGGAGTCCAAGGTGATCGCGCCGTGTGCGAAGCGGAGTTGACCACAGGCGAGCGCCTGGAAACCGATCTGGTGCTGGTCGGCATCGGTGTGCTCCCCAACACGGAGTTAGCCGAGCGCGCAGGGATCGAAACCAAGGACGGCATCCTGGTGGACGAGCATGGTCGTACCTCGGCTGCGGATGTGTGGGCGGCGGGCGATTGCGCGCGCTTTCCCCTCCATGGTGAACTGACCCGTCTCGAGAGCGTGCAAAACGCGATCGATCAGGCGGAGGCGGTCGCCGATGACATGCTAGGCGCGGCCGCGCCTTATGCCCCAGTGCCCTGGTTCTGGTCCGACCAGTATGACGCCAAGTTGCAGATCGCCGGTTGGAACCGCGGCTATACCATGGTCGTCGCGCGAGACACGGATCGTGGCGTGTCGAACTGGTATTACCGGGAGGGCCGCCTTGTCGCTGTTGATTCCGTCAACGACGCCCGCACCTTCATGACCGCGAAGAAGCTGTTGGCGCAAGGCCTCAACGTCGATCCGTCAATGCTTGCGGACCGCCCGTTCGACCCGCGCAGCTTGCTCATGTGAGCGCGCCTCCTCAGGCCCTCAGCCGATCAGAACACCTTCGAGTGCTTGTAACCATCCAGGAAGATGCTGACGCAGCGGTCCGCGAGATCCGTCGGCACGATCCGTCCGTCGGGGCGGAACCAAGTGTACGTCCAGTTGATCATGCCGAAGAACAGCATTGCGTCGACATGCGCGCTGCCCTCATCCTTGGCGCGGTCGGGCCGGATCTTCGCCAGCATGTCGGTGACGACTGAAATCAACTGGCGCTGCTTCTTGACGACGTCCCGTCTTACGTTGTTGGGCAGGAACTCCATGCAGGTGAGCATCACGACATGTTTGTCGCGCGAGACGGAATAGACTTGCAGGAAGAACCTGATCAGCTTGCGGAAGCGGGCAATCTCCTCCTCGCGCCCCGAAAGGATGTCGTCGCAACCCGCCAGGAGCTTGTCGACATGCTCAGTCAACATGAACACAAGGATCGCCTCTTTCGATTCGAAGTAGTGGTAGAGGCGTGATTTCGAGCAGTCGCACGCGGCCGCAATGTCACCGATCGAGGTCGCCGCGTAGCCGCGGCTCGCAAACAGCGAGGCGGCCTGCTTGATGATCGATGCCTGGATGTTGTCGTAGTCCGGGGAACGAGGTCTTGTCACAAGCTATCCTGGAAAAATCGTTCGAACGGTCGAACTATAGAGGCCAGGGATCGGCTTTTCAATTACGGTCGGGGTGTGTCGATCACCCCCATGTCGGTGGTCGACTGGGCGCGGCACGAATTCCTGGCTGATTCGTGCGGCACTGGGCCAACATAGCGTACATGCTCGCGCGAGATATCGACAATGCGAGCGGTGCCAAGCAAGGTCATGGCACGTTCAAGCTCGGTCCTCAGGATCGAAATCACATGGGCAATGCCGGGTGCACCGGCGGCGCCTGCGCCGTAAAGTGTATTGCGTCCCATCAGAACCGCGTCCGCTCCGAGCGCACGTGCCTTGATGATATCGGTGCCTCGCCGGAAGCCGCTGTCGCATAGGATTGTCACCTTGTTGCCAACCGCGTGTCGAATCTCGGGGAGGACGGTGAGCGGTGACACGGCGCCGTCGAGCTGCCGCCCGCCGTGGTTTGACAAGACGACGCCCGCCGCTCCGAGTTCAGCGGCGCATCGCGGACGCTGAGCACGCCCTTGACGATCACCGGGCCGTTCCAGAGCGCGATGAACTCTTGCACATCTCTCCAGGTCACCGACGGATCGAGCTGCGCATTCATGAAGGCGACGAGGCCTTGCGCGCTCGTCGCGGACCCGGCTACGGCCTCGACCATGTTCGCAGGCTTTGGTGCGCCAGTCCTGGCCATGCGCATCAGCCATCCGGGATGCAAGGCGGTATCTGCGAGATTTCGGCGCGTGAGCCGCAGCGGCAGTGTGAAGTCGTTGCGCGGGTCGCGCTCGCGGTTGCCGCCTGTGGCGCAGTCAACAGTGATTACGAGCACCGCATAACCGGCCGCACGGGCACGTTCGAGGAGGCTCCGCGACAGATCGCGGTTGCGGAAGATATAGAGCTGGAACCAGTTGCCCGCGCCAGATGTTTCAGCAACCTCCTCGAGACGCACGCTCGAGACGGTGCTGAGGCAGAAAGGAATGCCAGCCGCCGCGGCCGCCCTGGCGAGCAGGCTCTCGGCTTTGGGCCAGGCGAGGCCGGCAAGGCCGGTCGGCCCGATTCCGAACGGGGCCGCATAGCGCCTGCCGAAAAGGCTGATGGAGAGGTCGATCGCGCCGACGTCGTTGAGCACCCGCTGAACGAAGCCCCATTCGTCGAATTGGGCGCGGTTGCGGCGGCGAGAGACCTCATCCTCCGCGGCACCGTCGACAAAGTCGAAAATCGCCCGTGGCAACCGCCGACGTGCTTCCAGGCGCATGTCTTCGACATTCAGAATATATTTGAAGGACCGGGCCTTCATTTCAGGTGCGCTCGGCACGATGAAGCACCCGCGTCGCCTTGGCCTCATAGCGCGGCAGCGTCCCTTCCTGGAGACACTCGACCTCGACGCTCATGCCAAGACGTGCCCGCATCTCGCGCTTGACATCCGAGACGATCTGCTCAGTGGGACGATCCGAGCTGCGTTCGGCCTCGACCGCGACGCACATGGTGCCGATCGTGGTGCGCTCCTTGTCGACGTAGATCTGCCAGGCCTCTTTCACCGTTCCTTTCGTCGCAGCGATGATGTCCTCGATCTGAGAGGGAAACACGATGACGCCCTTGACCTTGAGCATGTCGTCGCTACGGCCGATGATGCGTCCGATCTTGCGCATGCCCCTGCGTCCCGAGCGGCAGTCGAAGGGCGAAGGCGACAGTCGCACCAGGTCGCGCGTGCGCCAGCGGACGACCGGCGAGGCTTCGCGGCACAGCGTCGTGATGACGATCTCGCCGACTTCGCCGGGAGAAACGGGCTTCAGCGTCACCGGGTCAAGGATTTCGGTGATGATCGTGTCCTCGTTGACGAGTTGCAGCTCGTCATCGTCATGAGTGTATGGCGTGGAAATCGCGAGCACCGGTCCGCCGGCCTCGGTGGTCCCGTAAATGTTCTGGCTCACGAAACCGTCCGGCATCTCCGCCTCCAACTGCTTGCGAAACTCGGCGGACACCGATTGACCACCGAGAATGGCCAGCCTGATCGTCCATTCCGTCTTGGGATCGATGCCCATCTGCCTGGCGATGGTGACGAGCGACATCAGCCATAGTGGCGACATGGAGGCAACGTCGTAGCTGTGGTCGCGCAGCCACTTCACGACCAACTCGCCGCGACCGGGGCCGATCGGGAAGGTCGCGCAGTCGAGCGCTGCGAAGCCGACGTCGAGCGCAGGCCCCCCGATCCAAAGGCCATAACCATAGCCCTGGTAGGCGCGCTGACCTCGCTGCACCCCCGCTGCGGTGAGGATTCTCGCCATCTGATAGGGCAGGAGTTCGCCGTAGTCGTGCTCCGTCATGCCGAACAAGACCGGCAGGCCGGTGGTTCCGGACGTTGCCATGAAGCGCCTGACCGATTGCATCAGTGCGGCGAGGAACGGAAACGGATAGCGGCTGTGCAGCGCAGACTTGTCGAGGAATGGCGCGTGCGCGAGCCCGTCCTCTGCTGCGAGGTCCGACAGCTTCATTCCGGCGGCGGCAAAATGGGCAACCCAATCGGGCCGCTCGCTGAGGCGCTGGCCGAGCTTCGCCAGCCGCTCCTTCTGGAGGCGGCAGATGGCTGGATAGTCGAGACTTTCGATGTCTGGGTGGAGCATCCCGGGTTCCTCCTATGTCTTCATCCCTGGTTGCCGTGCGTTCTCGGGAAAATCCGGCGCGGCAAATTTTTCTCTTTCTTAGACCGAACGTTTGGTCTAAATAAAGGACAACAACGAGCAGGCGGAGCCGTCAGCGAGAGCGGAGCGGGCCGGACACCGCATCTGGGTCACGAGCCCGCTGCTTGTGATGCGATCTCGGCGCCCCCGCGACGAGGCCGCGCGACGGGGGAAGGCGGGACGACAAGAAAAGAAGTTCGGCCTGGTCGGAAGAGGAAACAACGTTCGAGGAGATCGAAGTGAACAAGCTGATCATTGCAGTTGTCGCGGTCGCATCATGGGTCGCGCCAGCGCTGGCCGAGGTCAGGATCGGAATCATTGTGTCCGCCACCGGACCCGCGGCTTCGGTCGGGGTGACGCAGCAGCAGACGGTGAGCATTCTGCCGCAGAAGCTCGGCGGACAGGACGTCCGCTACATCCTGATGGATGATGCCTCAGATACGTCGACCTCGGTAACGGCTGCACGAAAGTTGACGACGGAGGACCGCGTCGACGCCATTGTCGGCCCAAGCCTGACACCGAACTCGCTGGCGCTCTTGGACATTGTTGCCGACACCAAGACGCCGATGATCAGCCTGGCCGGATCGGCTCTGATCGTCGAGCCGCCGGTCGATCGGCGGCGCTGGGTGTTCAAGACCCCGCAGAGCGATGCGCAGATGGCCTGGATCGTGCTCGATCACATGAAACGCCGAAACATCAAGTCCCTGGCCTTGATCGGCTTCAACGATGCCTATGGCGAAGGCTGGATCAAGGTCATGACCACGCTGGTCGAGGCGGCCGGGATCAAGGTCGTCGGCTCGGAGCGCTACCAGCGAACCGACAGCAGCGTGATCGGACAGATCTTGAAGATCGTGTCGCAAAATCCAGACGCGATCTTCATTGCGGCATCTGGCACGCCGGCGGCGCTGCCGCAGACCACGCTCGCTGAGCGTGGTTACAAGGGCGTCATCTACCAGACACATGGTGTGGCCAATAACGACTTCCTGCGTGTCGGCGGGAAGGCGCTGGAAGGGACGTTCGTACCGGCGGGGCCGGTCCTTGTCGCCGAGCAGTTGCCCAATAGTCATCCGGCCAAGGCGGCCGGGCTCGATTTCGTGCGTCGTTACGAGGCAATCCCTGGGGCAGGCGCCCGCTCGACATTCGCAGCCTACCTTTGGGATGCCCAGCTCATCCTCGATAAGGCGATCGCGGCAGCCGCAGAGAAGGCACAGCCCGGGACCGAAGCGTTCCGGATCGCGTTGCGAGACGCGATCGCGGCCACAAAGGACGTCGCCGGACCGAATGGCGTTTACAACATGTCGGCCACCGATCACCTCGGTCTCGACGAGCGGTCGCGCGTGATGACGCGGATCGTCAACGGCAGCTGGCAGTTGGTCCAATGACGTCTCGATGCCTTCACAGGATAATCGTGCTCGGGCGCAAGGCGCGCGGCGACGGGGGCAGCGGTGACCGCTGATGTTGCGGCCATCCTGCTGCAGGACGGAATCGCCAATGGCGCAATCTACATCCTGCTCGCGACCGCGCTTGTCCTCGTTTTCACGGTGACGCGCGTGATCTTCGTACCACAGGGTGATCTGGTCGCCTTCACGGCGCTGACCTTGTCGGCCTTCGACACGGGTGTCATGCCGGGCACGGTATGGATCCTGCTGTTTGGCGCCGCGATCGCGTTTGCGCTCGAGATGTTGGACGCCAGCGCTCGGCGGGACCGCGCCCGCGTCGCGCGATCGATCGTGCAGTTTGGCATCGTGCCGCTCGCCGTCGCACTGGTGGCTGCGGTACTGGTTCCGAAGGACGCGCCGCTCCTTTGGAAGATGGCGGTCACCTGCGCGCTGATCACCTGCATCAGTCCGGTGATCTATCGGATCGTGTTCCAGCCGATCGCGTCTGCGTCGCCCCTGGTACTCCTGATCGCCGCGATCGCAACCCATCTGGGATTGAACAGCATCGGTCTGCATGTGTTCGGAGCCGAGGGTGTGCGAACGCAAGGGTTTTCTGGACCGCCGTTCTCGGTGGCCGGCCAGATCGTCTCGCAACAGGTGGTGGGAGTGATCGGCAGCAGCGTGGTGCTCGTGCTTGTGCTCTACGTCTTCTTCCACCGCTCGCTCCGCGGGCGCGCGCTTCTGGCGGCTGCATACAACCGGCGTGGCGCCGAGATCGTGGGCATCAGTGCGGTCTCGGCTGGGCGAACGGCCTTCATCGTCGCCGGCTTCGTCGGAGCGGCGTCGGGTCTCCTGGTGGGCCCGATGACGACGCTCTACTACGATTCCGGTTTCATTCTCGGTCTGAAGGGATTCGTCGGCGCGATCGTGGGTGGACTTGCGATCTATCCCCTCGCGGCTGCGGGCGCCCTGCTGGTGGGAACGGTGGAAGCCTTCGCCTCATTCTGGGCGAGCGCCTATCGGGACATCATCGTCTTCATGCTGATCATCCCGATCCTGTTCTGGCGATCTGTGGTCAATCCTCATGTGGAGGATGGGATCGAATGATCGGCCGCCTGTTGGCTCTTGCGCCCTTTATTGCCCTTGCGATCGCGGCACTCGCCCCGCTTGGGCTGCCGACCTATCAGGTGTCGGTGATCACCTATGTGATGATCGCGTCGATCGCGTGCTTCGGACTCGTGTTGATGACCGGGGTCGCGGGGATGGTTTCGTTCGGCCAGGCGGCTTTCGTCGGTCTTGGCGCCTATGCGTCGGCCTATCTGTCGGCGCAATTGGGGCTCTCGCCGTGGCTTGGCCTTGCCGGCGCGCTGATCGGTGCGGCTGCTGTCGCCACGCTGATTGGTGCAATCACCGTGCGGATGAGCGGTCACTATCTTGCGCTGGCAACGCTCTGCTTCGGCATCAGTTTCTATTTCCTCATCGGAAATTCCGATGAGCTCGGCCGATTCAACGGCATGACAGGGATACCCCCTGCCGCTGTCGGCGGTATCGAGCTGCGTAGTGAGCAACAGACCTTCGGTCTCGCGCTGGTGGCCCTCGTGCTGGTCGTTGTCTGGTGCCGGCGATTGCTCGCATCCCGCTGTGGGCGAGTGCTGCGATCCCTTCGCACGGGGGCGGTGATCGCGGAGACCTTTGGCGCGAGCGCACAACGCCACCGGCTCATAGCGTTCGTTGCCGCAGCCGTCATCGCCGCGCTCTCGGGCTGGCTTTATGCGCATGTGCAGCGCTTCCTCAACCCGACGCCGTTCGGCCTCAATGCGAGCATCGATTATCTCTTCATGACGGTGATCGGCGGGAGCGGACAGGTTTGGGGCGCGCTGGTCGGCGCCGGGCTGGTGACGGTCATCAAGCACGAGCTACAGGACGCGCTCAGGCCCATCTTCGGGGCCACCACGCGATTTGAACTGTTGGCTTTCGCCGCGCTGATGATTGTCGTGCTGCACCGGGCGCGCAAGGGCCTATGGCCATTCCTGCAGCAGGTGATCACCCCCTATATGGCGCCTCCTGCGCCGGTCGCGCCCCTTATCCTGCCGAGCCGCCGGGCCAAGCCGGACCATGGACTTCCGGTCCTGTCGGCGACCGGCTTGCGGCGGACGTTCGGCGGCCTCATGGCGGTCGACGATGTCAGCTTCGATGTTCGAAGTGGCGAAATCCTTGGCGTTCTCGGGCCGAACGGCGCGGGGAAGAGCACCCTGTTTAACCTGATCAGTGGTGGCCTGCCGCGGAGCGGGGGCGAGCTGAGCTTCCTGGGCACGCCGCTGGCGCGCGTGAGCGCACGTGACATGTGCGCGCGCGGTCTGTCGCGGACGTTTCAGCACGCGGCGCTGGTATCCGAGATGAGCCTAATCGAGAACGTTGCCATCGGCGCCACGCATCTTGGCAGATGCGGTGTTTTGGCGGCGTCCTGCGGGCTCGATGCCACCGAGGAGCGCCGGTTGCTGGGCTGGTCGCAGCATCTGCTCGATCGCGTCGGGCTTGGCGACAAGGCATGGGATTCTGCCGGGACGCTGTCGCTCGGTCATCAGCGCATATTGGAGATCGCGCGCGCGCTCGCCGCCGATCCGGTGCTGCTGCTGCTCGATGAGCCAGCGGCCGGCTTGCGCGCCAACGAAAAGACCCTGCTGGCCGATCTGCTGTTGCGGCTCCGGGCCGAAGGTCTCGCCATCATCCTCGTCGAACATGACATGGAGTTTGTCTTCCGCCTAGCCGATCGGCTGATGGTGATGAACTTCGGCCGCCGCATTGCGTTCGGGCAGCCCGAAGAGGTCCGCGCCGACGCAGGCGTCCAGGAAGCGTATCTGGGGGTTGCAGCATGACAGCCCTGCTGCAACTCGAACGCTTCACGGTTCGCTATGGCCGCCTGACAGCGGTGAACGACGTATCGCTTGAAGCGAAGGCCGGTGAGGTCACCGCTGTGATCGGTCCGAACGGCGCCGGCAAGACGTCCCTTGTCAATGCAGTGATGGGTCTCGTGCCGTTCGGTGGCCGGCTCCTGTTTCCGCAGTGGCCGGAGGCGTCGCGGTCGATCGAGGCGCGGGTGCGCGCGCGGATCTCGCTGGTGCCGGAGACGCGCGACCTGTTCGGGCCGATGACCGTGCTCGACAATCTCAGGCTCGGCGCGTTCGCGGTAAGGGTGGAACCGCGCTTCGATATGCGCGCGCGCATCGCCGACATATTTCGTCTCTTCCCGCGTCTCGCCGAGCGGCGAGATCAACTCGCCAACACGTTGAGCGGGGGTGAGCGCCAGATGCTGGCGCTGGGGCGCGCGCTGATGCTGAGACCGCGCTTCCTGATGCTCGATGAGCCAAGTCTCGGGCTTGCGCCCCTGATCGTCGCGGAAATGTTCCGCATCATTGCGCAGCTGAAGAACGAGGGTGTTTCGATCCTCTTGATCGAGCAGAACGCGCGCGCCGCGCTGCAGCTGTCGGATCGCGCCTACGTCCTTGAAGGCGGGGCGGTCCAGCTGGAAGGCAGGGCGGCCGATATCGCTGCGGATCGCCGTGTCATCGAAGCCTATCTCGGAATGTCGACGGCATTCTCTTCGAAGCCACATGAGCGACAGATCGGCAGGGCAGGATGACACGCGCCACACGAGAGGCCATCGCACAGTTGAGCGAGCGGTTCGGCGACAAGCTGTCGACGGTGGCCTCGGTCCGCCGCCACCACGCCAGCGGAGTCACATCCCACATGACGATCGCGCCTGATGCGGTGTTGTTCGCAGCCTCGACGCAGGATGTCGTCGACGCTGTTACGATCTGTCATCACTATCGGTGTCCGGTGGTTCCATTCGGCACCGGCACCTCCACGGAGGGACAGATCAGCGCCGAGCAGGGTGGGCTAACCATCGATCTGTCGGGGATGGATCGCATCCTGCGAGTGTCGCCTTCCGATCTCGATTGCACCGTGGAGGCGGGTGTAACGCGCAAGGCGCTGAACGCAGCCCTGCGGGACACCGGCCTGTTCTTTCCGATCGATCCGGGCGCCGACGCCTCGATCGGCGGGATGGCATCGACACGTGCGTCCGGCACCAACGCGGTGCGCTACGGCACCATGCGCGAGTTCGTGACGTCGCTGCGCGTTGTGCTCGCCGACGGCCAGCTGATCGACACCGGGACCCGCGCACGAAAATCGTCCGCCGGTTACGACCTGACCCGGCTGTTCGTCGGTGCCGAGGGCACGCTCGGTGTCGTCACCGAAGTCACGTTGCGGCTCGCCCCAATCCCTGAGCGGATTGGTGCGGCGGTCTGTACGTTCCCGACGGTGGAGGCGGCGGTGTCCGCCGTCGTCACCGCGATCCAGAGCGCGATTCCGCTGGCACGCGCAGAGCTGCTCGATGCGTTGCAGGTCGAGGCTTGCAACCACTATTCAAAGCTCGACCTCGCCGTTCAGCCCACGCTGTTCCTGGAATTCCACGGCACCCACCAGGCCGTCGATGAACAGGTCAGCCTGATGTCTGCGATTACGGCGGAGTTCGGCGGCAGCGCGTTCCGGTGGGCGACCGCCCCCGAAGACCGGACAAAACTCTGGCAGGCCCGCCACGATGTGTGGTGGGCGGCGCTGGCGCTCCGCCCCGGATCGCAGGGGATACCGACTGATGTCTGCGTGCCGATTTCCGAGCTTCCGGGCGTCATTGCGCAGACCCGACAGGACGTCGTGGAGCTCAATCTGATCGCCCCACTGTGCGGGCATGTCGGCGACGGAAACTTTCATCTGTGCGTTCTGGTCGATCCCGAAGACGAGGGCGAGAAGCGGCGGATCGCCGAGCTGAACGCTCGCATGATCGCGCGTGCCCATGCGGTCGGGGGCACCTGCACGGGCGAGCATGGCATCGGCACCGGCAAGATGGATTACCTGGTCGCCGAGCGCGGGGCAGGGATGATGACGCTCGCGGCGCTCAAGCGGGCGCTCGATCCGCGCAACGTCATGAATCCCGGCAAGATCCTGCGCGTCGACGATTATCAACCTTACGCGTGATGTGGTTCGCCCCATGTCCTGAGCACAGAAACTCGAAGAAGAGCATTCCCATGACCCTTCGTGAAACTGCAACCAGCGTCGATCTCGACTACCGCCTCCATGATGCGATTACGAAGGCCGAGGGCCGCGTCTTCACCTCGGGCACGCAGGCGCTCGTCCGGCTGCTGGTGATGCAGCGCCTTGCTGATCGCCGCGACGGCATCCGCTCCGCGGGCTTCGTCAGTGGCTATCGCGGCTCACCGCTTGCGGGCGTGGACACCGAGTTGTGGCGGGCAAAATCGGCGTTAGCGGATCATGACATCCGATTTCTGCCGGGCATCAACGAGGATCTCGCCGCAACGGCCGTCTCCGGCACGCAGCGGGTTGGGCAGGACCCGAACCGGACGGTCGATGGGGTTTTCGCCCTCTGGTATGGCAAGGGGCCCGGCGTCGATCGGGCCGGTGACGCGATCCGGCACGGGCATGCCACCGGTGCGTCGGGTAAAGGCGGCGTCGTCCTTGTGGTCGGCGACGATCATGCCGCGACATCCTCTTCGATCCCGAACGCCAGCGACATGTCGTTGATGGGGTGGGGGATTCCGATCCTTCATCCGGCTAGCGTCGACGAGTATGTAGAATTCGGGCTCTGGGCTTGGGCGGCGTCGCGCTTCTCCGGCGCATGGGTTGCGTTCAAGGCGATCTCCGAGACTGTGGAAAGCAGCCGCAGCTTCACCGCCCCTGTGCTGCCGCGCTTCACGGCACCATCGCGAGACCGCTTTCCGGAAGGCGGCCTCGGATATAGCACCCGTGATTTTCTGACGCCTGCGATCGAGTTGCGCATGGCACGCCGGCTTGAAGCGATCGCCGCGTTCGCGCAGATGAACTCGCTGGACCGTATGCTGATTGATGCTCCGCAAGCAGATATCGGCATTGTCGCCGTGGGCAAGAACGCGACAGATGTTCTCGAGGTCTTCGAGCGCATCGGCCTGCCGCCGCATGTCCTGGCGCAGAAAGGTGTGCGGGTCTGGCGACCAGGCCTGATATTCCCGCTCGATCGCGCGGGCTTCGAGCAGTTCTCGCGCGGGCTGAAGCACATCTTGGTGGTGGAGGAGAAAACAAACCTCGTCGAAGGGCAGATCAAGGATGCGATCTTCAATTGGCCTGCGGATCGCAGGCCGAGCATTTCCGGTCGCGGTGCCCTCGATGGATCGCCCCTCGTGTCGGCGCTTGGTCAGCACCGCCCGTCGTCGCTTGCCGCGCCCTTGTCGGCCTGGCTTTCGAACATACGGCCGGATCTCGCCTTTGCCGACAGACTCGGTCGGTTCGAACGAGCGTCCCCGTTAAGCAACGCGGCCGACGGCATTCGGCGTCTGCCCTATTTCTGCTCGGGCTGCCCGCACAATTCATCCACCAAGATTCCTGAGGACAGCACAGCGCTGGCCGGCGTCGGTTGCCACTACATGGCGAGTTGGATGGACCGGCAGACGTCCGGACTGACCCAGATGGGAGCGGAAGGCGTGGATTGGGCGGGGCAGGCTGCCTTCACCACGACGCCTCATGTGTTCCAGAACATGGGCGAAGGCACTTATTTCCATTCCGGTCATCTCGCGATCCGGCAATCAATCGCCGCGGGCCACAACATCACCTACAAGATCCTGTTCAACGATGCGGTGGCGATGACCGGGGGCCAGCCGGTCGACGGCCAGCTCACGGTGCCCCAGATCGCTCGGCAGATGGCGAGCGAGGGGGCAAGGAAGGTGGTGATCGTCACCGACGACACCGCGCGCTATGCGGGGACGGCTCTCGATCAGGGCGTCACGGTCCATGACCGGCTCGACCTTGATCCGATCCAGCGCGAGCTGCGCGGGATCAAGGGCGTCACGGTGCTGATCTATGATCAGACCTGTGCGGCGGAGAAACGCCGGCGCAGGAAGAAAGGAACCTATTCCGATCCCGCGCGGCGGATGTTCATCAACAGCGCGGTGTGCGAGGGCTGCGGCGATTGCGGCAAGGCTTCCAACTGCCTCTCGATCGTGCCGCTGGAGACCGATCTCGGCCGCAAGCGCGCGATCGATCAAACCTCGTGCAACAAGGACTTCTCCTGCGTCGAGGGCTTTTGCCCGAGCTTCGTCTCCGTCCTCGGCGGACGGTTGCACAAGCAGCCGGCCTCGGGTCAGGACTGGATTGCGCGCGCCAACTCCCTTCCGCAGCCGTTGCTGGCGCTGCCTGACGGACGCCCGCACAACCTTCTTGTGGCAGGCGTCGGGGGGAGCGGCATCATCACCGTCGGCGCCATTATCGCGATGGCCGCGCACCTCGACGGTCTGGAGGTTGCCGAGCTTGACTTCACCGCGCTGGCGCAGAAGGGCGGCTCGGTGATGTGCCATTTGCGCCTTGCGCGGAACGGCCGAACGATCAACCAGCCCCGGATCGACTGGGGCGAGGCTGACGGTGTGGTAATGGGCGATCTCATCGTCGGCTGCCTGCCAGACAGTCTCGGAACGGTGCGCAAGGACGTGACCCGCGTTCTCGTCAACACCCATCTCGGCTCGACTGCGGAGTTCGCTCGCGATCCGGACGCGGATCCACGATACCACGATCTGCTCGCCAAAGTGCGCCACGCCGCCGGGACGGAGATGATCACGGGCTTCGATGTGCAGCAGCTCGCCCAGGAGCAGTTCGGCGAGACGACGGGCGCCAACATGATTCTGATCGGGCACGCCTGGCAGCAGGGGCTGATTCCAGTCAGCGCAGCTGCCATGATCCAGGCGATCACGCTCAACGGCGTCGCAGTGGAGGCGAACAAGCGTGCATTCGCTTGTGGTCGTGTGGTCGCCGCGCAGGGACTTCCCGCGCGGGGCGGGCAGCCTACGGTCTTGCTAGAGCCGGAGGAATGGCAGGCACTGGCCGACCGGCGCACCGAAGAGCTCGTGCGTTATCAGAACTCGCGCTACGCGGCGTCCTATCGGACATTCGTCGGCCAATGTGCAGCCACTGAGCGGCTCAAGCTCGGCTCCGCCAACACCTTCGTCCTGACGAAGACCGTGGCGAACGCGCTGTTCAAGCTCATGGCCTACAAGGACGAGTATGAGGTCGCCCGCCTCTACGCCAGACCGGAATTCATGGCCGATCTGAAGCAGCGTTTCGAGGGCGATTTCACGCTTCGCCTTCATCTCGCGCCTCCGTTCCTGGCAAGACCGCGCGCGGGAAGCACGGCGCCGCAGAAGATCGCGTTCGGACCCTGGATGATGCGCGTCTTTGCCGTTCTCGCGCGCCTAAGAGTCCTGCGCGGAACCGGGTTCGACCCGTTCGGCCATACCGAAGAGCGGCGCCTGGAGCGGCGTCTGATCGATGACTACAAGGCGCTGATCGACCGCCTCTCGATCGGCTTGTCACCAGCGACGCTCGACCAGGCGGTGCAACTCGCAAAGCTGCCCGAGAAAATGAGAGGATTCGGTCACGTCAAGCGTGCCAATGTGGCCGCCGCGAAACGGGAAGAGCAGCGATTGCTCCGGGAGTTCGAGACGATCGCGAATCCGACGCCTCGCGGCATCAAAGATGTTGCGTGAGGCTCCCATGCTGACGGTCGTCCGTTGCTTGTATCGGCCAGGTGGAGCAGACGAGCGTCTCGCCATCCGCGATATCCATGTCGCCTACATGATCGAGAACCGGCGCTGGCTCGATCAGGGGGGCGCCTTGATGTCGGCCGACGGGTCCGTGGTGGAAGGCATGTTTCTGGTGCTGCGCCACGAGACGCGCGAAGCGGCCGATGCCTTCCTGGCGAACGAGCCCTACACCCGGGCAGGTCTTTTCGAAAGCGTCACGATCGAGCCGTTTGAGCGTTTCGTCCCCCATCCGGATCCGCAATTTCTTGAGCATCTCCTCGTATCGGCCAGAGAATGGATCGCACGCAATTTGCGAACGCACGAGCAGCGGGGCTGAAGGCGGCTGCCCCTCCGACATTGCAGATCTCTTCGCGGAACTGACGTGAATCATCATTGAGGGATTATTGTGCGGGCATTTCATGTCGACCAGTTCGGACATCTCGACGGCCTCATTCTCAAAGAGACTTCCGTGCCGCCCCTCGGGCCAAAGGACGTTCTCGTTCGCATCCGCGCGAATTCCCTGAATTATCGCGATCTATTGATTGTGAGCGGCCAAGGCGGAAGCTTCAATGCCGCGAGCGGGACACGACCTGGATTGGTGCCTGTTTGTGACGGCGCAGGTGACGTCTTGGCGGTGGGCAAAGATGTCACGCGGGCAAAGATTGGCGACCGCGTTGCGGGCACGTTCATCAGACGCTGGATCGGCGGGCGTATCAAGCCGGAGTATCTCGGCGAGCAGCGGGGCCGGGATGTAGATGGCTTGCTGCGAGATCACGCAGTCCTCGATGAAGAGGAGGTCGTGCGCGTTCCGGACCATTTGTCCTATACGGAATCCGACTATCAGCCGCAGCTGATCCGCGTTTGCCAGCCGACGCCGGTCGCTACTCATGAAAATCTTTCAGGCGGCGGCCTGTTGGAGGGATCGTCCCTTTAATTGACAGAACGGTCGTACTATGAATAATAATCCGAAGAAGACAAGAGTTGGGGAGGACCATCTATGATGGAGATGCGACAACTCGCCTTGGACGATCGCTATACTGCGACGTCGGATGAGGTCCTGCTCAATGGGGCGCAGGGCCTCCTTGTTGCCATGACGAACCAGATAGGCAGCGGATTCGCGCTCGAGTACAGGACGCGCGAGGAGGTCGATCGCTTCCTCGTAGCCGAACCATACTGCGTCTCGGTGCATCCCATGACGGTGATGGTGCCTGAGCGCCATCCTGGCTTCCAGGAAGATGAACTCCGGCGCCAATTGTCCGAAATCGACACTTCCAAGCTGGTGCCGTGAGTCAGAACATGCGCGGGATCACAAGCATCGGAACCTGCAACTTCTCGCAGCTCGCCAACGCCTACGCTCACCGGCACGGAATCAATACTCGAGACCTCAAGCGCGCGATGGCGAAGGTTTCGGTGAAGAGCCACGCCAACGCTGTCAGCAATCCGCGAGCACATCTTCGCGGCCGACATTGGCGCCTCGCGCCGCTGCCGGCGTCACTGTCGGAATTCTTCCCGGCGGGCACCGGGACCAGCGGATTGTCGCTCTCCTATAGTTTCGCGGTAACGGTGTTCGGCGGCTTCGCTCCGTTCATCATCACATGGTGATCGCAACGACCGGCAGCAAACTCGCACCAAGCTATTACGCCGGCGCGGCCGCGACGCTGAGCTTGGTGGTTCTTATCGCACTGCGCAGCCGCTATCGTCCAACGCCCGAAACTATCAGCGCAATTTCGGAGGGCCGGTGATGAAATTCCAAGCCAATGCCCATTCAATCGCCGAATACCGCGAGCTCGCGCGGCGGGCGCTGCCGAGGATGATATTCGACTTCTACGATGGCGGCGCTGACGGCGAAAACACGCTTGCAGGCAACCGCGCCGCACTGGATGCGAAGCGACTGCTCGGCTCGGCGCCGATCGATGTCGGCCGTCGCAGCCAAGAGGTCAAGCTCTTCGGCAAGTCCTACGCAATGCCGCTCATCATCGGCCCGACGGGCCTGGCAGCAGCGGCTTGGCCGGACGGGGACATAGCTTTAGCTCGCGCCGCTGGCCGGGCCGGCATTCCCTTCGTCATGAGCACCGCAGGCACTTGCACGCAGGACGACGTCGCTTCGGCGGGCGACGGTAGCAAATGGATGCAGCTCTACATCTTCAAGGATCGCGCCTTTAGCGCGCGCATCGTTGACAAGGCGGAAACACTCGGCTTCGAAGCCATCGAGGTTACGGTCGACAACGCGGTCGCCGGCAAGAGGCTGCGCGATGAGCGTAACGGATTCTCGCTGCCGTTCCGATGGACGCCGGCAAAGCTGGCGGGCCTCCTCGTCCATCCCGGCTGGAGCATGAGGATGGCGCGGGCAGGGGCGCCGCAGCTCAAGGTGATGGGGGAAGGACTCGGGCTGGAAAAGACCGACACCATCGCCGCGCTGATGCAGAGCCAGTTCGATGCCTCGATAAGCTGGGACGATATCGCAAGACTGCGCGATCGCTGGAAGAAGCCACTGATCGTCAAGGGATTGCTCGACCCGTCGCATGTCAGCAAGGCCTTGTCAGTCGGGGTTGATGGTCTGGTGATCTCCAACCATGGCGGTCGTCAGCTCGATGGCGCTGTCGCCTCGATCGACGTCCTGCCCGACTTCGTGGCGGCGGCCGGCGGCCGGCTTACGCTCTTGATCGATAGCGGTTTCCGCACAGGCTCCGACATTGCTCGCGCGCTCGCGCTCGGAGCTGACGCCGTTCAGGTCGGTCGGGCGACCCTCTATGCGCTTGCAGTCGGCGGCGAGGAAACGGTCTTTCATGCCCTTGGCCTCCTGAAAGCCGAACTGGACGTCGCCCAGGCGCTGATGGGCGTGGCCAGGATCGAGGATTTTCATCCAGGCATGATCCGTCAGCCGGCGCCGGTTCCGCTCGCGCCTCGGCCTGACGCCGGGGCGTCGCCAACTCCTGTCTCATACCTAAGAAAAGGCACATGACATGCGTATATTGAAGGGATTTCTTACCGCTGCCTGCCTCGCTTGGTTCGCATCGTCCGCGACCGCCAAGGACCTGCCTCTCATCGGCCTCACTTATATCGTGGAGCACCCCGCCATCGATGCCGTGCGTGAAGGCATCATCGATGGCCTCAAATCGGCTGGCTATGAAGATGGCAAGACGGCCAAGATTGTAATCCGAAGCGCCCAGGGAAACATGGCGACCCAGGCCCAGATCGCAAACGAGTTTTCCGGTCTCGACCTCGATATCTCGATCGCCATATCGACCCCTTCCGCGCAGGCCCTGAAAAATTCTCTGAAAGGCAAGCCGTTGATCTTCGCAGCGGTGACCGATCCTGTCGGCGCTGGCCTCGTCCCGTCGATGGCCAAGCCGGGCGGCAACGTAACCGGGACCAGCGACCAGCAGCCGTATCCGCCGATCCTCGAGCTGATCAGGGAGCTGGCGCCGGGCGCCAGGAAAATCGGCGTGATCTTCAACCCGGGCGAGGCCAATTCCGTCTCGCAGGTTGAATCTTTGAAAGTAGCGGCCAAGGCTTCTCAATTGGAGATCGTCGAGAGCCCTGCCGCCCAGTCGGCCCTGGTCGGAGACGCTGCGCGCAGTCTCGTCGGCAGGACCGATGCGATTCTGTTGCCTACCGACAGCACCGTCGTGTCGGTTGTCGAGAGCGTGGTGACTGTAGGCAAGACGGCGCGACTGCCCGTCTTCGCCTGCGACACGGGTTCGGTCGAGCGGGGCGCTCTCGCGGCGTTGGGCTTCAACTACTACGAGATGGGCAAACTGACCGCACAGATGGCGGGCAAGGTGCTCAAGGGAATGAATCCCGGCGAAATCCCGGCGCAGGTGCCGAAGAGCCAGGACCTTTATCTCAACGCGTCGTCAGCAAAGGCGATGGGTGTCGATGTCCCCGCCGAAATCCGCGCTGGCGCGAAAAAAGTGATCGAGTGAGATGAGTCTTTTCGCGTTCGCCGGCGCCCTCGAAACGGGATTTCTGTTCTCGCTGGTGGCCCTGGGCGTCTACATCTCGTTTCGTGTGCTCGCTTTTCCGGACCTCACGGTGGACGGCAGCTTCCCGCTCGGAGCCGCGGTCGGCGCGACTGCGATCGTGAACGGCGTCGATCCGTTCCTGGCGACCGCGCTGGCCGCTATGAGCGGCGCAGCCGTCGGGCTGATCACCGCCTTGCTCAGCGTGCAATTCCGCATCATGAATCTGCTGGCGGGCATTTTGTCGATGGTGGCGCTCTTCTCCATCAATCTGCGCATCATGGGGCGGCCGAACCTGCCGATCTACGGACGAGCGACGGTGTTCGATCGTTTCGGCGAACTGGGCGACTTCGGCCTGTGGCGAAATGTGATTGCTCTCGCCCTCTTCGCCATTGCCCGCAAAGCTGCTGATCGACTGGTTCCTCAAGACCGAGATCGGCCTTGCTCTGCGGGCCAGCGGTGAGAACCCGGCAATGGCGGAGGCTCAGGGCGTCAACAATGCCGCGATGATCTATCTCGGAATGGCCATCAGCAACGCGCTCGTCGCGCTAGCTGGCGCGTTGTTCGCCCAGACGCAGGGCGTGGCCGACGTTTCCATGGGCGTCGGTACGATCGTCACAGGACTTGCGGCTCTGATTATAGGCGAGGCGCTGCTTAGGCGGCGGGCTCCTTTCTTCGGGACGCTCGGCTGCCTGGTCGGGGCGCTCGTCTATCGGCTTTTTATCGCGGCAACGCTGAGCCTGGGCTTCATCCAGGCGCAGGATCTCAATCTGGTGACGGCAATCGTGGTCGCAGCGGCGGTGATCCTGTCGCAAGGCCGTGGGCTGGGTATTGCGAAGGGCGGAATGGCCCGCCTTCTCGCACGTCGTGCAGGAGGCAGGGTCAATGCTGCGTCTGAATGATCTGCACGTCACGTTCAACGTGGGAACTCCGACAGAAGTGCGGGCGCTTCGCGGTGTAAATCTCGACATCTCGCCTGGCGAATTCGTCACGGTCATTGGCTCGAACGGCGCGGGCAAGTCGACGCTCCTGTCCGCGATTGTCGGCGCCGTGCGTCCGAGTCGGGGGACCATCAAGCTCGGCGCCCAGGACATAACGGATTGGCCGGCCTCGAAGCGCGCCGCGGATGTCGGACGCGTCTTCCAGGAGCCGCGGCTCGGAACGTGTGGATCGCTCAGCATCGAGGAGAACTTGGCCCTTGCCGCAAAACGCGGGCGTCGTCGAGGCTTCTCGACCGCCCTGTCGGGCGGTCGGCAATTCGCGGACAAGCTCGCGCGGCTCGGACTCGGTCTGGAGGACCGCATGTCGACGCCGATCGGCCTGCTTTCGGGTGGACAGCGGCAGGCCGTCAGTCTGTTGATGGCGACGCTCTTGCCGATGAAGATTCTGGTTCTGGACGAGCATACGGCCGCACTCGATCCTGCCGCTGCGGCGAAAGTCCTTTCGCTCTCAGCGGAGATCGCCGACGCCGACGGACTGACCGTGCTGATGGTGACCCACTCGATGGGAGACGCTCTGGCCCTGGGCACACGCACCATCCTGATGGATCGTGGCGTCGTCGCGCTCGATGTAAGCGGCGAGGAGCGGCGAAAGCTCGACATTCCAGCACTGCTTCAGCTCTTCGGCAAGGCAACCGGAAGGGTCGTCGACAGCGATCAGATGATGCTGACTTGATCGTCTAGTGATGTGTTCTTGTGTGGGAAGCTGGAAACCTGATGAAACGAAAGCGAACCGACAGACAATCGTCGCAAGAGAACGAACTCGGGGCTCCGGCTGTATCTGCAGGCTTCCTTCCGGGCCCGGTCCGAACGGACAGCCTCCTGAAAGCTCACATAGCGGGAATGCCCTTTCACCCTAACAGATTCGCGCCTCCCGCTCCAAACCGACCGTTTTCCTACACCTTCAGCAGAAGAGACGTGTCGGCTTACATAGTTCAATCGTTCGTTCTATTAACTAGGCTACATCAAGGAAGAAACATATGATCAAGCACATCGACTCGGGCGATCTCCTGTCGCAGGTGACCGTCTCGAATGGCACGGCATATTTGTCCGGCCAGGTGGCGTTCGATTCTCGCGGCGCGGATTTCCCGACACAAGCCGCAGAAGTATTCGGGCGGATCGACGCACTTCTGGAGAAGGCCGGGACGGATCGATCGCGATTGCTGACGGCGACTGTGTGGCTAGCGGACCTCGGTCATTTTGCCGGATTCAATGAACTCTGGCGCCATTGGCTTGGCGTGCATGGGCGGCCAGCGCGCGCTACGGTCAAGGCAGATCTGGTATTGCCCGGGCTTTTGATTGAAATTCAGGTAACGGCCGCTGTTGGCGATTGATACGCACAGTTCAGAGGATCCAACATGCAGGCGTTTTCCATCGAGCAACCTGGTAACCCAAATAGCCTATTTCTGAAGAAACGGGCCTCTATAACCCCTGGTGCGCGCGAGGTACTTGTCCGCATCCGGGCAAATTCTCTCAACTACCGCGATCTGCTTATCCTGCGTGGCGATACATTCAACGTGCGGCCGGGTCTAATTCCGCTCAGCGACGGAACTGGCGATATTGTCGCTGTTGGAGATCGAGTCACACGGGCCAAGATCGGAGATCGAATAGCAGCGACGTTCTTCCCGCGGTGGATCGGCGGCCGGGTCAGGCCGGGGTACATTTCGGAACAGCGCGGCAGCGATGTCGATGGATTGCTATGCAGTCACGCCGTCATCAGCGAGGAGGAGATCGTTCACCTCCCGGCTCATCTCTCTTTCGCCGAAGCTGCAACGCTTCCCTGCGCGGCCTTGACCGCCTGGTCCGCACTGACTGGGCCGGTCCCCGTGATAGCCGGCGATACTGTTCTCATCCAGGGCTCAGGGGGCGTATCCTTGTTCGCTCTGCAATTCGCCAAGCTGTTCGGTGCCCGGGTCATTGCGACGACCTCGAGCGCCGATAAGGCCGAGCGCCTGAAAGAACTCGGGGCAGACGACGTCATCAACTATAAGGACACGCCTGATTGGGAGTTTGCCGTGCGGAAGCGAACAGGGGGATTAGGGGCAGATCATATAGTTGAGGTAGGCGGCTTAGGAACCCTGACGCGTTCCCTGAAAGCTAGCGCGGTCGGCGGGCAGATCGCGCTGATCGGCAGGTTGACCAAAGTCGAGGACTTCGATCCGTCGGCGCTCAGCCAGAGTGTGTCGACCGTCCGACGGATCACGGTCGGCAGCCGCGATGGCTTTGATGCGATGAATCGAGCTATCGCCGCGCAGCAACTCCGGCCGGTAATTAGTCGCTCTTTCCCGTATTCTAAGGCCATGGATGCTTTCCGGGCCTTCGAAAGCCGATCACATGTCGGCAAGATCGTAATCGAGCATGAGTGATCACAAGCAACTCAGCGCTGGAGTGGATGCGCAGCCGGAGCCGCGAAGCGTGCACGGCGTCCGTGCATAGCGGACGAAGGGGTGGTTATGCCGCCGGGACGCGTGGTCGTGCGGCAGGCAGCGTAGGCACTTCGCGGACAAGCTCGTGCGGATCAGGCTTGGTCTCCAGGACCGCATGTCGATGCCGATCAGCCTGCTTTCGGGTAGACAGCGGCAGGCCGTCAGTCTGTTGATGGCGACGCTCTTGCCGATGAATATCCTGGTTCTCAACGAGCATACGGCCTTACGGTCCAGCTCAGGATTGTGCCCAACCTACGGAAGGTTCAGTACCTACTACGTCGGCGAAATTTTACATCGATCCCGAGAGCGTGATTCCCAACGCCCGGCGAGACGGCTTCGAGGAGACCGGCGCCTGGCTGGAAATCCAGTCGGAATTGATAACGACGGTCTGTGCACCCCTGGCTTCCGATGCCTATGCGGCCTCGCAACGGGGGCAACTCGACGTCGAAGCAGTCGTCGGCGATATCGGCGATCTGGTGAAGCGCGGCAACACCCTCGCCCAGAGCTCCAGGTCGTCTTACGATCAGGTCGTCGAACTGATGAACTTGGCGAAGAGACCGAGGCGGCGTGCGGCGTCCGCGCTGAAGATCGTCGACGATCTCGACGCGACGGCCGTCGACGAAGGCCACCCAAATCGTCAATAGTCGGTGTTGCTCAAGGACGCCGCCAAATCGGTCGAATCCGTCGAGACGCAAGCGCGGATGCTGGTGGGACGTTTCCTCGACGAGGACGACAAGCTGACGGCGCTCAAGGCGCGTTTGAGAGAGGAAATTCTTCAGGAAGTACTGGACGTCGTCAACGCGTATGTCGATCCGGCTACCTATCAAAAGATCAAGCGCCAACTGACCAGGACTAGATAGTCGGCCAAATTCGCGAGGAACTTGTCTGCGATCGTCTGCTGCAACGTGCTCATGAGCCAATCTCGGCGATTCGTAGGTTGCTGCTGAAAGGATTGTAACCTGCGCAGCGCTGCAGCATAAGGCGACCAAGTCAACATGGATGATCTTGCCGCTGATGGGCGGCGCTTGCCCGTCACGCCGCCGGCCCGGGCGGGTCTTCCTTGATACCGCGGGCAACGATCCGGAGCGTCTGGTCCGGAAGCGGCCGCTGCAGCTTCAGGGCCTCGTCCGGAGGTGCCGTCATCCAGGCCTCGACCTCGTCCGGCGTCGTCAGGATAACCGGCATTGCCTTCGGGTGGATGGCACCGACCTCGGCGTTCGGCTCTGTCGTGAGGAACGCGTATAGGTCGTTTTGGTCCAGATGCCGGCGAAGCAGGCGAGGGGACGATCCTCGTCGAACGCGAACCAGATATCACCGCCCTCAGACTTGTTGAACTCACTGAACGAGTTGAGCGGCACTATGCAGCGATGCTCGGGGCCGAGCCAACGGTCCCAGTGTTTGCCCTTCACATTGCGGATGTTGGTCGTCCCGCCGTCCGGCTCCATTCTGAGCAATTCCTTGAAATCCACCGTCTTGCCTTTGGCCTGCAGCTTTTCCGCTCGTTTCTTCGTGGCGTCCATCAGCGCTTTTGATGACGACGGCATCCCCCATCGCGCCGTAGAGAGTTCGCGGCCCTCGGCTCCGTTCCGCACGATCGGTGCGTTGTAGTCGGGAAAAACCCCCGGCAGCGGCGCCAGATTTCCAACGTATCGGTTCACGACGCGGAACAGCGCGCTGATCGCAGCTTGGTTGGTCGTGATCGAATAAAGATTGCACATCGGTCAGGATTCGGTTGGAGGGTGGCGCGGCTGCCACGTCAACTGTAGCAGAGTCGCGGATGGACGCCGGCCGGCCTTGGCGCATTTGCGGCAGCGCAGCCGGCTGGCGAGATCGTGCACGAAGGTGGTCGGCGGGTGCTTCATCGCCGCGAGGTCGACATCGCTCGGCGTCTTGCAGCGCGCGCACCTGATCTCGAGCCAGGGGAAGCCTCCGTTCGCAGCCTGATCGATGGTCGGCGACGGATCGATCGGCTCGCCGTCACTCCACATCCGTTCGTTCCAGCTTTCGCAAAGCAGCCTGTCGGCTTGCTGGATCATCGCCTCGCCTTTGGCTCGCATCTCCGCCGATTGGGTCGCCAGGATGTTAGCCATCGCGCGTGCCTTGCCGAGCTCTTTCGCCAGAGCCTTGCGATCGCCTCCCGACAGGGGCGTAGGGTGATACTTCGGGGCCATCCGGACATCCAGGCGCAACGAGATCGGATCGGCAAATCCAGAGCGACTACGGCGTCTCGAACGCTGGCCAGCACCCGTCTTCTTCATGCCTGCCGGTGCGCTGCTGGCAAGTGTTGTCGAGCAGCCGCCGCGCGACGTCCTTCCAGACTGCGTTATCGCCATACAAGCGGACGGCATCGGCGGTCTGGATTTCGACTATTCGCTCGCAGCGGCGGCAGGTCACGCGGAGGACGTGGCGCTGAATGTCGGAAAGGCGTCGTTGCCGGCTCTCGCTTGCGGTCGCGCCGGCGCGAGGATCTTTGAGCACCGAGTCCCAGTATTCGGCCGGAAGCGGTGCATCCAGAGCCGCAGCGGAAGGTGTCGGCCTGCGGGCGGCCTGGGCTGCCAGCTTTTCCATCTGCTTCGGGGTCGGCGTGCGCCAGCTCGCGGGTCGGTCGGTCATGCCCCAATTAGAACATAACAAGAACAAATGTCGAGTCCCGCTCCGGCCAGCCACTGAGAAAAAATCATCCTGGCGCGAAGGATGTGATGTCGGAACCAAGGCTGGTGGATCGTCTTGAATCCGGCATCAGTAATGGAGTTCCCCCGATGGCCCCCCGCGCTAACTGGAAAGGCTTCCTGCGTCTTTCCCTCGTCACCTGTCCGGTCGCGCTCTATCCGGCCACCTCGGAATCCGAAAAGGTCTCCTTCAACCAGCTCAACCGAAAGACCGGCCACCGCATCAAATACGCCAAGGTGGACGCCGATACCGGCGAGGAGGTCGACAACGAGGACATCGTCAAGGGCTACAAGGTCGACACCGACACATTCATCGAGGTGACGAAAGAGGAGCTGGAGAACGTTGCGCTGGAATCGACGCGAACGATCGAGATCGACGAGTTCGTCGACCGCAGCGAGATCGACCCGCGCTATCTGATCCGCCCTTACTATCTGACTCCAGATGGCAAAGTCGGGCACGACGCTTTCGCGGTTATCCGCGAAACCATCCGCGAAATGAACAAGGTCGCGATCGGTCGCGTGGTGCTGACCAATCGCGAGCACATCATCGCGCTGGAGCCGCTGGACAAGGGGCTTATGGGGACCCTGCTGCGCTATCCCTACGAAGTCCGGCCCGCGGAAGAGTATTTCGACGATATCCAGGATGTCAAAGTCACCAAGGACATGCTCGATCTCGCAAAGCACATCGTCAATCAGAAGGCAGGGCATTTCGAGCCGGACAAGTTCGAAGACCAGTACGAGACTGCGCTTATTGATCTGATCAACCAGAAGCGCGCGGGCAAGCCCATCACCGCGAAAGCGCGTCCTCGAGGTGAGAACGTCGTGGACCTGATGGACGCGCTGCGCAAGAGCATCGGAAGAGAGGGCGCGGCAGGTCCAGCGGCACCCAAGAAATCAGGAAAAAAGCCGCGCAAGGCGGCGGCTGGGCAGAAGGAAATGCTGATGCCGATCGCAGGCAAGAAGCCGGCGAAGGAGACCGCGGCGAAGAAGCCGGCGGCCAAGCCGCAGCGGAAGTCGGCTTAGGTGACGTGAAGCATCCGGTGACGCCGGACGGCCACTCCTTCGTCGTCCGCGGCAGGCTCTGGCGAATGAAAAATCCGATCTCGACGACGTCACGCGAGATCATCTCGTCTGCCGTCTAACGGCGGCCCGGCGGGTCGGTGCGCGCGCCAGGAAGGCGACCGAGCCGAAGTAACGGTGCATAGGACCGTGGACGAGGCTAAGCAGGCGCTGGGCGAGCGCGGTCCGGTATGGCGGGACGACGGCTCGCCGGCTCTCGATTGCTCTGCAAAGTAGGAGCGATATGGCTGCGGTGAAAAAGACTTCCAGATCGACCTTGAGCGCGGGGATTCTCGCATACCGCAAGGGCGTTCGTGGGCTCGAGGTACTGCTCGTTCATCCCGGCGGTCCGTTCTGGCGTAAGAAGGATGATGGCGCCTGGTCCATTCCTAAGGGCGAAATCGATGCCAATGATGCTCCGGAGAACGTCGCTCGACGCGAATTTGCCGAAGAACTCGGCCCGAGCGCTTCGATTGGTCTACTCCAGGCGCTGGGGGAAGTCCGACAGCGAGGAGGGAAGCGCGTCATCGCGTTCGCCGGCAAGGGCCACTTTGACCCGGGGGCGCTGACCAGCAATAGCTTCGATATCGAATGGCCGCCCCGAAGCGGTCGACGGCAGAGCTTTCCCGAAGTCGACCGAGCGGAATGGTTTGATATCGAGCTCGCGCGGACCAAGATGCTGTCCGCTCAGGTAGAGTTTCTCGATCGCCTTTTGGCAATCGCGGTTGAGAGCGTCGGGAAATGAGCTTCCGGATTGGAATCATTTCGGACACACACGGCCTATTGAGACCCGAAGCGGAACGAGGCCTGACGGGCGTCGATCACATTATCCATGCCGGCGACATCGGGCGCCCCGAGATCGTCGACGCGCTTCGCCGGATCGCGCCCGTCACGGCCATTCGTGGAAACGTAGACAGTGGCGAGTGGGCTCGCGACTACCCCGACACGAAACTCTTACGTCTGGCGGGTAAGTCGATCTACGTTCTGCACGACCTGAAGACGCTGAAGGTCGATCCCGGCGCCGGCATCGACGTCATCGTCTCCGGGCATTCCCACGTGCCGAAGATCGACACGGTCGGTGGCATTCTCTACCTGAATCCCGGCAGCGCGGGACCGCGTCGTTTCAAGCTGCCGATCACGCTTGCGACGCTCGAACTCACGCCTGACGGCATGCGACCGGAAATCCACGACCTTGAAGGCGACTGAGTGCCACCGCGGAGGGCCGGAGGAGGCGAGTGCGTCAATCCTTCCGTTGCCGGGTTACGCCCCCGAGGGAAGTGCTATTTGCGCGGACGTTCTCGCTCGCGTACGACCTCCTTCGCCCGCTTGTCGGACCTGAGCCCAAGATAGACGGGCTGACGCAGTTCGCCCTTACTCGTCCACTCCGCGAATTTGACCTCGGCAACCCACGAGGGCTTGACCCAGGTCGTGGCAGCCTCGTCCTTCACTTTGGCAGGGAAGGGTGATTTCGGGGTCGTCAGCTTCACGAGCTTGGCGTGGAGCCCTTCCAGGACCTTGTGGCTGAAGCCAGTGCCGACATGTCCGATATAGCGCCATGTGTCGTCTTCCCGCACGGCGAGGATCAGGGCGCCGAAGAACGGCCTGGTGCGCTTAGGCGCCGTGAAGCCAGCGATCACCACTTCCTGCCGCTTTGCTGTCTTGATCTTCAGCCAATCCGCCGTCCGCCTTCCGGACGCATAGGCGCTGTCGGCGCGCTTCGCCATGACGCCTTCCAGACCCTTCCGCTCGGCCTCGGCGAAAAATTTCGTGCCGCTCGCTTTGCGGTGACGGCTGAAGGCGATCAGCCGGTGACGCGGTAGGATCGCTTTGAGCCGCTCCTTGCGCTCGAGAAGAGGCTGTTTGCGCAAGTCAACCGTGTCCTGAAACATGAGATCGAAGGCGCAATATAGGAGCTTGGCTTCATGACGCAGCGCGTTCTGAAGCAGCTGGAAATGCGAAACGCCGTCCTTTCCGATCGCGACGAGCTCGCCATCGATCACGGCGTCGCCCTTCACGCCCTCCAGCGCTTTGGCGACCTCGACATAGCTGCGGCTGATGATCTTGCCGTTGCGGCTGTAGAGTGCAACCTTGCCTCGCCGGATTTCCGCGATCATCCGGAAGCCATCGTACTTATCCTCGAAAACCCAGCCGCGGTCATCGAACGGCGCGTCGGTGAGCGTAGCGAGCATTGGCTGTAGGCGTTTCGGCAGGGTCGACGTCCGGCTCATTCAAGGGCCAATCCTTCGGAGCGTGTTGCGTAATGCACGGACGGCACCTTATCGCTCGAGGTAGCCAGGGCCGGTTCGATGAAGCCGGGGAAAAGCGCCTTGGTACCGATAGCCGCCGGCCTTTTACGCTGAAACGCCACTGAAGAACTCCACGCTGCAGCCAATTCAAATTGGCACAGTTCGAATCGTTCCGGAACGTGCGAATCCTTGTCGCGTTTGCTTCGATGTCGCAACAGGAGGCACCGATGGCGGTAGCGAGGAGGAGCAAGACGGCGCGCGGACGAAAACAGGACCGGGCGCGGGTGGCTGGCGGGCAGGACTACGAAGTGCAGTACGAGGCAAAGAAGAGTGGAAAGTCGGCACCGCGGTGAAAAAAGCAGTCAAGAAGGTCGGCAATTCGCGCAAGCGTGTAGAGAAACGGCTGGGCCGCTGAGTCGGAGAAGGGTCGGCGTCGGGAGCTAGCGCCGGTCCTCCTCGTCAGGGAGGCATTCTGGGCAGGTATCACCAATCGAGTCCAGCACGTCGCGAACCGCGGCCTCCGCTGCTTGACGGGATACGTCTTCCGGCAGGTCTCGGCGGGCGATATCGAAGGCCCGCTCTCGGGCATGCGGATCGGCGCGGTCCTGCATCCAACCGTGCTCCTCGCACTCGCGGATGGCGCCGGCTTCGTTCAGCACGTTGATCGCCCAACCGCGCAGGGTGCGGATCGCCGGCCGTCTCTGCTTGGTCATCAGCATTGAAAGGTTCTCCCACGCTGAGACGAATCGTTTAGCCCCGCAGACGTTCCCCATCGCTAACACACGACTGGGATTCTGGAGTGGGATCTCGTGGTCCATCGAAGGCCGAATTTTCCGCGCGGCCAGGTGCCAGGGCGGGCAAGAACGAACTGAAGAAACCGTTTTCCGATACTTCAGACGTCTTATCCGTTTTTTGCGCATGCGGCTGTCGCCGCACCGGGCCCTCGTGAACCGAGCCCCGGAGCATCTACGCCTTGCGGCTTCGATCCGTCGCGCACGAGCAGACCATGGCCCCTCGCGGGGCAGAAACGAAAAACCGGACCTTTGTGCAGCAGCCACCTGCACAAAGGTCCGGTCTTATCTTAGCGTGCCGCGATACCGAACGGCTGCAAAGGACGCTTCATATCTTTTGGAAGGTCTCGCTTTTCATCCGGGTTGCGACCCGGAGGCGGCAATAGATCAGTAGCCGATACGACTACTTCTTTTTCTTTGAAGTCTTCTTTGCCACCTTCTTGGTAGCTGCCTTCGCGGTCTTCTTTGCCTTCTTCGCTTTCTTGACCATGTCGTCCTCTGTAAGAATTGGCTCTAGTGAACATGCCCACGCCGTGCATAGACACGCGCACGAGTGAGACGATATCACAAAAGCAAAATTGATACCAAGGAGACGTGAATCCGCATTGAGTCGCTCGCCGGAGGCACTCGCCCTCGGGCCCGCCGTCATTGCATGCCGGCGTCGCTATCACTGCCCTTCGGGTCGGGTGCCTTTTTAACCGGTCTCGCGACTGCACTCGGTCCCGGGTCCCGCCGCTACGCGTCGGCGCTATGCTGACCCTCCTGCGGGTGCCTCTTTTGATTCTCTCACTCTTCTCTTGTTGTCAGCCCTGCCGGGCTACCCGGCATTCTCACGGTTGAGATCTAAGTCCGTATGTCCTTTAGCGCCAGCATAGCGGCGCCATCGGTCTCCGTCGCAGTCGAGCCGCCGCCGCGTATGAAGGCGCGGCGGCTCGACATCGGAGAATGCAGATGCAGAAGATTCTTTACGTGGGGCTCGACGTTCACAAAGTCAGCATTTCGGTGACCGTGGCGGAGGACGGACGCAACGGGACCGTGGGTTTCATCGGTGCGGTGCCAAACACACCGGCAGCGTTATCTAAGCTGCGCAAACGGTTGGCCAAGGACGGCCATCGACTGGAGTTTTGTTACGAAGCCGGCTTCTGCGGCTATGGCATATATCGGCACCTTCGCCCACGTACGCGGGAGTGCGATCAGGGTCGCTAGCGTTTGCCGGACGCGCCCTTTTAGCCGTTGATGCGCTGGTGTCAGCAGGTGCCCGTTTGATCCGGCTGTGTCCTTGTGCTGCGTCGATTTCGACCGCCATGGTGGTCTCCGTCAGTTCGTTCATGGCGCGTCCAACGCAACCTCGAAGGGGCTGATCAGGCCCGAGGGCCGGCAAAAGCCTCGATCGCCTTCCCGCAACGGCTACGCCTGCTTTTTTCCCCTGCCGCGAAGGGGCGGCATTCCTCGCGGTACAAAAAAGCAGGCTATCGCCGTCCTCCGCTGGCGCTGCGGGCCTGAAGGCTGCGGGCCGATCGCTCCCCGGGCCAAGGATCGCCATCGAGGCTGCGATGGGCGCGGCCCGAGCAACAAACGGAGACCACCATGGCTACCATCGGCACCTTCACCGCTTCGGACAACGGCTACATTGGCTCGATCAAGACGCTGACGCTGAACATCAAGGCGAGGTTCGCCGTATCCGAGAAGGACAACGACAAGGCGCCCGACTACCGCATCTTTGCCGGTGTGACCGAGTTCGGTGCCGCGTGGAAGAAAACCGCCCGCGACAGCGACCGTGAATACCTCTCGGTCAAGCTCGACGATCCGAGCTTTCCGGCTCCGATCTACGCCTCGCTGGTGAAGGTCGACGGCGACGAGGGCTTCACCCTGATCTGGTCCCGCCGCAACGGCGACTGATCCCATAGGGATCATCAGCCCCGCCTCCTCGGAGGCGGGGCTTTTTGCTTTTCTTGCGCCGCTTTGCAGGAGGAAGAGCATTTTTTCTTTGAAGAGATTGCGAAGGGCTCCGCCCTCGCGCGGGCAAGGGTGAAGCACACTTCGTGTGCCGGCCGGAGCGGTATCCCCGGTCTTCCGCGCAAGAGTTCTTCATGACGACGTCGTCGTCAGGCGCGTGCAGACGCGCGCCGCTGGCGCGCCCTTGCCAGGCGGGTGATCCCCCTCCGCGTCCTGCCGCCCTTGCCCTTGCTACCCCAGGTCTCGCCGACGGGCAGGGTTGCAGCGCAGCGCTGCGCTTCAACCTCAGCCCATAGGAGAGCGATCATGAACACAATGACCTTGTCCCAAAGCGAACAGCCTGCGCCCGGCGGTTTCCGCGTGGATATATCGCGCGGCCAGCGGATTGGCCGCGTGTCGTCTGAGTGGTTTGCGCGACCCGATGACGAACGGTATCTGAATTTGCCGGACCTTTATGAATCGGTGCGAGGACGGGCCGAACGCGCGCAAGCTCGGACGGTGGAAAGTCGGACCATTCGGGTGGAGGCGAGCCGGGACAATGCCGAGCGGCTGGCCCTCACTGTGCCGGGACGCGACGAGCCGGTGGCGCCGACCCATTGGAGCTTTGGCCAGTTGTGTACGCTGGTCGGGGCGCCGACCTCCTATCTGCGGCTGCTTCCCGCGGCCCTGTCGGCCATCAACCTGCAACACGGCTTGCTGTCGCATCGCGCCGAGCTCGTGAAAACCTTGGAGACCAATAGCGGACGCGTCGAGCTTCGTGCTGTCACCGGGCCGGACTATGGCCGTATCTGGGATCATGAGCTGGTCGCGGCCGTCATGAAGATCGCGGGCAACGGCACGGGTGACACCCGGTGGAAGGTTCCGGGCGTGATGGACTGGGCGACCATGACCCACAATCCCTTTGTGGACGTGACCAAGGACACGACGACACTCTACGCCAGCGATCGCGACGTGTTCCTGTTTCTGGTCGACGATACCAATCCGATCGAGGCGGGACGCCTGCCGGATGGATCACCGGATGTGTATTTCCGGGGATTCTATTGCTGGAATAGCGAGGTCGGCAGCAAGACGCTGGGGATCGCCAGCTTCTATCTCCGGGCCGTCTGCATGAACCGCAATCTGTGGGGCGTGGAGAATTTCGAAGAGATCACGATCCGGCATTCGAAATCCGCGGCCCAACGTTTCGTGCATGAAGCCGCCCCGGCGTTGACTAGCTTTGCCAATTCCTCGCCCGCGCCATTCGTCGCCGGGATCAAGGCGGCGCGGGAGCGGATTGTTGCCCGCACTGACGAGGACCGAGAGAGCTTCCTCCGCAAAAGCGGGTTTTCCAAGTCCGAGACCTCGAAAATCATTGAGACCGTTCTGGGCGAAGAGAATCGCAAGCCGGAAAGTATCTTCGATTTCGTGCAGGGCATTACCGCATTGGCGCGCGGCAAGGCTCATCAGGATACGAGGCTTGAGCTTGAAAGCAAAGCGAAGCGCTTGATGAAGCGCGCAATCTGAAGACTTGAGCCGCGTAACCGGGGCGCCAGTTGCGCGGCCCCTCCAAGCCGGATCGCCGGCGGCGCTGACGCGCGTCCGCGTCCGGCGCTCGCCGGGCCTTCGGCCCGGCTCGCGGAAGAGATCAGGATCGAATCTTAGACACTTTCTCGTCAAGCAGGTCGACCGGCCGCACCTCCAAAGCTTGGGCCGTCTCCCAGATTGTGAGCAGGGTCGCGTTTTGCAGCCCTCTTTCCATACTACTGATGAAGGCCCTATCGACGCCCATGCGTTCTGCGACGGCCTCCTGGCTCAAGCCAAGGCCTAGCCGAAAACGGCGCGCATTTGCTCCAAAGACCTTGCGAATGTCCATCCGCAGGATAGGAAGCAATCGCGTATTTTGGCGCTACGTGTTATAATACGCGGACGACCTCGGTTGCGTGTGCTCGCAAAAGGAGTTTCGAGTGCGGAAGGATAGAAGAACGCGCTTTCCTGCGGCGCCAAGCTTGGGGCAGGTAGCATGCCATGCGCTGGTGTCGGCGACGATGCGAGAGCGCGCGTTGCGAGCGCTGCGAGTCGAGTCCCGTTCCCTGGAACAGGGTAGCCCCGATGCCAAAACCACCGCTTGATCCGGAGGTTGCGGACGCCGCGCCGGACGATCCGACCGTTACACCATATGACCAGCAGCATGTCGTAACCTACATGCGACTTCTACAGGCTGAGGGTGAGGGGGCGGACTGGCGCGAAGTGGCTCGAATCGTCCTGCATATCGCTTCGGAACATGAGCCCGAGCGCGCGCGGATCGCATACCAGAGTCATCTTGCGCGCGCCAAGTGGATGACCGAGCAGGGCCGTCTTCTACGCGGTGCGGGGGCGAGCTAGAGGAGATTCGTCAACCAGAAGATCAATCTAGAAACGTCTTCTCCAGCCGCAGGTGGTCATCCGGAAGCACCACGTGGTGCCAAACTAGGGACTTCCTACAACTCGCCAGTTCACGATTATCGCACCGCAATCCTTGTTAGTTGCGTGCATGCGGGTGGAAGCAATGCCTGAGTTCGACTGGCGGTCGCCGGAATCCTACAAGAGTCTTCAGGACGCAGAGATTATCGACATCGCCGGGGAATGTCTTCGCCGTAACGTGGATTACCGACGCAGCTATGAAGCGATGCTCGCCAACAGCCCGGATGGCGAAGTGACGCCCGAATTCAGGAGGAGGTGGGGCATCTGCTTTCGCTCATGACCCGCTGAGGTTCTTCAAGGAACAGACGGTCTTTTGGGCATCCGAGGTTCTGCCGACCGTCGTTCCAATCTCAATGACCACGTCGCCCGTTAGCAGTGACGCAGCGTCTCAGCCGTCGATCGATGTCGCGGCTGGTCGGGTTCGCCGCGCCGCCGACGGCTGGCATGCAGTGCTGCGCATTGGCGCGGTCGACCACCGTGTCTGGTCAAGAGAAGCGCCGGCCGTTGCCACCCACTACGTGGCCACGTTGTCGTTTGACGGCGACTTCGCCGCGCGGGCGTACGCTGCGCGACGGCTGTGGCGAGCCATGAGCGGGCGTGCGCCAAATCCTGCCTTTCACGAGCTATCCAAACAGCGACGCGAACGGTTGAGCGCGGCTCTTCGCGCGCTCGATGCGCGTGGGGACGGCGGCACGTATCGCAGCATCGCTGAAGCGTTGTTCGGCAGCAAGCGTATCCCGGACCGTGCCTGGAAAACACACGATCTGCGCAACCGGAGTCCGTCTGGTGCAAACCGGCCTCGCAATGGTGCGCGGCGGTTATCGCCAAATTCTGCGGCGCGGGCGCAAGGGCAAATAGCACAGCCCCGCCTGGGGTATCGAAAATCGTCCTTCTCAAACTTCGGCTCCCACTCCGAGATCGCGCTCCCTCTAGGTCTACTTGGCCGGTATAGCGCATCTACCTGAGCTTTCGCGACCGATGTGGCGTGCCCGGCGCGTTTGCAGCGTCCATGCGGGACCAACGCGTTACGAGAGACATCTTGCGGGCGGTCCGTCGCCGGCGGAAACGCAAGCCAATATCAGCGATCTCGCGAGCTTGCCGGGAGTTGGGGTTCGCGTTCAATCGCTCCCACGGTGAGTTCCGCTGGACCGCCAGTCCATTGGACATGTCGGTGCGGCCGAGCGTCAGGTATACTTTCACGCCAGCCGGAACGACGATCATGGTGCTGTCTCCCTTGCGGCGAGCTGCCGCATCACCGCAGGCGGAGTGCTGCTGGCCGGCGCAAAGACACGCCGTCCATCGGCCAGCTTGGTGTCCATTATGCCGCCCGCGGCTGCACCAGAACGCGCAAGGCGGCGAGCGCCGGCATCTCATTGGCCGTGCCGTCGGCGTGCGTCACCGTCGCGAGTTGCGGTGCCTTGCAAGCGGTCAGCCAGCGGACCGCCATGCTGGTGGCGGCGCCATCGCGCCGGCAAACCTGCGCCACGCTGACGCCCGGCTTCTCCGTCTGCTGCTCGATCGCCTGCTTCGCCTTGTTGCTGAACCGACGCCGGATCGACCGGCCGTCCACCGCTTCCGGTGTCACGTAGTTTTGGGGCGCGCGCAATTAGCAGCGCTGCTTGATTGAGCCCGGGCACCCGGAGAAGAACAATCGCCAGTCCAAACTCGTCGCCGGAATCTTCGGGACGATCGCGCCAGATCCGCAGCGAATCGGGCGAAAGACCGAGCGTCGCGGCATACCCGGCATGCCCGATGCCGCTCCAGTTCATCGCCTTGACATGCATGCCCAGAACGCTCGAAGCCCGATCGGATCGCAGTTCGAGCGCACACTGTAGCGAGAGCGCGTGGGCCTCTTGCGCCGCTTCGGCTACCGCTTGTTGGGTGGACGTTCTGCCGTCGCTTGGCGAAAATTCCGCTGCTCTTCCACACGTTTGCGCGAGCCTCCCGGACTCACCAGATGGCGAACCCAGCGCTCGAACCTCGCCATCGAAAGCATGCGCCGGCCGCAATATTCCTCCGCATCCTGGTCGTCGCAGTACCAAATCTGAACGTGCAACGACCAGCGGGGTTCGCCTTTGCCCATGAACGGCGAGGCGCCGTCGGAGATCATCCACTGGAGCAGAAAACCCGAAATGGAACGAGAACACACTATGGAAGAGTTGTGCAGGGACCGGACGCTTAAAGACGACCGAGCGATGGCGAGATAAAAGGGCGCAATGTGCGCCGCGGTCGGTTCGTTGTGTTGTTTGGAGTTTTCCGCCTGCCGCGCAAGGTGCTTGCCTGGGCAACAATGTGCGCGCTGCACGCAAGTCACTGACACTCCGCGATCTAATAAACATTGCCGAGGTTGGCGGCGGCTGAGGATCGTGAGTTTCGCATCCGGCCCGGCGGCATCTGCTCATCCACTTCGCAGCGGGCGCGGCGCTTTATTGCGCAGGCGATCGCGGCGGCGCAGAGGGTTGGCGGGCAGGTGCCCCGTTCGGACCGCATTATTACGGGCAACCGGTCACGCCTCGGGCGCGGCCGGATCGCCAGCGTGCCGGCCAACCACCTGTTGACGGGGCGCTCGTGCCTCGTCGTGATCAAGACCCGCGTCATCCGTCACATCGCCCGCGCCGCGCCGTTCGTCGCCCACCTCAATTATCTCCATCGCGAGGGGGGGCGACGACACGGACAAGGCGCGGCTGTTCGGGCCGCAGACCGAGGACGTCGTCGGCCGTGCCCTCGCGGAGCGAGAGCATGGCGGGCCTCAAGTCCTTCGCCCGCGAGCTAATGGGCCAGGTGGCGAAGGATCTCCTTGGCGGCTCGGGCTGGCTAGCAACCTGTTGATCGATCACCGGACCCGGAGGCGACGATGGCGCCTGCCTTACCGTCTGTCAGAACGATCACCCGGCCGATCAACTGCTTCCCCGGCAGCGTGCAGTTCGCGGAGGATGCTATTGGCTCTGCCGTATGGCATCAGGGGCCAGTGTCGAGTACCAGCTTGGTAGGTCCATCAGCAATTGCACCCAGAACTGGCAATTCTGATTCTCATTGACCTGTCCAGATTCGCGGAGCAGCCTAAAGCCCGATGGGCATCGCACATCCGGTCCGCCGAGCTTTCTCTGGTAGGACCTTACAAGAGCCGAATGGTGTTGGCGATCCGCCGCATTGTCCTACGAAGAGCAACCAACAAAATGTTGGTTCGGGTGCGCGCGCTTTTGCGTCGCAACGAATTCTACCTGATCCCGCTGGCGCTCCTGGTAGGCTTCATGGCGGGTGCCATTGTCACGCTGATGAGCGAGGTCGCCCAGATCGCCCATGTCCTGATCTACGGGATCCCGATCGACGTCCGCCTCAGCGCCCATGACCATATCAACCCGTGGGCGGCGCTGAGCGCCCCCGCGGTCGGAGGGCTCGCGCTCGGGATCATGGAGTGGTCGCGGCGGCGCCTGAAGATATCGAGCGCGGTCGACCCGATCGAGGCCAACGCGCTGCGCGGCGGACATCTTTCGCTCCGCGACAGCGTGGTGGTCTCGAGCCAGACCCTCATCTCCAACGGCTGCGGCGCGTCGGTCGGGCTCGAGGCGGGCTACACCCAGATCGGCTCGGGCGTCGCCTCCCTGCTCGGCCAGTTCCTCAATTTGCGGCGCACCGATCTCCGCCTGATCGTCGGCTGCGGCGCGGCCGCCGCGATCGCGGCGGCGTTCGGGGCCCCGATCACCGGCGCGTTTTATGCCTATGAGCTGATCGTCGGCGTTTACTCGGTGGCGAGTGCAGCCCCCATTCTCGCCGCGTCGCTGTCGGGGGCGCTCGCCGCGCAATGGTTCGGCGGCTCGCCTTATTTGCTGGAAGTTCCCCGCGTCGGCACGGTCAGCGTCGAGCAATACCTCGCCCTCATCGTGCTGGCGTTGATCGCCGGTGGTGTCGGAATTCTGGTGATGCGAAGCTCCGTTCTGTTCGAGCGCATGTTCACACAATCCTGGCTTCCGCTCTGGATCAGGCCGGCGATCGGCGGAATTTGCGTCGGCGCGCTGGCGATCGTCACGCCGCAGGTGCTCGCCGCCGGCCACGGGGCGATGGTGCTCGATATGCACCACGAGATGGCGGCGGGCCTGATTGCGACGATCATCGTGCTGAAGCTTGCCGCCTGCATGATCTCGCTCGCCTCCGGCTTCCGCGGCGGTCTCTTCTTCGCCTCGCTGTTCGTCGGCAGCCTGCTCGGAAAATTGTTCGCCGCGCTAGTGATCCTCGCGAGCCCGAAGCTCGGAATTGATCCCTTGGTCGGCATGCTCACGGGCATGGCGACGCTCGGCGTCGCCATCGTCGGCGGTCCGCTGACGATGTCGTTCCTGGTGCTGGAGTTGACACGCAGCGTCGACGTCACCGCCGTTGTGCTGGCTGGCTGCATCGTCACCAGCATCTGCGTCCGCTTCAGTTTCGGCCATTCGTTCTCGACCTGGCGCCTGCACCTGCGCGGGGAGACTATCCGAAGTGCCAACGACGTCGGCTGGCTGCGCAACCTGTCGGTGGAGCGGATGATGCGCAGCGACGTCGCCAAGGCGCCATCGACCTCGACCATCGCGGCCTGCCGCCGCGAGTTCCCCTTGAGCTCGCTGCAGGCGATCGTGGTCGTCAACGACGCCGACGAATATTGCGGACTGGTGCTGCTTCCAGAACTTTATTCCGTCGAGCTCGATACCATCGCGGACGACATCCAGGTGGTGGAGCTCGCGCGCTATTTCGACGACGTGCTGCTGCCCGAAATGAACGTGAAGACCGCGATGGCCGTGTTCGACAAGGCGGAGGCGGATCTTCTGGCCGTGGTCGAATCCGCCGATAGCCGAAAGGTGATCGGCTATTTGCCCGAGTCGCTCGCGCGCCGTCGCTATCTCGAAGAGATCGACCGAGCAACCGGCGGCGTGCTCGGGGCAGTGTGAAGAGTTTTAGCAAGGGGACCACCGGACCGGCAGCAAGCCGAGTAGGAAAGCCTCGTAACTGGTCCTGGACTTGCCTCGGTGCTCGGATCAGCTTGCCGAGTGGCTTCTGGCTTCGCAGGCAACGGCCGGCTCTTCGCTCCTGACCACCACAGAGTTTCTCGATCTCGGGCTGGCAGGCGCTGCGAATCTGTCCCTCGCTATGTGGTGTCCCCCCGATCCTTTGCGCGAAACCAGCCACGATTTCCTCAGGCTTGCGGCCTGTCCTTGCGAAAAACGCCGACGATATTGATCGACCCCAAATTGGTCGCATCGACCCCGATTTGTCCGGGGTGGCGCTCCCCACGCTGTACTAAATCACGCTGTGTCGCGGCCCTCCGCGTTGCTGCGGCCCTAACGGGTGCAGTCCCGATCTTTGAAGGACGGAAACGATGTTTTCTTGCTTGGAGGTTCATCGATGAAACTAACAAAGTGTCTTGTCCTCGGTTCTGCGGTCATGTTTGTGGGCGCCAGCGCGCAGGCAGCCGATCTTCCCGTGAAAGCGAAGGCCGTCGAGTACGTGAAGATTTGCTCCTTGTACGGAGCTGGATTTTACTACATCCCCGGCACCGATACTTGCATCAAGCTCGGTGGTTATGTGCGAGCCGAGGTTGGATTGAATACAAACGCATTGCACGATACTACCAATACTGGTGTCGCTGGTGCGCAAAACCGCCTCCGCAATTACTATACCACCAAGGCCCGTGAAGACCTGAACATCGATACGCGCACCGCGACCGAATACGGCGTGCTCCGAACCTTCTTCGATGGGGCCTTGACTTGGACGTCGGGCGGCTATGCAGGTACCGGCACAACGGCTGTGAATGGCTCGACTGCCTACAGCGGAGCTGGTGTCGCTGGTGGTACGCTCGGTGTCTACTACGCGTTTATCCAGTTCGCTGGTTTCACAATGGGCAAGGCGGTCTCGCAGTTCTCCTCGCCTTGGGTCAACTATCCGGCCAATAACTTCGACGGTCTGCCCGGTGCTGGCGGCTCGGTTACTGGTGTGAACCAGTTCAGTTACACGGCTGAATTCGGCCAGGGCATCACGGCTGCGATCTCCGCGCAGGACCAAGTTCAGTATAATACGACCAACATCTGGAACGTGAGCGGTGCAACGGTCGCGGGACTTGCGACCGGAGCTTACGGCGCGAACGACATCGGAGGCGCGTGGTCTCCTGACCTTGTCGCCATGGTTCGCGTTGATCAAGCTTGGGGTCTCTTCCAGGCGTCGGTCGCCGCGCATGACAACCATGCCGCCTACTACGGCGCCGACGAAACGACTGGCCATCCGGACGACAAGTGGGGCTGGGCCGCTCAGTTGGCCTTGTCGATCAAGAATCTGCCCACCGGCGCGGGTGACACGATCAACATGTCTGGCGTGTATACGAACGGTGCGAGCCGTTACAACTTCCAGGACCTGATGACGACCACATACGCAATGTACGGCGGCACCCGTTTAGCGGGTGCTTACCAGAGCGTTGGCCTTGCAGGTCTGTCTGACTCCGTGTTTGTGGCTGGCTCCGGCCAGCAACTGACCACGACCTACGGCGTCCAGGGCGGCTATACGCACAACTGGAATCCGTACTGGAACACGGGTATCTATGGTGCTTGGGCCGCTGTCCGGTATAACGGCACAGCTAAAGGCTACATCTGCGGCGCCTTCGTTGCAGGCCTAGCGCTCTCGAGCGGCGTTGCCGGTTGCAACCCCGATTTCAACTACGGGGTAGTCGGTGTGATCACGCGCTGGACACCGGTCAAGAACCTGACCTTCTCGGCCGACCTCGCTTACAGCATGCTCGACCAGAAGTATGCGAGCGGAAGCAAGGTGACCCTGCCTCTGCAGTCGGCTATCGCGAAGCCCGGCGCCATGTATGAGCTTAAGGATCAGAACGCTCTGACGCTGCTGATCCGCGCTCAACGCACCTGGTGAGGCTCTGACAAACTAGTTGTACGCCAAAGGCGGTGCGGCTCATCCGCTGGCGGCTGCGTCCGACGCGCCGGGTCTCGGCATCGATTGGGACTGGGACGCGATCGGTGCGATGCGCGTCGATCAAACCGGAGCGTATCGCCGAGTATAAGCGGCTGCATGGGGCCGCCTGGCCAGAGATCCTGGCCAGGATCTCCGAATACAACATCCGCAACTGCACGATCTTCCTGCGCATGCCGGAGAACCTGTTGTTCGGCTACTGGAAATATCACGGCGAGGATTTTTCCGGCGACAGCGCGCGGATGGCGGCCGACCCAAGGACCCGCGCATCGTGGGCGCTTGCGGACCCGATGCAGGTGCCGCTCGTGAGCCGCGCGGAGGGAGAGCATTGGTCGACGATGGAAGAGGTATTACACCATGACTGAATCGCTGACCGAGCGTTTGTCGCGCTGCTACACTGGCGTCGTGCATGACGTCATGCGCGGCAGGGGCCTCGCCGACTTCACGCTGCCGCCGGAGATCACGCCGCTCGTTCCGGAAAAGGTGCTGTGCGGGCCGGTCTTCACCATCGAGGGCCACGTCGACGATCGCGCCGAAGCGCACCAGACCTTGCTTGAATGGACCGGGCTATTGTCCAAGGCTAAACCCGGCCACATCTGGGTGTGCCAGCCGAACGACCGCGTCATTGCCCAAATGGGCGAATTGTCGGCCGAAACGTTGCAGAAGAAGGGGGTGCTCGGCTGTGTGATCGACGGCAATATCCGCGACGTGAACTTCATCCTCAAGATCGGTTTCCAGTGCTGGCGGCGCCGGCATACGCCTCGCGACGTTGTCGGCCGCTGGCTCCCGCGCGGCTTCGACGTGCCCATTACCATCGGCGACGTGCTGATCCGGCCCGGCGACTATCTGATCGGCGACCGTGACGGCGTCATCCGCGTCCCGCAAGAACTCGTCGGGGCAGTTACCGACGAGGCCGCCGTCGCGATGAACACCGAAAACAAGGTACGCAAGGCGATCCTCGACGGGATGGACCCGCGAGAGGCCTATCTGACATACGGCAAGTTCTGACCATGCGGATCGCCACGGTCGACATACGCTGTTGTCATCACCGCGAGGTGTCCCTTGCTGAGGATACGCTGCTCGGCACCAGCAATCGAGATGGGTTTGAATTCGTCGTCTACACACTGACGACGGAAGAGGGGCTCTCGGCTTCGATGTTCGGCTTTGCCGGCCGCTCTGCACGTGGCTCAGGCGAGCTTGCGGCGGCCGCATTGAAGCCACTTCTGATTGGCCGTAATGCGCTCGACCGCGAGGCGCTCTGGCACGAGTTCCGGAAAGTTGACCGCTTCTGGAGCCATCTGCCGATCTATTCCTACGGGCCGGCCGATGTTTGTCTTTGGCTCCTGGGCGCTGAAGCCGCCGGACAGCCGCTGCATCGCTACATTGGCGGCTGCCGGACGGAGGTGCCGACTTACTTGAGTTCGATGTTTCTAAAAACCGCGGACGACTATGTCGCCGAGGCGGTTGCGGCCAAGGCTGGCGGCTATGCGGCGTACAAGCTGCATCCGCCGGGCCGGTCCGTCGGCGAGGATATTGAAATCCATGCCGCCGTGCGCGCAGCGGTAGGGGCCGAATTCACGTTGATGAGCGACCCGGTCGCCTTCATGACGCTCGACGAAGCGATACGCTATGGGCGAGCTCTCGAACGACTTGATTATCGCTGGCTCGAAGAGCCTATCCCGGATGAAAACTTCTCTGCGTTGCGCGAGTTGTCGCGGGCGCTCGACATTCCGGTCATTGGCACTGAAGTTTTAGCCAAACATCCCTACAGTGTGGCCGAATGTGTCGCTGGTCGCGTCGTCGATGCGGTTCGCGCCGATGTCAGCTGGGCGGGTGGGGTGACCGGCGTCCTGAAGACCGCGCATCTTGCCGAAAGCTTCCACATGAATTGCGAGATTCATTCGGCCATCTTCCAGCCGCTTGAACTCGTCAATCTTCACCTCTGCGCAGCCGTGAAGAACTGCAGCTATTTTGAGCTGCTTTGCCCCCGCGAAAAATTCGAGTTCGGGCTGGCGTCTCCGCTGCCGGTCGAAGGCGGCATCGCAACATTGCCGGAAAAGCCAGGTCTCGGCGCCGAGCTTGATTGGGATTTGATCGACAATGCCACTGTCGCGCAGCTCTGAGGCGGAGGCTCGGAGGGAGCAATCTTTTCGAGTCTGACAATCACAAACAACACTGGGAAGACGTTCATGACCTTCTCTATCCTTGCGTTCTGCCCGAAAAGACACGCGATCAAATTATGAGCGCGGATCCCGAAGCTGCTGGTGCAAGCTACCGCGCCAGCGCCCTTGAAGCCTGCGCCAGTGCTTTGCTCGAGCGTGCCGGGCTTGCTCGTGACCGGACAGCCGATATTGCCTCGGTACTGGTCGAGGGCGACTGCTTCGGGAAATCGACCCATGAGCTGGCGCTACTGCCTCTCTATCTGCGCGAGATTGAGAGTGATGAGATGTCTGTTGTGGGCGAACCCGAAATCGTCAATGACTTCGGCGCGCCTGACTTGGGATGGGCACAAGCTTCCCGGGCCCTGGCTGTTGCGGCGCGCGACGCAAGAAGCAATGTCGCGGGCGGCCCGGTTCGGGATGGGGGCGATCGCCATCCAGCGCAGCCACCATACGCCTGCCTCGGCGCCTATCTGAGGCCGGCAGTTGACGCCGGCTACATGATGCTACTGACACTGACCGATCCCGGCCATAGCAGCGTCGCGCCGTTCGGTGGGGTAACGCCGGCTCTGACGTCGAACCCGATGGCGTTCGGCACACCCGCCACCAATGGACCGGTGATGATCGACATGTCCACCGCGCTGTTGACGAACGGCGCGATCGCCGCCTATCGGCAGCGCGGTGAGCAGCTGCCGCACCCCTTTTTTGATGGATAGCCAAGGCCAACCCTCGACCGATCCCAACATCATGGCAGCTATCCCGCCAGGTACGGCTCTGCCTCTCGGCGGTCTGGAGGCCGGCCACAAGGGCTATTCCCTCGGTCTCATCGTAGAACTGCTGACGGGCTGCCTTAGCGGGCGGGGACGTGCTGACGCAACCGACGGCTGGAGTGCGGCGGTTTTCATCCTCGTCATCGACCTCGCCGCATTCGGAGGGGCCGACGCTTTCCGGCGTCAAGTAGCGGCGCTTGCCGGCATGTGCCACGCATCTCAGACGCGGCAAGGCTTCGAACGTGTCGAACTGCCAAGCGCTCACGCTCTTGCGCGGTGGGAGTGGCAGCTTCGGGACGGCGTCCGACTGTCAGCCAGCATCAGCGCTGAAATAGTGGAATGCGCGAGGCGCTTCGAGGTGCCGATGCCGGATCCGATTCCTTGAGACCGGCGCCGAGCAAGACCCGATCGATCCAGAGAAAAACATATTTGAGGAAACACCCATGACGATGTCCATCGCGGTAGACAAGGCGCCCGCCGAGCGCGCCAACATCAGACGCGCCGTGACTGCGGCGACCATCGGCACGATTATCGAGTGGTTCGACTATGCGCTTTACGGCGCCGCGTCGGGCTTGTTCATCAACAAACTGTTCTTCCCGCAGTTCTCCGCCTCGGCGGGAGTGCTGGCGGCGTTTGCGACGTTCGCCGCCGGCTTCTTCAGCCGGCCGCTCGGCGGCATCCTGATTTCGCATTTCGGCGATCGCTTCGGGCGTAAGCCCGCGCTCATCTTCACGGTCTCGCTGATGGGCCTGTCCACCGTCGCGATGGGTCTCTTGCCAACCTATGCTCAGATTGGGGTGTTAGCTCCCATCCTCTTGGTCATTTGTCGCCTGCTGCAGGGTTTCGGCGCTGGTGCGGAATATGCGGGAGCCGTGACGCTCGTCTCCGAATACGTCCCCGCTCATCGCAGGGCGTATTTCACTGCCTATCTGTCGTCGGCGACTGTCGCCGGCATCATGTTTGCGACGCTGCTCTTCCTTCTTGTTGCCTATCTGCCTGAAGAAACCCTGTTCGGCTGGGCGTGGCGCGTGCCGTTCCTCGTCTCGGCACTCCTCATTGGCGTCGCGCTCTACATTCGCCAGAACCTCGACGAGACGCCTGAATATGTCGAGGCGATGGAGCGTGCCGCCGCCCACCGCCGCGAAGCGCGGGTGCCAGTCGGCGAACTTATCCGCAATAGCCCGCGAGAGGTCGTGTGCGGCTTCCTTTCGATCACTGGGCACAACGCGAACGCGTACATCCTCAGCGCGTTCAGCCTGAGCTACATGACCAACACGCTGGGCATGGCCCGGACGGACGCGCTGACGGCTGTTATCATCGCGACGCTGACCGGCATCGTGCTGACGCCGCCTGTTGGTGCGCTCGCCGACCGCGTCGGCCATGCGCGAGTCTATCTCTTCGGCGGCGTTTTCACAATGTTGTACGCGTTCCCAATGTTCGCAATACTTGGCACGAAGAATGTGGTGCTGGCGACGCTGGCTCTGAGCATCGGCTTCGGCATCGGCTATAGCGGGCTTGCCAGCGCGCAGGGCGCGTTCCTCGCCAACCTGTTCCCGACCCGCTACCGTTTCTCTGGCATCGCGCTGGCGCGTGAACTGAATGCTCTCCTGATCGCCGGTCCGACACCGTTCGTGGCATCGGCGCTCGTGGCCGCCGGCAATGGCAAGCCGACGTGGGTCGTTGCCTATCTGATGGCTTGCTGCGCGATCACCGTCGTTTCGGTTACCGCCATTCGGTCGCGGTCCTACGAGCGAGGCAGCGACTGACACGGGTGCAAGGGTCATGCAGATCCACGATCGAAAGGGAGGGTCGATTGAGGTTTGTTCCTAATGACGGGGGTGGGCGCGCGAACGCCAAGCCTGAACAGAGCGACTCGCGGCTCCTGCTGCTTTCCAGCGCCGACAATGTGCTGGTCGCACGCGGCAAGGTCGCTGCAGGGGAGACCATAGTTGTCGATGGCGTGGCGGTAACGCTCGCGATCACGATCTCGCTTGGCCACAAGATCGCCCGCTGCGGCATCGGGCTAGACGAAAGGATCGTCAAATACGGTGTGCCGATCGGTTCGGCGACGGCGCACATTGCGCGCGGCGAACATGTTCACGTCCACAACGTGCGAGGATTTGCAGGCCAGCCCGCATGATAAACAACCGGCGTGTCGCGCAGGCGATCATGGATCTTCGCGACGACCTCGATCCGCGCCAGCGCGGACGTAATCGCCGCCTGCACGTCGGCATTAGGGTCCGACCGCGCCTGCAAACGGAGGATCGACATGATGGTCGCGAGGTCGTTCCTGGTCCGGTGAGCCAACTCCATCATGAGAACGTCCGCGTAGGCCTTCGCCTCCGAGTGCTTCTGGAGCGCTGCGCGCAAGGCTTCCGTTACCCCTGCAAGACATAGCCCGCTCGCCAGGAAGATGAGGAGCGGCAGGATCGCGGCGCTCGGCGGCGGAGGGATAAAATATCGCGCCGCCAGCGCCGCGCTCGCGCCGGTGGCCAGAAAGCCTGAACCGCGATCGAAGATGACAGAGGCCAGGAAAATGGCCGGGATGAACAGCACCAGCGGATAGGGTCTCAACTGATCGTCCAGCAGGAGCTTGGCGACAAATGCCAGCCCGACGAGCCCGAGGCTCAAAAGGTACCGCGCCCACAGGGGAATATCTGGGCGTGACGGACATGAAGCGAAGCAGGAGCCGGTCCATTGAAAGCAACGAACCGGCTTGTCGGCCCGTTCCTGTCGCTTGCTTCAAGCGCTTCGGCCGGCGCGTGGACTGTTGAGCCTAGACCAAAGTCTGGACGCTGTTTGCCGCAGGGCCTGCTGAGGAACGATTCAACAAAGCTTGAGTTCGTCCCAAAAGAACCGACCAAAAAATCCAAGAGGGTAAAATCCAAGAGGGTAAAGCCATGACGCGATCAGTGGAGGAGCTGAGGCGGCAGTCCGAGCGCAGCCGTGCCGAACTCGCGGTGACGGTCGATAGGTTGAGGGAGCGGATATCGGATACCGCTGACGACCTCCGCCACAAGGTCTCGCCGCAACACATCAGATCGGAAGTCTCCGATTACATCAGCAACAAGACCCAGAGTTGGGTCGAGGCGCTGAAGCAACAAGCGATGGATAATCCGATGCAGGCGGTCGCTGCGGGGACTGCGGTCGCAATCCCGCTTCTGCGCCTGGCGCGCGGTTTTCCAGTGCCCCTTCTGATGATCGGGGCTGGCCTTGCCCTGACCTCGAAGACGGTGCGCGACCGGGCCACGGAAGCGGCTGCACCGGTGATGGAGAAGGCGGGAGAGATGCTGGATCAGGCCGCCGACCGGGCCGACGCGCTGAGCAGCGACGTGAGAAACCGGCTGACTTCGGCTCAAAACCAGGCCGGCGATATGGCTGGCGACGCGCAAGATGCCGCCGCCGCCCTGGCCGACGACCTTGGCAAGCGAGCGGCGCAGGCCGCCGGCACCGTCGGCGATACGCTCAAGAGCGGCATGGATGCCGTGAAGGACAGAGCGGGCGCGGCCAAGAACGCGGCGGCCACGGTGCCTGCGAAGGCCCGTCAGGTCATTGGCGACAATGCCGCCTTGATAGGCGGTCTTGGGATCGCGATCGGCGCCATCCTTGCCGCGGCTCTTCCCGAAACCAGCGCCGAAGCCAAGGCGGTGGGCCCGGCGAGCAACAGCGTGAAACGAGCGGCGGGCGAGGCTGCACAATCCGGTTTCGAGGCGGCCAAGGACGCGACGATGTCAGCGGCCGACGCGGCGGCGCGAAGCGTCGGCGAGGCCGATCTCGGGGGGCATGCCGGCCGGATGACGGAAAACGTGGCCGACAGGCTCAAAGAGGCTGCCGACGACGTCGTCAGGGCGGCCTTCAGTCCTTCCCCAAACCCGAACACCTGAAAGAACGATCATGAGCGATGTGGACCTGAGTAAAGAGACGAATTCCACGCAGAACCGGAATACCGACCCCTCGCAGACCCTCAAGGAGCAGATGGCCGATGCCGGCGCCGAGGTGAAGCAGCGCGCCGGCGATGCCCTCCGAGCGTCGACCGATGTCGCCAACGACAAGTTCAAGGAGGCGGCTGATGCCGCCAAAGACGTGGCTTCCGGAACGGTGGACCAGATCGAGGGCCAGGCGCGCGACAAGCAGCGGTCGGGCGCGAACTTCATGGCACGCCTTGCCGGTAACATTCGCGAAGCGGCGCGCGCCTTCGAGAGCGATGCGCCGTTCGCTGCCCGTGGCATGACTTTCGCCGCCGAATATGTCGATGACGCGGCCGATAAAATCCGTGACGGAAGCTTCCGCGACCTCGTCGACGGCGCCACCGATTTTGCGAAGCGGCAGCCGGCCGCGTTTCTGGGGATCTCGGTCCTTGCCGGTTTCGCGGCAGTCCGTTTCCTGAGGGCGTCGGGCGGGCGGTCTTCATCCTCGAAACGGCGCGAACAATCGTCATCCTCGCAGCAAAGCAACGTGTCATGAGCATCCAGAACGATATCAAAACGAGTCAGAACGATCTTCGAACCATCTCGACATTGCTCGGCGATGCGCTGTCGCAGTTCGCCAAGCTGTTCCAGAACGAGGTGGATCTCGCCAAGGCCGAATTCGGCGAAAAAGTTCAGAAGGTCGGCGGCGCGCTGGTCTTCATCGTTGGCGGCGCCGTCCTTGTGATCCCAGCCTTGGTGATGGCGCTGTTCGCCTTATCGGCGGCAATGATTGGGGCAGGGTGGTCACAGCCGCTCTCCTATTTGACGTCGGCGATCATGGCCGTGATGATCGCGGCCGTACTGTTCGCGATCGGCATCAACCGGCTAGATGCCCGCAACCTGGTGCCACGGGAGACCATTCGGCAACTCGATAAGGACAAGGACACCGTGAAGGGGATGGTGAGATGAGCAGCACGCAGGCGGGCTTTTTCGACAGTCTGGTGACCGCGGTGCGGGAAAATCCCCTCGCCGCAGCACTTATCGGAGGCGGTGCGTTCTGGCTGTTGGCTGGCGACGAGAAGCTGAAGAGCGCGGCGCGATCGGCGACCGCGGCGGCTTCGCCGATCGTCGATCTCGGCGTGCGCAATGTTCGCGCGGCCGCCTCCGAGCTCCAACGGACCGCCGCGCCACCGACCGCGCCTGAAACGGATCACGACGACGCTACGGGCTTCGGTGAAACCGTACGCGAGGCCAGTAGCGCGGCTTCAGACGCCATGTCGGGAGCGGCCGACGAGATCAAGGGCCGGTTCGACGAAGGTATCGCCTATGCGCGCGAGAACCTCGGCATGCCTGGAAAAGAAGCTCTCACGAAAGCGCAATCATCGTTGGCCGACGTGCTTGACCGGCAACCGCTCGTCCTTGGCGCCGTGGGCTTGGCAATCGGTGCGGCCATCGCGGGTGCGTTCCGGACTTTCGATCTCGAGAACGAATGGGTGGGCGAGCTCAGCGACGATATCAAGGCTGATTTGAACACGCGCGCCGACGCGGTATCGCAAAGCCTACGCGAAGCCTCCGATACGTTGAAGGCCGAGCTCGGCGACGTCGGCACAGAGGCCGTCGATCGGGTGAAGCAGGCTGGCATCGATGCTGCTGATGCTGCACGGGAAAAGGTGAAGTCGCCATAAAGGAGGCGGTTCCAAGCCTCATAAGCTGCGGATTCGCCTAGGACGATGGCCTCACCGTCAATCACGAACTGCTTCTGGCGGTTCTTCAGCGCGGCCTTCACAATCCAAGGGAAGCGCTTCGTCCAGTCATGGCCGCCCTTCGTGATCAGCCGGACGCGGTCTCCGTCGCGCTCGACGCGCAGGCCGTAGCCATCGTACTTGATCTCGTGGAACCACTCCGGGCCGGCCGGAACCAACTTTCCAACGGTCGGTAGGTAGAACTCGAATTTAGGCATGACCGGCACATGGGTATGTGTTGCCGGTTTTGCGAATCCGCAGCAGAGGCCCCGATGTGGCGCTTCTCCGGGGCCTCGGGTTCTCGGCCTGGAGAGGACCGAGGAGTTAATTCAAACTCCCATCGACGACGGCGTCAAGTCTCGGGAAAAAGCGGAAATTGTCTCGCCGGGATTCACATGGTTTATTTTCGGACCGGAGCGTCGTTTGGGATGATCCGAGCAACAGGGCAGCTAATTTTCATTTCGTATTTTTTCAGCCCTAGAACGACGACCGTTGCTTCCTGGCGAGCGGCTCGGCGATCCAGCTTGGCCCCAGCATGATCCGGATGCTGGGGTCTCTTTTATGAGCAGGAACGAAGCGCAAGCATTGGCATTGGTCGCCCTGTTCAGTGCCGCACCGCTACAGGCACCGAGACGCCCAGCTACACACTGGCCCCAGCTTCACCGCTGGGCCCTTCCTTATTACGCCGTCCAGACAGGACACTTGCTGGGGCCGTTTTCTGTTAGTGGCCGCCAATTGGGGCAGCCTACACAGGCCTAATTTTCGTTTTCAGCTTACGATCGATCAGCATCTCGGCCCGGCGCTTTGCTAGTTCTGCCAATCGTGTGCGCACGGTATGGCGGGTCGTTTCTCCGCCGATCTCAATGATGATCTCGAACTGATCATCATATAGGCGTTTTACCTCGAACGTGACGCCCCTGTGGGTGAAGGTGCTTGGCATACGCAGGGGATAGCAAATCGATGTGCGGTCCTTGCACCGGGATGCTACGGGAAATTGTCCCACTGTAGGAATGGAGCCATGCAAGGCCGCTTGCGGAGGTGGCCTTAATCTCCCGCGTCGCCGGTTAGCGGACTTCCTAGGTCGAGGCCTTCATGGTCCGCTCGACCTCATCAGCTAGCTCCCGGTGGTGGGCCGCCAGCTTGGCAAACAGTTCTTTCTGTCGGATTGGTCGCCAGCTTGCTGATCAGCTCGCACTCCTCCGCTTCGACGCGAAGCTTCTCTAAGTGCGCCTGCATGTCCTTCATTTTGGGCTCCCGATGCCGAGATGTTATCACGGTTCCGGCCGACAGAATCTTGGAGAAAGTGGCAATTGCATAAGGGCGTGCTAACGTTGGTTCGTCGGGTCCGCACCCGACCATCCCGCTGGCCTCAGCGCCGGCCTTAAGGCCCCCAAAGGTGCTGGGGCCTTTTCTATGGCTGCTAGGAACGAACGTAGCGGAAGCTTGTTCGTCTGTCATCCGAATGCAGCTCTCACCATCCCCCCGACCAAACCGCATTCGGACAGTGTGCGTGGAAAGCCGATGGCCCCAGCGTGCTCCCAAGCGCTGGGGCCATCTCTTCACTTCAGGACACCCAATGCCGGCGCACTTCTCCGGGCTCCATGTTGAGCGCTAGGACGTATTCTGCGGCGAGCTGTCGCTGATGAGGCTAACAATCCATCCTTCCGGGATGATTAGGAACAGGCAAGCGCGAGGGCGGTTATCGGCAGGTCCGCATGCTTTCCCCCCGAGATCGGACACCATGGACCCCAGCGACGCGACCGCTGGGGTTTCTCTGACGCCGGTCACGCGAACAGGTCTTGCCGGCCTGCGGCGTACTCCACGTCAGCCCAATACTCAGCCGGCGTCGCCTTGTCCTGTTAGATCATAGAAGGCATCTGGATCTAGGGGTGCAGAAGAGAAAGCAGGCGCTGGCGAAGCCTCTCGCGATCAAGCTGTACTTCGCGCATTACCGCAAGCTCGGCTTCAATCTTGCTCGTGTCCTCATTCAGCCGCCTACATTCGATGAGCTGCGCTTCTTTCTCCGCCAGCCGCCTTTCTCCTTCGACTGTCGCGAATTCAATCTGCCTTAACTCGTCAATGATCGGCTCTTTGTACATCTCGTTGCGATGGCTGAACCGTGCGTCATGCTCGTTTGTCTTGCAATCTCCAAACGGCTCAACAACGCTTCAAGTTCCTAATGAGCCTAGCGATAGCGGGAACGACCGCAAGCGCTGCACCTGATGTGCGCCGAGTTTTCAGGCGAGTCCCAATCCAGGCAGATCGGCGAACTTCAGCCGGCCGTTGTGCTGGCACCCGACGCAGAACATGAGCACCGTCTTCCGCCGTTGCGATCGACGGGGCCGGACAGTAGCGGAGATGACGAGCGGGCTTGCGGCGCCAGGGCATGCGCCAATGATCGCGAATATCTCGCGCCGAGTGAAGCCGCTAGAGTTCGCGACCGCGATGCGCAGTTATCGCTAGCGATTGGTCAAGTGGCGGCGTCCTTTTCAGTCGAGGGGCCGCCTAGGTTTTTCATGATCCATTCCATGGCTGGATTAGGATAGCGAGAGTCCGTCGAATTGACATCCATTCGAGTGGCTGGGTTGAACGTCAGTTCATAGAACGCCGTTGCCGCTATCCCTTGCTCTAGCTCTGGTGCCTGCTTCTTGAAGCCATCGACCGATGAGGCCACGGAGAATTTGTAAGCGTAATGCTGACGCAGTCTAAACAAGCGTTCATGACGGGCGCCGGCAAAACGAACTAACCAATGCCAAGAACCCCAGCCCAAGCGCTCCGCGGGCATATCGAAAATGGTCGCGTCGGGCTAAGCGGCTGGCGGATGATCTCGAGCTTACACCCAAGCTTGAGCACTATGAGATGGCTCAAAAGTGCTATCGAGGTGCGCAGCATGGCATCGGTTTAGTGCGGGCCAGAGATCTCTCCGAACTTGCTGTAAAATCGATGGCCTCCATGGCTTTTGAGGGGGCGGCCTTGGGCGACGCCAAGGCGCAGTATCGCCTGCGCGACGAGAAGCAGATCGTCGCATGGTCCGTCGCGTTCGATCTCATATTGCTTGCTGGTAACCCGGTTGCCGCCTCAGCGTTGAATCGAGGAGGGCGATCACCGCAGGCCACTGATCCGGCTTTGGAGGCCATCGCAAAACACCAGCAGGCGGACGCGGACCACAATGCAGCCATCACGGCGACCGACGCCGAATATCGCTCTGAGGCCTATTGGCAGGCCGACGACCATCAAGGAGCATGCTGCCATGCGGAGGCCGATGCAGGTTGGGATCTGGCCTGGACAATTCCGACGACATTGGGCGGCGTTGCTGCGGTTCTCGAGTACGTGAAGCAGTACGAAGACAAGGGCGAGGAATGGCCCGACAGTGACTGCATCGGTCGGGAGGGCTGGCATTATCAGCTACGGCAGATGATGGCCGCTGCAGCTGTCAACTTAGCCTAGCGTGAAGGCGAGGCGCCCGCCGGTTCACGCCGGCGGGTTTTCCCCTGGCTCAATTTCCATCGTTTCCGGTGTTCGACGGTGGCGCGCGCTATGTTCGGCCATGGCTTTCACCGCCTCATCTTCGTCGGCGCAAAAAGCGATGCTTCGCCGATCGGCAAACACGAGCCACTGACGAAGGCCAACTTCCCTGATGACATACTCGGTCATTTTCGAGCGTCCCGCAGCGAGTGGGATGCATCTTATGCAAACGACGTTGCTGTTCCATTAATCAGAAGCCGGCCCAGACGGTGAGCGCGGGCGGCGGCCTGGATCTGATCAAAATGTACGCCGCCGGGCTTGAATGCAGCATCCCGGCGGCGGTCTTCCAGCTGGCCCGGCGATCCCAGCAACACTGCGGTAGCAGGGCGGTCACACACGCGAGTGATGCAGATCAATCTGCCCGCCGGATGATCCTACCGACGGGCTTTTGCGCGAAATCACCAGCGGCGATAACCGCCGTGATAGCCGTAACCCCTATGATAACCGTAGCCCCTGTGCACGTATCCGTAGCGACGGACGCCGTAGCCACGATAGCCGTAACCGTAGCCGTACGGCCTGTAGACGGGCGCCGTGCGGACACAGCCGTTCGGGCCGCAGACTACGGCGACGTTCTCGATGTTTGAAGCGGGAGAAAGTGTCGCGAGCGGCATCGCTGACGCGCTTCCTGCCGCAGCAAGGCTGCCGAGCGCAGCAAGTCCAACAAGTGCAAATTTAAGCTTCATGGTTTCCTCTCGTGGAATCTAAGGCACCCCACACTGTAGGAAGTTGAACGTGAATGCTGGATGAGCAGGCCAGCCGTTTTTGCGTGATGAAAATGCGGCATGCTTGTGCTCTGCGCGGGGTGTCCCCAAGCGGTCCCCTAGGAGTATCCGGAACGATGAGGGCGCCAAGGTCAGACTAGCTAAATGCGACAACGAGCAGGCCCGAGCACAACAGCACAAGACAGGTCGCGATTAGCGCGAGGAACCCATCGGACACGAAGTCATGATTACGCATGACACACCTCCCTGTCGCGGAAGGAAGCTGGTCCGAATTTATTAAAGATTTCGGAATCGAGTTTTTGAAGGGCGGGCAACTACTGTCTTTGCTGCCCAACTCCACGAAAGCCGTGTGGATCATCGAAATAGTCCCAAGAAAAGACGCCGCCGGTCTCAAAAATACACGCCCGGCGGCGTTTCCTTCCTGAACCGGGGGCCTGAAATCCCCAGCGCAGAGTCAACCGCAGAACCTGTGGCCTCGGTGATCGGCCGAAGGGCACTTCTTGTTACGCACTGTGATGTTGCGAGAGGAGCAGGAACAAGTGGCAATGTCGGGAATCTTACACAGGCTCCCGCGATAGGTTGCCCCCCGACCGGGAGTTTAAAACGGCCTTGGCGTTCCCCGCGCCAGGGCCGCTATCGTTGTTGTGCGGCATCGCCATCCTCAGGAACAAGTGGTCGGGCCAATGAGTCCCTTCATTGCTCCCGGAGACAGGTGGCGCGCTCGACCGGGAGTCTGGAATGGCGGCCTCGGCGCGCCGCGTCGGGGCCGTTCGTGTTTGTGGGCTGGACTGTGGGCTAATTTCGGTAGCTTAGATTAATTGTATTGTTTTCAACAGCTTAGGTGTGTATTGATCGGCTGATGCCGCAGCGGCGCCGACTACCGCAACAACTGTTTCCTTGGCCAGTCCAGATGCCGAGCTGATCGACCTGGGGAGCCGGTTCGTCGAAATATCGCGGCTTCGGGATGCCGCGAACGATGAAACGGGCCGCCTGGTTGAGATCGCCCGCCGGTCATACCCGCCCGGGACCTATCGGGACGCGTGTCTGCGCGGCGAGGAGGCGCGCAGCGCGTACAATGCAGCTATAGCCGACGCTAACGAGCAGTCGGGCTTAGCAGCGGCGCAAGAGGCGTTTGATGGCGCCATGGATCAGTTGCGCGCGCACTACGCCCGCATGATCGCAATGCGCCCGACGACGATCGACCATCGCTTCGGCGGTATTCCATTTCGAGTGGGATAGGGTCGAATACGCCGAGGGGGCCATCGAAGACGCAGCGCTCGCCGTGCTGGTCGCCGGCCTACTCGATAAGTCACTTCCGGATCATCTGCCAGTGTCGAGGCGGAAGAGTGCGAACTAATCAGCAAGCTCGCGACCAACGCGGCAAAGAAAGCGCTGTTCGCCAAACTGGCAGCGCATCACCGAGCACTCGCTGACGAAGTCGCGCGCGCAATGATTCCTGCGAGAGTACGCGCAGCGCACCGCCTTGCGAGGCGGCAATCCCCACAGGGCGAAAGCCTACTCTCGGGCCGCCGACAGCCTGGCGGCTCTTGCCGTCCCGCTGGACGTGCTCATCGCCGAGGATCGTCTTACGGAGATCCCGGGCGTCGGCAATGCGATCGCCGACATCATCACCAAGCTTCAGAAGACGGGCAGTCATCCCAGCCTCGAAAAGCTGCGGAAGGAGATCCCCACCTTCGCTTTCGCAGAGCTTAAGACGATGCCCGATGCGATCCGGCAAGGTCGGCAGGTGATGCCGCCGCAGAAGGCTTCGACCGCGCTGGTCTCGGCGGCGGCAGAACCGACGCCGGAAATGCAAACTGTCTTCATGCTGCGCTCTGCGTGGTTTCGTGACGAGCATGGGCAACGGAAGTTCGCGGGCCAATACGAAGATGCGACCATGCCGATCGCAGCGGCACTCCGTGCCCTGGACCAATGCATCGCGGTCGACGTGACCGATCCGCGCCGCGCACAGCTCTGTGGCGTGCGCGGCGGGGACTTCAATCCGCAGGCGGCTGATGTGATCGATCTCGACACCATCGAGGAGCCGATGAGCGCGACGCCCGTCGAGCTCGATCGGGTGCTGCGCGATGCCGTCTTCACCGTGATCGACCGCAGCGCAGATGCGCGCACGATCCAGATTGAGGTGCCGCGCCTGTGACCGCGAAAACCGCACCTCCCGGCTGGGCCATCGCATCGAAACGCGTATCGACGGCTACATCGCAGCGCGGGGAGACCGCATCCCGGTCGCCGTGGCGAAGATGATCGCCCGCGCTACGCGGCAGCCGGGGCACGGCGCCGTCGCAGCTAGCGGAATCCGATTCCCTCAACGTGTCGCAGGTCTGAAGCCGGGCGACCAGGATGCGGCGCGGCATACGGCTACAATAAACGTGGTCCGGATCGTGCCGACGGCTCGGGAGATCGCCCAGGCCGGGACCGTTGCGGATTGGCCGGCATTGTTCGGGCATCAACAGCGCGACGGCGCGACAAAGCGGGTTGAGGAGCGCCGATGATCACCTTGCCGATTACACGAAGCCGATCCGGATTCAGCTGAAGTCTGAGGCCAGCCGTTGCTAGGCTGCAGCGCTCGGTGCCCGCCGCGGTCGAGAGCGCTCTCTGGATGCCTGATGGAGGCATAGCGACGACTGCCAAGGCGGTTCAATGCGACCTGGTCCTCCATGCAAGGGGGATGGTTCGTGGTTGGGTCTGAAACGGCCACAGCAGCGGTCGAACTGGCCTTGGTGCGCATTCGCTCGTTGGCAGCCATGGCATGGCACGACCAGCTAAAACGGCAACGCCGGGAATAGGAACAATCCCTTAACCGGTCGGTTGATCGTCTGTTCAGTGCCGACCGTCATCGGCGTTGAACAAGGGATGACGTAGAAAACTTGGTCTCGGCACTTAACCGTCTCGTGCTGAGGCCTTCCTTTGCGCGAAGCGATGCGATTTGAGAGAAAGCTGTATGACGCCTAATGAACGCCGTGACATGCCATGGATTATTGGGGCTGCTGCTTTGGCTTTTGTCTTGTCGATCGTTGCCGGCGGCATGACGTACTTCCGGTAGCGGCCGGTCGGTTAGCCCGGGCGAGTATCGGGACCATTCACGAGTTGGCTCTCTAGCTCGGAAGCGCGACTTTCCAAGTCATTCATCTCGAGCCGGATTTTGAGAGCTAAATCCGTGTCCTTGCTTTGCTTAGCCAGGGCGAGATCCGTCTCTAACTCGCTCAGGTCCATCAAAATCTTCCCCAATTCCACGCTCGTCGCATAGGTCGGATCATCTTCAAGGTGGCTGTATCGGCTCCCGACCGCTGTACGAGATCGAGCCTCCTCATCGCGTTCGCGGTCGCCGATTGCGGAGAGAGCGCTTTGCGGGCTAGCGTTCTCGTGACGTTCATCGGCGATATGTTGTCTTTGGCTATCGCGCTCACGCCGGGTTTTCCTCGCCAGCAGGTAAACGACCATCACAGTGGCTAGGCCGATAACGATCGCAATGGCTGGACCGATGACGCTCATTTGTTACACCCTTATCCTTCTCCACAGGTCCAGACCACGAACTGACTTTCGACGCAGCCGATATTTGCTCGCAAATCAGCTTGAGTGAATAGATGCGCCCGCGGCACAGCCGCGGAGGGTTTACCGCGCGTTTTCAAATGAGCACGCCAGAAGACGTTCCAAAGAAGAGAGAAACAGATGGCGCACGGGATCAAAATCGGCTGCTGCAAGAAAGGCACGCCGAACAAGTTTTCAGGGCAGCTGAGCGCTGACCGAACCGGCGCGGTATCGCCAGGCGCGACCGTCCCGCCGGCCCGCACCACGCCAAGCACCCCGGATTTGAACGGAGGGTCAGTTTCCGCCGACGAGAGCATGTGCCGCTTAAGGCCGGCTCGGAAGCGGTCCATGAGGACGCACGGCGTCTGGAGGCCAGTCAGCTCTATGATCGCCGTGGGTCCGAGCTTGATGAGGGACCCGAGCGGCATTCGCTCAAGGTCCAGGCCGGCAATATGTTCTCGGCGAGATCGCCCGCGCCGACGTCGAAGCCAGCTTCGAGAAGGGATGCGAAGATTTCGGATTGGATCAGATGGACCTGTCGGAGATTGGGTAGGCGGGGCTGGCGGCGGGAGAGATAGCGGTGCCGGACGAACGCCGGCGTGGGCGTCGCCTTCGACGCCGTGACCTTCCACCAGGACTATGCAGTCCTGCGTCGGTTTGCTGAAGTGGTGCCCGCGGTCAGCCGCGACCGCCACCACCGTTCCTTCGAGCGAGTGGTCTTGTGCCAATGGCATTAGGCGACGCGGAAGAGCGAGCGCCGCCTCTGGCCGAGGTAGCGCGTGATCTCGCGAAGCGTCATCGCGTTCAGGACCCTGTCCGGCGGCACACCGCCTTTGCGCGCCATCTCTACACCCCAATGCATGTGATTGAGTTCAGGCGCCGAGTGCGCGTCCGGATTGATGCTCATCATGCAGCCGAACTCGAGCGCCGCCTCATGCCAACGCCAGTCTAGGTCAAGCCGCCATGGGTGGGCGTTGGTCTCGACGGCCACGTCATGCTTCACACATGCCTGCAACACTTTCTCAACGTCGATTTGGTAGCCTGGCCGCCGCTGGATTTGCCGTCCGGTCATGTGGCCGATGATAGTGGTTTGAGGATGCGAGATGGCCCGGAGCATGCGCTGCGTCTGGGCCTTGTCGGTTCAATTTGAACCGGCCGCGAATGCTCGCGACCACGAAGTCGAATCGCTCCAGCACGTCGTCGGCATTGTCGAGCGACCCGTCGGCAAGAATGTCGGACTCGATTCCTTTGAGGATCCGGAAATCCTTGCCGAATCGCTTGTTCAGCCGGTCGGCTTCCCTGTGCTGCTGCGCGATCTCCTCGACAGAAAGACCGCCAGCATAGTGGCCGCACGTGGAATTGAGCATCAGCCGAACGCCAGCTCAGGCGGACGGCGTCCATCACCGAGGTCGGACAATTCCTGCGGCCTTCCGTCATGGAACCTGAAAAGATGGCTAGGGAAGGGCCGTGATGCGGTTCTTTGTTCCGCATTGTGTTGACGTTCTGAACGAAATTTCGTGCCCCCACCGTACCCGCTCGAAAGGGAACTCACCGCTGGGACCCTGCGTTGGCCAAGTGTACTTCTACAGCCTCTGGGGGCCGTCAAGAAAGTCGAGCTACTGACGCCGGCCTGCCTCCTTCCGGGATGTGGCATCCGCACTTTTGTCAGGGAGCATCGATGATCGAAGCTGACGACCTCACAAGCGCGCCCGATGAAATCAGCGCGGCCCAGTGGCGTCAGATCGTCAATGGCGCGACTGATACGGCCATCATCAGCGCCGATGAACGCGGACTCGTTACCAGCTGGAATACCGGCGCGAGCCGGATCCTTGGCTGGAGCGAACCCGAAATGCTCGGCAAGTCCTTGGACCGGATCTTTGCCGCAGACGCTGGCCAGGCGCAGTTGCGCAAAGAAATGGAAGATGCGACCGCGCACGGTAGGGGCGGCGGCGAGGAAGGCTGGCGCCTCCGCAAAGACGGGAGCCGTTTCTGGGCGGTGGGCGAACTGAGCCCGATCCGCGAGGGCGGAAAGATCGTCGGTTTCGTCAAGATCCTGCGCGACCGCACGATCCAGCGGGAGGCCGAGGAGATGATCCGTGAAGAGCGGCATTCGCTCGAAGTGCTCAATCGTGCCGGATCGGCCCTTGCCCTCGAGACTGATCTCCAGCGCCTGGTGCAAATCGTAACGGATGCGGGCGTCGAACTCAGCGGTGCCGAGTTTGGGGCGTTTTTCTACAACCTCACCAACGAGGCCGGCGAAAGCTACATGCTCTACACGCTTTCGGGAGCGCCGCTGGAGGCATTTTCGAAGTTTCCGATGCCGCGAAATACCGAAGTGTTCGCGCCGACCTTCAACGGCGAGGGCATCGTGCGCTCCGACGATATCACCAAGGATCCCCGCTATGGCAAGAATGCGCCGCGTCGAGGCATGCCCGAAGGCCATCTGCCCGTCCGGAGCTATCTCGCCGTTCCCGTGATTTCGCGGACGGGGGATGTGATCGGAGGCCTGTTCTTTGGCCACGGCAAGCCTGGCGTCTTTTCGGAGCGCTCCGAGCGGGGCCTCTCGGGGCTCGCCGCCGAAGCGGCCGTGGCAATCGACAATGTCCGTCTTTCGCAGGCGTCGCACCGCGAAATCGCAGAACGCAAGCGTGCCCAGGAGGCGCTCGTCGAGTTGAATGCCACGCTGGAAAAGCAGGTGATCGAGCGCACCGAACAGCTTAAGCGCAACGAGGAGGCGCTGCGGCAGTCCCAAAAGATGGAAGCGGTGGGGCAGTTGACGGGTGGGGTCGCCCACGACTTCAACAACCTCCTCCAGGTGATCATGGGAAATCTCGACACGTTGCAGCGTAATGTTCCTTCGGATTCCGCGCATCTGCAGCGCGCCGTGCGTCACGCGATGAATGGCGCCCAACGGGCGGCCTCGCTTACCCAGCGCCTTCTCGCGTTCTCGCGCCGCCAGCCCCTCGATCCCAAGCCGATCGACGTGAACGTTCTGGTCAACGGCCTTTCCGAGATGGTCCATCGCACGCTCGGCGAGACGATCGCCGTGGAGACCGTGCTCGGCGCCGGGTTGTGGCGCGTGGAAGCCGACCCCAATGAGCTCGAGGCTGCCATCCTCAATCTCGCCGTCAACGCTCGCGATGCCATGCCAAATGGGGGAAGGCTGACACTTGAGACCGGTAACGCCCACATCGATGAAGCCTATGTCGCGGCACATAGGGAAGTGGTGGCGGGCCAGTACGTCGTCATATCGGTCACCGACACCGGCGTTGGCATGGACCGGCAGACCGTGGCGCAAGCGTTCGAGCCCTTCTTCACGACGAAACCCGTCGGCAAAGGCACGGGACTTGGGCTGAGCCAAGTGTATGGCTTCGTCAAGCAGTCGGGCGGTCATGTAAAGATTTATTCGGAACTTGGGCAGGGCACCACCGTCAAAATTTACCTGCCTCGCCTGTTAGGCGACTCGTCGGATGACACCACACCTGATGAGACGCTCAATCCGGAGGCGACCCAGGAAGAGACCATTCTCGTCGTCGAGGATGACGCCGACGTCAGAGCCTACTCTGTCGACAGCCTCCGCGAGCTCGGCTATCGCGTGCTGGAGGCCCATGATGGGCCGGCGGCTCTGCGGATTCTAGACCGGCAACCCCGAGTGGATCTCCTGTTTACAGACGTGGTCCTTCCGGGAGGTATGACGGGCGCGCAGGTCGCCGCTCAAGCCAGAGCCATCCGCCCCTCCTTGAAGGTGCTGTTCACTACCGGATATGCCCGCAACTCGATCATTCATCACGGCCGGCTCGATAAGGGCGTGCAATTGATCGTCAAGCCCTTCAGCTTCAATGAACTGGCCGCCAAGGTACGCGACGTGATGGATCAAGTCGAAAACTGAGCGATGGGGCGCGCAGCAGAACGAGTTGGCTTTTCTCCGTCTTGCCCTTCGTGCGCGCCCGATACGGTGCGCAGGCGCGAGGACGGAAGCCCCAATGCTTCGCGAACGCGATGAGCTTGTCGTTAAACTGGACCGACCGGCTCACCGCGTCGTGGCGCACCACGAGCGCGCGTGGATTGTCCATCAGCACTTCCTCCGGCACGCCACCGAAGGTCGTAAATGCGCTCTCGAGCCCGGCGAACCAGTGCTCTTGCTTCTCGGCCCGGAACGCACGCACATGCAGCCGCCGCGAATGCCCGAGCGTCGCCACAAACACGAATGCTTTGATCTTCACCCCGCCGATCTCGACCAGACGCTCGCCGAAGTCGATCTGCAGCTGCCGGCCCGGCGGCGTCTCGAACCGCGTCGTCGCCAGCGCTTCGGCCTTCAGCGCCTGGCGATAGGGCTGCACGGCGCGTTGCAGCGTTCGCCGGCTGACTGCCACGCCTTCCTCGGCCAACAGGTCCTGGCGCACCACATCCGCATTGCCGCGATGCCGAACGAACCTCTCGCGCAGCCAGCCTTCAAGGCCATCGAGCCGTTTCGGGCGATCAGGCGACTTGAATGGCTTCAGCCCACCGGCCGCCACGTAGCCCTTCACCGTGTGATGGCTGCAGCCCAGCTGCCGCGCAATCCGCTTCAGACCCCACCCGCACGCCCTCAGGCGCAACATCTCCGCCACGTCATCCGGCGTCTTCATCACCTGCCCCCGTGGATCAATCCACGACGAGCCTTCCGTGATTCGTTCCTCGTTCATTCCCTCTCTCCTCGGCTATCCAAGGAGGGGGCAATTCCTCGTGACGCCGAGGGGGCAGTTTTCCATGGCGCGCGACACACGGGGTACGCAATGCCCGAGTGGCCGAACGTCGAGCAGCAAGATGAAGACGACGGCCTGAAACGGGCTAGCTCGCGCTGGCTCAAGAAAAAGACGCCGCCGGTCTCAATAATACACGCCCGGCGGCGTTTCCTTCCTGAACTGGGACGCTGAAATCCCCAGCACCAAGCAAACTGCAGGGGCTGTGCCACGGGCCAATGACGCATCAAGTCCGCGTGATATGTGAGGCCGTTCACACGCGATCATCGCGAGTCGGCCTAATGCACCGATGGGTGGCAACTCGGTGTCGGAGAATTGTGATGCCGTTTTTCAGCAGCCAAAGCTTGGCGTCAGCAGCCGCTGCTTCAGTGCTCAGTATTCTCGTCGTGGGAGCGCTTACCTTTTCGGCCGTTGGTTATGTGGAGTGGTCATCGGGCGTTAATCTGATCCATTTCATTGGCCGGACTGCCGCGGATGCCTCAACGCCGGTTCTGCCGCTCAAGGGGCGAACAGGTTGCGAGCAGGGCAATAGGCCGCTGCCCGCGCTTTCTCTACCGCTCGACTGACGCCGACCTAAAGCGACAGCGCCCAATGTCCCTAAGAGACTAAACCGCCAGACGGGCAGGCAGAGCCTCATCGCCTGCTGGCGACGTGCATCGGCGAATTTGTGCCTGGCTCGGGCGCCCCTATGGTTGCCCATATGGCAATGCCTATGGCCAGCGCTAACAGCACTGTCTTTGTAGCAATCTTGTCGCCAGACATCTTGAGACGCCTCTCATGCGTCAGCGCGGCAAATCTCAAAAATTACGCCGCCGGGCCCGAAATGGTTTGTCCCGGCGACGCCCTGTCATTCCTAGCGCTAGGGCCCTGAAATTCCCAACGTCACTTGCTTAGCAGGTACCCGGAGTGACGGCTGTTGCCTAACTCACACAAGGTCCAAAAGAGGAGCCGACGCTCAGGGCCGGTGCGCCGGCTCCTCCGAAACGTGACCGTGCTGCGTCCCCAACGGTCCCGTCCCTCAGAGAAGCCTGCGCAGATCACGTTGCTGATTTGCTAACGCCTCGGGAACAAGTGGGAATGCGAAGAGTCAATTCGTTGCTCCCGCGATCAGGTGCCCCCCCGACCGGGAGTTGAGTGGCGACCCTGGTGCCCCCAGCGCCGGGGTCGCTTGTATGCGTCCCCCTGAGGCCCTCGGCATGTGCGACGTCGAGTGCAATTCAGGCTGCCGCGGATGTACCGGCATTCTGCCTGAACCGAGGTGGCTCTTGCTCACCGGCACCCGCGCCCCCAGCAGACGAAACGACAGCCTCAGCGATCCCCAAGCTGGGGCCGTTTTCGCGTTTTGTGTGTAGAATTGGCCGCGGGCGCGGAAGACACGCCATCGGGGCCCGGGCTGTTGCGGCGAACAGGGAGGCGATTGGGGAGCGTTTGTCGTCGACCAGATGGGCTTACAGGCACCTGCGGGATGCTTGCCATCCACACCAACATGCCCGCCACCGTTCCAGCCGACGTCGACAAGGCCCTCAAGGCCGGCAACCCACCGCCGTCCAGTCTCTCCGCAGAGGAACGACGCGCCTATGAACAGCTGGTCAGAACTCTGGCGCGAACATGCTCACCGGAGGTCACCCATGAAAGATTGGAGGCGATGCGCCAGTTTTCGGCGTAGCTCGAGTGGTAGGCTTTAGCCCACGAGCGATGGGAGTGCTGTGGTCACCATTGTCAATTTGGGATTGGAGGACGTTTGATTAGTGCTCGACCAAACGCGCCGATCATTGCTGCCGCCTCATGATCTCCACGATCATCGAGAATGCGATGAAGCGTCCTCGCACTTTCTTGGAATACGGGCAAAAGCGATGGGTCACGTTCGCACAAGACACCTGCGATACACAGTGCAAGGGCCTCCACACCCATCTTCGCTTGAGCTAACGGATCTGCTGCCATCTTTTCCTGCCTTCATCGACAGTTTCGCAATCGTACACCGCCCGATCCCCGGGGCTCAGTTTGTGTGACGACGCTCGCTCCTGGAGGCGATCAAGCCCTTTAATTCCTCGACAAGACGCCGCCTGATGAAGTTGCGTTCTGCGTCAGTCAGTTGAGTGTCCAACAGCCGCCGGTACCGCCGTACATTTGCTTCGCGAGTCCACCGAGCATCCGCGCGGGATACTCTCAACGGCCGATGCCGCTTCGTCGCAGCATGTCGTTCGGAATCGCAAACGGCGCGCACCGGCTTGCTCAACCGAGGCAGTTGCATCGCCATTCCACCGCGCGGCGGCGGATCCTCCTCGTCGTCCAGCCGCTTCAGCGCCGCCAGGATATCGGCGAGGCGCAACCGATGTGGAATGCCAGGGATCTCCCGCAGGGTCGGTTGCGATTCGATGACGTACATATCCGATGCCCAGGACGATAGGATGACGCGCTTCTCGTCTGTCGAGAGCCGCGCGTCATTCAATACATCGCCGGGTGAATTGTAGTGGGATACTGAATGAAATAGCGACTCATTGAGGTTGGCATTACGATTGACTTGGCTCATGGCGTGTCTCCTGTTTCTCCTCTCGTCCAGAGACGCGTTGTTAAAGGCTTGGATATGGAGGTCGGCGACGGTCATGCACCGCCGACCTCTGACGTTAGTTGCTGTTGATCGCGATACGCTTGACGCTCGATCGTGACTGCTCGGACCTCGGCAGCGTCACGGTGAGGACGCCGTTCTTGAAGTCGGCCTTCGCCTTATCTTCCTCGACGCCATCAAGCGGAATCTGGCGCTCGAAAGAGCCGTAATATCGCTCGCTGACGAACTTGGAATCGTCGCTGCGTTCTGCTTTCCTTTCACCCCGGATTGAAAGGATGCCGTTGGCGATTTCAACCTGGACATCCTTTTCGCTGAGGCCTGGAAGCTCGGCGGAAATCCTAACCTCCTTATCGGTCTCATTCAGTTCCAGGCGCGGCCAGCTAAACTGGCCCTCCATCAACGGAGCGTTGATGCGACCGAATGAACCGAAGCCGCGGAAGGCGTCATCGAACAGACGGTTCATCTCGCGGTGAAGCGTGAGAAACGGATCGAATGCCTCTCGTCCGGTTGAGAGTTCTTGCCCTTTGCCCCAGGGAACGAGATCCCGAATACCCATGATATCCTCCTTAACTTGACATGCGGCTGGTCAGCGCACGGACGGTTACCGTCCGTGCGTGTTTTGGCCCAATAGGAAGCGGGCTCAGGCCGCCTTCTGCGTGATCTGTCCGCCAGGAGCGCCACTTCCGATGGCAATACGCCGAGGCTTCATGGCCTCGGGGATTTCGCGCACGAGCTCGATCTGCAGCAGACCGTTCTCGACCATTGCCGACTTGACCTGCACGTAGTCGGCGAGGCTGAACTGTCGCTTGAACGGACGCGCCGAGATACCCTGATAGAGGTATTCGTGCTGGTCCTTGTCGCCCTTGCGGCCTTCCACGGTCAGCACGTTCTGCTCAGCCGTCACCGAAATCTCGTCCTGGTTGAAGCCGGCCAGTGCGACCGAGATCTGGTAACGGTCCTCTCCGAGCCGCTCGATATTGTAGGGCGGGTAGTTGTCTTCGGACCGTTGCTGGGTTTCGTCGAGAAGATCGATGAGGCGGTCGAATCCAATACTCGAACGCCACAGGGGAGCGAAATCGTATGTCCTCATAGCCAAGTCCTCCAGAGAGCAAGATGGATACGAAGGAGCGCAAGACGATCGGTGCAAGACACCTGTCCGGCGCCCTGGTTGCTTTGCCGAGCCCAACCTGGCGCCCGGCACCGCCCGTAAGCGGCAAAAATCCAATTAGAAAAACGGCGATCAGTTTCAAGAGCGTTCGCAAAAATTTTTTGGCTTGGTTTTAGTCGGGTTATTCCGGCCCGCGCACCGGAACCGAGTTCGGGCAGTTGGCTCGCGAGGGCACGCCGGCCATCTGCGCCGGGTCGGGAGACCGCTCAATGCTGAACCTCGCGCGGGATCGGAGAGTTTGCACTTTGTCCCCGGGCGTGCCAGTCCCATTGCGGTATTTCCATTTGCTCTGGGGCCGGCTGCCGTGCAAAGGCTCGCCACGAAGGCACGCGTCATGTGAGATCCGTTGCGCAGCCGGCGCGGAAGCCTAGCTTGCAACTGACCTGTCAGAATTTCAGCCGGCCAATTCGGGCAATTCGCTCCGCAGGCCAGTCATAATGAAGTTCACGCCTATCGCCGCTACAATGAGCGCCATGGTGCGGGTCATAACGTTGATCCCCGGTTTTTCCCAGGAACCGCTCAATCGCCGCCGCCGTCCAGAGTGTCAATCCGATCAGGAATGTTGCGATGATTGACGCCGCAGCAAGCAGCGCCTTCGAAAGCCAGCCAGGATTATCATTGGAAAGGGTGATCATGATGCCGACTTCGGCTGGTCCGACGAGCAAAGGGAATGCAAACGGTGTTATCGCCATTCCATGGATATCTACCTCGCTGCTGTCAACTCCGGTGGATTGCAAGAATTTCCCATACTGTGCCTGAAACATCTCGAGCGCGATGACCAGTGCGAGCAACCCGCCCGCGATACGAAAGTCATCGAGGCCGACATTGAAGAAGCCGAGGATCTGCTTGCCGAGGACCGCGGCCCCCACAAAGAAAACCGCAACCGCCGTGCATGCCAAGACGATGATACGATGGATATTTGCGCTTCGCGCCTGCCGCGTGATCGCAAGAAAGACTGGAATGGCTCCGACCGGATTCGTCAGCGCATAGAGCAGCATCGTGATTCCGACGAACTGATTCCAAAGCATAGTCGCAGCCCACCTTGGACAGCTGAACGCCGCCGCCCTCAATCCTTTTCGATGGTAATTTGTGACTCAGCTGCGAGGCCAGCCAGTGAACTCACTATTGTACGACGCAAAATTGTACGACGCAAAACGTCATCTGGAATGTCGGCGGATTTACACACGATAATGCGTGGCGCCTCGCTACGACCGGCCCAGACCATGTATCTGTGAATTAAACCGCCCGACTTGATGCCTTCAAGGGCCTCGGTAAGTAAATCGTGAAGCTGTGCCGTGAGCCCCGCAGTTAGGTGCCCGACGCCTCCAATTCAGTCATTTCCAATTCGCAACATCGCGCGAGCGAGCTCGAGCTCACTGATTGCCTGGCGCAATGCCCGGCGGGCCGCACTCTTGTCGCCGTTCGCACAGGCTGCGCTCAATTCAGCAAGGTGTCGACGCGCCGTGTCGGCGTGCGCCACAAGATCCGCAGCCCCTGCAAAGCTGGATCCCCGTTTCGAGTCCATGGTCAAATTGTCTCCGAGGACCTTTCGGTAAGCTGAAGCTTGCTCACAACAGACGATGGGAGCAGATTCGGCCATTTCAAGGGTTCTTGGCCATGGTCGCAGCCCGGAAGGCTTGTGATCGTAGAGCCGCTCAGAATTCGGTCAGCACGGTTGTCGCTGGAAGCTTGATCGAGCCGACCGGGTCCATGGGACAAGGGGGATCCTGGAACATCCCGGTTGCTGGCCTCCTTGTGTCGGTTGCCAAGTCATCGATCGCAATGGCACGGCCGTCGCGCCCGTGCCATACGAGTACGCCGAGCATCTTTTGCTCGGCATCGTGAGATTAGCGAGTAGGACCTTCTCCACGGAGCGCCTATGACGGTCCATGTCCATTTGATGACGATGCATCTATGACGAAAGTCGCGAGCGCTGGATCGCTCTCGACTCTAAGCGGCGTTCGATTCCAAACCGTTTGAGATCGCCGGAAACGAAATCGTCGGCAAGTCGTCCGGCGCATGATGGGTGTGGCACACTAACCTCAACCTCACATGCCTTTTAGGCGTCCCTCGTGGACGTCGATTGATTGTGCCTTCAGGCGCGTCACGAGGCGAGACAAGCCGTGGTTTTTGGTCACGTGCTGGAAGATCTAGAAGCATGTATTGTACTCCAAAAGAGGGGCGTGAGCTGGGGATACTCGACGGGATAGGAGACTAGAGCTGACGTCCGCAAGGTTTTGGCAGCCAAACAGGAGCGTCCGGTGCTCGCGACCAGGGCGCTTTTTGTTTGTGAGGCTCACTCCCGCTCTACATCGACGATACATCCTCGCTTTCCGTTGGCGAGGTGAGCGCCAGAACCAGAAGTCTCGCCGAGCGGGCGCAGCGGGAAGGGCGCCGGCTGGGCTTCATCGTCATCGACTATCTGAAGTACCTGAAAGCGTCATCCCAATATCGTGGCCAGCGTCACTATGAGATCGGCGAAATCTGCGGTGGTCTGAAGTCGCTGGCCAAGGAGCTGAATATCGTCGTCATCCTGCTCGCGCAGCTCAATCGAGAAGTCGAGAAACGAGATGACAAGCGGCCACAGCTTTCCGATCTGCGTGAGAGCGGCGACATTGAGGCGGACGCCGACACGGTGCTGTTTCTCTTCAGGGAGGAATATTACCCGTCCAAGCTCGAGCCGAAGCCGGGCACACCCGAGCACATGGAGTGGCAGACGAAGATCGAAAGCTGCCACAACCGCCTCGAGATCATCGTTACGAAGCAGCGAAGCGGGCCCACTGACTCGTCAGGGTATTCTGTGACCCCGCAGCACAGCTATGCGCTCGACTTGGTCGCGACGATCACGCGGCTGCAGGCATCGTCGCCGACCAAGCTGGCGGTGCGCTGCCCTCTGGGTGCCGAACCGCGCGATCGCGACCAACATCTCCAAGCCGGTGCAATGCGACATGATGCCGATCAAGCGGGCAGGTGGGTGGTACGAGGCGCCGGGCGCGACGATGGAGCGGGCGGTTGATCGTATCCCTCCGTTGAGGGCCGCCTTGTTTGACGAACGCGATCGCTGCAGGTCCTAGGGGTAATCCTAGGAGAAGCGCTATGACGATTTCGAGGGCGGAGGTGATCACGTCGGTCGAGCGGCGGCGCCGCTGGTCGCAAGATGAGAAGGAACGGCTTGTTGCAGCGTCGCTGGAGCCCGGCGCCAATGTTTCCGAGGTGGCTCGCGTGGCCGGGCTTCATGTGAGCCAGCTGTTCAGGTGGCGCAAGGAGCTTTGCAGGCACGGCGAAGCGAGCATAGCGCCGTTTGTTCCGGTTGAGATTGGGTCGTCCGCGCCACCGCGGGAGGTGGCCGAAGCGCCGTTGACGACGACGACGCGTCGACGCAAGAGCCACGGCATCATCGAGATTGATCTTGGTACCGGGCACCGCATCCGGGTCGATGGCGACGTTGATGGAGACGCGCTACGTCGTGTTCTCGATGCTTTGGTCCGCCGATGATCCCAGTTCCCACGGGCGCGCGAGTGTGGCTCGCGACAGGCTACACGGACATGCGCCGAGGCTTTCCGTCGTTGGCACTCCAGGTGCAGGAGGTGCTGCGCAAGGACCCGCTCAGCGGTCATCTGTTCGTCTTCCGCGGTCGCCGAAGCGATCTTGTGAAGGTGATCTGGCACGATGGCCAGGGAGCATGCCTGTTCACCAAGAGACTCGAGAGAGGAAAGTTCGTCTGGCCATCGGTTGCGGGTGAAGCTGTGACGATCTCGCCGGCTCAGATGAGCTACCTGTTGTCCGGAATCGATTGGCGTAACCCTCAAGAAACCCATCGGCCGACGCGGGTCGGATAGCCGCTTTTACGATTTGAATCTGCTGCTCGATCTGATTCAATGGCTTCATGACATCGAAGCCGGACGATCTTCCTTCTGACCTCGCGAGCGCCTACCTTGCGCTGCTGGCCGAGCGAGAGATGTTGCAGGCTGAGCGCGATGTCGCCGTCGCGGATGCCGCCAGTGCGCGGGCGGAGCTGTCGGACAACGAAGCGCTGATCGCACATCTTGAGCTGCGGATCGAGAAGCTCAAGCGCGAACTGCACGGGCAGCGATCCGAGCGCTCGGCACGGCTGCTCGAGCAGTTGGAGTTGGAGCTCGAGGAACTCGTAACCACGGCGAGCGAGGATGAGCTTACCGCTCAGGCGGCGGCGGCGAAGACGCAGAACGTCCGTCCCTTCACGCGTAAGCGGCCGGTGCGCAAGCCTTGGCCAGACGATATCGAACACGAGCGCGTCGTCGTTGAAGCTCCAACGACCTGCGCCTGCTGCGGTGGATCACGGCTGGCGAAGGTCGGCGAGGATGTGACCAAGACGCTGGAGGAGATCCCGCGCCGCTTCAAGGTCATAGAGACGGTACGCGAGAAGTTCACCTGCCGCGATTGCGAGACGATCAGTCAGGCGCCTGCGCCGTTCCATGCCACGCCGCGCGGCTTCATCGGTCCACAATTGCTGGCGACCATCCTGTTCGACAAGTTCGGCATGCATATCCCGCTCAACCGCCAAAGCGCGCGCTTCAAGAGCGAGAGGATCGACCTGTCGTTGTCGACGCTGGCGGACCAGGTCGGCCACGGGACCTTCGCGGTCATGCCGCTCTTCCACCTGATCGAACGCCATGTGCTCGCTGCCGAGCGCCTTCATGGCGATGACACTACCATCCGGATCCTGGCGAAGGGCAAGTGCACGACCGGACGGATCTGGACGTATGTACGGGATGATCGGCCCTTTGCCGGGCCTGCGCCGCCTGCGGCGGTCTATTACGCCTCGGGTGACCGACGAGGCGAGCATCCCCAGAAGCATCTGGCCGCCTTCGCCGGCATCCTGCAAGCCGATTGCTACAACGGCTTCGAGCCGCTGTTCGATCCGCAGAAGAAGACACTACCAATTACGCCGGCGTATTGCTTTGCCCATGCCCGGCGAGGCTTCTTCGAGCTGGCTGACATCGAGAAAAATGCTCGGGAGGGCAAGAAGGGTAAACCGGTCTCCCCGATCGCACTGGAGGCGGTCAAGCGGCTGGACGCGTTGTTCGAGATCGAGCGCGCCATCAACGGCTGTGACGCTGACGACCGGCGCGCCGTCCGCCAGGAACAGAGCAAGCCGCTTCTCGACGACATGCACGCCTGGCTGCTGCGCGAGCGCGAAACCCTCTCGCGCTCGTCCGAGGTCCTGAAGCCGATCAACTACATGCTCAGGCGCTGGGAGGGCTTCGCCCGCTTCCTCGACGACGGCAGGATCTGCTTGACCAACAATTGCGCTGAACGCGCATTGAGAGGCATCGCCTTGGGACGGCGCAACTGGACCTTCGCCGGCAGCCAGCGTGGGGCCAACCGTGCCGCCATCATGCTGACGATGATCACGACGTGTCGTCTCAATGACGTCGATCCAAAGGCCTGGCTTGCCGACGTCCTCACCCGTATCGCCGATCTTCCCACTTCGCGTCTGCACGAACTGCTGCCCTGGGAATGGAAGCTTCTGCGCCAGGCTGCAGAGCCCTCCGATCAGCGGGCCGCCTGATCTTCACCCAACGCCATCATAGCGCTCTCGAGACCCGCGCGCATGCGTCAATCGGGCGGCCCTCGTCGTGTGCGTACGGTTGATCTCGCTGCGTTCAGGATACATCCCGGCGCGACGATGCTTTGGCATGATTATCTTCTGAGGAGATGGCGAGATCAGGCAGCGTGACAAATGCATAGCGAAAGTGTCATTAGGAGACGAATGAGTATTTTGAACCGTTTGAGTATTTTTGAATGAAAACAATTATTTAAGCGAGTAACGTGGGATATAGAAGCCCGCCGCTGCCCCTAGTATTTATTCCTCATCACCGCACGGCTTTGGGTATCTATCGGTGATGAGATCGCCGTCACCGCGCTCCCGCCTTCTTGCAACGGAAAGGAGTGCGCTGTGGTCATCAAGCGTCGCAATCGAACGAAACATACCAAGACATTCGAAGATAGATTGGCCGAGGAGGCCGCTCGCTTCAGGGTCGCTGCTGCGCAGCTCCCGCCGGGCACTCAGCGCGAGCTATATCTTCGCCGAGCGCGTCAGGCCGAGACGGCAGCCCATATCAACGAGTGGCTGACATCGCCAGGGCTACAGCCGCCTAAGGCGCTCGAGGACGTACACATGAGGAAGTAACATGACCCCCAGGGAACGCCGTGACATGCCGTGGATTATTGGAGCTGCCACTTTGGTTTTTGTCCTGTCGATCGTCGTTGGCGGCATGACGTACTTCCGGTAGACAGCCGGCCTTGCGGAGCGAGATCCCCAGTGGATTGACTTTTGCACTCGTAGCCAATATTCGCCCGCAAATCAGCTTGAGTGAATAGATGCGCCCGGCCGCTCCCGTCCGGGCGTCTCTCGTGTGTGCCGAGCATGACCGGCAGCTTGGAGGTGGAAGTCCTCTATCCAGCCTGATGACGGTGAAGGATTAGCGAAGCGCAAGGGCGTCATCGCGAGGTGGGGTCTGAAGGAAGCGTGGAGCAAAGCCGCGGCCCGATGGACAAAAACCGGATAACGAGGCCTACCCGGCCGGACGAGCGAGCACGTGATCGCGAAGTCCACGGTCATCAAGGGCCGGGGTGGTAAATCCGGCGGGCGTGCGGCGAAGGCGGTCGATCTTACCTCGGGAGATCTGCGCTGCGTCTCGGCAACGAGACTGAGGTCGTCGTAAGGCGACTTGACCGCAGTGCAGAAGTCAGCAGAGGGCATAGTAGGCGGAACGAGTTTCGCCGAAGGCCTGAACGCTGGAAGTGACGAGTAGATGCAGCGATATCGCATCGGCCATGCGACTGAATTCCGGGCAACTGGCCTCGGAACGGCGGGAAGGGGTGAAACCCTGACTGACGCTGATCAGAGGAGTCGAAGCTGGCGCGACGATTGCTGACACCCAAACTACGGCGGCAACAGAACAACTCTTGCCGCTTAATCCAGCGAACCGCCGTATACGGACCCGTATGTACGGTGGTGTGGGAGTTGCGCCTTGCAAGCGCGTTGAAGTCTGCCGTCTGAGATGACGGCCGCGGCAAAGCCTAGCGAGCAGCCGCGAACCGAGTCTTGCGTGGCGTCCGGTAACGGCCGTTGCGAAGCGTAGACAGGGAGGTTGTAGGCCGGAATGAAGTGAACGGGAAAATAGCCCCGAAATCGAACGTGATCGGAGTAGCCGACCCTGTCTCTCAAAGGGGAAGGCGGAACCGCAGGCCGCGACAACGCGAGCGGTCAGAGGTGCTCCCGGGGTTCGTACCGCCAGCATGCAATCAAAGGAAGCAGCGTGAACAAGGGAGATCCATCCGGTTCAAGCGCAAGCTTGTAAGACCTGCCAAGCCGCTGAGGTGAGAAGGGTCTGACGACCGGGTGGAAGTCAGACTGACCGATAGTACTCCGAGGACGGGAGAGCCGGCCACATGGGGAAGCGGTCAGCGGTAGTTGAATTGTTCTTGGGCGACATGGGCTCCATTCAACGGGAGTTACGGCCTTCTATGCAAAGAGAAGATCAGCTGACCATGGAAACGAAACTTGAACAAATAGCAGTGAAAGCTCGGCGCGAGACAAATCTTCGCTTCACCTCGTTGGCCCATCACATCACGCGCGACCGAGTGCAAAAGAATCTATTACAGATTCCGAAGCGCTCCGCCGCCGGGGTGGACGGACAGACGGTGGAGGCGGCGAAGGAGAGCTTCGAGGACTGGATAGGGCCAATGCTCCAATCCATCCATCGCCAGGGATATCGGGCGCCGAACATTCGGCGGGTCTATATCCCCAAGCCCGGTAAGACGGAGAAGCGTCCCCTCGGGGTTCCAACTGTCGCCGACCGGGCGCTCCAGCGCAGCACGGCTGAGGTGCTGGCCGCTATTTACGAGCAGGACTTCTTACCCTGCTCGTTCGGCGGCAGGCCGAAGCTCAGCGCCCATCATGCCTTGGCGACCCTCAATGAGGTGATCGCCGGCGGCATGATCAGCTGGGTGTTGGAGGCGGATTTGAAGAACTTCTTCGGGAGTCTCGATCATGATCGGGTCCTCCGGTTTGTCGAACATCGAGTCGGTGATCCGCGCCTGATCAGCTTGATCCGGCGCTGGTTGAAAGCGGGCATCCTGGAAGACGGAGCGGTGCACCCGAGCGAACAAGGAACGCCACAAGGCGGATCGATCAGTGTGCTTTTGAGCAACCTCTACCTTCATTACGTTCTCGACCTCTGGTTCGAACGCGTGGTGAAGGGTCGGTTGCGGGGCGAAGCCCGACTGGTGCGCTATATCGACGACTTTGTGATCTGCTTCCAATATCGATCGGACGCCACCCGCGTACAGGAGGCCTACCGTCTTCGGTTGGGGAAGTTCGGCCTCACTCTAGAGCCGACCAAGACCAAGTTGGTCGAATTTGGTCGGTTCGCGCAAAGACATGCGGGCAAACGCGGCAGAAACCGCCCGGAAACAATCTACTTTCTGGGGCTGACGCTCTATTGCACGCGAAACCAAAAAGGCAACTTCAAGGTTGGGATGCGCACCGAGAAATCTCGGCTAAAGCGCAGCCTTATGTCTCTGCAGGAGCTGATGCGGCAAATACGGCATTACAAATCAGTGACCAGGCCGATGAAATCAACCTCGTCCTGCGCGGCCACTATGGCTATTACGGCGTCGCCGGAAATCTCCGGAGCCTCGTAAAAGTCTATCGGGCCGTGGAGCGTTACTGGCGCGGAATGCTGCGCAGCCGCAGCTGGGCAGGCCGACGCCTCACTTGGGACGCCTTCAACCAAATCAAAGAACGGACACCGTTGCTGAAGCCTAAGCTGCGCCTCCCTTATCGGGAGCTGCAAGCGCTTGCAGTGCTGTGAACCAACTGTCGAAGAGCGTCGGTGCGGGAAATCCGCACGCCACGTTCTGTGGGAACCGGGGGCGGGCGACCGCCTCCGGTGACCCGGTGGGAGGGGCTGCGAGGCTCCCCCCTATCCCGATTTCACGCAGCTTTCGCGTCGATCGGTTTGATCTTTTCCAGGTCGCTGCCAAGTTCTTGTTCGGCTATCTGCACGTCATAGGCATTCTGCAGGTTCAGCCAAAGCTGAGCAGAGGTTTTCAGCGCCTTGGACAGGCGAAGAGCAGTGTCCGCGGTAATCGAGGTCTCCTCGTTCGCAATACGCTCAATCCTGGTACGGGGAACGCCGCAAACCTTGGCGAGCGCACCGGCCGAAATGTCGAGCGGGATGAGAAATTCCTCGCGTAGCACCTCACCGGGGTGCATTGGGGGCAGTTTCTTTGCCATATGACCCTCCTTGGTCTGGCTAGTGGTAGTCAACGAACTCGACCTCCATTGGACCTTCAGCGGTCCATGTGAAGCAAATGCGGAACTTATTGTTCACGCGGATGGAATATTGCCCCTTGCGGTCGCCTTTCAGGGCTTCAAGGTGATTGCCGGGAGGGGCCAAAAGGTCGTCTAGGTTCACAGCTGCGTTCAGATACTGGAGCTTACGGCGAGCTACCTTGAGCAGATCGGCGCGGAAAGCCTTTCTTGGCTTTGCCGTTGAAGGCTGCTTCGGTCAACTCGTCCTTGAAGCTCTTGATCATGATCGGAGTGTATCATGCGGTGATACGTCTCGCAAGAGGTTTGTATCATAATATGATACGTTCTGTAGATCCGCAAGTTTTCCGATGGCGGAAATCCTCCTACCGAATAGGTGGGAGCCGCGGGATTACTACGCCGCTCTGGAGTGCGCTTGAGGCCGGGTGTCGGCGCGCGATCGGGATTTGGCGTCGTCGAGCCGGCAAGGATGACGTTTGCCTGCACTGGGCGGCCTCGTCGGCATTCGAGCGGCCCGCAGGGGCGCAAAGCGATCTTTTCATTCGGTTCAAGAACGGGGCGACCTGGCAGGTCGTCGGCTCGGATAGCTATAACTCGACGTCGGGTCTCCTCCAGCCGGTGTGACATTCTCCGAATGGGCGCTTGCGAACCCAGCAGCGTATGCGTATCTCGCCCCGATCCAACCACGCCAAGTCGATGCTGGACGTGGCGCGCGAGAGCTCTGACTGGTTCGCGCAGGTTCTGACTGTCGACAACACGGGCACGATCTCGCGTGAAGCCGTTGAGATCCAGCGCAGGGAGTATCACGGTATCTACAGCGACGAGGCCGGCGATGCGCTGATCGAGCAGGAATATTTCTGTCCTTCGAGGCTGCGGTTCTCGGGCTCCTATTGGGGCAAGCAGCTCCGAGAGGCAGAGCAGGGCGGCCGGATCCTCGATGTCGCGGTGAATCGCGATCTGCCCGTGAACACGGCGTGGGATATCGGTGTCGACGATGCGATGGCGATCTGGTGCTTCCAAGTCTATTTCATGTTCCTGGCCCGGTGCTCCATGCGATCCCGGCGCTCAAGAGCTTCTACGCTGAAGCCAACACGTTCTGGGGCAAGGTCTAGGCAGTAGACTTGTAAGCGCGGAGCCACAGCCGGATGGGCGCTCACGGGGCGTTCGGTCGCGGTGCTATGGGGCTTGTTCCTGACCGGCATCGGGACCGTATTTCAGTGGCTTGATCCAATTGCGTGTTTCGGCAATTTCCGGACAGCAATTTCGGTAATTCGCGGACAGCGATTTCAGTAATTCCGGGACAGGGATTCCGCTAAATCGCGGACAGTTGCGGGAGGTTGGTTTTCGGGAGCGCCGTTCAGGCAATGTTCTCTCTCAAGCTGAGTTTGAGAGGGGCAATGCCGAGACGGAAGCAAGCGAAACGAACCACTGTGAAGGACCTACGATCGATCCTGAGGCTGACGTACGAGCAGGACCTGTCGGTTCGGGAGATCTCGGAACGGCTGCAGATCAGCAAGAGTTCGGTTGCCACCTACCTGCTGCGAGCGCGTGAAGCGGGTTTGAGCTGGCCGCTGCCGCCGATTTACGAGAGCGAGGCGGCCTTGCAGCGAGCCTTGTTCCGGCGGGTCGGGCGCCCCCCGCAGGACTTGAGCGAGCCTGAGTGGCCACGGGTGGCGCAGGAGCTCAAGCGCAAGGGCGTGACGCTGACGCTGCTGTGGCAGGAATACCGGACGGCGCATCCCGACGGCTATGGTTACACGTGGTTCTGCGAGAAGTTTGACGCCTATCGGCGCCGGGCGAACCCGACCTTCCGTCATCGCCACGCGGCGGGTGCAGTGATGCAGACCGACTATGCCGGTCCGACGGTGGAGGTGATCGATCCGCAAACCGGCGAGATCCGTCAGGCGCAGATATTTGTCGCGGTGCTCGGGGCCTCGTCGCTGACCTTCGCTATGGGGAGCTTCGGTCAGCGACTACCAGATTGGATCGAAGGCCAGACCCGAGCCTTGTCGTACTTCGGCGGAGTTCCCAAGGCGATCGTCTGCGACAATCTGAAGGCCGGGGTCGTCAAGGCGTTGTGGTTCGAGCCGACGCTCAACCAAACCTTTGCCGCCATGGCCGAGCACTACGACACGACGATTTTGCCGACCCGCAGCCGCAAGCCGCGCGACAAGGGCAAGGTTGAAGGCGCGGTGCTGATTGTTGAGCGCTGGATTCTGGCACGGCTGCGCCATCGGCGGTTCTTCAACCTGACCGATCTCAATACTGCGATCGGCGGTCTGCTGGAGGAGCTGAACCATCGGCCGATGCGCCATATCGGCAAATCCCGCCGGCAGCTGTTCGAGGAGATCGAGCGCGCTGCGTTGACGCCGCTGCCGGGCGAGCCGTTCGAATACGCCGAGTGGAAAACGGCGAAGGTCCACCCCGATTATCACGTCGAAGTCGACAAGACCTTTTACTCGGTGCCGCACCGGCTGATCGGCCGTCGGGTGGACGTCCGGCTCACCTATCGAGCCGTCGAGATCTTCCAGGATCACACGCGTGTCGCCAGCCATGTGCGCCGCTCTCAGCGCGGCGGCCATGTCACCGTGAACGAGCACATGCCCAAGGCCCATCAGCGTTATGCCAATATGACGCCGGCGAGCTTGATCAAGATGGCAGCGCGGATCGGCGTCAACACCGCCACTCTGGTCGAGCGGATGATGCGTGAGCGCCCGCATCCCGAGCAGGGTTATCGCTCCGCCATGGGGATCATCGCCCTGGCACGGCGCTACGAGCGCGATCGGCTCGAAGCGGCCTGCGAGCGGGCACTCGTCATCAACGCGATCAGCTACTCCTCGGTGAGCGCGATCCTCAAATCCGGGCTCGACCGCGCGAGCCCTGCTGCCGCACCCGTCAAAGCCACCCCCTCGCACGCCAACATCCGTGGTGGGGGCTATTATCAATGAAGGAAAGGAACATCGCGATGCTGACCCACCCGACCCTCGAGCAGATGCAGGCGCTCGGCCTTGCCGGAATGGCGGCCGCTTACCGGCAACTAGCCGAACAGGACAATGCCGCCGATCTCAGCCGGGATGAGTGGCTCGGCCTGATGCTCGATCGCGAAGCCGCCATGCGTGCCGACCGGCGCCTGACCAATCGGCTGGCCGCAGCCAAGCTGCGCTTCGTCGACGCCTGTATCGAAGACGTCGACTTCGCTTCCCGCCGCGGCCTTGACCGGCGCAACACCCTGCAGCTGGCGCAAGGCGCCTGGCTGAAAGCCCATGAGAACTTCATCATCACCGGCCTGACCGGGACTGGCAAAACCTGGTTGGCATGTGCCTTCGGACGCCAGGCGGCCAGGCTCGATCATTCCGTCCTTTATTTGCGTATGCCGCGCTTGTTCGAAGACCTCGCCATGGCCCGTCTCGATGGTCGCTTCCCGCGCCTCATCGATAAGCTTGCACGTGTCCAGTTGCTCATCCTCGACGATTGGGGCACCCACACCCTCAATGACCAGCAGCGCCTTGATCTCCTCGAAATCTTCGAAGAGCGCTACAGGCGCAAATCGACCTTGATTACCGCTCAGCTGCCCGTTGCCCAATGGCACGACATGATCGGCGAGCCAACCATCGCAGATGCTATCCTCGACCGGATCATCCACAACTCCCACCGTATCGCCCTCGAAGGCGACAGCATGCGAAGGAAAAAAGCCGCGCGCCCCTTGACCGACGTCGAAAACAGCGAAACGAATATCAACTGACTTCAACAACCAGGCAACCAAAAGCCAGCGCCGCCACGCTGTCCGCGATTTAGCGAAACTGCTGTCCGTCAGTTAGCGAAACCGCTGTCCCGTTTTTGCGAAATACGCATCCAATTGCCGCAGCGCTTGGCGATCCTGATCTGAAGGCCCAAGTGATGGAGGCGCTGGAGGACAACCCGCAGTACCTCGCTTACGTGTTGATGGGGATCTCAGCCATCACTATCGCGGCTCGGCTTCGATCGGTTGGGAAGGCCTGATCGATGTTGGAGACCGTCATTGGATGGTTCTTGAAGGGGCCGCTTGACCGCATCTTCAGTACCGTGGACAACGCGATTAACAATGAGACGACCCGAGAGCAGGTCAAGGCCGATCTCGCGAAGTCCTACCTCTCGTCTCAAGTCGCTATTTTAACCGGTCGCGGATGGTGGTTGCCACTACTGTTCATCGTGCCAGCAGGCTTCTGGTTTGCTGCTGTATGCGTCTATTCAGTCCTTTGGTGCAAGGCATGCGCCTTTCCACAGTCGTGGACGATTGCGGCGCTTCCCTCCCCACTGGATCAATGGATGGGAGCCATCTTTGGCTAGCTGTTCATCGCCAAAGCTGGCGGCGAAAATGTCGCGCGACTTAAGCGGTAGGGCAATGCGAAGTGGACTTGGCCCAGGAGCTATTGAAACTCGGCCCTGCGGGCCTGATCTGCGTCATTCTTGTGTACTCGCTTTACAAGTCCGAGCAACGCGAAGCGAAGAAGGATATCCGAATCCAGCTGCTCGAAAACCAGCTGACCGAAAGCTATGACAAGCGCGTGTTGGCTGCCGATCGCCTCGCCGAAGCCATTCACAGCACGCGTACCGCGTTGGAAGCCCTGACCTCAGAGATACGGGCAAAGCGATGAACCAGATCATCAATCAGTTTCGACGCATCTTCGCCGGCGACGGGCGCGGGGACAAAGATTTCACCCAGCAGGAAGAGCGGTTGAAGAAGGCTCAGGATGAACTGAAGGAAGCATCCGCTTCATTGGCGCGAGCCGCTAACCATCTCGCCGACTTCATCAAAGCCAGGATGTGATGGAGTTCCAGCCTTCATGATCGTTCTCTCGGTTCTCACCATCGCCATCGCGTTCAGGAGTGGCGCGAGTGGCGAACGAATCCGCCTGATCTTCTGGACAGGCGGTACTCGGCCTGATGCCTTCACGCCTGTTTCCCTCCCTAGACTTTCCCAGCGCCCTTTCGTTCACGCCGAGATGTTGAGGAAGTTACGACCTTGCCCCCGGGTGTGATTCTGATGCTGTGCCCATTAGGGCAGCTGAGATCGGATATCGTCCGGGACGCGAAGGCAAGCGTTGCTGCCGAAAGGATCAACGCCAGCTCGCGACAAATCGGGCACAGATACTTTTTGTCTGTAGGCGGTATTGGCGACGCCATCGGGCTCTCCGCCAAAACACTGCCGGGAAAACGCAGGTTAGGATTGCGGGTTCCCGTGCTGGCTCTCCTCTTGCGGGAAAGGATCGTGCGTTTTGCGGCCGAGGAAGGTGTCAGGCGGAGGTGGTTTTTAATAGTTCAGCCGCCTTTGCAATGAGTTCGCGGACGAATGCGGTCTGCTTGGATATTTGGGCGTCTTCATCGTGAACCCGATGAACAGGTTGGATTGGCATGGCTGTGCTCCTTGGCTTTGCAGGCGGGAGCGCTCTCGGTCTCTCAGCCACCGACGCCTACGGGCAGAGCCTTGGCCGGTGATAACTCATCAACGGCGCTGGAGCGATTTTGCTCAATAGTGAACATAAGCTGGCGCCTAATCGGCGTCGGGCTCTTCTTTGTGCCTCGCCACAGCTTCATTAACTTTGTGGCGGTCGAGCCGATCTTCGGGGGAGAGCATCGAGACAGGGCGCCAGATGCTAACGTTGATCTCCAAGTTTGAATTACGTGGCTTCGTGGCCCACTCCCACCATTGATCAAATGCGTCTTTGGTCACTCACGACTCCTGCGACATTGCCGGGTGCGTCCGGTTCTTGATCTTCCCCTGCCTGATATGGTTCGGGCCGGCGCTGCCTAGGCCGGTTCACTCGGCTGCCAATATGATCGCGCCCGGACTTGGGACTTTTAGCGCATGGAGATAATCGGCGCTGAACTCGGCCACCGTTTCGAGCTCCTCGCGCCGAAGCACGTAGGCGATTTGTCCGCGCCAATCGAGCAATCCCATCTTTCTCAGTTCCTGAACTGTGCGATTGACATGGACGGTTGAGAGGCCACAGGCATCCGCAAGGTCTTGCTGCGTTAAAGGAAGACGGAAAGTGTCGTTGTCGAGCAAACCCACCATCTCAAAACGGGTGGCAAGCTCGCAGAACAGATGCGCGACTCTTGGCAGCGCCGCCCTTGAGCCCAGGTTTTCGACCCATTCTCGGTAGATCGCTGCATGGATAAGGGTCTCTCGCCAAAATGCGTTTGTCAGCCCCGGAGATTCCTTCAACATCCGCCGGAGATGCGAATGGGATATGAAGGCCACAGTCGAGGTCCCCTCGCTGCAGAGATCGTGATCCAAAACGGGCAGATGCAGCGTATGGAGATCAGGTACGTCCCCCGGTACGTAGATGGACGATATTTGATTGCGTTCGGAAACAACCCTTCGACGCGACAGCATTCCAGTCATCACGACGGCACAATGCACGGGCACGTCGCCTTGCTGTGCGACGCGGTCGCCGTCTCTAGATGTTTTGATGATGTGAGGCATCTGCTGGAGCCGAACCTTGTCTTGCTCGGACAGCTCAACGACGGACAGCAAACGCGCGATTAGCTTGACATGCGGCATCAGACACTCCCTCCCCTTCGCTGGCGGGAGCACGAGAGTGTCTCTCAGTCACCAGCGCCCACAGAAAAGGCCTTGGCCGATGATGCTCAAGCAACGCGGGAAAGGGAACTAAGTTCCCGCGCTTGACTGAACCATCAGATGCGTGTTCGCCCCTGCGAGAAAGGTAGGAAATCTCGCTGTAACAAATTGATGCAGAAAGTGCGCTCCGCCGGGCGCAAGATTCACTTCGGTTATTTCGGGAACGCTACTTTGCCAAGATCCTCGATGGCATGGGGCAGGTGATTTTCATTTCCTATTTTTACAGCCCTAAAATGACGACCGCTGCATCCTGGCGGACAGCGGTTCGGCAATCAGTCTAGGCCCCAGCCAGTCCCCTCGCTGGGGCCTTTTTTTTGGAACAGGGGGCCACAGGCGCGGTTCTAGTCTCGCTTTGATGAGGAGTGGGACGCCCCCTCGGCCTCAGTGCTCTTCCCGGGCGCTGGGCCGTTTTTGCAGTTTGAGGTTAGCTCACTTTGTTGCGGCTGATCGCGAAGGAAAAGCGGACCGTCATAACGGGGCCGGCGTCGTCCCGGACCTCGATCTCCATTTGCTCAGCGCCGCTACCGCTGAGGGTCGCTACGGCATCACGGGCCATGCCGCCTAAAGATCGCGCAGCCTCGTCCTGTGCCGCGTCCAGATCCCGAAGATCGAGGCCTTCCTCGTCAGGGGTTGTTCCGTTGCCATCCTTTAAATCGAAGTAATACCGAGGCATTGAGCGCGCCCATTCATTTCCTAACATTTCAAAGCGAAATTCGGAGGCGCGTTCCTAGTGGCCCCGCTTTTTGAAATGCGGGCGGCCTGTTTGGGGAGCACAGGAACAGGTCCTCATTCGGCGGTTGGGTCATCGGCGGAGCTGCACCTCGATCACATCGCGGGTCGTGCCGGCATGCGGCGAGACGATCGCGACCTCGCGCTTGGCGAGCTGATTGATCAGGGTTGATTTGCCGACATTCGGCGGACCGGCGATCGCGACCACCAGGCCGTCGCGCAACCGCTTGCCTCCGGACAAGTCGAAGCACAAGGTCAATTTCGACAACCTCACGCCGCTGTTTCCCAATCAGCGTTGATTGGCGGTGATGGAGTGCGCGATGTTCTGCATCAACACCGTTTTGCCGGTGCGCGGCGGCGCCACGATCAGCGCGCGCACTGCCCCCCGCGGCATTCCGACAACGACGGAGCCGAGCTCCAGCGACGCCCCCGCGCTGGGGCTACTTCTCTAGGCCATCACCCGAACGGGTCTTTGCCTGGCTGAAGAATGGCGCAGGGCGCGCTTCCAGCAGTTGCCGGATGGACCGGACCGAGAATCGGCATTCAGGGCGGCGCGACTCTATCTGGAGGTTGGGGCGCGGCGCATGGCAGCCGAGCGGGGGCTTGTTTAGCGAACCCTGGTAGGCTTGCTCATCTCCGCAAGCCCGCCAGCAGTAATGCGATAGCTGACCTTTCCGTCAGCTTCTCGAATCTCAATCCACTGATGGCGAAGTAAGGTCAGCTTCAACTTTGCCTGATCTGGCAGATCGACAGCGGGGACCCATTCACCGCCCCGAAGGTGCTCCAGAAATTGCCGATGGCGATGATTGAACGAAGTGGCCAAGCCAAGCCCAAAGAGCAAAAATTGTTCAGAGTGGACGAATCCAGCAGTCCAGACATTATGGGCATCGAAGGCCCGTCCGTCGTGATCCAAATGGATCACTGACTTATCCCGCGCGAGGCCGACCCGTGAAATACAGCGACAGAACGCTCCCGACGCGATAGAGTGAGTTGTTGAACACAACCGAATGCGTCAAGTGGCTCGTGTATTGGGAGATCGTTCATGAGATTCTTTTTCCTCGGTATCGCAATGGTCGGAATCGTAGTCGGGACACAAGCAAAGGCAGGCGCGAGCCGAGACTATGAAGTTGACTACTACGCGGAGCGACAGCTTCAGACGCAGGTTGGAACGTTCTACAAGCCATGCGGTACCGGCGCCGCCACAATGAACGGGCAGCGAACGCACTACTTCAAGAAGTCGCAATCATCATGTCTGGTCACTGGGGGACATCCGCCGCCAGCGACAATAAGCTGCGAGTTCACCCAAGCGGGTTGCACAGACGCTCTCGCACATGCGTTTCCGCTCATCCCTCACGCACCCGGCTTCAGCCTGAGCATGGGTGCTGCACCCGCGTTGTTCCAAGCTAGCGCCGTTGACCAGGAGCTTTATAAGCGAAACAAGCGCGATTCCGGCGTGAAGTAAATCGGATTGGAGCTTTACGCGACTTAGGTGGCCTCCGGATTAGCCGCATTTGGAGCCGCCGCCTTTGCCGCGGCCAGTTCATTCGCCTTGTTAGCGCTGAGCGCTTTGATTTCCGCCAGCCGCATTTCTCGCTTATGCTTTTCATCAAAAAGCATCTCGATCAAGTCACAACATCTGAGCCTCGCCGGGCTCGATGTCGACGATTAGATTCACGTCCTTTTCCATGTGGGCGCCAATATTGCCAACGATGCGAACCGCGTCGATCGCATCCACGCTCTCGTGCGTTACGCCCTTTGGAGCCGTATGATCGTCTAGCTATTTTCGTCGATTAACGGCGGAATCTGCCTCCTAGAATTTCAAAGTCGTGCGCAGGCCGAAGACTGTTGCGTTCTTGAGCGCTCGGCCCGGGATCGGCCCCGCCGGGTCCGTTGCTCCGCCCCCGGGATGAATGATGTATTGGAAATTTGGCTGCAGGGTCCAGCCGTCCCGTAACTGATATTGATACACCGCCGTCAACAGTCCTTCGAAGCTGCGCACCGGCCATGTCGGACCAAAGAGTACGCGATAGTCGACGTCCAGTGCCTGAGCCCGCCTCGAGACGTGGGCGTAGCCAGCAGCGATGCCGAATTTGTCGTCTGGTCGTTTGTCGCTGAGGCCGATGAACTCGAGTCCGGCGTCAGCGTAGAGATCAATCAGATTGCGGTCCGCGGGAGCGCCGGAGATGCGAGCGAAAACGCCGATTCCCCGATCATCGCTTTTGGGCACGCGATAAATCTGCTGCTCGAAGACTGCCCATCCGCCGACATCGCCTGTCAACATCAGGGGAGTGCCGCTGCTGGCCGGCGCCGCAAGCGAAACGCCGTTGCTGGCGAGTTGAAGATCGGAGAATGGCCCGAGGTGACGCCACCCGCCGAACTTGATCTGGCCCGTCAGATTGGGATCGCCCTTCGTGTTGTTCCAGGAGTACTGGATTTGGCCCAGCAGAAGGGGCGGATCGTTAATCCGGAAGTTGACGCCATATCGGTTGCGTTGTTGTGGATCGCCTGGGCCCGGACCCGCCTGGTTGCCGTCGAAGACGCCGCCAAGAATGGATAGCTGATCCGTGATGTTGACCAGCAGCCGGGTGCCCATTGCCGCCAACGGCGGCGACGGACCGCCGCTGGGCAGGTCGAGAGATGTGATTGCCGGCCACCCCATCGATGCGTTGGTGAAGACATCTGTATATTTCGTGTTGAAGAACTCGCTATCGGCGGCGAGCTGCCCGAACTTCAGGGAGACCTTTTTGTTACCCCACTGCTTCTCGAAGTAGGCTTCGTAAAGTCGCGTCGACGGCAATGCCTCGATGCCGCTGACGACGAAGAGATTGTCGAGATAGTTGCGCGACAGTCCCGCACCGTGAATCTGGAACATATTGGCGTGGAAGGTAAGCTTGTCGATGCCGGCGAGCTTCTGCAGGTCGACATCGACGGCAAGGTTCAGCCGGCCTTCATAGATCGCTCCCTGCTTCAGCCCGCCGGAGAAATTTCCGAGCGTCTCGCCGATGTAGGTCGCGGCGAATTTGATCCCGTATTTTTGAAACGGGTTCGGCAGAAGTCCAAGCGTCTTCTCCTCGATGGTGCTCTCGCCGGTGTCCGGATCGGCAGGCTTGTCTTCGTCGGTCTTCTTGTCTTCCTGCGCGAAAGCGTGGGTGCCGGCGAGAAGCCCCGCAACAAGGACCGTCAGCGTCAGGCATCTAACGACCATGTTCAATCGAACCGCATAGCGAGGAGTCCGCAAGACAGGGGCACATTGGGACACGGTCGAATAGCAAACTCAAGAGGGCGCGCCCGTTGGCCGGTTCCGCCCAGGTGATTTTCCAAGCCCGTGATTTTTGCGGCAGCGCGAGAGGCGAGCCGGCTGAAAACGGCAACCCCGGGAGCAATCGGAACTTTGCCTTGACGCTGCCGTTCGTGAGTGGGGCCAGAAATGGAGGAGAGTGAGATGAATAAGCTGATCGTCTGCGGCGCCCTTGCCGCTTTTGTGCTCGGTGCGCAGGCTGCGAGCGCCGCCGAATTCTACATCGTGCGCGATGCCGCGACTAAGAAATGCACGGTCGTCGACACAAAGCCGACAACTACCACCACGACGGTCGTTGGCGACGGCGTCTATAAGACCAAGACGGAAGCCGAATCCGCCGTGAAGACCACCAAGGTCTGCACCGAACAGTGATGATCCGTCGGCCATGGTTCGGGCCGGTCGGAAGGACAAGGAGGATGAACGATGCCTGTATTTCTGTTGTGGGCCGTTCCCGCCGTCACCGTGATCGGCGGCGCCGGCTATTGGCTGATTCACATACACTGATCAAACTACGATGATCACGAAGCGGCCCGTCCGGTCATGTCAGGCGAGTCGCTTTTCTGCCGGGCCGGCGCCCTTTTCGGACGGGCAGCGGACGAAGCCAGGCAACCACGCCAACCGCCGTACGTTGACCCTCGAATGGGGCGCAGCTACGGAGCCGCCGATGATCGAAACCGATACCCTTTTGGTGAAGTGCCCCAACTGCGGCGCTTGGCCTATGGCGGCGGGCCCGGACGCCCCCTATTCCCATCAGGACGTTCGGCTGAGATGCGCCAAGTGCGGCCATGGCGAGGATGGCCGGCTGCGACGCTCCACGTCCGTCGAACGCCCCCCACAGCAGCCGCATGCCGTTTGAATCATGAAGATACGCGCGCACTTGCAAAGCCACATCGTCGAGCTCGATGACGGCTCGAGATGGCAGATCTTTCCGGGCGATCTCGACTTGACGCTGAACTGGGAGCCCGAGACGGACCTGATGGTTCTCGATGCAGACGACGAAGTTGCGTCTCATGTCCTGGTCGGTAGTGGCGCAAAGGTGCGCGCGAGGCCCGTGGGCGACAGCTGGCCTGCGACGCAAGTCAAGGACGCGCTGAAGGGCGGTTGAGCGCTTTTTTGCAACCCGCCGGTTGGAAGACGAGTTTGGCTCGCGGAGGCGCAGGGATGCCGACGCCTGGCGTTGTCGATCAGCGATCTGGATACTGTCGAGCGGCTAAATGCGCTGGGCGATCCTGCTCCGGAAGAGCGTGACGAAATCGAGAAGCTGCTCGCGAAGATCGACACCGCGCTGAGCTTGCTCGAGCCGCGACATGTTGCCGGACCGAGCAGCGAATGAACCGGCGCTGCCGCCAGTCAGCGCGCGGCAAGCTGACAAAGCGATCTCGGACGATGATCGTCTCCGTGTGGCGCAGGGCTGGCTAGGCCTACTCCGGAGACGCCCGCAGTCGGAGCAAGAGGCGTTCGAAGCTAGAAGCAAAGCCGAGGGCACAGGGCAGCCCGACTCGGAGGCCTCGAACTAGCGATAATTGGTGAACAATTTCCGAGAGGAACGCGCCTTCTGTCCAAAATTAACAGAGCATCGCTAATGGCAGTGGAGCAACGCATGCAAAAGCGGCGTCGTTTCAAACAAGAGCATTCTCTAGAAGTGCGGTTGACAGAAGAGGCCAAGAGCCTGCGCGACGAAGCCAGCGGGCTTCCACCAGGTATCGAGAAAGAAGAGCTGTTGAAGAAGGCCCGACAGGCTGAGACTGGCGCTCACATGAGCGAGTGGCTCCCCTCCCGGACTCCAGCCGTCCACCTAGCTTGACCTACGTCAACGTGGCTTTAGCTGCTGGCCTGAGAGTTCGCGTTGATTTGGCTGCGGATGTCGTAGAGGCCGCCTCAGTTGGCGGCCTCTTTCATCCTGGATCCAATTCATATGTTGGCCGAAAATCCGGCGAAGTGCCATCATATTGGGATACTGAATACCCAAAAGATGACCGAGGTATTGGCGCAGCGCTCTCATTCCGGTATCTGACAGGAACTGCTGGTCTTGCGGTCCTTCGGGCCCTGAGCACTTGCGGCCCCGCCAGCCGGCGTTATTCGGCCTGTTCGATCGCGGCTGGCATTTTGGCTACCGACATCAGAGATCGAGCGACTTGGTTTAGCAACTGATCAGAATTCTCCTCCTCCGCAAGTGACTTCGACAACAGCGCGACGACTGCACTGTGGCGTAGCTGCTGGGCGAGATTCTTCGCCGTGGTGTAAGCCGAGATTTCATAGTGCTCCACACGCTGTGCAGCTCCGATTAAGGCGAGGTCCGCGGCCGCGTCTTCCTTTTCCTCTCCTTCAGCCATGATTTCCTGGCCTTCCTCGATAAGCCCCATCATGCCCTTGCAAGGCTTCGCTCGGACGGTCTTGCCGAGCAACTCGAAGCATTCATTGATGCGCTCCACCTGGTTTTCGGTCTCGACGAGATGTTGCTCAAACAGCTCTCGCAACTGATCGAAGCGAGCTGCCTCGGCCATCTTCGGAAGCGTCTTGGTGAGTTGCTTTTCGGCATGCAGGATGTCGCGGAGCTCATCGATCAACAAGTCGCCAAGCCCGGCTTGGTCTTCTGGCGGCGAACTTTCCGCGACGATCGCGGCGGACGTGCCGGGGTCAGCCTGGATCGCTGGCGATTCCGTGAAGACCCAGCCATTGCCCTCGTTCCACGGACCGCGGGCGTCGATCTCGCCGTGGTCGCCGGCCCCGGTGGAGTCGTTGAAGAACTGGTCGACCAGTCCCGGTGTCGGGGCGATGCGGCCGATGCTGAAAGCGGGCTTGGCCATGCTCTCGAGCGCCAGCGCGAACGCTCTCATGTGTGTGATTTCCCGAGTCATCAGGAACTGCAGCGCGTCCTTGGTACCGGCGTCGTCGCAGAAATTGATTAGGCGTTCATAGACGATCTTGGCCCGCGCTTCGGCGGCGATGTTGCTGCGCAGATCGACGTCGAGCTCGCCCGTTATCTTCAGGTAGTCGGCCGTCCACGCATTGCCCTGGGAATTGAACAGGTTCACGCCGCCGCCACCAGCAATCGCAATCAGGGGATCGGCTTCGGCGGCCTGGCGATCGAACTTCGCCGGCTTGAGGTGCATCCGGGCGAGTGTCCCCACGACTTCGAGGTGACTCAGTTCCTCGGTGCCAATATCCATCAGCAGGTCCTTGCGATCCGGATCCTCGCAGTTGAGCCCCTGTATTGAATATTGCATCGCGGCAGCGAGTTCGCCGTTGGCACCACCGAACTGTTCAAGAAGCATGTTGCCAAAACGAGGGTCTGGTTCATCGACGCGGACAGTGAACATCAGCTTCTTGACATGGTGGTACATCGAAAGGCCTTGCAATGAGAGGGGAGATCATCCCGAACGGAAGCCAGGATCGTTTGTTCCTATCGGACGGAGGATTCCTGCCCGGACGCCGAACCGCCGACTTTCCTTGTTTGGAAAGCCGGGGGAGGACCTCGACGGCACGTTGAGCGTTGGGGAGGTACTTACCTTTCCGATCGTTGAGACATGTTCAAGATCGCTAGCTTGTCAGCAAGGCGCCTTGGCCGCAGTCCAAGCTTTCCGGTGAATGTTAGACCGACCAGAGCGGATGTCGCGGTGGCACATTCAATCGCCCGCAGCACTGCGCCGGCCCCGGAGCAGGTGGCCCGCGCCCAGACCTGGGGCGCAGATGAGAAGCTTCTTCTGGTCCTGACAGCCGTCGGCCGGCTTGCCTCGCGCGGTTGTGGGGTGCCGCTGCGGCGCGCAGGAAACCATGCTCTGCCAGTGACGGTCACTGCGTCGCTGCTGCCCCATGATTTAAAACTCGTATTCGACCAAACTCGGCCGGATCGTCCGACGGTGATTGGGCATATGCATGGCGTCCCGCTTTCCGGCAAACGAAAAGATGCGTTTCCCTCAGGCCACGCGCTGCACATGGACTGGCACCGGCGGCCAGCGGGTTGCCGGCTGGTCCCCGGCGGGCGATCCGCGCGATTGCGGTCGGGCTGTCGCTCACTCGCATTGCGATCCTGGCGCATTGGGCGAGCGATGTCGTTGCCGGCTTCGCACTCGGGGCGATTCTCGAACGGGTCCTCCGGCTTTGGACCGGCTACTCGAACGGAATTTCAAAGGAGGATGATCATGCCGACTCTTGAAGACCTGAAGGGATACATGGAGCGCGCAACCGGTCTGAAGCGCCCCGGCAAGCGGAAGGCTGTGGATCTCGCGCGAGCGCGAAAGCCTGTTACGGTTCGCTTTAAGGACGACGGTCTCATTCCAAATCACCCGCGATGGCCGCTTATACTGTATCGAAACGCGGTCGCTTTCGACGAGGGCCTGGACGCCGCAGCCGTGATCGAGGACCTATTTGAAGCGAACGGATGGGGAGATAGCTGGCGGGATGGCATCTACGATTACGTGCATTATCACTCCAGGATCCATGAGGTGCTCGGCATCGCGCGCGGCAAGGGCCGCGTTCGGTTCGGCGGCAACAAAGGGAAGATCTTCACCCTGAAGGCTGGGGACATCGCGGTTCTTCCCGCCGGCACAGGCCATCAGTGCCTTTCCGCGGGCGATGAGTTCCTCGTCATCGGGGCATACCCGCCGACCGGTACATACGACGAGTGCACGAGCGTCGAAGACCGTCAGCGGGCGCTGAAAGCCATTCCGAAAGTTTCGGTGCCGCGTAAGGATCCGGTCTATGGGGCCGGCGGGCCGCTCTCGAAGCTCTGGAAGAAAGCGAAATGACCGAGTACGTCATCCGCTTCGTCCTCGGGGGCGCCGTCGTATCGGCCTTCGCAATGCTGGGAGATCTCCTGCGTCCAAAGAGCTTCGCCGGCCTGTTCGGAGCAGCACCCTCGGTCGCGCTCGCGACGCTTGGGATCGCGGTGTATCAGCACGGGGTCAATTACGCCGCCTTGCAAGCTCAGGCGATGATTGCGGGAGCTGTTGCGCTCGCCATCTACGGTGTCGTCGCCTGCCATCTGCTTGTCCGCGCAAAGCTGCGAGCGGTGACGGCGACCTTGCTGTCACTCGTCATTTGGCTGGTCGCCGCTTTCGGGCTGCTGGTTTTCGCTGGAGGTCAGACGTGAGCCCCATCCGCTTTTCAACGTCATCTCTCAAGGAAGGCCGCTGGTACGAATATCTGATTCGCTTCGTGCTTGGCGGCGCTGCGACCGTCTATACCGGCCTCATCAGCAGTCGCTATGGAGCAGTCATCGGTGGCGTTTTTCTTGCCCTTCCAGCCATATTCTGCGCGAGCGCAACGCTGATTGAGAAGCATGAAATTCGCCGCAAGCGCGAAGCGGGTCTCGCCGGCAAGCGCCGCGGGCAAATGGCGGCCGCCGTCGATGCCGCTGGCGCTGCGCTCGGCGCGCTGGGCATGCTGGCCTTCGCGGTTGGTTTCTCGATGCTAATCCCACGCGGCAACATCCCCGCCGTCTTCGTCGGCGCCTCCCTCGCCTGGTTGACTATCGCGGTAGCGGCTTGGTACGTGCGCCGGAAAATGAGATCGACGCGGACCGTGAAAGAGCCCAGCGGCTCCACGAATTCGCGAACGCGATAGACGGGCTGGCGATCTTTTCTTCATTAGTTCGCAATGAGGAAGTTTGATCTCGTCATGGCCGAGCTACCTTCCGGGCATTCATATCGGCACCGTCACCCGCCCAGATATTGATTTCCCAGCAGTACACGGGCTGACGCGACTCCTGTTGAGGCACTTGAGGTCCTATTGGGGCATTTGAGGGCCGGCGAAATGCAGCACGGTTCGTCCCAAGATCGTGCACAAGGGAGACCAGAGGAACTGCGGTTATCGGCGCGGGTTGAATGCAAAGCAGTCCAGTTGCTGCCCGCGGCTTGTGCAAGGTTTAGAATGGCCGACGATACGACCAAGACCACCGGCATAGCCGCACACGGCGCCTCTCGCCTCCCGTGGGTCGAGATCGACAGTTTCAACCTCGAACTTAAAGATGAGGACGAATTCCTGGGGGACCGTGCCAGCAAGGGCGCCTTCCGGGAAACTCTCGAAAAATGGCGAAAGCCGCTGCGCAAATTTGGCGAAGATCCCTTCGGGAAGGAGCTTTCCGAAGATATCAGCAAAAAGGAGCTCGACGCCGTCCTTGGCGGCGACGATCCCGAAGCCTCCGTTGTCGTCCACAGCGCCATCGAGGACTTTGCACAGGAGCTCGCCCGCGTAACGCGGCAGTTCCTAAAAGCCAAGGCCCGGGAAAAAACCGAGCGCATCGTAGTGGGCGGCGGTTTTCGGGACAGCCGCCTCGGCGAACTCGCCATCGCCCGGGCCGACATCCTCCTGAAGGCGGACAACTATAAGGTCGAGATGCTCCCGATCCATTCTCATCCGGACGACGCCGGCCTTATCGGCGCGCTATATCTCGCTCCATCCTGGATATTCGAAGCGCACGACTCCATCCTTGCCGTGGACATCGGAGGCACGAACATCCGCTGCGGCGTCGTGGAAACGCGACGCAAGAAGGCGCCGAACCTCTCCAAGGCGTGCGTGTGGCAGTTCGAGCTATGGCGTCATGCCGACGACGAGCCGTCGCGTGAGAACGCTGTGAGGCGCCTTGTCAAGATGCTCAAAGAACTGATCGCGAAGGCGGAAGACGAGGGATTCAAGCTCGCGCCATTCATCGGCATCGCATGCCCAGGCGTTATCAAGAGCGACGGCTCGATCGAGAAGGGCGCGCAGAACTTGCCCGGCAACTGGGAGAGCAGCAAGTTCAATGTACCCGCAAGTCTCGTCCAGGCGATCCCGCAGATCGGGGAGAACGACACCGCGGTCATCATGCACAACGATGGGGTCGTGCAGGGACTTTCTGAGTCCCCTTCATGCAAGACGTGAAGCGTTGGGGCGTGCTGACGATCGGCACCGGTCTCGGCAACGCCCGCTTTACCAACCGCAATGGCAAAGGCGAACGCTGAGGTTATGGGAAGAAGATGGCTCGATATCCGGTAAAATGAGGGCCGATCGTTGGCTGGGTTGTGAAACGCGTTTTTGGGGGAGACCAAGATCGGCATCTCAGGAGGCAGCTGAAATTTCCTTCCTGAACTGGCATAGGCGGCGGTCACCACCGCGATTTCGTTCGGCCAAGGGCGACTTTTTGCCGCTCATAGGGCAAGGTTTCAACGGAGGAACCTCGCTGACTTCGCGGGTTTATCACCGGAAGGAGGGATCGCGCTAGCGAGTGGAAATGACTGCTGTGATAGCGGCGGCCGAGCGTGTCGCTGCCGACTAACCGTCGAAGAGGCCGTGATTAGCGGAAACCCAGCCCACGATCCCTACAGAGTTGAAGGAGGCACGTGGTGACCCAACCGACCGAAAAGGAAATCGAGAAGCGCGCCTACGAGATATGGGAGCGGAGCGGCAAGCCCGAAGGCAGGGAGGAAGAATTCTGGCGGTTGGCGGAGCAGGAGTTGCGAAACGAGGACAAGTCATCTCCCCTCCGCACTCCAGATAGCCTGTAAGCAGAGAAGAAGCGCTAACCGGATGTCTCATTCCGCAGCAGCCGAAACTGTATTGCTGTACTTTGTGCTGCCCCTTTGGTTATTGGCGGGGTTTGCTGATTATCTTTGCCATCGCGCATCTCGGATTGAGACGACAAGCGGCTATAAGGAAACCCTACTTCATCTGTTGATGTTGATCGAACTTGCGATACCATTGCTGGCGGCGATTTTTTTTGAAATCAACGCTCTTATTATTGCGGCTATGATCGTGGGCTTTGTTACGCACCAGCTGACAGCCCTCTGGGATACAACATTCGCCAGCCATAAGCGGAACATCACGCCCATCGAACAGCAGGTCCATAGTTTTCTCGAGCTGATGCCTCTCATGGCGATGGTGATCGTCATCATCTTAAACTGGCCGCAATTCCTCAGCCTTTGGGGACTGGGTTCTGGGCCCGCACGTTACGAACTCGCCCTGAAGCGAGAGCCATTACCATGGACGTATGTGGCGGCGTTTCTATTCGCGGTCCTGCTGTTTGAAGTCCTTCCCTATATGGAGGAATTCGTTCGAGGCTTACGGTCGCGGAAGAGGGCTTAGCTCCGAACGCGGAGCACCATCAATGAAGGTTGCCGTCATCGGAGCGACAGGACTTTTAAGGTCCGCTATTGTGGCTGGCTTTCCTCGCACGGCCATTCGGTCCTTTCGATGAGTAGAATCGCCGACATTAGGTGTCCTGGCACGATCTCAACGAGGCGCGGATTGTATCTTCACAACCACCGCTGTCGTTGCACAGCCCGTCAACAGGCTCGCTGCTTGTGCTGCACGTCGGTTACTCCTTCTGGGAAGGATGGATCGTGGTCGATGGTGCTGTATCTCTCGTCTCACCGAATCTGCTGGCTGTGGTTTGCCTTCGGCATTCCAGTGTTCATGGCGGTGGCCGCTATACTCTGGCTGATGATAGCTAAACCTTAACTTGAGGTGTTTTGAAGCGTGATGGCAGTGCCGAGCTCGCCAGGATGCTCCGCTCGCGGTGGCATGCCAGCTTGCAGTAGTTGCCGGGGAGCGAGCAGGCCTCCGGGATGGTCGAGCGGATAGGAGGGGATACCTGTTAGGCCGCCAAAGCGCCCGTTGCTCAGGCGCGCCTCCGTAATTGGCCAAGAACTCTGCGTGCGAGATGAATATACGCAATCGCTCTGGATGAATGTCCCGGTGGTCGAAGTTGCTAGCCTGTCGGGATCCGACCGGGCGGACGTGGTCGTGGTCGGTTCTGGCATTGCTGGGCTGCCGGTGGCGTGGAGCTTGCAAGCCGTGGGCGCTCCGTGATCGTGCTGGATCGACACCGCCATGACGGCGCGCACGACCGCGCATCTCGCCACAGCGCTGGACGACTATTCCAAGGAGCTCGTGGGCGCGCGCGGCGAGGAATGTGCGCCTTACTACCAAAGCGTCATGACCGCGATTGACCGCTGAAGCTATCCTGGAACTCGAAAACGTCGACTGCGATTTCTGCCGGGTCGACGGAATCTGGGTGCATTGCCGAATCCCAGACCGGGCGGCCAACCGCCAGCGGCAGCAAAAGGGGAAAGGAGCCGCCTCGCAACGGCTCCGTCCTTCCGCTATTTCTTGCCCTCGCCGACCGTAGGCGCGGGCTTCTTGTCGAGATCCTGCGCCATCTCAAGATGATGCTTAAGCACCGGCAGGGTTTTGCCGGCCCAATTCTTCAGATCCGCGTTATCGCCGCCCTTGGCATAGCGCTCGAACAGGTCGACGGCATCCTTATGAGCGCTGACCTGCATCGAATTGAACTCCGAGCTGAAGTCGTTACCGTTGGCACCCTTCAGCTTGTCGAGCTTGCTTTGGTGCGATGAATCGAGAGCGCTGGGCAATTCGGCTTTCACCTTGCCACTGGTGACAAGTCCCTTCAGCTCGGTGCTGGTTTTGGTGTGGTCCGTTACCATCTGGGAAGCGAAAGTTTTCTCCGCTGCATTTCCCTTCTGCTGTGCGAGCTTGTTAGACTCGATTTCAAACATGTCCGATATCGCGACCTGCTTGACAAAATCCACCGTCGAGGGGCTGACCCCGAGCACGGAATTGACCCCGGTCTTTTCGCTGACGGATTGCGCCATGACCGGTGTCGCCAGCAAAATGCACGCGATTGCTATTATAGTGCGTCTCATGTGTATCTCCATCAGTTTGCGGTCTTGCAATTGACGCCCTTGCGAGGCGTTAGTTGAGCTTAGTCGCGGTCTGCTCGTCGAATTTGGCGGCGAGGGATCGAACGATATCGTGTGGCTGAGCTTTCCATCCAGGCGATCAAGACGTCGTAGTGGCGACCGGCCGCAACAGGAGACCCGCCAGATAGCAGCGGCCTCAAGTAATCGGTCTTGCGGCATCTTCGACCGCTCGGGCGGTGGAACGATCCCGTGACCAAACGAGCCTGTTGCGGGTGTAGACCTCCTTGCGGTTGAGGCGGAACTGGACGCAGTAGCCGTCGCATTTGCGCTTTTCGCTGATTCCCGCCCCGTTCTTGGCCAAGCTATCGTCAAAGGCGAGGTGGTGGTTGGCCTACGCACTACCCTGAAGTTTTAAGCCGAGTGCCGGTAAACGTGGCGGAGGTATACGCGTCACTACGCAGCGACCTGTACATCGGCTCCATTACTTCTTTTTCTTGGGGACTTTCTTGCCTTTTTTGCGGGCCTTGGAAAGTCCGATCGCGATCGCCTGCTTCTTGCTTTTTACCTTGCCGCCCTTTCCGCCACGGCCACTTTTGGCCGTCCCCTTCTTGTACCGTCGCATCTCGCTCTTGACGTCCGAGCCCGAGCTCTTCGAGTAGCGACGCTTCTTCTTGGCTTTTTTTGCCATGGGTTCTTCACTTTCCACTAAAAGACGCTGCTAGTTGAACTGCCAGAAGCATGACTTCCGCGCTGTCGGCTTTCCCATCCACCGCATCGACAATCTAGATGGCGCTGGCAAGTTCCAACGCACCATTCCGAGCATCCGTTAGAGGATATACCGAATGCGGTGTCCTCATAGGAACGCTGTCAGATGTTTCACGCTTGATAGGTTGGAGAACCTCGATCGATGCGCCGCACCAGAATTCGGCTCAAGCACCAGCCATCCGACCAAGCCGGCCGACGCGGTTGGCGGCTTAGCACCGAGGAAGATGAAGAAGGTATCGAGGATTGGATGGTCGGCGGAGGCGACAGCCCGTCAGCTTGAACGGCAAATACTCCCGGAAATTGTTGCTGCATCAACCAAGGGATCAGGGTAGCCACACGATGGTTCGTCCCAAGGGTTCACCTCCTATTTCGAGCCCGATTCAGCGGGCCAGCCGTTTGATGGTCTTGGCCGCACGGCTGGGACCATGCCAGCCGAGAAACTTCAGCTCCTTGTTCTCCAGCGCATTCGTTGCTCGAAAGAACTGTTCGAGGTCATCGCGTGCATGGGTGGGAAGATCGCGGATATCCTTGAGATCAGTTTCGAGCGGTGATCTATCAGGCACCGCAAACACCCGATCGTTGCGCTCCGTCTTGCCCTTTTTCTTCTGTTCGACTTCGAGAATGCCGATGGGACGGCAGCGCAGCACGACGCCCGGATAGGTCTGCGCGTCATGCAAGATCAGCACATCCAGCGGATCGCCATCCTCGGCCTTGGTCGAGGGAATGAACCCCCAGTCGTAGGGATAGGTCAGGCCGGCCATCAGTGGCTTCGCCAAGGCAAAAACGCCAAGCTTCGGATCGAAATCGAGCTTGCACGAACTGCCGCGCGGCGTCTCGACCACGGCGAAGATGTTGTTATGGTCGGCCCAACTCGGTAGTTTTGTCAGATTGGTCATGGCGGACGACTCGGGCCTCGAAAGGAGCAGCGGGCCCGACGGAAATCGATCCGCCGAGCCCTGCCGGGAATCAGGCGGAGGTGGAGGCCTTCTTGTTGACGCCCTTGCGCAACGCAACCGTATTGAGCTTGGCGTTCGCGGCCTTCTCTTCGTTTAGGTTCGTGGTAAGGAAGCGCACGATATCGTCGTGGCCGAGCTCCTCCGCCCAGGCGATCAAGGTGCCGTAGCGGCATATCTCGTAGTGCTCGACGGCCTGCGCGTTGGCGACGAGCGCCGCATCCAGCACCGTCTTGTCCTCGATCTCGCCGGCCGTCTCGTCGGCTTCCTTGATGATCCCGTCGATGGCTGGGCATTGCGTGCCGCTTGGCGATTGGCCGAGTTTCTCGAACACCTTTTCGAGACGCTCGATCTGCTTGTTGGTCTCCTCGAGATGGCTCTTGAGGCCCGTGGCCAGATCCCGGTTGTTGGCTTTGTCGATCATTTTCGGCAGGGCCTTGGTGATCTGCTGCTCGGCATAATAGATGTCCTGCAAGCCATGCAGCAGAAGATCATCCATCGTCTTGATGTCTTTGGTGAATAGTCCCATGACGCCGCTCCTCGCTCCTAAAGCGGGGGGAACGCATGCTCGCCGTGCTGGTTCCTGGGCGTGAACGCCGCAGCCGGCCGGGAAGATTATGATGGTGGGGGCGCCTCGTGCGTCCGCAGGAACTCGCGCAAACAGGCCGCGTTTTGCCTCTTTGGGTGGAGTTCAACATGGTCAGCACCTCGCTCTGGATGGAGACCGAAATCCTGCCGGAGGCGGGTGCCCTCAAAGGCGATGTGCAATGCGATGTCGCCGTGGTTGGTTCGGGCATCGCCGGACTGTCGACGGCGTACGAATTGATGAAGCGCGGCCGCTCGGTCATCGTCATCGACCGCAAGGGTATCGCAAGCGGCATGACGGCGCGCACTTCGGCGCATCTTGCGCCGCTCTGCGATGATTTGATGAGCGAATTCAGGAAGCTGCGCCGCGCCGAGGCCGCCAAGCTGTTCTACGAAAGTCAGGCCGCCGCCGTGGATCGCGTCGAGGAAATCCAGACAAGCGAGAAAATTGCCTGCGACTTTCTCCGTCTTGACGGTTATCTTTTTCAAGGCAATGGCATGCCGGCCGACATATTCGATGAGGAGCTGGAAGCGGTGCGCGAGGTCGGCGCACCGGTGCACCGGCTGGTCGGCGTGCCGCTCAAGGGCTGCGAGAGCCGGCACGTCTTGCGCTATCCGCGCCAGGCAAAATTCCATCCCCTCAAATATCTCGCCGGACTTGCTGCCGCTTGCGCAAGCGGCAGCGTCCGTTTCTTTGCCAACAGCCCGGTCGAGGAAGTCGCCGAACATGACGGCGGCGTCACGCTGCGAACCTCACAGGGGCAGATCACGGCCGCGCATGCTGTCATCGCGACCAACGCATCAATCGCCGACCGCTTTCAACTGCATACCAAGGTTGCTCCTTACCGCACTTACGTGCTCGCCTTTGCCATCGCGCGGGGCGAACTGCCCGACGCGCTCTATTGGGACACCGAAGATCCCTACCATTATGTGCGGTTGCAAACGGGCCCCGAGGAGGTTGATTTCGTGCTGGTCGGCGGCGAAGACCATAAAAGCGGTGAGGCCAACGATGCCGACCAGCGCTTTGCTCGGCTGGAGAACTGGGCGCGTGAATTGATCCCGGCTTTGGACCGCCTAACCCATCGCTGGTCGGGTCAGGTTCTCGACACGATCGACTATGCCGGCTTCATCGGCCGCGAGCCCGGCAGCCAGCGCATTTACCTTGCAATGGGCGATTCAGGCCAGGGCCTGACCCATGGTGTGATGGGCGCGATGCTGAACACAGCCCTCATTCTGGGCGAAGATCATCCGTGGAAGTCCGTCTATGCGCCGGATCGCAAGCCGCTCGCAGCGGCGCGGAATTTCCTGCGCGAGAACATGACGATCCTGCAAAACCTCGCGGAATATGTGGCGCCGGGTGAAATCGCTTCGCTCGAAGAGCTTCAGCCGGGTGAGGGCGCCATTCTGCGGCGGGGACTCGAAAAGATCGCAGCCTACAAGGACAAGGCTGGCGAACTGCATCTTCATTCGGCCAGTTGCACGCATATTGGCTGTCATCTGCACTGGAACAGCTTCGAGAGCTGCTGGGATTGTCCGTGCCACGGTTCGATCTTTGCGCCCAACGGACGGCCGATCAATGCTCCGGCCGTGTCGGCTTTGCGCCCGGTAAAGGTCTAGCGAGATCCGGTCAAGGCTCAGGGAGCGTTCCATCTTCAAGGACGAGGACATCGAGCAGGGCGATCTGCGTAGCCCGCGCACACCGTGGGCCGTCCTACGGCCGCTGCCAATTGAGCCGATCGTTGACAGCTTTCGGTGCGAGGTGTTGATCATCGGCGCCGGCATCACCGGTGCGCTGATGGCCGAGCGCCTGACACGGCAAGGCCGCCAGGTGGTCGTCATCGATCGCGAGCTTCCCAGTCTCGGCAGCACGGTGGCCAGCACCGCCATGCTGCTCTGGGAAATCGACCGGCCGCTGTTCGAACTCGCGCAGCTCTATGGTTTCGAGAAGGCCGTTCGCTGCTATCGGGCCAGCCACCATGCCGCGCAAGGCCTGCCGTCCCTGGTTAGGCAGCATGGAATTGCCTGCCAGATGCGACGGCGTCTCTCGCTCTATCTCGTCGTCGATGACAGTCCGAACCTTGTTCAGGATGAATATGCGCTGAGGAGCCGCGCCGATCTGCCGTCCCTCTATCTCGATCACGCCGCGCTGCTGAAGCGCTTCGGCATCGCGCGGGCGGGCGCCCTTTTGTCAAGGGACGCGGCTGATGCCGATCCTGTGCTGCTCACACATGGCCTGCTTGATATCTCCCTGCAACGCGGTGCCCGCCTTCTCAAGGCCAACGCGGTTGCCTACGACAGCACGGCCCAGAGAGTCACCGTCGGCCTTGAGAACGGACTTTCGATCGAGGCGCGCCAGGTTGTGCTCGCGACCGGCTATGTGATGCCGGATATTGTGCGGCCCACGGCGCAGCAACCAGCTTCCAGCTGGGTCATCGCGAGCCGGCGGCAGCCAGGCCATCTGTGGCCCGAACAGGCGCTCATCTGGGAAGCGAGCCGGAACTATCACTATGCGCGGACCACCGCTGATGGCCGCATCATCCTTGGTGGCGAAGATGACCGTACGCTCATCGAGCCTGACGCTCGTGATGACGCCACGCCTGCCAAGGTGAGGGCGCTCAAAGATTATCTGAAGGCGCTTTGGCCGCATGCATCGGAAGATGTGGCGTTCGGCTGGTCGGGCGCCTTCGATACCACCCATGACGGCTTGCCGTTGATCGGCAGGGTGCCCGGCTCCAAGAATATCTTCGCCGCCTTTGGCTATGGCGGCAACGGCATTACCTTCAGCTTCCTCGCGGCGGAACTTCTGGCGGCGATGCTTGCCGGAGGTTCTTCGCCCCTGTTCGATGATCTTGCGATTGATCGCGATATTCCCGGCTAACGACGCGCGATCAGGCAGCCCAGCATGAAGGCGACGAGCACCGAGGGCAGCGGAGCCTCTCGCACCACATCACGCAGAAATGCGAGCACCTGGCCCGGCGGCTGCCCTTCTTTCCTTTGCCGCACCGTGCGGGCGGTCTCACGCCTTCCGAAACGTCTGTGCTGGATTGCGCTTCATCGCTCCGCGCCGCACCTGATCCGCCATTCCCTGCTCCTTCAATCTGGGCAATGGACCGGCGGCGGAACCGTTCCTACTGCGAACGCTGTGGCCGTACGCGGTGCTCTAGCAACGAAGGGGACCCGAGGCCGTTCTGGAAGGACCGACAACGATCGATCAAGAATGGTCATGGCTAAAGATCCGCCGGAGCCTAAACGAGACGGCAAAGGGGCCCACATCTCGGGCTCTCGCAAGCCTGCGCGGGAAGTTCAGGAGCCCTTCACCATCCGCCCGCCGGAAACCGATCACGGCTCGATGCCCAATCTGAAATGGTCGTTCGCTGACAGTCACGTCAGGATCGAAAAGAGCGGGTGGACCCGCGAGACGACGATCCGAGAACTGCCGATCGCAAAGGACGTGTCAGGAGTCAACATGAGACTGGAGGCAGGGGGCGTCTGAACTGCATTGGCACAAACAAGCCGAATGGTCGTACATGCTTCGAGGCAAGGCGCGGATCACCGCGGTCGACGAGGCCGGCTCGAACATTCGCGGACGATGTTTCTATTTTCCGGCGGGAATCCCGCACTCGATCCAAGGAATCAACAGCGACGTGAAGGGTGCGAGTTTCTGCTCGTCTTCGACGATGGTGCGTTCTCGGAAGAAAACACTTTCCTACTAACCGACTGGCTCGCCCACACGCCGCGTTCGCGATGGGCACTACATCGACAACACGGGAGACCGCCCGCTGCGGTTTCTGGAGATGTCAGGTCGAACCGGTATGTCGACATCTCGCTTAACCAATGGCTTCCCCGCGCGCTCGTCGAAGCGCATTTGAAAGTTACGGGTGACGTCCTGGCGCGGCTCCTGACCGCCAAAGTGGCGCGCACGATAGTATTCCCGCGACCAATCATCGAGCAGGAGGTCGAAATGCCGCCGCGTGGTGTCCGTATGGAGGCGATGGAGGCACGTTCTGTCGATGCCATTCCAGTCGGAAAGGAGTGGCAATATGAACCCAAATGGGACGGATTTCGTTGCCTGCTGGCGCGGGACCGGGACGCGGTGTCCATGCGCTCGAAGTCCGGCCGGGATCTCGCCCGATACTTCCCGGAGATCGTCGCCGCAGCCCGCGATTTGCGCGAGCAGAGGCTTGTGCTTGACGGCGAGCTCGTCGTCGAGATTGGCGGGCAATTTTCGTTCAATGACCTCCTGCAGCGCATCCATCCGGCCGCTAGCCGCGTTCAGAAGCTGTCCCGGGACACGCCGGCCCTATTTCTCGCTTTCGATCTGCTGGAGCTGGGCGACAAAAAGTTGGCCGACCAACCGTTGTCCCGACGGCGACTTCAGTTGGAAAAGCTTGCTGGCCGCAGTTTTTCGAGCGCGCCGCTATTTCGGCTATCGCCGGCCAGCACGAAGTTCGGGGATGCCGAGCGGTGGCTGCAGTCGGCCGGCGGCGGAAGTGACGGCGTGGTCGCGAAGCGGCTCGATCTTCCGTACCAGACCGGGAAGCGCGAGGGCATGCAGAAGATCAAGCGATATCGCTGCGCTGATTGCGTCATTGGAGGCTTTCGCTACGGCGAGAAGCTGCAGGCCGGCCGCAAAGCTGTCGCCTCATTGCTGCTGGGGCTTTACGATGCAGATTAGATGGCCTCCTGCACCACGTCGGCTTTTCGTCAGCCATCAAGGCAAAGGACAAGCCGGCGCTGACCGAAAGACTCGAGATGATTGCGGCGACCAAAAGCTTCACTGGCAACGCGCCAGGCGGACCAAGCCGATGGTCGACGAGACGGTCGTCCGAATGGCAGGCGGTGAAGCCGAAATACGTTGTCGAAGTGTCCTACGATCACTTCACCGGTGGCCGCTTTCGGCACGGCACGACCATCCTTAGATGGAGGTCCGACAAGAAGGCGAACCAGTGCACCAACAGATGAAGCAAAAGATCGCGCGGGACCTCATGAGGGCGATCGAGCCAGCCTGACGGATACTTGGGTCGACGCAGATGTGAATCGTATTGGCGCCAGGTGGCCCCAGCCGTAGCACATCTCTCTTGGCCATTCTTCGGTCGTCTCAAGGACTTTGCCGTATCAGACGCAACAAGGGTGTTCCTTCATGGTTCCTTCGTTAACGCGCCCCGGGCGACTCGACCGGGTGCCCTCGGGAACCACGAGATGCAGCCGGGCTTTTACCTCTCGATGTTCGAGAAAGCCGATAGAAGTGAAGAACTGACTTCCGCGATTGCCGACGGTTTCGTCCGCGTCCGCGGAGCGCGGGAGCATAACCTCCGGAACGTTTCGCTGGACATCCCGCGCAATGAGCTCGTGGTCTTCACAGGCGTGTCCGGATCCGGCAAGTCCTCCTTAGCGTTTGGGACGTTATACGCGGAGGCTCAACGTCGTTATCTCGAATCCGTATCACCTTACGCACGTCGGCTATTCCATCAGATGCAGGTGCCCGACGTCGACGCAGTCGAAGGATTGCCGCCAGCCGTCGCTCTTCAGCAGCAGCGCGGATCGCCGACAACCAGGTCGTCGGTGGGAAGCGTCACGACGCTCTCCAACCTCTTGCGCATACTGTATTCGCGGGCGGGCACATATCTACGCGGGCAGGCCTTGCTTTACGCGGAGTCCTTCTCGCCCAACACGCCGGAAGGCGCCTGTCCGAACTGTCACGGCATCGGGCGAATTCATCAGGTCGTCGAACGAAGTCTGGTACCCGACGACACTTTGACGATCCGTGAGCGCGCCATTGCGGCCTGGCCTTCGGCTTGGCAGGGCCAGAATCTCCGGGACATTCTCGTCACCTTGGGGTATGACGTCGATAGGCCGTGGCGCGAGCTTTCGAAGAAAGATCGTGACTGGATTCTCTTCACGGACGAGCAGCCAACCGTACCGGTGTATGCGGGATACACGCCAGCCGAGACGCGAAAAGCCCTGAAGCGCAAGGAGGAGCCCAGCTATATGGGCACCTTCACCGGCGCCCGCCGGTACGTGCTTCAGACATATGCCACCACGCAGAGCGTCATGATGAAGCGGCGTGTAGCGCAGTTTCTGTCGAGCGATGATTGCCCGGTCTGCGGTGGGAAGCGGCTAAAAGCAGAAGCACTTTCGGTCAAATTCGCAGGAATGGACATTGCCGAGATGTCTCGCCTGCCGTTGGCCAAGCTCGACGAGCTTATCAAACCGTATATTGATGGAAGCAAGAAAGACGGTACCGACGATCATCCCGAAAAGGCGCTTGTTGTTCAGAGAATCGTCGAGGATCTCGTCGGGCGTCTCGAAGTTCTGCTTGAGCTAGGCCTCGGTTATCTCACCTTAGAGCGCAGCACGCCGACGTTATCGCCGGGCGAACTGCAGCGTCTGCGTCTCGCGACGCAGGTCCGATCGAACCTGTTCGGGGTCGTCTACGTACTGGACGAGCCCTCCGCTGGCCTGCACCCGGCAGACACTCAGGCGCTCTTGCGGGCACTCGGGCGCCTGAAGGCATCGGGAAATTCGCTCTTTGTCGTTGAACACGAGCTCGATGTGGTGCGCGAGGCCGACTGGATCGTCGACGTTGGGCCCGCTGCCGGGGACCAGGGCGGTCGGATACTCTACAGCGGGCGCCTTGCCGGTTTGGCCAAAGTCGAGGCGTCCCAAACACGAAGGTATCTGTTCGAAGATGCCGCGAGGGCACCACGCAAGATCCGTCGGCCGAGCAGCTGGCTGAAGCTGCGGAACGTGACGCGGAATAACCTGAGCCGTCTCGATGCCGACCTCCCTCTCGGCGTCCTTACATGTGTGACCGGCGTGTCCGGCTCGGGCAAATCCACTCTCATCAGCCAGTTTCTCGTCGAGGCGATCGCGGAGAACCTAGGTCAGCAACGCAAATCCGATCTGGACGAAGCTGAGCTGCAGGAGACCGTGCGTACGCTGAGTGGGGAAATTACGGAAGGGTTGGATCGCGTTAAACGTCTCGTTGTGGTCGATCAGAAGCCGATCGGCCGGACCCCGCGGTCCAATTTGGCGACTTACACCGGCTTGCTCGATCACGTGCGTAAACTGTTCGCCGGGACGAAGCAGGCGCGTGCCAGGCGCTACGACGCGGGCAGATTTTCGTTCAATGTGGCCAGGGGCCGTTGCGAAACCTGCGAGGGCGAAGGGTATGTATGCGTAGAGCTGCTGTTCCTTCCGAGCGTCTATACTCCGTGTCCGACGTGCCGGGGCGCTCGCTATAACGCGAGAACGCTCGAGATCAAGATACGGGACAAGTCGATCGCCGATGTGCTGGCGATGACCGTCGACGCGGCTTTCGAGTTCTTTAAAGACGATGACGTTCTTTCGCGCTCTTTGGGCGTTCTGCGTGAGGTCGGGCTCGGTTACATTAGACTTGGCCAGTCGGCCACCGAACTTTCAGGAGGAGAGGCGCAACGCGTCAAACTCGCCACCGAGCTCCAGCGCGCCCATCGTGGCGGCACATTATATGTGCTCGACGAGCCGACGACGGGACTGCATCCGTCCGATGTCACAAAGCTCGGCAATCAACTGCAAGGGCTCGTCGAGGCTGGCAACACCGTCGTTCTGGTCGAGCATGATATGTCTGTTGCAGCGGAGAGCGACTGGATCGTAGAAGTCGGCCCTGGCGCTGGAAACGAAGGAGGCCGCATCGTGGCGTCCGGACGACCGGATCAAGTTGCTGCCTCCGGGAGCCGGACAGCAGAATATTTGAAGCGAGCGCTCTAACTAGTTCATCGAAGGCCGCCAGCCCCCATAGGAACACCGGGGGACGCAGTTGGTTGTTTGCCATCGCCTGCCCGAAAGAGACACGCATGGAAGGCATCCTCGTCGCCGAATTCGATACTCGCCGCGCGGCAGAACTCGCGGTCGAGCACGTTGTGCAGGAGTGCGGAGTCCAGAGAACCGACGTGGTGCAGCCGATGGGCGCCGACAATACATCCGGCGATCGACCCGCGCTCGCCGACGTGAAGGTAAAGCCGAAGCCGGGCGAGAAGCTTGAGGGCCCGATCGAAGTATCCGTCGACTTCCATGGCGACGATCCGAAGCGCGTCGCGGACGCGCTGAAATCCGTTGGTGCTAAGGCCGTCCGGACGAAGTAAAGGACAGAATCATGCCCGAATATCCCAAACCGCCGTTTCCCAGCCAGCGACAACCCATGCCAGGCTCGACGGGGAAGATGGACCCGCGCCCGGATCATGGCGAGACAAGCTATAAGGGCTCGGGACGGCTTCAAGGCAAGTGCGCCATTATTACTGGCGGCGACAGCGGCATCGGGCGCGCGGTCGCCATAGCCTTCGCCCGCGAGGGCGCCGACGTCCTGATCGCCTACCTTGACGAAAGCGACGATGCGAAAGAAGTCGCGGCGATCATTGAGAAGGAAGGGCGCAGGGCTGTCCTCGTCGAGGGCGACCTTCGCTCGGCCGACCATTGCCGCACCGTTGTCGACCGCGCCGTGCAGGAACTTGGCGGCGTCGACATTCTCGTCAATAATGCCGCGCATCAGGCGACCTTCGCCGACATCGGCGACATTAGCGACGAAGAATGGCGCATGACCTTCGAGGTGAACATCCATGCGATGTTTTACCTCGCCAAGGCCGCGGTCCCGCATATGAAGCCTGGAGGCGCCATCATTAACACGGCATCGGTAAATTCCGACATGCCGAACCCGATCCTGCTCGCCTACGCGACGACGAAGGGAGCGATCCAGAACTTTACGGGCGGCCTGGCCCAGATGCTGGCGGAGAATGGCATCCGGGTGAATGCCGTTGCGCCGGGTCCAATTTGGACCCCGCTCATTCCCTCGACGATGCCAGAGGAAGCCGTAAAGAACTTTGGCAAGCAAGTGCCGCTGAAGAGGGCTGGCCAGCCGGCTGAACTCGCCACAGCCTACGTGATGCTCGCCGACCCGCTATCCAGCTACACTTCGGGCACGACCGTCGCGGTGACCGGGGGCAAACCCTTCATCTGAGAAGTGGCTGGCATAAAGCATCCCGTGACGCCCGATGGCCGCTACTTCGTCGTGAAAGGGAAGCTTTGGCGTCTCAGCAATCCGGACGTTGAGCCGGGCGCCTCCATAGAGCTTACGCTTTAAGCGAGGGGGCAAGTTGGGCGATGCGCATCGATGGTCCTTCAGATAGGAAGCACCGCTCGGAGCAGTAAGATGATTGCAGCCGAACCGAGTTCGGCAATGCTCCGGCCTTGCGGTGCCGATCACCGCGCGCGTGCCCTCTATAGTGATGCGCTCGAGGAACTCTTGCCCACGCGTCAATGTTCGTCTTCGGAAAGCTGACTCAGATAGGCCAATCCGAAACTTGCGAGGTCTTCCGCATCGCCTTCGCGGCGATCCCAACTCCCATAGAGGTGACGCTCAAGCAGGCAACGACGCCTATCTGATGTATCAATCCCGGAGTGAGTGGCGCAGAAAACGCTCCAAGCGATATCGATCGCAGTCCGCAATGTGATTGCATTTGCCATTTCAAGCTCCGCGACGAAGGCATCATTGGCGTGCAATCCCTTTCCACGGCGAAGGTTGCATCTTTTTCCCAACCTTAAAGCTGGCACCGGGCGTATCGTAGGAACCTTGCTCTCCCGAAGACATTTGCCGTTAAGATCTTAAACGGAGGATGTTATGGCACTCGAAGCGAAGGAATCCGGCAACTTGATCGGCAGCGACAAGGTTGAAGGCACGACAGTTTACGGTGCAGACAGTCAGAAGATCGGCAGTATCGAGCGGGTGATGATCGACAAAAAGAGCGGAAAGGTCTCCTACGCGGTCCTGAGCTTCGGCGGCCTTCTTGGCATCGGCGATGACCATTATCCACTGCCTTGGCAATCGTTGAAGTACGACACCAATCTTGGCGGGTACGTCACAGGCGTGACAGAAAGCCAACTGCAGGGCGCGCCCAAATATCGTGATGAGACGGCATGGAATTGGAATGATCCGGCGGCCGGTCGATCGGTAAATGACTATTACCGAGTACCAATCTGATTGCCCTCGAAATGCGGTGTGCTCGTCATCAAAGTGCGCTGCATTCGCGAAAAGCGTGTGGGAGCATCGTCGAATAACCGGTCGGCCGCAAATCGGGTCTTGAAAGCGAGTTCTAGGAAGCGCTCGCGCGAGCAAGCCTAGCGCAGGTACTCGCCCGCGCCGCGGGAACCTTATCTCCTCAGGCGAAGCGATATAGCGCGCCTCTACTTCCCGCACCACGAGGCCCTGAGAAAAATGTGGAGACCCGGCACGCGCGCGGCTGAACGCTTAGTGCGCTCGGCCCAGTCAGGGCCGCTGGTCACGCGTTAGTTGGACTGCGATATGTCAGACTGTCAGACATCTGAGTCCGTGTATCTCAAGCGCTCGGGTTCACGGCCAAGGCCGGGATTAGGAACGCGGTACGGGTCCGCGATCCGGGCCCGGGGAAGCTGATCTAATTGCTGTCCAGGAACTGTCGCATTAGCGGCAAGCACGCCGCACGGCCTTGCAAGTCAAGAAAGGTAGGTGCGCGCGAACTGGAATATGAGAGCGGATAGGCTATCCGAGACTGAGGGCGTAGAAATACATCGCCGCGATTATCGCGACGCTTAGTAGCGTGATGCCGAAACTTTCCCATCCCGAACCGATTTGACGAATCGCTCAAACGTTCCGGCGCTGCGACATCCTGTCAAAGCGCTTGATGAGCAATGCGCCTCACTCCTTGTCGCCCGATTAACTTGGTGGACGCCCGCGACGGGGCAGCTTCGGGCCAGTGATCCGGTCTGCCGCGACGCGAAGGGCGCCGGCATGTTTCATCGCTTCAACGCGAGCCGGCCCAGGCGGCAAAGCGCGCGCATGATCCAGCGCCAGTATCGCTTCCGCATAGCGAGACGCCAAGCATTCGACGAGCGAACCGGTATGGACCGCCAAGGGCAAGATTTCGCCGGCTCTGTGGGATGCTTATTCGATGGCGATGGCGCGATATCTTCCGGCATCGCTCGAGGTCGCCGTTGCCTTTTACGCGGCCGAACACGAGGGACGGAACTGGCGGCACCTGTGTTCTCAGCTCGAGGTCGTCCAAGTGCCTTGGGGGCATGATGGCTGCATGACTGTCGGTGCGGAGCGGCTGGTTGATCATCTGCGGCAAAGAATCAACGCTCTAGCCTCGCGTGCGCCTCCTTACGGCCGAGCAGATGGAGCGCGCGTCTGAAAACGCGACAAAGCGGGATAAAATTCAAGGTGAGACATTACCGAACTTAGACACGTGTCAAGTCGAGGTAATCCGGCAGAGCGGTCTAAAATGCTGAGATTTCCCGGTAGACTGACGGTGCGCTCAGCCAGTCGCGCGCTGAGGATGCGGTCCGGGGAGGATCACATCCGGAAAGAAGCCCTGACGCCGCTAGCCCCCGTCGGGGCTTCTTGCTGCTTACGCCGGCTCAGATTGTACGAACGCCGCCCGCTTAAAATGCATGCGGACGGCGTCGGTTCTAGCCCCAGGAAGGATCTGCAAAATCCTGGCTAAGCTAAGTCTGCACAAAGACTTAAAAAGTTTAATACCCCTGAAGGGGTAGCTTGCCGTCAGAACGCGCGGCGCGCCCACGTTGTCGCACGACTGGCGTGCTCTCTGCCGATCAGCCGAACGGGCCTTTGCCAGCCTGCGTCATTCTGACGAAGGTGCCGTTCTCGCGGTACTCAAGCCACTTCATGTTTCCTCGGCATACTTCAGGTCAGCCCAATACTCAGCCGGTGTCGCCTTATCCCGGTAGAGCATTGGATAGTTGATCTTCTCGATCTAGATCCGGCCGCCCTGGATCGGCTCGAATGCGTGAGCGTGCTCCATGATCCTGCGGGCGGCTTTCTCGGGACTGGCGTAAAGGACGATCTGCGGTCAGTTTCATCGGCGGTTTGGAGATTAGCTACTTTTCTGCGGGGCGCCGTTCCGTGTGCATTCATTGGAAAATATGGCGCTCTCACGGCAATCGAAGCGAAAGACTTGAGATCGACGAAGCTACAGTATTGGTTCGATCGATCGATGCATGGCCGACGTCGACTATACCAGTCACCGAGTCCTACAGCCTCAGCGATGAAGAGAAAGTCAGCCTCTCTTAATTTGAAGGTCAAAGCCCTACCGCTGTTCAACCCTGGTGCGCCACAGGGCATCGAAGGTATTCTGGCGAGATGGCGTCCATTCTTCTGAACCGATCGGATCGCTGGGCTTCTCTATGAGTGCACTTGCAAGCTCCTCGGTGGGACGTGCCTGCGTCGAAATCCGCACGGGCCACTCCAATAATGATTTTGAAAGCATGGGCTTGCCTTCGTACCAGCATTTTCGTCCGTCGATGAGGCGCCAAGACCAATACTCGCGCGGATTTGGGGGCATCACCGCACTGCATTGCTGTTTTGCCTGCGCGGTCGGCATTCCAATCAATAGAAAAGTAGCGATGCGAGCGGCCAAAGGAATAAATGAAAATTGCCTCTTCATCGGAACACTTAGAGACTACTTCGTTGCCGCAGTCGACTTACAGCAACGACCAAGTCGGGCCGCTCAAGAACCTCAACTAACTTGTCGAGTATGCGTTCACTGTCGTGGGGGCGGGGCAGAAGATACTCGTCCAATATGCACAGGGCTTCGCTGACGGCATGAAGAGCCAGCTGTTGATCGGTCATCGCTTCTTACCCATTCGAATTGGCGGAGCGTTGCGATTTCAAGGAAGCTTAAAGATCAAGTCAGCTTTTGGACTTATCCCATCAAATTTTATTTCAATCGAGGGTGAATTTAGGTCAGCGCTTCTGTCTCAGGATTGCGATTTGGCTATCGCCTCACCGCCGCTCCGCGCCACGCCACGTGCACTTCGATTGGCGTATCGCTACACAAACGAAGAGTCCGACGAGGCGCTGCGCCTCCACGCCCGGATCAGCGCGACGGATCACGCGATGGGAGCGCGAGGATCTGCTCGACGCTTTGCAGCAGCGGCTCGATGCGAACCCGCTTGCTATGCGCCTTCGTCGCGAGACGGTCGAGCATCCGTTCAGCGTCACCTCATCAAGCCGTGCGAAATGAGCCTTCAAATTTTTCAAGTCAGTGAATTTCTTGCATAGCGCCAGCAACTACCACCGTTGCCCGATCTTCTTGACTCCCGATCTAGGAAGAACGGCGCGAGCGCGGGAGTTAAGGTTCAATAGATTGGGGCCAAAAAAGCGAAGTGTGGCAGGATCACTGGCTTGTAGCAGCCACCAGTCGGCGCATAGTCAAGCAATGATCGAGCAGCGCCCAGCCTTCATGGCTTGCAAAAACCCCGGCACCGGCTGGAGAATCGATATTCTGTGGGCCGATGGCGAAACCGAAGTCATCAAAGGTTTTGTTACGGAGCACGACGCAACCAAGTGGATTTCCGAGCATTCGGTGGCGTGCCAAGAAAGCGCTAGCCCACCGCGCTAGCGTGGCTTCTAGTTCGGAGGAGCGGCGACGATGGATCGCGAGACGGAGGAACTGGCAAGTAAAATCGCAGAATGCGCGAGACAGGCGCGCCATCAAGCCGCGCTTCTGCCGGAAGGTCCAGTCCGCGACGCACTGATAGAAAAAGCCAAGCATTACGAAGCACAAATCCCCGCCGACTCTACGTATACGACTGTTACCCAGCGCTAATGGGCAGGTGACTGCATTGCTTCGGCGCTCCGATTCATCCGGCAGGCTTCCACCCGAGGTTTGCCTTTGAGTTAAGTGTTCTTTCTTCATCTTCATCGTCGAATTGCGTCGTTTTTAGATGTGCCCGCGGTGTGTGCAGCTCTCGGCCGGTGCTGGCTATCGACGTTGCGCCGCAGGGACAGCGCATCAGCGACACGGCCTCCCTGAGGGCAGCTTCTCGCCGCATGCCCCATGGCGCTGCTTCGACCGCGCTCGGAAACTCTGCCAAGAACCCGTCTCCGGTGTTCTTCACGATACGGCCGCCGTGACTGGCAATAGCAGGCTCACTTCTCTTGCGAGAAGTTCGCTCAGCTTGGCGTGCGTGGCCTCTTCGTCATCGTGCATGAGCCGTGAATAGCCGGCGACATCGGCGGCCATTATGGCCGACAGCCTGCGCTCTATCCGAACTGGCCGCTCTTGCACTATGGACCCGCGATCCAAGCGATGCCCGATTGTACGACGGACAAGCCGCGCCCCCAACGGCCTTGACGAAGATGCCCGAGAGGCCGCCGATCAGCTATCGGCCCGAACGGCACAACCTAGGAACAGTCGATATTCGCCGGACGTTAGCGCTCATGCAACAAGTCCGTTTGGTAGGCGACCGGCGCGAGGAGACTTACATGGCTGACGAAAGCTCAGTTGCACCTACTGCCACGCCCGAGCAGCGAAGAGACCGAGCTTCAGAAGCGATCCGGCGGATGGCTGAAGACGACGCGTTGCAACATTTGCCACAACATGATCGGTGGCTGCATCATTTGAGTGAAGCGACCCGGGCAGCTCCATTTCAGTCCCTTGCCGTTGCATTCTTGCTAGGCGCCTTCCTAGCTCGTCGGTAGCGTCCATGCAGCGCAGCCCTACGAATTGCCAGACGGCAATATCTTATTCGGATTGCTCAATGACCTTGCTCACATCAGGCTCATCAATCCCATCCGCCCGATTGCACTCGCAAGGCATGCCGGCGCCGCACTGACAGCCATGTGCCTCCGCCGTCCAAGGCAAGTGCGGATGGTTCTCGCAGACCCAGCCCAACCCCAAGCAAATCGGACAGGTGGGTTTGGTCATTCTTGAGCTTTGTCGGGCAGACCCAATTCCTTGCGGACCGCAGCAGCGGAGTTGCCGACCTTTTCGACGACCTTCTGAAGGTCATTCTTCGACACACCAAGTGCATGGGTCCAATACTTCACCTCGTATGGCTCGTGCATGTTGATCTTCGAGCGATCTGGCTGGACGCGGTTGGTTAAATTGTCCGGCATTGCTTCTATCCCAAAATAAAAGGTCGCGGCCGTTGGCTGGTCCGAAGAAGATCAGGCTATTGTCGGGGCGGTTTGCAAAATTGACCGTCGCGGCAGTAACGTCGGCCACCCAAAGCTAGTTCCTGCCAACGCTTCCTTGCCCCCGAAGATCCGGGGTACATTCTCAATCAGTTTAAACCGGTGGCCCCGGCTGCACCTCGCTAGGGCCGTCGACTCGGCCTCAGCGTCTCGCCGGGGCCGTTTCTGTTCAGGGAACGAGCAGCAGTCCACGACGTCAAATCTAAACGATGGACTGGGACTATTACCGCGGCCTTAGCGCTCTCCGCGGGCGTTGAGGCCATTCTAACGTCAGGGGCCGCTTTTCGCGACTCGTGAATAGCTTCGCTAAAATCTCAGCCTGGTCTTTTGTCAGCTTCTCGGCGAACGCGCCGTCCTTTTCTATCTGGGCCGGTCCTTTGCATTCGCTATCGTAGACTATCCAGCCGTTGCCGCCTTGCCGAACGAGGAATCGGCCTCTCATCGGGCGTCCAATAAATTCCATTGCAACACCACCTGTGAAATTGAAGGGTTTCATGCGTCCAGCGAATTGAAACGGCCACAACCCGAGGGCCGCCAACCCGAACAATGCGGGTTTTCCTCCAGCAGCCGGGGGGGCCTGGATCGGCTGGGGGACCTGAGCCGACTCGTTGCCAAGCCGATCGTTCCTATTATCGATCGTTAGGATAAACGGCCCAGTGATGCTGGTTTTGGCGTGCAGGTGATCGTGGCAACTCGGCCCCTCCGCGCCGCGCCTCACCGCGTTGGGGCCATTTTTGCAAAGACTACGCGAAAAGGTCTTTGCTGACCTGGGTGATCCGCGGAGTGCCAGCGTTATTAGCGAACCGAAATAAACATTCAGCTGAAGTCGTGTTTATTCGGTTAGCCGAACAGATTCTCGCCGGCCTAGGGTCATGCGATTGGGTGCCGTCCTAGTCAGGACATTCGCTGCGGGCCTACCTTAGAACGCGACAAAGAAAAAACCCATCAGTAGCAGGGCGAGCAAAACAGACGCCCCGGCCGCTACCTTTCGTCCGGCGCTTGGCTTCGCTGATTGGTTCATATGGGGGGTCATAACCCGGAAGATTGAAGTCACTCGCTCATATGCGCGCCGGTCTCAGCTTGCCGGGTTCTCTTAAGTAGCTGCTCTTTTTCCATACCTGCGGGGAGTACGCTTGCTTCTTCACGAAGACTCTTGGCCTCTTCGGTAAGGCGTTCCTCCAGAGAGTGCTCTTGCTTGAAGTGCCGACGCTTAATGACCATGCGCTGTCCTTTCCGTGGCGGAAGGCGACGTGCCCCCCGAGCTGGAGCTACTTCGAGATAGCGATGCGGCGTTGAGTGCGTCGCCGAGGGGCGGATGGGCGCGGAGGCGACCATCTGGATTCGAGAATGCCCCCGGCGTAGCTTTCTCAAGCAGAAAAAGCGGGTGCGCGTTTGCGACCGCTTTTTCTTGATGTCGGTTTGAGGGGACCTCTTACTTTGCAGGCTCCATCATTGGTTTACCCTTATCGACGATATGGACCGTCAACATCTTCAGGGTTTTGTCGCCTGCCACCTTGAAACCACCGTGGGGCACGTCGCGAATGTTGATTGTTGCTGCTCCCGTAGGAAATGGCACCTCTTTTCCATCGGGTAGCGCCAACGTTGCGCCCTCTAGAACGTAAACGGCTTCCTCGCCATGATGCGTGTGGCGAATGAGATTATTTCCGGGCTGTACGTCGACGACGCTGACTACAATCTCCATATTCGTGCCGCTTAGGTCGGCGCGTTTCAACTCGGTGCGGTTTGTTTGGGCATTCGCGGACCAGGTAAGGGCGAAGAAAATAAGAGCAGTGATCCGAAGCATACTTTCCTCCTCAAATAGACAATGAAATGTTTTCGCGACACGCCAATGTGACGCCCACTTATCCAACAGCAACCATTACGAGAGTGCAAGGGAAGTGCAGCATAATCCATCCTGAAGCAGATTGTGGCGATTGAGGCGACGACTACACCACCCCGCCGATCGTGGTATCGACCCGTGATGGCCGCATCGTCAGAGATTGCGAAGCAAAGTAAACCTCCGCGCATCGGAAGTGTACCAGTAGGAGAAATCGGCAGGGCCTACCAGAGACGTCCTTGGCGAATTGATCACTTCGCCTCACTCGATCCGGATATCAACCCAGCCGACCTTGCCGCAGGCGGTGAACTTGCGGTGCACCGAGATTTCAGCCCAATCCCATCTGCAAGTCGGCAAGCTTCAGCAGCCGCTATGATGTTGGCGGCCGACGCAAGAACACAAGCACCGTCTTGAAACCGGCGTTGCGATCGACAGGGCCAGTCCAATAACGGAGATGACGGGCGGGTTTTCGACGCCAAGGCATGGGCCGATATACTCAGTGCATCGAGTTCATGGCCGGTCGGGCTGCGGAGCGCATGTTGCTAGGCGGCGAACTCGCCGCTCCGGTTGAAGAACGTCCTTGGCGGGGATCGCTTGTGCATTTCCCTGCACGAACGAAAACATCCAGGTCTGGAAGCTTCATTCGCAGCTCCTCAACGAAGAGCGGGCGAGCAAGCCGCCGCCGGCAATCCTGGCTTGTCAGCTCGGTTCGCAAAACCAGCTTCTAGAACTCATCTGCCGGGGACGCCCTATCCCCGCCGAGCCTGCTGCAGCTCTTCGGAGTGGATTGTCGCCACCGCGTGACTGAATACTTGGCTGGCGTCGCCTTGCGCAATCACCGGTAGAGAAAAAATCCGTGGACGCCCGCATAATCGAAAGTAGTGGGGAGCAGGCTCTCCACGGCGCCGCGCTGCGGACGGCGGCAGCATTTACCCGCGGCGGGGAATTGATTTCTTAACTCAAACCTTGGGTGCGGTGATCGCGAAGCTTGAGAACTTCCGAAGCGGTCCCTTGCCGGAAATGGGCTTCATCCGCGATAGGTCGGGCCATGGGCTTTGCCGGTCATCATGTCCCGCTGGAACGTAACCCCGCGCCCATTATGCCGGGAGTGCCGCCGTCTCTTAAGAGTGGTCGCTGACAAGAGACGGCAAGGCACCCCTGCGCACGGATATCCCCAGCCTCGTTGTCCACATCCGCAACTCCTTGAAGCTGCAGCAAAGACGAATGCCCTCGGAGCGCGCACCATAAACCCACGTATTGTTCGGGAAACGAATATCGCCGGCGGCCTAGTTTCAAGTGCAGAAGCGATGTCTGCCTTCGGGGTCGATGCCGTAGCCCGTCGACATTCGCCGTCGCCCGCTCGTAACTGGCCTTCAGCTGCTTGACCTGCTGGCGTGTTTGCGCAAGCGATGCCTCGAGCTGGTTGACTTTGTACTGGAACGGCGCCGGATCGATACGAAACAGCACCTCGCCGGCGACCGCGGTGGTGTGCCTGGCACATGGGATAGGTTGATTGTCCAGGCGTCATCGACCCGCGACCCGTCTAGAAATGGTATCCGCGCGACAAGGAGAGGTCTGGCGCGATCTGGTAGGTCAAGTTGAGAAATTGGCCGGAGATGGTCGGAAGGAAGCAGACGAGGGGCACCACGCGCCTACGGCACGATGCCGGCACCGAATACGGGCTTTCGATATTCCGCGACAGAGGTCGATTTCGCACGCGACTCCGAGAAGAATTATAGCATGTTGTTCGAATCGATTGATGAAGGATGAGGAATAGGCCCGGAGCAACTCGAGCGACGATGCGGGTAAGCCGACATCGGATCCCGAACGTTTTGGGCGTTTGCTGGAAGGCCTCCGGAAATACTGTCCCGGCATGATTGTGCAGCTCTCGACTGGAGGGCGCTCAGGCACAGGCCGGGAGCGAGGCGGAATGCTGTCACTGCGGCCGGACATGGCGTCGCTGTCGACCGGGTCGTGCAATTTTCCCACGCGCGTTTACGAGAACGCTCCCGAACTCGTCGACTGGTTGGCCTCCGAGATGCTGGCTCATGACATAAAGCCGGAGATCGAGGCGTTCGACCTATCGATGATTTTCCAGGCCATCGCTATGCAAAAGATCGGCAAGATCAAAGGACCGCTGCACGTCCAATTCGTAATGGGCGTGAAGAACGCAATGCCCGTCGATCGAGCAGCGTTTGAGTTCTATATTGAGACCCTTAACCGGTTGGCGCCTGATGCGACCTGGACCGGCGCCGGCATTGGAAAGGACCAGATCACGCTCAATGCGTGGTCTCTTGAACTCGGTGGACACTGCCGCACAGGACTTGAGGACAATGTGCGACTGGATCGTGAGAAGCTTGCACCGTCGAACGCCGCGCTTGTCAAGCGTGTGGTCGAACTCTGCGGTCGATACGGGCGGCGTCCAGCGACCGTGCCGGAGGCGCGCGCGCTATTGAAGCTCGCTGCATGAGTTGGGCGTCGAAAATGCCTTTTAGTTGTCGTGCGAGGACGGCTAGAAATTGGTGCTGCTCGCCGGGATTATCGTCATGAGGGTCGGCCTAGCCATGCATACGTTGCGGTTGTGTAGGTCGCAGACCGTCTTTATGCGTAACCTTGATTACCCCTCACTATCCGACGCGCCTCGCACTCCTCGGCGCCACGCTCCCGGACTGACGCCGACCATTGCTGAAAATACCCTCGTAAAGTGGCTCTGATTGGCAAACCCAGCCGATTTCGCAACCTCGGACAGCGGCAGATCGCGGATGGTCATCAACTGCTCGGCCGTCTTCACCCGCCGGCGAAGTAGCCATCGATGCGGCGGCAGACCAGTGGAGATTCGGAACGCCCGCGAGAAATGATCGACCGAAAGATCAAACTCGGCTGCGATCTGCCGTAAAGGAGTCTTTCCGGCGAGATCGGCATTGAGCATATCGCAAGCGCGGTCTAACTGCCACGGAGCGAGGCCGCCGCGTATCGTCTTGGCGCTACGCCGAAGGCCACCGTAGGTTTGAGCGACGTGCGCAGTAAGTGCGTGCAACATGTGGTCGACGAAAAGCTGGTTGGTCTCGTCCGCTCGACGCAAAGCTTCCACGAGCGACGCACCGAGGTTACGGACGACTGCGTCGTCGTGGCCTATACCCGGCTCATAGGCAAGCTCGCCAATGCGCGGTGCGCCGGCCTGCCTCGCAATGTCGTCAAGGGCCGAGCGCGGAAGATAGAAAAAGAGGGAGTGAAACGGCTTGTCGATGACGTAGCGCGGATCGCGCTTCAGATCGTAGAGATAGGTCGCGCCGCCGTGGACATTCGTCTTGATGACGCATCGGCCCCGCTCCCAGCACTCGCAGTCCGGATAATCACGAAATTTGAGGCTGACGAGGTAGGCGTCCTCGGAGGGCAGCGAACCGGAAAGGCTCGGCACCGGGTCGTCGTTTCGGGTTTCGGTCACCGCCAGCTCGGAACTGCGCAGCGTACGTGCAATCAGCGAAGGTGCGTTCTTCGCCTGCAGGGGTCGTCCGAGCCTCGATCCGTAGACGCCGGCCTGTGCCATTTGAGTTGATCCGGAAGGTTAGACCGCAGGCGCTGATCGCCCTGCGAATTTTGCGGTGCATTATCGGAAATAGGCAAGCGGCTGTCCACGGCCACCCGGCGACGCGCAACTTTTCGTGAGGGCAAATCGTCGCGAAAGTCGCAACGGATTCGGAAGCAATTTCAATGCGGTCGACCCAATCAACTGCCGCCAGGAACTGGGGTGAAATCCGGAGCGCAGGTCGCAACGATTCGCAAGCACACGTGATTCCGCGACTCGCAGTCGCATGGTCCTCGTTTGGCACGGAATGAGGCAAGACATGACGGCTTTGGGAAAGACGCGGGGGCCCTGCGAGCCCTAGAAACACGCCGTAGAAGCCAAGTGACCGTGACGGCCGTGTCATGACATGGACCTTACGGGCATCTGCGAAAAAGCAGCGAAAGACCGCGGGGCAGAAGCGATCAGGAGGCCACGCAAATGCTTAGGGCAACCGTATCCACGGGCTCGCAGCCTTCATCGCACGTAGCGCGCTTACCTATGACTCTCAATACTAACACTGCAGACCGCCCACTTGTTTTGATCGTGGACGACGACGAGGAGATCCGGTCGGCGCTTCGGGAGCTTTTGCTATCGGTCGGCATCGACGCGTGCTGCTTTGGCTCGACGCAGGAATTGTTGCGTGCCGATCTTCCGGAGCGGCCCGGCTGCCTGATTCTCGATGTTCGCATGCCCGGAGCAAGCGGGCTGGATCTGCAACAGCGTCTGGCATTGAACGGCAACACGAGGCCGATCATTTTCCTCACGGGTCATGGCGATATAGCCATGACCGTCCAGGCAATGAAGGCGGGAGCCGTCGACTTCCTGACGAAGCCAGTCAGAGACCAGACACTCCTCGATGCCGTCGCGGCGGCGATCGAGAAGGATGTCTCGCAAAGAGCCGCGGCCAGGCGCATAACGCAACACGCCGCCCGCTTCGCAACGCTGACACCGCGCGAACGTGAAGTCCTGGGCGAGGTAGCAAGGGGGCGCCTCAACAAGCAGATCGCCTTTGATCTCGGCATCAGCGAGATCACTGTGAAGTTGCATCGCGGCAACGCGACGAGAAAGCTGCAAGCAACGTCCGTCGGAGACTTGATCCGGATTTGGGAAGCACTTCCTGCGGAACTTCGCGGGAGGTAGCCCATCCTACACCAAGGAATAGGTACAACCCGATCAGCAATGGGCAGATGATCGGCGGGCCATGCCAGCGAAAGTCATCTGTTTGTCCAAAACGCCCCTAGTTGCCATCGTAGATGACGACCAAGCTGTACGAGAGGCTCTTTGCGATCTCCTCCTGGTCCTGGACGTTGCGTGTCGCTCGTTTGATCGGGCGGAGGCGTTCATGGCTGAATTTGTGCCAGGCCGCTTCGATTGCCTGATCACGGATGTGAGCATGCCCGGCCGGAGCGGGCTCGAACTACAGGAGCGATTGCGCGAGCTGGGCTCGTCAATGCCGGTCATTTTCATCACCGCGGACACGAGCCCGGCGACAGAGGCTCGCGCACTGAGGGGCGGTGCCTATGCCTGCCTGACGAAGCCGGTCAATGATGAGGTGCTCTTTCATCTCCTGCAGAACGCAATGAACTGCGCAGGCCGCTCGCGACGCAACGAGCGACGGGATCCACCATCAGATGACTAATCTCGCCCGACAGATATCGCAAGGCGGCCAGCCGAATCTCGTTGCCTCTGCTCCCGGCACGGAACTGGCCGACCTTGTGTCCGAAAGCATCATCGTCAGCAACCTGCACGGTGTCATCCAGTACTGGAATGCCGCATCGGAAGTCCTGTACGGCTGGCCTTCCATGGCGATGGTCGGTCGACACGTGGCAGAGATCGGCTCGCACGGCCACTCGGGTGTCGATCACATCGACATACTGCTCCGCGAAGGTCGATGGGAAGGTATCGTCTTTCGGCGTAGCCTGACCGGGGTCGAGGTTGCGGCGGCCGTGCGGCAGGTGGTGCGACGAGACGCAACCGGCGCGGTCCTTGACATCGTTGAGTGTGGCCGAAATGCAGGACCACTAACCGAAGCAGTGTACCTGCGCATGGATGCCGAGTTGCAGGGATCTCTGGCCGCTGCTTGGGAGCTTGATGCCTCGCCGGCCCGGCCCCTGCTCGATGCAATCGCGAAGCACAGGCGTGGCGGAGCCGCTATCGACCTTGATCAGCATCCGGACTGGGTCAACGGACTGCTTACCGCCACTCGAATTCTGGCTGTCAATGATCGCGCGGTTCGCATGTTCGGGGCACATGCAGGGCACGAGCAGATGATCGGTCAACCGATCGGTACGTTCTGGCCGGCTGAAAGCCGCTCAATCCTGGCCGGACTAATCGGAGACGTTGCCACAGACCGCTCGCGCCTCGAGACCCGCAGAATGGTCCTGAGCGGCGCGATACGCAACCCCATCATCAGGGCCTGGCATTCTGCGGACCCGAAGCCGTCGGGCACCGTGCTTGTTACGATCAACGGCGCGATCGAAGATGACCGCACGTCCTGGGAGTTGCACGCGAGCGAGGATCGATATCGCAAGCTCATTCAGTATCTACCGACGGCTCTCTGGCAGGTCGATTCCCGACGCGCGGGCGAGGTCTTCGACGATCTGAAGGCGAAGGGTGTTCGCGATATTGCTTCCTATCTGGCGACACACCCTGATCTTATCGAGCACGCCAAGGACGTCGTTCGTGTGACGGACGTCAACCACGATGCAGTCTCACTGTTTCGGGCACGCAATCCCGCCGACCTAATCAAACCGGTTCGATACCTGTTTGCCGCCGTCCCGGGGCTCGCCGAGCGGGTCATGGTGGCTCACTTTGAAGGTCGACGCAATCTCATAGAGGAGACCAGGATCCGTGCATTCGACGGTTCGCTCATCGATGTCCTGTTCACGGTCACATATCCTGTGCCCCCCGAGCAACTCGACAACACCTTCATCACCATCCAGGACATCAGTGAGCGCTTGAACGCCGAACGGCAACTTCGGAAGCTGCAAGCTGATTTCGCGCATGCTGGCCGCATCGCAACTCTTGGGGAGCTCGGAACTTCGATCGCGCATGAGATCAATCAGCCGCTTACGGCCATCGTGACCAATGGTGAGGCAAGCTTGAGGTGGCTGGCGCGCGCAGATCAAAACATCGAAAAGGTCACCCAGCTCACGTCCCGAATCGTGGCGAATGCGCGGCGCGCGAGCGAAATCATTCATCGCATACGAGGCATGGCGGCGAAGCATGAACCAGAGAAGCGGCTCATGGATATCAATGACGTCGCGAAAGAAGCGCTGTTATTCATTCGCCACGACATTGAGTCAAAATCAATTGCCTTGTCGACGACGTTTGCATCTGGGCTTCCCCAAGTGATTGGTGACCGGATTCAACTGCAGCAGGTGATTATCAATCTGCTCGTCAACAGCGTCCAGGCCATCGTGCACTCCGGTCAACCGACACGTCGAATCGACGTCCAGACGTCGGTCACCGAAGAAGGCTCGGTCGGCTTCTCCGTCTTCGACAATGGGCCGGGTATCGCCACCGGAGACCTCGGGCGCATCTTCGACAGCTTCTTCAGCACCAAGGATGCAGGAATTGGCATCGGCCTTGCGATCTGCCAGTCGATCGTTAGGGCGCACGGAGGCAGCATTTTGGGCGCGAATCGTCCAAATGGCGGCGCGCATTTTCGCTTCACGCTTCCGGTGCCGGCGACTGCCGGTCCCGACTTCAGCGTTGTCGCGCTCATTCGGTAAGTGCGCCAACGTTCGCATGAGCGCCTGCGTTTGCAAGGAATTGCGCCCGCGATGCGGACAATCTCTCCCGAACTATACCGAGGTATAGGTCGACCTATCCGCTGAACCAGCGCGACCAGACCCGCTGCACGATGCCCTCGTACAGCGCTCACCGCCATGATCGCAGCACACGGGAAGCGATGCATCCGCAGACGCGCGGAACGAACGCTCTTCCCCAATGCGAGTGGAAGTTCATGAGCAAGCCCATCTTGCGCGCCCCCCTGGACAATGTGCCCGGCGCGACGCAGGCGCATAGGAGTGACCTGCCGGTCGGTGAGCGGCGCCCCGCCAATGAAGAGATGGCACGCGTGCTCAGGACTAAGCCCTTTCGCGTTGCTTTGGAACCGTCCAGCGGCACGATTGCATACTGGAAGCACGAGCCCGTACACGACATCGTCAAGCCGATGGTCGATCACGTCATCATGACCTACCCGACCGGCGTACAACGGCTCGAGCGGCGCACCGGACGATCAGTTGCGATCGGAACGGCTCGTCCCGGCGTCGTGACGCTCATTCCGGCTGGTTCGACCTCTCGGTGGGATATTCACCGGCCGATGCATGTCCTTCAGCTCTATCTTCCGCAGGCAACACTCTCGCGTGTTGCCGACGAAGCCTACGTGGCCGCGCCCGGCGATCTTCTGGAGCGGACAGTGTACTCGGATCCCGTTACATCCCGGTTGCTGATGAGTGCAGTGGATGTTCTGGAAGGACACGCGACGCTGGAAGCATTGTTCAGGCAGCAATTGATGGACCTTCTGGCAACGCGCCTCTTGGCAGCACATGCTGGCTCGTCGATCACGGTCCGGCCAGCTCTGGGCGGCCTGTCGCCAAATGTCCTGCGCCGCGCCATCGAGCGCTTGCGCTCCGATAACGATGCGGACGTTTCCCTCGGAGCACTCGCTTCCGAGGCCGGCCTCTCGCGCTACCACTTTTGCCGTGCCTTCAAGGAGAGCACAGGCCTTTCGCCTCATGCCTGGCTCCGCCAGCGACGGCTCGAGCAGGCCATGGAGATGCTGCGCGACACGGACGCATCGGTCGTCGCGGTCGCGGAGGTCCTCGGCTACGGCTCTCAGACCGCGTTCGCCGCGGCATTCAAACGGTTCACCGGCGAAACGCCGACCAATTGGCGGCGCAGCATGCGCTAGCAGCAATCGCGCTGCAATCGGCGCAATCGCTCTTGGGCAGTGGTCCGCGAGCTCCCCTAGATAGCCGCAAGAAATCTGACGACACGGAGACCAACAGATGATTTCCAAAAAGACCTTCAGCGGCCTCGCCACGTCGCGTCGAAATTTGCTGGCGAGCACGCTCATTTGCGCGACATCGCTGACCGTTCGCCCGTCTTCGGCGATTGGCAAGGAAAGGGACCATTCGATGTCGGCCACACAAGGAAGCGATCCCGCGACTTCTGTGACGACCAAGGACGGCGTGCAGATATTCTACAAGGATTGGGGGTCGAAGTCCGCCCAGCCGATCGTCTTTCATCACGGTTGGCCGCTCAGTTCCGACGATTGGGACGCGCAGATGCTGTTCTTCGTCGGCAAGGGCTATCGAGTCATTGCGCATGACCGGCGAGGTCATGGCCGCTCGAGTCAAGTGAGCGATGGCCATGACATGGACCACTACGCAGCCGACGTTGCGACTGTCGTTGACCATCTCGATCTTCGCAATGCCATTCACGTTGGTCATTCCACGGGCGGCGGCGAAGCAGCGCGCTACGTCGCACGCCACGGCAGGAACCGGGTGGCCAAACTGGTCCTGATCGGGGCCGTGCCTCCCTTGATGTTGAAGACGGAAGCCAATCCGGCGGGCGTGCCCATTGAGGTGCTTGACGGATTGCGCAAGCAGCTCGCAGCGAACAGGGCACAGTTCTATCTCGAATTCGCGAGTGGCCCGTTCTATGGCTACAATCGCCCAGGTGCACAGGCGTCCCCGGCGGTGATCTGGAATTGGTGGCGCCAAGCAATGATGGGTAACGCCAAGGCACAATACGATGGCGTCAAAGCCTTCTCGGAAACCGACTTCACCGAGGATCTGAAGAACATCGACGTCCCCACGCTCGTCCTGCATGGCGGCGACGATCAGATCGTGCCCGTTGGCGATTCTGCAACCTTGTCGGCGAAGCTTCTGAAACGAAGCACTTTGAAAATCTACGACCTGCTACCGCACGGTCTGTGTACGACGCATCCCGATATCATCAACGCAGACTTGCTGAAATTCGTGAGCGCCTAACCCGGTGCCTTCATCGAAGAGAGTCAAACCCAAGGAGCAATCAAATGCGACTAGTCATCATTGGCGCCGGATTCGCCGGCATGTATGCCGCTCTCTCTGCGGCCCGGCTGCGCGACATCCAGGGCGTTTCGCCCGAGGCGTTCGAAATTGCGTTGGTTTCACCGGAGCCGACGCTGGTGATTCGACCGCGGCTCTATGAGCCGAAACCGGAGACCCTGACAGCTTCGCTCCTGGATGTGCTGAAGGCCGTTGACGTTGCCTATGTGAAAGGCAGCGCCGAGTCGATCGATACCAAGTCTCAAGTGGTAGACATCGTTGCGGCCAAGGGTGCGAAGCAGAGACTCACCTATGACCGATTGATTGTCGCAGCTGGTAGCCGGCTGTTCCGTCCCAGTATTCCCGGGCTCGCTGAACACGGTTTCAGCGTCGACCAGCTCGACGACGCGATCGCCCTCGACCGGCATTTGCATCATTTGGTGGGGTGGCCGGTATCACGGATGCGCGACACGGTTGTCGTGGCCGGCGGCGGATTCACTGGCATCGAAGTCGCGACAGAAATGCCCGCACGGCTTCGTGAGATCCTCGGCAAGGATGCCAAGCCGCGTGTCATCATCGTCGAACGAAACAGTGCGATCGCCCCCGACATGGGCGAAGGTCCTCGTCCTATCATCGAAGCCGCGCTCCGCAAGTTGGGGGGTCGAGACCCGGCTCGGCGTTGGCGTTACCTCGCTCGACAAGTCCGGCATCACGCTTTCCAGCGGCGAGCATATTGATAGCGGGACCGTGATCTGGGCGGCCGGCATGCGGGCCGCTCCGCTAACCGCGCAGATTCCCGCTGAGCGCGACAACTTTGGGCGCCTGCTCGTCGATCCCGACTTGCGCGTGCTGTCGGTGCCTGGGGTCTTTGCGACCGGCGATGCGGCGAGGGCGGCATGTGACGAGGTTGGCAACTACGCGCTGATGTCCTGCCAACACGCCACGCGGATGGGCGCCTTCGCCGGCAACAATGCGGCCGCCGAGCTGCTCGGCGTCCCTACCAAACCGTACCGCCAGAAGGCTTACGTCACTTGTCTCGACTTAGGAGAAGCCGGTGCGCTCTTCACGCGCGGTTGGGAGCGCAAGGTCGAGATGGTCGGCGACGAAGCCAAGAAGACCAAGAAGGAGATTAATACCGTCTGGATCTATCCGCCGCGGGCCGAGCGTGCCGCTGCTCTTGCTTCCGCTGATCCGGAGCGTGTCACTGATCTCTAAACACCTCACGAGCATTGACCGCGCTTTCTGCGCGAAAGCACGAGCCGCTCAGGATCGAGCGCAGAAGTTCTCGAAGATGGATCGGATGATTCGCAATACTCAACAGGAGACAACCATGAACTTAGACACTGTCGCACGCTCCGTTAGATCGAAGCCCGACGAATTGGTACCATCGCGCTACGCGCTGAAAATCGGCGACATCGATGTTATGGTGATCAGCGACGGCGTGCTGCCGCTGCCGTCCAAAATGCTGGCGCACAACGCCGACCCGGCCGTCCGCGCCGCCTGGCTGGACGACATGTTCCTGCCGCCGGACGCGTTCGACTGGGCACTGAACGTGGTCGTGGTACGCAGCGGCGCGCAGACCATCTTGATCGACGCGGGTCTCGGACTGGACCCGGATCTGCACCTGCCGCGGGCCGGGCAGTTGGTCAAGCGACTGGAAGCCGCCGGCATCGACCTGGCATCCGTGACCGACGTGGTGCTGACCCACATGCACATGGACCATGTCGGCGGCTTGCTGGTCGAGGGCGTGAAGGACCGGCTGCGTCCGGACCTGCGGATCCACGTGGCGGCCGCGGAGGTCAAATTCTGGGAGGCGCCCGATTTCTCCCGCGTCTCCATGCCGCCGGGATTCCCGGACGCGCTTCGGGCCACCGCCAAGCGGTTCGCGAACGAGTACCACAACCAGCTGCGGACGTTCGAAGATGAGCACGAAGTTGCGCCGGGCGTCGTAGTCCGCCGCACCGGTGGCCACACTCCCGGACACAGCGTGGTTCGCGTGGCATCCGGCGGCGACCGGCTGACATTCGCTGGCGACCTCGTCTTCACCGTCGGGTTCGAGCACCCGGATTGGCACAACGGCTTCGAGCACGATCCCGAGGAAGCCGCTCGCGTCCGGATCGAACTTTTGCGCGAACTGGCGGCGAACCGCGAACTGCTGGTGGCCACGCACATGCCGTTCCCGTCGGTCGGTCATGTTGCGGTCGCAGGCGACGCGTTTCGTTGGGTGCCGGCCTTCTGGGACTACTGACCGATTGTTGGCTCAAATCCGAACCAGGGGCGGGCGTTGACAAGCGGCGACCGCGCCCGCCACTGACAAGCTTGGAGCTTACCACCGTGAAACACGAGACCGTGCGCGCATCGTCGTTCGCGATGCCGCTGAGCAGTCCGGCCTTTCCTCCCGGTCCTTACCGCTTCGTCGACCGCGAATATTTCATCATCCAGTACCGCACCGATCCCGACGCGCTGCGCCGCGTGGTGCCGGAGCCGCTGGAGATCACCGAACCAGTAGTGAACTACGAGTTCATTCGCATGCCGGATTCCACCGGCTTCGGCGACTACACCGAGAGCGGCCAGGTCATTCCCGTATCCTACAGGGGCCAGCTGGGCGGCTTCACCCATCAGATGTTCCTGAACGACCATCCGCCGATTGCGGGCGGGCGCGAGCTATGGGGGTTTCCCAAGAAATTGGCGCAACCGAAGCTCGAGGTCGAAATCGATACGCTGGTTGGCACTTTGAACTATGGCTCAATCCGCATTGCGACCGGCACCATGGGCTACAAGCACCGGTCGCTCGATACGGCGGCGGAAGCCCGCAAGCTCGCAGCCCCCAATTTCCTGCTCAAGATCATTCCGCATGTCGATGGTTCGCCGCGCATCTGCGAGCTGGTGCGTTTCCACCTAAAGGACATCACCGTGAAGGGTGCTTGGACCGGCCCCGCTGCCCTGGATCTGTACTCGCATGCCCTGGCACCCGTCGCCGAGTTGCCGGTGCTGCAGGTGCTGTCGGCCAAGCACCTCGTCGTGGACCTGACGCTCGGGCTAGGCGGCGTGGTCCATGACTATCTTGCCACCGACCAGAGCCGCGGCTCGGTCTCGGACGTCTTGATCGAAGCAAATGCCGGCTGACCGAGATCAGCCCTACATCCGGAGCTCCAGAAAATGCTGAACGTCATGCGCGGGGATATCGATCCGGCGCCGCAAGCGGCCAAGCCATTGCCATATGATGTCGTGGCCTTGGTGCTGCAGGGTGGCGGCGCGCTTGGTGCATATCAAGCCGGCGTTTACGAAGGCCTGCACGAAGCCGGCATACGGCCGAACTGGTTGGCTGGCATTTCGATCGGCGCGCTGAACGCCGCCATTATTGCCGGCTCGCCCGAGGCCGAGCGGATCGAACGGCTACGCAAGTTCTGGGAGAGCATCTGCGCGGCGGCGGTGGAATGGCCGGTCGGCGAAGGGCTTGCCAATGCGATGCCGTTCGCCTTCGATCTCCGCTCAGCGCACAATGCCCTGGCGGCGCTCAGGGCCCTCTTGCAGGGGCAACCCGGCTTTTTCAAGCCACGCTTCCCGCCACCGTTCCTGTCGCCCTTCTCGGGCAACGCGGCGACGAGTTTCTACGATACCTCACCATTGCAGCAGACGTTGGAGCGGCTTGTCGACTTTGATCGGCTGAACGCCGGGCAGGTGCGCGTCAGCATTGGCGCGGTCAACGTCCGTACGGGCAACCTGACCTATTTCGACACGGCTGAACGCCGGCTCGGACCGCAGCATTTCATGGCATCCGGTGCCCTGCCGCCGGGCTTCCCTGCGGTCGAGGTCGACGGCGAGCACTATTGGGACGGCGGCGTCGTTTCGAACACGCCTCTATCCCGAGTGCTGTCGAGCGAGCCGCGCGACACGCTGACCTTCCAGGTCGATCTTTGGTCGGCACGGGGCCGTGTGCCGAATGACTTGATGGAGGTGTCGAGCCGCCAGAAGGACATTCAGTATTCCAGCCGCACACGCGCCATCACGGACCAGGCGCTACGGATGCAGAAGATGCGTCAGGCGCTGCAGCGAATGCTCGAAATGTTACCGGATGGCGCGAAGCAGGATCCGGAAATCCGCGCCATCGCGGACATGGCTCGCCATCGCTCCTGCAACATCATCCATCTGATCTACCAGTCCAAGATCTACGAGCGCCATTCAAAGGATTGCGAATTCGGATTGAATGCGATGCGGGCGCATTGGCAGAGCGGTCTGGAGGATATCCGCCGTACATTGGCCGATCCGCGGCGGCTCGACCCGCCTGCTCCCGAGCTCGGCATTGTCACGCACGATATCCACCGCCGTGACTGATCTCGCGGCAAATCTAATCCCAAACCATCGAAAGGAAGTCCCATGTTGAAGGGCAGGGTAGCCGTCGTCACCGGATCGACCAGCGGTATTGGGCTCGGTATCGCTAAGGAGTTGGCTAAGCTCCGGGCAGACATCGTTTTGAATGGCTTTGGCGATGCCAGCGAAATCGAGGCGATCCGAGGCGGCATCGAACGCGAGCATGGTGTGCGCGCCGTTTACGATGGCGCCGATATGTCGAAGGAGGAGGCCGTGCGCGGATTGATCGCAGCGACGGTCGAGAAATTCGGCCGGCTCGACATCCTCGTCAACAATGCCGGCATCCAATTCACTGCGCCGGTCGAAGAGTTCCCAGCCAACAGGTGGAACGCGATCCTGGCGATCAATCTGTCGGCCGCCTTCCACGGCATTGCGGCGGCGGTCCCGCAGATGAAGAAGCAGTGCTGGGGGCGGATCGTCAACATTGCCTCCGCGCACGGCCTCGTCGCTTCGACGCATAAGGCAGCCTACGTCGCGGCCAAGCACGGACTGGTCGGCTTGACCAAAGTAGTCGGCCTGGAGACTGCCGGGAGCGGGGTCACATGCAATGCAGTCTGTCCGGGCTGGGTGCGAACGCCCCTCGTCGACAAGCAGATCGACGACATCGCTGTGCAAAGAGGGGTCAGCCGGACGGAAGCGGCCAGGACACTCCTGGCGGAGAAGCAGCCGTCCCTCGAATTTGTTTCTCCGGCGCAGCTTGGCGGCACTGTCGCTTTCCTATGTTCGTCCGCCGCCGACCAGATCACCGGAACCGCGATCTCGGTTGATGGCGGTTGGACCGCCCAGTAACCGCAAAGGAACGCGATCAACATGCATAGCGAAGAAAAGGTCATTGTCCTGACCGGCGGCACCTCAGGGATCGGGCGAGCGGCGGCAATCCGCCTTGCCAACCAGGGCGACAAGGTGCTCGTGACCGGCCGCCGGGCGGGTCCTCTGGACGAAACGATCGCCGAGCATCCGAACATCGCGGGTATCGTTGCGGATGCGGCCTCGATCGATGATGCCAGGCGCACAATTGCCAAGGCGATGGATCTCTGGGGCAGAATAGACGCCTTGGTCAACAACGCCGGCGCGGGCGCAATCCTTCCATTGGCCGATACCACGGCCGATCGGATCATGGATATCTTCTCGGTTAATGTGCTCGGTCCTAGCCTGCTTGCCTCCGCTGCCCTTCCGCACCTGAAGACGAGGTGCGGCACCATCATCAACGTGTCGAGCACCTTTGGTCACCGACCCGCGGCCGGACTGTCTCATTATGCTGCGAGCAAGGCCGCGCTGGAGCACCTGACCCGTTGTTGGGCGCTGGAGCTTGCGCCATTCGGCATACGGGTGAACGCTGTCGCCGCTGGGCCAACGGAATCCGGCGCCCTCACCGGCATGATGGGACTGACCCAGGAACAGGCCGCCGCGGTCAAGGAACAGGAGCGTGCGCGCATCCCGCTCGCGCGGCGCGGCGTTCCGGACGATGTCGCAGAATGGATTGTCCGGCTTGCCGGCTCAGCCTCGGAATGGATGACCGGCCAGGTGGTTGCCATCGACGGCGGCCTCGGGTTGGCCTAGTCGCAATCGGGGTGTGGGCGCTGAATCCGGAAGTGATGATCAGCACAATGGATGCCGACCTGAGGAACAGGGTCGATGAGCTCGAACAACGACTGCAGAGCGGAGTAGCCGAGAATGCCCGCCTGCAGGGCGAACTCGCGATCGCGTTGGAGCGGCAGTCCGTCACGGCAGGAATCCTCAATGTCATCGCCAGTTCGCCAACTGACGTGCAGCCGGTATTCGACGTCATCTCCGAAAGCGCGAGGCGATTGCTTGCCGGCCAAACGGCGCTCGTGACACGTGTCGTCGGCGACATGCTTCATCTGGCGGCATGCACGGCAGGAAGCGTGGCCGGTGATGAGGAGATCCGAATCTCATTTCCCGCGCCGCTCACGTCCTCCGGGATCCACAGCCGGGTCGCACTCACGTCGACGATTGCATTTCGCTCCGATATCGAGACCGAACCGGGTGTGCATCCGGCGATCAGGAGTATGGCACGCGCGAGGGGATATCGAAGCATTGTGGTCGTGCCCATGCTCCGAAAAGGCGTGGCGATCGGTACGATCGGCGTTTCGCGCGTCGAACCCGGAACCTTCACTGGTAGCCAGATCAACCTTCTCAAGACGTTCGCCGATCAGGCCGTGATCGCGATCGAGAACGCACGGTTATTCGAAGAAGTAGAGGCCCGCACGAAGGAGCTCGCTAGATCCCTCGACGATCTACGCGCGGCCCAGGACCGCCTGGTGCAGACCGAAAAGCTCATATCGCTCGGTCAGCTCACTGCTGGCATTGCGCACGAGATCAAGAACCCGCTCAACTTCGTCAATAATTTTGCCACGCTCTCGGTCGAACTGACCGGCGAGTTGAACGAGCTCCTCACTCCGGCCATGCTCCCGGACGACATCCGCGGCGAAGTGGATGAACTGAGTGAGCTGCTAACGGACAACCTTCAGAAGATCGTGCAGCACGGCAAGCGCGCCGACTCCATCGTCAAGAACATGCTCCTGCATTCGCGTGGTGGCGGCGGCGAGCACCGGCCTGCCGACGTCAATGCGCTCGTCGAAGAGAGCCTCAATCTTGCCTATCATGGCGCGCGCACCGAGAGACCGCAGTTCAACGTCACCCTCAGGCGCGAGTTCGATCCGAACACCGGGATCGCCGACGTGTTCCCGCAGGAGATCACGCGGGTGCTGCTGAACGTCATCTCCAATGGCTTCTATGCCGTGGCGAAGCGCTGTGAGCGCGGTGATCCCGGATTTGAACCCGCGCTCAGCGCCGTCACGCATGATCGCGGCGAATACGTCGAAATCCGCATCCGCGACAATGGCGTCGGTATTCCGCCCGAGGTGAAGGAGAAGATGTTCAATCCGTTCTTCACGACCAAGCCGCCGGGCGAGGGAACGGGCCTCGGACTTTCCATGAGCCACGACATCATCGTGAAGCAACATGGCGGCAGGATCGATGTCGAGACTGAGCCCGGCGAATTCACCGAGTTCACCATCCTGCTGCCGCGCAACATCGGTCTTTCTCACAGTATCGGGGGCTGACTATGACTGTATCGGTTCTTGTGGTGGATGACGAACCCGATCTGGAGGTTCTGTTTCGCCAGCAATTTCGACGCGAGCTTCGCGCCCGGCGCTTTGTGATGGACTTTGCCGGATCGGCAGCGCAGGCCCTGAACCGCATTTCCGATACCGGCGAGCAAACGCTGATCCTCATCCTCTCCGACATCAATATGCCCGGAATGAGCGGGCTGGAGATGCTGCCGGAGCTTCGCGCTCGGCGGCCCGACGTTCCGGTGATCATGATCACGGCGTACGGGGATGCCGAAACGCGCAAGACGGCACTTGAACGGGGGGCACACGCCCTGTTGACCAAGCCGATCGACTTCGGCCAGGTCCGCCAGGCGATCCAGGCGAGACTGGAACAGCCCGCATGACCTCCACCGTTCTTGTAGTCGATGACGAGCCGGATCTGGAGGTGCTCGTCCTCCGGAGGTTTCGCCGGCAGATTCGCGAACGGCAGTTAAGCTTCGTGTTCGCGCGTGACGGTCTTGAAGCGCTGCAATCGATCGAGCAGCATCCGCATGTCGATCTCGTGGTCTTGGACATCAACATGCCGCGCATGGACGGCCTTTCCCTGTTGGCGAAACTGCAGGAGCGAGAGGACAAGAAGGTGGCGATTGTCGTGTCGGCCTACGGCGATATGAGCAACATACGTACCGCAATGAATCGCGGCGCGTTCGACTTCCTGACCAAGCCCATCGATTTCGCCGACCTGGAATCCACGATCCAGAAGACCATCCGTCACATCGAGGTCTTGCGCGAAGCACGCCGGCGACAGGCGGACGCGGAGCGGGCTCATGCGTCGCTGTCGAGATATTTCTCGCCTGAGCTCGCCAAGCGCCTTGCTGCTGTAGATGGCGACGATGGAATGCAGGTCCACTGGCGCGACATTGCAGTGATTTTCACCGATATTACAGGGTTTACGTCACTCGTCGAGACGGCCTATTCGAATGTGCTGAGAGATCTGCTCAACGAATATGTCGGTGGACTGACGGAGGTCGTCTTCGCCTATGAAGGGACGGTGGCGAAGGTGATCGGTGACGCCATTCAGGTACTGTTCAATGCACCCGGCGACCAGATCGATTACCCCGCCCGCGCGATCGCCTGCGCGCAGGCGCTCGATCGATGGGCCGAAACATTTCGGGAGCGCTGGAAACAGAGGGGCGTTGACTTCGGTGTCACGCGGATAGGCGTCCACGCCGGACCTGCGCTGGTCGGCAATTTCGGCGGCGGCCGTTACTTTGACTACACAGCCTACGGGGACACAGTTAACACTGCCGCCAGACTGGAGGCGGCGAACAAGACATTGGGCACACGGATCTGCGTCAGCGACTCGATCGCATGTAAGGTTCGGGAGTTCAGAGGGCGGCCGATCGGCGACCTTGTTCTGCGGGGACGAAGTGAGGCGCTACGCGCCCACGAGCCCTTGTCAGCTGCGGAGAGTTATGGGTTGGCCGCGACACAGTACGCGACTGCCTTTAACAAGTTGGAGGCAGATGACACTGACGTGGTGCCAGCCTTCGCAGCACTGGTCGGTCTCAACGCCGCCGACCCGCTGGCGAATTTTCATCTGAAGCGGCTCCTCAACGGGGCCAAGGGTGTTCGAATGCATGTGGGGTAATTGGGCACACCTCCAGGGCGTGGGCTCATTGATGCGTAGCTTCACCTGAGCGTAGGGCCCTTCCGTCGGTGGCAACCGACCGCTATTGCTGAATCCCAATCATGTTAAACGAAGATCATATGATGCCGCTTGTTCTGACCAACATCCTCGGAATTGCCGGTATCGTCGTTTGGCATCTTCAGGGGAGCAACCGTCCGACCGGCCGACTGATCGCCCAGATCCTGTTCTTTATCGGCATGAGTTTTACGCTCTATCTGGGCGGCATCGCTCCGCATCGCGTCGATGGCGCCCAGTTGCGGGGTCTCGGCGCGTTGCTCTCCATATCGGCCAGGATCCTGTGGTGGACCCATCTCGCATGGGCCATCATTGGCCTAGTCCACATCTATATGTTGCTCAATCGTCGGCCACGGGAAGCGCACCTGATCCAGGACATGGCCGTTGGTGTCATCTATCTCGGTGTGGTGCTGTCGATCATTGGTTTTGTGTTCGGTGTCCCGGTTGGTACGCTGGTCGCGACCTCAGGCGTCGTCGCGATCATTTTCGGCCTTGCGCTGCAAAATACCCTTGGCGATGTCTTCTCAGGGATCGCGCTGACGCTGGGGAGGGCCTATGCCATAGGCGACTGGATCCAATTGAAGGATGGCACGGAAGGCCGCGTCGTTGAGACCAACTGGCGCTCGACCAATCTGCTTACCGGAGGGTACAATGTCGTCGTTGTGCCGAACAGCATCCTGGCAAGACAGGGTGTTACCAATCTCAGCCGCCCCGATGAGACGCACCAGATCACGTTGACCGTACGCATTGCCACCACGACGCCAAACTTCGTCGAGCAAGTCATGCGGTCCGTACTGGATGCCAGCACGCGGATCGTCCAGGACCCGTCGCCGATTGTCGCCCTGAATTCGATTGACGCCGCCGCGATTGAAGTCGAGTTGTTATTCCGTGTGGAGAGTCCCGCCGGCTGGACGGCGGCCCGCAACGAAGTCATCGACCTCCTTTACAGCCAATGCAAAGCAAACGGTCTATCTTTGGCCGCGCCGGCCGAAAGCCTTGTCTTCGACTCGGCCGCGATCAGCGGCGAACATTCTGCCAGGGCAATCGAAGCGCATTCATCCCGCGCGGGTTAAGGTTCACGCAAAGGTATCCTTCCAGAGCGCCGCAGGTGTTTCCTTTGAAAGGAACGAGATCGGACAGCGTGACGCTGCGCGGTTTCTCGCGCCAAGCGTCGTCGGCCTCCCACATGATCTGTGCGACAGCGCCCCTAGTACCCCAACGCGTGGACATGGAGCTTGAGGTTGCCGTCCTCCCGGTTGCCGATGTCGATCGCGCTAAGCGATTTCGGCGGCTACAAGGCGTAGTCGATTGCGCAGCCAGGCGTGTGCGGGGTCGTTGTTATGTCGAGGATGCCAATACATCGCTTCGTGAATGTCGGGCAAGGCAATGGGGGGCTCGAATAGTTTGAGCCTCGGGCAGGAATGCAGCGCCCGGACCTCGCGCTCCAGCACGAGACTGATGAGCGGGGTACCCTCGATGAGAAACGGAACCAGCAGGAAGCTTTCGACCGTGACGTGAATGCGCCGCTGGATACCCATCTCGGCAAGGCGCTGGTCGGCCAAGTTTAGCTGCCGGTCCATACCGATGCCATAGACGAGATGCGGCAGTTCCAGGAACTGTTCGTGGGTCAAGCAATCCTTCGCGATGTGCGGATGTTGGGCGTCGGCGGCACATAGCCAGCGGTCGCTAAGTAGAGGCGTCGACGGGAATCCGGCGTCGCCAAACAGTTCGCTGGGCTCGATCACGAGGTCGGCCTGGCCGCTCTGCAACATGCGCCCCGGGTCGCGGGCGCGCGGCAGGAGGTGAACGGTCACGTTGGGTGCTTCGGTGGTGAGCGCACGCACCAGCGGCGTCAACAATACCAGGACGGCGTAGTCCGAAGCACTTATCGAAAAGCTACGCGAATTTTCGGCAGGATCGAAATGCGCCTTCTTTGAAAGCGTCTGCTCGATGCGCTCCAGCGTCTCCCGCACCGGAACGATGAGCTCTTCTGCGTTTCGCGTCAGCTCCAACCCTCGACCGAAGCGAACCAGAAGCGGATCGTCGAACAACTCGCGGAGACGCGACAGAGCCGCACTCATCGCAGATTGCGTAAGGCCAATGCGCTCGCCGGCGCGACTGACGTTTCGTTCCGTCAGCAGTGCATCGAGCACGACTAGGAGATTGAGGTCGACGCTGCGAAGGTTCAAAGCCCTGCTCCCGTTGACCGGCAAGTGGCACGATGCAGGAGTGTGCACGTTCCGACCGAACAAAATCAACCTGATTTGATGGTTTCGGGAGCCCGCGGCCGGGGAAAGATCGGGTCATAATATCCATACGATCGATGTTAGACATCCATTGCATCGATAGTGGGGCGCGGCGCCGGGTTTGCTGATCGCCACAGTCCGATCGCCTGCAAAACGCAGCATTCGCGTAAATATTTGAAATCACAAATATCGATTGGACGCCTTGTAATTCTCCCGAATAGCCTCGTGACGTTGCCAACATGTCGCGCACTTTCCTCCAAGCGGGGCAGGAAATAGCGCGAGGCTGCGATGGGAGGCTATACGATGAGACATCGTTTGGAGATGGGCGTTAGTGCGCGCGCTGCGCTTTGGGATCTCGCTTCCGGTCCGCGACCCGATGCTTTCCGCACGGTGATGCGTCGGATCGTGGGAGGCGTCGCCGTTGTTGGCACGCTTCGGGAAGAACGGCCGTGGGGAATGACGGTGAGCGCGTACACGCCCGTCTGCATGGAGCCACCGACCCTTCTGGTCTGCATCAACGCGAAGACGGTCACGGCCGCGGACATCGAGAGAGACCGGAAGTTCTCGCTCAATCTGCTCAGTGAAGCTCAAGCCGGACTCTCTCAACGTTGCGCACAGCCCGGTGCTTCGAAGTACCTCGACGGCTATGTCGTGCCCGCGGACGAGCTTCCCGTCCCATCTTTTACACCCGTGCTGCGTGAGGCGATCGCAACGTTCGATTGCGACGCCTCCGAAATCCAACGGATAGGGACCCATGTCGTCGTGATCGGTGCGATCCGCACGATCTTGGCGCCTACGTCGCTTCGTCCCCTGCTGTACGGGCAGGGCCGTTACTTGAAGACAGTCGCGTTGGACCTCGCATCCGCAGGGGCGTCTGCATGAGTATCGAGAAGGTCGTCGAACGATTCTACGAAGCCCACAACGCCCGCGATGCCGCAGCGGTCGCGGCTCTTTATGCGCCCGACGCCAGTCACGAGGAGATTGCGCAACGCAAGGTCAAACAAGGTCCGAAGGAAATAGCGACGGGCCTGGAGCGCTTCTTCGGCTGGTTTCCCGACGCTTCCTGGACACCGGAACGGCGTGCCGTCGGTGCGAACGGTGTCGCCATGATGAGCTACCTCCTGAAGGCGACGCTCAAGAGCCAGATGGGACCGATCGCGCCGCGCGAGCAGGCGATTTCACTTCGCGGCGTGCATTTGTTGGTAATCCGCGACGGCCTCATTCACCGGAGCGAGGACTACTGGGATGCAGATACTTTTCAACGTCAACTCAACCATGTCTAACGGAGAATAGAAATGAGAAGCGGGAAGGAATACCTGGAGTCGCTCCGCGACGGCCGGAAAGTCTATGTCGGAGGCGAACTGATCGAGGACGTCACGACTCACCCTGCGACTAAGGGCTATGCCCAAGCCATCGCCGGATATTACGATCTCCACCTCGATCCGAAGAACCAGGAAATTGCGACCTTCATCGACAAGCACGGTAACCGCCAGTCGATGCATTGGTTCCTACCGCGCAGCAAAGAGGACGTCGTCAAGCGCCGGCAATACTGCGACTTCCTCTGCCGCCATTTCAAGGGCGGCATCTTCACCAGGCCGCCTGCCGGCATGAACGTCGTGATGTTTACCCAGGTGGACGATCAGAAGCCCTGGTCGGAAAACTCCCGCTTCTCCGGAAAGAAGCGCGATCTCTCCGGCAACATCCAACGGCAGTGGGAAGAAGTGACTTCGCAGGATCTGGCCATCTCGCCGATGTTCCTCGACGTGCAGTTCGATCGCGGCCGCGAAAATGCGATGGCCGAGACGCCGATGCTCAAGATCATCGAAGAGCGCGATGACGGCATTCTGGTGCGAGGCTGGAAGGCGATCGGCACCTCCGTTCCGTTCGTCAACCACCTCCTCATTGGAAACCTCTGGCGCCCCGGTCAGACGCCCGAGCAGACCGTTTACGCGCTGGTACCGATCGCCACGAAGGGCATCTCGGTCGTCGCCCGTAAATCGAACGCTCAGCCAGATGCCGATCCGTACGATCGTCCCTTGGCCACGATCGGAGACGAATTGGATGCGATGGTGTACTTCGACGATGTCCTGATTCCCTGGGACCGCGTCCAACACGTCGGTAATCCCGATCATGCCAAGTGGTATCCGCAGCGGCAGTTCGACTGGGTGCATCTCGAGACTCAGATCCGGCATTGCGTCCACGCCGAACTGATGGTTGGTCTCGCGCTGCTCCTAACGCAATCGCTGGGTACCAGCACCAATCCGGTCGTACAGGCCCAGCTCGCTGAACTCATCCGCTTCCGCGAGACGTGCCGTGCATTCATGATCGCCGCCGAAGAAACCGGCTTCGCGACACCCGGCGGTCTTTTCAAGCCGAACAACATCTACATCGACTTCGGCCGTGCCTATTATCTTGAAAATCAGAACAAGATGGTCAACTTGCTCATCGATTTCTGCGGCCGCGGCGTCGTGATCCAACCGTCGAGAAAAGAGCTGGAGGACCCCTACATCGGTCCGAAGCTTTCCGAGGCTTTGCGCGGTGCCGAGATCAGCGCGTACGACCGCATCAAGATCTTCCGTCAGATCAGCGAGCGGTTCCTGACCGAATGGGGCAACAGGCACGAGATGTTTGAGAAGTTCAATGGAACGCCGCTCTACCTCATCAATCTGCTCACGATGCAGCGTACGGAGTACCAGGTAGACGGTCCATTGACCGAGTTGGCTCGGCAGGTTCTCGGCTTCGGCGATACGGCAGAACTCGGCAAGCGAGCTGCAGAGGCACAGAAGAACTCGCACTACGCCAATGTGCGCTTCCAACCCGAATACGTCAAGGCGCAGGACCAGCGCGACGGTTATATGTCGACGGCCGCCGAGTAGAAAACATCCTGAAGAGCTCGGGCGAAAGCCCGAGCGTCGAGGGCTCTCTTCAGTGAGAGGCCGGCAGGTGGCAGCGCTCCGCCATCGACCAACCCCTCACATTTCGGACTTGAATCTACTCGATACGGATTTGCAAGGCGCCGCGGCAACCGCTGCGATGCCCTCGAACTTGAGCGACCCACGGATCGGGCTGCCAACCTACGCTCTCATAAGAACAGTGCTGGCATGATCGGATCATTCACGTACGAAAGTCTTCCGTGTCGCGTTGTCTTCGGCAGTGGCACGCTGGGTACCGTCAACGCCGAGGTCAGACGCCTCGGTGGCAAACGAGCTCTGGTGTTGACCAGTTCGCAACAAATGACGCAGGGCGTCTCGCTCGCGGACGAGCTTGGGTCGCTCTGTGCCGGCATATTCTCCGACGCCACGATGCATACGCCGGTCGAGGTGACAGAGCGGGCATTGACCGCGCTGAGGACGTGCCAGGCGGACTGTGTCATTTCGCTCGGCGGCGGATCGACCATCGGCCTCGGCAAGGCGTTAGCGTTGCGCACCGGCGTCAATCAGCTCTGCATTCCCACCACTTATGCGGGCTCCGAAATGACTCCGATTCTCGGAGAAACCCGCGATGGACGGAAGACAGCCCTACGCAGTGCGGCCGTGCTGCCGGAAACGGTTGTCTACGACGTCGACCTGACGATGACCTTACCTGCTAAGCTTGCCGCGACTTCGGGCATCAATGCGATCGCCCATGCCGCGGAGGCGCTCTATGCTCAAGAGGCCAATCCCGTGATCTCGCTGATGGCGGAAGAGGGCATCCGTGCCCTTGCACATGCGCTGCCCGTGATTGCCGTCACAAGCGACGATCACGACGCGCGCACCGAAGCACTCTACGGCGCATGGTTTTGCGGGGTTTGTCTCGGTACCGTCGGAATGGCACTGCATCACAAGCTTTGTCACGTGCTCGGTGGTCGGTTCGATCTTCCGCATTCGGAAATGCACGCCATCGTTCTCCCGCATGCGCTGGCCTATAATGCGGCGGCAGCCCCCGACGCCGCGGCTCGCATCGCCAAGGCAGTAGACGCGAACAACGCAGCCGCCGGGTTATTCGATCTAAGCCGGCGACTAGGCACGAAGCGCGGGTTGCGCGAGATCGGTATGCCGGAAGATGGTATCGACCGTGCGGCGGACCTTGCGATAGTCGACGCCTATTGGAATCCCCGTTCTCTCGAGCGCGACGCAATCCGAGACCTTATCGCCCGCGCTTGGGCAGGCGAACCGCCTGCCGTACCTTAGGAGACGATGCTCTCTTCCGCCAAACAAAGCGAACTCAACCCACGGAGTGATAATGCGCAACTTCAACGAAGATACGATCACTGATGCGGTGCTTGAGCGACTGCAGGGCGCAACGAATGCCCGCATTCGAGAGATCAGCGAGGCCCTGGTGCGACATCTCCATGCGTTTGTACGCGAGGTGCGTCCCACCCAAAAGGAATGGGAATACGGCATCGACTTCCTCACGAGGACCGGTCAAATGTGCGACGACAAACGCCAGGAGTTCATTCTGCTCTCGGATACTCTGGGCGTCTCGATGCTGGTCGACGCGATCAATGTTTCTTCGGTGCCCGGCGCGACGGAAAGCACGGTGCTCGGCCCGTTCTTCGTTCAGGACGCTCCAGAAGGGAAATTGGGGGAGGACATCTCCAACGGCGTCGAAGGCGATCCGCTTTTCGTCACGGGCTCGGTCTCGACCGTCGACGGTCTCCCCCTTGCCGGCGCATCGGTCGATGTCTGGCATTCCGACGACGATGGTAATTACGACGTGCAGCAACTCGGTGAGATCGGGGGGCTGGCGATGAGGGCCCGCTTCCGCACCGACGCCAGTGGTCGATTTAATTTTTGGTCGATCAAGCCGGCAGCCTATCCGATACCGCACGACGGCCCAGTCGGCGAAATGCTAAAGGCACAGGGCCGGCATCCTTGGCGGCCGGCACACGTGCATTTCATGATTTCCGCCCCGGGCTTCGAGCAATTAGTGACGCACATCTTCGTCGCAGGCGACCAGTACCTCGATTCCGATGTCGTCTTCGGCGTGAAGGACGATCTGGTCCGGGAATTCGTGCTTCGTAACCCCAGCGACGAAGGCGACGGTCGGGCCACCAATAGAAAGTACTACTACCTAAACCACAATTTCGGTCTGAAGAGGGCTGCGAAAAGCTCACAATCCTTGGAGTCAACGAAGGTCTCGAGAGTTCCCGGCGCACAAACCTGAGTGCGTTCGCCGCTCAGCTCTCTCGACCGTAGCGTCGAGCAGCTACTCACTAGTGTTGGGCTGCCAAGATGAGCATAGGCGCCACGCAGGGCTCAGCGCGCCCGGCGAGACTGGCGGTCCATCGTCCGATCCCTGTTGCCGGCACGCGTGGCCCATTCCGACAAAGCAAAATTATCTAATGATCTCAATAGCCCGAAAGGCTGCAAAATATCGGAATAGCACCAGAAAACATTGCCGAGATTCGAAGACTTCCAATCTGAATGGAGACCGGCTTCTCGATCATCTTAGCGCGATAGGAGGTCGCGTCGAGGCGGCTTTAGGCGAAAGATTTCAGAAGGTACCGTAGGTTTTCTGGCTGTGCGGAAAGGCGGTAGCGCTCCCCCGCTACCATGCGGCATTCGTCATAACGTCGCGGTTCACCGCCTTATCCAGCCTCCAAAGGGATGGTGCCTTCCACGCGGTCCGCCAACTCGGGGGCCAGCTCGCTCTGCGGCCACGGCACGAGTAACGAGGGAAAGGCTGCCTGGCGTTCAGCTGTCGGGTCGGGGGCGCTGCATCATCATGGTCGACTCTCGCCGTTTTGATGGCGGTCGTCATTCTAAGACCTTCGTACAAGTGCGGTGTCTTGGCGACCATTGAGCGAATTAGTGGCGCCAAGCTTTCCGGCCGTCAGCGTCGTACCAAGATACGGCCCAGCAATGCCGTGCTGTACTCGCCGGTGGCCCTCGCCAGATTTCTTGCGCTCGAACTCGGCTGCCCGGCCGGAAAGTTGAAGGGCAGGCTGAGCGTCCAAGGCGCGATGAACCGGAATCCCCAAGAGTCGTCCTTTTGCGGTGGCTTTGAGATCGGTGCGAGTTCGATCTCCTCTGCCTTATGGGCGAAAGGCGAGGATAGCGCGATCTTGCCCTTGATGGGTTGAACGACCGCACCGCCAAGACCGTATTTCAGCATCGAGTAGATGAAATTGCCATCCGGCTGGACGCCGACCAGAGGCTGATCCAGTTTGTCGCGGAGTTGCTTGATGACGAGATAGCTGTCGATGCCACCGGGCACGCCGTCGCGCTCGAACCAGGTTCTTATGGTGCCGGATGAGCTTCGCATGGAGAAGGAGTCATTATCATCCTGGATTCGTGCGACCTGTTTGTTGAAGCCGTAAAAATTCTGACCGATCAACGTGGCTGCCAGCGAGCTCACGAACAAATGCGGCATGTAGCTGAACAGGACGTTCTGCAATGAAGGTGCGTTCTTATGGACAACGTCGGGAATCAGCTGGGCGATTTCGAGGTAGTGCGCGCCGCCGAAGGGTAGTGGTCCCGGACGCACGTTGCGTTGCCGGGCAAAGATCAGGACGACATGATGCGGTGGCTCGGGAATAATCTCCGGTGTCTTTTCCGTCTTGCCCTCTGCATCGGACGACGTGCCGTGATGCGCTGTCTTGATCGTGCTGTGGGGCGCTGGAGGTTCGAGGAGTGTCAGCCCATCGGGTAGCATCTTCTCGAGTTCGCAGCGCGGCCGTTGTTGGACGACGCAAAACGCCTCGATTTCGCCGGTACCGGCGACGGCGTTAGTGGCAAGCTTGCGCAACAGGTCCAATGCCGGCAACAAGGCGGTTGGCAGCGAAACGTCGTTGAAGTCGTTGGCGTTTGGCATGGCAATATCTACTCCTGCAATTGCGGCTGCCGCGGCGCGGCCCGCCATGACCGATGCTTCAATACAACCCGCATTAATACCGGTACGAACCCAGTCGCCGGCGAGAAAGAGATTGTCGACCCCCGACTTGCCGGCCTCCATGCGTTTGAACACGCTGCCGGGAACCGATAGCACATATCGGTCCGAGGGATTGATGTTCACCCTCGGATATTGCGCGAAGAACCGCCTTCGAGTCGGGGGGGAATAAGCACGATAGTCGAAGAATCGCTCCCAACGAATGGCATGGCCGGGGCCTTCAATTCCGGGCCATAGGAAGTGAAGGTTGCTCTCGACCCAGTGCAGCATCCTTCGCCTTTGCCGCGCGAGCATCCTGGCCGGATAACTGTGTTTGCAGAACGGGGGCGGCGGATGCAGGGGATCGTCGACCAGGGAGCCAACGAAATATGCCAACCCCTTGGGAGGCGATTGAGGCCATTTTTCCAGTGGCAACATCAGGCTGAGGTCGGCCCAGGTATCGAGCGGCAATACGAATCCCGAAAGAGCCGTTCGATCCTGCTTGCAACCGAGCTCTCGCATGCCGACGCTTGTCCATGCCTGAAAGGCTACCGTCGCCGTCGTCTTGATGGCATCGACCATCTCTCGCCAGCCGGGCGTGTGGCAGATCAGGTCGCTGCATATCGTGCAAAATGCGCCGATGCCGATGCCGAGCACGACATCGTCGAAATCCCTCCCTCGCCGCAGCTTTCGGGGAGGGGCGACGCCGGGCCACTTCGTCCACGCCGATTCCAGGTCTATTCTTTGGTCCCGCAGATCCTGTCCTTGGACCAGCTGACAGTAGTCTGGATGGGAAGGCCAGCTCGGGATTGTGCCGTCTGCGCCGATCCAGATCAGCGGATCGTAAGAATTGCCGGAGTGGGTGGTCGCCTGCACGGTGGTGTCGATGAACTCGATCGAAGCTTTGTCTTGAGACAGTCCGATGTGCTCGACCTTGGTAAAGAATTCGAATTTGACATGGCGTTTCGTGAGGACCTGGTAGAGCGGAGCGAACAGCAGCTCGCCCATGGTCGCCTTGAGAAGGTAGAAGAACGACCCGCGATATGTGAAGAGCAGCTTCAACAGGATGCGGGTGCCGGTGCCTGCCGCCACGTTCCTGCAGGGAATGACATTCCCGTATTCATGCGTGTGGCGGCTACCGAAGAACCCGAACACATAATCATAGCAGCCACGGATAATGGCGGAATCCAGCGTCGAATCCGAGCAACCGTTCGACCTCATCCAATCGGTCCACTCCTGATGGTCGATGCAGTCGAAGCCCTGCCACAGCACGCCGTCGCTCAACATGCCGATCGCGATCGTCAGAGCGACCTCCGCCACGATCTCGCGCGGGTCGCGAGACATCGCAGCTGATGGCGGCTTGTCGCAGAGCTGAGTCCGCGCATGCCTTAGTATCGTCTGTAGTTCGGCGGCGTCACTCGGGCTGACCGCCCTGGGATCCTGCGGCAGGATATCGATCTTCGCCCGCGCCGTTCTGAACGGACCGTCGGTTGTTCCGGCCGCCACGGCGGAGTGCTGGGTCCCCGCCGGCCATTGGTCGGTGAAACCAGCGATCGACTGGCTCTGCTGCACCGAGCATTCGAGCAGGGAGCGCAGAAAATCGACGAGCGAGACTGCGGGACGCGGTGTGCCGGGAATACCTTCATGGGGTGGAATGCCGATAGTCCATGAAGTCCAACCGGAATTGAACGGCTCCATGAGCACGGATCGATCGAGGCCCTCGAAGGCGTTCTCGCGTGATCCGAACGGCGGGCTGAGATCGAGATCGTTCATCGCGGCATAAAGCCGGTCGACCAGTTCGAATGCGTTATCGTAGAAACCGGTCCAGACATGAAGTCCGTGTTCTTCGGCGCGATATCCTTTTTCCTTGTCGCGGCCGACCGCTCCCTTGCCGCCAAGCCGCCAGCCGATCGTGTAGACGGTGATGTCGAACAGTTGATGCTGCGGATCTTGCTCCGTCAGCTCGAACGCCGCGCTGAGCGCCGCGACACCGCCTCCCAGGATTGCAATCTTTCTGAGCGCCATGCGGCCGATCCTCATTCAGCGGGAGCGGGCGCGCAGCTGCGCATAACATCACAGAGAGACACAAATTGTCGGGTAGCGTGAAGGAAACGCTCGCCGGGAATTTCGAGCTCTGCGCCGGTGATCGCGCGCGCCGCCTGCATTCCCGAGATCACGGCTGTTTCAACGCATTCGGTGTTGAAGCCGGTGTCGATCCAGGTTCCGGCGAGGTACAGGTGCTTGAAGCCGGACTCGTCGGTCTTCAGGCGCCAGGCGCTGGTGCCGGCCGCGGTCGCGACACAGCAGTCCCAGGGACTGATATTGGCTTTGACGTGCTGCGCCCTGATCCGGCGATAGCCGTGGCGATCCTGATCGTCGTAAAGCACGGTCCAGTCAAACGCACCGTTCGTCATCACCTTCGGCCAGATGAATTTAGCCTTGTGCTCGAGCCAATCCAGCGTCTTGAGATAGGCGAGCAGATTTGCCATCTCCTGGGCATGCCGGCTTGTCTGCGGCGCTGCGTACAATTTCGAAGGGAAGACGTCACAGAGGTAGTGAAGCGAGTAGGGAGGAGGGGCGCGGCGCTCATACCGCAGGAGCTGGAACATGTCCGCCCAGATGTCGAGAGGATTGGGGCCTGACACCAGCGCGGGCTTTTGTCCGGACCAGCCGAGGTCGGCAAGCGAGCGCGTGCTCCAGAGCTGAACTGCGATGCTGGGCACCAGGCGAAGCTTTGCCGCCATATTCCAGAAGCCGGTGCTGTAGTTGTAAAGGTCGTCGAACGGCTCGTGCATTGCTTCAATAGCAGATAGGCCTGGTCCGGGCGGTCGCTCGACACTTTTGTTGCCCGTGAACTTCTTGAAAGCGCCGAGCGGTATCGCCAGGACGACATCGTCGAAATCGTCGACGCGTGTCTTTACGTCGGTGCCGACCCGCTCGTTGCACCAGAACGATTCAAAATCAACGCAGCCGTTCGGGGGCACGTCGAGGTGAAGCCAGTCGGGTTGGCTGCTCCAGCCGAACAGTCCATCGCCAATCGGCACGGTCCATTCATAGCCGGACTTCGGTATCGCCTGCACGTCAAAGTGCAGTAAATCGACAGATCGCCCATCCGACGAGACCCTGATGTCGGTCAGTTTGTGAAAGAACCGAAACTCGACGTCTCGCTGCTTGAGTATCTCGAACAGGGGAGCGACGATCACTTCGCCTGCACCGGCCTGCAGCTCCCACGCCACGGCTCCTTGATAGGTTCCGAGTGCTCGAAGCAGGACCTGGACCGCGGTTCCTGCGCCGTAGCTCGCGTTGGCGATGTCTCCGTCCGGATACTGAAACATCGTGTCGTAGAGCGCTCTCACCATTGGCGACTGCTTGACCAGTGAGGGCTCGGCGCCATGACGAACCAACCAGCGGCGAAAGTCCTCGCCGTCCATCTGCTGGATGGATCGTTGCTCAATCACGATGTCGTCGAAAATGCCGTCCACCAGCGGCCACGCTAGTCGCAAGGCCTGGTCGAACAAGTGACCGGCTGCGGTATTCGCAAAGGTCATATGACAACTGGCGCCGGCAGCGCCCTGAAGCACCCGGCGGACTAATTCCATGTCCGCGGGGCCAAACGAGATCATGTCTTCGTCGAGATGCAACAGCCATGCCGAGGCAATCTCCAGACAGGTTCTTGCCGTCACCACACCGAGTAGTCTTGAGGGGGGAAACCGCGGGTCGTCGCGCATTTTTATCGTTTCGATCGAAACTTCGTCGAGCTTGACGATCGGCGAGTCTGACCCGAGCGCATAGTCGTGGAAGTTGATCAACAGCCCTATCGCGTGCGACAGACAATTGGCGATGCTGAGGTCAGCCGGTTCTCTGCCGGGTATACCGACTTTCTTCGATGTCGGGAAGTTGACGTCATACACGGTCGGCTTGGCCCCATCGGGATCGCCGATCGGCGTGTAACCCTGTGGGAGAATCAAAGTGTTCAAATCGACTTTCGCTCCCTTCCGCGGCAAGTCTCGGTAAACTTCGGCCAACATCTGGAAAGCGTTCAGGTAGTGGCCGAACCAGATATGCAGGCCATGCTCGATGTTGCGGCCCTGCGCATCGCGCCCGCTGGCGCACTTGCCTCCGAGCCGCCATCCCAGCTGATAGACCGTGACGTGATATTGCTTGCGCAATTCCGATGTAAGGCTGAGCTGATAGGCGGCGGAAAGTCCCGCCATTCCGCCGCCCACGATGATGATGCGGCGCTGGCTCAAGCCTGTCTCCATTGCGACGACGGCGATGGATGGACACGTTTCAGTTCGGCGAGCTCCTTGGCGGCGCCGAGGCGTTCAAAGATGTCGGCCGCCTGCCGGAGGCGAGACTCACGCTCAGGATCGCTCGCGCTGGTCGCAAGGCCGATTCGATAGATCGCCTGCGCCTGCTCGCGGGGGGTTTGCAGCAGCTCGGCCACTTCGGCGGCGCGCTTCCAATTCTCGAGCGCCCGCGCCGGTCGACCGGTCAGGAAGCACAATCGGCCGTTCATTAACAGACTGTAGAGACGGCAGATCGGCGATGTTCGAGCGAGCCGGGAAAGCTCCCGGCACGCCAGCTTCGCCTGGCTTTGAATGTTCGAAGAGACCGCGCCGGAAGCTTGCTCCCAGTGGCTCAGTAAGACATCGGCGATTCCTGCCGGCCCGAAGGCATATCCGCCCCAAACAACGCCGCATTCGCGCAAGATCGGAAGTCCCCGTTCCGCAAGCTCCAGGGCGACCGCGGCCTCGCCGCGCTCGAGGTAGCCGGCCGCGGCCACGCCGGTGCAAAGCAATTGTTCGGTGCGGATCAACCGCTGGCCCGCCAGCGCTTTCAGTTTGTCGAGGCATCCCGTATCGGCCCCGCCCCGGGTGATGTCGATCAATGCCCGTAAGGAAAGACTCCAAGCGCGGATCTGCGGCGGGGAATCGTCGGAGAGTTCCGCGAACAGCCTGGCAAGCCGCTCGTCGGCGAGCGAAATATATCCCCGCAACAGCGCGATGAAGATCAACATCGTCTCGCTGTTCTGCGCACGCTTTCGGTCTCCCAGGCGCTCGTAACAACGTCTTGCATGTTCGCCATGCGCCTCGGCATTGTCCCATTCGGCTAGGCCATAAGAGAGAACGCCGAGCACGAGTCGGACCCGCGCGATCTCGGGCAGCGAGCCGTAACCTTCCGCAAGTTGGATCGCGCGCGCCGCGTAGCTGCGGCCGATCCCCACCATGCCGGACATCCCCATTCCGAGCGCCAGCGCGCTGTATCCTCGAATCGTCTCCGGGGTCGCGCCGCATTTTTCGGCCAGGTTCAACGAGGCCAGCGTTCCGTTGAGCACGGCCAGCGAGTCATTCTGGTAGAAATACTGCTCCGACAGAAATTCGTGCATATGAGCGACGCGCTGCATGTCGGACCTGTCCTGCTCAGCCAGGGCCACTTGTTTCGACGAAGTATACCGTAACCTCAACTGGGTTGCGGCGTTGCGAACAAGCGCGCCGATTCGTTCGGTCTTGCTCGCCGGAAGACGATGACCAAGCAACTCCATCGCGCGGTGGTAGTGGTTGGCGGAGCTCTCGTAGTCCGACAATTCGTGACAAGCGTCACCGAGGATGACCTCCCAAGCCGCCTTGCGGCTGCGTCCGATCTGGATTGCTTCGCGCTGCGTGAGATCGAATAGCTTCTCCACGTAACGGATCGCTTCGCGATTTGCCGAGTTGTTGCGCGACTGTTGGGCCGCAAGCTCGAGGTAAGTGATCGCCCGCAACGGCTCGCCGCCAAGCTCGAGATGCCTTGCCAGGCGCGCATAATTCGGTTGCAGCTCCTCGGCGTGATGCTGCTCGATGAAGCCGGCAATCCGCCGATGGAGGGTTTTTCGCTGCGCAAAAGACAAGACATGATAGGCAACCTCCATCGTTATGGAGTGCCTAAACACAAAGGAAAGTGGCCGCGTCTCGCGATCGAGTTGCAGGAAGTCGAAGTCGATCAATCGGCGGATGCATTCCGCCTTGGTGGCAGCGGACAACTCCGGGACGATTTGATCCAGCAACTCGGAGGAGAAGGCGTCGCCGACCGCACTGGCGGCCTTGAGCACCAGCTGGTCGTCGAGCGATAGCAGGTCGATCCGGCTGACGATTGCGCGTTCAACGCTGGTCGAGAGCGAGATACTGGAATCGGCGAGGCTCTGTTCATCGAACGAACATATCCCCCGCGTAACCTGAATCTTTCCGGTGTCCCTGAGCGCGAGCGCGAGCTCCTCGCTGAAGAACGGATTTCCACTGGCATGACCGTAGACATATCGCACCAGTTCCGGCGGAACCTCGGACGATCTCAGGCGCCGCTTCACCAACAGCCGCACGTCGTCGCGCGACAGCCGGTCGAGCCGCAACTGCAGCGATGAGGCGAGTTCGACGACAAGACGCTGCTCTGCGATCGCTGTCGTCTGGGTCCGCTGAGTAACCACGATCAGGAAGTCCGAAAGCCGGCGCGCGACGGCGCCAAGCAGTTCGATCGAGGGGCCGTCGAACCAGTGGACGTCCTCCATCAGGAGGATGCGAACGCTCGATCGGCGAAGGATGAAGATCACGAGTTCTTCGATCGCGCTCGCGCGAGCCGAGCCGACGATCTGTTCAGTGAAGGCGAATTCGGAAAATCCCAGTGGAATGACTTCTTCGAGCAGCGGAAGCCAATTCAGCAGCGACTCGTTTTCGAGCAGCGCTTCCGACAATTCGCGTCGAACCCGCGGTCCGTCGCCCGGTCCTTCAAACTGCAAGATCTGCCGCAATACGGCGCGCCACACGAAATAGGGCGTCGATCTTTCGATCGCCGTGGCATTTGCAACCAGGACGGCGTGATTGTCGGCCTGCGCCGATCCGATGAAGTCTTCGAGTAGGCGCGATTTTCCGATACCGGCTTCGCCTGCAATGAGGACGAGCTTACCGGTTCCTGTCTTCAGACCGTCGAGACAGCTCCTGAGCATCGCGGTTTCGCTGATGCGGTCGATGATGGTGCGCCGGGGTGGAGCATGGAAATCGTCGGTCACTGCCGCCGGACTGAACGCCAACATCGATGCGCCCGTCCCCTTGACCTGGAGATGTGGCAGCAGATTGAACACGATCCTGCGCCCGACGGCCTGGGCCGTCGTGGCGTCGCAGACGATGTCGCCCTGTGCGGCCTCGGCGAAATGCGCGGCCACATTGATGGCCTGCCCAAAAATCCCGAATGTCCTTTGATGGAGGCCGCCATAATTGCTGCAGAACAGGCGGCCGGTCGCCAGGCCGACAGAAATCGGAATGGCCTTCGCTTCCAGCTGGCGACGGAGGCGCAGACACGCCTCGACTGCCCTGAAGGGATCGTCTTCGTGGGCAAGCGGAGCCAATCCGAAGACGAGCGTGAGAGTCAGGCCCTTGTCGTCCATCAGGACCTGATGAACGGTTCCCTCGAGCCGTTCGGCGATTTGCTGGACGTCGACGACGAAGGCCTGCAGTCTCGTCAGGAAATCATCATCAAAATTGAAATCGGGGAGGCCGACCCGCGCCACTGTGAGCGTGCGAAACTCGCCGACCCAGTCGCTGGCATCGGCCTTGCCCGTGTGGCTTCCGAAGATAATGCCGTCTATCGGTGCGACGGCATCGGGCGCGTTCATTCCAAGGAGCCGTGCTCCATAGGGCATGGGCTCGAGTTCGCACGAGCCCGTCAACAGCCGCGCGGCGTTTGCACACAACGCGATGTCGCCGATCGCGGCCTTCTGATAGGCGAGGCCGATGCTGTAAAAGGGTTCTCCGGCTGCAACATAGTGCCATTTGTCCTGCCAGCCGCCGAGCCTGCAGAAGAACACTTCGCCGGTTTCCACCGCCGTACGCGCACTGATCGCTTCTCGGCCCGGCCCGGCGGTCATGGCCTGTCGCAGCGCAAGGCCGCAGCGCACGGCCTGCGCGGTAGCGACGGCAGCGTCCGGATCGACCCAAATCGCGAGAATGGCGTCACCGGCGAAAGCGACGATGTCGCCTCCCTCGGAATCAATCACGTCGGCCAGTATCGCAAAGCAATCGTTGATGAAGTAGGTAAGGCTTTCAGCGCCGTCGCCGGCAGCGCGGTCGGTCTTCGCTGTGAAGCCGGCAATGTCGATAAGCAGCACTGCCGCGGTCCGGGCGTCCGCGCGGGGGTTGTTTGACCACTCTTGAGACCGGAGGCGTGCATTCACCCATTTTGGCGTGTGGGCGGCTTGCTCCCTCGCGACAGCTCCGGCAGGCATTGCAGGACCTCGGCTCAATGGAGCCGGAATGGAACCCTGTCTTGGAGAGAAAATCAACAAACCTGCGGTTCTCGGACCGCCGGAGACCGTCAGCGGTCTTGTCCAATGTCTAAAATGCCTTTTATCACTTCGGCCGCATCCGGGCTGTGGGGTGGTTCACAATGATCGTCAAACTTCGGGTCCGTTCGTGATCCGGAAAGAACGCGACCACAGGCGATGACCTTGTCACTCACACGCATGTCGACGTGCACATGACGGGCCGGCCGAGCCGTGCGCATGAGGCGGCGCGAACGCGCGCCAAAGGACCGTCACTGGCTCTCTTGGCTTTCGACACCTTGCTTTCGTTCCAGTCTTCATGAGGCTGCGCCTTCTGAACAAGCTCGACTTCCAAATTGAGGCTCAACCTATTGAAAACACTGGGCCGGGAAATGACGGGGCGATCCCGGCAGGAGGGATATCCCAAGCAAATTCAATGGCATGGACTTGATAACCCCGCCAATGCCGCCATTGCCTAGCGTTTTCGTTGCGGTGGCTACCGTGTTCGTCGCTGAAAGGGATATCACCGCGAACAAAACGGATTAACCATTCTGCCCGTCGCGGGGTGCTGCCCGACTGCAGGGATTGGATGGTTTTCAGTGCTGTGGGTTGACCAGGATCGGCTTACTGGTCGGGACGGCTAGCCCGTGTCCGTGGGCCGTTCGAACGTCTCGATACTTGCCGAGATTTGCGGAAATCTCCCTTGCGACGGGCGACCGTGAAGGTCACCGACGCTCCCCGACCTCTCCCGACTGGCGGGTCGCAGGCGATACATTCTCGAACCGGTGCGCTTGCCAGCCTATGCTCAAGCCGAGCTGTCCTGCCGCCATCACCGCAGCCCGGGCCAAGATCCCACCGTAGGTGGGGTAGGCTAGCCGCGACGTTCAGCCGCTTCGTGTCTGCGACCCAACCCACCGCCACAACCGCAAGCGAGGCTTCAGCATCCAACCGGGCTCCATTCTTCGTAAAGACCATGCGCACGCCAGCGGGTGTCTTCGCGAACGCCTCGATGGTGCCGAAACTCTGGTATCCTGAGCGTTATGGTGTCATTTGTCGCTGCCTCGCAGCTCATGCCGATGCTTGCGATTTTGTTGAATCGAGAGAAGCGATGCCGTCACCCGCAACGTCGACAATCGAGCGTCTGCGTTGTGAAATTCAACCTGAGGTTAGTTAGCCCTCCGGACATGGCCGAAGACTCCTACGCCTTTGTTTTGACGGACAGGCGTGTGACGAATGCTGCCAAGAGAGTAGCGAAGCTCCGGCCGGCAATCCCGGTATGCATCGAGGTGAGCAATGAGTTCATTCGAGGCTTTCCCGTCAGCTCTGCACGACCGCCACTTGGGGGAGGTGTCGTGTGAGATGGCTGCCCACCGCGCCAGGCGGGGAGATCCAATCTCGCAACGCAAGCGGACGTCGATTCGACCGGTCTGGTTATGCATCCTGGCGCTGGCGGTGGCCGCGTTCGGCTGCGGCGCCCTTCACGCCCAAGCTGCCGCGGCCCCTGACAGGGAATTAGTCGTGGCGACCAAGCAGGCCCCTCCATTTGCCATCAAGCAGCCGGATGGGAGTTGGAGCGGTATGAGCATCGCGCTCTGGAAAAGGATCGCCGATCAGGCACACCTACGTTTTCGCCTGGTCGAAACCCAGAGCGTGCCGGATTTGCTGGACGGCGTCGCAAACGGCAGATTCGATGTTGGCGTCGCGGCGGTTACAGTGACTGCCGAGCGTGCGCGCAAAGTCGATTTTACGCAGCCGTTCTACAACACCGGGCTCGGCGTTGCGGTGCCGGTCAACGAAAACCCCTGGGTCGCGATCGGGCGGGCGCTTCTCTCTTTCGGATTCTTCCAGGCCGTCGCGGTGCTGCTTGGTTTCGCAATGGCGGTCGGATTCCTGATCTGGATGCTGGAACGGCGCAAAACGGAGCACTTCGGTGGCGGCGCCAAGGGACTCGGCTCCAGCTTCTGGTGGTCGACCATCGCCATGACGCAAGCCGGAGCCGCTCAGAATGCGCCGACAACACTCCCCGGCAGGATCGTGGCAATGGGATGGATGATCGCTTCCGTGATCGCGATTGCGGTGTTCACCGCCGGTATCACCTCCACCCTTACGCGCAGAGGGCTCGAGGGCGCCGTTCACGGCTTCAACGACCTGCGTTCCGTGCGCGTCGGCGCTGTCGCGAACTCCGCGACGACCGACTACCTCGCTCGTCAGCGGCTTTCGTTTCGAACGTTTCCGGACATCCAAGGCGGCCTCTCCGCGCTGGGGCGTGGGACAATCGATGCCTTTGTTCATGACAAGCCGTTGCTGACCTGGATGGTTCGCAGCGACTTCTCGGCCTCGGCTCGCGTCGTCGATACCAGCTTCAGCAGCGAGAGCTATGCGATCGTACTGCCCAAAGACAGCGCCTTGCGGCCGATGCTCGATCTCGCCGTACTCGATCAAATCGAAGGTGATTGGTGGCAGCAGACGGTGTTCGAGACGCTTGGAAACGCTCAATCTCGCTGACGATACCGTGCGAGGAGCCCGGTCCGTTCAGTGCTGTCAGGGCCTCATCGTTGCAGCGGAACCGACAAAGTTCCGAACATCGGCCTCGCGAGCGATGCAAACCGTCAATAGCCCTGTGCGTATGCGCGAGTTGCTGTTCCACCAAATCAGCTTCAAGCTTGGTTCATCCTCGGCGTGGCGGCTTGGCGCATTTTCTAACATGGCCCCCAAACCACGTGCGTGAGTTGCCGTTGCCGAGGAACTGCTCCAGCGCGCCTTGTCCGTAGACCGAGTTCGATCCATCGGCCAACTACGCGGGCCAATCATTCCCATCTGAGCGGCCTTCCTATTGGCGCGGTCTCAACCTGTTGTCGGCAACTGTGCTGGCGCGAGTGCGTTCCATGCTTCTGCGAGATGTTCTCCGGTGCCGCGACTGGCGCCACCGGGCACGCAACGTGAGCGTGATTTCCCAACCGTCGCGTCCGTGCCTGACCAGTATTGTCGACCATCGGGGCCGGCTGCCCGCACGCATTGATTCGTGCAGCACCAGAGTTGATCCTTTTCTCTGCCGGAGCGATTGGCATTTTCGACATCATCCTGACCGCACATCAAGCCGCCCCAACAGGCGATGGTCTCGAAAAGGAGGCCGCGTTACACGCGCGCGCACATCAGTGCGCAGCGCAGTTCCACGAAGCGAGGTTGAAAAAAAGCGCAATGGGTTTGTGCGTCGATCAATCTCTGCAATAGGGCATCAAGCACTTGAACGCAGCAGCCGTCGAGTGGCTTGCAAGTTGAAATAGGAGACCGGGTTGCAAACACATTTTTCGCGCATCAATCAGTCCAAGGCCGTCTTCGATGATATTTATGCCCTGGATGATCCCAGGGCATATTTCTCTGTCCTCGGAGATTTGGATTACATGATCCCGGACGTGGCCGAGCCGGTTGTGCGCCAAATTCTGGCAGCGAAGGTTTCGGAAACCGGCGTCAAGCCGACCGTGCTTGATGTTGGCTGTTCATACGGAATCAACGCAGCGGTGCATCGGTTTCCACTGACTTTCGGGGGCTTGCGCCATCGCTACGCCCGGCGCGAGATGAGGGCGATCGGTTCTGAGACATTGGTGCGTCTCGATCGCAATTTTTATGCGGCTTGGCCGGATGTCGGTCTCGCGCGATTTATCGGTCTCGATGTATCGGCGCCGGCGATTAGGTATGCAATGGGTGTTGGTCTGCTTGAGCAGGGCATTGTCGCAGATCTTGAAACGGAGGCGCTCTCGACCGACAGCGCGCATCTTGTCCGATCCGCTGATGTCATCATGTCGACGGGGTGCATCGGCTACGTCACCGAGAAGACGTTCAGCAAGATTCTCGATGCGACGGAGAAGCGTCCATGGATCATTTCGTTCGTGCTACGAATGTTCCCGTTCGATTCTCTAGCCGCGACGTTCGCGAAGCGTGGCCTTGTGACGGAGCGTCTTGCCGGCGCGACTTTTATCCAGCGTCGTTTTCGCGATGCTGAAGAGTTTGAAAGTTGCTTGGCAAGCCTGGCGGCTCTTGGCATCGATGCTACCGGTCTTGAGTCGGAAGGGCTGTTTCACGCCGATCTGATGTTGTCCCGGCCTGAGGCGGATGCGCGCGCCGCTCCCCTGGAAGACATTGTCACTGTTGCCAGCGGCAGGGGGCGTCCGATCGGACCGCGTTATGTCCATGTTGAGGGCGACGACGGCCTGCAGGTCGCGTTGGAGCCGTGACGGGCTCGCCTTCCGAAGATGGGCGTGGGTGTGACCCAGGGACCTGCGCATCCAAGCGGATCATGCCCTGACGCCTGCTTGCTCATTTTCTGGCAGTTCTGCAGTCCACAGGGAGGCCCTGTTCATGACAGCTTCGCCGATTTCGAATCCGTCTAATTCCGTGCCGTATATCGAGATCGATGCTGTATCGAAATCCTACGATGGGGGGCGGAGTGTTGCTGTTTCCAACGTATCGCTCGACGTACAGCAGGGGTCACTGGTCGCGCTCGTGGGCGGCTCGGGATCCGGCAAGACCACGCTGCTGAAGACCATCAATCGACTGGTCGATCCTGACGTTGGAGAAGTCAGGATCGACGGAGTGCCTGTAAGCAAAGCCGAACCACCGATGCTGCGGCGGAGCATCGGCTATGTCTTTCAGGGGATCGGTTTGTTTCCACACATGCGAGTTGCCGACAACATTGCCGTGACACTCAAATTGCGTGGCTGGCAGGCGAACGAGATCGAATCGCGGGTGGCCGAGATGCTGGATATGGTGGACTTGCCGCAGGATTACGCCAGCCGCTTTCCGCACATGCTGTCCGGAGGTCAGCGCCAACGGGTTGGCGTCGCGCGTGCAATCGCCGCCCGACCGCGCATTGTTCTGATGGACGAGCCGCTGGGTGCGCTCGATCCTGTCACCCGCGACAGCCTGGGTTCTTCCTACCGCGAGCTGCACGACCGGTTCGGCATGACGACCCTGATGGTCACCCATGACATCCAGGAAGCTGCGCTGATGGCTGATCGAATCGTCGTCATGAAGAACGGCCGCGTACTCGCCGACGATACGCCGCATACTCTGATAATGGGCTCTGGTTCTGACGATCCGGACGTGACCGCCTTGATGGAAGTGCCGCGACGTCAAGCGGAGCGCATCGCCGCGCTTGCGACCAAGAACGGACCTGCTCGTGCCTGATGCCGGCGCAGAGCTGCTTTCCAGTGCCCGATTAGACGCGTTGTTCGACGCCTGGCGCCTGCTTCCCACCTATCTCACACCACATATTGTACTTTGCGCCACGGCGCTGGCGCTTGGACTGCTCGTCAGCCTGCCGCTGGCTGCCCTCGCAGCGGAACGACCATGGCTACGCAGGCTGGTGCTTGCCATCGCCAGCTTGATCCAGACCATACCGGGACTTGCGTTGCTCGCACTGTTCTATCCATTGCTCCTTGCGCTCTCGACATTGACGGCACGGCTCTTCGGCTTCGGCATCCCCGCACTGGGATTCCTGCCGACGCTGATCGCATTGACGCTCTATGCGATGCTTCCGATCTTGCGCAACAGTGTGGTTGGTTTGAATGGCGTCAGTCCAGCTATCGTCGAAGCGGCAGAAGGCGTTGGTATGACGCCTCAGCAGATTCTGACGCGCGTCAAGGCGCCGCTCGCCACGCCCGTCATCATGGCCGGGGTGCGGACTGCAGCCGTATGGACGATTGGAGCAGCCACGCTTTCCACGCCCGTCGGCCAAACCAGCCTTGGCAATTACATTTTTACGGGGTTGCAAACCGAGAACTGGGTTTCCGTGCTGTTCGGCTGCATCGCCGCGGCCGGGCTTGCTCTGATCACCGACTTCTGTCTCGGTCTTGTGGAGACAGGGGCGTCTGAACGCAGCAGGAAGCGTGTGTTGTTCGGCATCGCCGGGCTTGCTCTCGGCACGCTCGCCGGTTTCGCGCCGCTGCTCTCGAACGAAGCAGAAACCTATGTCATCGGCGCGAAGAGCTTCTCCGAACAGTTCATTCTGGCGGACCTGATGGGTGACCGGCTGAAGGCTGAAGGAGTCGGCGTAACGCGCAAGGATGGGCTCGGTTCGGCTATCGCCTTTCGCGCGCTGGCTCACAATGACATTGATGCTTACGTCGATTACTCCGGCACGCTCTGGCGCAACGTTATCGGTCGCACTGACATGCCACCGCGCGAGGAGATGCAGGCGGAGATCGTCCGCTGGATGAAAGCGGAGCAGGGCGTCACGGTACTCGGTGCGCTTGGTTTCGAAAATGCCTACGTTCTCGCGATGAAACGGGAGAAAGCGCAGGAACTAAATGTCACCTCGATTGCCGATCTTGCTCGTGTTGCACCTCAACTTACCATCGGCGATGACCTTGAGTTTTTGGGCCGACCGGAATGGCGCTCGCTCAGGAATGCCTATGGTCTGTCGTTCAGAACGCGACGCTCGTACAATCCAACGATCATGTACCAGGCTCTCGAGGCCGGCGAGGCCGATGTCATCTCCGCGTTCTCCAGCGACGGGCGTATCGCGGCGCTTGATCTGCTCGTGCTGGCTGACCCGAAGCATGCGATACCTTCCTATGATGCGCTGATCCTCACCGCGCCAAAGCGCGCCGCCGATGCGCGGCTGAAGCGAGCACTTGTTCCGCTTGTCGGCTCGGTGCCCGTTGAGGCGATGCGCGCCGCTAACCTCATGGTCGACGGTGATACGGACAAGGCTTCTCCGGCAGAGGCGGCGCGAGCCCTGGCAAAGGCCGTGCATTTGCAGTCGCGATAAATACGAGAACACGATCAGGGGCGTTCTCGTTCGAGGTTCGACCATCGCCGATGAGTCGTGCTCAAGGTCCCGGACGAAATTGCGCGTCACGCAATGAACGATCACTTCGGCAGCGTGATTCATAATGAAGCCACGAATCGTTGTCACGAATGTGCAACCGTATTTGGGGATGACAATGCGGGCAAAAAGAGTGGAAAGGGCGGTTGGTTCCAACCAATCGCTACTCGAGCTGCTCCAGGCAGAACTTGCAGCCTTCAATTCGCAAATCGAAGCGGTTGAAAAGACGCGGGCAGAAACGCAATCGATCGATGAGTTGAGAGAGTGTGCGATCCGCGCGTGTCGACGGATTGACGAGATTCGTTCCATCGTTGCTGCCGAACAGTCGAACGACGCGCCCAACAGCGCAACTCGTGAATCTCCGTCTACGGTTGCTCGTTGAAGCATGTTCGAGACGCTGTTTTAAGTATCGCCGGCCGCGTGGTCCGTCTCTCGGATTCCTGAGCGGTAGACGCGATCAAGGCGTTCGCCAAACGGGGGCGGCGATGCTCCGTTCGCTCGTCTGCGGCGGTCGTCCTGAAGGCGAGGACGAATCTCGACTTGCGTCATGCGCTTGGGCACCAGCCCTAACCAAAATCGTCCCTTAGATCCCGACAGCCGCGCGTGTCGCCATCAGCCAACTTCCGGGTGTAGCGCGATCAGCAAGATCGCCACCGCGACCACTGCGAGCCAGCATTCAGCGGCGATGATGGCCCATTCGGTGCCTGTTCGATTTTTCATTGGCGCCACCTTTTTCGACGGCTCCGACGTGAGTCTGAGGGGCTTCAACGTCGAAGCTGTCTTGGCCAGTGCTTCGGCCTATCCGAGTTTGATGCGCTGTGGGGCTCGGCTGATCGAATGACGATCAGATCACACTCGGCCTTGGATGGAAGTGCACTTTGTGCCAACGCAACTGGTTCCGCTGTCCTGCTTGTATCATGGTTCATGCACAACGCAGGTCGTCCTATCGTGAGGCACCCAACTGTGTTGCCGCGAGTGCATTCCAGGCCAGCCCGAAGCTCAGTCCGATGGACGACACTTGATCCGCGTTAAGCGCAAGCCTGATTTCCCATCCGCGTCCATGCTGGCGTGAAATCAAAACCTCGGACGACCCAAATCCGCGCACGTCGCGTTTCCATTCGCGCAGCATTAGAATCAATTCCTTCTCTTCCGCGCTCACTTCTATTCTCGACATCGCCATCACCGCGCATCAAGCCACCCCAACCGGCAAAGCTATTGAGCGCCGCAACGCCGCGTCAACACGCGCGCGTGCATATCCGACAATGGCACTTCATGGCTGTCGCCCATCTCGCAAGCTCCGCTGACACAAGCGACGGCCCCGACGTGCTGTCTGAGGGCCGCGCCGGAGCCGTCTTTGCCAGTATTTTCGGATTGGCCGAGCCGATGCGCCTGCTCGGTCGATCCGATGTACGCAATGAGATCACAACCGCCTCGTGATGGGATGTGCAGTCCGTGCCAACAGCACAGGTTCCATGGTCACGATTGCATCATAATCAATCAACAACCAAAACACCCACGTGTGTTGCTGTTCCATCGAATGCGTTTCACTTTGCATTCTCCTCGGCGGTGGTGGGCGACTCATGATCCAGCACTGGACTCGCAAAGTGTGTCGGCTAGCACTCGCCGGGGAACGGAGGCCATGATGAAACGCTGCGACCGCAAGCGCTCCGACATGACGCCGTGCGTGATTACCGACGGCGCGGATGCCTATAGCTTCGAGAGCGATCAGGACACTCAGCCGATCTGCGTTGGCTGCGGTCGCAGTCCGCAAGTTACAGGCGTGGCGCCACCCGCCGATTGGGCTGAGCAGGTTGCCGACTATCTGAAGGCCGTGCAGATCAGGCATCGGCGCTGAAGCTTCGCAGCGCGCGGCGCCCACGCGGCAAATCCGACCGGCCTGTCCAAATAACCAGCCCCGGCCGAACCGCTCGCAACGGGCCTCCTGTTCGCAATCCATCAGCCCGATGAGCGTTAGCTGCCATCGTCCCTTGGAGGTCAGTTCCATGACGCATTGAGCGTCGTGCGTCATGTCGTCACGGATCAGCCCGTCAACGTGCGTCAATCGACCGCGCTAGAGGCTTCCAATCCGGGAGAAACCACCGTTTCAACGAAAAAGCTCCGGGCCTTTGTTTGGCCCGGAGCTCTCATGTCGCTTGGAGTTAAGCGAGCGATCAGTACCTGGCGACGGCCGGGCCGCCCAGGTTGAACCTGTAGTTCAAGCCCGCCTTGATGGTGTGCTGGTCGTTGCGGAAGCTGCCGATAAAGCCGAGAGAATCGGACACGTTGACGGTGCCGAAGTCATAGTACTGATATTCGAGCTTGCCCGACCAGTTCTGGGTAAACATGTATTCGAGACCGGCACCGACGGTGTAGCCGTCACGGCCGCCGTCGCCGCCGAAGCCGTTCGAGAAGCGCGTGTCAGCCCAGGCATAGCCGCCCTTGACGTAAAGCAGCGCCGGACCCCAAGTGTAGCCGAGGCGGCCGGTTACCGAACCGAGGCCACGATTAGCGAAGCTCGAACTGGTATCCAGAAAACTATAGTTGGCTTCAAGACCCAGCACCCAGCTCGGCGCGAACTGGTAATCATAGCCAGCCTGCACGCCGCCCATGAACACACCGTCGTTGCCACCGCCGAAGCCGGGGGCGAGGACGTTGTCGTTGCCACCGAACGCACCACCGACGTGACCACCGATGTAGAACCCGGTCCAGTTGTAGATCGGGGTCGGAGCAACATAGGGCGGAGCCTTGGTGTAGGGCTGCGGCGCGAGATCAGCCGCGGAAGCGGGCGCGACCGCGCCGAGCGCGATCATGCTGGCGGTGACAAGCAGAATTTTCTTCATCTTTTTCATTCCAACTTTCTTGTACTAGCCCAGCCCCAAGTTCTTCGCCTATCAGACACGTGCGGAATTGCTGTAACTTGGCTGCAACAGGCGGCGCCAAACGGGGGCTGCTAACGACAAAGGCGAGGGACGCTTGGCGTTAGGCGAGCTTGGAACTTTCGTGACGCGGATTATGCATTGCAGATCACGTCCCGGCGCAACGCGTCGGTGGATAGATGACTGTCTTCGCATGGAACTAGGGCGAGCTCGAAGACGACCGAGAGCGAAGCGCGGGCCCGCAGCGCTTGTCGAGCCAAAAGGAAGAGTCACTATCGGGCTTCTGTCCCGTAGCGGAACGAAGTGGGAGGCCCCGACGCATACCAGCCCCGCGCCGCGGTCCGTTTGCGTGCGCGCAACACCCCGCCCGATATCTCTGACAGATTGATCCAGCGATAATGCAGGGCAGCGTCCCGATGATGGGAGTCCTGAACCAGGCTGTGTCAATCACCGGAGAGGATGTCGCAGCAGACTCGTCCAATGAGCCACGAAATAAGGCCAAGGGCTGCGATCACGACTCCAACTATTGGGGCAAACGCCACGTAATGGCGATAGGTCGTCGATTGGGGCGCTACGTAAGCCTTCTCGTTCGCTGGACGGTGCCGTTCTCGTGAAAACGGCGTGCTGTGCGTTCGGCCGGAGTAAAGTGCCCGTAATGCGGTCACATTCTCTGCGCTTGCAACGCGAACTCGGCTTCGTCGCTCGCGCTGAACTAGGAGCGCTTTTCGAGTCGCGGCCGCGGCCCTTCGGTGATGCGGAACCGGGACAGCACGTCGGTGCGAATGGCGCCGCGGAGGATCTTGCCGATTCCGTTGCGCGGCAATTCGTCGAGGGCAATCAGCAGGCGCGGACGCTTGTAGTCGGTCATGTTCGGCACCACGCGATTGATGCGCTCCTCCCAGCCTGGTGCGGGATTTTCCACCGCTGCAAGAATGACCTCGCCCCAATAGTCCGAGGGAATGCCGACCACCGCGACTTCCGATGGCTGCAGCGCCGGCGCAAGCAACCGTTCGACCTCTTCCGGCGCTACTTTGTAGCCGCCCGACTTGATGACGTCGGCGCTACGGCCGGTGAGGTGCAGCCGGCCGCGTGCATCGAGATAGCCGAGATCGCCGGTTTCGTGGAATTCATTCGGTGCCAATCGGACGAAACCCTCGGCGGTGCGGTATCCGGCCATCAGATGTTGCGCGCGCATCAGGACTTCGCCGCCATCGCCCATGGCGGCCGGCCGGCCGTCCTCGCCGCGGATGACGATTTCAACACCGGGAGCGGGCCAGCCGACGCAGGCGTCCTCGCCTCCGGATGCATACCAGGACTCGGTCTCCTCGGCTTCAAGCACTGTGATCGGATTGAATACCTCGCTCTTGCCATAGGTCACCCGCACCACGGGGCCGAACATCTCCTTGACGCGCGCGTAGAGCGTGGGCTTCAGCACGGCCGTGCCGCAGAAGATCGTGCGCAGCGACGAGAACTGGCGCGTGCCCGCGGCAGCCACGATCTTTGCCAGCACGGTCGGCGGCGCAAACATCGCATCGCATGCGCCGCGTGCAAGGATATCAAGTACGCGCGGCGGGTCGACGCCGTCGAGCAGTGTCACGGCCGCACCCGACGACAGATAGGCATGCGTCATCAACGCGGAGCCGTGCGAGAATGGCGTCATCAGCAGGACGTTGCTGCCGGCACCCGGGCGGAACGGCAGGTTCGCCCGCAGCAATATGTTGGCCGTCCAGCGGCCGATCTGGCTGTGAACCGCGCCTTTCGGGCGTCCGGTGGTACCAGAGGTAAAGACGATACGCGCCGGCGCGTCGCCGTCGACCTGCGGAAAGGCGGCCGGATCCAACGCGGTCCGTTCGATGCTTTCGACCTCGATGATGATCGGACCGCCGGCGGCCTTTTCGGTCGCGAGGGCCGCGCCAGTGATCAACAGACGAACGTTGGAGACCGCGAGGCAGTAAGCGCGTTCGTCGCTGCTCAGCGCAGGATTGATCGGGACTTCGACGGCGCCCGCCAGCATGACGCCGAAAGTGGCCGCAACGGCGTCGGCGCTGTTGCGGAACAATGTAGCCACGGCATCTGTCGGCTCGATCCCGGCCTGCATCAGGGCATTCGCAACGCCGGCGGCTTTGGCGAACAACTCCGCATAGGACGTCGTGCCGGCGGCGTCGACGACAGCCGGCCTGTTGCCGTAGCGGAGCGCGAGCGTGGAGAATTCGCCGGCCCAATGGATTGATTTCGATGACATGCTCGAGTTCTCCGTCGAGGCGATCCGCGCTGCTAGCCCGCGCCATAGACCAGATTGGGCAGCCAGAGCGAAAGCTGTGGGACATAGGTGATGATTGCAAGGCACAGCAGCAGCAGGCCGAGGAACGGCAGAACGCCGCGCACCACTTCGGTGACCGGCGCCGTCGAAATCGTGGCCAGCACGTAGAGGTTCAGTCCGACCGGGGGATGAACCAGCGCGATCTCCATGTTGTGGGTAAAGACGATCGCGAAATGGACGGGATCGATTCCGAGCGGTTTCAGCGCAGGCGCAAGGATCGGCATTACCACCAGCAGCGTGGCGGCGACCTCGAGAAAGCATCCGAGCACGAGCAGCAGCACGTTGATCGCGAGCAGGAATTGCCAGGGATGAAGCTGGTTGTCGAGCGTGAACTTCACCAGCGAGGCCGGGATGCCCGAGTCCGTCATCCAGTGGCCGAATGCCAAAGCGGTCGCGACGATGATCATGATCGTCGCGGCGCTCTTGATTGCCTCGGCGATCACCTCGAGCGTCTGGCTGACCTTAAAGCCGCGATAGAAGAACAGGCTGACGAGAAGAGCCACCGTGGCCGAGACCGCGGCTGCTTCGGTGACGGTCATCAGGCCGCCGTAGATTCCGACCATCACGATGAAAGGTACGCACAGCGCGGGCATGGCATTGAGACTCATCCGCACCAGTTCGGCGCGAGGCACGGACGGTTCGCGCGGCAGCTCGTATTTGTGCGAGTAGTAGAACACCCAGCCGAAGAACATCGCTGCCTGCAGCAGCCCGGGCATGATGCCCGCCAGGAACAGGCGCGGTACCGATTGCTCCGCGATCAGTCCGTAAAGAATCAGCGACAGGCTGGGAGGAATCACGATGCCGATCGTGCCGGAAGCGCCGACCACGCCAAGCGCAAAATGACGCGGATAGCCGCGCTCGATCATCGCCGGCACCAGAATGGTGCCCATGGCGAGCGCGGTCGCAACCGAGGAGCCGCAGATCGCGGCAAACAGGGTGCATGACACCACCGTCACGAGACCGAGTGCGCCCCGCAATCGTCCGAACCAGGCGATCGCGACATCGACCAGCGCTTTGGCGACGCCGCCGCGCCGCATGAATGCGGCGGCCATCACGAACAGGGGCAAGGCCATCAGTGTGCTGGAATTCATTTCATCGGCGATCTTCTGCGCGATCGCCACCAGAGGCTGGTCGCTGAAGCCGAACAGGACCGCCGCGCAGAGACCCAACACCAGAAAGATCGGCATTCCCGCGCAGAGCAGCCCGAAGAACATCAGCAGGAAAAGCATCGTCCACATCGTGTCGGTCTCGTTGTTGCTGGACCTGAAGCGTCCCGATGCGGGACCACGACGGTCAGTTTGCCGATGGCAGATCGGTCATCAAGACGGCTGACGTCGTCGATCGCTCAGTGATCGTGAACGGCGATGACCATGGTGGCGGGATCGAAGCGGAATACGAGCAAATAAAGCTTGATGACGTAGCGCAACAGCATCAGCACGGCGCCGGTCAGGATGGCCGAGTAGTAGATCCACATCGGGAATTCGAGGCCCGTGATGCTGCGCTCGTCGAGGCTGCGGGCGACATCCGCAACCTGGAAGCCGCAATAGGCCAGGCCGCCACAAAACAAGATCGCGACACAGCAGTTGAATGCCTCGACCCATCTTTGCCCTTGCGGCGGCAACAGTCGCAGCACGACGTCGGGCCTGACATGCCCATCGGTCCGGACCAACTGGCTCGACGCCAGAAACACCGCCCAGACCGTCAGATAGACCACTACCTCCTCGCCATTGATGAAGGCGAAGTTCTTGTTCACGTAGCGACCGATGACCTGAGCGGTCCCGACCGTCAGCGCGGCGGCACCAAGAACTCCTATCAACAGGAGTTCAAGCCTGTTCCAGATCTTCATCATGGGTGGCAATCAATGGCCGACGGTCGTTACATCCGCCTGCACCTGCAGCAGCAAGGCGGGCGAAATCCGCAACTCCTTCGCGATGCCGTCCTGCAAAGGCAGCATCTTGGCGCGGACCGCAGCGAGCGCGCTCTCGGACGGCGAAACGAACACGATGCCGTTCTTTTCCAGCGTGTGGCGCGCCTCGGTCTGAGCTTCTTCCATACTCTTGCGGTAGGCCTGGATGTTCTCCTGCCAGAGGTCGACGACCAGCTTCTGGAGATCCGGCGGCAGCTTCTTGTAGAAGCTCTCGCTGATCATCGGCACGTAGAACCCGACGAATTCGCGATCCGCAAATCCATATTTCACGCCGGATTCCCAGAGCTTTGCGCTGGCAAGGCTTTCATCGGTCGAGCTCAGCCCGTCGAACGTGCCTTGCGAGAGCGCCAGCGGAACGTCCGGCCAGGCTGTGACGTTCGGTATTGCATTGAAGAACTTGGCTCGCGCCGATTGTCCGGCACCGCCGGAGTTGCGGATCTTCATGCCGGCCTGATCGGCGAAGTCGCGGATCGCCTTGTTGGTGCTGTAGGTGTTTTGATATCCGAGCTGCAGCCAGGGGCCGAGCAATTTGACATCGAGCTTGCTCTCGAATTGCTTGTTGATGATCTCGCCGATCTTGCCGTCGGCAGCAGCATAGACCACCGGGTAGGGCTGCCCGAAAAATGCCGGCAGCTGGAAGACGTCTGCATCGGGGACGAAGCCGGTCAGCACCCAGGTGCCGGGGATCGCCATCTCGACGGCGCCCTGACGCAGCGCCTTCACCACGTCGCGGTCGCGAAACAACTGGCCGCTGTGGAACAGCTCGGTCGTGATCCGGCCGCCGGATTTTTCCTGCAGCTTCTTCAGGTAGTCGGCGGCAGACAATGTCCGTCCGTGTGTCGCCGACGTGTCCACCGAAGCCCGCAGCTTGAACTGAGGTTCGGCTGCTAGCGCTCCCTGGCTGCACTGAATCGCAAGCACGGCAAGCACGGCCGTCACGGCGCCCCGCATTATCGAGTTTCTCCCCTTGGCCGTCGTCTTCTGTCCGCGACGGGTCACGGAAGCTAACGGGCAGGCTAGGTTGATTCGAGTGGAACGTTTCATTGTATAGGTGTGCCAGTAGCGGTGCGTCATTTGGAGTTCTGATGGATCGCTTGATCGACATCATAAATTACTGTTATTATTCATATTTATTACATGTCGAGAACGGTGGCTCATCTCAACCATAGCTGATCTGCCCTATTTTTCATGAAACGTTTCATTGACAGGGCGACCTCCGCGCGCCTAGCATCCCGGCGCCGAGCGATACGCGCGGCCCCGGAGCGGAACGCTTCGGGTTTCCACGCAACAAGTGGACGGCGCATGAGCCGCAACAAATTACGGGGGGAGTGATGAGCACTACGCGGAGAAATCTGCTGTTGTCCGGCATCGCCATCGGCGCTGCGCTGGCCAGTTCGAATGTTTCGGTGATGGCGGCGGGACAGGAATTGACGCTCGGCGTCGTCGGCGTTCTGTCGGGTCCCGCTGCGCAATGGGGCCTCGCGCTGCGCGGCGCGGTCGAGCTCGTCGCTGCCGAGGCCAACCGGGACGGCCTGATCAAGGTCGACGGGACGCCATGCAAGGTCAACGTCGTTGCCATCGACAGCAAATACACGGCCGAAGGCGCCGCCGCTGCAGCCAACACGTTGGCAGGGCAGGGCGTTAAATTCATCATCGGCCCGATCGGCTCGCCCGAGCTCACCGGCGTGAAGCCGATCGCCAAGCGCAATTCGATGCTGGTGATGGGCAACGGCTACGCCAAGGATGCGCTGTCGCCGCAGTTGCCACTGGTGTTCCACATGGGGCCGGGTCCTTCGGGCTGGGCCGAGCCGATCATCAAGATCGCCAAGCAGAAGTTCGGCATGAAGAGCGTGGTGCTGGTCGCGCCGAACGACCAGGGTGGCACGGATATCGCGAGCGTCGACGCCGACGCATACAAGAGAACCGGCATCACCGCTTCCGAAGAATATTATCAGCGTGGCACCACCAATTTCGCGCCGATCGTGACCCGGATCATGAACGCGAAGCCCGACGCCGTCGATCTCGCTTCATCGCCCCCTGGCGACGCCGGCATCATCGTGAAGCAATTGCGTCAGGCTGGCTTTGAGGGACCGATCGGACGTCTCGGCGGTCCGGGATACACCGAAATCTCCCGCGTCGCCGGTGGCGACGAGGTGCTGAAGGACTTCTATTGGTACGAGCCGGTTCTCATCGACGAGAAAGTGCAAATGATCGCCGACGAGTACAAGAAGCTGCTCGGTGCCGAGCGGCCGGAAAACAATCTGTTCTTTCAGTGGGTCTCCGCCGCCCGCATGGTAACCAAAGCCATCGCCAAGGCCGGTACCATCTCGGACACGGCCAAGGTTGCCGAGGCCCTGCGATCGTTGCCGGTTGAGGATCCCAATATCGGTCCCGGTCACTGGATCGGGCAGGATTTCTTCGGCATCAACCAGGAACTGTCGTTCCCGTTCGGTGTCGGACTCGTGGAAAAAGGCAAGCTGCAACCGACCATCAGGGTCGAAGCGGCCGGCGGCAAGTAGCGGGTACTCCGTGCAAGGTTTTGTCGCCGCCTGCCTCATCGGCATCAGCCTGGGTGCGCAGTACGCGCTGCTCGCCCTCGGCTTCACCCTGATCTTCGGCATTCTGGGAGTCGTCAACTTCGCGCATGGCGGCTTCTACGTTCTCGGAGGATATCTCGCCTATTCGGCGGTGACCTATCTTGGCATGCCCTACGCGCTGGCGGTGATCTGCGCGGCGCTGGGCACCACGCTGCTCGGATTCCTGTTCGAACGCTTCGTGCTGGATCGCGTGATCGACGATCATCTGGCGACGCTGATGCTGACGCTCGGCCTCTATTTGATGATGTCGAGCGGCATATTGGTGGTGTTCGGACCGCAATCTCCGGCCTTCGCCTTTCCATTGACCGGTGTCATTCACGGCCATGGCTTCTTTGTGCCGATCGAGAATCTCGTGGTGCTGGGCGTCTGCATCGTCGGGATCCTGTCGATCTACGGCCTGATCTATTACACCGATTTCGGCCGCGCGCTGCGAGCGCTAGCCGATGACCGCGCGGTGGCGACAGCGCAGGGACTGCGTCCCGCGATTCTGTTCCCGGCTGCCTTCGCCCTGGCGACGGGGCTCGCCGGCCTCACCGGCGCGCTGGTCACACCGATCCTGTCGCTCGCGCCGCATATCGGCGATCCTGTGCTGGCGACGTCCTTCCTGATCGTCATTCTCGGCGGTCTCGGTAGCGTCGGTGGTGCGACAGTCGCGGCTTTCATCGTCGGCATGGCGGAGGCGTTCTCTGCGGTCTATCTCGGTGGCTCGAAGGGCGCACTCGCGCTGTTCGTGCTCGTCCTGGTCATGCTGGTCGTCAAGCCATCGGGTCTTTTCGGTCACCGGGTTCGGGGAGCTTGAGCACATGACAGCCCGCACCCTTTCCAAGCGCGGCGACCTGGCCGAGGCAGCAAGCGTCGTAGTCATCGCGGCCGCTTTCGTAGTTCCCTGGCTCAGCCAGAACCCGATGGTCTATTCGCTGGCCAACCAGATGCTGATCGCGATTACGGCCGCGTTCAGCGTCTACATCATGCTGCGCATGAATCTGATGACCTTCGCGGTGCCGACCTTCATGGCGATCGGCGGTTACACCGTCGCGATCCTGGGGCTTCGTCACGGCGTGACCGATGTGCTGCTGCTGGGGCTTGCGAGCTTCGTGGTGCCGGCGCTGTTTGCGCTGCCGCTCGGCGCGCTGGTGCTCCGTCTGACCGGCGTCTATTTCGTGCTGGTCACGTTCGTCCTCACCGAGATCACGCAACTGTTGCTGTTTGAAACGCCGGGGTGGACCGGCGGGTCCAATGGACTGGTCGGCATGCCGGCCGTGACGCTGTTCGGGCTGGAGCTCGCCGACAACCGCGCGGTGCTGCAGGTCACGATCGGGCTGGCGCTCGCCGGCGCTATCGTCACCGCTGCGGTGACCCGCACGCTGCGCCAGCATTTCGCGGCGATCGAGGAGAACGAACTGCTCGCCCAGAGTCTTGGTCTCGTCGTCTGGCACTACAAGGCGTTCGGCTTCGCCATCGCCGCGGGCGTATCCGGGCTCGCCGGCTTCGCCCTCGTCAACATGCTGCTCACGGCCCATCCGACCTCGTTCAGCGCGCTGTCATCGGTCAACTACATTGCCTATGCGATCATCGGTGGGAAAGAGCAGCATGCTTGGCCCGGTTGTCGGTGGCGCCCTGCTGATCTGGGCGGGAGACGTCTTCGCATTGCGCGGGGAGTATTCCCAGTTCCTGTTCGGCTTCCTGATCGTGGTGGTGGTGCTGGTCGCGCGCGAGGGCGTCGTCGGGACGATCCATCGCCTCGGCGTCCGCGTGTTTTCGCCACCGTCGCCGTCGCGGTCTTCCACCGTCGCCTCGTCGCCGACGCTGAGTGTGCCCAATGCGATGGAGCCCCTGCAATGACGGCTGAACGCACCGGACGGACCGACGGCGGCGCGCTGCTCGAGGTCGCAGCCATCTCCAAGCGTTTCGGCGGGCTGCATGTCTTCGACAATGTCAGCTTCGCCATCCCGCCAGGCGACGTCCTTGGCGTCATAGGGCCGAACGGCGCCGGCAAGACCACGCTCATCAACGTCATTTGCGGCATGCTGCCGCCGACCATCGGCCGGGTGCGGCTCGACGGCAAGGATATGACCGGCAAGCCGCTGCATGCCGTCAGTCGCATGGGAATTATCCGCAGCTTCCAACAGACCAACACCTTCCGTACGGCATCGGTCCGCGAGAACATTTCGAGGGCCCTTCGCTTCAGCGGCAGTGGGCCCGGATGGGACAGCGTCGCGCCGCTGATCGACGAGTTCGAGCTCGAACCGCAGCTCGACGAGCAGAGCGACAAGCTGCCGTACGGGCTCCAGAAGATGCTGGGCCTTATTCTGGCTTGCGCCGCCCGGCCGAAAGTCCTCCTGCTCGACGAGCCGGCGGCCGGTCTCGAGCGGCGGGAGCGCCTGCGGGTCGATGCTTTCGTGCGCCACGTGAGGACGGAGCTCGGTTGCGGGGTCCTGATCGTCGAGCATGACATGGATCTCGTGCGCCGCCTCTGTCCAAGAATACTGGTGCTCGATTCCGGTCGTGTCCTGGCCGAGGGCGCTCCGGCCGACGTCCTGGCACGCAAGGATGTCATTGACGCCTATCTCGGGACAGTGGACGAGGAGGCGGCCTGATGCTGGCGGTGAAAGACCTCGAAGTCCGCTACGGCGGCATCACGGCAATCAGCGGCGTCTCGATCGACGTCGCCGAGGGCGAGACGGTGCTGCTGATCGGCGCCAATGGTGCCGGCAAGTCGAGCCTGATCAACGCCATCATCGGTCTGGTCCAGGCCTCGCATGGCAGCGTGCGCTTCGCGGGCCGTGATCTCAGTGCCGTATCCTGCGATGGACGCGCGCGGGCCGGAATTGGGTATTCGCCCGAAGGGCGCCGCGTGTTCCCGACCATGTCGGTCGCTGACAACGTCCTGAGCGGCGCCTGCTGGCACGGCGGAGCGAGCCAGCGCCAAGCCTGGGCCTGGCTTTGTGGCATCTTTCCGATCCTGAAGGAGCGCGCCAGCCAGCCGGCCGGACAATTGTCGGGGGGACAACAGCAGATCGTCGCCTTGGCGCGCGCCATGAGTTCGTTTCCCAAGCTGCTGCTGCTGGATGAACCCTTCCTCGGGCTCGCGCCGGTGTGGATCGCGCAGATCAGCGAGGCGATCCGTCATATGCAACAGCGCGGCACGACCATTCTCATGACCGAGCAGATGGCGCGTCCGGCGCTCAAGCTTGCCACACGCGGCTACGTGATGCGCGGTGGCGAGGTCAGGCGGAGCGGCACCGTCGCCGAAATTCGCGACGTTGCGCTTGCCGAGGAGTATTTGTGATGTCCGCTACTTTGAACGCCACTGCGCTGCTCGGGACCTTCGCCGCAACGACGTCGGCGAGCGAACTGTCCCCGGATGTCGCCACGAAGGCAGCCATTTGCCTGCTGGACTCGCTGGGGCTCGCGCTCGCGGCGCGACACGAGCCGACGGCCGCGGCCGCGCGCGCGATGTCCGCGGAGGTGCTGCCTGGACCGCGCACCGCGCGCATCTGGGCGAGCGGCAAACATGCCGCGCTGTCCGAGGCGGTTCTCGCCAACGGCATTGCCGTTCACGCCCATTTTCAGGACGACACCGACCACGATTCATGGACGCACCCGGGATCCCTGATTGCGCCGGTCGCGGTGTCGCTTGGTGAAACGCTGGATGCGCCGCTGCGCACCGTATTGACCGCTCTCACGGTCGGCTATTCCACGCTCAAATGGCTTGGTGCGGGTGAAGTCGTTGCCCGCGGCCTGATCGGCAGGGGCGTGCGGACCAGCCCGACCTTCGGCACGATCGGTGCTGCGGCGGCGGCCGCAGCCGCACTTGGGCTCGATCCACCGAGGTCCACCAGCGCGGTTGCAATCGCGGCCTGCACGACCGGCGGCACGCTGGAGCCGGTGCGCTGCGGCTCCGATGAATGGCGCGTACAGAACGGGCGCGCCGCCCAGGGCGGGCTGGTGGCCGCGGAGCTTGCGGCGCGCGGCGTCCAGGGGGCGCCCGATGCGCTGGAAGGACCGAAGGGATTGTTGCGCTCGCTTGCCGGCCTCGATCGCACGCCAGAACAATGGCAGCGAGGCCCCGATGTCGCGACGATGATCGGCATCATGGCAAAGCCGTTCGCAACCCTGGGCGACAACATGTCGGCGGTGCTGGCGGCGCATATGCTTCACCGCGACGGCATCGATCTGTCGCAGGTGAAGCGGATCACCGTGACGATCTGGGAGCCCTATACGCAATATCCGGGAACGTCATTCAAGGGACCGTTCACGCGGACCGTGCAGACCCAGGCCAGCACCGCCTTTGCGGTCGCCGCCATGCTGCGCTACGGCCGCCTCGACTACGAGATGGGCGTCGAGCACCGCCAGGACCGGGAGATCATGGCACTCGTCGGAAAGACGATCGTCGAGCCGGACGCGGTCGGCACCCATCTCGACGCGACCGTCGAGTTGGAGATGGAAAATGGTGCGCGTCTTCGCCGGACCGCGCGCGAGGCGCCCAAGGTTCTGGTGTTCCAGGACGAAGCCCGCGCCACCGAGGTTTTCGATAGCCGCCTGGCCGGCACCGGAATTCCGGCCGGCGAAGGCGCCAGCCTTGCGGCCGAGGTTTTCGCCTCGGCACGTAGTGGCGGATCGATGCCTGTGCGCAGGCTGCTCGACCGCCTGACCCGATCTCAAAGGGATGCGATCAAATGAAACTTGGACTTGAAGGCAAGACTGCGATCGTCACCGGCGGCAGCAAGGGCATTGGTCTCGAGACCGTACGCTTGCTGGCGGAGGAGGGTGTCAAGGTTCTGGTCTGCGCGCGCCGCGAGGACGCGCTGGCCGAATGTCGTTCTGACGTCGAGCGGAGCACCGGCGTCAAGGTCGAAACGCTGTCGCTTGATGTGACGGATCTGAAGCAGATCGAGCGGCTGCCGGCGGCCGCCCGCGACCGTCTCGGCCGCGTCGACATCCTGGTCAACAATGCCGGCACGGGCACCTACAAGCCGTTCCTCGAAGTTACCGACGAGGAACTGCAATACGGCATGGCAATCAATTTCTTCGCTCAGTTCCGTATCTGTCAGCGCATCATCCCGATCATGATCGAGCAGAACGGCGGCGGCATCGTCAACGTGTCGGGCGAAACCGGGATCATGGTGACGATGCCGCCGTTCCTGTCGTCATGCACCGGTCCGGCCAAGTCGGCCGAAATCCGCTTCTCCAAGATTCTCGCCAACGAATTCGGGCCGCACAACATTCGCGTCAACTGCGTCGTTCCCGGTTTCGTCAATACTCCGGAACGTTTTGCAAAATGGGAGCGTGAGCTCGCCAAGCGCAATCTGGGCGAAGAGGAGGCGGAAGCCGAACGCAAGCGCTGGTCGGAAAATAACTCGATGCGCAACACGCGCTGGGGCACGCCGGAGGAACTCGCCAATTTGATCGTCTTCGCGCTGTCCGACCGCGCGAGCTTCGTCAACGGCGCGGTGCTGGTTGCCGACAATGCGCAGGACAAGTCGTGAAAGCGACGCCGCTCGACATGATGAATCGATTGATGACAACAGGAACGTCGGCGGCCCTTGCGGCAGCCGGGAGGATTTGATGGACGTTGACAAGCCGCTCGCTGGTATCACCGTGATTGAACTCGGACACAGCGTGGCCGCCCCCTATGCCGGATTGATTCTGGCCGATCTCGGCGCCCGTGTGATCAAGGTCGAAAATCCCAAGAGCGGCGATTATGCGCGTGGCTGGGGGCCGCCGTTCTGGAACGGAACGGCAAGTGTGTTCCATAGTCTCAATCGCGGCAAGGAAGGCATCACCGTCGATTTCGGCGCGGCGGAGGATTGCGAGAGGCTGAAGTCGCTGATCCTGAACGAGGCCGATGCCGTCATCCAGAATCTGCGGCCCGGCATTCTGGACAAGTTTGGTCTCACCGCGGATGCGCTCAGCGCCGCGAAGCCATCGCTGATCTGGTGCGACATCGGCGCGTTCGGCGCCAAGGGGCCGCTCGCCAGCAAGCCCGGCTACGATCCGCTCGCCCAGGCCAGCACCGGCATCATGAGCGTTACCGGCGAGGGCGGCCGGCCGCCGGTGCGTGTCGGCGTCTCGCTGGTCGACATGGGCTCCGGCATGTGGGCAGTGATCGGCATGCTCGCTGCGTTGGTGGCGCGCAACAAGGGCGGTCAGGGTCGCAGCGTTGCGACCTCGCTTTACGAGACCGGGCTCGCGTGGATGACCGTTCCGCTGGCCGGCTATGCGGCGTCAGGTGAGGTGCGCAAGCCCTATGGATCGGGCACCGCGGAAATCGCGCCCTATCAGGCATTCGAGGCGTCCGACGGATGGCTGATGATTGCCGCCGGCAACGACAATCTGTTCAGCAAGCTGTGCGTGGCGTTGAGCCTCGAGGCGCTTGCGCATGATCCTGACTTCGCGACCAACGCGGCAAGGGTCGTCAACCGCGAACGACTGATCCCCCAAATCGCGGCCGCGGTGCGTAAGTATACGGCCGATGCGCTCGGCGGCATTCTCGACGGCGCCGGGGTTCCCAATGCACCGCTGCTGACCACCGACCAGGTTGCGGAGCATCCACAAACCCGCGCCCTCGACATGATGGTGCGTTGTGCTGGCGACGATATCGATCTTGTCGGCGTTCCGCTTGCCTTCGACGGTACGCGACCACGCGCGCGCACCGCTGCGCCGGCGCTCGGCCAGCACAATGCCATTCTTCGAAAGCCTGCGAGCAAGGGAGCCATCAATGCGAACTGATTTCCAGACCATCAAGGTCGAACGGCGTGATGGCGATATCCTGCTGGTGACGTTGCACCGGCCGGAAGCGTCCAATGCGATGAACACCCAGATGGGCCTTGATCTGGTGGAACTCTTCGAGGGCTTCTCGACCGACATCGAGGGGTTGCGCGCGGTGATCCTGACCGGACACGGCGACAAGGCGTTCTGCGCCGGGGGCGATCTGAAGCAGCGCAACGGCATGACGGACGAGGCCTGGCAGGCACAGCATCTGGTCTTCGAGCGCATGCTGCGCGCTCTGCTGGGCTGTCCGATTCCCGTGATCGGCGCGATCAACGGTGCGGCCTATGGCGGCGGCTGCGAGATCGCGGCGGCGCTCGACTTCGTCTACGCCTCGACCAATGCGCGCTTCGCGCTGACCGAAGTGACGCTCGGTATCATGCCAGGTGGCGGGGGCACGCAGAATCTGCCGCGCGCCGTCGGCGAGCGCCGCGCCAAGGAATTGATCCTGTCCGGCCAGCCGTTCTCGGCTGCCGAGGCCGAGCAGTGGGGGCTGGTCAATCGGGTGCTGCCGCCAGGGGAATTGCTGGAGGCGACCTTCGCCATCGCCCATCGCATCGCTGCCAATGGCCCGATCTCGGTGCGCCAGGCCAAGCAGGCGATCCATCGCGGTTTGCAGATGTCGCTCGCCGATGGCCTCGCCTTCGAGATCGAGGCCTACAACCGTCTGGTCCCGACGGCGGACCGGCGCGAAGGCGTGCTGGCGTTCAACGAGCGCCGCAAACCCAACTTTCAAGGCAAGTAGAAGGAGGCGCGAAATGCGTGAGAAAGCTCATGTTCGCGAGGTCGGACCCCGCGACGGCATTCAGATGGTCAAAACGATCTTGCCGAGCGCGCGCAAGCTGGCCTGGTGCCGTGGCGCGGTGGAGGCCGGAATCCGCGAGATCGAGGTGACCTCATTCGTACCGGCCAAGGTGATCCCGCAATTTGCCGACGCGGAGGAGGTGGCCCGCGGCGCGCTGACAATGCCGGGCTTGCGGCCCTCGGTTCTGGTTCCGAATCTGAAGGGGGCCGAGCGCGCCTTCGCGCTCGGTGTGCCAATCGTCAACTACGTGCTGTCGGCGAGCGAGGAGCACAACCAGGCCAATGTTCGCCGCAGCACAGAAGAGTCGCTGCAGGACTTCGCGCGCATCGCCGCGGAGCGCGATCAGCGCCCCGGAGCACGAATCGGACTTGGTGCGGGCATCGCGACCGCGTTCGGCTGCACCATCTCGGGGACGGTATCGGAGGCACGAGTGGTCGAGATCGCGGTGCGACTCGCCGGGATGGGCGCCGACGAGATCATCGTCGCCGATACGGTCGGCTATGGCGATCCGGGTCAGGTCCGCCGCCTGATGGGCGCGGTGATCGCCGCGGTGCGTCCACTGCCGGTCGCCTGCCACTTCCACGACACGCGCGGTCTCGGTCTCGCCAATGTGACGGCGGCACTGGATGCGGGTGTACGCGCCTTCGACGCATCCCTCGCCGGACTCGGCGGCTGTCCGTTCGCACCCGGCGCCACCGGCAACATCGACACCGAGGATACCGTCTTCCTGCTCGAGCAACTCGGTTTCGATACCGGCGCCGATGTCGAGCGGCTGGTCGCCTTGCGACGCGAGGTCGAGAGCTGGCTGCCCGGCGAACGGTTCTCCGGCGCGATCGCCCGCGCCGGCCTGCCCAAAACGTTCCGCGTGTCGGCCAGCGCCGCCGCCTGAAAGGATATGACATGAACTATCACGACGCCGCCCAAACCGCCGACATGGAGGTCACCGTCACGTTGGGCGAGGATTTCTCCGACCTGCGCAACACGGTGCGGCAGATCTGCAAGGGCTTTCCGGGCGAATACTGGCGCAAGCTCGACGATCAAAGCGCCTATCCGACCGAATTCGTCGCGGCGTTGACGGAGGCGGGATTCCTCGGCGCGCTGATCCCGGAGGAATATGGCGGTTCGGGCCTGCCGCTGCGTGCGGCGGCAGTGATCCTCGAAGAGATCAATGCGAACGGCTGCAGCGCCAGTCCCGCGCATGCCCAGATGTACATCATGGGTACGTTGCTTCGTCACGGCAACGAGACCCAGAAGCGGACCTACCTGCCGGAAATCGCGGCGGGACGGCTGCGGCTGCAGGCCTTTGGCGTAACCGAGCCCAATACCGGCTCCGATACCACCCAGCTCAAGACCCGCGCCGAGCGTCAGGGGGACATCTATGTCGTCAACGGCCAGAAGGTCTGGACGTCGCGGGCGCTGCACTCCGACCTGATGCTGCTGCTGGCGCGCACCAGTCCGGTCGATCAGGTGAAGCGGCGCACCGACGGACTTTCGGTGTTCCTCGTCGACTTGCGTGAGGCCAAGGGCAACGGCGTCGAAATCCGCCCGATCAAGGCGATGGTCAATCACAATACGACAGAGGTGTTCATCGAGAACCTGAAAGTGCCGGTCGCCAATCTCATCGGGGAGGAAGGCAAGGGCTTTCGCTACATCCTCGACGGCATGAACGCCGAACGAATCCTGGTCGCCTCCGAATGTGTGGGCGACGGACGCTGGCTTCTCGGCAAGGGCGTCGCCTATGCCAATGAGCGGCGCGTCTTCGGACGATCGATCGGCCAGAATCAAGGCATCCAGTTTCCGCTGGCGCGCGCCTACGCCGAACTCGAAGCCGCCGACATGATGTGCCGCCGCGCCGCCGCGCTGTTCCAGGCCGGGCAGCCCTGCGGAGCAGACGCCAACATCGCCAAGCTGCTGGCGTCGGAGGCCACCTGGAAGGCTGCCGATACGACATTCCAGACCCATGGCGGCTTCGCCTTTGCGCAGGAATACGACGTCGAGCGCAAGTGGCGTGAGGTCCGTCTTTACCAGACAGCCCCGATCTCGACCAACATGGTGCTGGCCTTTGTGGCGCAGCACGTGCTCGGTCTTCCGCGTTCCTACTGAGGAGACGACCCATGCTGGATATCACGCGTCAGACGGCCAATTTTGTAGCCGGCCTCAAGCTGTCCGATCTGTCCGGCCGCTGCCGCGAGGCGGCGCGGACCGGCATCATCGACTGCGTCGGCGTCATGATCGCTGGCGCCGCCGAGCAGCCGGTGCGGATCGTGTCGGCGATGGTGGCCGCGTCCACGCAGAACGACGGCGCGCCCGAGGTTCCTTCGGGCCGCAATCTCGCGGCGCCGGATGCTGCGCTCGTCAACGGCGTCGCGGCGCATGTGCTCGACTATGACGACGTGGCGCTGGCCGGACATCCGAGCACGGTGCTGGTGCCGGCCATCCTGGCCGAAGGCTGGTCGCTCGACTCCAGCGGTGCCGACGCGCTCGCTGCCTATGCCGCGGGCTACGAAGTCTGGGCGCAGGTCATTGCGCTGGAGCCCGGTCACCTCCATGAGCGCGGCTTTCACCCGACGGCCGTGATGGGCGCGCTCGCCACCGCGGCCGCCTGTGCGCGGCTGCGCAATCTCGACTCCACGAAGACCGCGCATGCCATCGCGATCGCCGCCTCGCTCGCCTCCGGACTGGTCGCCAATTTCGGCACCATGACCAAATCGCTGCATGCCGGCCGCACCGCCCAATCCGGCGTGCTTGCCGCGCGCCTCGCCGATCAGGGATTTACCGCATCGCTGGACGTGCTCGAGCACCAAACCGGCTTCCTGCGCGCCCATTCGCCCTCCGGCATGCCGGATATCGAAAACGGCACGATCGATATCGGTCGCAACTGGCGGCTTGCCGATCTCGGCATCAATGTGAAGCGCTATCCGACCTGCTATGCGACCCATCGTTCGATCGACGCGATGATTGGCCTGGTGAATGCGCACAAGCTCAAACCCGACGACGTGAGGGAAATTCGCGTCCACACCGGCGTCACGCAAAGGCTTATGTTGCGCAACACCAATCCGCAGACCGGTCTCGAGGCCAAGTTCAGCATGGAATTCGCGATGACCGCCGCGCTGATCGCCGGCCGTGTCGGGCTGTCCGAGCTCACCGATGAGTTCGTCTCGCGGCCGGATGTCGGCGCTACCTTCGCCAAGGTCCGCTGCACGACGACGGACGAGATCATGCCGGGCGACCAGCCGTTCGCGCCGGCCGACCGCGTCAGCGTCGTGTTGACGTCGGGCGAAGTGCTTGAGCACGCGCCGGTGGTTCATGCCAAGGGCAGCTGGCAGCGCCCGCTCTCGCGCGATGAACTGCAGGATAAGTTCATGGAATGCGCGACCCGGGTGTTCAAGCAAGGCCAGGCCGCAGCGCTGTTCGAGCAGCTCTGGAATATCGAGGACCTCGGGTCGATCCGCTCGCTTCGCCTGACCAACGACCGGGGCGACGCATGAGCGCGGCAATGCTTGGGAAGGGATCGACGCCGCGCATCTGGCACCAGTCGGTCAACGAGCTCGATCATCTCGAAGTCTACAAGCGCGCGCTCGAGGCCCATGCGGCGGAAATCCTTGGCGACGACGCCGAAATCGTCGTCCACGGGCTTCCGTCCGGATCATACGCCGGCGCTTCGGCCACTGCGGTGCTCGGCAATGCATTCGCCTATCACCGCATTCTCAGCCGGGTGATCGACAATGCGATCACCGCCGAGCGGCAGGGTTATGATGCCTTCGTGATCGGCTCGTTCAGCGAGCCGTTTCTGCGCGAGATCCGCTCCGCGGTGGATATTCCCGTCGCCTCGCTGACCGAGAGTGGTCTTCTGGTCGGCTGCTCGCTCGGCAGCTATGTGGCATTGATCTCCAATGCGCCGGCGGTGCAGTGGATGACGAAGGTGGCGGTCGACAAGCACAAGCTCGCCGCGCGTGTGCTGGAGGTCGCGGCGATGGATCCGCCGCTCGACGAGCCGCAACTGGCGCGTGCTTACGCCGACCCGGCTCCGGTCATCGCAAATTTCGCCGCCGCGGCCGAGCGCCTGGTGGCGCGCGGCGCTGACGTCATCATTCCGGCGGAAGGCGTGCTGGCGGAACTCTTGGTTCGTCACGGCGTCCACCGCATCGCCGGTGCTCCTGTGATGGACGTGTTTGCCGTCACCTGGGCCTACGCGCTGATGCAGATCAGGCTCTGGTCGAAGGCGCAACTTGGCGTGGGCCGGAGCTGGCACCACAGGCGCGACGATGCAGCGATCGTTGCAAGATTTTGGCAAGGGGACGCACAATGAGCACTTCACCCTCAACGCAAGTCGCAGGAGTCTATCACCGCAGGCTTGGCGACGCGCTGGTCACCGGCCTCAGCGACGGTTACGTCGACATGGGATACACGATCTTTCGCAATATCCCCGAGGAGGAAACCAAGGCCATTCTGGCGCGCGATCATCGCACCTCACCGCCGCGCATCTCGGTCAACGCCTTTGCCGTGCGCATGGACAACCGGACCTACCTGATCGACTGCGGATCAGCGGATCTGATGGGGCCGACCTGCGGTCGCCTGCCGGCAAATCTCGCTGCCGCCGGCATCGATCCGGCCTCGGTCGACGCGGTGCTGCTGACCCATGTCCATCCCGACCATTCCAACGGGCTGACAGATGCCGCAACCGGAACGCGGCTGTTTCCCAATGCGGAAGTCATCGTCCATGAGAACGAGATCAATCACTGGTTCAACGACGAGGCGATGGCCAAGGCGGCCGAGCGGCCCCGGCGCCGCTATTTCGAGGCCGGCCGCACCCAGCTGAAGCCCTATATGGCTGCCGATCGCGTCAAGACATTCCGGAAGGGCGAGGTGCTCCCGGGCGTCACGGCGATCCCGATCCACGGTCATACCCCCGGCCACGCCGCCTATGTCGTATCGCGCGGCCGCGAATCAATGGTGGTTTGGGGAGACACGGTCCATGTGCCGGAGATCCAGGTTGCACGTCCGGAAGTGACAATGGAATTCGACACCGACCCCGAGGCGGCCGCGGCCGCTCGTCAGATGATGTTCGACATGGTGGTCACTGACGACATGCTGGTCGGCGGCATGCATCTGCATTTCCCCGGGTTCGGACATATGCGGCGCGAGGCAGGCCGATACAGCCTGGTGGCGGAGCAGTGGGCGTTCGAAGTATGAGCCGCAATATCGTCGAAGCCGACGCCATCTGATCGTTCCGGAACAAGGACGGGAGGCCAGGCCGTTTGGATCACGGTGGAGAAATGCACAAATCATTTGCCTTCGGCCGGCGGATAGCACCTGCGGCCGAATTGGCTTCCGCGTATTGTGCAGGGGATTGAGGTCTCAGCCCCGGTGATGGTGATGGCAGAACAGCAAACGGCAGGTCGCGGAAGCAAATTGACGATCCGCGACGTGGCGACCGCAGCGGGCGTTTCGACCGGCACGGTGTCGCGGGTGCTCAATGCCAATGCCACCGTCCATCCCGACATCCGCCGGAAGGTCCAGCGCGCAATCGATGATCTGGGCTATACGCCGAACGCGGTGGCGCAGAGCATGCGCATCCGGTCGACCCACACGATCGGCTGCATCTTGCGTGAGATCAACATTCCGCAACTGGCGGGCTTCGTCAAAGCCGCGCACGACGTGCTGGACGAGGTCGGCTTCTCGCTGCTCATATCCAACTCGGAAGGCCGCAAGGAGCGTGAGCGAGAGCTGCTCAGCCGGCTGTCGCGGCGGCAGGCCGACGGCGTGATGATGGGGCCGTACACGCCGATCGCCGGTGAGTTCGAGGCCTTCCTGCGCGATCTCGATATTCCGATCGTGCTGATCGATCGTGATCAGCCGGATTGGACTGATGCCGTTATGGCCGATCACGCCGAAGGGATGCGCGTCGCGGTCAGTCATTTGCTCGATCTTGGTCATCGGCGCGTGGCGCTGATCACCGGCGACGCCGGGCTCTATCCGGCGCGCGAACGCGTTCGCGGCTATCAGGAGGCTTTTGCCGCGCGAAATCTCGAGCCCGATCCCTCGCTCGTTCACGCCGGGAGCTTCCTGCCCGGCGCTGGATTTCGTATCACCTCGGCATTGCTCGGCCAGCGCAACCCTCCGACCGCGATCATTTCCGGCGGCATCGACATGCTGTCTGGCGTGCTGCGCGCGGTGCGCGGGCGAGGCCTGCGGATACCTGAGGACGTGTCGCTGATCGCGTCAGGCCATTCCGAGCTCGCCGAGCTCGTCTCGCCGGCCGTCGCCATCATCGGCTGGGATCAGGCGGAGGTCGGCCGAATTGCGGCTGGCATGCTGCTCGATCGCATCCGAAACGACGGTCCGCACGAGCCGCGGCGCGTGCTCGTGCCCAACGAGTTCATCCCGCGCGCGTCGCTGGGGCCCCCAAGACGTACCTGAAGACTTGCCGTCCATGGCACGAACGGACGGCCATAGCATGCAAGGAGACAGTTCCATGAGTGGTGAAATGATCAACGGCAAAGAAGACGAGCGGCCGATGCTGTTCAAGCCACTCACGATTCGAGGCCTTACGCTGAAGAATCGCCTCGTCGTGCCGCCGATGGTCCATTACAGCTGCGAACCGGGAAATACCTGCGGAGCGTTTCATCTCGTACACCTTGGTCGCTATGCGCTCGGTGGATTTGGGCTCGTCTTCGTCGAAGTGACGGCGGTGGAGGAAGTCGGACTCACCAACGAAAACGATCTCGGCATCTGGAATGACGAGCAGGCCGAGAGCTTCAAGCCGCTGGTCGCCTTCATGAAGCGTCAGGGGACGGCGATCGGCATTCAGATCGGCCATGGCGGCCGCAAGTCGTCGGCACAGTCCGCCATGCAAGGCATGGGGCCGCTGACCGAAGAGAATCTGAAAGCCGGCGCCAGGATCTGGCAACCGGTAGGCCCGACCGCCGAACCGGTCGCCAAGGGCTGGCTGACACCACGGCAATTGACCACCGCCGAGTGCAAGGCCATGGTCGGCACCTGGGCAGGCCGCTGCAAGGCGGGCGGTTGCCGCCGGCTTCGACACCATCGAGATCCACACCGCGCACGGCTATCTGCTGGCCTCGTTCCTGTCGCCGGTCTCCAACACACGTAATGACGAGTATGGCGGCGACCGCGCCGGGCGCATGCGTCTGCCGCTCGAGATCGTCGAGGCGGTGCGCCGCGAAATGCCGGCGGACATGCCGCTGTTCGTGCGCGTCTCGTCCGTCGACGGCACTGTCGAGGGCTGGAACATGGATGATACGGTCGCCTTCGCGCGCGAGCTGAAGGCGCGCGGCGTCGACGTCGTCGACTGTTCCTCCGGCGGAATCTCCGGCGCGGCTACGGCAGCGCAAGTGCCGCGCAGCCTCGGCTTCCAGGTTCCTTTCGCCGAGCGCGTGCGCAAGGAGGCGGATGTCACCACCATGGCCGTCGGCATCATTCTCGAGGCGCAGCAGGCCGAGGCCATCCTTCAGAAAGGCCAAGCCGACCTCATTGCCGTCGGGCGGCAATCGCAGTTCAATCCCAACATCGCCCACCACTGGGCGCACGATCTCGGCATCAACAGCCGTTTCGAAGATTGGTCGCCCGAGTTCGGCTGGTGGCTCGAGAAGCGGATCAAGACTCTCCAGGGCTTTGCCACGCCGACGGGTGTCGTTACGCGTCACTCCTGACCGGCGTCACACACATCGCTCGCAGCCGGTGAACGGAACGCCGTCCACGGCATCGCTGCTATCTTTGAGGATCCGCGGTGCCGCGCGACGGGTATCGCAGCGCGGGTCCAGCAGCGCGTTTCAGGTTCGCTGCTGAACCTGCGCCGAGTAGATATCGGCGAAGCGGTCGCACAACAGGTTCTTCTGCACCCTCCCCATCGTGTTGCGTGGAAGTAACTCGACAATGACAATCGAACCGGCTCCTTCGCTTTCAGCCGGATTCCGACAAGCGGCGGAATCATTTCGTGGAAGGTCCGGGTTTTTACGGACTGAGCGTTAACGCTGCCGCACGAGCACAAAGGTGGGGGTCTTGTCAGGAAGCGATTTGGCCATTTTAATCGAGAGATTGCAGTACGTTATTCTTATTGTAGAGCGCATTTCCGATGAAAGCCATCGAGCAGATTGTTGCCGGCTACGTTTCGTTGAAGGATCGCCAAGCCCTGGAAAAGCTGAGGCACCATCGACAGCAATTGCTGGATGATGTTCAGATGCACACCATTCCAGGGTTCAAGCCGTCGATCGTGAGCGATATCCTCCGCGAGGAGATCGAGGTCATCGAAGGCGCGCTAGCGCGCGTAGATGAGGATCGATCATTGCCATGAGCAAAAACTTCGACGAGATCGAGACACTGAAACCAATGGCCTGCAGTGCCATCACCGATCCCAGTCTGAGGATGATATACGAAGCTATCCGCGGCGCGCTCGAGGCCGACGATGAATTCGAGGCAAGCGGCAAAGATCCCAAATTCCGAGTCCGATCGACGGCCGAATGGAAGCGGCATGCCCGCGATCTTGAGGCAGAGATGTTGAAGCGAGGGCTCGAGTTCGACGTTATCGATTGGACGAATGGTCAGAGTGAGCGGCGAGGAAGCCGGTGAAGGCACTCGCTGCTCATGCGTAAACGCCGTTGCAATGGCACCAACGGACAAACGTGTAGATGGACCAGACCCGCGACCAGTATATGCCGGGCGCTCCGTCGAGAAAGGCTCGCCAAAGTCGCTCAACCGCGTCGGGATTCAGGCCGGTAGGTGCGATCGCCTGCGGATCGCGCATGGTTCGATCCATGGCGTCCTTCAATCCGCGGCGAATCCACCGGTCAAAGGGCATGACGAAGCCGGTCTTTGGGCGCTCGAAGAGCGCAGGATCGAGACCGCGCAATCCGATCCGCCGAAGCATATCTTTGCGCCCCAAGGGCTGATATCGCGCTTGGTCCGACAGGGCGTCGACGCTTTCAAACAATACGTGGTCGACCAGCGGAACGCGCTGCTCGAGCGAACTGGCCATGCTTGCTGCATCATTATCGCGCAGGAGGCGTTCACCCAAAAAGAGACGTTGTTCCATCACGCTAATAGCGGAAACTGGGGTACGGCCTGCCGTTTCGGCCGTCAGCCGCCGGCGCATCGCGTCGGGAAGGCCTTCCATGAGCGCGCCCGCGAAATCCGGTGCAAGCAATTCACCCTGAAATCCAGGCAGGAAGAGCGCGTAGGCCATCTGGTATAACGCCAGCAGATCCTCGCTACGATCGACCATATCCGGAAGCTTCGCCCAGCGCGTTTGAGGCGGCACGGGATGCGAGGATCGTCGCAGGGGCCAAGTCAACAAAGCTGCAGCCTTGGCTTGCCATTTTCTGGGAAATGCGCGGCCCCGATGACACCACTGCTGCAAGATCGGAAGATCGCGGTACGTCGGATACCCGCCGAACAGCTCGTCACCCCCGGTTCCTGACAGCGCGACGGTAAAGCCTGCTTCGCGAATGGCCCGGGAGATGAAATAGGCGTTCAGTCCATCGAAGGTTGGCTGGTCGAGACTATCGAGGGCGTCGTCCAGACTGTCGACGAACCGCTGCTCGGACAACACCACCTCATGATGCTGAGTGCCGATTGCCGCAGCGGTCTGTCTTGCGAACGGCGCTTCGTTGAACTGCTGGTCCTCGAACGCGAGCGTGAAAGTATGAACCGGGGCGTCAGCGGTCAGTTGCGCGAGATTTGCCATCGCGGAGGAATCGATGCCACCCGACAGGAAAACCGCGAGCGGCACATCACTGGCGAGGTGAAGCTTCATCCCTTCGTCGAGGATCGAGGCAAGCGCCGCTTCGTCCATTGTCGGTTTTGGCGCCTCTCCGGGAATGCGCCAGAAATCGTGCTCGCTTATTTTGCGGCCTGTCCCGTCAAACTCGGCGTAGTGACCCGGCGCAAGAAGTTCAACACCCTGAACGGCGGTGCAGGGGCCGACAACAAACCCGTTCCATACGTTGCTCGCAACCGCCTGCGGATCAAGACGCGGCGTTCCGAGCAAGCCTGAGGCCAGCAATGCACGCAATTCGGATGCAAATATCAGCGACCACGTCGTGTTCGGATTGCTGGACTGCGCGATATAGAGCGGCTTGATGCCGAGCTGGTCGCGCGCAAGGAGAAGTCGTCGCTGTTGCGGATCCCAGCTTGCAAATGCGAACATGCCGCGCAGCCATCCGACTGCCTCCAGGCCATGCAGCCCAAGTGCCCGCAGCATGACGGCGGTGTCGCCGCTGGACCGAAAAGACTGCCCTTCGCTCTCGAGGCGTTTGCGCAGGGCGACATAGTTGTAGATTTCGCCGTTGAACGAAATCACGTGCCCGGTTGTATCGTCCACCATCGGTTGGGCGCCGGCGGACGACAGATCGAGGATCGAGAGGCGGCGGTGATCGAGCATGACACCCCAGCCGCGGGCATCCGGCGTCGAAGCCCACGAGCCATGGCCGTCCGGCCCGCGATGGATCATGGCCTTGCTCATCCGAGCGAGCGCGGCCCGGTTGTTTTCGTCAAGCCGGCCGATGATACCCGAGATACCGCACATTCAATCGTCGCCTTCGCGGCTTGAGCTTGAGCTGGCCCGCATGAGGTAACGTTGCGGAGAACCTACCAAGACTGCTTCGGCAATGCTTTTACGTCGAAAATCCAAGCGGATAAATGGACACGCCGCCTTTCTATCATTGTTTCGTTAAGAGGAACGAGGCAACTATTAACGCAAGGCTTCGGCTTAAGCATTGAGTAAGCCGAGCTATGTGAATGTGGGCCTCAGCGAGCATCTCAGTACCTGTCGACGTCGGCAGGCAGGTTTGGATCGATGCACTCAGACCGCCTAAATATTCTCTTCGTGTCACAAATGCCTGCGAGCCCGCCGCGGATCGGCGCGCAGGCACGTATGCACGGTTTGATGACGGAATTGGCTCAGCGCCATGACCTGACGGCAGTCATGCTCGTGGATGACGAGCACGACATCGAGGAATGCCGAACTGCCATGCAGGCCTATTGCCGCAAGGTGGTGCTCGTGCGTAACCCGTTCGGTCGCGATGGGATGCCGAAGCGCTTGCTTCAACTCCGCTCCCTGGTATCGCCCCTCAGCTTCGAGCGTTTGCGAATCACGGCAGACGTCGTGCGTCAGACGCTGGATGACTTGCTTGGGTCGACGCGCTTCGACGTGGTTAATCTCGAGTTCACGTTCCTTGGTCACTACGAACTGCGCAAGGCGCCGGCAGGAGAGAAGCTTCCGGTATTGGTCGTGGATTCTCACAATATCGACTACGACCTTGCCCGCCAGTACGCCCAAAGCGGCGACAGCTTGTTTCGTCGCCTTTATTCCGAAGTCAATTGGCGCAAGCTTCGGAAGGAGGAGCTCGGGACCTATCGTGACGCGGATGGCGTCTATCTGTGCAGCGCTGCTGACGAACGACGGCTGCTTGAAGAAGTGCCGGAAGCCAGGACTGCCGTCATACCCAATGCCGCGGATATCGAGTTCTATCGCCCGCGTGCCGACGGTCCGAAGCCCGACGGACGCACCGTCGTATTCTTTGGCCTCTTGTCGTATGCACCGAATGTCGACGGTGTCATCCACTTCATCAATGATATATGGCCGCGCATCGCGGCCAGCCATCCGGATGCGCGTTGCAAGATCATTGGCGGTTCGCCGCCCTCCGCCCTGTTGGCGCTGGCAGGTCCCCGAATCGAGTTCACCGGCTTCGTGCCGGATCTGAGACCGCATCTTGCCGAGGCGGCGGTCGTCGTCGTCCCCCTGCGATTGGGAGGCGGGACACGGCTCAAGATTGTCGAGGCTATGGCGATGGGCAAGGCAATCGTCTCGACAACCCTGGGCGCCGAGGGGATCGAGGCCGTGCCGGATCGTAATATCATGATCGCGGACGATGTCGAGAGCTTTGCCGCCCGTGTCAGCGGCTTGCTGGGCGATGCCGATCGCGCTGCGGATCTCGGACGTTCCGCAAGGCATTTGGCCGAAAGCAAGTATGCCTGGAGTTCAGCAGCTCGCGCTCTCGAGGGTTTTTACCATACGAGGCTCGCCATCAGTTGCGGTACGGATGGGAAGGCGCCAACGCTTCGCCAGCAGCAACGGTGCGCTGAGCTTTGAAGAACCGCTTCAGGTCCAGGAAGCGCTTTTCGACGAATTCATAGCTCAGATAAGCGATCAGCAGCGAGACGAGTGCTCCCGCTGTCGCCTGTATTGCCACGGCTGCGCTGTGAGAACCGAGCCATTCGCCGAGTGCCAGTTCGGTTCGGTGAGTCACGAGATAGTACGATATAAAGTGATGGTAGACGTACAGGCCGTAGCTATAGGTCCCGAGAAACATCAGCGGTCGGCTGCAGAAAAGGCGCGATAACAAGGAATGTTTTGGCGCAACGAGCACCCAGATGAGGAGACAAGCCAACAGCACGGTGATGATGGAAGACCGAACCGGAAGGACGAAAGCGTTACCTTGGTCGGTCACCAAGCGCGTCCAGGTGAAAGTCAGGGACAGCAAGCCAAATGCAGTGGTCGCAACGTATGGAAGGGCGCCAACAAGTCGCTGAAGTCCGCCCGGTTGTCGGACCACCACGGCGAGGAAGGCGCCAAGGGCCAGACCGTCCAGGCGAAACGGTGTCAACACGTAGGTTGTCCACCAGCTAAGTCCGGCCAAGGAGCCGCCCAGGCGAGCGAGCATCGCAGCGACCGATAGGCCGAGGCTGACCGCAATCAACTTTCTCGGTTGCTTCGCGACCAGATATACGACGAGCGGCCAGAAGAAATAGAAATGTTCTTCGATGCAAAGCGACCAGAGATGCTCCAGATATGAGAATGACCAGTCACCGTTCCATGCGATGTAGACGTTGACTCCGTACAGCCAGGCCCAAGCCTGACGGTCTATCAGATAGTCGAGGGTCGGACCACGCAGCGGGCTCACAAGCGGAGCGACGAAGAAGACAATTGCGAGCACGCCATAATAGAGCGGAAAAATGCGCAGCACTCGCCGTATATAGAAATTGCGGAAGAAGTTCGGCTCCTCCCGTGAATCATAGAGGATTCCGGTGATGAGAAAGCCGGACAGGACGAAGAACAACTCGACGCCATAGGAGCCGTAGTTGGTGATTCCGACGACGATCTTCTCGACAGCGTTGGTCGGCAACGTATTGCCGACGAAGTGCAGCAGCATCACCATTGCGATGGCAAGTCCCCGCACGCCGTCGAGCGCAGGAATGTGTCCGTGAAGGCGGGGCCACCGGTCGCGGACTGTTGCCTCGGCGGATTCGGTTGCCGGCAGCATACCTGCCGCGCGAGCCGATTCCGCCAGGCCAATTGTCGTCATCGGGACGACGTAACGATGGTTGTCGCGCCAGAGATGCTGCCGTTGGCGAGTCCCTTCAGCGTGTAGGCATCGATCCCGGCGACGATTGGATCGCTCACTGTGCCGATGATCATCCGCAGGTAAGTCATGAACTTTGTCGCTTCGACAGAATTTGCGTTGGACGCGAAGATGACATCTTTATTCCGCATCTCGAATTCTGTCGCGATGAAGTAGCCGCCGGGATCTCTCAAATCGAGAATATAGATAACGGGGACAAGGGGTCCGCTATAGCGAGTGCAGTCGACGCCGAGCTGCTTGGCAACTTCGCGTGGCTCCCCGCGGTAAATAAACACGGACCCAGGGTCGGCGTGATCATCCTTGAGGCCGCCCGCTTTCGCCATGGCCTCGGCCAGTGTCAGGCGCCAGGCTCCAAACGAGAACTGCCCCTGTTGCCCGGAAGCGCCCATCGCGAGGAAGGTTTGCGGCTGCGTGAATACGTAGACCGTATCTTGGGGGCGAACGAAGATGTTGTTTGCCGGTTGGCTGAGCAGCGATCCGAACGGTGCGGTACCCTGCCGGCCGTCGCGTTCGAGGGTCACCCAGGTATCGAAGCCGGGATTCTTGGGGCCGCCCGCGCGTGTGATGATGTCGAGCAGCCGCTCGCCGCTGGCGCTTGCGGGCAAGCGTGCAGGCGTTCCGACCTCGCCCAATACGCTGATGGACGTTGCCTTCTGATCCACCAGCGCAACCACTGCCTGTGGTTCGATCGCACGGTCCTGCAGGGACTTCACGATCGCATTCTGGACTTCCTCCGGCGTCCGGCCCGCAGCGCGGATCGAGCCACCATACGGAACCGTGATGTTGCCTTTGTAGTTCACGGCCTGATTGGGCAACGTGACGTAATTTCCCTGACGTGTGCCGGCTTCGGTCGGAGTAAACAGGCCACCGGCCATCGATTCAAACAGCGTCACGCTGACCGTGTCGCCGATGCCAAAACGAATCTCGGGAGGGCCGCGGCGATCCGTGAAAACACGGTCGATCCGCCTGGAGTTGCGCACCAGGACCCTCTCGGTGTCAGCCGTCAGGCGCACCAGAGCATAGTGCACGCTTTCAGGGTCGGTCTGCCCCGCGCGGACATAGGAGCTTGCCGGTCCCGAGGTCGGCATGGTCGAGCAGCCAGCGAGCGCGATTGTCGCTGTGATGGCCAGGGCGCCCAATAGGCGGCTACCACTGAGACGCGAGGAATTGCCAGCCGAATGCGCCGGCGTCACTTCGCAAGTGGTCAGGCGCAGCGTTCGTTGACTACTCTTGCCTGCACTTCTCGGCACAACATTGGACCCTGGTTAACGAAGATTAACGAACGGAGTCTTGGTAAACGCCGGTCTCTTCTTCGCGCTTGCTTGCGCGCCGCTTGCGGTCGTCGCCGTCCGGCATCGACCGCCGCACCGCCGGACACAGGCTCGGAAGAAATTTGCGCGAGTAAACATGTGCTTACGCGGCATCCACAATTTCCCGGAATATCAATCGACCAGGCGAAACAGCCCGCCCTGTGCGCCACGCTAGGGGACAAGCGTTAACGAAGCGTTCACTATAAAAATTCAGGAAAGATTGACTTATCGTTGGTGTTCGGAGCCGTGTCTGAGTACGTGTTGGCGCCAGCGCCATTGAGAGGCTGATCGTATCGCTGCGTGGCCCCACGATCGGGCAAGGCGGGCGAGTAACGATCAGCGTGCTGCCTTGGCGACTGGAGTTGACGGGCACCGAGCATGCACGAAGCCGTATTGCGTTCTCAGCGACCAGGCTTGGCGGCCCCGTCCGATCGGGTAATCGATAGATACGCAATCATCCCGCTGCTGGCTTGTGTCTACGCCACGATTGCTTTTCCCCTGATCCTCGTGACCTGTAGTCCGACGGACTCGGCTTGTCTTTTGGAAGCTCGACCAGAGAGCAAAATCTTTTGGCCGATCCTGTCCGCAGTCGCGCTCGTCGTTGCGCTGCGCAATCGGTCGCGACTCCGCTTTCCGCCGATCCTGATCATACTGTTTGCCTATCTTGCGCTGGCGGGGGCGAGCGTTGCCTGGGCATTCAAGCCGGAGGCTTCGGGGATCAGGTTTGCGCAGCAGGCCATGATCATTGCCTCGATCGCGCTCCCGGCGATCGTTGCAACTCGATCGACCGACCTGCTGCGCGGCTTGTTCTGGTGCTTCTTTATCGCTGCCGTGCTCAACATGCTGTTCGTCATGGGCAGGCCGCCGATCGACGTGAAGTTCGCCACGTGGGGCTACCCCGGCTATTTCTCGGGCAAGAACTATCTAGGCGAATGCGCTGCCGTTGCATTCCTGCTTGCGCTCCATGAACTGCTTCATCCCGGACGGCGACGGATTCTCGGCATCGTTACCGCGCTGATGTCTGTTGCGCTGCTGCTGCTGAGCAATTCAAAGACGGCGCTTGCTCTTGCGGTGCTTGTCCCTGCGTTCGCCTGGGCCTTGCTCAAGCTTTCCAGGGCTATCCGCGTTCCGGTGTGGGTGATTGTCGTATCGATACCGATTTGCTGGATGGTTTTTTCGTTCGTCACCGGCTTCAGCATGAATCGCGTATCGTACATGCTGTACGGCGATTCGACTTTCACAGGCCGTACCATCATTTGGGATTTTGCAAATATGCAAATCGCAAAGAAGCCGCTGCTGGGCTGGGGTTATCAGTCGTTCTGGCTGGTTGGACCCGACGCGCCGAGCATCGTGGAAGCGCCGGGCTGGGTCAAGGAGATGCCCAACGCCCACAATGGGTATGAAGACACGTTGCTCGAACTTGGCTATGCGGGATTTTTCCTGCTTGTCGCGTTCATCCTTGCGACGATACACGGCATTGGTCGCCTGGCGCGTTTTGATCTTTCGCGGGCATGGATCCTGCTGTCGATCGTTCTCTACGTTGCCATTACCAACGGTCTCGAGAGCACATGGATGCGCGGCTTCGAAATGCTGTGGGTCGTGTTCGTTATAGCCGCGGTTGAAGCTGCCAGATATTGGGGGCAGGCGCGTCCCGCGGCCAGCTTGCGGATAGCCAGGCGTCCAGCAATGCGGCGCACCCACGGATCGCGGTTCAGGCCGCCGTCCACTGCCGTCAACGTCGTGAGGTCACGCTAGCAGGCGCGAAGCCGGTCGGTTCGGCGCTGCAAGTCAGAGGATGCATGTTCAACCGGAAGGTCATCGCGACGCGGCGCAACCCTGGTCACCGGACGCTGCGAACGGCCCTGCGACGGCCTTGGCAGCGCTTGGCTGCAACGATGATCTTCGTTGCATGCTCAAGCCATTCGTCCGCATTTGCTCTCGATTCGATGGAAATACTGCCTTCAGATCGCGCGACCACCTGGCAACCCGGCCTGATGGCCGAGGGTGGTATACCCTCTCGAAAAACCATCTGCGCGACGCTGTCGCCTCGTGGCGGCACACTCGATGACGCTGCGGTAATCCAGGGCGCAATCAACGCATGTCCGGTAGGGCAGGTCGTGCAACTGTCCGCGGGACGGTTTCTGATCAATGGCGGCAATTTCCTGCTGCTCAACAAGGCAATTACCCTGCGCGGCTCCGGTCCGGGCCGGACGATGCTCGAAAAGCAGGATGGCGCGAAACCTTTCAATGACGCGGTCGGTGCCCGGCCGTCTCCGCTGGTCGTGGTGGGACCGTCGCTTTTCTCCAGCACGAGCGATACGGTCAATGCCGTGCGGTCGGCGAACCTTCGGAATGATGCAATAAAGGGCGAAAGAACGGTCGAGGTCGACGACGCTGCGGGCTTTGTGCCTGGACAGATCGTACTGCTCGACGAGGCGTCGGCCGCTGATTGGCGTGTCGACCCGCAGGGGCGAGGGCAGATCTGGGCGTCGGAAGATTTCAGGGTTGTCTGGCAAAAGCACAAACCTGCAATTCAGTTTGTCGACGACTTTGCACCCGATGGGTTTCCATCGACGCCGCAAAGCGCCGGATCGTGGTTCGGAAGACCTGATCGGCCCGTCGCCGAGATCAAGGAGATCAGCACCGTCTCCGGTTCCAGGATCACCTTCACGACCCCAATTCACATCAGCTATCGGAAGGCAAACGCAGCTCAACTGTCACGGTTCGCGCAGCCGCATGTGAAGCACGCGGGCATCGAAGATCTGGCGCTCAAGGGGGGCGACGCGGGCAATCTTCGCTTCAATTGGGCTGCTTCTTCGTGGGCGAAGAATGTCGACAATTCGGTTTGGCACGGCGAAGGCTTTGCAATTCACAGCTCCTTCCGGGTCGAACTGCGCGAGTTCTACGTGCACGACGCGGCCTGGGCTCAACCCGGCGGAGGCGGATATGCCATTAGCCTTTCCGCCGGATCGTCGGAAGCTCTGATCGAGAATGGAATTGCCGTGAGGGCCAACAAGCTGGTGGTGGCGCGTTCCGCCGGGGCTGGTTCGGTGGTCGGTTACAACTACATGGACATGGGCTACATCAATACCAATGGAGCCTGGATCGAGACCGGGCTCAACGCCAGCCACATGGTGGGCGCCCATCACGTCTTGTTCGAGGGCAACTATGCTCAGAACGCCGACAGCGACGACACTCACGGCAACAGCATCTATCACACGTTTTTCCGCAACTATCTGCGCGGCGTCCGGGCAGCGTTCGACAATCAGGCTGGCGGGACGATCGATGATGTGTCGCAGCTCCGCAATGGGCCGCGTCGCGCCGCCGGTCTGATGGCGTATTCCTACTGGATGTCTTTCATAGGAAACGTGCTCGGGGTTCCCGGTCAGATGGACGGCTGGTCGTATGAAACTTGTTTTACCGACGCAAAGCCCGGCGTCTGGATGCTCGGCTGGGACGCCGTGAAGCCATATCCGACGGACGCAAAGGTTGCGACGTCCACGATTCGATATGGCAATTTTGATTACCTCACCAACAAAACGCACTGGGATTCCGGAAGCGAGGATCAGGCCTTGCCTGCTTCCATGTACCTCACAAGCCGCCCCCCGTTCTTCGATGCCGGGCGCGGATACGAGTGGCCTTGGGTGGACCCGGTCGGGATAACGAAGCTTCATGTGCTTCCGGCCAAAGCGCGCTATGACGCCGGCACGCCGTTCGTGCAACCGAATTTGGATGGATCGGCACGCAAAAGTTCGCAGTGAGCATACGCCTCGCGGGCAATGATTAAATATGTTTTGAACAGGCGCGGTATTGCGTCAATGCGTCACCTGACCGACGCCGAGCTCGGAGGCTAACTAGGCGAGCGCCCGATTTAAATGCTGCAGACGTCGTTAATTAACTACAATAGAAGCTAAGGCCTTCTGATCCGCGCGGACCTTGGGCATTTCTGCACGTTTTGGTTTAATCAGATTGCCGATTCGCTATCCGGTTAGTCTCCGGAAGAGGAATTTGATGCGCAAATCGGTCTTTCACGAGGATTGGTGGCTGGATGCGCTGGCTCCCGGTGGCTGGCGCGAAGTCACTTGTTCGCGTGGCGGGCGCGTCGTGGGTTCTCTGCGGTTCGTCACGCGTACTGAAAGCGGGATGAACATATGTGAGATGCCTCAGATCACGCGTTTTCTCGGGCCGACGGTCACGCTGCAGTCCGGCAAGACGGAAGCGCGCATGCGGTTGGCGCATGCGGTCATCACTGACCTGCTCAAGCAGGTCGCGGATTTCGATCACGTCGAGATGACGCTCGATACCGGGTTCAGCGATGTGGCCGCGTTCCTCGCGTGCGGCTACGAGGTGCGCGCGCATCCGACTTTCATGCTGAAATGCACGATCCCCCGAGACGAGCTCTGGTCGGGATTGCGCGACAAGACGAAGAACGTGATACGACGCGCGCGGGAACGGCTCGCCATTCGCGAAGTCACGTCCCCAAAATACTTCGTGAAGTATTACCAGGCCAACCTGGAGGGCGCGAAGTCGTATTTCGACCTCTCGCGATTGGAAGCTGTCTATGCCGCCGCGAACGAGCGACAGCAATGCAAGATCCTCGCGGCGGTGGACTCGAACAACAACGTCCACGCCCAGGTCTTCTTCGTCTGGGACCACAAGTTCGTGCACTATTTCCTGTCATCGCGGGACAGGAGCATTGCGCATCCAGGCGCAGTAAGTCTGCTCCTCTGGAGTGGCATCGAGCTGGCGCACGAGCGGGGCCTTCATTTCGATTTCGATGGCGGAATCGAAAACGAGGCGCGATACAAATTCGTTGTGGCGTTCGGCGGAGAACTGGCCAATCGCTTCGACGTCAGCCGCTCCACCACACGTTACCGGCTTCACCGGCAACTACGCAGAGTTCCCCAAGCGCTGCTGCGGCGTCTCTCGCCTGGCGCCGCTACCGGCGACGTCAACGATCATGGGGTACGGCTCAACCATTTTCCGTCGTCCTGAGCGGATCGTTCCCGCAATTTCAGGCGCGCCATTAACTAAGGTTTTACAAACACGTGCATCAGCGGGCGATTTTGAAATAAGTAGGCGAGATAGAAACAGAATAAATTTGGAGGCGTTTAGATGCGCGTTCTCGTGAGCGGACATCTCGGCTACATCGGAACAGTGCTCACCCCGATGCTACGGCGTGCCGGGCACGAAGTCGTGGGCCTCGACAGCGATCTGTACTCTCGCTGCACATTTGCAGAGGGCGGGTCGATCGTGGATGTGCCGGCCCTTTGCAAGGACACGCGAGACATCGAACTTGCGGACCTGAAGGCTTTTGATGCGGTCCTGCATCTTGCCGCGCTGTCTAACGATCCGCTCGGCAATCTGAGACCTGGCCTTACCGACCAGATCAATCATGTAGCCAGCGTGCGCCTCGCGCAGCTGGCCAAGCAAGCCGGTGTGCGACGGTTCGTGTTTGCGTCCTCCTGCAGCAACTACGGCAAGGCGGGCGACGGGATGATCGACGAAACCGGAGCCCTCAACCCGGTGACTGCTTATGGCGAATCCAAGGTGCAGTCGGAGCGCGATATTGCCAGCCTCGCCGGTGACGGATTTTGCCCGGTCTACCTGCGACCCGCAACGGCTTACGGCGTATCTCCCCGGCTCCGATTCGATGTCGTGCTGAACAATCTCGTTGCCTGGGCGGTGACAACGCGGAAGATCCTCTTGAAGTCGGACGGCACGCCCTGGCGGCCCATCGTTCACATCGAGGACATCTCCCGCGCCTTTATCGCGGCGATGGAGGCTCCCGAGGCGGCGGTGTTCAATGAAGCTTTCAACGTCGGCCAGACGGCGCACAACTACCAGATCCGCGATCTCGCGAAGATCGTCGCCGATGTTGTCCCCGGTTGTCAGATCGAATTTGCCGATGGCGCCGGTCCCGACACGCGGTCCTATCGCGTGAGCTTCGAAAAGATTCGAACCAGGCTGCCGGAGTTCAAGCCGCAATGGGATGCGAAGATGGGCGCGGAGCAGCTCTATAAGGCCTACCGGGTCTCGGGCATCACGCTCGAAGAGTTCGAAGGTCCCCGGTATCAGCGCATCAGCCACGTCAACAAGTTGCTGGCGGACGGCGTGCTCGATGCGGATCTCCGCCATGTAAAGTCGAGGCAGAGCGTCGGGCAATCGGCTCTCGCCGCGAACTAATACACGCGCCGATCGATTTGACACACCAGGAGGACGGCGTGTCGGCGGCAGACGATGGCACGAGTTCAGGCGCAAAGATCTTTGCGCTTGCCCAAAAGATCTACCCGATCTGCCGCAGCATTACCGGTAACGGTGTGCGGCAGACCCTTCGGGAGATCGGTGCGCACATCTCCCTTGATGTCCACGAGGTGCCGACCGGTACACCCGTTCTCGACTGGGTCGTGCCACGTGAGTGGAACATCCGGGACGCGTACATCAAGGACCCGCGGGGCCGGAAGGTCGTAGATTTCAACGAATCGAACCTGCACGTCATGAGCTACAGCGTGCCGGTGCGCCGCACCATGTTGTTGGACGAGCTTAAGTCCCACATCTTCACATTGCCCGATCAGCCGGACCTGGTCCCCTACCGAACGTCTTACTACCAGGAAAACTGGGCTTTCTGCATGGCCCACCGACAGCTGGAGCAACTGCGGGACGATAGCTACGAGGTCGTGATCGACTCGACCCTCGCCGACGGGCATTTGACCTATGGTGAGTATTTTCACCGGGGAGAGTCAGACGACGAGGTGCTTCTGTCGGCGCATGTTTGCCATCCCTCGCTTGCCAATGACAATTGTTCCGGTCTGGCCCTGCTTGCGGAGCTCGCAAGCCGCATCTCCCAGATGCGAACGCGATACAGCTATCGGTTTCTCTTTGCGCCGGGAACGATTGGCGCGATCACCTGGCTCGCCCGCAATGAGCATCGTGTGTCTCATATCAAGCACGGCCTCGTGGTATCAATGGTCGGAGACGGCGCCGGTCCGACATACAAGAAGAGCAGGCAGGGCGATGCCGAAATCGACCGTGCAATGTTACACACGCTGCAGCATTCCAAACTGACGCCGACGATTTTGGCGTTTTCGCCCTACGGCTATGATGAGCGGCAATACTGCTCGCCCGGGTTCAACCTGCCGGTGGGATTGTTTCAGCGCAGCCGTTTCGGTGCCATCCCTCAGTATCATACCTCGGCCGACGACCTGAGCTTCATTCGGCCGGAGCACCTCGGGGAATCCTTCCGCATCATTTCCGAAGTCATCGACCTGCTCGAAGGCAACCGCAGCTACTACAACACGTCGCCGAAAGGCGAACCGCAGCTGGGCAGACGCGGACTCTATGGTGCGATCGGCGGCGACAAGGACGCCGCTGCAGCCAACATGGCGATGCTGTGGATTCTAAATCTGTCCGACGGACATCATTCTCTGCTTGATATCGCCAGGCGTGCCGACCTGCCGTTCCCGGTCATTCTGAAGACAGCAAAGGTGCTCGAGCGCCACGGGCTCCTCGCGCCTGTTCGGTAGGCGCTCACGCACCTCGAAGCGGCCAGTTCAGGTCCTTATCGGAGATCGTGCTTACGGCCAGAGGCCAGCTGATGCCGAACATCGGGTCGTCGTATCGGAGGCCGTTAGCAGCCGAAGGCTCGTAGAACTCCGAAATCAGGTAATTGACCTGAACGTTGTCGCTCAAGGTTTGAAAGCCGTGCGCGAACCCCTTGGGGATGTAGAGCTGCGAACCGTTCTCCGCTGAAAGCTCGAAGCCGCGCCATTGACGAAAGGTAGGCGAGTTCGCACGCAGATCGATGATGACGTCCCAAATCGATCCGTTCAAGCAGCGCACGAGCTTAACCTCGGCGTGCGGCTCATTCTGAAAGTGCATTCCGCGCAATGTCGCCTTGCGCGAGGAGCTCGAGATGCTGTGCTGGGGAAATCTGGTCACGAGCCCGTATGCGCGAAACTCGTCTTCGCAGAACGTGCGCGCAAAAAAGCCGCGCTCATCGTGTGCAGGCTCGATTTTGACGAGCCACGCTCCGTCAAGTCCTGTTGCTTCAAAGCGCATGGGACGTATCCACTCCCGACCGAGAGGCCAATTGTCGACGACAAGTTCTATACAATTTTACTAAAATTTTCAGCAACTGCGTGGTTTACCTTGTTGTTCGATATCGCTTCATATTGTTCGCTTTCATACGATAAAATTCAATCTATCGAGCCCGATTTAAGCGCCGGCAATCTCATATTCGGCAATCCTATATTCATGGTACGGCCCAATGAACGCTCACTCGAGATTCAAATCGATTCGGTCGAAATCCTCTCACGGTAACTGCCGTCTGTGCGGTGCGACGTTGAAATCGACGTTTGTCGACCTGGGAATGTCGCCCCTCTGCGAAAGTTTTCTCACAGCCGACCAGACCGACGCCATGGAGCCGTACTATCCGCTGCACACCGTGGTTTGCGGGGTCTGCTTCCTGGTGCAACTCCAGGAATACGTCAAACCGGAGCATATCTTCACCGAGTATGCCTACTTCTCGTCTTACTCGACGTCGTGGGTGGAACATGCGCGGCGCTACTGTGAGATGATCAAGGCCAGGCTGAGCCTTGGTGCCGAGAGCCGCGTCTACGAGATCGCGAGCAACGACGGCTACCTGTTGCAGCACTTCCTGCCGCTCGGAGTGCCGGTCACGGGAATCGAGCCGGCGGCCAACGTGGCCGAAGTTGCTAGGCAGAAAAACGTCCCGACAATGGTCGAGTTCTTCGGCCTGGAGCTTGCGCGGAAGCTGGTGTCGGATGGCAAGCGGGCCGATCTGATTATCGGCAACAACGTGCTGGCACAGGTTCCGGATCTAAACGATTTCACCGCCGGAATGGCGTGCCTGCTCGCGCCGCAAGGCGTGATTACGCTCGAATTCCCGCATCTTGAGCGGCTCATCGACGAAAATCAGTTCGATACCATCTACCACGAGCATTTCTCCTATTTCTCGTTGGTAACGATCGACCGTCTCGCGCGGCGGCATGATCTGAAGGTTTTCGATGTCGAGCAGATCCCAACGCATGGCGGCTCGCTTCGCGTCTATCTCTGCCGCGCCGACGCGATCCACGCCGTCTCGGCCGCGGTGACCGCGCTGCTGGCCCATGAGCGTCGGATCGGCCTGGAAGACATAGGTCAGTACGAGCAATTTACATCGCGTGTTCATCGCACCAAGCGCGAATTGCTGTCGTTCTTGATTGAGAGCAAGAACAAGGGGGCGCGGATCTGCGGCTATGGCGCTCCCGGCAAGGGCAACACGCTGCTTAACTACTGCGGCATCGGAACCGACTTTCTCGACTTCACCGTGGACCGCAACCCCTACAAGCACGGCCGCTATACGCCGGGAATGCACATTCCGATCCTCCCAGTCGAAGCCATTGACGAGGCTCGTCCCGACTACCTGTTCATCCTTCCCTGGAATTTGAAGAGGGAAATCGTCGCGCAAATGCGGCATGTCGCGGACTGGGGCTGCAAGTTCATCGTTCCGATTCCTAACGTCGAAATCATTGATCCGCGTGAGGTTGCGCCATGAAGGTTGTCCTTTTTTGCGGCGGTCTCGGTACGCGGATCCGCGAGTATTCGGAGAGTATACCAAAGCCGATGGTCCCGATCGGCCATCAGCCGATCCTCTGGCATGTGATGCAGTACTACAGCCAGTACAATCACAATGATTTCATCTTGTGCCTTGGCTACAAGGCGAACGTGATCAAGGATTACTTCCTGAATTATCGCGCGACTGCGAACAGCGACTGCGTGATTTCAGAGTACGGCAAAAAGGTCGAGTTGATCGGCGAACATCAGCCGGACTGGCGGGTTTCGCTGGTGGATACGGGGACATGGCGCAACATCGGGCAGCGCTTGCTGGCCGTCCGCCATCTCGTCCAGGACGAGGAGATTTTCCTTGCGAACTACAGCGACGGGCTGACCGATGCGCCGCTGCCGGACATGATCCAGAAGTTCAAGGAAAGCGGAAAGATCGGCTGCTTCGTGGCGATCCATCCACCGATCAGCTTCCACCTTGCCGAGTTTGACGCCGAGGGGTCGGTGCAGCGGATTCGCTCCAGCCAGGAGTCCGAGATCTGGATCAACGGCGGCTACTTCATCTTCCGCAACGAAATCTTCGACTACATCAAGGAGGGAGAAGAACTCGTCCAGGAACCGTTCAACCGTTTGATCGAGGGCGGTCATCTCATGGCCTATCGCTATGAGGGTTTTTGGCGCGCCATGGATACCCTGCGCGATAGACAAGTGTTGGAGGACATGGTGGAGCGCGGCGACACGCCGTGGCGGCTGAATCACTCGTCGGTCGCCAGCGCGGCATAACCGGAATGAGAGCATTGCAGCTTGCCAAGCCCGGAGACCGTCTGTCGATCCTGTGCCTTGGCGCCCATTCGGATGATATCGAAATCGGCGCGGGAGCGACGCTGCTGGATCTGATCGAGCGGGGTATCAAGCTGGACGTGCATTGGTGCGTTCTAAGCGGTGGCGCCATACGGGAGGCTGAGGCGAGAGCGTCGGCGGCTGACTTCTTGTGCGAGGCGGCATCCGCGAATGTCGAGGTGCTGTCATTTCCCGACGGATTTTTCCCGGAAAGGGGAGAAGCCATCAAGGAATGGTTTGAATCGCTGAGGCGGCGGGTCGAGCCCGACGTCATTCTGACGCATCGCAGGGATGATGCTCATCAGGACCATCGTCAGGTCTGTCGCCTGACCTGGAACACGTTTCGTGATCATCAGATTCTGGAATATGAGATCCCGAAGTGGGATGGGGACTTCGGTCAACCCAACGTTTACATGCCGGTGTCGGCGGCGGCGCTCGATCGTAAGATTGAACTCCTGCTCAAGCATTTCGGGACGCAGCGATCCAAGCAGTGGTTCGATGCGGACACCTTTCGCGGCCTCGCACGGATTCGGGGCATGGAGTGCAGGGCTACGGAACGCTTCGCCGAGGCATTTTTTGGGCGAAAGTTGACACTGATCTGACGATGGTTGCGCGGATGTCACGCAGCCGGTGAATTTCTGATTGCAGGGTGTATCTCAAGGCGCACGATATGAGCACGCTATTTTCAAGCATCTTTCGCGCTGGTGACCTGGTGGAGGTCAGAAGCAAGGAGGAGATCCTCGCGACGCTGGATGCCAACGGTCGCCTGGAGGAAATGCCCTTCATGCCCGAGATGCTGAAGTATTGCGGCAAGAGGCTTCGCGTCGGCAAGCGAGCTCACAAGACCTGCGATCCCGCGCTCGGTATCGGCGGGCGCAAGATGCTGAACACGGTCCATCTCGAGAACATTCGCTGCAACGGCGCGGCTCATGACGGCTGTGAGGCGGCCTGTCTGATATTCTGGAAGGACGCCTGGTTGAAGCCGGCGGGCGAGAAAACGCCGTCGCCAGATGGCGCTGACAAGCCGTTCAGGTCAGGCGGCTGCAGCGAGGATACGCTGTGGAGCACGATCAAGCATCCGCCGAAGGTCGGCGAAACCGAGCCGACCTACGTTTGCCAGAACACACAGGTCAAATTCGCCACGCAACCCCTGAAGTGGTGGGATCCGCGTCAGTATCTCGAGGACTACACTTCGGGTAACGTTCGGTTGCAGGACCTCGTCGCCGGATTGACGTTCTCGGTCTGGCGCACGGTCACCGAAGCAGGGCTCGGCATTGGCACCGCGATGCGCTGGATCTACGACACATTCCAGCGCATGAGAGGTGGCGGCGTGCCTTATCCGATCAGGCCCTTCGGTGTGCCGGAGGGTAGCAAGGTCCCGCAGTCCCGGCTTGATCTGCAGGTGGGCGACGTCGTGCGCGTCAAGCCGTACAAGGACATCCTCGAGACACTGGACTGCAATTACCGCAATCGCGGCCTGTATTTCGATCCGGAGATGGTACCGTTCACGGAACGCGAGTACGAGGTCGAGAGGCGTCAAAAGCAAATCATCGACGAAGGCTCATGCAAGATGGTCCGTTTCAAGACGGACGCGATCATCCTGAAGGATGTCGTGTGTGAGGCGCGCTATGCGATCTGCCGCCGCTTCTGCCCGCGCGCCATCTATCCCTATTGGCGAGAAATCTGGCTTGAGCGGGTACCTCAAGGCCAGAATCCAGCGAATTGAACGGGAACGGCGCGTGCATCGGAACGAACGTACCGATCAGTATTTTGCGGACAACAAGCCATATTCTGGCCTTGGCCGCAGGTCGCTGCACAGCGGCGTAGCGTTCATTGCTGCGCGTGGACTGAATATCTTCGTTCAATTGGCCTCGACGATCGTGCTGGCGCGACTGCTCGGACCGCACGATTTCGGGTTGGTGGCCATGATGCTGGCCCTGATCGGCTTCGCGCCCCTTTTCGTCGATCTCGGGATGAGCGAGGCCTCCGCCCAGCGGCGCAGCATCTCACGAGCCGAGGTCAGCACGTTGTTCTGGCTGAACGTTCTGATCGGCGTCGTGCTGGCTGTCGTGCTGGCTGCGTCCGGTCGGTGGATAGCGCGTGCCTTCGGCGAGCCATCGCTCGCGGGCATGGCATTGGCATTGTCGGTGACCTTCCTGATGATGGCCTTGTCGACGCAACACTATGCGCTGATGCGTCGGGCAATGCAGTTTCGCCGCATCGCGATGATCGACATATCGGCGAACATCATCGGAAGCGCTGCAAGCGTTGGATTGGCGCTTTCGGGCTGGAGCTACTGGGCGCTGATCGCCAAGCCGATCATAACATCGGCCTTGACCGTCGTGGGAGCCTGGACCGCCTGTCGATGGATCCCAGGCAGGCCCAGGCTCACGCCAATGGTCAAGGAACTGCTGCGCTTCGGGCTGGGAGTCACCGGCTTCACCATGACGGATTACTTCGCTCGTTCGGCGGACAGAATCGCGATGGGGTATTTCCTCGGGGCGGGGCCGCTTGGCTATTTTCAGAACGCCTTCACGATCTACAACAACCTGCTGTCGATTCTCAGTGAGCCGCTGCATAACATCGCGGTTTCGGGACTGAGCAAGCTCCAGCACAGTGCGGCCGAATTGAAACGCTCCTGGGAAGGCGCGCTTTCATTGCTTTGCTACTTTTCGGGGCCTGCCTTCGCGGCCCTGGCCGTGAGCGCTCATGACATCGTGATCGTGCTTCTCGGAGAAAAATGGTCTCCCGCGGGCTCCTTGCTCTGCATCCTGGCCATTCGCGGCATTGCAGACTGCATCGAGCGAACTCTCGGTTGGGTGCATGTCGCGGTCGGGCGTCCCGATCGGTGGATGCGATGGGGCATCTTCAGTGCAATCTGCCAATTGGTTGCGCTTGCAGCCGGACTGCCGTTCGGCGTGGTCGGAGTGACGATCGCCTACACGGTCACCATGTTTGTGCTGTTCGTTCCTGCGCTCGTCTATGCCGGCAGGCCTGTCGGGATCACAATCGGGGACGTCCTGCGCGCGACAGCGCCGCAGACCATTGCTGCGCTGGTCGCGGTAGCGATCGCTTTCTCGATACAGGGCGCATTCCTGCAGGAATTGCCGCGGTTGCTGCGAATTCCCGTCGCGAGCGTGATCTGTGTGACGGCCTACCTGGCCGTCGTGGTCGGGGTCTTCAGGATCACGCGGCCACTGCAACTCGCGTGGTCCTTGCTACGCGACTTCGGCATTGTACGACTGCAAGTCAACTCCTGATCCTGGATCACGCCCATGACCTCCGTTGAGCGCTTCCTGATTAACTTGGACACGTGGCCCGCCGGGGCATTCCTGAGGATCGGCCTCGGCCTTTGCATTCTGCCGGTGTTCCGACTGCTGTCTGGCGGCGACGATCGTATCGTGGTCGCGTTGACGATGTTTCTTGCCTTGCTGCTCGCGCTTCGCCTTGTGCCGGCCGTGTGCCGACGTGTCCTTCCGTTTTCGCGCGAAGCGAAAGATCTGTGGTTCAAGCGTCGCAATCTTGGCAAGAGGTACGACTCCTACCAGTGGCAAAAGCTCTTCTGGATGGGTCTGGGCATGCTGCCCTACGCACTGATCTCTGGTGGATTGGGGCGCGGTGAAATCGTGCTGCTTGCGATCTGTACGATCGGCGGCGGAGCGGGGTTGCTGCTTTGGCGCAAGACCGGCCAGCTCAGCATCGGTGCCGCCACTGCGAAAGCGACAAAGTTGCCGCCGGCCGCGGTCGCGTCGACGCCGCCCTAGGACCGGGCCGCCCTACATTACGGGAGCCTGCGGCACTCGGTGAACCTGTCGCCGTCCGGCGTTTCCGCCCTCTCGAGGCAATGAGCCTTATCGGTAACCTTGCCGGCTACGACAAAGTCGTAGGCCTGGTTTTTGAAGACCAGCACGTAACGGCCGGGTGAGAGGACGAGATCTGGGTTCACTGGCTGCAGCTCGACCATCTCGCGGCTTTCAGGGACCGGCGCTACGGTCAGGTCGATGGAAACGGACCGGATAGCCCAGGCATCGTTGGCCATAGCGACTGCCGGTGACGACGGTGTTCGTGCCACCTGGGCGAGAATGCGCAATTGTGCGTTGTCGGGCGCGCTTGTCATAAGCTCGCGCTGATACGCGACAAACGAAAGCGGGCCGTGCGGCACCACAACCGTGCCCGGCTTCGTGGTCAATACCGACACGGCGATCCGGCTGTCGGGAAGGCGGATGTTCATCGGCTCGAGCCGGATCATCCGCCCGATGCTTGACGCAAAAATCCCATATGTCGTCGGCAGTGAACGTGCGGTTGGTGCGGGCGCGGCTGCTTCGATCGGAGCACGATGTACGAACGTGGCAATTGCCGGTTTCAGCTTGCGTCTGCTTTGCGGTGGCGACTGAACGGGCGTCGCGTTCGAATGGCTGACAACCTGGGGTGTTGTATTGAACACGGATGCAACATTGCCCCGCATGAGCATTCCGGTGCCAATCGCCAGCAGAGCCGCTGTCGGAGCAAGGAACCACACAAAGTTGCGCACTTTCCATTCGCTGGTGATGGAACGTCGGTCTCGCGGCGAGCTCTGAAGTTCTTCCGCGATCAGCTTGTCGATCAGTATGATCTGCGGTTCCTGCACCGCGACGCTCGCCTCGGCAATGCTGGTGTGCACGGGCGGTTGCACTGCTGGACGGATTGACGCCGGCGGCACCGAGTTCGGACCTGGGTCCGCGGCCGGACTGAATCCCTCTCCTTCATCTGCTTCAGGCGTGTACGAGGCAACGGCTGAGCCGGCATGCGAGTCCGGTGGCGCTGGCTGCGTGTCGTTGTCGGATTCCTCCGCTGAAGCATCGTTTGGATCGGCCGTAGAGGAGACGGACCCGTCGTCTGGTCCGGCATCAGGCGGAGCCACATTTGTCCAGCGGCCGATGTTCTCCGCGGCCTCATTCAGGCGCAGACTGACCTCATCCTGCGGGAGCACGATCGGCTGCAGGTGTTCCAAGTCGGGGACCGGGTGGGCTTCATTCGTCGGCCCACCGCCTGGCAAGCTCGGATTGTCGCCGAGGATCGTCGGTTGCTTGTCGGTCGGACTGTCTGGCGGCGGCTCGGCGGGATTTCGTTCCGGATTTACGGGCTCGCGCAGGCGGGCTTCGACGAATTGCGTCCAGGCGCCACGCCGTCGCAGAGGTGCAGCAAGCCTGTCTGCCTGACGTGGCAAGGGCGGCGCATTGAGGATGGCCGCCTGAGCCGAGGGGAGCTGACTGGAGCGTTTCATGCCTGGATACGCAGCTTGACGTTTGTCCGCCATTGCGGACGTTCGCGACACCCTGGCGATCATATGAAAAGGATCGCCTACCTGCCGGGATGTAGCAGCCGCCGCTTAACAGGCCGTTAACCATAAACCGGCGGAAACGCCGCATTGCTCCGCACTGCGCGAGGGCGACGATTTCAGGCGGCCGCTGGCAGCTCAAAGGATTCGGCGATCTGGCGCAGACGGTTGGCTCGTGCGCGCATCTGATCGGTATGAGCAATACCGAGGATGTCGAATACCGTCTGTATGCGGTAGAGCCAATCGTGCCTCAGCGCGGCTTCCCGGACGTTTGCGTTCTGAACCGCTCGCAGTCGCGCCGGGTCTGCGTCCAACGCTTCGAGGATCTGGCAAATGTCGGACGAATCGAAGGGTACATGAATGACGGCGTCGGGCCAGTCGAACTGCCGTGCAAACTCTTCGGTGCGCGGCGCTTCTCCAACCATCACCGCCCCGGCTGCAGCGCCTTCATAGTAGCGAGCGGAAATCTCATCACGGCCGGCCGTGAATTCCGGGTTGTTGACGTGACTGCGATTGGCAATGAAATAGCGGCTGCGCTGCAGGATATTCGCAATCATGATGCGGTGTTCTTCCGGATTGTCGACCCGGAACGTCCTTTCTTTTCGGTTCGAACCGCTCGCCGCCACAGTGTCGTAGTAGTAGAAGAAGCGCTCTCTCTCGGCGCCGGCCAGCAACGCGGCGTGGGTCGTCGCCGAACGACGCCCGATGTTGCACACGGCGATCGATCGCTGCTGCTCGGGCCTCGGCGCGAACCGCTCCACGTCGACCGCCAGCGGCAGATAGCTGCACGGTCGACCTGCTATTCGCGCAATCTGCGGTGCGCAGTGATGCAGGCCGACGAATATATGATCAAATCCGGACAGGAGCTCGACCAGATACTCCGGGATGTCGTCTGCCCAGACTTCAGTGATGAAGCATGCGGCCTTGCGACACCGTTTGCGCCAGTCGGGAATCGCGGCGAGCGAGTGAAGTTGATACGCATTGCTGAAGATCGGGAAGAACAGTTCGTAATCACGTTGCAGCCGCAGTTGCGGCGGGGAGGGTGCCAGCACACCTGCCAGTTTGGTCGATCCTGATGCAAGGCGCGTCCACTTGTAGACCCGTCGCGAGAACTCCAGCGCAGCGCGATTTTGAACATCGAACTGATCGGCGCGCGCCATCGCCGCCAAATTGTCCTCGAACTCATAGCTGAGGCAAAATGCAACAAGATCGGAAATCCGACGCTGCGAGAGGAGTAAAACCTTGCCTTCCACGAGGCGCTGCCTCCGACCTATCAAATGCCGGAAAGTGCCGGCCGCACGACTTCCGGAATCTCTCGACCAGGAGCGAGTTGCGCGTTGATCGTCGTCACGATGCGCGCAATGGCGCCAATCAACGCTAGTCCAGATACGCTATTTAATCTTGTTTTGTACAAGTTTTCCCGAAATTGGATAATGCGAGCCTGTGGAGTTCATTGCACGCGCATTGGCATTCCCGCCGTGCCGTTGCGAATGCAAGCACGAGGATGCATCGGCGAAGATTTGCGAACGGTACAGCGAATCCGCGTTAACCTGGAGAAGTTAAATCTGGAACTCGCTGGCAGTAGCGAAGAACGTCAGCGGACAATGACTGAGTGCGCGTTAACCCGAAAAGGTTAAATCTGGAACCGCCTGACAACAGCCGGCTTCGATGATGCGCAACGCGCTCTGCGGCAACTCCGAGAATTAGCTATAAATTTCATTTAACATGTGCCGAGCCAACGTTGGCGATGAACGCGTCGGGAAAATCCGGTAGCGTGCCGCATCATTTCGAAACGACAAAAATATTCAACACGGCAAATCATTGAACACAGGCGGCGTCGGGGTTCATGCGTATTCTTAGCGTATTTGGTACTCGTCCAGAGGCGATCAAAATGGCACCGCTTGTGCTTGCGCTGGGCGAAGCAGAAGGAATTGATACGCGCGTCTGCGTGACGGGCCAGCATCGTCAGATGCTCGATGATGTGATGTCGGCCTTCTCGTTGAAGGCTGACTACGACCTGAACATCATGCGACCGAACCAGTCGTTGAGCGAAGTGTTCAGCGCGGTCATGACCGGAATCGATCCGGTCATCGCCGACTACAATCCGGACTACGTTCTCGTACAGGGCGACACCGCAACCAGTACGGCGGCTGCACTTGCCGCGTTCTTCCGGTCGGTCAGTGTCGGGCATGTCGAGGCGGGATTGCGAACCGGCAATCTCATGAGTCCATGGCCGGAGGAGGCCAATCGGCGGGTCACTGCCGTCGTTACGACGAGGCATTATGCACCGACGTCGCGTGCGCGTTCTGCCCTGCTGAAGGAGGGGTATCCGCCAGACGCCGTCATTGTCACCGGCAATACCGTGATCGACGGGCTGCTCCGTATGGCTTCAAATATCTCTCAACCAGGCGAGCTTCGCCGGTCGCTTGAAGCGAAATACTCATGGCTCGATACCTCGAAGCGGCTCGTCCTCGTGACCGGACATCGGCGCGAGAGCTTTGGATCCGGGTTCCGGCAAATCTGCGAGGCATTGAAGACGATCAGTCGGCGGGACGATATTCAGATCGTCTATCCCGTTCATCTGAATCCGAACGTGCGTGGGCCGGTATTCGATCATCTGCGCGACGCGTCGAATATCTTCCTGATCGAACCCCTTAACTATCCCGAGTTCGTCTACCTCATGACGCGTTCGTATCTCATCCTCACGGATTCCGGTGGAATTCAGGAGGAGGCGCCGGCGCTTCGGAAGCCCGTGCTTGTCATGCGAGATACCAGCGAGCGCATGGAGGCCGTTGACGCCGGCGTCGCTCGCCTGGTCACCACCGACCCGGTTCGCATTGTTGCAGGCGTCGAGCGCCTGCTCGATGTGCCAGCGGAGCACGAAGCCATGTCTCTCGGTGCCAATCCGTTCGGTGACGGACGCGCCAGCAAACTGATCGTGCATGATCTTCTGAATGTCCGTCGGCCGAAACATCCAGCTGATGGCATAGCGAGCGTCAATCTTTTGTCGAATGCCGAGATGCATACGAAACCGCCGTCGCCGGTTCCCCAACCGGCCCACTGATCAAACGAAGCCATGGACACCAGAACCAATCAATTGGTTATTCAGGAATACGGCCAGCCGCTTGCGGAAGACTATGGTCCGCCTGCGGCGGGCCGTCCCGCTTTCGGCTTATGGGACATTGTCGACGTTCTGCGCCGCGAATGGCGGTTGCCCGTTATCGGGCTGTTGATTGGGCTGGCGGTTGCCGTGGCTTCCATTGTGGTCATGAAGGCGCCCTACAAGAGCAGTGCACGCATCCTCATCGATCGAAGTCTCAATCGTTATCTGCAGACGAACAAGATCGTAGATCAGCCGACGATGGATGAAGTGGAGGTCGGCAGTCAGCTCTACGTACTGTCATCAGACAGGGTCCTGCTTCCGGTTATTCGCTCGCTGGGTCTGGCCAGTGATGGCGAGTTTGCCGGGCGATCTGCACTTGGCAGCGCCACAGACGGGAACTCCAGCACGGCGGAAGCCACTGCAGCCGCTGAACGAGCGGCGCTCGAATCTCTGCTGAAGCGGGTGACTGTTGCACGTGAGGATGTCGCGAACGTTATCAACGTAACGGTCGAGTCGCAGAGCGCGGAGAAGGCCGCGAAGATCGCCAACGGAATCGTGGATAGCTATCTCGCGTCCCTGCAGGACGCAAAGCTGAAATCAACGCAGAAGGTGAGTAAGTGGCTGCAGGAGCGGCTGATCGAGCTGAAGAAGCAGGTGGCCGATGCTGACAAGGCGCTGCAGGACTTCAAGACGGCTAACAATCTCAGCAGCACTGGCGCTCAGGATACCGAGCTCCTGGCAAGTCTGAATACCCAGCTGATGAATGCCAAGTTCGCGGCAGTTGAAGCAAAGGAGCGTCTCGACCGGATCAAGCGGACAGAGGCAAACGGGATTCCGTCGGCCGTGTCGACGGACGCGCTATTCAACGACAAGCGAGCGGCGGTCATCAACTTCGCGCTCAACAACAGCGAACTTGCACGTCTCCGCACGCAAAAGCGCGATCTTGCGTCTCGGCTTGCGGAGATGGAAGCTCGCGTCGGTCGCAAGCACGCGGCTGTCGTCAAGCTTCGTGCGCAGCTCAACGGCGTTGACGCCGCCATTCGGTCCGACGAGGGGCGCATTACCGATTCCTACGCCAGCGAATACGAAGTCGCTAGGGCACGACAGACTGAACTCGAAGACACCGCCGCGAAGCTTTCCGCGGAAACCGGAAGCCAGCTGCGCGAACTCGAGAGCGCTGCCGAGGCGCTGCGCAATCTCTATAGCGGATTCCTGCAAAAGCATAAGGAGATCGAGGCGGCGCAGGCGGAGACGCTTCCGGCCCAAAGTGCGCAGATCATCACGAGAGCGGTTCCGCCGCTGACAAAGAGTTCCAAGAAAACCCTCGTCGTGGCGGCAGGCAGCATTGTTCTCGGTCTGTTTCTCGGCATAGGCTCTGCCTTCGGACGTGAATGGATGGCGGATGTGTTCCGTACGCCCAAGGCCGTCGAACAGGTGACCGAGATGCGGTGCATCGCACTGCCCTTCGTCTATGCTGGTCAATTACCAATCGAGGAGCATGTCCTTGCTGCCCCCTTCTCGCGCTTCGCGGAAGGTCTTCGCAATGTGAAGGCGATGCTCGACCGTTCGTCCGCCTCGACCGGGGGCAAAGTCATCGGCGTCGTGTCGGCGGTTTCGAAAGAGGGAAAGACTGTCGTTGCCGCCAATCTTGCCGCGCTCATATTGTCGTCCTCTGGATCGCGCACGCTGTTGATCGATGCCGACCTTCATCTCCGGAATCTCACGACTGCACTGTCCCCGGATGCGAAGGTCGGGCTTTTCGAAGCGCTGGAAGATCCCTCCCGTCTTGGCGAGTTTGTTTGCAAGCGACCGCATTCGGGGCTGGATGTCCTGCCGAATGCCTGCGCGCTTCGGATTCCCAACGCTGCTGAACTCCTGGGCTCGCGGGAAATGGAAAACCTGCTCGCCGTCGCACGGAAGTCCTATGACTACATTGTGGTGGAGGTGGCGCCGATCATGTCGGTCGTCGATGCAAGGCTGATCGAGCGCTTCATCGATGAGTTCGTCTTCGTTGTGGAATCCGGTCAGACCAAGCGCACGAGCGTGCTCGAAGCGTTGTCGGTAACGCAGCTCATCCGTGAGCGCGTGTCGACCATTGTGCTCAACCAGATCGATCCCGTCGAGCTTAGAACCATCGAGGCAAGAAATGGCGTCAGGTCCGAAGGATATTACCGGGAGTAGACCTGTGGACGAGCTTGACAGGCGCGCTTCAGGTGTTCCGCACAACGCCACGCCGCGCAGGTATGTGCTGATTTCGCCCTGCCGCGATGAGGGAGCCTATCTCTGCCGTACGCTGGACAGCGTGGCTGAACAGTCGGTGCCGCCTGCGCTGTGGATCGTCGTTGACGACGGATCCACCGACGAGACGCCACGGATTCTGGAAGAGTATGCGGCGCGGTTGCCTTATCTGCGCGTCGTGCGCCGCCATGACCGAGGCCATCGGCGGGTAGGGCCCGGCGTGATTGAGGCGTTTTATGATGGTCTCGATCAAGTGTCGCTCGGCGACTTCGGCTATTTGTGCAAGCTTGATATGGATCTCGACCTGCCGCCTCGCTACTTCGAGCTGCTGATGCAGCGAATGGAGGATAATCCACGTATCGGGACGACCTCAGGCAAACCCTGGTTCGTTCATCCCCAAACCGGTGATCTCGTGCCCGAAATCTGCGGCGACGAAATGTCGGTTGGGATGACGAAATTCTATCGGGTTGAGTGCTTCGAGCAGATCGGAGGATTCGTGCGACAAGTCATGTGGGATGGCATCGATTGCCACCGCGCCAGAATGCTGGGCTGGATCGCGGAGAGCGTCGATTCAGAGCCAATCCGGTTCGTCCACCTTCGTCCGCAAGGGGCCAGCCAGAAGAGCATCTGGGCAGGCAGAATTCGTGCTGGCTTCGGTCAGTATTTCATGGGCACTTCGCCGTTTTACTATCTGGCGGTGGCGGCTTCCCGTCTTCGCGCGCACCCAATGTTCATCGGAAGCATCGCGATGCTTTGGGGTTACTTCAGCAGCTGGGCAAAGGGGTTGCCGCGCTATAATGACCCCGAGTTCAGACGTTTTCTTCGTACGTATCAGCACGCGTGCCTGAGACTGGGTAAACGAGCTGCCACGGCTCGCCTGGACGCCGAGCAAGTGGCTCGGTGGCAAGCCAGCCGGCAATCGCCGCAGGGGAGTTGAGCAGATGAAGCAACACGCGAGCCTATTGGGCGTCGAATTTGATGCGGTTACGCTCGATCAGGCGGCGCGGCGCTGTGTCGATATCTGTCTCCGCTCGAACAGTTCTCACGTCGTGATGACGATCAATGCGTCGCATCTCTGCATGATGCGGCGAGACGTGGAGTTGGCGCACGCATGTTCCGCGGCCGATATGACGGTGGCGGACGGTATGCCGGTGGTTTGGGCAATACGAGCGTCAGGTCAACACATGCCGGAACGCGTGGCCGGCATCGATCTGATGGAAGGACTTTTAAGGGGGGCCGCGTCCAACGGACTTTGTGTCTATTTTCTAGGGGCGCACCAGCAAGTCGTCGAAAAGCTCGTGCGGGTCTGCGAGGCGCGCTTTCCGCAGCTGAAGATCGCTGGTTTTCGGAACGGCTACTTCGGTCCGGACGAGCACGAAATTATCGTCGATGAGATACGAGCCAGCGGCGCCCACATTCTCTTTATCGGCTTGCCGTCCCCGTTCAAGGAGGTATGGAGTGAACGCTATCGGGATCGGCTGCAAGTTCCCGTCATTCTGGGGGTCGGCGGCAGCTTCGACGTCTTGGCCGGCTTTATCAGGCGCGCTCCTCGGCTATTCCAATCGCTCGGTCTCGAGTGGTTCTGGCGCCTGATGATGGAGCCGCGCAAGTTATGGCGGCGATATCTTTCCACCAACAGCGAGTTCATCTGGCTGGCGCTCCGCGAAGTGGTGGCGCGCAGGGCTTACGCCGTCCGTCCGGGAAGAGCGATCGCCGGATCGGCAAGCGTGGTGCGGAGAGACGACCGAAAAGTGGGTACGGAACGCAGGGTAGCTGATCGGCGAATTCTTGTCCGGCGAAGGAGCAACGTGCGGGATTCGCAGGTTCCGATACCCGATCGCCGGCGCGGCATAGAGCGACGTATCTCAGAGCGTCGGGCACGGACGGCTAATGCTCTCAAGGGTATCGAGGTGAGCGCCTGATGTATCGGCTGACCGACCAGGATCACTGATCCAAGCAGGCGGCTAAGCGATTCGCTTCATGGCGCAAGCGCGGGAAGCATCAAAGTGATTAAACCGCCAAGCAGTACCGATTCCTTCGGGTACGATAACGCAGACCAACCCATAGTCGTTAAGCTAAAGCCTGATGTGTACGTATTTGGGTATGAGTTCTGCCACGTTCTGCAAACGCTGATCAAACACGGCTGCGTGCCCGCCGAGCTCATCTATGAGGACGGAGGGGCGCTCATCCTTATTTTTGATCCCAATGAGAAGAAAGCGGAACTATGGTCAGGATGGTGGAGGTGCGACAAACCCGACATTTACTCCATCATTGAACCAGAGCATCGCGGGCTCGTGAATCAAATATTCGAAACCTCAGACGCCTTCATGGAGTTTTCCAATGCTCGATCTCCTCAGATTGAGCTGATCCCAGGCCAGATCCAAAAGATTCAAAGATCGGGGGCTGCGGTTTTCCGCGGAGACGCTCCCCTTCGTCCTCGACCTCTATGAAGAGCTGCTTCCGCACAGCGCGCATTGGAGGCGTTTTTCTGAGTGTTGGGAATGGCGGCAGCGCTCCCCCGCTACCACGGGCTATGAATCTCGCCACGCCAAGCGTCGATCCTCCACCATTGCACAATCCGGACAGCAGCGGCGGCTCAGAAATTTGAGGTTGAAGCAAGCCGAGGCGGAGCACCGCTGTCGGTCAATTTCGAACAGCCTGTTGTGACCCTCGCTACGGCTCAGCCGGATAAGCCGGCTTTGCGCAAGCCGTCGAGGAAGTGCTCGCGTTCGGCAGAAATTCTGTACCTTTCGGCCCGTGCTCGAACGAGATCGAGGGTGTTCGCTGGCGGCGTTGCGCCGTTCGCGCTCATTTCTCGACAACGTTCCGTGACGAACGCTTCGGCTTCGGATCGCGCTTCGCTGTGCCGACCCATCTGCGCATAACAGGCGGCAAGCAGACTGTGCGACCAGCGGTCGGGGGATCGCGCCTCCATCAGCGTCTTGACTGCTTCATCGTACTGGCGCCCCGAATAGAGCGCGAGCGCGTGGTACCAGTGGTACAGATTGGGCGGGAAGGGATTCAGTCGTTTGGCCGCACCGATCCATGTGAGGGCCTCTCGCCACCGTCCCCAGTAGACCAGAATGTTCGCGAAAACGGCGGCGACGTCGGCGTCGTTTGGATTGAGCGCGAGAGCCCGGCTGAAATGGATTTCGGCCTTGGCGTCCTCGCGACGCAGGAACAGCAATTGCGCGAAGACGCCATGGGCCCAGGCGTCGCCGCCGTCGATGTCGAGCGCGGTCTCGATCTCGCTCAGCGCGTCGTCGAGCTTCGCCATGCCGGGCGATTCGAGAAACACGTCGCAGACCATAGTCCAGGCAATGTTGACGTGAGCGCGGGCATATTGCGGATCGAGCGCGACGGCGTCCCGGAAAAACTGCCTGGCTTCCGCCATGCCCTTCACCGTCAATTGACGCCACCGCTCGTTGCCCAGCAGAACCAGGTCGTAGGCGGTGATGCTCGGGGTCGGCTTGCGTCTGGCGATCTCGCGGCCGGCGTCCTCGAGCCGGCCCGGAAGGGCTGCGACGATTGCGCGGACGATCTCGTCCTGCAGGGCGAAGATGTCCTCGAGTTCGCGGTCGTAGCGCTCGGTCCAGAGATTGTAACCGCTGGCGCCATCGAGAAGCTGGACGGTCACCCGCATCCGGCTGCCGATCTTGCGCACGCTTCCTTCGGCCACGTACCTGACGCCGAGTTCGCGGCCGACCTGCTTGATCTCGGGCGTCTTGCCCTTGTAGGCGAAGCTGGAGTGGCGGGCGACAACGAACAGCGAGCGGAAGCGCGAAAGTTCGGCGATGATGTCTGCCGTGATTCCGTCGGAAAAATATTCCTGCGCGGGATCGCCGCTGAGATTCGAGAACGGCAGCACCGCAAGCGACGGCCCATCCGGCACCGTCGGTGCCGGCGAGGTGGGCAGGCCGGCGCCGGATTCGGCGGCGACCAGTGGCCCGACATAGCGGTAGCCCCGGCGCGGCAGGGTCTCGATCCAGGTCGCGCCGCCCTCTACGTCGGCAAATACCCGCCGCAGAGCGGCGATCTGCACCGTCAGGTTGCTCTCCTCGATCGCAAGCCCCGGCCACGCCGCCTGCATCAATGCGTCCTTGGAAACCGGCGTTCCGGCCTGCTCGACAAGCAGGCGAAGCAGCGTCACCGCGCGCCGCCCGAGCGCGACCGGTTCGGACTTTCGAAACAACATCACGGCTTCCGCGTCGAGGCGGTAGGGGCCGAATTCGTGGATCGTCGCCATGGTTCGGGAGACTACATTTTTTGCATCTTTTTCGGAACAGATTCAGGGCCTCCGGGAATTCGGCGACCCGCCCCGCTGCCGCTGACGCGCAGCTTTGCGCGGCCGATTTCCGCTTTCGCCTCGATCCCGCGGCACCTCCGCCAGCCGTTCGCGCCGCCGCGGCGAGGCGACGGCCGCTTGACAATGTAAGTAAGAATATTATTACAAGCTGCTGCTTTCGGAGAACGCGTTGATGCTGCAGACCAAGCGAAGCTATAGCGGAATGGTGACCGCGCCGCATCAACTTGCGGCGCAGGCCGGGCTCGCCGTCCTCTCCGAAGGCGGCAATGCGGTCGAGGCGATGATTGCGTCCGCCGCCACGATCGCGGTGGTCTATCCCCATATGAACGGCCTCGGCGGCGACAGCTTCTGGCTGGTCGGCCGGGCGGGCTCCGCACCGGTCGGAATCCAGGCGTGCGGACGGTCGGCGAAGGCCGCCAGCCGCGCCTGGTATCGCGAGCATGGCTGCAGCACCATCCCAAGCCGCGGACCGCTCGCGGCACTCACCGCCGCCGGGACCGTCGATGGCTGGCAGAAGGCCTATGAGCTCAGCCGCGATCGCCATGGGGGGCGCATGCCGCTGTCGCGGCTGCTCGAACCTGCGATCGGCTACGCCGCCGATGGCGTCGCCGTGACCCAGACCCTGCACGACAACACCTCGAAGAAGCGCGCTGAGCTGCAGGATGTGCCGGGCTTTGCCGATGTCTATCTGCCGCAGGGCGTTCCGCTTGCAGTCGGCGCGCGGTTGCGGCAGCCGCGCGTGGCAGACACGTTGCGGCAGCTGGCGCAAGCCGGCCTTTCCGATTTCTATCGCGGCGACCTGGCGCGTTCGATGGCCGCTGATCTCGAACGGCTCGGCAGCCCGCTCCGCCTATTCGATCTGGAGCAGCATCAAGCCACGCTGGTGACACCGCTGTCGGTCGATGTGGCCGGGCACAAGGTGTTCAACATGCCGCCGCCGACGCAGGGCCTGGCTTCGCTGTTGATTCTTGCGCTCTATGCCCGGCGCATGGCGAAGGAGGCGGACGGGGTCGATCATCTGCACCGGCTGGTCGAGAGCACGAAGGCGTCGTTCCGCATCCGCAATCGCTACGTGACCGATCCCGACTACATGGCGCGGTCGGCGGCCGAGTTTCTCACCGACGAATCCATTGCGGCGCTCGAAAAGACGGTCGCCGTCGATCATGCAGCGCGCTGGCCTGACCCGCCGGCCCAGGGCGATACGGTCTGGCTCGCTGCGACCGACCGGAACGGCCTTAGCGTCAGCTTCATTCAGAGCATCTATTGGGAGTTCGGCTCGGGCGTCATCCTGCCCCAAAGCGGGGTCACCTGGCAGAACCGTGGGACGAGCTTCGGTCTCGCCGAGACCGATATCAACCGCCTGGAACCTGGGCGGTTGCCGTTCCACACCATTCAGCCCGCAATGGCTGAACTCAGCGACGGCCGGCTGTTGTCCTACGGCACGATGGGCGGCGAAGGGCAGCCGCAAACCCAGGCGGCGATCTTCACCCGCTACGCGTTGCACGGTCAGGATCTTCAGTCGACAGTGACCGCGCCGCGCTGGCTGCTCGGTCGCACATGGGGCGAGGAGAACAACAATCTCAAGATCGAATCGCGTTTCGATCCTGCCGTCATCGACGCGCTGCGGGCGCTCGGCCACGACATCCAGGTGGTCGGGGCGTTCGAGGAATTCATGGGCCACGCCGGCGCAATCGTCTGGCACCCGGATGGACTGCTCGAGGGCGCCAGCGATCCCCGCAGCGACGGCGTCGTCGCTGCCCGGTGAAGCGAGCACCCTTAGCGCTCACCCGCAGACTGTTCGGAATTTGCCGCGCGCGAGCTAGCGTGCGGCGCCGGCCGGTGTTCTGGCTGCGGACGATTTCCGTTTTCCCTCGCTTGCGGCCGCCGTCGCCGTCAACCAGGTCATGATCACGTCCAGCGCGTGGTGGCGACGTTTCTCCAGCCAGTCCGGCTCTCCCAGATCCTTGTCGAACATCGCCGACAGCGTGTAGCGGTTGGAGACATGAAAATAGCTCATGGCCGTGATCGTGACGTAGAGCTGAACCGGATCGACGTCGCTGCGGAACGGCCCGACCGCAAGGCCCCGGCGAAGGATATTTTCGATGCTCGCGACCAAGGGTAGCGTGAGGTCGGCGATCTTGCGCGATTTGCGCAGGTTACGCCCACGCTGCAGGTTCTCATTGTTGATCAGGGCGATATAGTTCTGGTGCGCTCCGAAAAAGGTGAACGTGAAGTTGATCAGCTCGCGCATGGCCGCGACCGGATCGAGGTCGTCGAGCTTGAGTTGCTGTTCGGCCGCGCGGATCTCGGTGTAGACGTGCTCGAGCACGGCGAGATAAAGGCCGTTCTTGTCGCCGAAATAGGCGTACAGCAACCGCATGTTGGCTTTGGCGCGTTTCGCGATGGCTTCAACCCGAGCTCCGCCAATGCCGTTGCGGCAGAATTCGAACGTCGCCGCGTGCAGGATCGCTTCCTTGGTCAACGCGGAATCGCGTGCCCGTCTGCCGCGTGTGGCGCTGCGGGCCGGGCTGGTCGATGCTGTCGTTTCAGTCACGGGACAAGCTTTTCTCAGGTTGTACGAGCCCAGCGCGGACAATATGCCCCCGCCCATCATGTTCAACGGGATGCGGGGCCCTGCCGTGCAGGCTCGCGGGATTGAGATCGCTATTGCGGTGGCTCGTCAAGGGGTAACCTTCCCGATGTTCCGGTCTCCACATCCACATCAACGCGCCAACGTCACGACCGTGCCGCCATGCGCGACGAGGCGCCCATTCTTGTAGACGTCGCGCGGCCTGGGCCGGGCCACCACGGCCTCTTGCACGTGCTGCGCGTCGATCACGACGAAGTCCGCCGCCGCGCCCTCGGCCACCCCATAGTCCGGGAGGCCGAGTGCCTGCGCGGCGTTGGTGGTCACCATGTCGAAGGCCGCCGCCAGGTCGGCATCGGTGCTGAAGCCGGAGCGGTAGCCGACGATCATGGCGCGCTCCAGGAGGTCGCCGTCGCCGTAGGGCCACCAGGAATCGCGGATGTTGTCATTGCCGGCGAATATATTGACGCCGGCATCGCGCAGCAGCAACACCGGCGGAAACGCATGCGCTCCGGGCGCGTTGGTCAAAATCGCGACCCCGGCCTCGGCGAGCAGCTGCGCGGTGCGCTGAACCACGTCTCGCGGCACCTCGCCGAGAGCATAGGCATGGCTCATCGTGACCTTGCCGCCGAGCCCGAGGGCCTTGGTCCGACGTGCAATGTTCTCGATCTCGAAAATACCGAGCAAGCCGCCGTCATGCAGGTGAATGTCGATGCCGACCCCGCGCCGATCGGCAATGCCGAAGATGACGTCGAGATGCCCGTCGATGTCGGCATCGTAACCCGCCGGATCGAGGCCGCCGACCAGGTCCGCGCCGGCGCGAACCGCCTCGTCGAGCAATCCGGCCACGCCCGGCGACGTCACGATGCCGCTTTGCGGAAAGGCGACGATCTGGACCGACATCTTGTCGCGGTGCGCGTCACGCGCCGCCATGACCTGCTCGAGATTGCGCAACCCGACCTGAAGGTCGATATCGACGTGGCTGCGCATCCAGGTCGTGCCCTGCGCGACGCAGAGGTCGATCAGCGCGGCCGCCCGCACCGCAATCGGCCTCGCGCCGGCAAGCGCCTCCTTCTCGAACTTGACGCGCTCGCGCACGCTGAAACCGGCGGTGCAGGGGCGGTGGGACTTCCAATCGTCGCCGACGAAGCCCTTGTCGAGGTGGATATGACCATCGACCAGCCCCGGCAACACCAGGCGTCCGGCCAGATCAAGGGTTTCGCCGGCCGCGACCGGCGATTGCGACGCGATCGAGGTGATGCGGCCATCGCGCACGGCGATATCGACGGTGCGCCCATCGACCAATCGGGCGTTTCGAAACAGCGTGTCGGCAGTGCTCACTGGTCGTCTCCGGTTCGTCGCAATGGCGAGGCGATCGGGGCCCGATTCGTTTTCATCATGTTGGGACGATGCCATCGGGCAGCGCGCGCGAGAATGCGGCTATACCTCCGGCGGTGGTGATCCAGATCTCGTCACGCCGCGCCAGGATTGTCTGCAGGTCGCGCCGCAGCGGACGCAGGCGGTGCGGCTGGCCGACCAGATAGGGGTGCAACGCAATTCCCATGACGAGCGATTGCCTTTTCGACTGTGCCAGCATCTCCTCGAACGTCTCGGTGATCATGGCGGCGAACTGCTCGCCGGAGTCCTTGCGACCGACGATCGAAGGGATATCGTTCAACTCCTGCGGATAAGGCACTGAAAGGATGCGGCCGCCGTTCCGCGTCGAGAACCACACCGGCTGATCGTCCATGCACCAGTCGAGCAGGTACTCGTAGCCTGCTTCGGCCAGCAGATCGGGCGTGACCTGTGATTGCGAAATCCAGGGCCCCAGCCAGCCGCGCGGCGGCCGCCCTTCGGCTCGCGCGATGACATCGGTCGCTTCCGCGATCAATTGCCGCTCCTCGTCGGGCGCAAGTACACCCTGGCGCTCGGAATTGGTGCGGCCGTGACCGACAATTTCGTCGCCGCGGGCGCGAAATGCCTCCATGACTTCAGGGCAGTAGTGATAGATGCTGCTGTTTGCGAGCACCGACAGCGGCAGCTTCAGCTCGTCGAACAGCTCGATCAGGCGCCACACGCCGACACGGTTGCCATAGTCGCGCCAGGCATAGTTGAGGACGTCCGGATGCGGACCGCCGGGGCAGAGCTCGGCACCGAGCCCGTCGCCGAATGCGAAATGCTCGAGGTTGAGACCGACGTAGACGGCAAGCCGCCGCCCTTGCGGCCAATTGAAATCCGGGCGTTGCCCGATCGCGCTGTAGCGATAGCGTCCGTGAGCGGCGAGGACCGGTCCGACAGAATCCGAGCGCAGCACGGCTTCCCTGCGCGACAGGCGGTCGCCATCTTCCGCGATCGAGATCAACACGTCGCCGGCCTCGACATTCCTTGGGTCCATCGGAATCTTCCCCGCGCGGTTGATCGCTCGCTTGACATCGGAATATTTTTGAAGAAAGTTTTTACTTCCGTCAAGTCCGCGCATAAGCGGCAGCGGAGGAACTGGCGGCTTCGATGCCGAGGCCGCCATCAGCGGAGGAACACCGAACATGAACTTCAGGAGCATAGTTTCGTCCGGACCTGCGCGTCGTTGGCCGGCTTGGCACGCCGCTGCGACGATCCTGCTGGCCGCGTTGCCGTTCGCGTTCGGCGCGCGCGCGGCCGAACCGATCAAGATCGGCCTGGTGACCGCCCTGTCGGGACAGTCGGCGCGCGCCGGCGAGGCGCTCACCCGCGGAGCGACGATCGCCATCGAGGAAATCAATGCGAAGGGCGGCGTGCTCGGACGTCCGCTCGAGCTCGTCCGCCGCGACGACGAGAGCAATCCGGCCAAAGGGCTGATCGCGGCGCGCGAGTTGATTCAGCGCGAGAAGGTCGCGGTCCTGGTCGGCGGCCTCGACACGCCGGTCGAGCTCGCCATCGTGCCGTTCGTCAACAACGTCAAGGTGCCGTTCGTGGTGCCATGGGCCGCCGGGACCAACATCACGCGGAACGGCGCCCCGTCCAACTACGTGTTCCGCGTCTCGGCCATGGACGATGAGGTCGATAAGGCGATCGTCCAGTTCTCGCGCAAGACGTACAATGCGAAGAAGCCCGGGCTCATCCTGGTCAATAATCCCTGGGGCGAGTCGAACGAGCATGGCCTGAAGGCGGCATTGAAGGCCGCAGGAATCGAGCCTGCCGGCGTCGAGAAGTTTGAAGGCAACGACGTCGATGTCGTTTCCCAGCTGTCGCGGCTGAAGCAGGCGGGCGCCGATACGCTCTACCTGGTCGGCAACGTCGGACCGTCCTCCCAGGTGGTGAAATCGCTCGACCGTATGGGCTGGGCGCCGCCGATCGTCTCGCATTGGGGGCCGGCCGGCGGCCGCTTCACCGAGCTCGCCGGGCCGAGCGCGGAGAACGTGATCTTCGTCCAGACCTACAGCTTCTTCGGGAACTTGTCGCCGGTCGGCAAGCGGGTGATGTCGGCCCTTCAGGCGAAGTATTCGGACATCAAGGGGCCTGCGGACGTGACGCCGGCGGTTGGCGTGGCCAACGCCTACGACTCCATCCTGGTCATTGCGCGAGCGATCGAAAAGGCCGGTGGCACCGAACCGACCGCCGTCCGTGACGGCTTCTACGCCATCGATCGCGTGGATGGCTTGATCAAGACCTACGAGAAGCCGTTCGCGCAGGACAAGCACGATGCGCTGACGGCGGGCGACTACATCTGGGCGCGGTTCGAGGACAACCACATCATGCCGTTCGCACGGAACTGACCGCGCGAGATCGTCCGACAAACAAGCAGGGTGGTCATCGATGTCATTTCTTCCCGCGGTGATAACAGGACTGGCGCTTGGGAGCATGTACGGGCTGCTTGCGCTTGGCTTCCACGTTACCTACGCCGTCTCCGGCACGGTCAATTTCTCCCAGGGCAGCTCGATGACCCTGGGAGCCGTTGCCGGCTACTTCTTCCTCGTGCTGTGGGGCTGGCCGGCGGCGGCCGGCATTCCCGCCGTTCTGCTCGTCTGCGCGGTCTATGGCCTGCTGATTGAGCGCTTTGCGGTTCGGCCATTCGTGCAGCGCGGCTCCGACAACTGGCTGATGGCGACCGTTGCGGTCGGCATCATCGTCGACAATGTGATGATGTTCGTCTTCGGCAAGGAGCCGCGCAGCTTTCCGTCCGTCCTGGCGGCCAAGCCGATCCAGATCGTCGAGGGCGCGGGCGTCTATCCGTTGCAACTCCTGATTCCCGTGGTCGGATTGCTGCTGGCGCTGGCACTTCATCTGCTCAGTCGCAGGACGCGTCACGGAGTCGCCATGCTCGCGGTGGTCCAGAACCCGAACGCCGCGCGTCTGATGGGCATCAACGTCAGCGGCGCCATCGCGGCAAGCTACGCGGTCTCGGCGATGCTGGCCGGGGTTGCGGCGCTGCTGATCGCGCCCCTGTTCAACGTGTCCTCGGAAATGGGCACGCTGTTCGGCATCAAGGCCTTCGCGGCGGCGATCATCGGCGGTCTCGGCAGCGCCTGGGGCGTGATGCTGGCCGGGCTCTGCCTCGGCCTGATCGAGGTGTTCGCGACCAACTATCTGGGGTCGGTCTACACCCAGATCATCACATTCGCCTCGGTGATCGCGATTCTTGTCGTCCTCCCCCACGGGCTGCTCGGCCGAGCCGGAGTGAAAAAGGTATGACCTCTCGCGTCTCCGTTCTCGCCGCCGTCGCGGCACTCGCGGCCGCCATCCTCTATGCCGCCGTTGCCGACAGCTACGGCGTATTCCTGGTCGCGACCATCTCGCTGACGGCGATCGCCTGCATCGGCCTTAACGTGCTGCTCGGTCTCGCAGGGCAGATCTCGCTCGGCCACATCGGTTTCATGGCGATCGGGGCCTATACGACCGTGCTCCTGATGGAGAAGGCAGGGTTGCCCTATCTTGCGGCGACGGCTGCAGCGATTGCTCTTGTCAGCGTCGTCGGTGGCCTGCTCGCCATGCCGGCCTTGCGTGTGCGAGGTCCATATCTCGCGATGGTGACAATCGCCTTCGGCTTCATCGTCGAGCACGGCACGATCGAGTGGCGCGACCTCACGGGCGGCGGCAACGGCCTGATCCTGACCGCGCCGCCGCAGGTGTTCGGCTTTCCGCTGTCGGAGCGGCATTTGGCGATCGCGGGCGTCGTGTTGGTGTTCGCCGGCCTCATCCTGTTCGAGCGCTTGAAGCGCAGCGGCTGGGGCTACGCCATGCGTGCCGCCCGCGACACCGAGGTTGCGACGCGCTCGATCGGCATTGATCTCGTGCGGGTCCGCACCGTGGCGTTCATCATCTCGGCGGCAGCGATGGCGTTGGCGGGGGCGCTATTTGCGCCCCTCCAGGGCTATATCAGTCCAAGTTCGTTCCCCTTTCTGCAATCGATCCTGCTGCTGTTCGGCGTCATGGTCGGCGGCGCCGGCTCGGCGCTGGGGCCGGTGATCGGGGCGGCGCTCGTCGTGCTGCTGCCGGAAATGCTGTCCGATCTCGCGGAGTATCGTCTGCTTGCCTTTGGCGTGTTGCTCTTCGCCGTGCTGCGGGTCGCGCCCTCGGGCATCATGGGGCTGATCGAGCAATTCGCTGCAAGGTTCCTGCCGGCGGGATCGAAGGCCGATACGGGCGCGGGGGCCGTCGAGCCGGTCGCCGACCTCAGCATCGGAACCAGCAGCGCGTCGCGTCTTGACGTCGCAAACCTCTCGATCTCGTTCGGCGGTGTCCGCGCCGTGCAGGACGTCTCGTTTACCGCCGAACCCGGCACGGTAATCAGCGTCATCGGCCCAAATGGTGCGGGGAAAACCAGCGCGCTGAATCTGCTTTGCGGCTTCTACCGCCCGAAATCCGGCACTGTGAAGCTTGGCGACCGCGACGTCACCGGCTTGCCGTCGCACCAGCTTGCGCGTGTCGGAGTGGCGCGAACGTTCCAGACGACGCAGCTCTTCGGCTCGCTCTCGATCATCGAGAATGTCCTGCTGGCGGCGACGGCCGGCAAGCTCGGTAACATCGTGTCGGCGCTGCACAATGACGCGCAGGAGCGCCTTGCACGGTCGCTGTTGCGCTTTGCGGGTGTCGACGGCGATTTGAGCAGACGCGCGGACGCGCTGCCCCATGGTGAGAAGCGACTGGTCGAGATCGCGAGGGCGCTCGCCTTGCGTCCGAAGGTCCTGTTGCTCGACGAGCCGGCCGCGGGTCTTTCGAAGGGCGACAAGCAGCGGCTGACGGTTCTGCTCCGTCGCATCGCGGAGACCGGGATCGCGGTCATCATCGTCGAGCACGACATGCCGATGATCATGTCGCTAAGCGACCTCATCGTCGTTCTCGATGGCGGCAAGCGCATCGCGATCGGCGATGCGGCGGCGATCCGCAACGATCCGCTGGTCCGCAAGGCCTATCTCGGCGATGCGCCGTCGGGTGAGCGGCGCCGCGCGCCGCGCCCGGCAAAACAAGGCACGGCGCTCGAAGTCCGCACGCTCGATGCCTTCTATGGCCTGTCGCGGGCGCTCGGTGGGATCGACCTTGCCGTCGCGCCCGGCGAGGCCATCGCCGTACTCGGCGCCAATGGAGCGGGCAAAACCACCCTGATGCGCTCGATTGCCGGTCTCGAACCACCGCGGTCGGTCGGCGAGATCCGGCTGTCCGGCGCCCGCGTCGACAAGATGCCGGCGCATATCCGCGCCAGGGCCGGCATCGTGCTGGTACCCGAAGGACGGCAGGTGTTTCCCGAGCTGACGGTGCGGCAGAACTTGCAGCTCGGCGCTTTCGCACGCAAGGGTCTCGAACTCGACGCGGAGATCGACGCGATGTTTGCCCGCTTTCCGCGCCTGAAGGAGCGTATCAACCATCGCGCGGGCCTTTTGTCGGGCGGCGAGCAGCAGATGCTCGCAGTCGCGCGTGGGCTCCTGACCGCGCCCAAGGTCTTCATGCTTGACGAGCCGTCGCTTGGACTGGCGCCGCTTGTCGTCGACGAGTTGTTCGCCTCGTTCGAGCAGCTTCGCGTCGAGGGGATGACCCTGATCGTGGTCGACCAGATGGCCGGGCAAGCCCTTGCGCTTGCCGACAGGGCCTATCTGCTTGAGACCGGCACCATCCTGAAGAGCGGTGCGGCCGAAATCATCGCGGAGGATCCCTCGCTTGAAGCCGCCTATCTCGGCGGAGAGGCCCACGGGAGTAGCGTGCCGCGAACCGCCGTGCTCACGTCCTGACGCCATGGTTGCGCAGCAGGAGATCGGTGTGATGCGGCTAGGCAATACGTTTCGCGACCTGCCCGGCGCGCCCGTGTCTGAACGATTCGACGGCGGTGCCGTAATCGAGGTCGGCGTGCTTGCGCGCCGCGCGCTGCGCAGCGGACGGCGCGGCCGTATTGCGGCGGTGTTCGAGCGCAGCCTTTATGCGGTGCTCGACGATTGCTGGATCTGCATCGGTGTCAAAGACCTCGGCTCCGGCCCGCTGCATCTTCGGTGCACCGGGATCGAGCCGCGGCTGCTCGTTCCCGGACAAGAGGTTGCGATCGTCGACACGATGCTGCTCGTCGACGGTATGCGGTTTGCCGGTTTCGAGACGGCCTCCGTATGGGCGCCGCCGCCTTCGCCGGAATGGACGCTCGACAGTTTGCGGGCAGGGCTTGCGATGGTCGATCAGGTCTGGCGTCGCTTGCCGGTCGAGCAGGGGCTGGCCGCCTCGGGTGGCGCGGAGCCGCCCACAAGGCCGTCGCGGGTGCTCGCTGCCGCGGCGCCGGCGCTCGCCGCGCTCAAGCAATTGATCGAGGCCGGGCTTCGCGGAGAGCGATGCGTACCGCGTGACTACCCGGAGATCGTCGAATTGATCGGACTTGGTCCCGGGCTCACGCCATCCGGCGACGACTTGATCGGCGGCGCGCTGGTCGCGCTCGCCAACCTCGGCCGTCTCGCGACGCGCGACGCGCTGTGGAAGACCTGTCGCGCGCATCTCGGCCGGACCAATCAGATCAGTGCCGCCCACCTGCACAGTGCCGTGCTCGGCTTCGCGGCGGCGGCGCTCCATGAAGCCATCGACGCGACGATTGGCGGACGGGTCGATCGTATCAAGTCCGCGGTCGCGGCGCTGTCGCGGATCGGGCAAAGCTCTGGACTGGATGCGTTTGCAGGTGCGCTGATGGTGTTGCGCGCGATCGAGTGCCGGCTGCTCAACGACAGCGCGCTGCATCATGCCGGCCTCACCGGCAACGGCCCGCCGACGCGATCAATCGCAGGGGCCTAGACGATCATGCGCCGCGACGGGAATTGGACGACTGGTCGCGCGTGTTTGACAAAGTAAAAATTTTCTTACTAAGATCGATGCATCGGATCTCGGGAGGCCGCAAGTGGTGACCAAGCAGGAAGGGACGCCGAGCGGGCGTTTGTTGATGAGCAAGCCAAGCGTGGTGAACGTCGGGCTGGCAGGCTTTGTGAAGGACTTGCGGGACTGCGATGTCGAGGTCGTGCAGGTCGACTGGACGCCGCCCGCCGACGGCGATCCCGAAATGGCGGCACTGCTCGCCAAGCTCGGTACGTGAGAGCGCGGCCATGAAGCTGATCGAAGACGCCAACAAGCAGGCGCTGGCCCGCATCCTCGAGGGTGAGCCCAGGCTGATCGATATCGTTCCGGCACGCGACGTGCTGGAAGGGTTGAAGGAACGCATGATCCTTCATGCCGGGCCGCCGATCACCTGGGACCGAATGTGCGGTCCGATGCGTGGCGCGGTGGCAGGCGCCATCGTGTTCGAAGGCTGGGCTCCGGATCTTGAAGCCGCCTTCGAACTCGCGGCCGGCGGCGGCGTCGCCTTCCACCCCAACCATCATTTCGGCGCGGTCGGTCCGATGACCGGCATGACCACGGTCTCCATGCCGGTGTTCGTCGTCGAGAACATCAAATATGGCAACCGCGCCTACTGCGCCATCAACGAGGGCCTTGGCAAGGTTATGCGCTTCGGCGGCAATGACGATAGCGTGCTGGCCCGCCTCGGCTGGCTGCGTGATGTATTCGGGCCGGTGCTGGCCAGGGCGATCCGCGCGCATGGCGGGATCGACCTGAAGGCGATCATCGCGCGCGGACTCTCGATGGGCGATGAAATGCACCAGCGCAACCTGGCCTGCTCCAGCGTGTTCCTGCGCGAGATCGGGTCGGCGCTGGCGCGCACCTCGACGGACAACGAGGTTCTCGCAAGTTGCATTGGCTTCATCGCGCAGAACGATCAGTTCTTTCTCAACATCGCGATGGCGATGGGCAAAGCGCTGACCGATCCCGCCAGCGGGATTCGCGGTTCGACGGTGGTGACCGCGATGTGCCGCAACGGAACCGACTTCGGGGTCCGCGTCAGCGGATTGGGCGATCGCTGGTTCACGGCGCCGGTGGAAATGCCGGAAGGGCTCTATTTCCCGGGCTATTCGCGCAAGGATGCCAATCCCGACATGGGCGACTCCGCGATCGTCGAGACGGTCGGGCTTGGTGGCTTCGCGATGGCAGCAGCTCCGGCAGTTGCCGGATTCATCGGCGCCGGGGCGCCGTCGTCGGCGGGCAATTTCACGCGGGCAATGAGTGAAATCACCGTCGGGCAGAATCCGGAATGGACGATCCCTGCGCTCGACTTTGCCGGCGTGCCGACCGGCATCGACGTTCGCCTGGTGGTGGAGACCGGCCTTGCACCGGTCATCAACACCGGCATCGCGCATCGCGAGCCCGGCATCGGCCAGGTCGGCGCCGGCGTGGTGCGGGCGCCGATGGCCTGCTTCCGGCAGGCCGTTCTCGCCATTGCGGAAGATCTGGGGGTGTCATGAGCGCGTTTGTCCTGAACGAAATTCGCAAGGGCTTCTATCTCGACTCGGTGGCGTTGATGCGGTTGTCGCGCGAGATCGCGTCGGCGGCGGGCGTCATCGAAGCCGCGCTGATGATGGGCACGCCGTCCAACCAGGCGATCTTGCGCAACGCCGGATTGCTCGATGGCGAGGTGATCGCGCAGGGCAATGATCTGATCCTCGCGATCAAGGCCGAGAGCGAAGCGGCGGCACGCGTCGCGCTTGCCGAAGCGCAAAAGGCGCTCGATCGCCCCAAGACGAGCAGCACGGGCGAAGCGGCGTGGCGGCCGCGCAGCATTGCCGCGGCCGTCAAGGCCGCACCCGCCGCCAACCTCGCCCTGATCTCCGTTCCCGGCGAGTTCGCCGCGGCAGAAGCGCGCAAGGCGCTGAACCGCGGACTTCATGTCCTGATGTTCAGCGACAATGTCTCGATTGCGGATGAATTGTCGCTGAAGCAGCAGGCGCGCGAAGCGGGCCTCTTGATGATGGGACCGGACTGCGGCACGGCGATCATCGGCGGCGCGCCGCTCGCCTTCGCCAACCGGCTGAAGCGTGGGAGGATCGGGATCATCGGCGCATCGGGGACCGGTACGCAGGAGGTGTCGTGCCTGCTGTCCGAGGCGGGCGAAGGAATTTCCCACGCCATCGGCGTCGGCGGACGGGATTTGAAGAAGGAGATTGGCGGCATCACGACATTGATGGCGATCGACGCCCTCGATGCCGATCCCGAGACCGATCGCGTCGTGCTCATCTCCAAGCCGCCGCATCCGGACGTCGCCAGGGCCGTGCTTGGCCGGATCGGCCGGAGCTCGAAGCCCTACACAGTGTGCTTCATCGGCGCCGCCGCGGCGGACCTGCCGCCAAATGCACGCTTTGCGACTACATTGAGGGAAGCGGCCGAAAAAGTCCTGGGCAACGGCCGGAGCATTGGCGGCAAGTTCGACGCTGCCGCCGTGGCTGCGCGTTTGCCGCCGCGACGCAAGGCGGCGCAGCGGATCGAAGGGCTGTTCGCCGGCGGCACGCTCTGCGCCGAGGCGCAGGTGATCCTTGCCGCGGGCGGTCGCAAGGTGGCATCAAACGCCGCTATTCCCGGCGTCCCGCATTTCGGTGAGCCGGAGGCGCAGGGGAGGGACCGCATCGTCGACCTCGGGGCCGACGAATATACCCAGGGCCGGCCGCATCCGATGATCGATCCCTCGGTGCGCGACGATGCGTTGCGGGCGGCGCTGGCCGATCCCGCGGTCGCCGTCATCCTGCTCGATCTCGTGATCGGATACGGCGCACATGACAATCCGGCAGCGCATCTTGCGGCTGTCGCGGCGGGCCGCGCGGATGACGCGCCGGTCCTGGTTGCGTCAGTGACGGGGACCGAGCTCGATCGCCAAGTGCGTTCGGCGCAGATCAGGCTGCTCGAGGACGCCGGCATCGTGGTGGCGCCGTCGAATGCCCAGGCCTGCGACCTTGCTCTCGCTTTTTCCGTCAACGACGTCAGGATGCCGCGCTATGCGAACACTCAATGAGGTCCCGCGCCGTCTCGTGATCGCGATCGGCGGCAATGCCGTCCACCCCGAAGACATCAGGGGCACCTCGGACGAGCAGAAGGCGGTCGCCCAGCATACGGCCGAGGCGCTGCTGCCGCTCGCCGAACTCGACAACGAACTGGTGATCACCCACGGCAACGGGCCGGTGGTGGGCAAGATCATGATGCGCCAGATGCTGACGATGAGCCGGATCCCGCCGATGTCGATGGACATCTGCGTCGCACACAGCCAAGGTGGCATCGGCTATCTTCTGATGCAGGCGATTGAGAACGTCTTGCGTGCGCATGGCAACGGCCGGCACGTCGCCAGCCTGCTGACCCAGGTCGAGGTCGACGCCAACGATCCCGCCTTCGCCAATCCGACCAAGTTCGTCGGACCGTTTTTCACGGAGCAGGAAGCCCAGCGCATCAGCGCCGAGTTGAACTGGAAAATGCGCGAGGACTCCGGACGTGGCTGGCGCCATGTCGTGCCGTCTCCGAAACCGAAACATGTCTGCGACATTTCGCTGGTCGACGCGCTGGTCAAGCGCGGCACCATCGTCATCGCAGGCGGCGGCGGCGGTATGCCCGTGATCCGCGACGAACGGGGCGTGCGCACCGGCGTGCCGGCAGTGATCGACAAGGATCTGACCTCGGCCCATATCGCCAACGTGCTTGGTATCGAGGAACTGCTGATCCTGACCGCGGTGCCCCGCGTCGCGATCAATTTTGGCAAGCCCGACAAGAGAGAGCTAGATCAGGTCAGCCTGGCGAAGATCAGGGCCTATCATCGCGAGGGCCATTTTCCGCCGGGAAGTATGGGACCCAAGGTCGATGCCGCCATCCGCTTTCTCGAAGGTGGTGGCAAGCGCGCGATCATCAGCCACCTCAATTGCGCAATGACCGCGCTGACCGGCGAGACCGGGACCCACATCGTTCCCTAGCGCTCGCCAGATGCGATGGCGGCGCCATTGATGATGGCCGCCGGGATCTGCCCGGCGGGATACCGATGTCGGTCGGCCCCGAGCACAGGTCCGAATCCATGCCGTTCCGCTCGAGCTGCCTGCGCGCCTATTTCAACATCGCCGCGACGTTGTCCTTTGTCACAACGTCGAGACCGGTGTGGATGATCGGCGGCGCCTTCTGCCTTTCTTGATGGCAAGCGGCGTGTCCATCGCTTTCTCGCCCATTTCGAACGGGCGCTGGCCGATCAGCGCATTGGCGTAACCCTCGTTCAGGAGTTCAAGCTGCATCTTGAGGGTATCGGCCACGACGAGCGTGAACTTGCCGGCGTCCATGTCCTTCTTGCTCTTGCTGGCGAACGCCTTGAAGCCTTCGGGCGCGAACATCGGCCAGCCACCGACCGGGATGATGGCTGCAAGGTCGGGAGCAGCGGTGCGCAGATCGGTCATCTGCTGAACGCCGAGCGCGGGATCGTCGTTGCAGAAGGTCGGCGAGCCCCCGACCTCGGTCCACTTCGAGCCCTTGAGTGCCTCACGCACGCCGTCGACCCGCTCGGCTAGGTTCTCCGCACCCGGCCCGCCGGAGATCATCGCGTATCTGCCGCCATCAGGCCGCAGCTTCAGCAATTGCTTGCCGAGCGCGAGGCCGAACTCCTTGTTGTCGGTGCCGATATAGGCAATCCGCTTCGAGCCCGGCGCGTCCGAGTCGAAGGTGATGACGGGAATGCCGGCTGCACTTGCCGCCTCGATCGACTTGGTCATCGCGGCAACGTCGGCAACCGAGATGGCCAGGCCATCCACCTTTTGAGTGACGAAATCCTGGATGATCTGCGCTTGCGTCGCCGGCTCGTGCTCGACAGGACCCTTGTAGATGCATTCGATGTTGCCGAGCTCCTTGGCGCGTTTCTGGCAGCCGTCGCGCGCGAAATCGAAGAACGGGTTGTTCATGGCCTTGGGCACGATCACGAATCTGTAGCTCTGGGCCAGGCCAGGCGTTGCCATCATGGCGAGGACCGCAGCGGCAAGAAGTGCCTTTCTCATTGTTTCCCTCCACATTTCTTATCGTGCCTATCCGCTCAAATCTGCGGCTCCGGGAGGCGGATAGGCGGACATCCATGATCCTCCAGGACGAACTCTTCAGGCCATGCGCGAGCGGAGACGATCGACCAGCACCGCGGCGATGATGATCACGCCCACCAGGGTCTGCTGCCAGTACGAGTTGACCTGCGCGAGCACGAGGCCGTTGCGGATCACCTCGAGCAGCACGCAGCCGACAATGGCCCCGAGCGGGCCGCCGGCGCCGCCCGCGAGATTGGCGCCACCGATGACAGCGGCCGCAATCACGTTGAGCTCATAGGATGTGGCCATGTTCGCCGGCGCCGATCCCAGCCAGCCCGAGACGATGATGCCCTGCAGACCCGCCGCGAGCGCACAGATCACGTAGATCTCGATCTTCACCCGGACGACCGAGATGCCGGTCAGCGCGGCCGCCTTCTCGTTGCCGCCGACGGCAAAGACGTGGCGGCCGAAACCAGTGTGATGCAGCACGACCGCCATCGCCAGCGCGAGAACCACGAGATAGATGAACGGCGCCGGCATGCCGAACACAACGCCGGATGTAAGCGTGTAGAAATATTCGGCGTCGGGGCCGCCGGGAAAACTGCCGCGGCCGTTGGAGACGACGTAGCCGAGGCCGCGCACGATCGAGAGCATGCCGAGCGTCGTGACGAACGGCGACAGTCCAAGCACCGCGATGCAGAAGCCATTGACGAGGCCGACAATCAGCGCGACGCCGAGCCCCGCCAGAACCGAGACGAGCAGAATCAAGCCCGGCATATTGGCAATCACGGTCTTGCCGTCAGGGGCTAAATGCACGAACCAGTCCGCGCCGGGCATGCCCGGTGTCGAGACGTGCGTCATCACCATTGAGGTGGTCATCGCTGAAAAGCACATCACGGAGCCGACCGAGAGATCGATGCCGCCCGTGATGATGACGAAGGTCATGCCGAGCGTGGCGATGGCGATGAAGGAAAAGTTCTTCGCCACATTCTGTATGTTGCCTGCGGTCAGGAAATAGGGGCTGGCGAAGTTCATCAGCACGAACAGCGCCGCCAGCGCCAGCAGGACGTAGCCGGTCTACGAGGCGAACAGGCCGCTGCGCCACCATCTGGCCTTGCCGACATTGGTGAAGGTGAGGGGAGATTCCAGGGGCGTGGCCATCACGCAGCCTCCTTCGCTCCCGTGATGAGGGAGGTGACTTCCTCGGGGCTGGTGTCGCCGATCGCCTTGTCGGCGCGCTTCTCGCCGCGCCGCATGACGACGACGCGGTCGCAGACAGCGAACACGTCGGGCATGCGGTGCGAGATCAGCATGACCGCGACGCCCTGTTCCTTCAGGCGATGGATCAGGCCGAGGACCTGCTCGACCTGGCGAACCGAAATCGCGGCAGTCGGCTCGTCCATCATCACCAGCCTGGCGTTGGAGAGCCGCGTCCGCGCGATCGCGACCGCCTGGCGCTGGCCGCCCGACATCTGCTTGACGAGATCGTGCGGGCGGGTCTCCGAGCGCAGCTCGCCGAACAGCTGCAGCGCGCGCGCTGCCATCGCCTTGTGGTCTAGCAAGGCGAATGGACCAAGCTTGCGCTTGAGCTCGCGGCCGAGGAAGACATTGGCCGCCGCAGTGAGATTGTCGGCGAGTGCGAGGTCCTGGTAGACCACTTCTATGCCGACCGCACGGGCATCGATCGGACGGGCGAAATGAACCGCCCTGCCGTCAAAGCGGATCTCGCCGTGACTTGGCGGAAAGTTGCCGGCAATGATCTTGACGAGCGTCGACTTGCCGGCGCCGTTGTCGCCCATCAGGCCGACCACCTCGCCGGGCGACACGCGGAGGTCGACGCCATGCAACGCGCGAATGGCGCCGAACTCCTTGCCGATGCCCTTCAACTCCAGGACCGCTAGCCCGGCGTCGTGAGGGGTTACCATGGCTGGCTTTGCTCAAGCATGCTGGCCACCTCCGCTCAGAAGTGCACCAGCGTGCGCAGACCGAGAATCCAGGCGTTGTCGGTCTTCACGCCGGCGGCATTGTACCCGCGCCCGCCAGGATGCATCACATACTGGGCGTCGAACTTCAGGTTCATCCAGCCCGTCGCCTGCCACCCGTACCAGGCTTCGATCGGAACTTCGTTTCCTCCGGCGTTGGGCGTGAGCGCAGCGGTATTCACATGGGTCGTACCGACCGCAAAGCCGACTTCGTCCTCCGGGCGCGAGGCGAACGTTCCGGTGTGCCTGAAGCCGAATGCAATCTGGTAATCCTGGTACGACGTGCGGTGGTCGGCGACGGTCGTATTGAGGAAGGTGTACCAGCCCTGTGCCTTGGGACCTTCAACCGTCAGCCGCTGCAGGATCGATTCATAGACGCCATAACGACCGCGCGAATCTCCGAGATTCTGGTCCGAGACGCCGCCGGTGCCCGGAGAGATCGCAATGATCCCCGGCAGGCCGCCATCAATTGTCGATGCGCTGTCATACCAGCCGCCAAATCTCCAGGTCCCGTTCAACGGACCGCTCGGCGCCCAGACCACCTCGACCGGCACCAGAACGCCCGAGGCGGGGCTAGAGCCGGGGACACCCGGCAGGAAGTAAGTCGCGGAGTCCGACGTCGTCAGGTAGTTCGGGTTGGCGTCGTAGACGCCGACCGAGAGCTGCCATTCCTTGGCGAAGTTGTAGTGCACCACACCGGCCCATTGGCTCACCGGCCAATTGTAGATGTAGCCACCCTGGATGTTGCCGGGCTGGCCGCCGCAGAAGGTCAGGTTGATGAACTCGCAGAGACCAAAGAAGAAGTCGGAGCCGACCGGAAGACGGCCGCCCTTGAGCTCAAGGCGATCATCGAACAGCTTCTGCGAGTAGTAGAGTTCGGTCAGGCGAAGAATGCTGCCGCGGCCGAACACTTCGTTGGTCAGCTGCAGCGCCGGAATTCCCGCCTCGTCATTCAGGTTGCGGCCGAAGCGGTCGACCAGCGTGAGGCCAACCGTGCCGCCATGGATGCCGGCAAGTTTTGCCATGTCGAACTTGGCCTGAAAGAAAAGCTGTCCGGCTTGGGTCGCGGTGTTCCTGTTGCCGCCCGACAAATTGCCGACGGCTTCGTCGCCCAGTGTCAGGGCCAGCGAGATCCCTCGCTCCTTTAGTTGCGTCCTGCCGAGATCGCCGAACAGATATGGTCTTGTCCAGAAGTCATCGGTCTCGGTGTAAGGCACCGGCGGAGCCTTCGACATGAGATCGGCCGCATGCGCGCCGCCGCCGCTGAACAGAGATAACAACGCCAACGCCATCCCCACGCCGCACGCCCGCGCGGTGTTTACAGACCTAAGTGACATTTTCTGCACTCCCAGCGTCCCCGGCTTTGTCTATTTTTGTGCCACGTTCCCGCCCAAAGCCCTTCAGCGGGGAACGCGATAGTTTCAATTCATCGCTCTATCAATCAGAGATAGAATGTGCGCACGCAAAGCCCTCCGAGACGGTCGCGAGGGTCTGCCTGCGGCTCACTGGGCCAGGCTTGCTGCGCCAAATTGGATACGAGCGCCGCGAGCTTGATCGATCTTGCGCCTCGAACTCCTTCCCCTCGTTCCTCTACTCAAGCCACCGCGACCATATTCCCGGTCCGGTTTCTTCCTTTTCGAGTTGTCATGCCTGATCGCCCGTCGTCGTCGGCAACGCAGCCGCGCTATGCGAAGCTGCGCCTTGCAGAATTGTGCTTTCCTTCGATCTTGGTGCAGTGCGGGCGAGGCCTGCGAGCGCGGCCTTGCGCCGTCGACGGGCCTGCAATTGCTGATCCGCCAGCACACCGATCAGGATCACGGTCCCCATCACCGCGAAGTTCAGCGAATTGGGAATGCCGAGGATGTTCACGAGGTTCTGCAGCACCTGCAGCAACGCCGTCCCGAGCACGATGCCCAGAATGGAGCCCTCGCCGCCGCGCAGGCTGCAGCCGCCGAGGACGGCCGCCGCGATCGCATAGAGTTCGTAGAAGTTGCCGAAGGAACTCGGAGAGACCGAGTTGGTGTAGAACACAAACATCACGGTCGAGACGCCGGCGAGCCCGCCGCTGATGACATAGGCGGTGGCGATCACGAGATTGGTGTTGATGCCGGAGAAGCGCGCCGCTTCCTCGTTCTTGCCCACGGCATAAAGCCAGCGCCCGTAGACCGAGCGGTGCAGCAGCACGCCGAGGATCAGCGCAAGGATGGTCAGGAAGATGAAGGTGTTCGGGATGCCCGCAATATTACCGGAGGCGATGTTGCTCAGCGTGCTCGCCTCGTCACCGTAGCCGAAGCCGCGTGTCGAATCGCTGGTGTAATAGCGCGCGGCGCCGCGATAGATCAGCAGGCCGCACAGCGTTACGATGAAGGGCTGCATTTTCAGCCGCGTGATCAGGAAGCCCTGGATGCCGCCCAGCGCAAGCCCGCCCATCAGGACCAGCAGCAGCGCGAACGGCCAGGGCACCTGATAGGTCGTCAGCAGGTCGATGAAGATGACGCCGAGCAGCGCGAACATCGAGCCGAGCGAAAGATCGATGCCGCCGGTGATGATGACGAGGCCTTCACCCAGCGCGAACACGCCGAACAGGCCGACCAGATTGGCCATGTTCAGCAGATTCACGAACGACAGGAAGGCCGGATTGATCGCGGCGGTGATGGCGGAGATCACCGCCAGCAGCAAGAATAGGCCGAGTTCCTTCTTCATCATGGCGCAGCGGCCTCCATGGTTTCGAGCGCCTGGCCGACCGCCAGCCTCAACACGTTGTATTCGCTGAACTGGTCGCGCTCGATCACGCCGCTGACACTGCCTTCATGCATCACCGCCACCCGGTCGGAGACGCCGATCACTTCCTCCATGTCCGAGGAGATCATCACGATCGCGACGCCCTGGTCGGCGAGGCTGCGCATCAGCGCGTAGATCTCGCTCTTGGCGCCGACATCGATGCCGCGGGTCGGCTCGTCGAAGAACATCACGCGCGGCTGCATGGAGAGCCACTTGCCCAGCACCACCTTCTGCTGGTTGCCGCCGGAGAGCGTCACGGCTTCGATGTCGATGCTCGGCGCCTTGATGGACAGCCGCCTGGCCTGGTCTTTGGCGATTCTGCGCTCGGCCGCGCCGTTGACCAGCCACATCCGCGCATGATCCAGCAGGCTCGCGAGCGTCATGTTCTCTCGGATCGGCAGTTCCAGCACCAGACCGGATTTCTTGCGATCCTCCGGCACCAGGTAGATCCCTTGCCTGATCGCGTCACGCGGCGAGGCGACGCCGACCGGGGCGTTGTCGATCCGGATCTCGCCGCCCAGCAGCGGATCGACGCCGAACACCGCGCGGGCAAGCGAGGTGCGGCCGGCGCCGACGAGCCCGGCGAGGCCGAGGATCTCGCCGCGCCGCACCGACAGATTGATCTGCCGGTCGGGAAAGGCAGTGGTCACGACGCCGGCGATATCGCAGCCGCCCGGCTGCGGCGTGCAGGACGGCGGTGTATATAGCGCCTTCAGGTCGCGGCCGATCATCAGCCGGATCATGGCGGCGTGGCTGAGCTCGTCGCGCGCCAATTCCCCCACCGTGCGCCCGTCGCGCAGCACCACGACGCGATCGGCGCAGCTCATGATCTCGCCGAGCCGGTGAGAGATGTAGATCACCGAGATGCCGTGCGTCTTCAGGTCGGCGATCATCTCGAGCAGCCGTTCCGTCTCCGAAATCGTCAGGCTGGAGGTCGGTTCGTCCATGATGATGACGCGGGCGTCGATCGAGAGCGCCTTGGCGATCTCCACCATCTGGCGCTCCGCGATCGACAAATTCTCGACCAGCGTGCCCGGCGTGAAATCGGCGCCCAGCCGTTCCAGCAGCGGCATCACGCGGGCGTGCATCTGCACATTGTCCACCAGCTTCAGCGGGCCGCCGGCCAGCTTCTCGCGTCCGATGAAGACATTGGTCGCGACGTCGAGATTCTCGAACAGGTTCAGTTCCTGGTGCACGAAGGCGATGCCACATCGCGTCGCCTCGGTCACCGTCATCCGGGCGTGCTCGGTGCCGCCGATGCGGATCACGCCGGTGCTCGGCGCGATCACGCCGGCCAGCACGCGCATCAGCGTCGATTTGCCGGCGCCGTTCTCGCCGATCAGGCCCAGCACCTCGCCGCGATTGACGCGCAAATTGACGTCGTCGAGCGCCCTGACGCCGGGATAGGTCTTGCTGATTCCGCTGAGTTCCAGCAGCGTTTCCGCCATTCGGCATGTCCTCCTGCACAACGCCCGGCGGCCTGTGGCGGCCGGGCGTTGAAGCCGACTGAAGTTACTTCTTGAGTAGTTCCTTCAGATGTGCGGCGAACTCCGCGACGTTGGTCTTGCTGATCACCTTGGTCGGCACGATCAACTTGCTGTCCTTCGGAATCCAGGACTTGTCACCGTTCAGCGTCTTGATGATGTTGGTGGCGGAGAGATAGCCGAACTCGTAGGGCTGCTGCACGACCGTGGATTCGATCGTGCCGTCGGAAATGCCGCGCAGCGTCCGCTGGTCCTCGTCGAAGCCGACGATCTTGACCTTGCCGGGCTTGCCTGCGGCCTTCACCGCGTCATAGATCAGCGGCGTCTCGTAGCTCCATAGGCCGGACAGCAGCGCGATGTCGGGATATTTGACGAGCACGTTCTCCATGTTCGCCTTGGCCTTGGCGAAGTCCACCTGGTCGGTGAACACGTCGACCAGTTCGACCTTGGTGCCGGCGATCGCTTCCTTGATGCCCTGCACCCGCTCGCGGGCGTTGTCGGCGTCCATCGTTCCGACGAACAGTGCGATCTTGCCGCCGTTCGGCAGCGCCTTCTTGATCTCCTCGCCGGCCTGTCGCCCCGCCGCGACGTTGTCGGTGCCGATATAGGCGAGGCGATTGCTCTGCGGCGCGTCGCTGTCCGTGGTGATCAGCACGGTCTTGGCGGCAACCTTGTTAAGTTCTTCGGTTGCATGCGGTGCATCGTCGACCGAGATCGAGATGCCGGCGACGCCGCGCACCAGCAGATCGTCCAGTTCGCGCCGCTGGCCCGCCGCCGTCCCTTCATTGGTGACGATCAATTCGATATTGTAGTCCGGGTGCTCCTTCTGCGCCTTCTCAAGCCCACGGCCCGCGATGGTCCAGAAGTCGGCCGCGACATTGGTCACCAGCGCGATGGTCTTTTTCTGCTGTGCCTGTGCTACCCCCGTCGCCATGGCGAGCGCGGCAGCGCCCGCCATGAGCGGCACGATCAATTTTCTGGTTGAGACATTCATATGCACCTCCCTGTCGACACCACCGGTGAGGGGATTTCACGCCGGGCGCTTTTCACGCCTTATTTTATTCACGTAACTAATAAATTAGCGCGACAAAATGTCCAGTCAAGGATGATCATGATCACGCCTTCGGCCAATAAAAGTATGGGAGTGATGTTTTTCAGTCGCTATCCGCGATTTTTGACCCGAAAACGAGTAGCCTGCGTTGAATAATTTCATCAAGCGAATTAAGAAGCGCAATATGAACGAACAGCCAGAGCCGTTGAGACGTGCTTCGAGCCTGGCCCGCGGATCGAACCCCGGCCGTCTCGTCGAGGTACTGCGACGCCAGGGGCCGTTGCCGCGGGTCGAGCTCGCACGCAGCACGGGCCTGAGCTTCCCCGCCATTTCGGCCATCACGTCGAAGCTGATGGCGGAGGACCTGCTGTGCGAAGCCGAGACAGATGCGGCGACGCTGTGGCCCGACGACGCCGACGAAGAGGACGCGGATGGTGGCCGTCGCCGCGGCCGGCCAGCAGTCCTGCTGACCCTGAATCCCGAATTTGGCCGCATCATCGCGGTCTCGCTGCGCATGAATCTGGTCGAGACACTGATCGCCGATTTCAGCGGCTCCGCCCTCGCGCAATCGCGACTTGAACTGGCGACGCGCGCGCTCGATGCAAGCGCACTATGCGAGCTCGTGATCGCACAGATCGACGCCATGCTTGAGGCGACCGCCACGCCGCGACATCGCTTGCTCGGAATCGGAATAGCGCTGCAGGGCATCGTCGACGGCGATACCGGCCGGCATCTTTGGAGCCCGGCGCTGTCGATCACCGACGTCGATCTTGCCAAGCCGATCCACCAGGCGTTCGCTGTCGAAGTCGTGATGGCGAACGACGCGGTCGCGGTCGCGCTGTCCCTCGCTGCCGCCGAACCGGCACTGGCGCAGGGCCTCACGGCCACGATCATGGTGGGCCACGGTGTCGGCATGGGCATCATTGTCGACGGTGAAGCGCGCTGGGGTGCCGGCGCTGGCAGTGAGATCGGTCATGTCAAATTGGCGCTGAACGGCCCGCAATGCCGCTGCGGTCAGCGCGGCTGCATCGAGGCCCATCTTGCCGACTATGCGCTTTACCGCGATGCCCGCACCTTTCTCGACCTGCCGCCGGCGGCGTCGCAGCAACCGTCCGAGGCGCAGATGGCTCTGTTGCGCGATCGGGCGCGGAGCGGCGATTCCCGTCTCGAGCACTTGTTCCAGCAGGCGGGTCACGCGCTTGCCGAAGCGGTCGCCACGACGATATCGGTGCTGCGCCCGCATCACGTCATCCTCGCAGGTCCTGGCCTGCAGGCATTCGACATGATGCGCGGTGCCTATGAGGAGAGGCTCGACCAGGCGGTGCTGCCGTGGCTGCTCAAGTCCACGGCGATATATGTGCGTCCAAGCGAGTCGGCGACCATCGTCGACGGCATGGTGCGGCGGACGCTGCGGGTCGTGGACCGCAGCCTCATGGAGACTACCGAGTGACCTCGGAATCTGTGGCCCCTTTGCCTGAGCCGCAGCAACGCAATCGACGCCCTTCAGGCGCCAAAATCGAGAGGATGCCAATGCAGGGCGCCATCTATCCAAGTCTCAAGGACCGGACCGTACTGATCACCGGCGGCGGTTCCGGCATCGGCGAGGCGATCGTCCGCCGGTTCATCGGCCAGGGCGCGCAGGTCGGATTCATCGATATCGATCTGACGTCGTCGGAGCAGCTACTGTCCGATCTCGGGGCACAAGCCCGCGTGCACTTCGAACATGCCGATCTGCGCGACATCGGTGCGCTGCGGCGCGCGGTCGCCGGCATCCGCGAGGCGCTCGGGCCGGTCACCATCCTGGTCAACAATGCGGCCCGCGATGATCGTCACGCGATCGAGGACGTCACACCGGAATTCTGGGACGAGCGGATCGCCGTCAACCTGAAGCACCAGTTCTTCAGCGCTCAGGCGGTCGCGCCGGACATGAAGCAGGCAGGGGGCGGTTCGATCGTCAACATCGGCTCGGTGAGCTGGGTGATCGGCCAGGGCAACATGCCCTGCTACACAACGGCCAAATCAGCCGTTCAGGGCCTCACCCGGGCGCTAGCCCGCGATCTCGGGCCGCACAACATACGGGTCAATTCCATCCTGCCCGGATGGATCATGACCCAGCGGCAGCAGGATCTGTGGTTGACGTCTGAAGGCGTGGCCGAACTGATGCAGCGCCAATGCCTCAAGCGCAAGCTCGTGCCTGATGATATCGCCCGCGTCGTGCTGTTCTTCGCCGCCGATGACAGCGGTGCCTGCACCAACCAGAGCCACATCGTTGATGGTGGCTGGGTCTAGCGCTTCAGGTAATCCGGCAAGGTAAACCCGTCATAGAAGCGGTCGGACAGGATCGTGGTCTTGAACGTCTGTGATTTGTAGCCGGCGACGATGTCCTGCGCCCACGGCGAGCCCGCATTGGCCTGCTTCACCGCGACCACATTGATATAGGGCGTTGTCATCTTCTCCAGGGCGAATGCATTGGTCAGCTTCAAGCCGCTGTAGATCGCGAAGTTGCCCTGGATGGCGGCGAAATCAACGTCATCGAGCGCGCGCGGCGCCTGTGCCGCTTCCAGCGGCACGATCTTGATGCCGCCGGGGTTCTTGATCACGTCGAGTTCGCTGACATCGACCGGCTTGGAGTCGCGAATCTCGACGAGGCCGAGATCGCGCAGGATCCAGAGCGCACGCTGCAGATTGACGGGATCGTTGGGCACGGCCACGGTCGAACCGGGCTTGATCGGCGAGCCGACCGGGTGCTTCTTCGAGTAAAGCCCCATCGGGGGCGTCGGGACGTGGACGATGCCGACGAGGTCGGTTTGCTGCCGCTCGTTGTACGAGTTCAGGAAGATCGTGTGCTGCATGACGTTGGCGTCGATCTCGCCCTTGAACACTGCATTATTGGCTTCCAGCCCGGTCGAAAACTCGACATAGCGGATACGGTAGCCCTTCTTCTCGAGTTCCGGCGCGACGCCAACCTTGAATTCGTCGATGTAGGGGCCCGGCACGAAGCCGACTTTCAGATCGGATTTGGCTGATGTCTCCGCGTGCAGGGCGGCGCCGGTCAGAGCACCGAGAATGAGCAGGGTCGAAACGAGCAGGACGCGCGCAGTGGTCATTGAACTCTCAAATCCTCAGGCTGTGGGCAAATAGCGATCCGGCCGACGCGGGGTCGGCGGTTTCGATCACGTCAGGCGATCGCCTTGATCGATCCGGAAAACACGCTTTGCGGCCGGCTCAGTCCGTAATGGTCACGCAGCGTCGTGCCGCTGTACTCGTCGCGGAACAGGCCGCGCTTGCGCAGGATCGGCACGACCTGCTCGGCGAAGATATCGAACCCGCCGGGTAGCCAGGGCGGCATCACGTTGAAGCCGTCGGCCGCGCCATTGTCGAACCAAGTCTGGATGTTGTCGGCGATCTTCTCCGGCGGGCCCGCGATCACCCAGTGGCCGCGCGCCCCGGCGAGACGCTGCACGAGCTGGCGGATGGTCGGCTGCTCGCGATCGACGATGTCGACCACGAGCTTGAAACGGCTGGCGACCCCGCGGGCGCTGCCGGTGTCGATCAGGTGGCGCGGAAAGGGACCGTCGAGGTCGAAGCCGGAGAGGTCGAGCCCGATCATCTGGCGAAGTTGGGTCAACGAGTATTCCGGCTGGATCAGCTCGTTAAACTCGTCCTGCAACAGGTCGGCTTCGGCCTGCGTGCTAGCGATGAACGGACTGATGCCCGGCAGGATCCTGACCTGATCGGGGCTGCGGTCGAACGCGCGTGCCTGCCGCTTGATGTCCGCATAAAACTCCTGGGCGCTCGCCAGCGTCTGATGCGCGGTGAAGATCGCTTCGGCATAGCGCGCGGCAAAGGCGCGTCCGTCATCAGACGAACCCGCCTGGACATAGACCGGCCGTCCCTGCGGCGTCCGCGAGATGTTGAGCGGGCCGCGTACCCGGAAGTGCTTTCCGACGTGATCGATCGGATGGATCTTTCCCGTATCGGCGAAAATGCCGGATGCGGGGTCGTTCACCACGGCGTCGTCTTCCCAGCTGTCCCACAGCCGCGTGATGACATCGATATATTCCCGCGCCCGCTCGTAGCGTTCGTGGTGAGGTGGATGCTCGGGCAAGCCAAAGTTCTGCGCCGCCTGTGCCGTGCTGGTCGTGACGATGTTCCAGCCGGCCCGGCCGCCGCTGAGGTGATCGAGTGACGCGAACAGGCGGGCCAGATTATAAGGCTCGGTATAGGTCGTCGACGCGGTCGCGATCAGGCCGATCCGTTTCGTGGCGACGGCGATCGCGGCCAGCCAGGTGATCGGCTCGAACCGGAAGCGTTGTGCGTAGCGAACATTGTCGGCGAGCGCGGGACCGTCGGCGAAGAAGATCGCGTCGAATTTCTGCGCCTCGGCACGCTGCGCCAGCTCCTGGTAATAGCTGACGTCAAGGATGCGATCCGCCGCAGACCCCTGGTAGCGCCACGCCGCCTCGTGATGGCCGCCGGGATAAATAAAGAGGTTAAGGGAAAGCTGTCGTTTGCTCATCTCGGATCTCGTGAGTTTTGCTGATTATTATTGGTGGGACGGCGCCTTGTGCGCAAACGCGAAGCGCAGGTAGCGCTCCAGCTTCAAACCTTCGGGCGTGCGCTGTTCTTCGACAAGGCGCGCGAAGGTGCGGCGCACCAGTTCGCGCTCGTGAGGGGTGAACGCTTCGAGGAAATTTCCGAATGCGCTCGCTTCCGACCACTGCAGCAGCGATGCCGCATCGTCGTGGATATCGATCAGCGCGCGCAGCTCGCTGCGGTAGCCGGCGAAGCCGTGTGCCGCGAACAGCGATTTGAGCTCCTCGTCGGTCGATCCGAGCACCGGGTTCGAGTCCTGGCGATCGCCGGCAAGACCCGCCTCGATGATGGCGCGACGAAGCAGCAGGCGCGACTGGTGCGGCCTGGACGGATCCTGCACATTCAATCCGAGGCGGCCGCCGGGCTTGAGCACGCGCCGGACCTCCCGCAGCGCGCGATCCTTGTCGGAGATCCAATGGAAGACGCTATTGAGATAGACTGCGTCGAACTGCGCGTCGTCGAAGCGCGACAGTTCTTCGGCGCGCCCGGTGGCGAACTGGAGGTTATCCCCCTGCCGAAGGCGCGCAATTTCGATGCGGCCGGCAAGTGGATCGATACCGATCACGCGGCCGTCCGGACCGACCAGTCCGGCGACGAATTCCGCAAGCCGGCCGGTTCCCGTCCCGATGTCGAGCACGTGCTCGCCGGTCTTGATGGCGAGCGGCCCGATCAGGAACTTGCCGTGGCGAAATTGAACGAGTCCCGCTTCATCATAGGAGCGGGCGAGCTCCGGGGTATCGTGTTCAAGGCTGATGTTGCCGGCAGTTCGCGGCATTTCGAGAGATCCATCGTTGCTCGCCGCGCGTCGACGTCAGGCGCGTGCGCTGCGTCAGACTCTATGTCGGCGGCGGTGAAATGAATTTGCGTTGTTGCGCGGCAAGCGAGCATGAACGTGACGAGTTCGTCGTTCACCGGAGATGACTGCGATCGCGCCGATCCCGGCGACGTATGATTTGGGAAGTTCTCCCGATCGATCGCGCCGATCCCGCACGTCGCAATGCACATGAGATGATCGGTCAGGCGGCGATCATCGCAAATATTTCAATGCCCGCGTTGTCCACGACGCGAACATTGCCTGCTATCAAAAACAAAGCTGGTTTCGTTTCATTGACTGAATGTCGATCGCTTTTACGATTTGTAACGTCAAAGCGAGGTGGTCATTCATGCCGCAATCCGATCCCGACAGCGTCGCCCGCGAGGCCCTCCGGCTGATCGGGGTCGACCCACAGAACTGGGTGCCTGATCGCGACGGAATCGATCACAACGTCGTCGTGGTCGGCGGTGGCCAGTCCGGCGCGGCCTTCGCGTTTGCGTTTCGGCGCGCCGGGATCGGCAAGGTCTCGGTGATCGACGCCGCCGCCGACGCCAGCAATGCCGGCGTGTGGCTGACGAGCGCGCGAATGCACAAGCTTCGCACTCCGAAGACGCTTCCAGGTCCGGAGCTCGGTCTGCCCGGTCTCGGTTTCCAAGCATGGTATGAAACGCGCCATGGCGCGGCGGCCTTCGACGCGCTCGATCGGATTCCGCGGCTCGACTGGGCGGCCTATCTCGACTGGTATCGCCGCGTGACAGGCGCCGGCATTCGTTACGGTACGCGGCTGCTCCGCATCGAGCCCGCAGCCGATCATTTGCGGTTACATCTGGAGCGGAGCAGGGTCACGACCATCGAGACCACGCGCAAGCTGGTGCTCGCAACCGGCTTTGCGGGTAGCGGGGGCGCTTATGTCCCCGACGCGCTGCGTGTCCTGCCGAAACGATTCCGTGCGCATACATCGGAGAAGATCGATTTCAGGACGCTGCGAGGTCTTTCCGTTGCGGTGATCGGGAGTGCTGCGTCGGCCTTCGATGCGGCGGCCGCAGCCCTTGAGGCCGGAGCGCGTGATGTTCATCTGTTTGCACGCCGGGAAACCTTGGCCGCGTTGCCGGTCATTCGGATCCGCGGCTACCCGGGAGCCTATGACAACTATGGCAGCTTGCCCGACGCGGTGCGCTGGCATCAAGCGATTCGGTTCAGGCAGGCTGGGTCGACCCCGCCGCCGGATGCGATCTCGCGCGCGGTAGCCTTCCCCAATTTTCATCTGCACCTGGGCGCACCCTGGACCTCGGCGCAATTGAAGGGGGTGCGGCCGGTCGCCATCACTCCGCAGGGCGAGTTCGCGTTCGATTTCGCGATTGCGGGAACTGGCTATTCCGTCGATCTGGGCGCGCAGTCAGAGCTCGGCGATTTCGCCGACGAAATCCTGCTGTGGCGAGATCGCTTCGTGCCGCCTGACGACGAAAAGGACGATCGCCTGGCGGCCTATCCTTATCTCGGGTCCGGGCACGAGTATCTGGAGAAAGTTCCGGGCCGCGCGCCGTATCTGAAGGACATTCACGTCTTCAACCCGGCAGCATTTGTCAGCTTCGGCCTGCCGATCGGCGACGTTCCAAGCTTCAAGCGCGACATTCCGGGGATCACGGCCAGGGTCAGCCGCGATCTGTTCCTGGCCGACCTTGCATCTCACGAGGCGCGCATCAACGGAGAGATCGCGGAGGATTTCACCGCCGAGCTCTATGCACCGGCTGTCTGGCGACCGCCGCAGCCCGTCGCGGCGGAATAGCGAGGATCACGACCACATCATTGATCTCCGCCGTCGTTTCCGCGACCGGCGCATGGCGGAGCCTTGTCCAGGGGATCGCGGCGACGAGACCAACATCATGAGCAAGACGACCACCATCGACAACGTCATTCCGCGCGCCGACATCGTCAAGCGTGCCGCCCGGCTTGGTGCCGAGATCAAGAATGTGAAGCTGTCGGGTGACCTTCCCGACGCGGTCATCCGTGCTGTCAACCAGGTGCTGCTCGAGCACAAGGTGATCTTCTTCCGCGACCAGGAGCACCTCGACGACGCCGAGCAGGAGCGCTTCGCGGTTAGGCTCGGCAAACTGGTGCCGCATCCGACCATCGGCCCGAGCAAGGGTACGTCGTCGATCCTCGAGCTGGACTCGGGGCGTGGTGGCGGCCGCGCGGACCAATGGCATAGCGACGTCACGTTCGTCGATGCCTATCCGAAGATCTCGGTGCTGCGCGGTGTGGTGATCCCGCCCTATGGCGGTGACACCGTCTGGTCCAACACGGCGGGCCGCCTATCTCGATCTGCCTCCGCCGTTGCGCAAGCTCGCCGACGAGCTCTGGGCGGTTCACAGCAATGCCTATGATTACGCGGTGAAGTCTCGCGCCACCGACGCCGACAGAAAGCATTTCGACGAGGTATTCACCGGGACGATCTATGAGACCGAGCATCCGGTCGTGCGCGTCCATCCCGAAACGGGCGAGCACACGCTGGTGCTCGGCAATTTCGTCCAGCGCTTTGTCGGCCTGCCGAAATATGACGGCCAGAAGCTGTTCGATCTGTTCCAGTCCCACATCACGGCTCCGGAGAATACCGTGCGCTGGAGCTGGCGGGCCGGAGACGTCGCGATCTGGGACAATCGCGCGACCCAGCACTACGCCGTCAATGACTACGGCGATCAGCATCGTGTGGTGCGCCGCGCCACCATCGACGGCGAGGTTCCGGTCAGCGTCGACGGCCGCCACAGCGTGACGCGGATCAAATCGCCGAAGCCGCAAGCGGCGAAGGCAGCCTGAGCATGTCGCCTATTGGAGCAACACAATGAATGCCATCATTCGAATTCTGCGCGCGCGGCGAGCCGCTGCGCGCCGGGCGGCGCGATTGCTGCTGGCCGGCGTCTTTGCGTTGGGCCTGATCGCTTCGGCCTTCGCCGAGCCACCGCTCGATAAGACCGAGATCCGTTATCAAGGCTGGGCCGGGCAGGTGACGTTCACCGAGCTCGCCGAGGACCTCGGCTACCTCGCGCCGCTCAAGCTCAAATGGGTCGGCAACACCATCAGCGGGCCGCAGGACATTCAGACCGTCGTCACCGGCGACATCGACGTCGGCGGCGCTTTCTATGGTGCGATCATCAAGCTGATCGCGGCCAAGGCGCCGATCAAGGCGGTGGTCGGCTACTACGGTTCCGACTCCAATACCTACTACGGCTACTTTGTGAAGGACGACAGTCCGATCAAGACGGCCCGCGACCTGATCGGCAAGAAGGTCGCGGTCAATACGCTTGGCGCTCATCTGGAGTTCGTGCTGCGTGAGTATCTGGCGCGCAACGGCCTTAGCGCCGGCGAGGCCAAGCAGGTGACATTGGTGGCGGTCCCACCCGTCACCGGCGAGCAGGCGCTGCGGCAAGGGCAGGTCGAGGTGAGCGCGCTCAGCGGCGTGTTGCGCGACAAGGCGCTGGAGCGTGGCGGGATCCGCTCGCTCTTCAACGATACCGATCTGTTCGGACAGTTCACCGGCGGTGCCTATGTGCTGCGGGAGAAGTTCATCAAGGACAATCCGAACACCGCCCGCAAGCTGGTTGAGGGGATCTCGCGCGCCATCCAGTGGGCGCAGACGACGCCGCCCGATGAAGTGCGGGCCCGCTTCGACCGGATCATTGCGGAGCGCAAGCGCAACGAGGATGCCTCCTCGATCAAGTACTGGAAGAGCACCGGCGTCGCGTCCAAGGGCGGCGTGATCTCGGATGCCGAGCTGCAGGTCTGGGTCGACTGGCTGGTCAAGGATGGCCTGCTCAAACCGGGCCAGATCAAGGCCTCGGACACCTACACCAACGAGTTCAACTATTTCCGTCCCGGAAAGACGGCGGAGGCGCGATGACGTCGGTCAAGATCAGCTTTGACAAGGTCCGCAAGGAGTTCGTCACGCGAGGCGAAGGGGGCCGGCCGGCGGGCTATTTCACCGCGCTCGAGGACATCACGTTCGACGTCCGCGCCGGCGAATTCCTCGCCCTGGTCGGTCCAAGCGGTTGCGGCAAGTCGACATTGCTCGATCTGCTCGGCGGGCTCGCGACGCCGACCAGCGGCCGCATTCTGCTCGACGGCCGGCCGATCGTCGGACCCGGACGCGACCGCGGCGTCGTGTTCCAGCAGTACGCGCTGTTTCCGTGGCGCACGGCCGCGCAGAATGTGGAGTTCGGGCTCGATATCGCCGGCCTCAAGCCGAAACAACGCGGTGAGATCGCGCGGCACTTCCTCGACTTGGTCGGGTTATCGGGTTTTGCTGACCGTTATCCGCATGAACTCTCCGGCGGCATGAAGCAGCGCGTCGCGATCGCGCGCAGCCTTGCCTATGATCCGGAGGTGCTGCTGATGGACGAGCCGTTCGCTGCGCTCGATGCCCAGACGCGCGAAACGTTGCAGGGCGAGCTGCTGCGGATCTGGCGGGCCACCGGCAAGACCATCATCTTCATCACCCACGGCATCGACGAGGCGGTCGTGCTCGGTCAGCGCGTGGCGGTCATGACGTCCCGTCCGGGGCGGATCAAGGAGATTGTCGACATCCCCGCGGCCTTGCGCAGCGAAGCCGAGGATGTGCGCTCGCTGCCGGAATTCGGCCGCGTGCGCCATGAGATCTGGAGCCTGCTCCGCGAGGAAGTGCAGAAAGCGCAGCTGGGGCAATCGGCGGGCAGGGTCAGCGCAGGCCGTGTCGAGCGTGAAGTAAAGGAAGTCGCTCATGTCTAGCCTGGAGATGCTGACATTGCTGGAGCTCGCGCATGGACGGCGAGACGAGCAAGCGGTGGCGGCGCGGTCACCGCTAGTGAGCGCGGTCCGCGCCGCGACCCGCGGTCTGGTAGCTTTCGGACGCCGCTCCCTGCTGCTGATCGCCCTTCTGGCGATCTGGGAGGCCGCGCCGAGGCTCGGCTTGATCGACGCGGTGTTTCTGCCGCCATTCTTTGATGTCATCGCCGCAGGCTGGCAGCTCGCGCAAACCGGCGAGCTCTATGACGACGCCTCCGCGAGCCTGCTCCGCGCCCTGAGCGGGTTTCTGGTGTCGGTCGTGTTGTTCGTCCCGCTCGGGCTGGCCGTCGGCTGGTACACAAGGCTCGGCGATCTGCTGAACCAGTTCATCGAGATTTGCCGCAATACCGCGCCGCTCGCGCTGTTGCCGGCGTTCATCCTGCTGCTTGGCATCGGCGAGCTCTCGAAGGTCACGATGGTGGTCTATAGCTGCGCATGGCCGCTCCTGCTCAACACCATCGCCGCGGTGAAGCAGGTCGATCCGCTCTTGATCAAGTCGGCGCGGACCATGGGCGCGACCCCGCAGCAGCTGTTCCGCAAGGTGATCCTTCCGGCGGCGCTTCCGACGATCTTTGTCGGCATTCGCCTCGCCAGTGCGTCAGCCATGCTGGTGCTGGTCGCATCCGAGATGGTCGGCGCCAAGGCCGGTCTCGGCTATCTCATCATCAACAGCCAGTACAGCTTCCTGATCCCGCAGATGTATTTCGGCATAATCGGGATCACCGTGATCGGGTTGGCATTCAATGCGGTCCTGGAGGCGTTGGAACGGCGCTTGATGCGATGGAAGGCACAGGTTGCGGCGTGATGAGATCGTGGTTCAGGCGCCGCTCGGGCTGTTTCGTGCGGTGGCCTGCGTCACAATGCTGTTCGGCGGCACGTCCTTGGTCAGCCAGACGTTGCCGCCGATGGTCGACCCGCGGCCGATCGTGATCCGGCCGAGTATGGTTGCGCCGGCGTAGATCACGACGTCATCCTCGACGATCGGATGGCGGGCGTCGCCCTTGATCACATGGCCCTCGTCGTCGGTCGGGAAATGCCGCGCGCCGAGCGTGACCGCCTGATAGATCCGGACGTTGTTGCCGATGATGGCGGTTTCGCCGATCACGACGCCGGTTCCGTGATCGATGAAGAATCCGGAGCCGATCCGGGCGCCGGGATGGATATCGATGCCGGTCCTTGTGTGGGCGATCTCCGACATCAGGCGAGCCACCAGCCGCGCGCCGATCTGGTAGAGCAGATGCGCAAGGCGATGGTGGATGATGGCGGCCATCCCCGGATAGCCGATCAGGATCTCGGGAAAATTCTGCGCCGCCGGATCTCCAACGAATGCCGCCCGCAGATCGTTGATCAGAAGTCCGCGGACCGACGGCAGTTGGGTCGCGAATGCGCGTGTCAGCTCGATCGCCTCTTCGTGCCCAAAGCCCGGCTCCAGCTCGTCGCCAACGAACAGCGCGCTGCGATGGATCTGCGCGCTGAGCGAATCCAATGCTGTGCTCAGCGTATTGCCGACGAAATAGTCGATGTTCTCGCCGTCGAGGTCCGATTGGCCGTAGTGGCGCGGAAACAGCGCCTCGGTGAGGCCGTCGAGGATCGCCTCCAGCGCGTCCCGCGAGGGCGCGCGGCGTGCCTCGCCGTCGCGCCGGATGCTATGGGTCTCCTCGCGGGAGGTGCGCAGCTCGGCCACGATCCGGTCGAGCTGCCAGCGGCCCGGTGGTCTGCTGACCGCGCCGGCCGTTGACGGAGGCGATGCTGGCGGCAATTCGCGTTTCATGCTGCACCCTTTCTCTGTTCTAACGGACATGCGCCAGAGGAATGCTGACTTCGGCCAATAGGTCGAGATCGGCCTCGTGATCGATCTGGACATACTGTCCATTCCAGTAAGTGAGGCCGGACAGCCGATGCGACAATTCCATGCTGGCGAGGCGGCCCACGATGATGCCATGGGAATGCCGCTCGATGATCTCCTCGACCTGGCATTCGATCATCGCAAGCGACCGCTGCAGCAACGGCACGCCCGAGGCTCCATGGGTCCAATCGGTGCCCTCGAAGCGTTCCCTGCCTTTCAGCCGGCCATTGCTGAAGCGCTCGGCCAGGGCCTGCTGGTCGGAGCCGAGGATGTTGACGCCGAACAGCCGATGGCGGGCGATCGGTGCGAAGGACGATGCCTGCCGGTTGATGCTGACCAGCAGCCGGGGTGGGCTGGCGCTGAGCGACGTCAGCGAGGTCACCGTCATGCCGGTGATGTCCTCACCCTGTCCTGCGGTGATGATGCAAACGCCGCCCGGGAGGCGGCGCATGACAAGGCGAAATTGACGCTCGATCTCGTGGTCGGCGTCCACAAGATGAATATCCGGCTTGCTCATCGGGATTCTCCCTTGCTTTGCCTCGCCGGATTGGACCTCGCCAGAGCGTTTTCGAGCGAAGTGGATACCGGTTCGCGTGAGAAAACGCATCAAAACAACAATCCAGAGCTCCGTTCCGATTCGATCGGAGTGGGGCTCTAGAAGAAGCCCTTGGCGGGTAGCGGCGTGCCGCTGATCTCGTATTGTCCGATCGAGCGCGCCTTGAAGGTGTTTGGATTGTGCGACGCCAGGGTGCGCGCGTTGCGCCAGTGGCGGTCGAAATTGGTCGCCTTCTTGGTGGCCGATGCACCGCCGACGTCGAACAGCAGGCTGCCGCTCCGGATCGCGAAATCGTCCGCAACGATCTTGGCCTTGGCCGACAGCAGCGCGGCCTTGTGCGCGGCCTCGACGGCGTTTTCGTCGCCTGCATCGAAAGCGTCGGTGGCGGCATGGAGCGCCTCCGCGGCCGCAAGCACCACGGTCTCGGCGGCGAATGCGCCGCTGGCGATCTGGCCGACGGTCTGTTGCAGCAGCGGGTCGTCCACTGGCACCTCACTCGGCGCGTAATAGAACGTCCGCTTGCGGGTCCGCACCAGGGCGCTGGCGTCGCGCAGCACGGCGCGCGCGATGCCGGCATTGATCGCAGTCAGGAACAGCTGGGCAAATGTGTTGGAGTAGGGAATGCCGTAGCCGGTATCCGGTGCATCGAACACGACCTCCTGGCGCTTGACGCGCACGTTGCGGAAGTGGGTGGTGCCGGTCGCCGTCAGCCGCTGCCCGAGACCGTCCCAGTCGTCGATCAGCTCAATGCCCTCGCGGTTCACCGGAATCAGCACGGCAGCATTGGTGGCGGATGTGTCGGCGGTGCGAATGAGGACGTAGTCCGAATACAGTGTGCCGGTGCTATAGTATTTCGTGCCGTTGAGCAGGTAGTCGTCGCCGTCGGCAGTGAGTGTCGTGTTCGGCGTGACATTGCCGACCTTCGGCGTGTCGAGCTCGGTCGCCGCGAGCCCGATGATCGCGCCGTCGGCAACTGCCTTCTGCCACTGCCTGTGCTGATCGTCCTTCGGCCGGCGCACCAGGCGTTCGACGACGCTGAAATGGTTGCGCAGGATATGCGCGACATTGGCGTCGGCCTCGCCGAGACTGATGACGATCTCGAACAATGCGCGAATCGACAGGCCGGCGCCGCCGGCTTCGATCGGAAGCCGCAACGCGCCGAGGCGGGCCTTGCGAATGAGATCGACTTGCGCGAACGGCAGGACGCGCTCGCGTTCGCGGTCGGCGGCGCCTTCCGCGATGCGGCCGAGCAGTGCGTCGATATCGGGTGCGCGGCTGTGAAGGCGGTCGGAAGGCTCCAGCGAGGTGGCGGACAGAGGCTTGTTCATTGGTATCACCCAAATGGCGTCGATTGATATGACTGCTACTGATCAGAGCTGGGCCAGGTGGTCGGTGACTTTGATCGGCTCCGGGAGCACCTTGCGCGCGACCAGCCAGTCGGCGGCCCTTTGCAGCTCGGCGAGGAAGTTTTCGTCGTTGGCGGCGAAGTAGCGATACTGCCGGTTCAGCGCGATGAACTGGTCGCGGACCTGGTCGCTGTACTTGCCGGCCTTCTGCGCGATGTATTCGGCATCCTTGCTGTTCGCGGAGATCCACTTGCCTTCGGCGCGGAAGGCGTCGTTGACGGCCCGGACCAGCGCAGGATTGTCGGTCGCAAATTTTCGGGTGGTCAGGTAGGACGTGTAGTCGATCTGGAACTCGAGATCGCGACCTTCCAGGAAGATGTCGTGCGCCTTGTATTCGAGCCGCGCGATATCGACGCCCGGGCTCCACATCGACCAGGCGTCGACCTTCCCGGAGGCCAGCGCCGGCGCTGCGTCCGGCGGGTTGAGATAGACGAACGTCACCTTGGAGCGGTCGACCTTGTGCTTCTCGAGCGCGGCAACCAGCAGGAATTCGCCGAGACCCGAACGGTTCACCGCCACCGACTTGCCGACGAGATCCTCGACCTTGTTTATGCCAGAGTCATCCCGCGCGATGATCGCCGTGGTGCGCGGCTCATAGACCACGAATTGGGTGAATACCAGCGGCGAGCCGGCGATGATCGCGGCGAGTGCCGGCGTCGTGCTGCCGCCGAAGCTGAAATCGGCGCTACCGCCGGTCACAGCCTGCAGCGTCGGCGCATGATTGGGGAACGGCCCGAGCCACTCGACCTTGATGCCGTCCCTGGCCAGCAGCTTCTCGAACTCGCCGCGCTCCTTGGCGATCAGATTGAGGCCGCTCAAACCCCAGGTCAGACGCACCGTGTCGGTGACGCGGCCGGTCGCCGCATGCGCCGGCTCGGACAGGTCAAAGCCGGCAAGCGCGCCGATGCCGAAGGCGGCGCCGCCAAGGAAGCTGCGACGGGTGGGGTTGGTGAACCGGGGGATAGACATTGAGTGGTCCTCAGGCAGGAATGGGGTGAGAGGTGTCGACGCCGAGCTCCGCCAGCAGGTCGGTGCGGGCGATCGGCGCTGCGCCGTTACGTTTCATGGGATGCTCGAACGCGATCCGGCCCTCGCGCATCACCAGGATGCGGTCGGCGAGCGCGATCGCCTCGTCGACGTCGTGGGTGACCAGGAGCACGCCGGGGCGATGGACGGCGACCAGCTCGCGCACCAGATCGTGCATGCGAATGCGAGTCAGCGCATCGAGCGCTGCGAACGGCTCGTCGAGCAAGAGCAACTCGGGTTCCTGCACCAGCGCGCGCGCCAGCGCCACGCGCTGCGCCTGTCCGCCCGAGAGGTTGCGCGGCCAGTCATCGAGACGGCCGCCGAGTCCGACCTCGGTGAGCGCGGTGGCGGCGCGCTGACGGGCGTCGCTCGCATTGAGGCCGAGCGAGACGTTGCGCCACAGACTGTCCCACGGCAGCAGCCGGTGCTCCTGGAAAACGACGGCCGGCCGCCGCGGTGCCGTGATGCGCCCGCCGTCGATCGCATCGAGGCCGGCCAGCGCCCGCAGCAGCGTGGTCTTGCCGCAGCCGCTTTCGCCGAGCAGGACGACGAACTCGCCGCGCTCGATGCGCAGGTTGAGGTTCTCGATCACCACGCGACTGCCATAGGCGCGATGCAGTCCGGTCACCACGACGGCCGGCGCAATCGCGGCCGGTGAGGGCACGGCGTGCAGCGTCATCGCGCGCTTCCATAGTTCGGATGCCAGGCCAATAGCCGCCGCTCCAGGGCGCGCGCGATGCCGTCGGCGGCGACGCCGATCAGCGCATAGATCACGATCGTCAGCACGATCACGTCGGTGCGCAGGAACTCGCGCGCATCCATGGCGAGAAAGCCGATGCCGGACTGGGCGCCGATGGTCTCCGCGACCACCAGCGCCAGCCACGCGGTCGCCAGCGCATAGCGCACACCGGTCAGGATCGATGGCAGGGCGCCGGGCAGGATGACGCGCCGGATCAGCTCGAGTGTCCCGAGGCCCTGGACGCGGCCGAGCTCGAGCAGCTTCGGGTCGACCTGCCGGATGCCCAGCGTGGTGTTGATGTAGATCGGGAAGGCGACGCCGAGCGCGACCAGGAAGATCTTCTGGGCTTCGCCGACGCCGAGCCAGACGATCACCAGCGGTAGCGCGGCGAGAAACGGGATCGCGCGGATCATCTGGATGCTGCGGTCGATGGCAGCCTCCGCGATCCGCGAGAAGCCCACGAGGATGCCGAGCGCGAATCCGACGCTGCCGCCGATCGCAAAACCGGCCGTTGTGCGCAGCAGGCTGACGCCGAGATCGTTCAGCAGGCTTCCGGACGTCGCCAGCTTGAATGCCGTCCGGACGACCTTGCTCGGTGCCGGCAGCACCTGCGGCGAGAGCCAGCCGGCCTGCGCCAGCAATTCCCAGACGATCAGAAGCACGACCGGGGCGAGCCACGACAGCAGCAGCATGCCGCGCCGGCCGATCTCTACTCGTGGCTTCCGGGACGGCGATGCCGTTTGAACGCTGCGCGGCGTTGAATCAAACGCGATCGATGACGCAGCCTGTTCGAGGTTGCTCAAGTCTGTTCTGTCCTCGTCTAACATTGCGCGCGAGCATCATTGATCGCGCGCGGCATGGTTCGCCGTTCTCTCGATGAACGGCGCGTCGCCGCACGAAAGAAGGCGTTGTTCATGTCGCGCAAACTGTCCCACGAATTTTCTCGAACAGAAATAGAGCCGTATTCCAATTGTCGCTGCGTCCGGAGTTTTCTGGTTTATCGGCGCGCGCGGCGCGGCAAGGAAAATCTTTTGATGCGCCGCTGCTTGATCTGTCGCCGTGCTTCTTTGAAAACACGCCGACGTAACGTCAGGGAAATCGGAGAGACGGCATGTCGACACGACCGCTTCGCTTTGGCATCTGGGCGCTGGTCCATGGTTCGCGCGCGGCCTATCAGGATCCGGAGGAGCCGTATGACGCATCGTGGGAGCGCAATCGCGACCTCGTGCTTGCCGCCGAGGCACTGGGCTACGATTCCACGCTGATCGCGCAGCACACCATCAATCCGCATCGGGAGGATTTCGATCAGCTCGAGGCCTGGAGCGCGGCGGCGGCCGTTGCGGCATTGACCAGCCGGATCGAGATCATCGCGGCCATCAAGCCCTATCTCTATCATCCGGTGGTTCTCGCCAAGCTCGCGCTCGGGATCGAGAACATCAGCCGCGGACGCTTCGCGATCAACCTGGTCAATGCCTGGAACCGGCCCGAACTCGACAAGGCCGGCATCGGCTTTGCCGAGCACGATGCCCGTTACGCCTATGGCCGCGAGTGGATCACGATTGTCTCGCGCCTGATGCAGGGCGAGCGGTTGACCTACACGGGCGAGCATTTCGACGTCCGCGATTATCTGTTGCGGCCGACGAGCCTCTACCGACCGCGACCCTTGATCTATGTCGGCGGCGAATCCGAGCCGGCGCGCGCTTTGGTCGCCGACCACGGCGACGTCTGGTTCATCAATGGTCAGCCGCTCGAGGATGTCGCGGGCCTCATTGCCGACGTGGCGGCGCGGCCGCGGACGTCGGTGCCGCTTCGCTTCGGGCTGTCCGCCTTTGTCATCGCGCGCCAGACGCAGGCCGAGGCCCAGGCCGCCTATGAGCGGCTGCTTGAGCTGTCGCGGAAGGACGCCTCGATAAAGGTGATCCAGCGACAGAACACCGACCCGAAGGTCGTGATGATGCAGACCATGCAGAAGTCGGAGCGGATCGGCAGCAACGGCGGCACCGCTGCCGGGCTGGTCGGCAGCTATGATGACGTGGCCGCCCGAGTCGGGGCGTTCCATGCCGCAGGCATCGAGTTGTTCATGCTGCAGTTCCAGCCTTTCGAGGCCGAGATGGAGCGCTTTGCGAAGGAGATCATTCCGCGCGTCCGCGCAGCGTCATCTGCTGCGAATGACACCCCACCACTGCTGGCGAGCTCGCGGTAACTGCGTCACGCGGTTGCGGCGGCTTCCGTCCGACGCGCAAAGCGGCTGATCGGCCGAGGCAGGCCAAAATGCTCACGCAAGGTGGTGCCGGCGTAATCGGTTCGGAACAGATCGCGGCGCTGCAGGATCGGCACCACGTTGTCGACGAAGACCTCGAGCCCGGTCGGCAGCACGTCCGGCATCAGATTGAATCCGTCGGCCGCGCCGGCCTTGAACCAGGCCTCGATGTCGTTGGCGATCTGCTCGGGCGTGCCGACGATGATGCGGTGTCCGACCCCGCCGCCGAGCGCGCGCAACAACTGCCGGACGGTGAGGTTGCCGCGGCGCGCAAGGTTCACCGTGCCCTGGAACATGGTGTGGTTGGCGCTGGCCGGTAGCGGCAGCGGATCGGGTAGCGGCTTATCGAGCTCAAGGATCGCAGGATCGACCTGCAATGTGCCCGCGAGACGCGCCAGGCTGTACTCGATCGGAACCAGCTCCCACAGCTCATCCTGCCGCCGTCTCGCCTCGGCTCCGGTGCTGCCGATCACTGTGGCAAGGCCCGGCAGGATGACGATGGAGTCGCCGGCGCGGCCGTAGGTCGCGGCGCGGGCGCGCAGATCGCGCGCATAGGCGACGCCTTCCTCGATCGTCTGCGCCAGCGTGAACACGGCCTCGGCCTGCGCGGCAGCGAGATCACGGCCGTCGTGCGAGCCGCCGGCCTGCACGGTGACCGGGCGGCCCTGCGGCGAACGCGGCACGTTGAGCGGACCGGCCACAGCGTAATGGGCGCCACGATGCGCGATCGGATGAACCTTCGACGTATCGACAAATCGCGCCGAGGACTTGTCACCGACAAAGGCGTCGTCCTCCCAACTGTCCCACAGCGCATGGACGACCTCGGCGAACTCTTTGGCGCGCTCGTAGCGGGCCTTGTGCTCCAGCACGTTGCTGAGGCCGAAATTGCGGCTGGCCGACGCGTCGGCCGTGGTCACCGCATTCCAGCCGGCGCGGCCGCCGCTCGCGAGATCCAGGGTCGCGAAGCGGCGCGCGATGTTGTACGGCTCGTTGTAGGTGGTCGAGGCGGTCGCGATCAGCCCGATATGGCTGGTCGCCGCGGCCACCGACGCCAGCACGATCGTCGGTTCCATCGACATGAAGGAGCGGTAGTCGATGCGGTCAGTGATCGCCGGTGTGTCGGCAAGGAAGATCGCATCGAGCTTGCCGCGCTCGGCGATCTTAGCCACGCGCACATAATGGCCGACGTCGAAGCAGGCGCGAGGATCGCTTTCGGGCAGCCGCCACGCCGACGCATAGACGCCGGAGTGCAGCAGGTTGACATTGAGGTGAAGCTGACGATCGGACATGGCTGCCACGCATTGAGGTGAGACGACTCACGAAGTACCGCCTGTCAGGCCACATGAAAACGAACGGCCGGCGCGTGCACGCAAAAAGAAATATCCGTCTCCGCTGCGCGATCTGCGGACAAATCCGGTGTCGATCTTCTGCGATGAGCGGAACATCCCCTCCGCCGCCGCATGAATATTCTGCCACGTGCCGCGGCAGGGGAAGCTTCGTCCAAGTCTGCGCAAATATCTGAAATTGCCAGGGCAGCCTGCGCGCGTAACGATGCTGTTGCGGCGCGTTGCAAGCAATCGGTGCCTCCCGGAGAACTGAACCATGACAGTCCACGAGCGACGCGCCGAACAGCGAACCGCGCCAGGCGGTTCGGTCGAATTCGACGCCGACGTGCTGGTGATCGGCGGCGGACCGGCAGGCACGTGGGCTGCGGTGAGCGCAGCCGAGTGCGGCGCACGCGTCGTGCTCGCCGACAAGGGATTTTGCGGCACGTCGGGTGCCACCGCGGCTGCCGGCACCGGCGTCTGGTATGTCGATCCCAATCCGGCGCTGCGCAAGGCCGCAATGGCCAATCGCGAAAAGATGGGCGGGCACCTGCAGGATCGCCGCTGGATGGCGCGCGTGCTCGACCAGACCTACGAGGACAGCAATCGTCTGGCCGCCTGGGGTTACCCTTACCCGGTCGACGACAGCGGCACATCGCAGCGCAACTCGCTGCAGGGGCCGGAATACATGCGCCTGATGCGCAAGCGCACCAAGCAGGCCGGCGTCACCATTCTCGATCACAGTCCGGCGCTTGAGCTGCTGGTGGATGACGACGGCTCGGTTGCGGGAGCCAGCGGCGTGCGCCGCCAGAAGCACGATCGCTGGATCGTGCGCGCCAAGGCTGTCGTCATGGCGACCGGCGGCTGCGCGTTCCTGAGCAAGACGCTGGGATCGAATGTGCTGACCGGAGACGGCTATCTGATGGCCGCGGAGGTCGGGGCCGAGTTCAGCAGCATGGAATTCTCGAATCCCTATGCGATCTCGCCGGCGTTCGGCTCCGTGACCAAGACACTGTTCTACGGCTGGGCGACCTTCAGCTACGAGGACGGCAGCGTCGTTCCCGGTGCGGCATCCAAGGGCGGGCGATCGGCGATTGCGCGCGCGTTGCTTCAGGGGCCGGTTTACGCGTGCCTCGACAAGGCCGACGACGACGTGCAGCGTCACATGCGCGCGTCGCAGCCGAATTTCTTCCTGCCGTTCGATCGCACCGGCATCGATCCCTTCAGGGAGCGTTTTTCCGTCACCTTGCGGCTCGAAGGCACCGTGCGCGGCACCGGCGGCCTGCGCATTGTCGACGACAGCTGCGCCACCAGCGTGCCCGGGCTCTATGCCGCCGGTGATGCAGCGACGCGCGAATTGATCTGCGGCGGCTTCACCGGCGGCGGCAGCCACAACGCCGCCTGGGCGATGTCATCGGGGACCTGGGCCGGATGGGGCGCTGCTGGCTATGCAAGGCAGCTGGGCCCGGCGCGTCAGCGACGACTGGCGTCCGCCGGCACCGTCGCGTTCCGGAGCAATGCGGGTCGCGCGTTTGAGCCCGCCGCGCTGGCAAAGGCGGTCCAGGACGAAGTCTATCCGTATGAGCTGAACTACTTCCGGCACGCCTCGCGTCTTGAAGGCGCCCTCGAGCGGCTCGATGCGGCGTGGGTCGATGCATCATCGGCCGATGCGGCGAGCAAGGACGATCTGCTACGTGCCCGCGAGAGCGCGGCCATGCTGGCGACGTCACGCTGGATGTACCGCAGCGCTCTGGCGCGGAACGAAAGCCGCGGCATGCATCGCCGCGACGACTATCCCGATCAAGACGACCGCCAACGCCATTACGTGACGAGCGGCGGCTTGGACGAGGTCTGGACCACGGTGCGGCCGCATGCCGAGGCCAGCTATGCAGAGGCCGCGGAATGATCGAGGTGATCGACGCCGAGCGCTGCACGTCCTGCGACATCTGCGTGAATGTCTGCCCCACCAATGTCTTCGACAAGACGGAGGGGATTCCGGTGATCGCCCGTCAGGGCGATTGCCAGACCTGTTTCCTCTGCGAACTGTATTGTCCCGAGGACGCGCTTTACGTGTCGCCTTACGCGGAGGAGCCTCGCCCGACCGACGTGGTCGCGTTGCGGCAGACTGCCGCGTTGGGCAGCTACCGCCGCGCGGTCGGCTGGACCGACGAGACGCGCGATCTCCGCGGCATCGACCGCAGCTATCTGCTCTTTGGTCATTGAGCCCGGGCTGCGCCCGGCGACCGAAGCCATTTCCCAATTGGACCGACTGAATGAATGTACATCAATCCCTGACGACGGCGCAGCCTGTTGCGCCGCTGCCGCCCATTCCGCTCGCATCAGGCGCGAGCGATGCCATGATCCGCTTCGAGGCCGTCTCGAAGGTCTATCCGGCCTATCGCGACAAGCCGAGCGTCCATGCCTTGCAGGCGATCGACTTCGCGATCCCGCGCGGCTCGATCACCGGCGTGATCGGCCGCTCCGGCGCCGGCAAATCGAGCCTCGTCCGCCTCATCAACGGGCTTGAGAAGCCGTCGAGCGGCCGCGTCGTCGTCGATAACAGCGAGATCTCGGCGCTTGCCGGTCGCGAGCTGCGCCTGGCGCAGCGCTCGATCGGCATGATCTTCCAGCACTTCAACTTGCTGTCGTCGCGGACGGCGGCGGGCAATATCGCCTTGCCGCTCGAGATCGCCGGCTGGTCCACGGCCGACATCGCCGTCCGTGTAGCCGAGCTGCTCGAGCTCGTCGGCATTGCCGACAAATACGATCGTTATCCCTCGGAATTGTCCGGCGGCCAGAAGCAGCGCATCGGCATCGCCCGCGCGCTGGCGACTCGGCCGAATGTGCTGCTGTCCGACGAGGCGACGTCGGCGCTCGATCCGCAGACCACGCGCGCGATTCTGGACCTGCTGGCCAACATCAATCGTGAACTCGGGGTGACGATCGTGTTGATCACCCACGAGATGTCGGTGGTCCGCCAACTCGCCAAGGAAGTCGCGGTGATCGACGGCGGCCAGGTCGTCGAACGCGGCCATGTCGCGGAAATCTTCACGCATCCCCAGCATCCGGTCACGCAGGCGTTCCTTTCCGAGGTGATCGGGGACAGTGTTCCGGTCTCGCTGGCGAGCCGCCTTTCGCCACAGCCGGTTGCCGGCGGGCAGACGGTCCTTCGCGTGCAGGTGCGCGGTACTGAAGCCGGCGACACCGTGGTGGCGCGGCTTTCGCGCGAACTGTCCCATGACGTGGCGCTGCTATCGGCCCGCATCGATGAGATCGGCGGCCAGCACGTGGGCTCGCTAATCCTTGGCATTCCCGGCGGTGAAGCCACGGCCAGGCAAGTCCTGGCCTATCTTTCTCAGCATGACATTCTGGTGGAGCGTCTCGGCTATGTCGCGTGAACTCATCAACCTGATCGTTCAGGCCACGGGCGAGAGCCTTTTCATGGTCTCGGTGGCTGCGCTGGTTGCGACCGCGCTGGGCCTTCCGCTTGGCGTCTTCCTGGCGACCAGCCGGAAAGGGGAGCTGTTTGCCGCGCCGCCAGCCAATGGCGTGCTCGGCGTCATCGTCAATGCGGCCCGCTCGACGCCGTTCATCATCCTGGTGGTTGCGATCATTCCTTTCACGCGGCTGATTGCCGGCACCTCGATCGGATCGGGCGCGGCAATCGTGCCGCTCACCATCGCGGCAACGCCGTTCATTGCCCGTCTGGTCGAGGCGGCGATCCGCGAGGTCGATGCCGGTCTGATCGAGACGGCGTCCTCGTTCGGTGCAAGCCCGTTGCAGATCGTGTTCAAGGTCTTGATCCCGGAGGCGTTGCCGGGCCTGGTGCTGGCCTTGACACTCGCGGTGGTCAGCCTGCTCGGCTACTCCGCAATGGTCGGGGCCGTCGGAGGCGGCGGCCTCGGCGACCTCGGCATTCGCTATGGCTATCAGCGCTTCATGCCCGAAATGATGCTGGCGGTCGTCGTCGTTTTGATCGCGCTGGTTCAGACCGTGCAGACCGCCGGCGACTATCTGGCGCGCCGCGTCAACCGCCGCCTGCGTCATCGCTAAAGGCGCGGTGGCGTCACGATCCCTTCGGTGCCCAGATCTTGACGTCGCCGGTATCGACCTTGCGTGGCAGCAGACCTTCCGCCGTGAAGGTATCGGCGATCTTCTGCTGCTCGGAAAGGCCGGCCGCGGTGACCACGCCGACCTTGTAGGAGCGATGGCTGTTGGCCTCCTCCACCGTGGCGGCGTCGATGCCCCACAGGCCGGCGAGCAGCGCCGCGGCCTCGTTCGGATTGGCTTTGATCCAGGTGCCGGTTTCCACCAACCTGGCAAAGATGACATTCAGTGCATCGGCCCGCTTTTCGGCGATCGCGGCCGAGGCAAGATAGTAACGCTTGTAGTTGGCGAGCCCGCCGCTGCCGTCGGTCAGGATGCGCGCGCTGGACTGGCGTTGCGCGCTGCTGAGGAACGGATCCCAGGCGACCCAGGCGTCGACATTGCCGCTGACGAATGCCGCGCGGCCATCGGCCGGCGTCAGATAGGCCGGCGTGATGTCCTTGAAGGACAGTCCGGCCTTGGCAAGTACCGCTAGCAGCAGGAAGTGGCTGCCCGCGCCCTTGGTGACCGCGACCTTCTTGCCCTTGAGATCGGCCGGCGCTTTGATTGCGGAATCCTTGGGCACCAGGATCGCCTGCGCCGATGGAGAAGCGGCTTCCTCGGCGACGTAAGCGAGCTTGGCGCCGGCGGCCTGGGCGAAGATCGGCACGGTGTCGGCGACGTCGGCTCCGAAATCGATGCTGCCGACATTGATGGCCTCGAGCAGCGGCAGGCCGCTGGTGAACTCGTGCCACGACACGGTGATGCCGAGCGGCGCCAACGCCTTCTCCAGCGCGCCGTTGGTCTTCAGGATAGCGGTCAGCGTCGACGATTTCTGGTAGCCGATCCGGATTTCCTCGGCGGCCGCAGGCCGAACGAGCGAGGTCATCGCAAGCAGCCCGATGGCGGCGACAGCAAGACGGCGCGACATCGCAGTCGCCGATGATGCGGCCTGCGCTTGCGGGATGGGGCGGGCAAAGATGGGCATGGCAAGTTGTCCTTAGCCGGTTCGATCTGTTGCCATTTGTGTGCAATCGGTGCGCCGGAGGCAATCGCGGAGAAGCCGTCCGAACGAGTGCAATTTTCTCTGCAAGCGAAGTCAGCGAGAAAAGTATTTTTGGCCTACGCGTTGCCGCCGGCATCGGCAGATAAGTCGCTCGCTGCGCCAAGATACCCGGCCGGCTCCATTCTCTTTTCATCGCGGCCACAGCAGCGGCGACTCGTCATCGGGAAAAATTTGGATTCTCATTTCATTGATTTCGTCCCCGGCGCGAGCGATGAGCTTGATAGCGAGTTCAGTTCCATGGAGACCAAGATGTTGCTTCGATCCATTTTCGCTCTTGCAGGCGCTGTTGCGATCTGGTCGACCGCCGCCGCGGCAGAAACGATCAAGATCGGCGTGACGCCCGGGCCGCATGCACAAATCCTTGAGGCCGTGAAACCGATCGCGGCGAAGAGCGGGCTCGAGCTTCAGCTTATCGAGTTCTCCGACTATGTCGTTCCGAACGCGGCGCTCGACGCCGGCGACATCCAGGCCAACTCGTTTCAGAACCAGCCTTATCTGGACAACCAGAAAGCCGATCGCGGCTACAAGATCGAGCAGGTGGGGCTGACGGTCAATTTTCCGATCGGCGCCTATTCGCGCAAGCACAAGAACTGGGCCGACGTTCCTGACGGAGCCAAGGTCTCAATTCCCAATGATCCGACCAATGGCGGCCGGGCGCTGCTTCTGCTGCGCGACAAGGGCGCAATCAAGCTGAAGAGCGACGTCGGCTTCAAGCCGACCGTTATCGACATCGCCGACAATCCCAAAAACCTGAAATTCGTCGAGGTCGACGCAGCCCAGGCGCGCCGGGCGCTCGACGATGTCGATGCGGCGGTCATCAACACCAACTATGCGACACAGGCCGGTCTCGATCCGGTCAAGGATCCGATCCTGCGCGAGGATCCGAAAGGGCCATACGTCAATCTGATTGCGGTTCGCTCCGCCGACAAGGACAAGCCGTGGGTCAAGATCCTGGTCGACAGCTACCACACGCCCGAGATCAAGGAATTCGTCCAGACCAAGTTCAAGGGCGCGGTGCTGCCCGGCTGGTAGTTGCCGCTCCAATTGCTGAGGGATGATGATGCGTATTCTGATGACGGCGGTTGCCGCGGTAACGCTCCTGGTCGGCACCGCGAGGGCCGAGACGGTCCGCGTTGGCGTCACGGCCGGACCACACGCCGAGATCCTCGAAGTCGTCAAGAAGGTGGCTGCGGGCCATGGGTTCGACATCAGGGTGGTCGAATTCACCGACTATGTGATCCCGAACCAGGCGCTCGCGCTCGGGGATCTCGCGGCCAATTCGTTCCAGCACGAACCTTATTTGAAGAACCAGATATCGAAGACCGGCTGGAAGATCGTCAAGGTCGCCAACACGATTGCGTCGCCGCAGGGTGTCTACTCGTTGAAATACAAGAAGCTGGCCGATCTTCCGGATGGCGGGCGGGTAGCAATCGCCAACGATCCTTCCAATGGCGCGCGCGGCCTGATGATCCTTGCGCTGCACGGCGTGATCAAGCTCAAGGACCCCAACAACGTCGCGTCGACCATTGCCGACATCACTGACAATCCGAAGCATCTGCGCTTCGTCGAGCTTGATGCCGCGCAGTTGCCGCGTTCCCTGCAAGATGTCGATCTGGTCTCGATCAACAACAATTATGCGGTTCAGGCCGGGCTCAATCCCGCCACCGATGCAATTGCCCGCGAGGCGGCCGATGGCCCGTGGGTCAACATCGTTGCCGTGCGCGAGGCGGACAAGGACAAGCCCTGGGTCAAGCAGTTGATCGATGCCTACCATTCCGAGGAGGTCAAGGCATTCCTCGAGAAACGCTTCAAGGGCACCTACATCGCAACCTGGTGACGGGCGTTGACCGCCCATCGCCAGGAGGTTTCCAGGCCGATCTATTCGGCGGCTTCGGTGCGCGCTGCCGTCGAGGCGCGGCGGAAGCCGGCGCCGGGATGCGTGGCGTCAAGATAGGGTCCGCGTCCGGGGAACAGCTTCTCGCGGAGCGTGCCTTCGCGATAGGCTGTCTTGTAGACTCCGCGTGACTGCAATTCCGGCACGACGAGGTCGACGAATGACGTCAGTGATTCCGGCGCGACGAGGCGGAACAGGTTGAAGCCGTCGACGTCGGTTTCGTCGGCCCAGGCGATCAGCTCATCGGCCACGTCCTGGGGTGAGCCGACCACGAATGGCGAGCGTGCGCCGATCCGGCTCAGCGTCGCGAGATCACCGACCTTGACCGGCCGCTCGCTCCGCAACGTGAAATTCTCGACCATCGACTGGATCGCGTTGCTCTCGACATATTGTACCGCCTGATCGGGACGATAGTTCGAGAAGTCGATGCCGGTCCAGCCCGAGAGCAGAGCCAGCTGGCCGGCTTGATCGACATACCCTGCGTACTCCTCGAGCAGATCGTTGGCCTCCGCGCGCGTCGGGGCAACGATCACGGTCGCGCCGGCGAACAGGCGGATATCATAGAGATCTCGTCCGAACGCCTTGGCCGCTTCCCTGATCTCGCGTACGGCACGGGCCAGAATGGGCCTGGTCTGGCCGTTGAGGAAGATCGCCTCCGCGTGCCTCGCCGCGAAGGCGCGGCCGCGCTTCGAGGTTCCCGCCTGATACAGCAACGGTGTGCGTTGTGGCGAGGGTTCGGCGAGGTGGATGCCGTCGACCTGGTAATGAAGTCCCTGGTGCCGCACATTGTGGATCCTTGCCGGATCCGTGAACACGCGCGCTGTCCGGTCACGGCGAACGGCGCCGTCCTCCCAGCTGCCTTCCCACAGCTTATAGCTCGCAATGAGAAACTCCTCGGCCGCCTCGTAGCGTTCATCATGCGCGCGGTTGGCCTCAAGGCCCATTCCGCGGGCGCCGCTGTCGAGATAGCCGGTGACGATGTTCCAGCCGATCCGCCCGCGAGTGAGATGATCGAGCGTCGAGAAGCGGCGGGCGAACTGGTAGGGATGCTCGTAGGTGAGGTTGGATGTGATGCCGAAGCCGAGATGCTTCGTTGCGTAAGCCATGGCGGAGACGAGCAGGGTCGGCTCGGCGTTCGGCAATTGAACGGCGTGACGCAGCGCAGTGTCAGGACTGCTGCCGTAGACGTCATAGATACCAAAGACGTCGGCGAGGAAGATGCCGTCGAGCAGGCCGCGTTCGGCGGTTCTGGCGTAGTCGACCCAATAGTCGAGCGAGTTGTAGTTGAGTGAAGTGTCGCGCGGATGCGACCAGAGGCCGGCCCAGTTGTGGCTCGGCGCCATCATGTTGAACGCGTTGAAGCGAAGTTCCTTTGGTCTGGTCATTGCGCAATTTCGCTAATTGAGGACTGAGAGGTGATTTATCACGTCAGCTGCGCGGTTTTATTTTCTATATGGAAAGACAGGATCAAAATCGTGCTTTGTCTTCGATCCGGCGCAGCAGAGATTCGTTTGTTCGACGTCGTCGTGCTGTTCGAAATGACGGTATGCACGACATTGCGTACTGATTTGCAGGCGCGATCGGCAGATGACTCATCAGCTCCACTGAGCCGTTCAAACCGGCGGAGCAGTGAAACAAATGTTACGCGACAGGCGCCGCGGCTGAAAAATTAGCGACGCCATCAGACGCGCCGCCAGCACGCTCATCGCTATTTTCTCCGATGTCTCGACAGTCGCGGACGCTGCTGCGCATCATTCTTTGCCTTTTGATGCTGGGTCCACGGATTTCAGGAGAATTTCGAGATGCCGATCGAAACCAAGAATGTCGAGACGCTCGCCTTGCATGGCGGATCGTACCGGTCTGACCCGGCGACCGGCGCCGTCGCCGTTCCGATCTACCAAACGACGTCCTTTCAATTCGAGAATACCGATCACGCATCGCGGCTGTTCGCCCTGGAGGCGATCGGACAGATCTACACCAGGATCAAGAATCCGACGGCTGACGCGTTCGAGGAGCGCCTGGCCGCGCTGGAAGGCGGCGTTGGCGCGCTGGCCGTGGCGTCGGGCCAGTCGGCGACGGCCTACGCGATCTTCAACATCGCGCAAGCCGGCGACAATATCGTCTCATCGACCGATCTGTACGGCGGCACCTGGACGCTGCTGTCGCAGACGCTGAAGCAGTTCGGCATCGAGGTTCGCTTCGTCGATCCGGCCGATCCGGAAAACTTCCGCCGGGCGACCGATGCGAAGACCCGGGCCTATTTCGCCGAGACGCTGCCGAACCCCAAGCTCAACGTCTTCCCGATCAGGGAAGTCGCGGATATCGGCCGTTCGCTCGGCGTGCCGCTGATTCTCGACAACACCGCCGTCCCGCTCATTGCGCGCCCGTTCGAGCACGGCGCAGCGATCGTCGTCTATTCCGCGACAAAGTATATCGGCGGCCACGGCACGTCGATTGGCGGAGCGATCATCGACGGCGGCAATTTCGACTGGGCGGCGCACGCCGAGCGCTTCCCGCTGCTGACGCAGCCGGACGATGCCTATCACGGCGCGATCTGGACCGAGGCAGCCAAGCCGCTGGGTCCGATCGCCTACATCCTGCGCGCGCGCGTGAAGCTGCTGCGCGATCTCGGTGCCGCGGTCGCTCCCCAGAACGCATTTCAGTTCATCCAAGGACTCGAGACCTTGCCCCTGCGGCTGCGTCAGCACAACGAGAACGCGATCAAGGTCGCGAATTTCCTGGCACGACATCCCGCCGTTTCGCACGTGATCTTCCCCGGACTGCAGAGCGGGGAGGACCGGCGCCGCGCCGATCTCTATCTGAAGGGCGGCTATGGCGGGCTGGTCGGCTTCGAGCTGAAGGGGGGCGTCGAGACCGGCCGTCGTTTCATCGATGCGCTGAAACTGTTCTATCACGTCGCCAATATCGGCGATGCGCGCTCGCTGGCGATCCACCCGGCGTCGACCACCCATCAGCAGCTGAGCGCCGCGGAACAGCTCGCGGCAGGCGTGACGCCCGGCTACATCAGGCTTTCGGTCGGCATCGAACATCCCGACGACATCCTCGCCGACCTCACCCAGGCATTGGCCGAGGCTGAGGCGGGAAGCAGCGGCCGCAAGGCGGCCTGATCGATCCCTGAAGACGGAGTTGAAACCGAGACCATGAAGACATTGTTGCGCCTGGCGCAGGCGGCTGGCGTGCTGCTTGCCATGACTGCGGCCGCCGTTGCGGACGAACCTCTCAAGATCGTGACCAGCGCCGGCCCGGTCGGTCAGCTGGCTGGCTTTGCCGCCAAGCTCGCCAGGGATAAGGGGCAGGACGTCAAGATCGTCGAGCTGTCGGACTGGGTCGCGTTGAACGAGGCGGTGAACAGCGGCGACGTCGACGCCAACCTGTTCCAGCACGCCACCTATCTCGCGATCCAGAACAAGCAGCGCGGCTTCGACCTGGTCCAGGTCGACAAGGTCGGCGTGATCGCGCCCGTCGGGCTGTTCTCGAAGAAGATCAAGTCGCTCGAGGAGATCAAGTCCGGCGACAGCGTTGCGATCCCGAACGAGCCGCTCAACGGCGCGCGTGGCTTGATCCTGCTCGAACGCGCCGGACTGATCAAGCTGGCGCCGGGCAAGGGTTTTTCGGTCAATCGGTTTGATATCATCGAAAATCCCAAGAACCTGAAGATCGTCGAGCTCGATCCGGCGCAGACCTACCGGTCGCTCGATGACGTCACGCTTGCGCTCGTCAACATCACCTATCTGATACCGGCCGGCGGTGATCCAAAATCGGCGCTGGTGATCGACCGCACGGTCGATGACGGTCTCGTGCTGCGCTTTACCGCGCGGCCGGACAAGAAGGACGATCCGCGCCTGAAGGCCTTCATCCAGGTCTTCAATTCACCCGAGGTCAAGCACTTCATCGAGGAGAAGCTGCCGGCGTTCATTCCGGCCGGCTTCGGCAGCTAGAGCTTTCCCGAGCGAAGTGGACGCCGGTTCGCGGCAGGAAAGCGCGTCAAAACTGGAATCTGGAGCTCCGTTCCGATTCCATCGGAACGGGGTTCTAGACGCGCGCGAGGGATGCGAGTCGCCGCCCCTCGTCGGAGTGAACCAGCAGAGCGGCAAGCTCGGCGCATTGGTTGCGGATGTCGGGAATTGCGCTGATTTCCCAGAACGCGGCGCGCGTGAGCGGGCCGACGGCATACAGGCGGCGCGATGGGACGCCGTCGTGACCGATGATCGCGCAATTGCGATCGGTTTCGATGCCGATGCGGAGCGGATCGACGCGCGCCAGGCCAAGCTCGAGCAGGCTGCGCACCGCGGGATTGGCGGTTGCGCGCGGATCCTTGACAATGCCGGAGCAGTCGACGATGGCGCCGACATGCATGCGACGGAGCCTGCTCTCGCCGCGCCGCCGGTAACTGACGATCGCGCCTGTCCGGTCGGGCTCGGCCGAGATCAGCTTTGCGGCCATCGGGGTGAGCCGGCCTCCATAGATCGCTTCAGTGATCCGGACCTCCACTTGCGGCGCCATCCGATGCCGATGCACGTCCCACCAGGCGCGTGCGTGCTCGAGGAACCGGCGCTTGGACGAAAGCGGGAGCTCACGCCACAGTCGCTGGGTATGGGGGCGAAGCCCATCGATCACGCTGCGCCAATCGCCGCCCGCTGCGATGTGCCGGTCGATGCGGCCGCGAAGCCAGCGAAGCAGGCTGCCGATTCCGGAGCCGAAGGGGACCTCCGCCTCCTCGATGTGCACGGCGTCGACCCGGCGGTGCGGTTTCGCGAGAAGGCCTCGGCGCGACATCGCAACGATCGGCCCGCGATGTCCGTCGCGCAGCAACGACAGCACGTAATCGACCATCGTCAGGCCCGTGCCGAGGATCAGGACGGTCGCGTCGTCGGCGATCGCAGCGGCAGACGGTGCTGCCCAGGGATCGGCATGTCCCGGACTGTTCGCGCGTGGATCGTGTCCGGTTGCGAGAACGACGATGTCGCCGATCAGCTGCCGGCCGTCGTCGAGGCTGGCGGTGACGTCGCCTCGCCGTTCGCGGATCGCGATGCATCTGCCGTGCACGATCGACAGGCGTTGGATGTTGGCCTGATCGGACGCCTGTTGCTCGAGCAGACTGGCAATGTAGTCACCAAAGATGCGCCGCGGCACGAAGCAATAGGGATCAGGGCAGAGCGGCGCGTCCGCCCCGCGCGAGATCAGCCAGTGCCAGAAATGGTCCGGCTGGTCGGGCAGCGCACTCATATTCGCGACCCGTACATTGAGCAGATGATCCGGATTGCCGGTATGATAGGCGATGCCGCGCCCGATGTCGGGACGCTGCTCGATCAGGCTGACACGGACATCGTCCGTCGGTTGACGCAGTAGCTGGTGCGCCAGCAGGACGCCGCTTGCACCGCCGCCGACGATGATGACGTGACGCGCTCGAGGAGCTGTCATGCTATCGCTCTGTGCGTGATCCTGCCGCACGACATGTGCGGCGTGGGCAGACTGACGTCGGCGTGGCGATGGATCACATCTGCTGCGGTCTCGACTGGGCATGCGTCGCGCCAACGAGCGATCAGCCGTGAGGACCAAACAGAAAGAGTTCGTGCATGTCCTTGCCGTCGGGGTTGGCGGCGCGGGCCAGCCGCCGCTGCCATCTCTTCAGCCGACGGGCCGCGCGACGAAGGACGTGGAGCCAAGAGGATGTCCGCACCCAGAGCCTCCTTCGCATTCCGAGCCGTTCGATGAACGATAACACGCTCCTGTTCGGGACGCGCGCGAAACTCGGCGGCGCCGCGAACTTTGCAATCAGACGCGCATGGCGAGGCGATTTGCAGCAGAGAGATGCTCTCGCGACGCGGCGCCAGGAAAATTCATTCCGGGCAATGTTGCCCGATCGCCGGGCTTATGGAATTGTCCGACCGGATGGTCAATAAATAGCGGTTCGGAGGCGGGGCTGTGGTCCCGGAACCTTGCGACTATTGACTGACATCTCTGGACGATGGCCGAACGGCCGCCTGGTGAAACGGACAAGACATGGCCCGATCGCGCGCCAAGGACTATGACGACAAGCGCCTCTTGATGCTGCATCGCTCGGCCCAGCTGTTTGCCGCATCGGGATATGTCGGCACGTCGATGAACACCATCGCCGATGCCTGCGGGGTTTCGAAGGCGCTGCTCTATCACTATTATCCCGACAAGGAAGCGATCCTGTTCGATATCCTGTCGTCGCACCTCGCGAAGCTGGTGGCCGCGGTCCGCAAGGCGAGCGCACAGGCCGGCGATCCGGTCGCGCGCTTCAGGACGATCGTTGCGACCCTGCTCGAGCTCTACCGGCATGCCGACGCCGAACATCAGGTCCAGATCTCAAGTCTCAAGCTGTTGCCGAAGGACAAGCAGCAGCCGCTGCTCGCAAGCGAGCGGATCCTGGTCGGGATCATGTCGGACGCACTCGCCGCCGCCGTGCCGGCGGCGAAGCACAAGCGCCTGCTCAAGCCGCTGACGATGAGCGTCTTCGGCATGCTGAACTGGCATTACATGTGGTTTCGCGAGGGCGGGCCGATGACCCGCGCCGAATATGCCGGTTTCGTCGCGCAGCTCGTGCTGGCCGGCGCCGACGATGCCGCGGCCGGCGCCACCCGGCCGCGCGGCAGGGCGAAATCGGCCGGCGCGGCCGACAGGCCGAGTTGCTCTGACGCGCCTCTTAACCCCGCATCGCGTTCATGGTCAGCAGCTCGTAGGTCGCCGCGGTTTCGCCGGTGCCGGTCGTGATCTCGACGTCCCAGCGTACCTCGCCATATTGCTTGTTGCGCGGCATCTTCTCCTTCGCCGTCAGCCGCACCTGGATCTGTTCGCCGGGCTGGACGGGTTTGACGAAGCGCAGCGAGTCGAGGCCGTAATTCGCCAGCACCGGCCCGTAGTCGGGATCGACGAACAGGCCGGCCGCAAACGACAGCAGCAGATAGCCATGCGCGACGCGGCCCGGGAAGAAAGGATGCCCCTTGGTCGCTTCCTCGTCCATATGGGCGTAGAAGGTGTCGCCCGTGAAATGCGCGAAGTGCTCGACGTCGTCGAGCGTGACCTGCCGCGACTTCGAGACCAGCGTGCGGCCGATCTCGAGATCGTCATAGTGATAGCGGAACGGATGCAGGTCGCCTTCGAGCATCGGGCTGCCCTTGAACCAGCGGCCGGTGACGCCGCTCAGCATCGCCGGCGATCCCTGCAATGCGGTGCGCTGCATGTAGTGCTGGAGGCTGCGGACGCCGCCCAGTTCCTCGCCGCCGCCGGCCCGGCCGGGGCCGCCGTGAACCATCTGCGGCATCGGCGAACCGTGTCCGGTGTGCTCGCTCGCGCAGTCGCGGTCGATGATCGCGACGCGGCCGTGAAAACTGCCGATGCCAAATGCCAGTTCGGTCGCTGCCGGGATGTCGTGCGTGTAGATGGATGCGACGAGGCTGCCGCCGCCGCGATTGGTCAGCGCGATGGCCTGCTCCAGATCGTCGTAACCCATCACGGTGCTGACAGGGCCGAACGCCTCGATCGCGTGGACTGCGGATGCGGCGAGCGGCTTGGCGCAATGCAGCAGCAGCGGCGGAACGAAGGCGCCGCGCTTCGCGTCGGCATCGAGCGGCGCGAAGTTGCCGGGATCGCCGGCCACCAGTTCGGCTTCGGCGCGAAGCTTCGCGACATGGGCAAGCACATCGCTGCGCTGGCCGAGCCCGACAAGCGGCCCCATCCTGACCTTGTCGTTTTCGGGATTGCCGATCGTGACCTTGGCCAGACGGTCGCGCAGCGCCGTGATCACGGCATCGAGTCGTGCCGACGGCACCAGCGCGCGACGGATCGCGGTGCATTTCTGGCCGGCCTTGACCGTCATCTCCTTCGCCACTTCCTTGACGAAGAGGTCGAACTCCGGACTTCCCGGCACTGCGTCCGGAGCGAGGATTGCGGCGTTCAGCGAATCCCGTTCGGCGATGAACCTGACCGCCTCGCGCGCGATGACCAGATGCCGCTGCAGTTTTTGCGACGTGTCGGCCGAGCCTGTGAAGGACACGACGTCCTGGCAGGTCAGATGGTCGAACAAGTCGCCGGTCGATCCGACGATGAATTGCAGCACGCCTTCGGGCAGCGCGCCGGATTCGGTGATGATCCGAACCAGCTCGTGGGCGACATAGGAGGTGACCGTCGCGGGCTTGGTCACGACGGGCACGCCGGCCAGCAGCGCCGGCGCCAGCTTCTCCAGCATGCCCCAGCACGGGAAGTTGAATGCGTTGATGTGCACTGCGACGCCGTGCAGCGGCGTCACGATATGCTGACCGGCGAATGCGCCAGCCTTGGAGAGCCCTTCGACGTTGCCATCGAGCAGGAATTTGCTGTTCGGGAGCTCGCGGCGGCCCTTGCCGGCATAGGCGAACAACGTGCCGATGCCGCCGTCGACGTCGATCATTGCGTCGGTGCGGGTTGCGCCTGCGTGGAATGACAGTTTGTAGAGCCGGTCCTTGTGCTGGGTCAGATAGTCGGCCAGCGCCTTCAGTAGGCCCGCGCGCTGATGGAACGTCAGCTTTCTGAGATGTTTGCCGCCGATCGCGCGGCCATAGGCGAGGATCTCGCGCATGTCGAGATCGCTCCTGGTGGTGACCGCCACCACATCGCCGGTGACGGCACTGTGAATCTCGGCTGCCGGTTCGCCCGGGCCGGACCATTTTCCGCGCACGAAGCTGTCGAGCTTCATGACGTTGCCCGCCGTCCGTGCACCACTGGATTGAGGCTGTGTCATCGCAATTGGACCTTCTGACTTGTGATCAATGATGCGTCTCGCCTTGACGGCGGAATGTTCAATCCGAACGTTCAAGCTTTGGCTCGTCCGACAAAGCGCGTCGCGCGCTTTTCGAGAAAGGCGTTGAGCGTCACGACGCGATATCCGGTGCGGATATCGGTCAACACCAAATCGCTGACCATGATGACCTCCCGTTGCGGCTTCTGGTGGCCGAAGGTTGCGTGACGTGCGCTTGGATTACTATTGACCGTCCGGTCAGTCAATTATAATCCGCGTAACGGCTTGGGATGACGACACCGGGCAATATCGAGCGAGCACGATTTCGGTCTCGGTTGCGATTTCAGATCCGACAAGAACGTCAGGATGATCCGGCCGAGCATCGCCTGTCGGCCAGCAAAGCGCCGACGCGTAAGCACGGGACCGTGCTTACGCGCGGTGTCATGCTGCCACAAATCGGCCGAATATCACCGGCCACCTCCTGCCGCCATGAGGATCAGCCGGTGACGATGCAGTCGCCGGATATCGCCGGGTTTCGGTTCTCGACCGCGGATTTCGGCGAGCGCGACCGCTTGCCGATCTTTCGCGAGCAGATCGGGCGGATGATCGTGAAGCTCGATCCGGAGCCACTGAGCGTCGGCGCGTTCCATGCCGAAGCCAATGTGCGCGAGCTGCCTGGGCTCGGGATCGTGTCCTGGGCGTGCAGCAACCTCAAGATCGCACGGCCGCGCGAGCTGTTCGACGGCAATGACGACCTTGTGCTGACGATCATCACGAGCGGCAACGCCCGCGCGTCGCAGCGCGGCCGCGACATCGAGCTGGGCCCGGGGCAGGCCGTGCTGGAGTCGAGCGCGGAGGTGGGCAACATGGTGGTCCCGGTCTCGCCGAGCCGTTTCGTCGGTCTCAGGCTCCCGCGCAAGGCGCTGGCACTGCTGGTCCGCGATCCCGAGGACATGCTGAACCGGTCGTTGCCCGCGAACACCGAGGCGATGCGTCTGCTGGCGCTCTACATCAGGGAGCTTGACGACAGCTACCAGCTCGCGACGCCCGAGCTGCGCGGCGCCGTCGTCCGGCATCTGGTCGATCTCGGGCGACGTCGCAAACAGCGCTCTCGGCCAGCCTGTGTGCTGTCGCGCACCCAACATCGCCGCCCAATCACGTCCGCTGCGGGCGATTTCAGACGTCAATGCACGACAACGTGTTTCACATTGTTGCCCGATGTCGCATATGTCCAATCCCCCGTCGCCTCAGTCCGAGCCTGCCGATCGTCTCGCGCTTAAAAGGCAGCCCCCGGTGATCGTTGCAATCGGCGGATTCGTCGACTGCGATGCATTGAGGCGACTTGAGACCATCGAGGAGAATGTGATGAAGTTTGCACTTCGAGGATATTTTCTTGCGCTCGGCGCGAGCCTGGCCTTGTCCGGCGCCGCCATGGCACAGGATATCAGTGTTGCCGTGGTCGGGCCGATGACCGGCTCCGAGGCGAGCTTCGGCCAGCAGTTCAAGAACGGTGCTGATCTCGCGATTGCCGATATCAATGCGGCGGGTGGCGTGCTTGGCAAGAAGCTGAAGCTGGAGGTCGGCGACGATGCCTGCGATCCGAAGCAGGCGGTGTCGGTTGCCGAGAAGATGGCAGGCGCGAGGATTCCGTTCGTCGTTGGGCATTTCTGCTCATCGACCTCGATCCCTGCGTCGGACGCCTATGCAGAGGGCAATGTGCTGCAGATCACGCCGGGCTCGACCAATCCGCAATTCACCGAGCGCGGGTTGTGGAACACGTTCCGTGTCTGCGGCCGGGATGACCAGCAGGGCACGGTTGCGGCCGCCTACATTATCAAGAACTACAAAACCAAGAACGTCGCGATCATCCACGACAAGACGACCTACGGCAAAGGCCTTGCCGACGAAACGAAGAACGCCATCAACGCCGCGGGCGTGAAGGAAAAGCTTTATGAGGCCTATACCAAGGGCGACAAGGATTTTGCCGCTCTGGTATCCCGCTTCAAGAAAGAGTCGATCGATTTCGTCTATGTCGGCGGCTATTATGCCGAGGCTGCGTTGATCCTGCGCCAGATGCGCGAGCAGGGCGTCAATGCTGTGCTGATGGGCGGCGACGCCCTGGTCGACAAGCAGTTCGCCGCGATCGCAGGTCCGCTTGCCGAAGGCTCGCTGTTTACCTTCTCGCCCGACCCGCGCAAGAAGGCGACCGCGGCCGCGACCTTGAAGAAGTTCAAGGACAAGGGCATCGATCCCGACGGCTACACGCTCTACAGCTATGCCGCGTTCCAGATCTGGAGCCAGGCCGCGGCCCGTGCCCAGACCACCGACGCCAAGAAGGTCGCGGCGGCCATCAAGGCCGGAAGCTGGGATACCGTGCTCGGCAAGATCAGCTATACGCCGAAGGGTGACATCACCCTGATCGACTACGTCGTGTACCGCCGTGACAAGGACGGCAACTACGCCGAATTGCCGGCCGGTCAATGATCGCCAGAGCGTTTTCGAGCGAAGCGGATACCGGTTCGCGTGAGGAAAACGCGTCAAAGCAAAATCGAGAGCCTCCGTTCCGATGCAATCGGAACGGAGGCAACCCTGGCCAGGCTGAATCGTTTCCCGCTGCGCCCGTGGTCGGCGCATCCGGTCACATGTTCCGGGGAAAGCGCGCAGCGCCGGGGATCGGCGCGAGCCATGCGACGGCGCGATCGGTATAGATCTCGGCCTGCGGCTGCAATCCCTCCATGCTGTCGAGCGTGCCGGCTTTCACCACGACCTTGCCGGGCATCAATGCGGTCTTCGCCAGCAGAGGGGACCCGCAGCGCCCGCAGAAATGACGATGGACCGGATGGCCGCTGTCGCCCTTGTCGACGAACGCCACCGTCTCGCCCGACTGCTGGTAGTCGGTTTCGCGGATCACGAGGTTGAATGAAAACAGGCTGCCGCTTTGCCGCTGGCAATGTGTGCAATGACATATCGCGATGCTCCGCGGTTCGCTCTTGAGCGTGTAACGCACCGCGCCGCACAGGCAGCCGCCGTTCCGTTCCTGCATGCTGGTTTCTCCCATTCGATGACGCCGTCGCCGCGACAAGGACGCCGCCTCAGGCGTCGCCAATCACGGCATCGATGAATGTGGTGGCCGACTCCCTCAACTGCTTGCGGCTGTATCCGGCGCGCTCCATCACGGCGAGCCCGCGCGTGAACGTCACGATGACGCGCGCCAGCCGGTTTGCATCGGCCGTGCTGCGCCTGTTCGGCGCCGCGCTGATGGCTTTGCCGACCAGTTGCTCGAGCCGGGTGAGCACGTCCAGCACGCGCTGACGCACATCCGCGCTCGAAATGGCAGCGTCCAGCGCAGTGCGCGTCGTCAGGCAGCCCCGCTGCGGCGTGCCGTTCGTCATGTTGACGATGATCATGTCAAAGAAGTCCCTCAGTCTCGCTGAGGTATCGCCCTGCGCCAGCGCGCTGCCGGCCGCGTCCAGGAATTGCGCGGCATACTGATCGAAGGCGCGCAGGAAGATCGCTTCCTTGTCGCCATAGGCGTTGTAGAGGCTGCCGCGCTGGACGCCGGTCGCGGCCGCGAGGTCCTGCATGGTCGCATCGTGCAGGCCCTTGCGCCAGAACACGTCGAGCGCGGTTGCGATCATCTCGTCCTCGTCGAACTGACGCACGCCCACCATTTCGATCCACTCCATCGGCTCATTGTTGACACAATCGTCAATATTGACAATGATGTCAAGAATGAACCCGAGGAGATCCGGATGATTACCGCTGTCACGACGTTCAAGCTGCCGAAGCCGATCACGCGCGAGGAAGCCCGCAGCATCTTCCTGAGCACCGCGCCGATCTATCGCGGCATTCAGGGGCTGTTCCGAAAGACCTATTTGCTGTCCGAGGACGGGATGACGGCCGGCGGTATCTATTTCTGGAACTCGAGGGTGGAGGCGGAGGCGCTTTACACCGATGCGTGGCGCGCCCGCGCCCGCGAGAAATATGGCGCCGATCCGACGGTGACCTATTTCGAGAGTCCTGTGGTGGTCGACAACCTTGCCCATCAGATTGTTGCCGACGATTAGCAACGACGCGGCGGAGGCGGATGCGCATCACGGGTGCGCGGCGGCGCTGGGACCAGCTCGCGCGCGATCCAGACCGCCGCCGGCCCATGGCGAGCTCGGCAACCGCCGCGACGGATTTCAGCCAGATAGGCGCGAGCTTCGGTGACGGCGGCAGGTGGTTCGCGATCTGCCGGCGAAACAGCTCGTCATCGGGCAGTCCCGTGATCGGAGCGGTGAATGCTTCCTGCGGCAATCTGCGCCGCCACAGCGGAATGCCCGCCGCGGCCGCGGCGTCCGCGAGCGAGCGGCCGTCGATGACGCATGCGCGTGCGCGCGCCGACGCGATCCCGGCTCGCGGGACCGCCAGCGCGAACAACAGCGCAGGAAAGCGCGCAGCAAGGTCCGCAAGACGCGTGTGCCGCATGGCAGCGCGCGGACCCTTCCCTGAACGTGTGGATGATACCTCCGCAGCTGATGTTCGAGCAGCACGGAGCGTGTGGCTCGCGACGAGAGGTCACCTGAAGCGTCGAGGTCATGACAAAAGTTCCGCAAGCGCGGAGCCCAAGGCCCGCGGCAGATTCGATTGCGGGTGGGTGTTGCGATTTTACCCGGGATCCGATCCCGGGACGCGCGTCAAATATCGCGCGGCGAACCCGGGAAGCGCACAGACCTGAACATCGTCGCCTCCTGCGTTGAAGTTGCGGAGCGCTCCCATAGCCTATTTCCCGCCGATAGGCAACGTGAAGCTGTGCATTGCATTTTAGCGATGTGGTGCGTGCGCGATGAGAGACCACACCGCGGCGTCGGCCGCCAAGGTCTCTTCACGATCCCGGTCAACGACGCTAGTCTGATGAGGGGCTAACAAGAAACGCAGGCGGGAGGCCATAATGACCCAACAACAATCCTCCGATCCAGGCTCCCCGGCACTGCCACGCCGCAGGCTCGGCCGCACCGGGCTCGATGTCTCCATTCTCGGCTTCGGCACAGCACCGCTCGGCGACCTGTTCGCACGGCTCGACGACACTGCTGCGATCGCAGCAGCGGAGCGGGCGTTTGCGCTGGGCGTCAACCTGCTGGATTCCTCGCCGCTCTACGGCCATGGCCTCGCCGAACACCGCAGCGGCACCGCGCTGCGCCGCGTGGCGCGCGACGACGTCGTCGTCTGCACCAAGGTCGGGCGCTGGATGGACCCGTTCCACGGCCGCGGCGACGGCTCCAATTTCGCCGGCGGCGCGCCGCATCGCGCGGTGTTCGACTATTCCTATGACGGCACCATGCGCTCGGTGGAGCAGTCGCTGCTGCGGCTCGGCACCGATCGCATCGACCTGCTGCTGATCCACGACGTCGACGTCTGGACCCACGGAGCTGACGCGATCGAGGCGCGGTTTCGCGCGGCGATGGAGGGCGCCTATGTCGCGCTCGACAAGTTGCGTTCCGAGCGCGTGGTCAAGGGCATCGGGATCGGCGTCAACGAGGCCGAGATGTGCGTGCGCTTCGCCAAGGCCGGAACGTTCGACACCATGCTGCTTGCCGGCCGCTACTCGCTGCTCGAGCAACCCGCACTCGCCGAATTCCTGCCGCTGGCGCAAGCAAAGGACATCGGCATGATGCTCGGTGGCGTCTTCAACTCCGGCATCCTGGCGACCGGCGCGGTTGCCGGCGCCAAGTACAATTACAGGGATGCGCCGCCGGACGTGATGCAGAAGGTGGCGGCGATCGATCGGGTCTGCCGCGCCCACAACGTGGCGCTGCCGACCGCGGCGCTGCATTTCGCGCTCGGCCATCCGGCGGTGGCAAGCCTCGTGCTCGGCGCGCAGACGCCGCAGGAGGTCGAGCGCAACGTCGCCGCGTTGTCGTCGCCCGTGCCTGCCGCGCTGTGGCGCGACCTGAAGAATGAGGGGCTGCTCGACCAGCATGCGCCGGTGCCGGCATGATGCGGATCGACGCCCATCACCATGTCTGGACCCTGGCGCGCGCCGATTACGGCTGGCTGACGCCCGAGCGCGGGCCGATCTACCGCGACTTCGGCCTGGCCGATCTCGCGCCGCATCTCGCCGCGGCCGGGATCGAAGGCACCATCCTGGTGCAGGCCGCGCCGACCGAAGCGGAGACGGCATTTTTGCTCGATACCGCAAAGGGCGCCGAGCAGGTGCGCGGCGTGGTCGGCTGGGTCGACTTCGACGCCGCCGATGCCGCGGCGCGGATCGACGCGTTTGCCGGGCGCGAGCTCCTGGTCGGTCTGCGGCCGATGGTGCAGGACATCGCCGATGACGACTGGCTGCTGCGCCCCGAACTGGCGGCGCCGCTCGAGGCCATGGCGCGGCATGACCTGGTCTTCGACGCGCTGGTGCTGCCGCGCCATTTGCCGCGGCTCATTCAGGTGGTCGATCGCCATCCGGACCTGCAATTCGTGCTCGACCATTTCGGCAAGCCGCACCTTGCGACCGGCGACATCGCGGCCTGGAAGGACGACATCGCAAGCCTCGCCACACGATCCAACGTGGTCTGCAAACTCTCGGGTCTTGCGACCGAGGCGGCACCGAACTGGCAGGTTGCCGATCTCAGCGAGGCCGTCGATCATGCACTGGCATGTTTCGGGCCGCAGCGGATGCTGTGGGGCAGCGACTGGCCCGTCGTCAACCTCGCCGGCGGCTATGCGTACTGGTTCGCAGCCGCGGAGTGCCTACTTGCTGATTTGTCAAGTGAAGCAAGAGCTGCGATTTTCGGCGGCAATTCGGCGCGGGTTTATTTGTCAAGCCGCGGACGGCCAACATCCCGGAAATAGATTGCAGCCCGCGCCCAATTTGATCCACAGCGCGTCTTGATGAATCAATCCGGGATGGTTCATAAGCGACCTCCGCGCCATCGGTGATCCGGCGGCGCAACGGAATTTCAGAGAGACAGGCGTGGCAAAGATTCATCATCAGATTGCGCAGGAGCTGGGGGTTCGCGACGAACAGGTCGAGGCGGCGGTGACGCTGCTCGACGGCGGCGCCACGGTGCCGTTCATCGCGCGATACCGCAAGGAGCTCACCGGCGCGCTTGATGATGCCCAGCTGCGTACGCTGGAAGAGCGGCTGACGTATTTGCGCGAGCTCGAGGAGCGCCGTACCGCGGTGCTCAATTCGATCCGCGAGCAGGGCAAGCTCGACGCCGCGCTCGAGGCTCAGATCATGGCCGCCGACAGCAAGGGCCGGCTCGAGGACATCTATCTGCCGTACAAGCCGAAGCGTCGCACCAAGGCCGAGATCGCCAAGGAGGCCGGCCTCGAGCCGCTCGCCGATCAGCTTCTGACGCAGCCCGAGAGCGATCCGAACGAGGCCGCGACGCCCTTCGTCAATGCCGAGAAGCAGGTCGCCGACGTCGCCGCGGCGCTCGACGGCGCGCGCGCGATCCTGGTCGAGCGCTTCGCCGAGGATGCCGACCTGATCGGCGCGCTGCGTGAGGAGATGTGGTCGAACGGCATCATGGCCTCGACCGTCCGCACCGGGAAGAAGACCGAAGGCGAGAAGTTCAAGGACTATTTCGATTTCTCCGAGCCGCTGCCGAAGTTGCCGTCGCATCGCATCCTGGCGCTGTTCCGCGGCGAGAAGGAAGAGATCCTCGACCTCGCCATCAAGCCGGAGGCGCAGGAGCCGGTCGTAGGCCAGCCCGGCCTCTACGAGCTCAAGATCATGAACCGCTTTGCGATCTCCAACCAGGGCCGCAAGGGCGACAAATGGCTGACCGAGACGGTGCGCTGGGCCTGGCGCACCAAAATCCAGATCCACCTCAACATCGATTTGCGGCTGCGGCTGTGGACGGCGGCCGAGACCGAGGCGGTGCGCGTGTTCGCCTCGAATCTGCGCGACCTCTTGCTCGCGGCGCCGGCCGGCGCGCGCGCCACCATGGGGCTCGATCCCGGGTATCGCACCGGCGTCAAGGTCGCGGTGATCGATGCGACCGGCAAGGTGGTGGCGCATACGGCGATTTTCCCGCACGAGCCGCAGCGGCGCTGGGATGAGGCGCTCGCCATTCTCGGCAAGCTCGCGATCGAGCATGGCGTCGAGCTGATTGCGATCGGCAACGGCACCGCCTCGCGCGAGACCGACAAGCTCGCCGCCGAGCTCGTGAAGCGGCTGCCCGAGCGCAAGATGACCAAGATCGTGGTCTCCGAAGCCGGCGCATCGGTCTACTCGGCCTCGGCCTTCGCCTCGAACGAATTGCCCGACCTCGACGTCACCATTCGCGGCGCGGTCTCGATCGCGCGGCGCCTGCAGGATCCCTTGGCCGAGCTGGTCAAGATCGATCCGAAGGCGATTGGCGTCGGCCAATACCAGCACGATCTCGGCGAGGCCAAGCTCGCCCGCTCGCTCGATGCCGTGGTGGAAGACTGCGTGAACGCGGTCGGCGTCGATGCCAATACCGCCTCGGTGCCGCTGCTCGCGCGGGTGTCGGGCATCGGCCAGGGACTGGCGCAAAGTATCGTGCAGCACCGCGATGCCAACGGCCCGTTCAAGTCGCGCAAGGCGCTGAAGGAGGTGCCGCGGCTCGGCCCGAAGGCGTTCGAGCAGTGCGCCGGCTTCCTGCGTATCAGCAATGGCGAGGATCCGCTCGATTCATCCGGCGTGCATCCGGAAGCCTATCCGGTCGTGCGCCGCATCCTCGAGGCGACCAAGAGCGACATCAAGGCGCTGATCGGCAATGCCGACGTGGTGCGGGGTCTCAAGCCGCAATCCTTCGTCGACGATACGTTCGGATTGCCGACCGTCACCGACATTCTGCGCGAGCTGGAAAAGCCCGGCCGCGATCCGCGTCCGGCGTTCAAGGCGGCGGTGTTCAAGGAAGGCGTCGAGGAGGTCAAGGACCTAAAGAAGGGCATGATCCTCGAGGGCACCGTGACCAACGTCGCCGCATTCGGCGCCTTCGTCGATATCGGCGTGCACCAGGATGGGCTGGTGCACATCTCGGCGATGTCGCGGAATTTCATCAAGGACCCGCGCGAGGTGGTGAAGCCCGGCGACATCGTCAAGGTCAAGGTGCTGGACGTCGAGGTCGCGCGCAAGCGCATCGCGCTGACGCTGCGGCTTGACGACGAGATCGGGCCGAAGAAGGACAATGCGGCGCCGTCGCGCGATTTCTCCCGCGGCTCCGGCAAGATGACGTCGTCGGCTCCGCGCCGGCCGCAGGAGCAGTCCGGCGGCGGCGCGCTCGCCGACGCGCTGCGCCGCGCGGCCGAGAAGAACGGACGCGGCAAGCCGACCTGAGCCGCGGAGGAGGGCTTCGAGCCGAGTTCGCCGCCTTGTTCGAAATCGACCACCTGACGCTTCTGGCTGAGTTGCCTAAGCTGTCCCCGTCATCCTGAGGTGCGAGCTCTTGCGAGCCTCGAAGGATGCACGGCCCCATTTCTGGCCGATTCATCCTTCGAGGCCCGCTCCGCGGGCACCTCAGAGCCTGACTGAAAAATGGGTGAGTGATCTCAGTGGGGTGTGATTCCATCGGATTTGCAAAGATTCGAGGGAGAGCACGATGCCCTGGACCAAGATCACTCGGGAGCAATATCGGCGGGACGATCTGCGTTATGCAAGCGATATGACCGATGCGGAGTGGGCGGTGATCAGACGCCTGTTGCCGCGAGCGAACCGGCGCGGCCGGCCGCGTAAGACGGAGCTGCGTCGTGTGATCGAAGCGATCCTCTATATCGTTTCGACCGGCTGCCAGTGGCGGGCGTTGCCGCAGGAGTTCCCGCCCTATTCGACGGTGCAGGGCTATTTTTATAGATGGCGGGATACAGGCCGGTGGCAGAGGATTGTCAGCGTGCTTGTCCGACGGGCGCGAAAAAAGCTTGGACGGACACCGAAGCCGACGGCAGCCGTGATCGACAGTCAAAGTGCGCCAACCACGCAAGCTGGCGGACCGCGCGGCTACGATGCAGGCAAGCGCATCTACGGCCGCAAGCGGCACATTGTGACGGATACCAATGGCCTCCTCCTTGGGGTTCATGTTCATCCGGCCAACGTTCAGGACTGCCATGGCGCCGTACCGCTGCTGAAGAACGTGCGGATGAACTTCCCCCGGCTGCGCCACGTCTTTGCCGACCGGATCTACCGCGGAAATCAACTCCTCGACGCGCTCTCAGACTGCGGTCCATGGACTGTCGAGATCGTCGAGCGGCCCCAAGGCGTCAAAGGCTTCCAGCTTCTGCCGAGGCGGTGGGTGGTTGAACGCACATTCGCTTGGTTCGGCAGATGCCGCCGCCTCGCCAAGGATTTCGAGGCGACGGTGGCAACCGAAGCTGCCTGGCTGCTGATTGCACACATCAGGCTCCTGACCCGCAGACTCGCGGCCGCAGCTAAGGTTGGGTGATTTATGAGTCAGACTCTCAGGATGACGGGGCCGAAGGGGGCCGTCCCGGCTACAGCTCTCCGGCAGCAAACCTCGCCAGCGCATCCGCGACGCCCTTGCCGTAGGCCGGGTCGGCCTTGCTGCAATTCGCGACGTGCCGTTCCTGGATGTGCTTCGACGCGTTGCCGACCTGACGGGCGGTGTTGTCGAACAGGGCCTGCTTTTGCGCGGCATTCATCTTGCGGAACAGGTCGCCCGGCTGCTGCCAGTGGTCGTCATCCACGCGATGATCCCAATGCGCGGCCGCGCCTGACAATTCGAGTGGCGGCTCGTTCAGCTGCGGCTGATCGGTCCACTCGCCATGGCTGTTCGGCCAGTAGGTCAGCGTGGCGCCCAGATTGCCGTCGGTGCGCATCGCACCGTCGCGGTGATAGCTGTGGAATGGGCATTTCGGCGCGTTGACCGGGATCTGGTGGTGGTTGACGCCGAGCCGGTAGCGCTGCGCGTCGCCATAGGAGAACAGGCGGGCCTGCAGCATCTTGTCAGGTGAATAGCCGATGCCGGGCACGACATTCGCCGGCGTGAACGCCGCCTGCTCGACCTCGGCGAAGAAGTTCTCCGGATTGCGGTTGAGCTCGAAATACCCGACCTCGATCAGCGGATAATCCGCCTTGGGCCACACCTTGGTCAGATCGAACGGATTGAACGGGAATGCCTTGGCCTGTGCATCCGTCATCACTTGGATAAACAGCGTCCAGCGCGGGAAGTCGCCGCGCTCGATGCTCTGGAACAGGTCGCGCTGGTGGCTCTCGCGGTCCTTGCCGACCAGCGCCTCGGCCTCGGCATCGGTCAGGTTCTGAACGCCCTGCCGGGTGCGGAAATGGAATTTCACCCAGACGCGCTCATTGTCGGCATTGATCATGCTGTAGGTGTGGCTGCCGAAGCCGTGCTGGTGACGGAAGCTTTTCGGGATGCCGCGCTCGCTCATGACGATGGTGACCTGGTGCAGCGCTTCCGGCAGCAGCGTCCAGAAATCCCAGTTCATGTCGGGGTCGCGCACCCCCGTGCGCGGATGCCGCTTGATGGCGTGGTTGAGGTCGATGAAGCGCAAGGGGTCGCGGAAGAAGAACACCGGCGTGTTGTTGCCGACCACGTCCCAATTGCCTTCATCGGTGTAGAATTTCAGCGCGAAACCGCGAATGTCGCGCTCGGCGTCCGCCGCGCCGCGCTCGCCGGCGACCGTCGAGAACCGCGCGAACATCGGCGTCTGCTTGCCGATCTCCGAGAACATGCTGGCCTTGGTGTAGCGCGTGATGTCGTGGGTGACGGTGAAGGTGCCGTGCGCGCCGGCGCCCTTGGCATGCATCCGCCGCTCCGGGATCACCTCGCGGTGAAAATGCGCCAGCTTCTCGATCAGCCAGACATCCTGCAGCAATGCGGGTCCGCGCGGCCCCGCCGTCAGGATGTTCACATTATCGGCAACGGGGGCGCCGGAGGCGTGGGTCAGAAACGGTCTTTTGGTCTCGTCGCTCATCGAAAGCTCCTTGCTGAAGGTCAGCACTTCGCCGTCCCGGCGCCCGCAGGGAGGCCAGGCGAAAGGTGATTGCATCGCGGGTTGGATGACGGCCGCGGGGAGGGCAGAGTCCGGTGATTGACAAATTGTGAAGCGGGTCTGCGATCCCTCGACGCCGTCGTTGTTCTCCGACAGCTGCAGGATTAAGAACCGCGGCCGATCGATTCAACGAGCGCTATCCGCCGATTCCAGCCAAATGTCCGTCGATCCCGGCCAACGCAATCGTGGCCGCCGGTCCGGGCAACTGCCGCTCGGTATGCCGGCACGCGAATTCTAAATCCGGTGTCAGAATCTGGCGCATTTGTCAGTTGAAGTCGGGCATCGGCTTGCGTCTTCTGATCATGCTCGCGTGCGGCGATACGAGTTCGCCGCGGTCCCAATCAGGGAGGATTTCATGAAGAACAGGCTTCTCACGTGTCTCACGGCAGCGACGCTCGCTGTCAGCGTTGCGCTTGCACCCGCTGCCCTCGCCAGAGGCGGCGGTGGTGGTGGCGGACATGGCGGAGGTGGCTTCGGTGGCGGCCACGGTGGTGCCATGGGTGCCATGGGTGGTGGCATGCACGGTGGCGGCTTTGGCGGCGGCATGCATGGCGGTGGTTTCGGCGGCGGAATGCGTGGCGGTGGCGCGGCGTTCGCCGCCATGGGCGGCGGCGGGCATTTCGCGGGCGGGCACGTTGGTGGTCCCCGCTTCGTCGGTGCACCGGCGATCGGCCCGCGCTTTGCCGGCGCCAGATTCCACGGTTCGCGCTTCTTCCATCATGGCGGCTTCTTCCGCCACCACCGCTTCCATCGCTTCGCATTCTTCGGCGCGCCCTATCTCTACGCCGGCTATGACTACGGCTGCTACCGCAGGGTATGGACGGCTTACGGTCTGCAATGGGTCAATGTGTGCGGGGACTATTGGTGATAGCCCAACCAACCGCACCGTTGTCGCGGTCGTCGCCAGACGTTCCATCCTGCCCCGGAATGGGATAGTCTGGCGGCGATCGTCGCGGGGCGGCCGCTCGGAGAGTTTGAGAACTCGGAGAGTTCGACACAACTCAGAGAGTTCAGGAATATGACCGGTGCTCACCGCCGCATTCTCGTCGTCGAGGACGACCCGGAAACCGCGGATCAGCTCGTCGAGGAGCTCACCACCAGCGGTTATGATGTGGATCTGGCGGCGAACGGCCGCGAGGCGCTGAGCCAGGGTGCGGCGCGCGACTATGCCGTGATCACCATCGATCGCATGCTGCCCGACATCGACGGCATCACGGTGATGCGTCAGATGCGCGACGGCGGCATCGCAGTGCCGTTCCTGATCATCAGCGCGCTCGGCGAAATCGACGACCGGGTGCGTGGCTTGCGCGCCGGCGGCGACGACTATCTTGTCAAGCCGTTCTCCTTTGTCGAACTGCTGGCGCGGCTGGAGGCGCTTGGCCGCCGCAGCGAGACCGTTGCAAAGGAGACCATCCTGCGGGTCGGCGATCTCGCGATCGATCTGATTTCGCGGACGGCGAGCCGCCGCGGCCGCAGGATTCCGCTGCTGCCGAAGGAATTCCAGCTGCTCGAATACCTGGCGCGCAACGAGGGCCGCGTGGTGTCGCGCGCCATGCTGCTGCGGCATGTGTGGGACCTGCACTTCGATCCCTCGACCAACATCATCGACGTCTATGTCGGACGTTTGCGCCGCAAGGTCGACGACCAGCAAGCATATCCGCTGATCCACACGATCCGCGGCATCGGGTACTGCCTCCGTGCTCCTGGCTAAGACCCTCAAGTCGTCGACGTTCCGCCTGGCGTTGATCGCCATCGGTGTCTTCGGCCTGATCGTCTCCGCGATCTTCGCCTATGTCTACTGGTCGACGTTGTCCTATGTGCGCGACAGATCCGACCGCGCGATCATGACCGAGCAGGCGAGCCTCGATGATGCCTATGCGCGGTCCGGCCGCGATGGACTGACCGCGTTGATCGCGCAACGCGTCGCGGACAAGGGCTTTGCCGATCATGTGTATTTGTTAGTCGGTCCCGGATCGACCGTGCTGGCGGGAAATCTCAGACAGTGGCCGGCGGGCGCTGCCGAGAAGGGATGGGCTGAATTTCGTGCCTCCCTGCCACAGCTTTCCTCGGGCCCCTCCCTGCTGCGAGGCGTGACGGAAACCCTGTCAAACGGCGATCGGCTGCTGGTCGGCCATGACATCAGCGATCTCGACGGCTTCATGGCGCAGATCAGGGCCGCCGGCATTGCCGTCGTCGTGCTGATCATCGGGCTTGCGGCTGCTGCCAGCATCGGCGTCACGCGGCGAACCGTCGGCCGGATCGAGTCGATCAATGCGACCAGTCGCGCTATCATGCTCTCCGGCCTCGACCAGCGCATCCCGCTTCGCGGCAGCCATGACGAATGGGATCGCGTCGCCGAGAATCTCAATCTGATGCTGGACCGGATCCAGACCTTGATGGGAGACGTCAAGCAGGTCAGCGAAAATATCGCCCACGACCTGCGCACGCCGCTGACCCGGATGCGCGGCCGGCTCGAGAAGGCCTATCACGCCCCGCGGAGCGGCGAGGGGGATGCTGCGCTGATCGGCGACACCATCGCCGATCTCGACGCGGTGCTCGGGATGTTCGCGTCGATCACGCGGATTTCCGAGATCGAGACGCGAGCTCGCAAGGGTGCGTTTCGCACCGTCAATCTCGTCGAGATCGCCGCCGAGGTGGTCGAGCTCTACGATGCCGCGGCTGAGGAGGTTACCACCCGGCTCGACCTTGCCGGCGATCGGGCGGTGCTGGTTACCGGGGACCGCGACCTGCTGTTCGATGCGATTGCCAATCTCGTCGACAACGCCATCAAGCATGGCCGCGCGGGTGGGCGGGTGACGGTGACCTGCGACAACGATGAGCGAGGCGCGGTGATTTCGATCGCCGATGACGGCCCCGGGATACCCGCCGAGCAGCACGACCGCGTCTTCAAGCGGTTCTACCGGCTCGAGCAGAGCCGCTACACGCCGGGCAACGGCCTCGGCCTCAGCTTGGTCGCGGCGGTCGCGAGCCTGCACGGCGCACGGATCGAATTGCGCGACAATGCGCCGGGATTGTTGTGCAGGCTGGTCTTTCCCGCCGCGGAAACGTAGGGATGGCCGAGGGCGTCTGTGGTTCTACCCCTGGGTGCCGATGCACGGCTCACACCTCAGTCAACACACGTCGTCGTCGTGGCGAAAGCCTAGGACCCATTACCCCGAATGACAATTGTGATGCTGCGCTGGGCCCACGATCTCGTTTACATTCAGATTCGGTGGTTATGGGTTTCGCCAGGACGACGATGTGGTAAGAGCAGGTCAAAACCTCCCCGCCATCTCCACCAGCCGCCGGTGCGCCGCCTCGCGGGCGGCGCGGATCGGCTCGGTGGGCCCGGTGGTAGGGCCGATCGGTACGAAGCGCACGTCGCTGATGCCGATGAAGCGCAGCGCCTCGCGCAGATAGGGCGTTGCCATGTCGATGCGGCCGCGGTTCATGCCGGTGACGAAGTCGCTGCCGCTTGCGAGGATCACGATCGTCGGGCGGTCCTTGAACAGCGGCAGATAGCCCTGCGCCGAATCGAAGCGGAAGGCCAGCCCGGGCTGGATGATGACGTCGAGCCATTGCTTGAGCTTGTAGGGAATGCCGAAATTCCACATCGGCGTCGAGATCAGCACGCGATCGGCCAGCGACAGCCGCAGCGCGAGGCGCTCGACGATTGCGAAGGCGTCGTGCTGCGAACTGGTGAAGCTCTTGCCGTCGATCCGGGCGTATTTGGCCTCGAGCAGATATCCCTCGAATTCCGGCAGCGGCTCGCGCCAGAGGTTCATCGCGTCGATCTCCCAGTCCGGCCGCGCATGACGGAAGCGATCGAGAAAGGCACGCGCGCCGGCCGCCGATTCCGAATCGGGGCGCGGTGAGCAGTTAAGGTGCAGCAGCTTCGGCACCGCGCCTCCCTAGCCGAGTGCCTTGATCACGGTGTCGGCGTTGGTCACGACGGAGACGTTCTGGAGCGCGAAATTGATCGCGGCGTTGTGCCAGTCGGCATTCATGGTCGAGCAGCAATCCTCCGGCACGATCATGAAATAGCCTTTGTCGGCGCCGGTGCGCGCGGTGTGCTCGACCGACATGTTGGTCCAGGCTCCGGTATTGATGATCATGTCGCGGCCGGTTGCCTTCAGGATGGTCTCGAGCCGGGTGCCTTCCCAGGCGCTCATCCGCATCTTCTCGACCACGAAGTCGCCCGGGCGCGGCTCGAGTCCCGAGACCGGTGCCGCGCCCCAGCTGCCGCGCACCATCGCCTTGCTGTCGACCAACCCCTCGAACAGCGGCGCGTTCAAGGTGATGCCGGGCGCGCCCGGCTCGACGACGAACCAGACATGGATGATGGCGACGCCGCGCGCCCGCGCAGCCTCCGCCACGCGGCGGACATTCTCGACGACATGCTGCTGGCGGGCGTGCGCGGGCGCACCGGACTCGGCGAACGCGCCGCCGTCCATGATGACGTCGTTCTGCATGTCCTGGATGATCATCGCGCAGCGTTGCGGATCGAGCTGCATCTCACCGGCGGCGAGATTCGGCGCAGGCCTGGACGAAGCGGCACCCGCGCCGCCGCGCTTGCCGCTCATATAGGGCTCGTGGCGCGGGCCGACCTTGGTCGGGATCGCATAGACCGAATGGGTCGCGGTCAGATAGAGCGTGCGGAAGTCGGCGCCGCCCCAGACGAGGTTGGCGACGAGCTCGGGCAGGCGGACCTTGCCGAGCAGGTCGGCGGCGGGCGAATAGACCCAGACGCCGCCGGGCGCGGTGACCCAGACATTGCCGCGCTGGTCGCATTTCATGCCGTCGGGCAGGCCGGGCTCGAGCTCGGAGCGGATGCCGGAGGCGAACACGCGCGGATTGGTGAGCGAGCCGTCGGCATTGACGTCGAAGGCGCGGATCAGCGCCTGCACGGTGTCGTTGACATAGAGGATGCGCTCGTCGGGCGAGAAGCACAGCCCGTTCGGCTGCTCGAACAGGTAGCGGTCGACCAGCAGTTTCGGCGCGCCGCCGCCGGGCGGCACGCGGTAGACGCCCTGGAAGCCGAGCTGGCGCGGCCGTTCGACGCCATAGACCGGCATGCGGCCGTACCAAGGATCGGAGAAATAGATCGCGCCGGAGGAATGCACGCAGACATCGTTCGGACTGTTGAGCTCCTGGTTCTCGTAATGCGAAGCCAGCACCTCGCGCCGCCCGTCGGGCCGCTCGCGGATCAGCGAAGACGTCGCGTGCTCGCAGACGATCAGATTGAGGTCCGCGTCATAGGTCATGCCGTTGCATTTGTTCGATGGCCGCCTGACCTCGACGACGCCGCGCCGCGCATCCCAGCGCCGGCGCACATCGCCCGGCATGTCGGAGAACAGCAGGAAATGATCGGCCGGATGCCAGATCGGTCCCTCCGTGAAATCGAAGCCGGTCCCGACCTGGCCGACCGGCGCGTAGGGATCGATCAGGTCTTCGAACTCGCTGCGCAGCGTGACATGCGTCATCGCCTCGATCCTCTACGCCGGGAACCAGTTGCGCTGCGGCAGGCTCTGCACGACAGGCCCGGGTACCTGGTCATGCAGGCGGCCGACCACCATGCCGCCCTCGATCTTGGCCGGGCGATCGTGCACAGGAAGCAGATAGCGGGAGCTCGAGAGCAGCTTCTTGATCGCTGCCTTCTCGGCGCGCTTGCTGGTGCCGTGGTTGCCCGTGGTGCGCGGCTCGGCGTCGTGGATCTCGTTAAAGGGATTCACGATCTGGTCGTTGAAATCATAGATCACGTCGCCGCAGATCGTCGCAATCCCGTCGGCGGTGTGGACATGGATGTTCATCGAGCCTTCGGTATGGGCGTTGGCAGCGTCGCAATAGACGCCCGGCATCAGCTCGACCGGGCCGGTGATTTCGAGGTCGAGAAAGCGCAGCGCGCTCTTGGTGTGCAGGCGGTCGATCAGGTGCTTGATGTCCGGCGCCGGATACTGCGGGTGCATCAGGCCCGAGACGGAGTATTCCAGCTCCTTGCGGTTCAGCACGACGGTCGTGTTCATCGGGAACAGGTCGTCCTTGCCGGCATGGTCGATGTGCAGGTGGGTGTGACAGACGAAGCGGACGTCGCCCATCCGCACGCCGTGGCGGGCGAGCTGGTTCTCGATCATGTTCTCGTGAAACTGGAGCCCGCGCATGCCGAGCGTCTCCATGATCTGGTTGGAGCGATAGCCGGTGTCGACCAGCACGGGATAGGGGCCGCCGAGGATCAGGAAGCCGAGCGTCAGCACGCGGCGGGTGCGGCCGCAATTGTGCCCGAGCACGAGGAAGCTCGATTCCAGCTCGATATCGCCATAGTCCAGAATCTTGATCTCTAGCGGCATCTGTCTCCCTCCCAATTCGTGTTCGTTGTTATGTTCGACCCCGCGGTGCGGCTATGGCTGTAGCCGATAGACCCGCGCCGCCGTCGTGCTGAAGATCGCATCGCGCTGTTCGGGGCTCAGCCGTTCGGCTGCCGCCTTGAAAGCGGCGACGAGTTCGCGATAGCTGGTCCACAGCTTCTCGATCGGAAAGTTCGAGCCGAACAGGCAGCGGTCGGCGCCGAAGATCGCGACGGTATCGGTCACCACGCCGGCGATATGCGCGGCATCGTTGCGATGGATGAAGGTGCCGAGCCCGGACAGCTTCGACACCACATTCGGACATCGCGCGAGCCGCGTCATCCCGCTGCGCCAGGCGGCGCGGCCCTGCGGCGACAGTGCCTCCAGCATGCCGGCATGCTGCAGGATGAAGGTCACGTCAGGGCAAGCCTCCGCGAGGCCGGCCGCATCGGCCATCTGCGGCGCGAATACCTGCAGGTCAAAACTCCAGCCGTAGTCGGCGAGGTGGCCGACATTGCGCCGGATCACGGGATCATTGCAGAGATCGGCACGCGCGGCGAAGCGGTACAGCGGGTTCTCGTGCCAGTGCAGCTGCATGCGCACGCCGTGCACCAGCGGATAGCGCTTCAATCGATCGAGTTGCGGGCGGACGTCGGCGACGGAGAAATCGGCATAGGCGACGAGGGCGTGCGGCCAGCCGTGCTGGTCCGCGGTCTGCTGCACCCAGGCGGCTTCGTCCTCGAATTGGCCGTTCGGCCAGTTGGTCTGGACATAGACCGAGCGGTTGACGCCGGTGCCCTTGAGGTCGCCGAGATACTCCTCGATCGGATAGTCGCGGCGGATCGGCTCATAGGGGCCGAAGATGCGCGGCTGCATCGGGCCGGACAGCCAGGCGAGATCGGCCTGCCGCCAGATGTGATGATGTCCGTCGACAATGCCAGTCACGCGGCTCTCCTTGTTCCAAGCGACAGCAGATGCGCGACAACAGCCGCGCTGGATCCGCCGTCCACGAGATCGTCGACAAAGCGCTGGATCGCGATCAGCGCCTCGGTTTGCGGCGTGAAGCCGGGCGAGGTTGCGAGCGGCGTCAGCCAGCTGACGCGCCAGGCCCGCCGCGACAGTTTTGCCACGGCATCGCGCAGCGCAGCCGGATCGCCGCGTTCCAGGCCGTCGGAGACGATCACGACCGCGGCGCCGCGGGCATATCCGCCGAACCGCGGCACGGCGAGGAACGCCTGCAGCGCATCGCCGATCCTTGTGCCGCCGTCCCAGTCGCTGACCAGGAAGGAGGCCGCGTTCAGCGCCTGCTCGCGCCGCTTCAGCCGCAGCGCCGGCGTGACTCGGGTCAGTCTTGTGCCGAAGGTGAAGACCTCGACATTGCCGGCCGCCTGCACCAGCACATGCGCGAGCTTCATGTTCTCCTCGGTGCGTGCCTTCATCGAGCCGGAGACGTCGATCAGGAACAGGATCTTGCGCGGGCGCTGGCGGCGTCGCATCCGCCCGAGCCGCAGCACCTCGCCGTCATTGCGGACGCTGTCGCGCAGCGTGCGGCGCAGATCGGCGAACGGACCACTGCGTGCACGGCGGCGCCGGTGGCCGCGCCGTCGCGGCAGGCGCCTTGCCGCCTCGCGCGACAGCTTTCGCAGCGGATCGCTGGTCGCGGTCTGGGCAAAGCGGCGCTCGACCAATGCCTCGGCGCGCGCCGCGGCGAGGCCGGACTCATTGGCCTCGTCGGCAAGCGGCGGCTCGTCCTCGCCGCGGCCTTCCTCCTGCAGGCGAACGGTCTCCTCATCCTCACCCTCGGCCTGCTCGATCGCCTCGGCGCCGCGGAAGTGGATGTCGAACAGCCGGTCATACGTCGCCCGGCGCTGGGGCGGCGGCGCCAATGTCGCGAGCCCGGCCAGGCGGATGTGCTCCAGGCTGCGCGGACCGAGCAGCTCGATTGCCGCGAGGAAGCTCGTCGTCTGCTCCGGCGCAACCGAAAAGCCGTTGGCGCGCAGCAGCGCGACGAACGAAACAAATATCCGCGCGGCGCGCGGCAGCTGCAGGTCGTCGTTCACGCGGCCGCCTCCGCGATGATCGCATCGAGCCGGGGCGAAATGAAATGCAGATCCTCCTCGTCCTTCAGCGCGACGCCGATCGAGCGTTTGAACGCGTCCGGCCAGCGCGCGCCGCCCTTGTTGAGCAGGGTCGCGGCCTCGGCCCAGTCGACCGCCTCGGCGATCCCGGGCGCCTTGCTCAGCGGCTCGCGGCGCAGCCGGCCGACGGCGGCGACCACCGCGCGGGCGGTGGCCTCGGCGACGCTGGACGCCCGCATCATCACGATGCGCGCCTCGCGCTCGGCATTCGGATAATCGATCCAGTGATAGACGCAGCGCCGCCGCAGCGCCTCGTGCAGATCGCGCGTCCGGTTCGACGTCAGCACCACGACCGGATGCTCTGCAGCGCGCACCGTGCCGCGCTCGGGGATCGAGATCTGGAAGTCGGAGAGGAATTCGAGCAGGAAGGCCTCGAACTCCTGATCGGCGCGGTCGATTTCGTCGATCAGAAGCACCGTCGCGTCGGGCGCGCGCAGCGCGGCCAGCATCGGGCGCTCGATCAGGAAGGCGTCGCCATAGATATCGATGCTCTCCTCGCCGGCCTGCCGGATCGCCAGCATCTGGCGCGGATAGTTCCACTCGTAGAGGGCAGCGGCGGCGTCGATGCCTTCGTAGCATTGCAGGCGGATCAGCCTGCGGCCGAGCACGGCGGCGATCGCTTTTGCAGCTTCGGTCTTGCCGACACCCGGCGCGCCCTCGAGTAACAGCGGCTTGCCCAGCGCAAGCGAGAGATAGGAGGCGGTCGCGATGCCGTCGTCGGCGAGATAATAGGCCGCGCGCAGCGCCTTCTCCAGCGCCTCTGGGCTGTCGATGCCGACGATGTTGCTGCGGACCGGCATGGAGAAACCTCAGCGCCGTGGCTGCGGACGCGCGCCGCCTTGCGCCCTGATGGCGCGCAACACCTTTTCCGGCGTGATCGGGAGATCGTCGATCCGCACCCCGACCGCGTTGAAGATTGCGTTGGCGACCGCAGGCAGCACGGGATTGGCGCACATCTCGCCCGGTCCCTTGGCGCCGAACGGACCGTCGGGCGCCGGGCGTTCCAGCACCGCGATGTCGTGCGGGCAGATGTCGCCCGGACCCGGCATCAGATATTCGACGAAGTCGCGCGGACCGTGCACCGGCTCCGGATAATAAGGCTCCGGCGTCTCGTAGAGCGCGTGGCTGACGCCCATCCAGGCGCCGCCAACCAGCTGCTGCTCGACCAGCCGTGGATTGAGCGCGCGGCCGAGTTCATAGGCGGAGTCCATCCGGACCATGTGGACCTCGCCGGTCTCGTCGTCGACCTCGACCTCGGCGACCAGGCAGGCATGCGCGTAGCATGTCGCCGGCGACATCTCGCCGGTCTCGGGGTCGACGTCGGACAGCGGCACCAGGAAGATACCGCGGCCGGAGATCGTCTTGCCCTGCTTGAACTGCGCGGCGATGGCGACGTCCTTGGTGGAGATCGAGCGATGCGGCGCGCCCTTGACGTGGATATTGCCGCGGCCGTCGGTCTCGAGGTCGGCGGCATTCACCTCCAGTTCCTCGGCGGCGGCCTCCATCATCACACCGCGTGCCTCGCGCGCAGCCGCCATTACGGCGTTGCCGACGCGATGCGTGCCGCGCGAGGCGAACGAGCCCATGCAGTGCGGGCCGGTGTCGGAATCCGCGGTGTCGACATAGACGTCCTCGACCGGCACGCCGAGCGTCTCGGCGCAGATCTGCCGCGTCACCGACTTCATGCCCTGGCCGAGGTCGATCGAGGACAGCGCCACGGTGAACTTGCCGCTCGGGTTGGAATGCACCAGCGCCTGGCTGGGATCGCCGCCGAGGTTCATGCCGATGGGATAGTTGACCGACGCGATGCCGCGTCCGCGATGCCGGGTCATGGTCAGCGCCTCCTGGTGCCGAAGACGGAAGAGAAGCGGGTGGCGCCGTGCGACGGCGCGCCCGGCCGCGGCGGCGGAGACGACGGTGGCGGCGAAGAGGGCGGCGGTGGCGGCGGCTCGCGGGTCGCGGCCGGCGCGCGGTCATACGTCGTGCGCTGCTGGGATGGTGAGGCCGGCGGTGCATGCGGCTCGCGCGGGGTCGGCGTCACGGCGGCTCGCGCGCCGCCACCATCCTTGCGCGACGACATCCGCTTGAAGTCTTCGCGGAGCGGCCACTTGGCCTTCTCCGCTGCGACCTGCACGCATTCGATCAGCGCGGTGTTCTTGGCCTCGCGGCGGTGCGCCTTCATGTCGCCGTCGCGATACGCATTGAGGATCCGGAACTCCATCGGGTCCATGCCGACGAGATGGGCGAGCTTGTCCATCTGGCATTCGATGGCGAAATCCATCGCGGTGACGCCGAAGCCGCGCATCGCGGTCGCCGGCGTGCGATTGGTGAAGACGCAGTAGACGTCGCCATGAACGTTCGGGATCGTGTAGGGGCCGGGCAGATGGGCGGCGCATTTCACCGCTGCATAGCTCGACAGCCGCGTATAGGCGCCGCTGTCGAAGTAGGCGCGCACCTTGCGGGCGACGATGCGGCCGTCGCGCATCACGCCGTCCTTGATGTAGATGCGCTCGGCGCCGCGCGGCGGCCCGTACTGCATCTCCTCCTCGCGCCCGAACACATAGCGCACCGGGCGACCGGTCAGCATCGCGCCGAGGATGCAGAGCGGCTCGGTCAGCGTATCGACCTTGCCGCCGAACCCGCCGCCCACGGTGCCGCCGATGAAGTGGAAGGTGTTGGAAGGCACGTCGAGGATCTTCGCGCAGGTGTCCACCGAGAAGAACAGCGCCTGCGTCGAGGTGTAGACGATGTAGCGGCCGTTGGTGTCGGGAGCTGCGATCGAGCCGTTGGTTTCGGTCGGCGCGTGCTCGATCGGCGACATCTGGTAGCGCTGTTCCAGCACATGGTCGGCCGTCGCGAGTGCGCGGTCGGCATCGCCGAAGCGCAGCTGCTGGTGATCATAGGTCTCGTGATAGGTGAAGGTGTTCTTGGGATAGACCTCGTTGACCACGGGCGCGCCCGCCTTCAGCGCCTCCTCGACGTCGAACACCGCCGGCAGCGGCTCATAGTCGATCTTGACCTTTGCGATGGCCTCATAGGCCTCGCGCGGGCTGTCGGCGACGATCGCGACGATGGGTTCGCCCTTGTAGCGCACCTTGTCGACCGCGAGCGAGGGCTCGTCGTCCTTGCCGAAATTGATCAGGCTGAGCAGCGTGTTCAGGTTGCGCGGCACGTCGGAGGCGCGGATCGCACGCCGGACCCCCTGCGACCGCTCGGCCTCCGAGGTGTCGATGCGGCGGAGTCTTGCATGGGGATGCGCGCTGCGCACCACCTTCAGATGCAGCATGCCCTGCAGCTTGTGGTCATCGAAATAGGGCGAGGTGCCGGTGACATGGCCGAGCATATCCTGGCGCTGCGTGCCTTTGCCGATCTCCTTCAGATCGTCGTCGCGCTCGTCGGCGAAGATGTCCTTGCGCAATTCCAGCATGGCACTATTCCCTTACGCACGCGCCCGGCCGCCGGAAGCGGCTGATAGCACGGCGTTGATGATCGGCTCGTAGCCGGTGCAGCGGCAGATGTTGCCGGAGATCGCCTCGACCACTTCGGCGCGGCTCGGCTGCGGATTGCGGTCGAGCAGCGCCTTCGCGGCCATCAGCATGCCGGGCGTGCAGTAGCCGCACTGCGCGGCGAAATTGTCGGCGAAGGCGCGCTGCAGCGGGTGCAGATTGGGGCCGTCCTTGACGCCGTCGAGCGTCTCGACCGAGCGGCCGGCGACCGTTTCGGCGAGCGTCAGGCAGGAGAGATGCAGCTCGCCGTCGATCAGCACGCTGCAGGTGCCGCAGCCGCCCTGGCCGCAGCCGAACTTCGGCGTCATGTCGCCGATCAGTTCGCGGAGCGCGACCAGAAGGTTGGTGCCGCCGTCGACGAAGATCGCGACGTCACGGCCGTTATGCTGGAATTGAAGGGCAGTCTTGGCCATCACGAATTATTCCTGACCGGACAACAGACGGCGGAGATGCACGCCGACGATCTCGCGGCGATACCAGGCGCTGGCGAGCGCATTGTCGCCGGGTGACGTTCCCTCAACGGCTGCCGCAGCAGCTGCGCTGATGGTGGAGGCGTCGAGCGCGCGGCCTTCGAGCGCGCGCTCGACGGCACGGGCGCGGATCGGCGTCGGCGCCATCGAGCCAAGCGCGACGCGGGCGCCGACGATGCGGCTGCCGTTAACGGGCAGGTGCGCCGCGAGCGTGATCACCGCGCCGCCGTTGGGCTTGATGCGCGCGATCTTGCGGTAGCGGAAGGCCTCAATGCTGCCGGGCCTGGCAAAGGAGATCGCCAGCACCAGCGATCCGGCCTGCCGGTCGCGCGATTGCAGGAACTCCTCGATCGGAATCTCGCGCCCGCCGAGGCCGCCCTGGACGGACACCGTGGCATCAAGCGCGAGCATCGCGACCGTGAAGTCGCCATACGGCACCGGCGCGAACAGATTGCCCCCGACGGTGCCCATGTTGCGCACCGCCGGCCCGCCGATCGAGCGCGCCGGGGCGTGCAGGAAGGCGAGGTCGCGTTCGGCCAGGACGCGGGCGAAGGTGACGCCGGCGCCGAGCGTGATGCGCGAGCCGGTGGCATCGATCCGTGTCATCGCTTGGTCGCTGGCGCGCACGATGGTCGAGATCGAGATGTCGCCCTCGTTCAGCGCCCGCATCACCAGCGTGCCGCCGCCGAGATAGCGGGCGCTGCGATCCGAGGACAGCGCCGCCGCGGCGTCATGGGTGCTGGTGAAGGTCTTCACCGTGACTGGCATGATGGTGCTCTCCGCTTACGCGGCCTCCTTCAGATGCCGGCGGATGGCGTTGAAGCCGGCCTGGTAGATGTCTTCCGAAACCATCCGCGTGATGCGCTCGCTGTCCTCGGTTCGCGTCGTGAAGCGCGACTCCCAGTGCCAGAAGGTGCGGTCACCATCGGTGACCGGCAGCAGACGGACATGCGCCACGTAGTTGAACATCGGGATCGGCGTATCGAGCAGGCAGTAGCTGAACGATTGCTCAAGATCGGACAGCGCCAGCAGTTGCTCGCGCAGCTCGGCGCCGTCCTTCAGCTTGAAGCGCCTGACGCAGCCGATCTTGTCGGACGGCTGGGCGCGCTCGATGCCGCTGCTCGCGACCGCCGGATGCCAGCGGTCATGACCGTTGAAATCGCGCAGCACGGCCCACACCGCATCGGTCGGCGCATCCAGGATCGTGCTTTTGACGATATGCGGCACGGTCTATCCTCCGAACGCCCGCTTCAACGCGTCGAAGCCGCCCTGGAACACGCCGCCGCCGATATTGTTGACGAGCTCCGTCTCGCGCTCCGGCGCGCAGTCGAATTCGGCGGTCCATTCCAGGAAGGTCTGGTCGCCGTCGGTGACTGGCGTGAGCCGCAGCGTCGCGACGTAGTTCTCGACGCCCATCGGCGATTCCAGGATCGAATAGGTGCAGAACATGTCGTAGTCGGACAGCCCGAGCAGCTTCTCGCGGATGCGATCGCCGTTGCGCAGCCGGAAATCCCTGACGCAGCCGATCTTGTCGGAGGGCTCGCCGCCCTCGATCCGGCTTTCGGCGATCGCGGGATGCCAGTTCGGCAGCCCGTTGAAATCGCGGACGCGGGCCCAGACCCGGTCGTTGCGGGCGTTGACGACGGTGGAAACGTAAACCCGTGCCATGGCGTGAGCTCAGTCCTTCTTGCGCGGCGTGCGCTCAGGTCGCGCCGGCTCGCCGCCGCCCTCGGGCGCCGGCGGCTTTTCCTCGGCGCCGCTCTTGCGCGCGGAGTCCTTGATGCCTTGCATGTCTCGGGCTTCGCGGATCAGGCCGGGCATCTTGGCGAGGCTGCCGCCCTCGACGCCGATATCCGAGAGGATCGAGTCGATCAGCGGCGCCTGCACGCGGTAGCGCAGCGCCGAGTCGATCACTTCGTCAGTGGCGCTGCGTCCGGTGCCGTTGCCATGCCCGTTGCCGTTGAGGCCGTCGACCTGGAGGATGCGGATGCCCTCGATCTTCTCCATCGGCTTGACGCTCTCGCGCACGATGCCCTCGATCCGGTCGAGCAGCTTGCGGCGGAACAGCGAGTAGCGCGCCTGATCGGTCAGCACGTTCTCGGCCTCGTTAAGCAGACGCTGCGCCTCGGCCTCGACCGTGGCACGGACCCGTTCGGCCCCGGCTGCGATCCTGGTTTCCTCGGCCTGCTTTTCGGCGAGCAGCACCTCGACGGTCTTGCGCCGCTTTGCGATCTCGCTTTCGCGCGCGGTGACGACGCGTTCGGCCGCTTCGGTGGCGTGGATCCGGGCGTCCTCGGCCGCGGCTCGTGCCGCGGATTCTTCCAGTGATTTCTGATGCAGCGCGATGGCCTTTTCCATCAGCGCGGTCTCGACATCCTTCTCGCGGTTGACCTCGAGCTTGCGTAGCTCGCGCTCGCGGCCGATGCGGGCCTCGTCGAGGCCACGGTCGGAGGCGATGCGGGCGCGTTCGACCTCCTCGCGGGCGACGATCTCGGCCTCCTGCAGCGACTGGTTGCGAGCGACCTCGAGCTGTTCGATCGCACGGCGCCGCTCGATCCGGGCCGCCTCCAGCGCCTGCTCGCGGGAGACGTCGGTGGTGTCGATGTCCTTGCGCGCCACAATTTCGGCCTGCCGGACCTGCCGGTCGGCATCGATCCGCTCGGAGCGCTTGGCGGCGAGCGCGATCACGCGCTCCTCGTCGGCGAGCTCGATCGCCTTCTTCTGGTCGATGTTGAGCACTTCGCGGGTCCTGGAGGAGGCGATCCGCTCACTCTCCAACGTCAGCTCGACATCGATGCGCTGCCGCTCGATGGCGTCGCGGCGCTTCAGCTCGGCGGCCTCGATCGCCTCGGTGCGCGCGATCTCGAGCCCGCGGGTTTCGCGCTCGGCGCGGATGCGCTGCGCGGCGACCGACTTCTCCTGCGAGATCCGCGCCGCCTCGATCGCCTCGCGGGAGGCGATATCGGCTTCCTCGATCGCGCGGGTGCGGGCGATCTCGAGCGCCCGGACGTGCTCTTCCTGGGCGATCCGCGACGCTTCGGTGGCTTCGCGGGCACTGATCCCGGCGATCTCGACCGCCTGGTTGCGCTCGATCTCGAGCTTGCGTGTGGTGTGGTCGGCGGCGATGCGCTCGGCGGCCAGCATCTTCTCGCGCGCGATGCGGGCGGCCTCGACCGCCTTCTGCGCCTCGATCTCGGCTTCCTGGATGGTGCGAACCTGCTGGATTTCCAGCGCGCGGGTGCGCTCGTCCGAGGAGATGCGCTCGACATTGACCGTCATGGTCTGGGCGATGCGCGCCTTCTCGGTGGCCTCGCGCGCGGCGATCTCGGCCTCGTCGACCGCGCGGGTGCGCTCGATCTCGCGGCGCCGGGTCTCCTCCTCATTGGCGATGCGGGCATCGGTGACGACGCGGTCCTGCTGGATCCGGGCCTTCTCGATCGCCTCGCGAGCGGCGATCTCGGCTTCCTCGACCGTGCGCATCCGCTCGATCTCGCGCTGGCGCACCTCGCGCTCGGAGGCGATGCGGGTGGTGTCGACCGAGCGCTGGTTGGCGATCCGGACCTTCTCGATCTCCTCGCGCGCCAGCAGCTCCTTCTCTTCGACCGCCCGCGTCCGCTCGATCTCCTTGTGCCGGGTCTCGCGCTCCGAGGCGATGCGTGCTTCGGTGATCGCCTGCTCGTTGGCGATGCGCGCTTTCTCGATGGCTTCGCGCGCCGCAATCTGGGCCTGCTCCGACTCTGTCTCGCGCAGCGCGCGCTCGCGGGCGACCTCAGTGCGCTGCAGGGCACGGCGCATCTCGATGTCGCGTTCCTGCTCGAGACGGGCGGTCTCGCTTTCGCGCTCGATCTCCAGCGCCTGCCGCTCGGCCTCGAGATTGCGGGAGCGGATCTTGATCATCGAGTCCTGCTCGATGTCGTTGCGCAGCTTGCGCTTGGCCTCGATGTCCTCCATCAGGCGGGTCAAGCCTTCGGCGTCGAAGCGGTTCGAGGGATTGAAATATTCGAGGTCGGTCTGATCGAGATCGGTGATCGCGACCGACTCCAGTTCGAGGCCATTCTGCGCCAGTGCTTCGGCGGCATTGGCCTTGACGCGCGCCACATAGTCGCCGCGCTGCTCGTGCATCTGCTCCATCGTCATCTCGGAGGCGACTGAGCGGATCGCGGAGATGAATTTGCCGGAGAGCAGGGTGTGGAGCTGCTCGGGCTCCATGGTGCGGCGGCCGAGCGTGGCGGCAGCGATCGAGACCGCTTCGCGGGTCGGCTGAACCCGGACGTAGAAATCGGCCTCGATGTCGACGCGCATGCGGTCGCGGGTGATCACCGCGTCCTGCCTGGAGCGCACGATCCCCATCGGCAGCACGTTCATGTTGACCGGCGTGTAGTCGTGGATGAAGGGCAGCACGAAGGCGCCGCCATTGATCACCACGCGCTCGCCGAGGAAACCGGTGCGGACGAAGGAGACCTCCTTCGACGAGCGGTGATACAGCCAGTTCACGACATAGACGATGATGACGATCGCGACGATTGCGACGATGAGCCAGAGGATCAATTCACCGACCAGCATCCCCGACATCTCTTCCTCCCTTGGTCACGGCGGCTAGCGCGCGCCGATCGCCTTGAATTTGCGAACCTGATCCGTGAGCGCCCGCTCGACCGGCAGGCGTTCCATCGAGGAGGCGCCGTAGAAGCCGTGGCAGTTGCGGGTCTGCTTCATGATGAAATCGGCATCGGCGGGGTCCGCGATCGGACCGCCATGCGCGAGCACGATGATGTTCGAATTGACGCTGAGCGCGGCCTCGGCCCAGGCCTCGATGCGGGCAGGGCAGTCGGCGAGCTTTGGCGCGGTCTGCGCGCCGATTGTGCCGCCGGTGGTGAGGCCCATATGGCAGACGATGATGTCGGCGCCGGCGATCGCCATCGCGGCAGCCTCCTGCTCGCTGAACACATAGGGCGTGGTCAGCATGTTCTTCTCATGCGCCTTCGCGATCATGTCGATCTCGAGCGCATAGGACATTCCGGTCTCTTCGAGATTGGCGCGGAAGGTGCCGTCGATCAGGCCGACGGTCGGGAAGTTCTGCACGCCGGCAAAGCCGATCGCCTTGAGCTGGTCGAGGAACACATCCATGTCGCGGAACGGATCGGTGCCGTTGACGCCGGCGAGCACCGGCGTCCTGGTCACGACCGGCAGCACCTCGCCGGCCATCTCGACGACGATGGCGTTGGCATCGCCATAGGGCATCAGGCCGGCGAGCGAGCCGCGGCCGGCCATGCGGTAGCGGCCGGAATTGTAGATCACGATCAGGTCGACGCCGCCGGCCTCCTCGCATTTCGCCGACAGTCCGGTGCCGGCGCCGCCGCCGACGATCGGCTCGCCGCGTGCGATCATGGCGTGAAACTTCTTCAACAGCGCTGCGCGTTCAAACCTGGCCATGGGTCACCTCGCCACTCTCCGCCGACCACCGGCGCGTCCGAGCAAGGGGCGGAACGCGCTGACGATGGCGGCGCTGAACTCGGGATCGTTGATATTGCGCTTGATGTGGATGATCTGCCGGTTGCCGGTCTGGCGCACGGTGCGCTCCAGCGCGCGGAACAACGCTGCATCGGCCTCCGGGTCCCAGAACGGCTGGCCGGGTGCATCGAGCGCGGAGACGCCGCCCTCGGCCAGGAAGAAGCGCACCGGCCCGTCCATCTGGTTGAGCCGTTCGCCGATCCAGCGGCCCATGCGCTCGTTCTCTTCCGGCGTGGTCCGCATCAAGGTGACCTGCGGATTGTGGATGTGGAATTTGCGCTGCCGATAGCGCTCCGGGATCGTGTCGGGTGCGCCGAAGTTCACCATGTCCAGCGCGCCGACCGAGCCGACATAGGGCACGCGGCTGCGGACGATGGCGCCGAAGCGATCCTCGGTCGCCGGGAACACGCCGCCCATCAGGAGGTCGCAGACCTCGGTCGTGGTGAGGTCGATCACGCCGGCGAGTTGGCCGGACTCGACCAGCTTCTCCATCGAGCGGCCGCCGACGCCGGTGGCGTGGAAGACGAGGCACTCGAAATCCTCGCGCAGGTCCGCCGCGATCTTCTGCACGGCCGGGGTGGTGACGCCGAACATGGTGATGCCGATCGCCGGAAGGTTCGCGCCTGCGCTGCGCTGCTTGCCGGCCTGCTCATCGAGCTGCGCCTTAACCATGCCGACCAGCGCATGAGCGCCGTTGCCGAGCACCGTGCGCGAAATCGAGTTGAGACCCTGCACGTCGGTCACCGAATACATCATGGTGATGTCGGCGGGACCGACATAGGGACCGACGTCGCCGGACGCGACCGAGGAGATGATCAGCTTCGGCACGCCGACCGGCAGCGCGCGCATGCCGGGCGCGACCAGCGACGCGCCGCCGGAGCCGCCGGCGGAGATGATCCCGGCGATATTGCCCTGGCGACGCAGCCATCGCTCGAACGCCTCCGCCATCGCCGTCACCGAGGCGCCGCGATCGGCGCCGAACACGCCGGAGCCGCCGCGGCCGTGGTTCAGTGCGATCTCCTGCGCGGTGACATCGCAGCTCGCCGCTTTGCCGCTGGTCGAGACGTCGACCAGTCGCGTGCGCAGGCCGCTGCCGGCGATGATATCGCGGATGAAGCGCAGCTCGGCACCCTTGGTGTCGAGCGTGCCGACGATGAGGACGACCGGTGGCCCGGACGTTCGGGAGGTCGTCGGTTCGCGTCGCTGCCGGGTTGCCTCCTCGAGCCGAGTGACCCCGGTGGACTGCGTCCGTGCGGCGGCCTCGATGCGGGCGATCGGCACCGGCTGCGACCAGCGGGTCGGCAGCACGGGATTGGAGACGTAGATGCGGGTCGGCCCCTTGCGTTCCGGCTGCGGGGCACCGGCCGCTTCGGCCTTCGCCGGTGCTGGCTCGGCGTCGGTCTCGTCGGCGCCATGGGTGCCGACGCCGAGCAACCGCTGCTGCAGCTCGCGGTCGGTTGCAAGGCGGGCGGAATCGATGATCCGGTTGATCCGGCCATTGACCATGATGGCGACGTTGCGCGACACCGCCGTCGCCACACCGATGTTCTGCTCGATGACCAGCACGGAGATGTCGCCCTCATCGCCGAGCCGCAGCAGCATATCCTCGACCTGGGCGACGATCACGGGCGCAAGGCCTTCGGTCGGCTCGTCCATGATCAAGAGATGCGGATTGGTCAGCAGCGCACGCGCGATCGCGAGCATCTGCTGCTCGCCGCCGGACAGCTGGTTGCCGCCGTTGGTCTTGCGCTCGGCGAGGCGCGGGAAGGTGTCGTAGATTCGCTCGATGGTCCAGGCGCCGCGCCGCAGGCCGCCGGCAAGCGCAAGGTGCTCGTCGACGGTCAGCGACCGCCACAGGCGGCGGCCCTGCGGCACATAACCGACGCCGAGCCGGGCGATCCGTGCCGGATTGAGCCGCGTGACCTCTTCGCCGCGAATCCGGATCGAACCGCCGCTGGCACGCACGAGGCCCATGATCGCCTTGCACAGCGTGGTCTTGCCCATGCCGTTGCGGCCGACTACCGAGAACACGCCGGACTCGAGCGTGAGATCGACGCCCTGCAGCGCATGCGAATGGCCGTAATAGACGTCGAGGCCCTTCACCTCGAGCGCGGGCATTGCGCGGCGGTCATTCATGGCCGCCTCCGAGATAAAGCTCCTGCACCTCGGGATCGGATTCGATCTCGCGCGGCAGGCCTTCCTTGAAGATGCGGCCGTTGTGCATCATCGTCACGCTCTCGACGACGCGCAGTGCGACGTCCATGTCGTGCTCGATGATGATGTAGCCGATATGCGCCGGCAACGAAGTCAGGATCTCGATCAGCTCGCGCCGCTCGGTCGGCGACAGCCCCGCCGCCGGCTCGTCGAACAGGATGAAGCGCGGCGCGCCGGCCAGCGCCAGCGCGATCTCGAGCTGCCGCTGCTGGCCATGTGCGAGCTCGGCGACGCGCTGGTCCTTCACGCCGCTGAGGTGAACCGCCTGGACCAGCGTTTCGGTCGCGTGCATCAGCGCATCGTTCTGCCCCGGGCGCAGGAACGAGAACCGGCCACGCGAGACGCCACGGCAGGCGAGGTAGACGTTGTCCTGCACCGTGAGGCCGGGGAACAGCGCCGAGATCTGGTAGGTACGGCGTAAGCCCCGGCGGATCCGCTCATAGGGCGGGAACTGGGTGATGTCCTCGCCGAAGAAGCGGATCGTGCCGGAGGAGGGCGGGAAGTCACCGGTGATGCAGTTGAACAGCGTGGTCTTGCCGGCGCCGTTCGAGCCGAGCACCGCGCGCCTTTCGCCCGGCCGCACAGTGATGGTGACGTCGGTCAGCGCCGCCAGCGCGCCGAACAGCCTTGTCACGCCGCGCAGTTCCAGCGCCGCGCCGGCGCCGACCACGGACAGCCGCTGCGCGACGCTATCCATGGCGGCCTCCGCCTGAACGTTGCGTCGAGGATGCATTGCGCTGCCGCCAGCGTTCCCACAGGCCGATCACGCCATCCGACGACCAGAACACGATGGCGAGGAAGCCGAGCCCGATCAGCAGCCGGAAGCGGTTGCCGTCGAGCCCGAACTTGATCAGCACGTCGAGCGCGAAGGTCCGCAGCAGCACGAAGATCAGCGCGCCGATGAAGGGTCCGATCGGCCGCGTGATGCCGCCGACCACGGCGATGATCAGGACGTCGATGCAGGCTCCGACGCTGACCGAGCCGGGCGAGATCTGCCGGTAGTTCCAGACCTGCAGCACGCCGCCGAGCGCGGCGATGAAGGCGGCGAAGGCGTAGGCCGCGATGCGGTGCGCATTGGGGTTGAAGCCGAGCGCCGCCATGCGGCGGGAATTGTCGCGGACACCCTGCAGCGCGAGGCCGAACGGCGCCCGCGAGACATACTGGACGGCGAAGTAGCAGATCGCGGCGACGCCGAGCGTGACATAATAGAAGGCGATATCGGCGCGCCAGTCGACGCCCCAGAACTGCGGCGTCGCGACGGTGTTGATGCCGGTGTGGCCGTTGAAGATCGCCCAATTCTGGTTGGTAAAGTAGTAGAACGCGGCGCCGATCGCGAGCGTAATCATGATGGTGTAGATGCCCTCGGTGCGCACCGCGAGCGCGCCGCCGAGCGTGCCGAACAGCGTCGCGAGCGCCAGCGCCATCGGGGTTGCCAGCCACCATGGCCAGCCGAGGCTGATATTGGCGTTGCCGCTGATGCCGAACACCGCGACCATGTAGCCGGCGAAGCCCGCGATGGTGAGCTGCATCAGGCTGACCATGCCGCCATAGCCGGCGAGGAACATCAGGCTGAGCGCGATGATGCCGAGGATCAGCGTGGTGGCGAAGATCTCGATCAGAAAGAAGCCGTTGGCGATCAGCGGCATGATCACGAGGATCAGCGCGACCAGCCAGGCCGCCGGGTTCTGGAATTCCGGCCAGGCACGGATGAAGGCGCGGCGGGTCGCGTTGGCGGACGGGTCGGGGCGGAACTGGGTGCTCTGCAGCAGCGACATCTGTCATCGCCTCGCGAGCAGGCCCTGCGGCCGCAGCGCCAGCACCAGCACCATGATCAGGAAGGTGACGACGATGGCGTAGGTCGGGATGTAGACCGAGCCGAGTTGCTCGGCGAGGCCGATGATGACGGCGCCGAGCGCCGCTCCCGGGATCGAGCCCATGCCGCCGACGATCACGACGACGAGCGAGGCGAGCAGGAACCGCGTATCCTCGCCCGGCGACAGCGACTGGAAGGTGCCGCCGACCACGCCGGCGATGCCGGCAAGGCCCGCGCCGAGCGCGAACACCAGCACGAACACCAGCTGGATCCGCACGCCGGTGGCGGCCAGGATGTCGCGGTCGTCGACGCCGGCGCGCACGATCATGCCGATCCGCGTACGGTTGAGCGCCAGCCACATCGCGATTCCGATCACGACGGACGCAGCGAAGATCACCAGCCGCACCAGCGGGTATTGCAGATAGACCGCTTCGCCCGTTGATTTGATCGCGGTCAGCAGCGGCAGCTGGATCGGGCCGATCAGCCAGCTCGGGGTCTGGATCTGGTAGAAGTCGCCGCCGAACACCCAGAGCATCAGATCGGCGAACACGATCGACAGCCCGATCGTCACCATGGTCTGCCTGAGGTCCTGACCCTCCATGCGTCGGAACACGACGAGCTGCAGGATCACGCCGACCAGCGCCACCGCGATGAAGGCGATGATGAAGCTGAGGAGCCACGACCCGGTCCAGCTGCTGATCGCGTAGCCGACATAGCCGCCGAACAGATAGAGCGAGCCGTGCGCGAGGTTGACATTGCGCATCAGGCCGAAGATCAGCGTGAAGCCGCTAGCCACCAGGAAGTAGAGCCCGCCGAGCGTGATGCCGTTCAGCACCGCGTTCAGGAACACGCGCTTGCGGCCGATCGCGGCCTCCAGCCCCGGCGGCCAGATCGCGAACACCAGCCACGCGAGCACCGCGACCGCGATGATCACGATCAGTGCCCAGGCCGGATGGCGTTCGATGAACCTGGCCATCTCCGTCGCGTTCCCTCACTGGTCGCGACCGTCTGCCGGGCCGCGTGTCCAGTATCCTACCGAGGGCGTAAGCTCAGGATTTGATCGACAGTATCTTTTATCGTGCGCTCCGGAACTCCTTCACGGCCGCAACACCTTGGCGGCGCGGCGATAGTCGGTCGGGGCCATGCCGACATTGGCGGCGAAGAAGCGGGTGAAGCCGCTCTGCGAGGAGAAGCCGAGGTCGAAGCCGATATCGGCGATCGGCGTCTCGGTCGCCACCAGCGCATCGAGCGCCTGCTCCATGATCAGCGTGTTCATGTAGAGGTGAGGGGTGACGCCGGTCTGGGTGCGGAACAGCCGGTAGAAATGCGGCCGCGACAGCCCGGCCTCGCGCGCGATCGCATCGAGCTCGATCTCGGCGCCGGGGCTTTCCGACATCAGCTTGATCGATTTGCGCACCCTGAAATCGGTCACCGCGGCCGCCGCGCGCGCATCCTGCGCGGCCTGCCAGCTCTCCTCGTAGCAGGAGTCGATCAGCTGCCGGAGTTCGCAATCGAGGCTGCGCAGCGACGGCGCGCCGCACACTAGTGCTGCGGTGCGGCGGATCAGCCGGTCGAGCGCTTCGGTGCGCGGAAAGAAGGTGCGGCCGAACCGCAGGCCCTGTGCCGTCGCGGGCTGCGGCACGAACCATTCGGCGTTGACATAAAGCACGAAGAAGATCGCGCCGTGGTCCATGTCGGTCGGCAGAAAGTTGTGCGGTTCCCACGGGTTGACCGCGACGACGGTGTCGTCCTTGAGCAGCAGCCGCTGCTCCGAGACGTCGATCTGCGCCGGCGTTCCGCCGACATGAAAGATCAGATGCCCCTCGCGGTGCGCATGCACGTTGAAGGGACGGTTCAACTGATAGACCGTCGCGCGACCGAACCGGCCGTGGAAGACGGCAAGCGCCCTGCTCATGCCTCCCCTCCCGCGGGATGTTCTTGTCTTTTCGACAAGGGTTCATCATCCGCCCGCGGAAAGCAAGGGTGAGCAGGGCTCTTGATGCAACCGCGCACCATGCCGCGGCCGTTCAGCCTGCACTGCAACAAATACGTCAGTACTTCTTGCACTCCGGGACCGTGCGGCTCGGCAGGCCGATCTTGGCGAACACCGCCGGATCGTAGCCCAGCGTCTGGTTGACGTTCGGGATCACCTTGACGACCTTGCTGAACAGCGCGCCCTTGCCGTCATCGACCACCTCGGTGACGAAATTGGTGCCGATCGCCTGGCGGTTGGAGTCGAGCTTGATCTTGCCGTTCGGCGCGTCGATCTCGATCTTCGCCAGCGCGTCCTTGAGCTTGGCCTGGTTGTTGGAGAGATCGCCATTGACCTGGCGCAGCGCCAGGATCAACGCCATCGTCGAGCCGTAATAGTTGGTCGCGAGCAGCGAAGGGCTCGGGAAGCGTTTGGCCGGCGGGAAGGCATCCTGATAAGCCTTGACGAATTTCTGCCAGCCCGGATCCTCCCAGGTATCGGCCTGGCCGCTGGCGGCGATGGTGCCGATCAGAGCGTTCTTGGCGTTGCCCTTCGACGACAGGATGGTCTGGTCGATCATGATCGAGCCGCCCATCAGATGCGCCTTGCCGCCGGCCTGCTGATACTGGTTGAGGAAGTTGACGGCATCGGCGCCGCCGAGGCCGAGATAGATCGCGTCGACGTCGTCAGGCAGCGCGGCGATCACGGAGGCAAAGTCCTTGGTGCCGAGCGGCACCCATTGTCGGTTGGTGACCTGGCCGCCGGCGCCGCAGAACTCGAGCACCAGGCCAAATACCTGGGTGTAGATGAAGGAGTAGTCCTCGCCGACGGTCGCGATCTTGCGATAGCCCTTGGTCTCATAGGCGTATTTGCCGAGGCCGACCTGCCACTGCGCGCCGTCCATGTTGTAGCGGAAGAAGTTCGGCGCCGGATCGACATAGGTCGTTTCCTGCGCGCCGGAGGCGGCGTTGACGAAGGTCAGCTCCGGATGGGTCTTGGCGAAGTTCTTGACCGCGATGCCTTCGTCGCCGGACAGCGGCGACAGCAGGATTTGCACCTTGTCCTGCTCGATCAGCTTGCGCACCGCGCGCACCGCGGAGTCGGGCGTCGCGTCGGTCGAGGCGACGACGAATTCGAGCTCCTTGTCGCCGATCTTCTTGCCGAGCACGTTGAGCGCCGTCTGGAAGCCGCGCATGCCGTCCTCGCCGAGCACCGTGTAGGTGCCCTCGAGCGTCGCGGTGACGCCGACCTTGATCTTCTCCTGAGCGAACGCCGTGCCCGAAAGCAACAGGCTGCTCAACGCAATCAGTCCCAAACTGCCTTTCAACATCGCGCTCCTCCCTCTGCGTTGTCGCCGGCGTCCACTTGGCGTGCGAAGGCTGATGGGCGTCCGGTTGTTGCCGGCAAAGCTAGCCGAAGGCGGGCGCGGCGCGGATGTCGTCGGCGCCAATTGGCTTAACGGGCAGTCTCATTTTGATTGTTGCGCCGCAGCGCGGCTCGCGGCGCAATGCCGCGGAGCGTGTTCGGTGTCATCACCGCGCATGCGAGTGATCCAGTATTCGAGAGACGGTCCTGCTTGAGCCGAGAGGTCACGGTGCACTGGATGCTCGCACGCGCGGGCATGACACCGAAGAGAATGCCGTCCATGCTCTCTCCGCACGTCGTCCCGGCGAAAGCCGGCAACTGTTACGTTGGTTTGGTCTGCAGGTACGGCTTTCGGTCTCGCATCATGGCATTGAGGACCGTCAACAGCTTCCTGGCGACGGCGATAAGGGCGAGTTTGGCTGGTTTTCCGGCCTGTCGCAGTCGTGCATAGAAGGCCTTGAACGGATCAGCCCTGCGAATTGCGTTGAGGGCCGCCATATAAAGGGCGTCACGAACGCGCTTTCGGCCGCCCGCAATTTTGCGCTTGCCGCGGAAGGCGCCGCTGTCGACGTTGAAGGGAGCAAGGCCAGCAAGCGCTGCGAGTTGTTTCGGTCCGACCCGCCCGAGTTCCGGCATCTGGGCGATGAGCTGCATGCAGGCCACCGGACCCACGCCGGGCAGCGAACGCATTAACTTCGCATCGTCCGCGATCTCCGCTTCGGCTTTAATCAAGGCGCCGATGTCGGCCTCGATCTCGGCGATCTCGCTGTCGAGGACCTCGATGAGGCGGCCAATGCGTTCGGCCATTGCACGATCGTCGGCCTCGCTGCGCCGGTTCTTCTCCTGGGCGCGCATGAGGTACCAGCTGATGACGCGTGTGGCGGATTGTCCGCAAGATGCGGTTGCCGGAACCGATGGTGGCGCGCATCGGAGAGTCGATAACTGCGACGAACGTCGAAGTTCCCTTGCGTTTGCCCAACATTGTCCATCATGAGTCTATCAACTTCGCGTGTGGTGCCTGTTGAATGCGGAGACAGGGGATCGCCGGAACCTGAGGTGCAGAGACTCGGGTCGCGTCAACAGGCAGGCGGAGCGGAACAATCAAGCAAATCGTGGTGCGACGATGCCTGCCGCCTTTGCCGGGGCGGGCAGGGCGGAGGTATTTCATCGCTGCAGCGCGGCGCGTTCTGCGTTCGGCGTGCGTCGCTGTCGTCGGTTGCTCGCTGTGCGAGCAGGCTCACGCGCTCGACTTCTTTGGCCTGTTCGGTTCCGACGATCCGCCGCCGGTCAGCGCCACGACGCTGTCCTATCGGCTGGAGATCGAAGCCAAGGCGCCGGAGGGCAAGAACGATAGCGACGCCGAACAGGCATTGCGCGATGCCGCCGGCACCTATCGCCTTCGACAGGAACCGCCGCCGGACGGGGAAGGTCTCGCGCGCCGGCTGCAGGCGGATATCAATCCGCTGCTCGATGCCCTTTGGGGGCTTGGCCGCTACAACGCTCAGATCGATGTGACTATAGACGGAGTTCCAATCTCCCTCGACGAGATCGGGCTTGCCGCGGCCGCGCGCCGGGCCGACAGCTTTCGCAATCGGACCGTTGTGCCCGTCAAGGTCATCGCGCGACTTGGTCCGTTGTTCAAGCTGCGTGCCGTTGATGTAGACTATCCGCGCGACCAAGCGCCGCAGGGATTGCCGCGCCGCGCGTTTGCGCTGAAGTCCGGCGATCCCGCGATCTCTGCCGACCTGCGCGCCGCGCAGGTGAAGCTCGTCGACTGGTTCCGCAGCAACGGACATCCGCTCGCGAAGGTCGCCGACGTCAAGGCCACCGTCGATCATGGCGCCGCCGCGATGGACCTTCGGCTGCGGGTCGAAGCGGGCCCCAAGGCCGGCATCGGCGCCGTGACGATCTCGGGCGGAGACGTCGATCCGAGAGTAGTGGCCACGCACGTCTACCTGAGGGAAGGCGAGCCTTATTCGCCAAAGCGGCTCGCCTTGGCGAAAACCTCGATCGCAAAGATCCCGGCCATCGGGGGAATTCGCGTCCGCGAGGCGGACCAGCTCGATGAGAATGGCAATCTGCCGGTCTTCATCGATTTGACGGAAAGGCCCAGGCACGCGGTGGGCCTCTCGGCGAAATATTCCACCGTCGATGGTCCCGGCATTGCTGGCTACTACGAGGATCGGAACATATTCGGCGGCGGCGAGCGCCTGAGGCTCGAAGCGTCCGCCTCGCTTTTGCAACGGATCGACGGCACGTCCTTCACCGGCTTCAATAATCTGAGCGGCTCGGATTTCGGCGCACGCTTTACCGGCACCTTCATCAAGCCGGGCTTGTTCGGTACGGCCAACGATCTACTGATCGAGGCCACTGCGTTCCGCGAGCGTGTCGGCAACAACGACCTCGGCGGTTACACTGACGACACGGTGCGCGGCACATTCGGCGTGATCCATCGCTTTTCGGAGGCGGCTTCGCTGCAGGCCGGTCTCCAGGTCGAGCAATCGAAATCGCAGGACGTGCTGGGGCGGGTCGATGCGACATTGATCGGCTTCACGGCGACCGGCCGCTACGACACGACAGACAATCCGCTCGACCCCACGCGCGGTGTGCGCCTCTCGGCGACCGTCAATGCCTATCCGAAGCTGATGGGTTCCACGATCGATCTGTTCGAAGCGCGGGTTGCGGGCTCGGCCTATTATACGCTCGACGAGCAGGCCGACTACGTGCTGGCGGGTCGGTTGGCCGCAGGCTCGCTTGCGGGCGCGCCGCTCGACCAGATTCCGGACGCACATCGCCTCTTCGCTGGCGGCGGCGGATCCGTACGCGGTTACGGCTTCAACACCATTTCGCCGATGATGTTCGGTCAAATCACCGGTGGTCGCAGCCTGATCGAGGGCTCCGCCGAGGTGCGGGTCAGGATCACTCCCACCATCGGCCTCGTGCCATTCTTCGACTTTGGCACCGCCTCCCGATCGTCCCTGCCAGGCTTCGACGACTATGTGGGCTACGGCGCGGGACTTGGGTTGCGCTATCTCACGCCGGTCGGCCCGATCCGCCTTGACGTTGCGACACCGCTGAACCCTCGGCCCGGCGACAGCCGTTACGCGATCTATGTCAGCATTGGGCAAGCCTTCTGATGCGCATCCGACGGCTGTTCATTATCGGTTCCGCCGTCGCGGCCTTGGGTCTCATCGCTGCCGCGGTGCTTGGTGTCGTTCTCTACGGAATGGTGGGCGGGAGCGGCGAGAACCAGCAGGATGTGCTGGCCAGTCTCGTCTCGCGGACGCTCTCGACGCCGGCGACCCAGGTCCATGTCGGCGCCGTCGATGGTGTGCTGTCCTCGGATGCAACGGTCCGCGACGTTAGCATCACCGACAAGGACGGTGTCTGGCTGACGCTCGACAAGGCGCGCCTCGTCTGGCGACGCAGCGCATTGTTGCTGGGGCGGCTGGAAATCGACCGTCTCGAGATCGGCACACTTGAGATCAGGCGAAAGCCGCTTCCGTCCGACCAGCCTGCCGCCGAGTCCGATCAGCCGATGCTGCCTGACCTTCCGGTGAAGGTGCAGGTGAAGGCTTTCGACCTGCGGGCCCTGACGCTGGGACAGTCGATTCTGGGTGAAGCTTTGAGTGTCGCGGCGACCGGCAATACCGAGTTCGGCTCGCCCTCGGAAGGGCTCGTCTTCAACCTCGATGCCACCCGCAAGGATTTTCCGGGCCACTTCAAGGCCGCTCTCGCCTACGTTCCGCAGGGAAATGCGCTTACCCTCGACGTCACGCTCGACGAGCCAGCCCACGGACTCATGTCGAAGCTCGGCCATCTGCCGGGCGAGCCGCCCGTCACATTCGCACTGGGAGGCAAGGGCACGCTCGACAGCTTTCGCGGTGCCCTGAAGTTGCAGGCCGGCCCCACGATCGATGCGACCGGCACGATTGCGCTTGACCGAAACGGCGCGGCCCGAGTGCTCGCAACGCGCCTTGCCAGTCACCTCGAACCGTTGTTGCCGGCGATCGCCGCGCCGGTCTTCGCGGGCGAAACCCATCTCGACAGTACGACGCATTTTGGTGACGACGGCAGCGTCGCCCTGGACGGGCTGACGCTGACGAGCCGTCTCGCACGGCTCGACGCGAAAGGTCTGCTCCGAGCTGACAAGGTCGTGGATTTTGCGGCTTCGATCCGCGCCTTGCCAAGCAACGGCGACGTGACCGAGACTGACCAAGGCTCGATCCGCAGCCTCGTCTTCGACAGCCGCGTCAACGGCCCAATCAAGGCTCCTACAGCATCGGTCAAGCTCGCGCTGTCGGGTGCTCATCTGCCGGACGGAGACGTCGAGACGCTTGATGCTTCGATCACGGCCGTTCCTCGTGCCGAGGCCAGCGATCCCGCAACGCGTATCATCCTTGACGCGAACCTGCGCGCTTCCGGCATCGCGCCACGCGACGCGAGTTTGGCGGCCGCGATCGGCAACACCGCGTCGCTCGTGCTCCATGGCGATACGGACCTGGGCGGCCGCGCCAGGATCGAGCGTCTCGAGGTCGGCACATCAACGGTTCAGGCCACCTATACAGGCGATGTCAGCGCCGATCGCCTGAATGGCCGGGCAACCGGAACCGTGCCCGACCTCGGCGCCTTTGCCGACCTTGCCGGGTTGAAGCTCAAGGGTTCGGTGGCGTTCGGCCTCGATCTCGACACGGATTTACAGCGTGGCAGCTTCGATATCAGAATGTCAGGTGCCGGCGAGAAGCTTGCGACGGGACTTGCGGCGCTCGATGGGCTCGCGGGGGCGCGGCTCGCACTGGCAGCCGACATCTCTGCTGACGGACGCGACACTTACACGGTCCGCGACGCGTCGATCGATGGTGCCCATGTTGCGGTTCGCGCCAAAGGAACAGTGACGCGCGACTCGAGCGACCTGTCGGCGCGTGTGGACCTGCCGGATCTCTCGGCGGCCGATGCTCGCCTCACCGGTGCGGGAGCTCTCGACGTCGGCCTGACAGGCGGGCTCGCGCATCCCGGGGTTTCGTTCGTGGCCTCGGTGGATCGTGCCACCGCGATGCGGCGTCCGATTCCGCATCTCGGGCTCGCCGCGACGGTCAACGACATCAACGGAGTCTGTGCTGTCGAGGCCAAGCTCGACGGCTCCGTCGACGGCAAGCCAGCGCGCGGGATTGTTCAGCTGAGTCGTCGATCGTCGGAGCCCGACGATCGCGCAGCTCCCGCCCTTGCCGGATGGCACGCAAAGACCGTCGACATCGCGATCGGATCGGTATCCCTGAAGGGGGCAGCAACGATCGACGCCCAGAGATTCGCCAGCGGGCAGATTCGCTTCGCAGCCGGGGCGCTCGCCGATCTCTCGCCGCTTGCGCTTACAGAGCTCGCCGGTTCGGCCTCACTCGACCTTGCCGCTTCGGCCGATGGCGGCCAACAGTCGATCCGGCTTGCCGGCAAGGGCGCGGGAATCCGTGCCGCGGGTGCGGCCGTCCGCAGTTTCGATCTGCGCGCCGATGGCGCCCATCTCTACAGCCATCCGGTGCTCAATGCTGATGCGCAGGTCAATGGTGCCGAGTTCGGCGGTCAGACAGTCTCAAACGTCACGCTGGCGGCCGCGGGCAATGCCGATGCGAGCACGATCGGCCTGTCCGCCAAGGCTGCCGGATTCGATCTCGATGCCGTGGGTGCACTGACCACCAGGGAGCGGGTGCGGTTCGATCTCAACCGCTTCACCGCGCGCCGTGGCGCCAAAGCGATTGCGCTGCAGGGCCCCGCGGGCTTCACGCTCGACGATGGCACGGTGCTGATCGAGCATCTGGCGCTCGGGATTGGACGCGGCCGCTTCACGGTGGACGGCAAGGCCGGCCAGGTGCTCGACCTTAAGGCCATGGCCAGCGCGATCCCGCTCGGCGAGGCCGATGTCGCGATACCCGGTCTGGGCCTGAGCGGGACCCTCGACGCGTCAGCGGCCATTGCGGGCTCCATGAGCGCGCCGACCGGCCAGTACAAAGTCGCGGTCAAGCAGCTCACCGCGCCGCAGACCAGAAGCGCCGGCCTGCCGCCGATCGACGTTGCCGCGGACGGACGGCTCGATGGCAGCCGCGCGAGCCTGAACACCACAATTGCCGCGGGAAGAGCCGGCGCGATCACGGCGTCGGGCACGGTGCCGTTCGACGCCACGGGTCCGATCGTGCTGACCGCGAAGGTCCGCCTCGATGCCGCCGTCGCCAATGCCGCGCTTTCCGCCTCCGGCCGTACCGTGTCCGGCAGCGTTACGCTCGATGCCCGTGTCGGCGGCACGCGTACCAGGCCACAGATCGGCGGTGTCGCCACCATGAGCGGAGGTACCTTCCGTGACAGCATGCTCGGTACGCGCCTTGATGCCGTCGACGCGAAAATCACCGCCGAAGGAGAGCGCATCGTCGTGGAGCGCCTGACCGCGGTGACGCCCAACGGCGGTACGTTGTCCGGCTCCGGTGAGGTAAGGGTCGCCCCGGATGCAGGTTTTCCAGGCACGATCTCGATTCGCGGTCAGCAGGCGACGCTTGCTTCCAGCGCGCTGGCGACCGCGCAGGCCAATCTCGCTATCGACGTCACAGGCGCCCTGGCGCGCGATCCGCGGATCGTCGGTCGCGTCGACTTGACTCGCGTCAACGTCGATATTCCGGATCGCCTGCCGTCGGCGCTGAAGCCGATCGACGGCATCAACCATGTGAACGCCTCGGGGCAGGCCGCTGCACGGCTCGCAGCTGCGCGCAAGGCCGAGACGCCGAAAGGCAACAAGAAGCGTCCGGCGCTCTTCAACGCCGCGCTCGACGTGACAGTTTCGGCGCCGAACCACGTCTTCATCCATGGCCGCGGGGTAACCGCAGAACTCGGCGGCTCCGTTCATGTCGGCGGCACGAGCAACGCGCCGGTTCCGAAGGGGGCTTTCTCGCTCTATCAGGGCAAGCTTGTGGTGCTCGGAAAGACGCTGACCTTCACCAAGGGCAATCTCTCCTTCAATGGCGATCTCGCGCCCGAGCTCGATTTCGCGGCAGAGATACAGGCCTCTGACATCACCGCGCAGGTCGGAATCTCGGGCCCGGCGGCCGCGCCGGTCTTCGCCTTCCATTCGCAGCCCGAGTTGCCGCAGGACGAGATCCTGTCGCGCATTCTCTTTCAGAAGGGTTCGGGCAGCCTGACGACCTCGCAGGCCGTGCAGCTCGCCGGGGCCGCGGCTCAGTTCGCAAGCGGTGGCGAGGGAACGGTGGACCGCATGCGCCGCTCGCTCGGGGTCGACAATCTGGACGTCGGCGCCGGAGCGGGCGGTCCGATGGTCGGCGCCTCGCGCGCGATCGGCGACAGGCTGAGCGTGGGCGTGCGGACGGGCGCGAGCGCCAGCCAGTCAGGAGTGTCGGCCAATGTCGACGTGACGCGCCATATCCGCGTCGAGTCGGATGTCGATGCGAAGGGCTCGACATCCGTCGGAGTCGGCACGCGATTCGAATGGTAAGGGCGACCGAGATCGCGCCTCACTTCGTGGTGTAGCCGCCGTTGACGAGGATGGTCTGGCCGGTCATCCACCAGCCGTCCGACACCAGCAGGCGGATCCACGGCACGATGTCCTTGATGTCGGTGAGCCCGGTCCTGGAGAAGCCCGACAGCGACGCCGCCGATTTGTGATAGGCGACCGCGTCCGCGCCTTCGGCCGGATAGAAGAACGGCGTGTCCATCGGACCCGGGCCGATCGCGGTGACCGAGATGCCGCGCGCGCCGAACTCCTTCGATGCCGCGCGGGTGAAATGCTCGACCGGCGCCTTGGTGCCGGCATAGGCCGCATAGAACGGCGTGTAGGCGCCGAGCAGCGACGTCACCAGCGTGCAGATCTTGCCGTTGTCGTTGACGTGGCGGCCGGCCTCCTTGAGGAAGAAGAACGCAGACTTGGCGTTGACCGCGCTCATCGCGTCATATTCGGTCTCCGAGATCTCGATCATCGGTTTCTTCAACACCTTGCCGACGGTGTTGATCGCGATGTCGGGGCGGCCGATCGCGGCGACCGCGTCGGCGAACAGTTTTTCCATCGCGCCCGATGTCGTGAGGTTGGCCTGGAAGGCGACCGCCTTGCTGCCTGCGGCCTGCAGCGCCGCCACCGTCGCGTCGGCATCGGCCTTGGTGGCCGCGCTGTTGTAGTGGATCACGATCGCAGCGATTCCGGTCTGATCGCAGCCGCTCGGCGATCTGACGCTGATGAATGTCGCAGGCCCCGGATATCTCGCACGCCACGGCACGCCGCGAACGCCCGACGATCTCGGCGCGCATTGGGCGGTCAACTACGCCTCGCCCTCCACCGGCCGCATCGAGGAGTGGGAGTGGAGCGAGCAGGGCGCAACGCGCACGATCGCGATGCGTGGCTGCGTCACCGTCAACAGCGCCGAGGCTCATATCGCCTGCTGCCTCGCCGGCCAGATTCCCGCGGACGACGTGAAGCGGCATATCGACGCCCGCTCGTTGAACTGATGCCGGGGCACCGCGCCGAGCCGATGCCGATGACCTTGCTCTATCCGCACCGTCAGCACCTGTCGCGGAGGCTGCCGGTATTTGCCGACTGGCTGACGGTTTTGCTGAAGCAGAAGCTGCTCGCGGCGGGGTAGGGCGCAGGCTGGTGTTCCCGGTCGGTGGGACGTATAATCCCTGTGCTCGTGACGGTAATCTGATGACCACTTTGGTAAGCAAACTCGGCCCCGCAATCGCAGTGTTGGCGCTGTGCCTGAGCGGCCAGCAGCAGGCCAGTGCCCAGGCCGGCCCGGTGCGCTACTGGACGCCGGGCTCGCTGTTCGGCTTCGGCGGCAGCCTCGCCGACGGCCAGAAGGCGGATACCTACGGAAACTTTCCGAGCTTTGACGCCGCCGGCGCGCAAGGCGGCGATTTTTCGTATCTGAACGGCCGGCCCGACGGCTGGTTCGCCGGCAGCGAAGGCGGTCGCGTCGGCTGGAACGCGCTCGGCCAATCGGCGGCGTTCGGCTCGCTGGAATATCAGGGCGCGCAGTTCGGCTACAATTTCAGGGGCGTCGGCAATACGCCCGTGACCTTCTTCGCCGGCTTCGACACGCTGAAATACAATCCGCCCGGGGCCGGCGGACCGCTGGCGCCGTTCAGCGGCAATCCCGGCGTCAACGCCGGCTATTCTGCGCGCGCGGGACTCGAGTTTCGGCCGACTTCGAATCTCAGCCTGTCCTTCGGCGCGAGCTTCACCCAGCAAGGGGCGGAGCGGATGGACAGCGACATTCATTCGCAGCTGCTGCCCGGCCAGTCTCCGGTCCTGTTCGGTGGGCGCTGAAGCGCGATGAGAATCGTCATCGCGCCTTATCTCCTTGTTTGAGCATGATCTTTTCGGAACCGCTTCGCACTTTTCCGGATCATGCTTTAGCGCGTCAGCGCAAGACGGCAGCGCTGCGGTCCTGATTCAACCAGAACGTCACAACCAAGAAGGCTCGAGCTCACGGGCACAGTCAGGATCGAAACATGGACATGCAGGGCAAGATCGCACTCGTCACCGCCACGGGATCCGGCGCCGGCCGCGCCGGGGCACGCATCCTCGCGCGCGAGGGCGCGGCGGTCGCGGTGGTCGACCAGAACGAGGCCGGCGCGAAGGCGGTGGTCGACGAGATCAAAAAGGGCGGCGGACGCGCGCTGGCGCTGACCGGCGATCTGCGCGACGACGGCTTTGCGCGCGACATCGTCACGGCAACCGCGAAGGAATTTGGAGCGCTCGACTGCGTGTGGAATCACCTCGGCATTCCCGGTCCGTCCGTGATCGACGATCTGGAAGGCTGGGATCTCAGCGTCGATCTCAACCTGCGCTCGCAGCTGATCACCACCAACGCGGCGCTCGGCCAGATGACCGCGCGGCGCCAGGGCAGCATCCTGTTCACTGCATCGACCTCGGGCCTGGTCGGCTCGCCGTGGAGTCCGACCTATTCGGCGGCCAAGGCCGGCGTGATCGGGCTGGCGCGCGCGCTCGCCAAGCGCCACGCCAAGGACGGCGTCCGCGTCAACGCGATCTGCCCCGGTGCGATCGACACGCCGATGCTGCGGGTGTTCGTCAACCGGCCGGACCAGCCGGGCCACAACGAGGCCGATCCAGAGGAGCTGATCAAGGCCGCGGTCACCCGCAATCCGATGGGCCGCGCCGCGCGTCCCGAGGAGATCGCGGAGGTCGCGGTGTTCCTGCTGTCGGACAAGGCGTCGTTCGTCACCGGCATCGCGATGCCGGTCGATGGCGGGACGGTGGCGTAGCGTCTTCCAGGAATTGCCCTAAAGCATGATCCGGAAAAGTGCGAAGCGGTTTTGCGAAAAGATCATGCTCAAACAAAGAGCTAAAGCGCGATGACGATTCAACCTAATCACATCGCGCTTTAGAACTTCGCCCTGATGCCGGCATAGGCGGCGAGCGGCATGCCGGGCACGAAGGTGCGCGGATCGGTCAGCTGCGCCATCAAATTGGGCGCGGCTCCGGCGCTGGCAAAGCCGCCAGTCTCGTAGAACGCGCCGCCGAGATAATAATGCTGGTTGAAGACGTTGTTGATCAGGCCGAACACCTCGATATTCGGCGTGATCCTGTAGGAGGTGTGCAGGTTCACGACCGCGTAGGCCGGGACCTTCTGGCTCTGGTTGGTGTCGTCGCCGATCAGCCACTGGCTGCCGACCACGTTGATGTCGGCGCCGACCTTCCATGCGTCGGTGGCGAGGTACTCGACACCTGCCTTGAAGCGGTGCGCCGGAATGCCCGGGATATGGTCGCCCGGCTTGACGTTGATGAACCGGACGTCATCGTTGTTCGGGTCGGTCAGGGCGTTCGGGTTGTCGGGAGCCGGCAACGTGTTTGCGCTTCGATAGGTCGCGTCGATGAAGGTGTAGTTGGCATAGGCGTTCCAGCGATTGACGCGGTAGTCGAGCTTGGCTTCGATGCCCTGCCGCAGGGTCTGCCCCGCATTCTGGAAATAGCCGAAATTGCCTGTGCCGATGGGGCTCTGCACCCGGATGATGTCGTCGTCGGACAGAGTGTGGAATGCGCCGAGGCCCCAGCTCAGCACGCCGGTCCTGGCGTCGTTGCCCCAGGTGCCGCGGAAGCCGGCCTCGATGGTGTGCGACACCACCTGCTTGAGCGGCGGATCGGACACCAGGAAGGAATCGATAACGCAGGGGCGGGCCGGATCGGAGCAGCCGAGCTCGAGCGGCGTCGGCGCGCGGTTGGCCTCCGAATAGCCGGCATAGAAGGTGAGGTTCGGGGTGATCTTGTAGGTGCCGCCGATCACCGGGTTGAGGCGCTGGAATCGGTTGCTGCTGTTGAGCTGGTCATTTGTCCCGGTCTGGTCCTGCAGATCGATCTGGGCATAGTTGAATCGTCCACCAGCAGTGACCGAGAACCTGTTCGTCACGTCGAAGGTATCGGTGAGATAGACGCCGGTGTAGGTGTTGGTGGCGCGCAAGTCGACCGGGGCGAGACCGGCATCGGGCTGGTTGATGAAGATGCCGGTGCCGGTCACGAACAGGTTGTTCGGATCGATCGTTCCGAGCTCGCTGGTCGCCGTGAATTTCGTGTTGCCGTGGTCGACGCTGACGCCCATCACGACGTGGTTGTCGTGTCCGAACAGCTTGTCCGAGTTGGTCAGCTGGGCTGTGCCGCCGAAGCTGTTGGTCGCGGCCCGGTTGCGGTCGACTTCGCCAAGGAAGGTGTTGCCCAGCGTGTTCGGAACCGAGGGACCTCCCGCCGGACCGAAAATCGGCAGGTCGTCGCCGATGCACAAACTGTCTCCCCCGTCGCAGGCATGCACGTCGGTGCCGTTGCCGTCGACATGGGTCTGCCGGAAGCCGCGGAAATAGGCATTGCCCTGGAAGGACCAGGTATCCGAGAAATTATGGTTCAGCGTGGCGTTGACGAAGGCGAGCTGAAGCAGCGTCGTCTGCGGCCAGGTGTAGACGCTCGACCAGCGCTGATTGAGCATCTGCACCGGCGTCGCCGCGACATTGCCGAGCAGGTTGCTGGCGCCGGTGAAATTGACATGAAATTCGGTGTCGTCGTTGCGTGCGCCAACATCCACATACATGCGGTTGATGTGCGACGAATTGGCGTAGTCGCGCCAGCCGCGATCATACGCGGATTCGAACGCAGCGTAGGCGGAGATGTTGTCCCTCTGGCCGCCGGCCTGCACGCTGCCCTGCACGCGCCCGTAAGAGCCGCCGAACAGTTCAGCCTCGGAGCCCTGATAGGTGAAGCCGTTCTTCATCTGGATGCTCAGCGCACCGCCGATCGCGTTGAGGCCGAACACCGGATTGTTGGGAAACAATGCGACGCTGTCGATAGCCTTTTCCGGGATGAAGTCCCAGTTGACCACGTCGCCCCAGGATTCGTTGATGCGCACGCCGTTCTGATAGACCGCGATGCCCTGCGGCGTGCCCTGGACCGGCGAGGCGGTGAAGCCGCGGTAGTCGAGGTTGCGCTGGAACGGATTGCCGGTCTGGTCGCCGAGCGTGACGCCGGGCAGCTTGCGGTTCACAGCATCGAGGAAGTTGGTCGAGTAGTTGTGGCTGAAATCCTGCGTCGTCATCACCGCGGTGTTGGACGGGACCTTGTCGCGATCAATCAGGGTGGAGGCGCGGTCGGAGGGGCCGGGTGCAGCGGTGCCGACATCGGGGCCCGCTGCCGGAGCAACAGGTCCGGTTCGGGTTCGCGCGGTTCGCGTGGTCCGAACCACCGGCCGTGCCGTCGGCCTTGCGCTGCGGGTGCCGGCCAGAGGCGTGGGCGCAATCACGTTGACGGGCGGCAGTTCAGTGGGGACCGGATCGGCCGTCTGAGCATGCAGGACAGTCGATGGCAGTGCAGAGCCAATAACAGCCAGCACGGCCGCAGCGCCTCGCGTATAGACCGAAGAAGACAAAGACCGTGTTGCCGCACGCAACAACGCAGCAGCCATGACGCCCACCCCCAAGCCGCGGTTCGGCTTGATCCCCGACGAACCTTGGCTCGGAGACTGCGGGAACGCCCTTGCTTTGGCAAACAAGATCAGTCCCGGGGGACCGGGATTCTTTTCCATCTGGAATCGGGAAAAATTCCCGATTTTGATGGACGGGCACACGCACACGATACGGGCGGGATGATTCCGGCCGACTTGGCGCAAATTGGTGCCCAAAAGGCGGGCATCGCCACCTTTGGGACCGCCGATCGTCTCAGTCCTTGAACTCGCAGCCGAGGCGCTGCAGGGCCTCGTCGACCCAGCGGCGGTCGCTGGTGCCGGCGAGGATTTGCTGGATCGCCTTTTCCTCGGTCGCCTTCTTGGCCTCGGTCAGCTTGCAGATCGCCTCGGCGTCGTCATAGGGCACGCAGAGCACGCCGTCGTCGTCGGCCACGACGAGATCGCCGGGCTCGACGATCATGCCATCGATCGAGACGGCGCAGTTGATCTCGCCCGGGCCGTCCTTGTAGGGTCCGCGATGGGCGACGCCGGCGGCAAACACCGGGAATGATCCGGCGCGGATCGCGCCGGCATCGCGGATCGAGCCGTCGATCACGAAGCCCGCGACGCCCTTCTTCTCGGCCAAGGTCGACATGATCTCGCCGATGATGGCGTTGACCAGCACGCCGCCGGCATCGACCACGATGACGTCGCCGGGCTGGGCCAGGTCGATCGCCTTGTGGACCATCAGATTGTCGCCTGGCCGGGTCTTGACCGTCAGCGCCGGGCCGCCGAGCCAGCCGCCGGCATGCATCGGCTGCAGCCGGTTGGTGCCCGCGATCCGCGACATCGAATCGCTGATATTGGCGACCGGCAGGGTGCGGTAGCGCGCGACGAGATCGGGCGACACTTTCCGCTTCGCCTTGTGAATAGCAAATCCTATGGCCATCGGTTTTCTCCGGTATGTTGGGCGTGATTGTACGTTTGCAATCGGGACGATGGAAATATCTTGCTTGTAGGACCATCACCGTCATTGCGAGCGAAGCGAAGCAATCCATGCTTCCGCAGATGCTGAGCGATGGATTGCTTCGTCGCTGACGCTCCTCGCAATGACGGGGCCGGAAACATCGATCGCTTCGTTCAATGCGCGCGGCGTTCGAGATGGGCGTTGAGGCGAGGATAGACGCGGCGGGCGTTGCCTTCAAAGATCTTGGCCTTGTCCGCCGCGCTCAGCGGCAGCGCGTCGATATAGCGGCGGGTGTCGTCGAAGTGATGACCCGTTTCAGGATCGATGCCGCGGACCGCGCCGACCATTTCGGACGCAAACAGGATGTTCTCGACAGGGATTACCCTGGTCAACAGCTCGATGCCGAGCAAGTGATAGACGCAGGTGTCGAAGAACACGTTCTTCAAGAGATGCTCCGACAGCGGCGGCAGCTTCATGTCCTGCGCGAGGCCACGGTAGCGGCCCCAGTGGTAGGGCACCGCGCCGCCGCCATGCGGGATGATGAACCGCAGGGTCGGGAAGCGCTTGAACAGATCCGAAGTCAGGAACTGCATGAAGGCGGTGGTGTCGCCGTTGAGGTAATGCGCGCCGGTGCCGTGGAAGCAGGGATTGCAGGACGAGGAGACATGGACCATCGCCGGCACGTCGAGCTCGACCATCTTCTCATACAGCGGATACCACCATTCGTCGGTCAGCGGCGGATCGCACCAATAGCCGCCGGCGGGATCGGGGTTGAGGTTGCAGCCGACGAAGCCGAGCTGGGTCACGCAGCGCTCCAACTCCTCGATGCAGTTGGCAGGCTTGATGCCCGGGCTCTGCGGCAGCTGGCACACGGGGACGAAGTTCTGCGGGAACAGCGTGCAGACCCGGTGCACGAGGTCGTTGCAGATCGTGGTCCATTCGCGGCTGGTCGCTTCCTTGCCGACGTGATGTGCCATGCCGGCGGCGCGCGGCGAGAAGATGGTGACGTCGGTGCCGCGCTCCCTTTGCAGGCGAAGCTGCGCGCCCTCGACGCTGGAGCGGATCTCGTCATCGGTGATGCCGAGATTGGTGGTGAGCGGCCGGCGCGACTTGTCGGCGAGGCCGGCGAGCTGCTTGTCGCGGAAGATCTGCAGCTTGGCCGGCTCGGTGGTGTAATGGCCGTGACAATCGATGATCATGGTTGCTTCCTTGGCAGGGGTGTCAGTGTGCGACGGATGACGGGATCGCGCCCGTCAATTCCGTCTCGCGCGGCTTGACGCGCATGGTGGCGGCGATGGCGGAGGCGACGAGCAGGAAGCCGGCGATGCCGACCAATGCCCAGGAGAAGCTTCCGGTGGAGTCCTTGATCAGGCCGATGCACCACGGCCCGATCAGGCCGCCGAACTGCGCCAGCGTGTTGACCAGCGCGATCGAGGCGGCGCCGGCCGCGCCGGTCAGCAGCGAGGCATTGATGCTCCAGAACAGCGGGTTGCCGGCATTGAGGCTGAAGCCGACGATGCACAGGAACACGAAGGCCAGCACCGGGCTCGCGACATAGGCGCTGCCGAGCATCGCGACGGCGGCGAGCAGATAGACCGCCGCGAGATGAAACTTGCGATCGCCGGTCTTGTCCGAGCTGCGGCTGACCACGATGGTGCCGATGACGCCGAGCAGCGGCGGGATCGCCGAGAGGAAGCCGACCTGGATGTTGCTGAGATTGCCCATGCCCTTGATGATCTGCGGCAGCCACAGCAAGAGGCCGTAGATCCCGACCAATGCGCAGCCGAACAGCGCCGCCAGCAGCCAGACCCGGATATCGAGCACGCATTCGATCAACCTGTGCTGCCCCTGTTGTTCGATCTCGGCCCGCTCGGCGGCGAGTTCGCCCTCCAGCCAGGCCGCCTGTTCCTTGGTGAGCCAGCTCGCCTTGGCCGGGCGGTCGGTGAGATAATAGAGCGTGAACAGGCCGAGCAGAATGGTCGGCACGCCCTCGGCGAGGAACATCCATTGCCAGCCGTGGAGACCGGCAGTGCCATCGAACGAGGTCATGATGCTGGTCGAGATCGGCCCGCCCAAAACCGCCGAGAACGAGCCGGCGATGATGTATCCCGCCACCGCGCGGGCGCGATAGCGCGCCGGGAACCAGTAGGTGAGGTAAAGCACCACGCCGGGCATGAAGCCGGCTTCCGCGACGCCGAGGCCGAACCGCATGACGTAGAGGCTGAGCGGATTCCAGACAAAGGCGGTCAGCGCGGCGACGAGGCCCCAGGTGATCAGGATGCGCGCCAGCCAGATCCGGGCGCCGAGCCAGTGCAGCATCAGGTTGCTCGGCACCTCGAGCACCATGTAGCCGAGGAAGAAGATGCTGGCCGCGAAGCCGAAGATCGCGGGGCTGAGGCCGAGGTCCTTGTTCATCGTCAGCCCGGCATAGCCGAGATTGATACGGTCCAGATAGTTGAAGAACATCATCACGAACAGGATCGGGATCAGCCGCCAATAGACGCGGCGGATGGTCTGTTGTTCGAGCTCAGTGACGGACGCTCCGGCCATTGCAATCCTCCCGTTCATTGTAATGGCGTTCATTGGGTCGCGACGCCATTTCGGATGTTGTTAGGGTGTCCAGTCTCTCGTTCGTGCGGCAGCCGTTCGGCGTCGTCCGAAGCTGCGCCTGCTGTCATCGTTCTGAGGTCGATGCCCTGCTGCTCGGGCAGCAGCAATGCCGCGCAGAACGCGGCGGTGTAGCCGCAGATGGCGCAGATCGCCATTGCGTCGCCGAGATGCATCCGCGTCGAGAGAATGTCGACGGTCGCCGGCACGATCGAGCCGAGGCCACGCCCTGCGCTGAGCGCGAATCCGGCGCCGTTGGCGCGGATGCTGGTTGGAAACAGCTCGGCAAAGGTCGGCATCAGGCCGGAGGCGAGGCCTGCCTGCAGCGCGCCGAGAAAGAATCCGAGGATGACCGTGATGCCCTGTCCGATCGGCGCTTGGGTGTACACGACGACGTTCAGTGCCTGGCAGACCAGGAACAGCATGAAACCCTTGCGGCGGCCGATGCGGTCGGTGATCAGGCCGAAGGCGATCGGTCCGACGAATGATCCGAAGATGTTGACGGCGAGATAGCCGGCGGTGTGCGTGACCGGTAGATGCAGCCCGGTTTGCAGATAGGTCGGCAGCCAGGTGATCATCACATAGGCCGCGCCAAGCGTGCCGGTCGTGAAGAAGGTCGCGACCAGCGTCTTGAACAGATGCTCGCCGGTGAAGATGGTCCAGAAGCTATGCGCCGGCGAGGCGGCGCGCTGTGCCTTCTCCTCGACGAAGATCGCGGATTCCGGCACGAAGCGGCGGACGAAGAAGACCAGCAGCGCGGGGAGGATTCCGATCGCGAAGAACACGCGCCAGGCCATGTCCTGCGACAGCCAGCCGAAGATGACGGGAAACAGCGCCACCGACAGCGCATTGCCGACGGCGTATCCGCTCTGGATCGCGGCGGCGACGCGGCCGCGCATGCCGGCCGAAACCACTTCGGCGACCAGCACGGCACCGACCGCGGCCTCGCCGCCATAGCCCATGCCCTGGATGGCGCGCGCGACCAAGAGATACCAGAAGCCGTCGGCAAAGGCGGCGGCAAAGGTCGAGACCGCGACCAGGAGGATGGTGAATTGCAGCACGCGCACCCGGCCGAACCGGTCCGCGGCAATTCCGGCGACCCAGCCGCCCAGGGCGGTGCCGATCAACGAGCTGGAAGCCAGAATGCCGGCGTCAGGCCGCGACAGGCTCAGCGTTGCGATCAGCGCCGGCGTGACCAGCGCGTAGATTGTCGTGTCCATCGAATCGAGTGCAAGGCCGCCGAAGGCGGCGAAGAAGGTCTTGCGTTCGACGGTGGACAGCTTGGACAGCCACCCCAGATTCATGTTCGTTTCCTCTTGATGTCGCGGCCTCTTGGTGGGCCGTTTCTGCGAGATTTAAGGCGCGTCGAGTGCCGCCGGGTTGACCACATTGGCGCGATCGATGTCGCGTTGCGTGAGGACAGCTGCGATGTTGCGCGCGGCCTCGACGCCGGTCCGCGTGATCGATGCGCCGGTTTGGGCTGCGATATGCGGCGTCACGATCAGGTTCGGCGCCTGCAGGATCGGCCTGTCTTTCGCCGGCGGCTCCTCCGCCAGCGTGTCGAGGCCGGCACCGGCGAGATGGCCGATGCGCAGCGCCGCGCACAGCGCGTCCTCGTCGACCAGCGCGCCGCGCGCGGTGTTGATCAGGAGGGAGCCGGGCTTCATGGCGTTGAGCCGCCCGGCATCGATCATGCCGCGCGTCGCATCGGTCAGCGGCGCGTGCAGGCTGACGATGTCGGAGACCGCAAGCAGCTCGGCGAGATCGGCGGCTTCGCGCGCCAGCGCCGGATCGACACGGCCGCTGCTCCGGCCGAGCGCGACGACGCTCATGCCGAGCGCGGCCGCCGCGCGGGCGACGTGCCGGGCGATGCGACCGAAGCCGACCAGGCCGATCGTGCGGCCGCGGATTTCGCGGCCGCGATAGGTGGCGCGGTCCCAGGCGCCGGAATGGGTTCGCGCGTTCAGGCTGACGACGTCGCGCCCGAGCGCGAGGATTAATGCGATGGTGTGCTCGGCAACCGCAGGCGCATTCGCGTCGCCCGCGACCATCACCAGCACGCGCCTGGCGGTTGCGGCATCGATATCGACGCTGTCGATGCCGGCGCCGTGCTTTGCGATCACGCGCAGGTGCGGATTGCCGGCGATGGTGGCGGCGGAGAACACCGGATTGCCGCGCATCAGGATCGCCTGCGTCGGCGCCCGCGCCATCTCATGCGCGAGACGCTCAGGCGTGACGGCATCGCGCATCAGCACGACATCTGCACCGATCTCGCTGAGGACATTGACGGCGGCCGGCGCGAGGCTGTCGCCGGTGACGAGAACGCGAAACGGAACGGTCATCTTCTATCGTCCGCTGCGATATTGCATGGCTGACCCGCTGCGAGCGCCGCGCCGTCGTGTCTGAACCTGACGCATTTCGCGCGCTTCTCCCTTGGAGGACTGGTGATTTCGCGCGAAGATCGGGAAACGGCCCCGTGAGGTCAAATACCTTGTTGACCCCCGACTTATAGGGAATCGGAATAAGCGATGGATTACAGGCAGCTTCGTTACTTCATCGCGGTAGCCGAAGAGCTCAGCTTCAGCCGCGCCGCCAAACGCTTGCATGTCAGCCAGCCGCCGCTGAGCACGCAGATCAAGGCGATGGAGGAAGAGCTCGGCACGCGCCTGTTGGCGCGGACGCGGCGCGCGGTGGAACTGACGCAAGCCGGACAATTGCTGCTGGAACATGCGCGGCGCGCGGTCAGCGAGCTTGATCTGGCGTCGGAGACGGTGCGCCGTGCGGCGCGCGGCGAGGCCGGCATGATCCGCGTCGGCTTCACCGGCTCGGTCCCGATGCTCGACATGTTCGCCGAGCTGTTCCGCAGCTTTCGCGCCAGCTATCCGCGGGTGAAGATCGAACTCCGGCACATGTCGACGGCAACGCAGCTGCGCGCGCTTGCCGACGCCGAACTCGATGTCGCGATTATGCGCCCGCCGCTCGATTTCAGGCCGGCGGCCGATCTGCAGGTCCATGTGGTTTGGCGCGACCGGCTGATGGTGTTCCTGCCGCTGGATCATCCGCTGGCCGGCGCGAAGGGCGCGCTCGAGATGGCCAACCTTGCCGAGCATGAATTCGTCGGTATGGCCGAGAGCGGCTGCGGTGTCGGTGATCAGGCCGCGATGCTGTGCCGGCGGGCGGGCTTTGCCCCGCGCGTGGTGCAGGAGGCGCATGAACTGCGCACCGTGCTCAGCCTGGTTGCGGCCGGGATCGGGCTGTCGATCCTGCCGTCGTGCTACCAGCAGGCTGGCGTGATGAATGTGGTGGCGAAGCCGCTGGACACGCCGGATGCGGAGAGCCGCATGCTGGTGGCGATGCGCTCCAACGCCTCGCTGCTGCCGCGCCGGTTCGTCGAATGCGCGCTGCAGGCAGCGTCGCGCAGCGCACCGCCGCTTGTTCCGGAGGTTGCGGCAGTGAGTCGTTGATCGTGCCGCACGCCCTATACTTTCGTCGGCCGTAGTCTTCCGGCATCCCGTCTGGCCCTGCTCTTGCATCGTTCAATGTCAGGTGCTGGGGCGCGGATGTGTCGTGCTCTCGCCTGCGGCGGCAGCGTCGCAGGCGAGCAGTCTGTGACGCGCCCGCAGCTGGACAGACGCTTACGGAGACGACGACATGCACGCCATCACGCGTGCGGCACTGCTGCTCGGGACGATGTGGCTGACATCGCCGACCCTGGCGCGGGACGACGGCCGCTACGCCAATTCACCGCTGAAACCCTGGTTTGAAAGCCTGCACAGCGGCTATGGACAATGCTGCTCGGATGCCGACGGCTATGTGGTCGCCGATCCCGACTGGGAGTCGGATCATGGCCACTATCGCGTGCTCATCGACAATGAATGGGTTGTCGTGCCCAACGAGGCGGTGATCACCGAGCCGAACAAGGTCGGGCGCACCATGGTGTGGAAGCACTATATCGACGGCCACCCGCGCGTGCGCTGCTTCATGCCGGGCAGCATGACCTGAGGCGCATCGTCCGGGCTGCAACTCAGGCCGGCGGGACGAACACCCGGTTCGGGAACGCCTGCTCGACGACGTCGAGAAACGCGCGAACCTTTGCGCCGACCAGCCGTCGCGAGCTCTGCAGCGCCCAGACCTCGATCGGAGGTCTGGCATCCGTTCCCCAATAGGCGAGCCGCCCCGCGGCAATGTCGTCATCGACCAGCAGCTTCGGCAGCAGGGCCGCGCCGGCGCCTGCGAGCACAGCATCGCGCATCATCAGCATCGATGAGAGACGCAGCACCGCCCGTGGCCTGAGCGTGATCTCTTCGCGTTCATTCCGGATGTGCCAAAGCGTGTCCGGCGGCGTCTGCGACATCAGAACGGCATCGACGGAGACGCCATTCGGATCGCGCGCGGCGGTCGTCGGCCATTGTCGATCGGGATGCGCCACGACGAGCAGTTCGTCGCTGAGGAAGCGGCGGCCGACCAGACGTTCATCCGCTGACGGGTTGATGCGGATGACGAGGTCATAGCCGTCCTCGACCGGGTCGACCAGGCGATCCTCGCGACGATCTCGAGCTGGACGTCGGGATAGGCGTGCGCAAAGCGCGCACCGATCCGGCCGAACGCGACATGGGCGAGCAAGACCGGCGCACTGACCCGCAAGCGGCCGCGCGGCGTCGACGCGCCGAGCACCACGGCTTCGCCGGCCTCGGCGATGTCGGACAGCGGACCGCTGGTACGCTCGTGCAGCGCGCGGCCCTCATCGGTCCGTCGCAGACTCTGCGAACCCCGCTCGATCAAGCGGACGCCGAGACTCTGTTCCAGTTCGGCGACGCGGCGGGACAGCGTGGCCTTGGCCCGTCCGGAAGCCCGGCTGGCGCGGCCGAGCCCGCCATGCGCGGCCACCAGATTGAAATCGGCGAGTGCCTGAAGGTCCATCGAACTGTTCCATATTCGAAACGGCCTGTTCAGATAATGCCATCTCCAAAGGAAAATTGGAACGTCTAGCTTCTCCGCAGCGGCAGACGATCTGCCGCAACAAAGGAGTTATTCGACATGACCATTCTGGTGACAGGCAGCACGGGCACCATCGGCACCCAGGTTCTCAATCATCTCGCCGGCCAGGGCGTCGAGGTTCGGGCCCTGACGCGTTCGCCCGGCAAGGCGCAATTTCCGCAGCACGTGACGGCGGTTCGCGGCGATCTTGCCGACGTGGATTCGGTCCGCGCGGCGCTCATTGGCGTCAGCACGCTGTTCCTGCTGGTGCCGAACGCCGCCGACGAACTGACGCAGGCGATGCTGACGCTGACCGCCGCACGCGAGGCCGGCGTCAAGGGCATCGTCTATCTCTCGGTGTTCAAGGGCGAGGCCTATGCCGACGTGCCGCATTTCGCCGGCAAGCACACGGTCGAGCGGATGATCGAGGCGCTCGATCTTCCCGCGACTGTCCTGCGTCCGGCCTATTTCATCCAGAACGATCTTCGGCTGAAGGAGCCGCTGCTGAACTTCGGCGCCTACGGCATGCCGATCGGCGCGAAGGGCATCTCGATGGTCGACATCCGCGATATCGGCGAGGCGGCCGCGATCGAGTTGCTGCGCCGCGAGCGCGCGTCCGCACCGCTGGGCCGCGAGACCTACGCGCTGGTCGGCCCCGACGTCGTGACCGGCGAGGGCGTGGCTGCGATCTGGCGCGATGAGCTTGGCCGCGCGGTCAGCTATGGCGGGGACGATCTCGCGGCGATGGAGCAGCGTTTCAAGGCAGCGATGCCGGCATGGCTCGCGCTCGACATGCGCCTCATGTTTGGCCGGTACCAGAGCGACGGCGCGGTCGCGACGGCCGACGAGCTGGCACGCCTGACGAAGCTGCTCGGCCGCGCGCCGCGGGCCTATCGCGATTTCGCCCGCGACGCCGCCGCGCAGTGGCACAAGGGCTAGCTGCGAATGAAGGCTTTACAGCGAAGCAAGCGCTTCCTTCAGCTCTCCCCCGCGTGCGGGGAGAGGTCGCATCGCATCGAAGATGCGATGCGGGTGAGGGGGGAGCCTCCGCGAATTTTTCTGGCTCCGTTGACGTGGTGACAGCCCCTCACCCCAACCCTCTCCCCGTAAGAACGGGGCGAGGGAGCGCAGTTCCGTTGCGGCCGCCAAGCGAACACGATGTCTAGTTGCTACGGCGCACGAGGAAGCGCGTGATCACGCCGCCAAGCGTGGCGTGGTCGAGCGGTTCGGTGAGCGAAGTCTTGGCGGCTTCGATCAGGGCATCCGGCGCGAGGCCGCGGCGCAGGTCGCACAGCGCGTCGGCATAGTCGGCGGTGAATTCCGGATGCGGCTGCACCGACAGCGTCGTGCCGTTGGCGTAGAGCAGGGCGGCGTGCGGCGTGAACCCGGACGACAGGATGGTGCGCGCTGAGGCGGGCGGGTCGACCACTTGGTCCTGATGCGAGCAGGCGACGGCGATCGTCTCGCCGTCGATCAGCCCGTTGTCCGGCGCGATCCGATAGACATGGCGCCCGATGCCCCAGCCTTTCTCGGATTTGCGCACCGTGCCGCCGAGCGCCTGCGCGATCAGCTGATGGCCGAAGCAGACGCCGACAGTCGGAATGCGCTTGTCATGGGCCGTGCGCACGAAGGCTTCGAGCGGCGCGATCCACGCGACGTCGTCGTAGACGCCGGCGGCCGATCCCGTGATCAGGATCGCATCCAATGCGACCGGATCCGGCAGCGTCTCGCCATTGGCGAGGCTGACGACGTCGCAGCCAACAGATGGATCGGCGGTCGCCACCATCCGCTGAAACATCTGCGGATAGCTGCCGTGGCGCTCGCGGGCTTGCGGGTTGACGAGCCCGGTTTCGATGATGGTGATGCGGGGCATGGAACGCGCTGACGGATGAGCGGGGACGCCTCAGCCTTTACTCCGAAAGCACTGGCGGCGACAAGCCGCGCGCGGCGGTCGCCGATCAATTCCGCGACGGTACCGCCGCGTCGATCGTGGCGGTGTGCTGCGCTGTCGGCGCCGGCGTCGTTGCGACGATCACGGGCTCGGTGCGGTAGCGCGGCAGCTGATCCTCGAGCGAGTAGCCGACGCAGAGCGCGAGGCTCGACCAGACCGCCATGCTGAAATACAGCGACATCCAGGCGATCTCCTCGCGCCACTCGGCGATGTCGTGGGTCACGACCCAGCGCCGGCTGACGTCGCGCAAGCCTTCCAGCGGATGCAGCAGCGTGCCGCCGGCGGCGAGGTTGGCGCGCCAGCGATTCAGATACATCGGGATGTCGACGGTCATCAGGAAGGCGAGGAAGCCGGCGATGCCGACGATCGCGACGACGAAGGCCCAGCGCACCGGGCCATGAAACTCCGGCAGCAGCCGGCACAGCGCGATCCCGACCAGGAAGAACACAACCGCCCAGATCGAGTTCTCGATCGCGTTGCAGAGATAATGGGTGGTCAGCACCGCATACCAGGAAAAGCATTCCGCGATCACGATCAGCGGCACGATGATCCAGGCGATGTTCACGGTGGTCTCGGCGCCGGTCATGGTGCCGAGCTGATGCAGGATGATTGCCCATTGCGCGGCGAAGCAGACCTCTGCGACGGTGGCGACGGTGCGGCCGACCACGACGCTCGACAGCCAGGTGTCGAACAGGCAGATGCGCTGCACGTCGGCGCGCGGCAGGACCGAGCGGAAGGCACAGCCGAACACATAGGCCGCGCACAGCAGCATCATCAGGCCGATGCCCGAGGTGTTGCTGAAGCTGCCATTGGCCTGTTCATTGAACTGGCGGTAGAGCGCGAACCAGACCGCGATGTTGGCGGCGCTGACGAGGCTCAAGAAGCCCCACCACCGGACCACTGGATTTGACCAAGCCAGCGAAACCGGCCGTGCCCGCCACTCCATGCTCATTCACCGCTCCGCGTGTAACCGAATTGATATTGAACTGTAGCAATTCTGTCATAGACGGCGGCGAATCACGAACTAAAAATTGCGTGTGGGAGCGAGCCGGGCAGATCCGATTGTGACAGTGCCCGATTGTGACAGTGCCCGATTGTGACAGTGCCCGATTGTGACAGTGCCCGATTGTGACAGTGTCCGATTGTGACAGTGCGTGGTGGTGCGTGACCGTCAGCCGCGCAGCGCGGTCTCGGGAATGGTGCGGCGGACCACCTCGCGCATCGCGAAGCTGGAATGGATGCGGGCGACGCCCGGCATCCGCGACAGATGCTGCTTGTGGATGCGCTCGAAGTCGGCGATGTCCCGGGCGATCACCTGCAGATGATAATCGTCGCTGCCCGACATCAGATGGCAGGACACGACGTCGGGACAGCGTGCGATCGCGGCCTCGAAGGCTGCCAGATAATCCTCGCTCTGCTTCTCCAGCGTGATGGTGACGACGACGGTGGTCACGAGTCCAAGCGTTGATGGTTCGAGGTCGACGCGATAGCCGCGGATCACGCCGATCTCCTCAAGATGGCGGATCCGCCGCGCGCAGGCGGTCGGCGACAACCCGACTTTCTCGGCAAGCTCGATCTGGCTGGCGCGGGCATCGCTGACCAGCTCGGCGAGGATCCTGAGGTCGATACGATCGAGACCGTCCACGCAGATTTCCTTCAAGAGCTGAGCGGAATGCGAAGGATATGGGCGTATTTTGCTGTGAGCAAGCCGGAAATCGCCGAGAAACGCCATGTGACGGGGCATAGCCTTGACGACGGCGGAAACGAATCCTTCAAGGAGCGGACCATGCGCATCGGCGTGCCCAAGGAAATCAAGGTCGAGGAGTATCGGGTCGGGCTGACGCCTGACTCGGTGCGGGAATATGTGGCGCACGGCCACGAGGTCGTGGTCCAGCGCGGCGCCGGTGACGGCATCGGTGCCGGCGACGACGTCTACACGCAGGCCGGCGCGCGGATCGCCGATACCGCCGAAGAGGTGTTTTCCGTCGCCGAGATGATCGTGAAAGTGAAGGAGCCGCAGCCGTCCGAATGGATCAGGCTGCGCGAGGGACAGATCCTCTTCACCTATCTGCATCTCGCGCCCGATGTGCCGCAGACCGCGGGTCTGATCGCCTCCGGCTGCACGGCGGTGGCCTATGAGACGGTGACCGACGCACAAGGTGGACTGCCGCTGCTCGCGCCGATGAGCGAAGTCGCCGGCCGGCTCGCGATCGAGGCCGCGGGCGCCGCGCTGCGCAAATCCGCCGACGGCATGGGCAAGCTGCTCGGTGGCGTGCCCGGCGTTCCGCCGGCGCGGGTTGCGATCATCGGTGGCGGCGTGGTCGGCACCCATGCGGCGCGGATGGCGGCAGGCCTTGGCAGCGAAGTCACCATTCTCGACCGCTCGTTGCCGCGGCTGCGCGCGCTCGACGACCTCTTCCTCGGCCGCGTCCGCACCCGTTACGCCACGCTGGAAGCGATCGAGCAGGAGGTCTTCGCGGCTGATGTTGTGATCGGCGCGGTGCTGGTGCCGGGCGCCAGCGCGCCAAAGCTGGTGTCGCGCGCGCAGCTTGCAGGCATGAAACGCCGCGCGGTGCTGGTCGACGTCGCGATCGACCAGGGCGGCTGCTTCGAGACCTCGAAGCCGACCACGCATCAGGCGCCGACTTACCTCGTTGATGACATCGTGCATTATTGCGTCGCCAACATGCCGGGCGCGGTGCCGGTCACCTCGAGCCACGCGCTCAACCACGCCACGCTACCGTTCGGGCTGGCGCTGGCATCGAAGGGGCTGCGCGCGCTGGTCGAGGATCCGCATCTGCGCGCCGGCCTCAACGTGCATCGCGGCCGCATCACCAACCGCGCCGTCGCCGAAAGCCAGCATCTGTCGGCCGTGATGCCGGAAGAAGCGCTGGCGTCGTAGGAAATTCGAAAGATCTAACTGCAGCGCGGGTCCCAACCTCCCCTTCAAAAGGGGAGGTCGCTTTGCTCGCCAGAGCAAAGCGGGTGGGGATCAACTCTCTCCACATAGAGCGTCGCCTGCGGCTGACCCCCATCCCGACCTTCCCCCTCAGGGGGGAGGAGAAGACAGATATTTAGTCCGAATGCTTCGCTTCATCCGGGCTACGGCTCCGTCATCCGCACGACGCGTTATGCGTCCCAAGAGGTCATTTCTCAACGAATTTTGGCCCGGCTTCATCTGTCAATTCCTTCAGCCGGCTCTGCATGACTTCAATGATGCGCGCGCGCTTTGCCGCGATACGTTCGATGGGGCCGCCGATGCCGATAGCCAGCGGAGCGCGTCGCTTTGGCAGGGGAACGAGCATGCCTATTGTGTTTGCGCCTGGCGTCGTGCGGCCGCCTGTCTCGGAAAAGCCGCGGCGGCGAATGCGCTCGACCTCTTCGAGAAAGGCGGATTCGCGAACGCGCGCCGACTGACTCGGCTCCTCGGCATTGTTGCGCCGGATAATGCCGCGAATTTTGGTGTTCGGCATTTGGCTCAGCAGCACATGTCCGAGCGCGGTCCGCACCATCGGTCGTATTTGACCGGCTTGTGCCGTGTACTGAAGCTGAGAGCCGCCGGGGACAACGTGCAGATATTGCATCCCGGCGGCGCCGGCCTGTTGTCCGAGCATAACGGTTTCGCCGCCCGTCGCGGTCCAGAGTTCCTCCATCAGATCGGTGAGCTTGGTATCACGGAACGGGGAACGACGGATCCAGTCACCCAGCAAATTGACCCGGTAGCTCGGGATGAAGAGCCGGGTCTTTCGCTCGTATTCCAGGTAGTTCAATTCAACGAGACATCGAAGCAACACTGACGTGCTCGACTGGGGCATCTCCAGCGCGGACGATATTTCGGTCACGGAAGCAGCCCGCTTTGTTTTCCGAAAGAACTCCAGAACTGCAAACGTCCGCATGGCCGATTTGACGATGGCCGTCTTATTCGGATTCGGCATGGCTGGCTCCTCGGTGGGTCAAGTACCGCACCTCCATCACATATGTGATGTTAGGGCAAAACTGCTTCACTTGACGACAACTTTGGCCCAGATTGGCGCCAATAAGATCAAGCCGCATGGAAACGCACAGAGCAGGGGAAGGCGGATGCCCGGCCGAAGTTTGCTCGAGAAGATCTGGGACCAGCATGTCATTGCTCGCCTCAGCGAAGACACAGACCTCCTTCATATCGACCGCCATCTGCTGCACGATCTCGGCGGCTCGCGCGGCCTGCTCGATCTCAAGAGCCGGGGCCTCAATGTCCACAATCCCGAACTGACCTTTGCAACGCCGGATCACGCGCTGTCGACGGCGCCGGGCCGCGCCGGAACCAGCAAGATCGGACTGGAATTGCTGGCGGCGCTGCGGGTCGAGACCTCGGCGAGCGGCATCACGCTGTTCGACGTCGATCAGCCCGGCCAGGGCATCGTCCACGTCATCGGTCCGGAGCTCGGCCTGAGCCTGCCGGGCGCGACCATCGTCTGCGGCGACAGCCACACCTGCACCCATGGCGGCTTGGGGGCGCTCGCCTTCGGCATCGGGTCGAGCGAGCTCACCCATGTGCTGGCGACGCAGGCGCTGATCCAGCGCCGCCCGAAGACGATGCGCGCGCGCTTCGAGGGTAAGCTGCCGCTCGGCGTCACCGCCAAGGACATGATCCTGGCGCTGATCGGCCATATCGGCGCCGCCGGCGGCACCGGCTATGCGGTCGAATATGCCGGCAGTGCGATCCGCGCGCTGCCGATCGAGGGCCGGCTCACGATCTGCAACCTCTCGATCGAGCTCGGCGCCAAGATGGGAATGGTGGCACCGGACGAGAAGACGTTCGAATTCCTCCGCGGCCGTCCCTATGCGCCGCAAGGCGAGATGTGGGATCTCGCGGTGAAAGCGTGGCGCGAACTGCCGAGCGATCCCGACGCGGTGTTCGACCGCGAGGTCGTGATCGATGTCGAGAAGATCATCCCGCAGGTGACCTGGGGCATCAGCCCCGAGCACGTCGTCGGCGTCGACGGCGTGATTCCCGACCCGAAGGCGGTCGACGATCCCTTGCGGCGCGCCGCGATCGAGACTGCGCTCGAGTATATGGGCCTGCAAGGCGGGGCGCCGATCGCGGGCACGCCGGTCGATTGGGTGTTCATCGGCTCCTGCACCAACAGCCGGCTCAGCGATCTGCGCGCCGCGGCCGAGGTCGCGCGCGGCCGCAAGGTCGCGGCCGGGGTCCGCGCCTGGGTGGTGCCGGGTTCCGAGAACGTCAAGCGCGAGGCGGTCGCCGAAGGGCTCGACAAGATCTTTATCGACGCCGGCTTCGAGTGGCGCGAGCCGGGCTGCTCGATGTGCCTGGCCGCTAATGGCGAGGTGGTGGCGCCCGGGCAGCGCTCGGTCTCGACCTCGAACCGCAATTTCGTCGGCCGGCAGGGGCCGCGCGCGCGGACGCATCTGGCGAGCCCCGCGAGCGCCGCGGCATCCGCGATTGCCGGCGCGATCGCCGATGTCAGGATGATGGGACGCTAGAGCATGCCAAAGCCGTTCGACAAGCTCACCGCAACCGCCGCGCCGATCATGCGCGGCAATATCGATACCGACGTCATCATCCGCATCGAGCGGCTGGTGGGCAATTCGATCCGCGGCACGCTCGGTAAATGGGCGTTCGGCTCGCTGCGCTATCTGCCCGACGGCTCGGAGAATCCGGAGTTCATCCTGAACCGCGAGCCGTACCGCGAGGCGGAGATTTTGGTGACCGGGCCGAATTTCGGCTGCGGCTCCTCGCGCGAGGGCGCGGTGTGGTCGCTGCAGGAGCGCGGCATCCGCGCCATCATCGGCTCCGGCTTCGGCGACATCTTCTTCGCCAACTGCTTCCAGAACGGAATCCTGCCCGTCATCGTCGACAAGGCGGTGGTCGATCAGCTTGCCGCCGACATCGAGGCGACGCAGGGCGCGGGCAAGGTCTCGATCGACCTCGAGGCCCAGACCGTCGTCTCGCCGTCGGGCGCGCGGCATTCGTTCGAGATCGATCCGCGGCGGCGCGAGGGGCTATTGAAGGGGCTCGACGAGGTGGCGCTGACGCTGCAGCGCGACGACGAGATCCGCGCCTTCCAGGCCTCCGACCGCGCGGCGCGGCCATGGATTCATTCGACAACGACACCCGCTTCAAGGACACCGGCATGAGCACGCAATCCAATATGGTCAAGGTCGCCGTCGTCGGCGGCGAGGGCATCGGCCCCGAGGTCACCGCGCAGTCGCGCCGCGTGCTCGACTGGTTCGCGGCGAAGCGCGGCGTTCCGATGACGCTGCGCGAGGCGCAATACGGCCTGATCCCGTATCTGGCGACCGGCAAGGTGCTGCCCGAGGACACCGCCGAGGCGATGGACGAGGCCGATGCGATCCTGTGGGGTGCGACCGGCGGGCCGGAGACCACCGAAGTGCCGGCCGCGGCACGCAAGGCCGGCAGTCTGCTCGGCCTGCGCAGCAAATACGATCTCTATGCCAATCTGCGGCCGATCGTGGCGAGCCCGGCCCTGTCGGCCTCCGCGCCACTCAAGGCCGAGGTGCTCGACGGCGTCGATTTCGTCATCATCCGCGAATTGACCAGCGGCATCTATTTCGGCGAGCCGCGCGGCATCGAGACGCTGCACGACGGCCAGCGCCGCGGCTTCAACACCGAGCAATACACCACGAACCAGATCCGCCGCGTGGCGCGCTCGGCCTTCGAGCTGGCGCGGACCCGGCGCAACAAGGTCTGCTCGGTCGACAAGGCCAATGTGCTGGAGACCAGTGTGGTCTGGCGCGAGGAGGTGATCAAGCTGCACAAGGAGGAGTTCTCCGATGTCGAGCTGACCCATCTCTATGTCGACAACGCCGCGATGCAGATCGTGCGCGAGCCGCGGCAGTTCGACGTGATGGTGACCGGCAACATCTTCGGCGACATCCTGTCGGACTGCGCGGCGATGGCTTCGGGCTCGCTCGGCATGCTGCCGTCGGCCTCGCTCGGCCCGGTCGATCGCTTCGGCCGGCGCAAGGCGCTCTATGAGCCGGTGCATGGCAGCGCGCCCGACATCGCGGGCAAGGGCATCGCCAATCCGCTCGGTTCGATCCTGAGTGTCGCGATGCTGCTGCGCCTGACGCTGAACCGGCCGGAGGACGCCGACCTGCTCGAGAAGGCGGTGCAGGCCGCGCTGGCCTCCGGCGCCCGCACGGCCGATATCGCCGAGGCCGGGGCGAAAAAGCTGTCGACTGTCCAGATGGGCGATGCGGTGCTCGGCGCACTCGACAGGATCTCGGCCAAGGAGCACGCGTGATGGCGCGCCTCACCATGCCCCACATTTCAAGGCGATCGGCGCTGACGGTCATCGCCGCCGGCGGCGCCGCGCTGGCGACCGGGCGTGCGTGGGCGCAGGCGGCCGCGGGCCGCGCGATCTATCCGGTCGCGGTGCCAGTCTATCAGACGCAGTTCGTCGCCGACCGTATAGGCTACTTCAAGGAGGCCGGGCTCGACTGCAAGCTGGTGCAGGGCGGCAGCGGCGTGAAGACCCGCGAGATCATAGCCTCGTCGCAGGGCGATATCGGCATCGGCGACGTCACCCATCCGATGCAGCTGACCAATCACGGCCGCGCCGCGCGCGTGCTGTTGCCGGTCGACACGCGATCGAACTCGGTGATGTTCATTATCCGCAAGGACCTGAAGGACCAGGGCATCAACTCGCTGGAGGCGTTCACGCAATGGAAGCGGCCCGATGGCCGCAAGCCGATCGTCTCGGTCTCCTCGCTCGGCGGCACCAACCATGTCTGGTCGTCCTACTATATGGAAACCATGGGGCTTGACGACAAGGTGACCTGGATCGGCACCGGCAATGTCGACACCATGCTGGGATCGCTGAAGTCGAAGCAGGTCGATATCCTCGTCAGCTCGCTGTCGCTGTTGAACGAGGCACAGCAGCAGGGCTGGGGCGAATTGCTGTTCGATGGCACCGACGAGGCGATCTGGAACAAGCATATCGGCGGCAAGGTGCCGGTCACGGCGCATTTCACGCTGCAAGCCACCATCGACAAGGACCCCGCCAAGATGCAGGCCTACGTCACCGCGCTGTGGCGGGCCTCGCAGTGGATCAAGACCCACAAGCCGACCGAGGTCTACGACGACATCGAGCCCTATGTCGGCAGCACCTCGCGAGAGGCCAATCTGCTGGAGATTACGTCGATCCAGAAGGTCGCGGACTATGAGGGCTCGATCGACGCCGCGAGCTTCGCTCGCGGCGAGAAGGTCTGGTTTCGCGAGATGACCGGCATCAAGCCGCTCAAGATCGCCGACGTGGTCAATTCCAACCTGATCGAAGCGGCGCGAAAGGCCTATCCGGGTTGAGCGCGCTCGAGACAAGCGCAACCGTATCGCCGCGCGCCTCGGCCGATCGCCGCGTCGAGGTCAAGGGCCTGAGCAAGTCGTTCCAGCTCGCCAAAACCACGATCGAGGCCGTGCGCGACGTGACCTTCGACGTCCGCCGCGGCGAGTTCGTCGCGCTGCTCGGGCCGTCGGGCTCCGGCAAGAGCACCGTGCTCAACATGATCGCCTCGCTGATCCGCCCGACCGGCGGCGAGATCCTGATCGACGGCAAGCGCGTCGTCGCCGGCAAGGCGACGCCCAACGTCGGCTACGTGTTCCAGCGCGACACGCTGTTTCCGTGGCGGACCGTCGGCGACAATATCGGCTACGGGCTGGAGCTATCAGGCGTGCCGGCTCACGAACGGAAGGAGCGCATCGCCGAATGCGTCGCGCAAGCCGGCCTGAAGGGATTCGAGAACGCCTATCCGTCGGCGCTGTCGGGCGGCATGCGCCAGCGCGCGGCGCTGATGCGGACGCTGATCGTCGAGCCGCAGATTCTCCTGATGGACGAGCCGTTCGGCGCGCTCGACACCCACACCAAGATCGACATGCACGAGGTGCTGCTCCGGATCTGGGAGCGCGAGCAGCAGACCGTGCTGTTCGTGACCCACGATCTCGGCGAGGCGTTGACATTGGCCGACCGCATCATCCTGTTCTCGGCGCGGCCGGGCCGGATCAAGGACATGTTCGAGGTCGATTTCGACCGCCCGCGCGATGCGGTGAAGGTGCGCGAAACCCCGCATTATGCCGAGCTGTTCCAGCACATCTGGCATTCGCTGGGCGAGGAATTCGTCAGGGGCCGCAGCATATGAAGAGGTACGGCACGCTCGGCACGGTCGGCTGGCAGGTCCTGATCTGCGCAGTCGTGCTGTCGGTCTGGCAATGGGGCTACGACCTCCGCACCAAACTGCCCTGGCTGGTGCCCGACCTGCTCGATCCCTACTTCATCTCGAAGCCGTCAATGATCTTCGACAACTTCCTGATCCAGAGCTGCCTGACCTCGAAGCTCGGCGCCTTCAACAGCTGGTTCAACGGCGACTTCGGAAAGTGCCTGGCGCGCAACGAGAACAACCTCTGGGCCGCGACCGCCATCACCCTGAAGAACACTTTCTTCGGCTTCGTCACCGGCGTTGTCAGCGGCTTCATCGCGGGGCTGATCCTGGGACGATCCGACCGCCTGAGCGCGATCTTTCAGCCCTTCATCACCGCGGTGAACTCGATCCCGCGGATCGCGCTGGCGCCGATCATCGTGCTAGCATTCGGGATCGGCGACATGTCGAAGATCGTGACGTCCTGGATCGTCGTCGTGTTCCTGGTGTTCTTCAACACTTTCGAGGGCGCGCGCTCGATCGACGAAGGCTTCGCCAACGCCGCGCGGCTGCTCGGCGCCAGCGAATGGCAGATCACCCGGACGGTGGTGATCCCCTCGACGATGGCCTGGGTGTTCGCTTCGCTGACGCCTGCGATCTCCTTCGCGCTGATCGGCGTGATCGTCGGCGAGTTCATCGGCGCCGAGCGCGGCATCGGTCGCCTCATCATCGAATCGGAGGCGCGCGGCGAGGCCTCGGGCATGATGGTTGCTGTCGTGGTGCTGATGCTGGTCGGTGTGGTGCTGTCGGCGATCATCTGGCGGCTGCAGGCCTATCTGTTGCGCTGGCAGCGGCAACGCAGCGCCGAATAGGCCGCGGGGCCGTGGCGACGTCGCATTTGCCGCCACGGCTGGCCCGGATCTAGGCTGCATTTTCCGATGGCGAGGTCTCGCCGTCGAGCCAGTCCTGTTCCTTTGCCAGCGCGCGCCAAGCCGCTTCCATTCGCTTGAAGCGATTGTAGGTCGGCCCGTCGTCGGCACGCTCGGCAAGTTGCGCGCAGTTCTCCGCATTATCGCGGAAGTGCTGTGACTGTTTCATGGAACGTCCTCCTATTAGTTAAGGACGTGGGACATCAATTCAGGCTATTCAACGCGTGGAACATGGGTATTTCGCCACACAGATGAATGCCTGTTCAGCGAGTTCCCGGTGCGATATTTCGCAACTGAGCGTGAGCAATTGCAGCACGGTCGATACAGGAACGGTGCGTCGCACTCGACGTTCCTCCTTCACGTCGCAACTGGAGGAGGAGAGACGGCATGAGGACGTATCTGCTAACCGCGGCCATGGTGACCGCGATCGCATCGCCTGTGTTCGCCGATGATATCGGTGTCCGCGCAGGTCCCGTCGGCGCAGGCGTAACGGTTGGTCGGGCACCCGAATATCGCGATCGCGATCGTGATCGCACCACGGTGATCAAGGAGCGTGAGCCGCGCCATGACCGGACCACGGTCATCAAGAAGCGGGACGAATTCGGCAATCGCAGCAAGACCGTCATCCATAACGACGACGATTGACGCCAACTCAGGCGATCTTGTGTGAGCATGAACGTCCGTCGCTGACCTCGTCACGGCGGACGTTTGCTTGGTGCCCCAGGCATGGAGCGACGATGGCGGCCGAGACGGAGCTCAAATTCCACGTTCCCGCGCGCAAGCTCAAGGGACTGAAGAAACCGCTGGTCGCCGGCAGCAAGAGCGGTGCACCATCCGAGAGCGATCTCGTCTCGACCTATTTCGACACCGCGAAGCACAAGCTCAAGCGGCACGGACTGACGTTGCGCGTGCGGCGGGATGGCGGCAACTATGTTCAGACTATCAAGTCGGGAGCGGGTCCGCAGTTTGAACGGGGCGAATGGGAGACTGACCTAGCGGACGGAAACCTCAACCTCGACAAGGCCAAAGGTACGCCGCTTGAAGGACTCACGTCTGGCAGGCTGCGTCGCAAGCTGAAACCGGTATTCGAGACGTCAGTGCGGCGTATCACCGTGCCGCTGCGGACCAAACGCAGCGAGATCGAACTCGCGATCGATCGCGGCTACACCACGGCCGGGCACCGTTCGCGCCGAATCGACGAGGTCGAACTCGAACTCAAGAGCGGCCGCCCGCTCGACCTGTTCCGGGTCGCAAGGGCGCTGGAGCGGAAGGCGGCAGCGGAGCTCGATCTGCGCTCGAAAGCCGAACACGGCTATGAACTTGCCGATGGCGAGGAGCATGTCGTCGTCTCCGCCGGGAGCATCGTGCTCGACGCCGGACTTACCGCCGGCGCGGCGTTCCGGGTGATCGCGCGCGCCGCGCTTCGTCACCTCTCGTCGAATGCCGAGGCCGTCCGCGAGGGCGAGGCGGAAGGCATTCACCAAATGCGGGTTGGGTTGCGGCGGCTGCGCGCCGCGATCTCGCTGTTCTCGAAGATCCTGACCGTGGCCCCGACGGAAGACATCAAGACGCAGCTGAAGTGGCTCACCAATGCGCTCGCCCCGGCGCGCGAGCTTGACGTGTTCGTCAAGGAAGATATCGAGCCAGCATCGCATGACGCGCTGCTGCGGCGCGGCGGAAAAGCGATCCGGCAGGAATTTTCCGGCCGCCGTGATCGCGCATTTGCCGGCGCGAGGCACGCGGTCAATTCGCAGCGCTATCGGTCCATGCTGATCGATACGTTGCAATGGATCGAGGCAAAGCAGACCGTTGCCGCGGAGGATGAAGGCGGTCCGATCGAGGAATTCGCCGCCGCGCTGCTGCATCGCCGCATCAGGAAGCTGCGCAAGGATGGCCGGCGTCTCGACGAGCTGTCGGCCCAGGAGCGGCACAAGGTGCGCATCAGGGCCAAGAAGCTCAGATACGCGATCGACTTCTTCGAAAGCCTGTTTCCGCGCAAGGGTGAGCGCAAGCAACTCGCGCGGCTGTCCAGGCACCTGAAGCGGGTCCAGGATGCGCTTGGCTCGCTCAACGATTTTGTCGCGCACCGCAAGCTGGCGGTCGATGCGACGCTGAAGTCCCCGCATCGGAAGGAGCGCGCCAGCGCCTTCGCCTCGGGCGTTGTGCTTGGCCGAGAGGAACAGGCGGTCAAGCCGCTGATCAAGGTCGCCGCCAGGGAAGTGCGAGGACTCGAGAAATTTTGACGAGCGTGTGGTGGCGAACTCCGGACATCTATCCCGCTGGTGATGCCCCCGATTGCCTCTCCCGCTCGGCCGCAGCGATCTGGTTGCGACATTCCTCCGCGTAGGCACGCAGGCGCTCGACGGTCAACGAGTCGATGTCAGTGCGTGCCAGCCGCTCGGCGCGGTCGGCCTGATCTCTGAGATCATCGGTTGCCCGGGTCATGTGTGCCTCCATGCCCAGACAATTTGAATCGAATTGCGACGTTCCCCGGCCGATCAGGACGTGGCTAACGGGTGGTTAAGGAGGCACGGTTGCTCAGGTCACCGGCGCCGGGTTGAACAGCGTCAGATCGTTGTGGATGCCCCAGCGGTCCGACCATGGCTTGGTGCGCCCGCTCGCGACGTCGAGGATCAGGCGGAACAGGTCCCAGCCGGTTTCCTCGATGGTCTTCTCGCCGGTGGCGATGCAGCCGGCGTCGAAATCGATCAGGTCCTTCCAGCGCCGTGCCAGCTCGCTGCGGGTCGCGACCTTGATGACAGGCGCGGCGGCCAGGCCATACGGCGTGCCGCGGCCGGTGGTGAACACCTGCAAGGTCATGCCGGAGGCGAGCTGCAGCGTGCCGCAGATGAAGTCGCTCGCCGGCGTCGCCGCAAACAGCATGCCCTTCTGCCGCGCCTTCTCGCCCGGCGACAGTACGCCCGCGATCGGGCCGGAGCCGGACTTGACGATCGAGCCGAGCGACTTTTCGACGATGTTGGCAATGCCGCCCTTCTTGTTGCCCGGCGTGGTGTTGGCGCTGCGGTCGGCGCCGCCGCGGGCGAGATAGGCGTCATACCATTCCATCTCGCGGATCAGCGCGCGGCCGACATCCTCGTTGACGGCGCGGCGGGTTAGAAGCTGGATCGCGTCACGCACCTCGGTGACTTCCGAAAACATCACGGTCGCGCCGGCGCGCACCAGCAGGTCGGCGGCAAAGCCCACCGCGGGGTTCGCGGTGACGCCGGAGAACGCGTCGCTGCCGCCGCATTGCAGGCCGATCACAAGATCGGCGGCCGGGCAGATCTCGCGCTTGCGGGCGTTGAGCACCTTCAGCCGGGCCTCGGCCTGGGTCATGATGGCGTCGACGATGGCGCCGAAGCCGTCAAACGCTTCGTCCTGCATCCGCACGATGGCATCGCCGACGCCCTCCGGCACCAGCCGTTCCGGCGCGAGCTTCTCGCAGCCGAGGCCGACGACGAGGATCTCGCCGCCGAAGTTCGGATTGAGCGCGAGATTCTGCAGGGTGCGGATCGGCACCACGGCGTCGGGTGCGGTGATCGCGACGCCGCAGCCATAGGCGTGCGTCAACGGCACGACGTCGTCGACATTGGGATATTTCGGCAAGAGCTCGGCGCGGATGCGCTTCACGGCATATTCCATCGTGCCCTTGACGCATTGCACGGAGGAGGAGATGCCGAGGATGTTCTTGGTGCCGACCGAGCCGTCGGGATTGCGATAGCCCTCGAAGGTGAAGCCTTCGAGCGGCGGCAGCGCGGGCGGCACCGCGGTCGCGATCTCGAGCTGATCGAGCGGTGGCGCCTCGGGCATGCGGATACGGGCCTCGTCGACCCACTCACCGGCCAGGATCGGCGACAGCGCCGTGCCGATCACTTCGCCATAGCGGATGATCGGGGCGCCCTCGGCGATGTCTTCCAGCGCGGTCTTGTGGCCTTGCGGCACGAAAGCGCGCAGCGTCAGGCCCGAGGCGAAGCGGGAGCCGGCCGGCAGGCCAAAATCATTCACGACGATCGCGACATTGTCGCGCTCGTTGAGCTTGATGTAGCGGGGCTGCTCCTGGGCGCCGATCGACTGGTCCATGCCGTATTCCTCCTGGCTTCACTTCACCTCTCCCGCTTGCGGGGGAGGTCGGATCGCATCGAATGATGCGATCCGGGTGGGGGTCTCTCCACAGCATGACTCGCGGGGAGAGCCCCCACCCCAATTCTCCCCCGCAAGCGGGAGAGGGGGTGCAGCGTCTTACGCGGCTGCACTCTGTTTCAACTGCTTCAGCCCGGGAACGTGTAAGCCGTCTTCACCGTGGTGTAGAACTCGCGGGCATAGGCACCCTGTTCGCGTGCGCCGTAGCTTGAGCCTTTGCGGCCGCCGAACGGGACGTGGTAGTCGACGCCGGCGGTCGGCAGGTTGACCATCACCATGCCGGCCTCGCTGTTGCGCTTGTAGTGCGAGGCGTATTTCAGGCTTGACGTGCAGATGCCCGAGGCAAGGCCGAACTCGGTGTCGTTGGAGATCGCCAGCGCCTCTTCATAATCCTTGGCGCGGATCACGCAGGCGACCGGACCAAAGATCTCCTCGCGGGCGATCCGCATCTGGTTGGTCGCCTCGGTGAACAGCGCCGGCTGCAGATAGAAGCCGGGCGTCTCGCGGTTCAACAATTCGCCGCCCCAGTGCAGGCGGGCGCCTTCATCCTGACCGATCTTGATGTAGCGCAGGTCCTGGTCGAGCTGGCTCTGGTCGACGACCGGGCCGACATGTACGCCGCTCTTCAGCGCGTCGTCCACCGAAAGTCCCTTCATGCGCTCGGTCATCGCGGCGACGAAGCGGTCGTGAATTCCCGCGGTGACGATCAGGCGCGAGGACGCCGTGCAGCGCTGGCCGGTCGAGTAATAGGCGCCGTTGACGGCGACCTCGACCGCGACCTTCACGTCGGCGTCGTCGAGCACGACCAGCGGGTTCTTGCCGCCCATCTCGAGCTGGAACTTCTTCATGGGGTTGGAGAGCACGCAGGCCTGAGCGATCTTGCGGCCGGTCTGCACCGAGCCGGTGAAGGAGATCGCGGCGACATCGGGATGATCGAGCAGGGTCTGGCCGACCACCGAGCCCGAGCCGACCACGAGATTGAAGACCCCCGCCGGAATGCCGGAACGCGCAATGATCTCGGACAGCGCATGGGCGGAGCCCGGCACCAGCTCGGCCGGCTTGAACACCACGGCGTTGCCGTAACACAGCGCCGGCGCGATCTTCCACGCCGGGATCGCGATCGGGAAATTCCACGGCGTGATCATGCCGACAACGCCGACCGGCTCGCGGGTGATCTCGACGTCGAGGCCGGGGCGCACCGATGCGCCCTTCTCGCCCATTAGCCGCAGCGCTTCGCCGGCAAAGAACGCAAAGATCTGCCCGGCGCGCGCCACCTCGCCGATGCCTTCCGGCAGCGTCTTGCCCTCCTCGCGGGCGAGCAGGCGGCCGAGCTCTTCCTTGCGGACGAGGATTTCGACCGAGATCCTGGTCAGCGCATCGAAGCGCTCCTGCGGCGTCGAGCGCGCCCAGGCCGGGAAGGCGGCCTTCGCCGCGGCGATCGCCTTTTCGGTCTGCGCCTTGTCGGCCTTGGCGTATTCGCCGACGACATCGCCGGTGTTGGAGGGGTTGATGTCCCGCGTGATGCCTGTTCCGTCGACCCATTCGCCGGCGATGAAGTTCTTCTGGTGAGCGGTCATGTTTCCAACCTTCCTTGTTTAGCGCACGAGGCAGGGACGCTTGTCGTCGAAGGTCCACCCCTGGATCAGGAACTGCATGGCCAGCGCGTCGTCGCGGGCGCCGAGACCATGCTGCTTGTATAGCGCGTTCGCGGCCTCGATGGCACCGCGATCGAGCTCGATGCCAAGGCCCGGCCGATCCGGAATAGCGATCTTGCCGCCCTTGATCTGCAGCGGCTGGCGCGTCAACGCCTGGCCGTCCTGCCAGATCCAGTGGGTGTCGATCGCGGTCACCTTGCCGGGCGCGGCGGCTCCGACATGGGTGAACATCGCCAGCGAAATATCGAAATGGTTGTTGGAGTGCGAGCCCCAGGTCAGGCCGTTGTCGCGGCAGGTCTGTGCCACCCGCACCGAGCCTTGCATGGTCCAGAAATGCGGATCGGCGAGCGGAATGTCGACTGCGCCGAGCCGCAGTGCGTGCGCGAGCTGGCGCCAGTCGGTCGCGATCATGTTGGTCGCGGTCGGCAGCCCGGTGGCGCGGCGGAACTCGGCCATGATCTCACGACCGGAGAAGCCGGCCTCGGCGCCGCAGGGATCCTCGGCATAGGCGAGCACGCCATGCATGTTGCTGCACAGCCGGATCGCCTCGTCGAGCGACCAGGCGCCGTTCGGGTCGAGCGTGACGCGCGCCTTCGGGAAGCGTTTTGCAATTGCGGTGACGGCCTCGATCTCCTCTTCGCCCCTGAGCACGCCACCCTTGAGCTTGAAATCGGCAAAGCCGTAATGCGCCTGCGTCGCTTCGGCGAGGCGCACGATGGCATCCGGCGTCATTGCAACCTGATGGCGCAGATCGAACCAGTCGGGCTTGCCGGTCTCGCCCTCGACGTAAGGCAGGTTGGTCTTCCTGCGGTCGCCGACGAAGAAGAGATAGCCGAGCGTCTCGACGCTGGCGCGCTGCTGGCCTTCGCCAAGCAGCGCCGCGACCGGGAGATTGAGATGCTGGCCGAGCAGGTCGAGCAGCGCGGATTCCACTGCGGTGACCGCATGGATGGTGACGCGGAGGTCGAAGGTCTGCTTGCCACGGCCGCCGGCGTCGCGATCGGCGAAGGCCTGGCGCATCGAGGCTAGGATGTTGTTGCAGGCGCCGATGGTCTGGCCGACGACGAGGTCGCTTGCGTCCTCGAGCGTCTTCTTGATCTTCTCGCCGCCCGGCACCTCGCCGACGCCGGTGTGGCCGGAGTTGTCGGTGAGGATAACGAGGTTGCGGGTGAAGAACGGCGCATGCGCGCCGCTCAGATTGAGGAGCATGCCGTCGCGGCCGGCGACCGGGATCACCTCCATCGCCGTGACAACAGGTGCGCCGGCAAAGCCGGTGCGGATCGTGTCCTGGATCATCTGCCCCTCCCTTCGTCCTTTGCAGTTTTCCTGGCCGTTCGGCTTATTCTGCCGCCTGCTGCGCGGCGGCCTGCGGCAGCTTGGCGACCAGCGCCGCGAGCTCGCCGATCTCCTGCTCGTTAAGATCGGTCAGCGGCGGCCGCACCGGGCCGGAGTAGCGGCCGATCACCTTCATGCCGGCCTTGATAATCGACACCGCATAACCCTTCCTGCGGTTGCGTATCGCGATCAGCGGCAGGATGAAATCCTTCAGGCCTGCATGGATGGTCTGATGATCGCGCCGGCGCACCGCGGCGTAGAAACCGGTGCCGAATTCGGGCACGAAATTGAACACCGCCGACGAATAGGTGGTCACGCCCATGTCGAGATAGGGCAGGGCAAAGGTCTCCGCGGTCGGCAGGCCGCCGATATAAGTCAGGCGGTCGCCGAGCCGGGTGTAGACACGGGTCATCAGCTCGATATCGCCGATGCCGTCCTTGTAGCCGACGAGGTTCGGGCAGCGCTCGCAGAGGCGCGCCAGCGTATCAGGCTGCAGGATCGCATTGTCGCGGTTGTAGACGATGACGCCGATCTTAACCGATGCGCACACCGCCTCGACATGGGCAGCGAGGCCGTCCTGCTCGGCATGCGTGAGATAGGGCGGCAGCAGCAGCAGGCCGTCGGCGCCGGCCTTCTCGGCGCCAACCGCGATCTCGCGCGCGATCGCGGTGCCGTAGCCGGTGCCGGCCAGCACGGGAACGCGGCCCTTGGTCTCGTCGACCGCGATCTTCACGACGTGGGGAACTTCACTCGGCGTCAGCGAGAAGAACTCGCCGGTGCCGCCGGCGGCGAACAAGCCGGCGACGTCATAGCCGCACAGCCAGTCCATGTTGGCGCGATAGGTCGCCTCGTCGAACGAATAGTCCGCGTTGAACGGGGTCACGGGGAAGGACAGGAGGCCGCCACCGATTCTAGCGGCCATCTCCTGAGGGGTCATCTTGCTCATGGCGCCACTCCTTGAATGTTTCTGGGAACGGGATGCGCGAGCAGCGCGCGTCCATGGCGGAATTTCTAGGGAATGGTTCGATGCGCGTCCAAGCCAAACGCGGTATCGAGCGATGCTAACTCTGCATCAATCGCCGCGCAGATGCGGCGCTGCGATTTCGGTCGCGATCTCGATCAGCGACGGCAGCAACTGGTTCTCGTGATCGCGCCGCCATACCATGAACAGCTCGACCGGCACGGGCGATCGCAGCTTCAGCGGCTTCAACTTGACGTCCGCGATCTTCAGGCTGGCGGCCGCTTCCGGCACGATCGCTACGCCAAGCCCGGCGCGCACCATAGCGAGGATCGAATGGATCTGGCTGAGATGCTGCACATAGCGCGGCAGCACGTCGGCGCGCGTGAACATCGACACCAAGAGATCGTGGAAGTAGCGCGCCTCGTAGGGCGAATACATCACGAAGGGCTGGTCGTCGAAATCCTTAATGCTCACGGTCTCGGCCGCGGCCAGCGGATGCTTCTTCGGGATCGCGGCGAGCAGCGGCTCGGCCACGACGCGCCGGCTGGCGAATTCCGGCCGCGCGATCGGCGGACGCAGCAGGCCGGCGTCGATCTGCCCGGTGGTGAGCGCCTCGAACTGATCGCCGGAGACCATCTCCTTCAGCGAAAAATCGACCTCGGGCAGGCGCGAGCGGCAGGCCGCGATCAGGTCGGGCAGGAAGCCGTAGGCGGCCGCGGCGGTGAAGCCGATCTTGAGCGAGCCGGTCTTGCCGAGCGCGATGCGGCGGGCAACCTGCGAGGCGGATTCCGCGAGCTTGAGGATGCGCCGCGCCTCGGGCAGGAAGCTGCGTCCCGCCGGCGTCAGCCGCACCGAGCGGCTGGTGCGTTCCAGCAGCGGCGCGTCGATGATGTGCTCGAGCACCTGGATCTGCCGGCTCAGCGGCGGCTGCGTCATGTTGAGCCGCGTCGCGGCGCGGCCGAAGTGCAATTCTTCGGCCACCGTGACAAAGCAGCGGAGCTGGCTCAGGTCGAACATCGATGCAAGCCCGGAATTGATCGCGCGGGGATTTGTACGTTCTAGCATCGATGCCTCCCACTGGCCAAGAAGACAAAAAAGCAGACAAAAAAGCAGACAAAGACGGCGGCCGAAGCCGCCGTTTGGTTTTCTGCTCCCTCTCCCCGTTCTTACGGGGAGAGGGTTGGGGTGAGGGGCTCTCTCTGCGCAACGGCCGCCTCGATGTGCACGCGCGATCCGAACGAGTCGGAAGGACTGTCTCTGCGGAGACGTGTTGCTTCGCCCCTCACCGAAATTCGCTGTGCGAATTTCGACCTCTCCCCGCGGAAGGCGGGGAGAGGTGAAGCGCGCTCACGCCGCCTTGAGCTGCACCCGCTTGATCTCGCCGACGATGAACAGATAGGCGATCGCCGCGACCAGCGCGTTGGCACCGACGAACACCAGCGCGCCGTTGAACGAGCCGGTGGCGGCCAGAATGTAGCCGATGACGATCGGCGTCGTGATCGAGGACAGGTTACCGAAGGTGTTGAACAAGCCGCCGGAGACGCCGCCGGCTTCCTTCGGCGAGGTGTCGGAGACGACCGCCCAGCCGAGCGCGCCGATGCCCTTGCCGAAGAAGGCGAGCGCCATGAAGCCGACCACCAGTGCCTGGCCGTCGACATAGTTGCAGGCGATGATCGACATCGACAGCAGCATGCCGCCGACGATCGGGATCTTGCGCGCCATGGTCAGCGAGCCGGTGCGGCGCAGGATATAGTCCGAGATCACGCCGCCGAGCACGCCGCCGATGAAGCCGCACAGCGCCGGCAAGGTCGCGACGAAGCCGGCCTGCAGGATCGAGAGCCCGCGCTCCTTCACCAGATAGACCGGGAACCAGGTCAGGAAGAAATAGGTCAGGGTGTTGATGCAGTATTGGCCGATATAGACGCCGAGCATCATGCGGTTGGCGAGCAATTGGCGGATGTGGTCCCAGCTGGGGCCGCTGTCCTGGGTCTTGCCGGCCTTCGCCGCGTCCATGTCGACCAGCGCGCCGCCCTGCTTGATGTAGTCGAACTCGGCCTCGTTGATCGCGGGGTGCTCCTTCGGCTCGTAGATGGTCTTGATCCAGGCAATGCCCATGACGATGCCGAGCGCACCCATCACGTAGAACACATGGCGCCAGCCATACTCATGGGCGATCCAGCCCATCAGCGGCGCGAAGATCACGGTGGCGAAATACTGCCCCGAATTGAAGAAGGCCGAGGCGGTACCGCGTTCATTGCCGGGGAACCAGGAGGCGACGATGCGGGCATTGGCCGGGAATGACGGCGCCTCGGCGATGCCGACCAGGAAGCGCAGGGCGAACAACAGGACCACGGCCGCGCCCGCGGACAGGAATCCGACCAGGCCCTGCATCGCGGTGAAGATCGACCAGACGATGATGCTGAGCGCATAGACCCATTTGGAGCCGAAGCGGTCGAGCAGCCAGCCGCACGGCACCTGGGCGACCACATAGGACCAGCCGAACGCCGAGAACACGTAGCCCATCGCGACGGGATCGAGATGCAGTTCCTTGGAAAGGGCGGGGCCGGCGATCGAGAGCGTGGCGCGATCGGCATAGTTCACGGTGGTGACGAGAAACAACATCGTCACGGTCAAGAGCCGGACGCGGGATCGCCGCGTGTCTGCGGCGGACACAATTGCGCTCATTAGCGCCTCCTCGAAAATTTCCTCGGGGTCTGTCCTAGAGAGATGACGACAATGGGTCCAAGCCGAAACGGGTATTGATCCATACCGATTTTGAATGGATCGGCCCGGTGTCATTCCACCTTCGCCGCTATTGCCAGGGTTTCGCATTTAGTGTACCAATAGTACAGTTATTAAGGGCGCAGCGTTGCGCCCGGCTGCTCGAGGTCGAATGCTGATGACCACGCCGCGCGACTATGAGGTGTTCGAGGCAGGCGATGTGACGCTGCAGGGCGGCGCCGTGTTTCCGCAACTGAGGCTCGCCTACAAGACCTATGGCACGCTGAATGCGGCGCGGGACAACGTCATCCTCTATCCGACGTCGTTCGCCGCACAGCACTCCGACATCGAATGGCTGGTGCAGCCGGGCGGCGCGCTCGATCCCGAGCGCTACTTCATCGTCATCGCGAATCTGTTCGGCAATGGCCTGTCTTCCTCGCCGTCGAATTCGGTCGAGGTGCTCGGCGGCGCGCCGTTTCCTGCCTTCACCTATCATGACGCGGTCGCGATCCAGCGGCGGCTGCTGGTCGAGCGGTTCGGCGTGACCAGGCTCGCGCTGGTCTATGGCTGGTCGATGGGCGGCATGCAGGCCTATCACTGGGCCGCGCGGTATCCCGACATGGTCGAGCGCGCGGCCGTGGTCTGCGGCAGCGCGCGGTGCTCGCCGTATAATCATGTGTTCCTCGAAGGTGTGAAGGCCGCGCTGACCGCCGACCCGGCCTACCGGGACGGCCGCTTCGTCAGCAAGCCCGCGGCGGGCCTTCGTGCGATGGGGCGCGTCTACGCCGGCTGGGCGATGTCGCATGAGTTCTATCGCGAGGAAGTCTGGCGCGCGGCCGGCTTCAACTCGCTGGAAGACTACCTCGCGGGATCCTGGGACGGTGCCTTCGCGCGGCGCGATGCGAATGATCTGATGGCGCAGATCGCGATCTGGCAGGCCGGCGATATCAGCCGTTGCGATCAATTCGGCGGCGACTTCGACCGGGCGCTGGCCGCGATCAAGGCGCATGTCCTGCTGATGCCGGGGCGTACCGATCGCTATTTCGACCCGCGCGACAACGAGGCTGAACTCGGCCGCCTGGTCAACGCGCGCTCGGCCGCGCTGCATGCGATTCCGTCGATCCACGGGCACCGGGCCGGCAATCCCGCCAACAACGCCGAAGACCGCGCCTTCATCAACGCCGAAATCTCGGCGCTGCTGCAACGCTGACAGGTGAGACGACCATGAGCACCGCAGAGACCAGTGACGCCGGACCCCGCCTGAAGCCGCTCAGCCCGCTGACCTTGCGCGATTTGTCGACCAAGTCGAACCTTGCCGGCGCGGTGCGCGCGGCAAGCCATTACGGGATGATCGTCATCGTCGGCGCGCTGATCTCCCTGGTCTCATCGCGCTACGGTCTGCCATGGGCGCTGCCGCTGATTGCCGTGCAGGGCTACTTCGTCGCATTCCTGTTCATGGTGGTGCATGAGACCGCGCACAAGACGGCGTTCCGCAGTCCAGCGCTCAATCTTGTCGTAGGCAATCTGTCCGCCTTCATGATCGGACTGCCCTACCAGTATTACTGCCTGTTCCACTGGGACCATCATCGCTACACGCAGGATCCGGAGAAAGACCCGGAGCTGATCGTCGGCCCCAAGCCCGCGTCGGACACCCAGCTCGCGATCGCCTATTCGGGACTGCTGCAGGTGTTGGTTCGCATCCGCCTGATGTTTTGGCATGCACTCACCGGAAAGGTGGTCGTGCCGTGGATTCCGGAGCACAAGCGCGCCCCGATCGTGCTGGAGGCGCGGCTCTATCTCGCGGGCTATCTGCTGTTGCTCGCGGCCTCGTTCGCGCTGCACAGTGCGATCCTGCTCTGGGTGTGGATCGTGCCGCTCCTGGCCGGTCAGCTCATCCTGCGCCCCTATCTCTATGCCGAGCACACCGGCTGCGAGCGGACGCGGAGCGCGTTCGAGAACACGCGCACAACGATGACCAGCAGGATCATGAAATGGTTCGCCTGGAACATGCCTTACCATGTCGAGCACCACGCCTATCCCACGGTGCCGTTCCATGCGCTGCCGAAGCTGAACGCTATCGTCGATGGCCACATCGTGTATCGCGGCAGCAGTTACCGGGCCGTCACGCGCGAGACCTGGGTCTGGTTCCGCCGTCAGCGCCAACGCTCTGCTTGATAGTCAAGCGTCCGTGCGCGGCCGCAGCACCAGATTGACGAGATTGCGGGCGTAGGCCGGCGTCAGCGGCTTGATGCCGAAGACGTAGCGGTAGAACAGGCTGCCATAGATGGCGTCATAGATATCGCCGGGGACGCCCGGCGCGCCGATGCTGCCGTCCTTCTGGCCGGCGGCGATGATCTCCAGCATCTTGCTGCGGCGCAGGCCGAGGTAACGCTCGTAGAACAGTTCTGCCGTGCTGGTCTTCGAGATGCATTCCGAGATCACGGCAAGCTGCACGCGGCCGAACTCGCCCTGCAACGCCTCGACATAGGTTGCAACGTGGCGGCGGATGCGGGCCACCGGACTGCCGGTTTCGGGCAGCGGCACGGCCCGCGAGGCCTGGTCGAGGAAGGCATCGATCAGCAAGGCTTCGCGCGACGGCCACCATTTGTAGATCGTCATCTTCGAGACGTTGGAATGCCTGGCGATCGCGTCGATGGTGGTCGCGGCGAGGCCGGTCGTCGCCATCAGTTGATAGGCGCCTTCCAGGATCGCGGCCGTGGTCGCGGCGGAACGCGGCCGCCCGCGCCGCCCCGTTGCCGCTTCCTCTGTCTGCGTCTTGCCGCTGGCCATGGCCGGACTTCGCGTCCTGCGTCTTTCAATCATTGCGCTGCATGCGGGCATAGCATGAAATCGCGCTCGGTTTCAGATCGTCGCCGTCGCTGATAGTGTACAACGCGCAGGCCAGAGCTTGCGTGCGGCACATTGCCCTCGCTCTGTCCAGCTCAGCCGCCGATCCAACAGGAGTGTCCCCGTGAAGGCCGTCTACAGTGATCTGCACCGCAGCCATGATCCGCAATTCTTCCTTGTCCGCGGTGTGGTCCAGCGTACCACCGAACAGCCCGAACGCGCCGACCGCCTGCTGGCGGGCCTGAAGGCTGGCAAGCACACGCTGATCGAGCCGACCAGGTTCGGGCAGGGGCCACGCGCGCGCGTGCACAGTCCGGAATATCTGAGCTTTCTCGCGGACGCCTGGGACGAATGGTCGGCGCTCGGCAATGCCGGACCGGAGATGATCGCGAACATCCACCCGGTGCGCAATGCCGGCACGTACCCTGCTCATATCGTCGGCAAGCTCGGCTGGCACACGATGGATACCGCGGCTCCGATCGGTCCCGGCACCTGGGCCGGTGCCTGCGCCGCGAGCGACGTGGCGGTCACCGCCGCGCAGATGGTGCTCGACGGCGAGGACGCCGTCTACGCGCTGTGCCGCCCGCCCGGTCACCACGCCTATCGCGACCTCGCCGGCGGCTTCTGCTTCCTCAACAACAGTGCGATCGCGGCCGAGCATCTGCGCCAGAAGCATGAGCGCGTCGCGATCCTCGACGTCGACGTGCATCACGGCAACGGCACGCAGGGCATCTTCTACGAGCGGCCGGATGTCTTCACCGTCTCGATCCACGCCGATCCGTCGTTCTTCTACCCCTTCGTCTGGGGCTATGCGCATGAGCGCGGCGCCGCAGGTGGCCTCGGCACCAATCTCAACATTCCCCTCGCCAAGGGCACCGGTGACGACGACTACATGAAGGCGCTCGCGGTGGCGGAGAAGGCGATCCGCTCCTTCGCCCCGACCGCGCTCGTGGTCGCGCTCGGTCTCGACGCCTCCGAGAAGGACCCGCTCGCCGGTCTCGCCGTCACCACCGACGGCTTCCGCCGTATCGGCGAGGGACTGGCCCGATTCGGACTGCCGACGGTGCTGGTGCAGGAGGGCGGCTATCTCTCCGACATCCTCGGCGCCAATCTGACGGCAGTGCTCGGCGGGTTTGAGGCCGCGCGCTAGCGCGGCTTCGGGCGAGGTGGCGACCGGTCCGCGCGAAGAAAGCCCGTCAAGGCCGGAATCCGGAGCATCGGCCTTGATTGGTCAAAGCCGATACCCCGGCCGCGAGGCGCGCAACAGAACGTCGCGGACTTGCGTGTCCGCAACCAAAATCACATCATGCCGTTGGTATTCGGCGCTGGCTTATGATTCTGCCTGGCGACTTCAGCCGGCCAGGTGGACAGCAACGCGAGGACGGCCATGAGTGACCTGCTTCGCATCGCCATCGTCGGCTATGGCGAGATCGCGTGCCGGCAGCACGTGCCTGCGATCGCGAAGACGTCAGGCGTGGCTCTCGTTGCGGTGGCCGATCCCGTCAAGACCCCGCCCGGCCTGCCGCATTTCCGTGATTTGCAGGAGTTGTTGCGCGACGGGCCGGAGATCGACGCGGTCGCGCTGTGTACGCCACCGCAGATGCGCCACGCGCAGGCCGCCGCCGCGCTCGCCTCGGGCAAGCACGTGCTGCTGGAGAAGCCGCCGGGCACGACGTTAAGCGAACTCAAGCCGCTGATCGCGGCCGCGCAGGAGGCGGGTCGGACATTGTTTGCCACATGGCATTCACGCTATGCGGGCGCGGTCGGTCCTGCGCGGCAATTGCTCGCGAGACGCACCATCAACAAGGTCACCATCATCTGGAAGGAAGACGTGCGCGTCTGGCATCCGGGTCAGGCCTGGATCTTCGAGGCGGGTGGCTTCGGCGTGTTCGATCCCGGCATCAACGCGCTGTCGATCCTGACCGAGATCCTGCCGCGTGCGGTCTTTGTCAGGAGTGCGGCGTTGGACTTTCCGTCCAATCGGGAGGCGCCGATTGCGGCAGAGATCGAACTCTCCGACGCGAGCGGCTTGCCAATCCACGCCGAATTCGATTTCCGCCAGACCGGATCGCCGAGCTGGGACATCCTGTGCGAAACCGAGGCCGGGCCTGTGACGCTGTCGAAAGGTGGAAGGCAGCTGCGCGATGGCGGCAGGCTGGTGGTCGATGCGCCAGATGAGGAATATCCCGCGCTGTACCGCCGTTTCGTCGCGCTGACCTCGGAAGGAAAATCCGATGTCGACCTCGCGCCCTTGCAGCTTGTCGCCGATAGCTTCATGTTCGGACGACGGCGCCTCGTCGAGGCGTTCGAGGACTGACAATGACATCAGCCAGCATCGGTCGCGCTCCCTTCGGCAAATTGCACGACGGCACCGTGGTCGAGCGCGTGATCTTGCGCGGCGAACACGGTTTTGAGGCCGCCATCCTTCCGTTCGGCGCCACGCTGCAGGCGCTGCTTGCGCCGGATCGTGACGGGCATTGCGACGACATCGTGCTTGGCCACGATGAACTCGACGGCTATCTCGCACAGCGCAAATTCTTCGGCGCGACGATCGGGCGCTATGCCAACCGGATCGCCGGCGCGCGTTTCGTGCTCGATGGCGAGACCGTGCAGCTCGACGCCAACAACGGTCCCAACGCGCTGCACGGCGGGGTGCAGGGCTTTGATCGCAAGCTGTGGCGGATCGTCGAACTATCGGATGATCCGGCGCCGACGCTGGTGCTGGAGCGCGAGAGCCCGCATGGCGAGGAGGGCTATCCGGGCAATCTCGCGGCGCGCGTGACCTATCGCGTGCGCAGTCCGATGGAGCTCTCGGTCACCTACGAGGCGACGACCGACCGGCCGACATGCCTCAATCTCACCAATCACAGCTTCTTCAATCTCGAGGGCGCGCGCTCGGGCATGCAGATCCTCGATCACCGGCTGACGATCGTCTCCGACCATTTCCTCGCGGTGGATGCCACGGCGATCCCGCTCCACGAACCGCCGCGGCCGGTCGACGGCACGCCGTTCGATTTCCGCAAGCCTACAGCCATCGGCGCGCGGATCAGGATGAATGACGAGCAGCTGCGGCTCGGGCGCGGCTATGACCACAATTTCTGTCTGGCCAAGGGGGCGGGCCTTTACCTTGCTGCGCGCCTCGAGGCGCCGCACGGCGGCCGCGTGATGGAGCTGTTCACCGATCAGCCGGGACTGCAGTTCTATTCCGGCAATTTCCTCGACGGCTCGACCGCCGGCAAGGGCGATCGTGTGTACCGGCAATCCGACGCGCTCTGTCTCGAGCCGCACGCCTGGCCGGATACGCCGAACCGGCCCGACTTCCCGTCGGCGCGGCTCGATCCAGGACAGCTCTATCGGCGCAGCATCGTCTACCGCTTCTCAACCGCGTGAGTGACGCCATGACCGACCGTGCCGCCGAGCCGCTGATGGAAGAGGTACCGACATCGGTGCTGTCGGCGGAGCGTTGCCATCTCGGCGAAGGCCCGACCTATGATGCGGCGACCGACACCGCCTGGTGGTTCGATATCCGCGAGCGCCGCCTGTTCGAGCATCGATTTGCAGGTGGCCGCACCGTCATCCACGAATTGCCGAAAATGGCGAGTGCATTGGCGCGGATCGACGGCGAGCGGCAGCTGATCCTTGCCGAAGATGGACTTTATGTACGGCACGTTGCAGACGGCCGCCTGGAGCTGTTCGCTGCGCTGGAGGCCGACAATCCGCTGACGCGCTCCAACGACGCGCGTGTGCATCCGTCGGGCACGTTCTGGCTCGGCACCATGGGGCGCCATGCCGAGCAGGGTGCCGGCGCGATCTATGCGCTGCACCGGGGCCGCATCGTGCGACTCTATCCCGGGATCACCATCCCGAATGCGATCTGCTTTTCGCCCGCGGGCGACATCGGCTATTTCGCCGATACCGCAACCAACGTGCTGCATCGCGTGCCGCTCGATCCATCAACAGGACTGCCGACCGGTGAACCCATCGAATTGATCAGGCATCAAGGCAGCGGCGGCCTCGACGGCGCGATCGTCGATGCCGACGGCCTGATCTGGAACGCGCGCTGGGGTGGCGGTCGCGTCGACGTTTACGATCCCGCCGGCCGGCATCTGCGTTCGCTGCGCGTACCAGCGAGGCAATCGAGTTGCCCGGCATTCGTCGGCCGCGACTTCTCGCGCGTGCTGATCACCTCGGCCTGGCAGGACATGGATGAGGCGCAGCGTGCGGCCGATCCCGAGCATGGCAGGACGTTCCTGCTCGAGGCCGCCGCGCGCGGTCGGGCCGAGCCTCACGTCAAACTATCCTGACGGATGGGTGCCGCGCGGCGTTGTTGACGCGACCGGATTATTTGGACGATAGTACAAATATGGTCCGCAAACCTGCCAGGTCCGACGTGAAGGCGGCCAGCGCCCGCAAGCCGAACATGCGCGAGGCGATCCTCGCCGCGGCCGAGGAATTGTTCTCGACCTACGGCTTCAACGCCGTCTCGGTACGCGACATCGCGCACGCCGCCGGCGCCAATCCGGGCAGCGTGACCTATCATTTCAGGACCAAGGACGGCCTGCTGCTGGAAATCTATCGGCGCCATTGCGGCCCGATGAACCGCCGGCGCTCCGAGCTGTTGGCGGCGGCGCGGCGGGTGCGCGATCTGCAGGACCGGCTGGAGGCGATCGTGCGCGCCTATGTGTTGCCGGCCTTTACGTCCGGCAGCGATCTTGCCGGCGGCGGAACGCGGTTCACGCGATTGCGCGCGATCATGTCGGCCGAGGGCAATGAGGTCGTGCGCAAGATCATCGCGCAGACCTTCGACGACACCAGTCATGCCTTCATCGACGCGATTCATGAAAGCCTGCCGCATATTCCGCGTACCGATCTGGTCTGGCGCAGCCACTTCCTGCTCGGCGCGCTCTACTACACGCTGGTGACGCCGGAGCGCGTCTCGCGCCTGTCGCGCGGCAGCGCCGACGGCTCCGATGCCGGCCACGCCATCGAGGAACTGGTGCGCGCCACCGTTGCCGCGTTGCAGGCCGCGCCGCTCGACGAAGGGGCGCCCCGCAAGATCCCGGGCGCGAATCCGGGCCGAGTGGTGACCTGAACGTCCGGAGCTTGTCGCGATGGAGAAACTTCGGCTGCGCGCCGTGCTCGGCAATCATCCGCACATCCGGGCGGTGAAGAACGGTGAGCTTCGCTCCGACCTGTTCGATCTCGAGTTCACCGAATTCACGCCGACCAACGCCGCGTTCAAGCCGATGGTGCGCGAGCAGGCCTTCGACGTCTGCGAGATGGCGATCGTGACCTATCTGATGGCAAGGGCGCACGGCAAGCCGTTGGTGCTGCTGCCGGCGGCGATGGTCGGCCGCTTCCAGCACGGCCATGCGCTCTATCGCGCCGACCTCGGTACGCTTGAGCCGGCCGATCTCGAAGGCAAGCGGGTCGGCATCCGCTCGTTCACGACCACGACCGGGGCATGGATGCGCGGCATCCTTGCCAATGACCATGGCGTGAACCTCGACAGGATCAACTGGGTCACGTTCGAGGATCCACATGTTGCGGAATATGTCGACAGCACCGAGCGCGCGCCGAAAGGCAAGACAATCGTCCAGATGCTGGGGGACGGCGAGGTCGACGCCGTGCTGGGCGAGACCTCCAGCGATCCGGAGCTCAAGCCGCTGTTCGCCGATCCAGCCCGAGAGGCGTCCCTGTGGTATCAGCGGCACGGCGTGGTGCCGGTCAATCATCTGGTGGTGGTGACATCGCGGCTTGCGGCGTCGCGGCCGGACGTGGTGCGGAGCCTGTACGAGCTGCTCAAGCGCGGCAAGGCAGCGGCCGGCCCGCCCGGGCATGCCGGACCTGCTGCCGTTCGGCGTTGCGGCGAACCGCAAGCCGCTCGAATTGATGATCGACTATTGCGTCCAGCAGGCGTTGATCCGCCGGCGCGTCACGGTCGACGAGCTGTTCGACGACACGACACGGGACCTGAACTGATGACAATCTCCGGCGATCCGCGGCAATGGCAAATCGGCATGCTCGGCTATGGCGAGGTCGGTCGCATCCTTGCCGAGGATCTGCGCCAGCAGGGCGTGAGGGTTTCGGCCTACGACATCAAGCTTGACCGCGAACAGGGCGCGGCGCTGCGCGCACACGCGGCGGAGATCGGCGTCGAGCTCGCGTAATCCCATGCCGTTCTTGCGGCGCGGGCCGATTTCATCATCTCGGCGGTGACGGCGAGCCAGGCGGTGCCGGTGGCCGCGGCCTGCGCGCCCGGGATCCGGAGCGGGGTCTGGTTTCTCGATTTCAACTCGGCCTCGCCCGGCGCCAAGCAGCGCGCGGCGGCGCACATCGACGGCGCCGGTGGCCGCTATGTCGAAGGCGCGGTGATGACTTCGCTGCCGCCGTACCGGATCAGGGTGCCGCTGCTGCTCGGCGGCCAAGGCGCGCGGGAGCTGGCGCCGCTGCTGGTCGCGCTCGGTTTTGCGGCGAAGGTCGCAAGCGACGAGCTTGGCGTCTCCTCGGCAGTCAAGATGTGTCGCAGCATGATGATCAAGGGGCTGGAGGCCATGGTGATCGAGAGCTTCACCACCGCGCGCGCCTATGGCGTCGAGGATGCGGTGCTCGCCTCGCTCAAGGAGACCTTTCCGTCGATCGACTGGGAGAAGCAGGGCGCCTATTTCTTTCAGCGGGTGATCGAGCACGGCCGGCGGCGCGCCGAGGAGGTGCGCGAGGTGGCGGAGACCGTGCGCGAGGCCGGGCTGACGCCGTGGTCTGCCTCCGGCACGCCGAGCGGCAGGGCTGGATCGCCGATCTTGCCGATGAGGGCGTGTTCGGAGCCAAGGGAACGCCGGACTTCGCCCGCAGCGCCGACTGGCGTACCGAGGCCGACCGGATTCTCGCGCGCATCAAGTCGTAAGGTCTCGCCCGGAGAATCCGCCGCGTTCCCTGCCGACGCGCAATGCGCTATTGCTCCATGAACAGTTTGTTCTGGAGGCACTCCCATGAAGAATTCCGGCAAGGTCGTCGCCATCACGGGTGCGGCACGCGGCATCGGCAAGGCCTGCGCGGCGCGCTTCCTGTCCGACGGCGCCAGGGTCGTCATCTCGGATGTCGACGCTGCAGGGCTGGTCCACACCGCCCAGGAACTCGGACATATCGATCAGTTGCGGGCGGTCGAGGCCGACGTCAGCAAGCGCGCCGATGTCGATCGCATTGTCGCGACCGCGGTGAAGGAGTTCGGCCGGCTTGACGTCATGGTCAACAATGCCGGCGTCGCGCGCAACCGCGACTTCCTCGACATCAGCGAGGCCGAATTCGACGACGTGATGGGCATCAACCTCAAGGGCGCGTTCTTCGGCGTCCAGGCTGCGGCGCGCCAGATGATCGCGCAGGGCGGTGGCGGCGTCGTCGTCAACATGTCCTCGGTCAACGCGCTGCTCGCGATCCCCTCGCTCGCGACCTATGCGATGTCCAAGGGCGCGATGAAGCAGCTCACCTCGGTCGCCGCCGTGGCGCTGGCGCCGCACGGCATTCGCGTCGTGGCGGTCGGACCCGCGCACGATCCTGACCGAGATGGTGGCGACGGCGATCTTCTCGTCCGAGGATGCGCGGCGCAGCGTGCTGTCGCGCACGCCGGCCGGCCGCTGCGGCGAGCCGAGCGAGGTCGCTGCCGTCGTGGCATTCCTTGCCAGCGACGATGCCTCCTACATCACCGGCCAGACCATCTATCCCGACGGCGGGCGGTTGATCTTGAACTACACGGTCCCGGTCAGCGAGAAGAAGTAGGGCAGGTTCAACCGCGAGCACACTGCCAAAATATCGAAAACAACCCCATGCAAAGGAGCCGCCGGCGGCCGGCGTTCGACCAGGCGACTTGACACGTCGGGCAAATCAGCGGCACTATTCGATTATTCAGAAATCGTGCAATCGCCATCCGGTGTCATCAGCCGCGCAGCGCATGCGCATGCGAGCGATCCAGTATTCCAGAGGCGGTCGTGCTTGAGCCGATGGGCCGCGGCGTACTGGTTCGCCCGGTTGAACCGGGCGATGACCGGTGAGGATGAGGGCGCCGCTACCGGCCCTTGAACTGCGGCTTGCGCTTCTCCATGAAAGCATTGCGGCCTTCGCGGAAATCCGCGCTGTCCATGCATTCGATGCCGACCTGCTTGATCGCCGCCATGTCGCGGTCGGCGGGATCCTTCAGCACCTGCGCGATGGTGATCTTGGCGGCTTTGATCGCCAGCGGCGCGTTGCCCGAAATGGTGCGCGCGATCTCCATGGTCGCGTCCCAGAGCTCGGCGTCCGGCAGCACGCGATCGACGAGGCCGATCCGCAGCGCCTCGGCGGAATCGATCCGCATGCCCGTATACATGATCAGCCGCGCCCAGGACGGGCCGACCAGCGACACCAGATGGCGCAGCCCGTCATAGCCATAGGCGATGCCGAGCTTGGCCGCGGGAATGCCGAACTGGCCGCTGGCGCCGGAGATACGGATATCGGTCAGCATCGCGACCTGCATGCCGCCGCCGAGGCAGAAGCCGCGGATGCAGGCGATGGTCGGCTTCGGATAGTCGGCGAGCAGGGTGCGCTGGGCGGCGCTGCGCCGTGAATATTCCTCGGAGGCCTCGGCGTTGTGCCTTGTCTTCTCGAACTGGCTGATATCGGCGCCCGATACGAACGCCTTGTCGCCGGCGCCGACCAGGATCACGACGCGGACAGCCGGATCGTCGCGCAACGCCGTCAGCGCCTCGCCGAGCCCCTCCCACATCTCCAGCGACATCGCATTGCGCTTGTCGGGATTGTTGAAGGTGATGACGCCGACACCGTCGACGACGTCCTGCAGGATCTTGCCGTCGGCAAGCGATTTGTTTGACATGTTGAGCCTATGAGGGTCCGGACCGATCGAGCGAAGGCTAGCACCCGGCCGACAGCCGGGGCAGGCGGTTTGGAGCACGGCGCGATTGCATTGCCGGGCGGCAACTCTCCCGGCAGTTGTACGGTTCGCAAAATAAACCGCCGCGAAACGGTTGCGCCATGGAGTGCGCCGACGCTCCGTCCCGGTTTAACTTTTTCCTAGTTTTTCGACGGTATGGCTGTACGCACCTGCGCGCCAGGACCATTCCGCCACGCGCTGGGATGCGTGCCGCAGCTGCCCGCTACCATCGCGTCGGTAGCGGACTTCCCCACCACCGGACCGGCAGTGAAGCCGGTCAATCCCGACCTCCGTGCACTCACATCGCCTCGGGCGAGGTTCAGTCGTGTCCGTCGAAAAGTTTCTCAAGCAACGCGCGGTCAAGATCACCGTCAATGGCAGCTACACGTTGCCGAACTGGTACGATGCCCAGGGCAAATTGCGCACCTTCGCCTGCCGCACGACGCGCGTCTCGCCGTTCCGGATGATCGTGGACGTGCCCGTCGTCGGCAAGGTCGGCGACCGGCTGACTTCGTATTTCGAGGAGTTCGGCAAATTCGAGGGCTGCATCACCGACACGATGAGCGGCAGCTTCCTGCTCGAGCTCGAGATGACGCATGCCATGCGTGAGAAGTTCGCCGACAAGCTGACCTGGATCGAGAAGAAGCAAAAGGATCCGAGCATCCGCGAGGCGCGCAACAACCCGCGTTTCGTTCCCGTCGCGCCGCATGCCATGTTGACGCTGGCGGACGGCACCATGCAGAGCTGCTTCATCATCGACATGTCGCTGTCCGGCGCGGCGGTCTCCTCCGAGGCGCAGCCGCCGGTCGGCATGCCGCTTGCGATCGGCGCCTGCGTCGGGCGGGTGGTCCGGCATCTGCCGAACGGCTTCGCCATCAAGTTCGTCGAGACCTACAAGCAGAGCGAGCTGGCCCGCCTGATCTCGCGCAAATCCAAGGAATTGCAGCAAGCGTCGGCCGACGGGGACCCTGTCGCCTGACGGCCGGGATCCGCCGGCTCCCTAGGTCAGCTGTTCCGGGTCTTCGGCCGCGCGCATCCGCGAGATAGTGTGCTCGGTTGCATTTGGACCGGCCGCCGCGATCGCGATCTCCCGCGCCAAATTGGTGCATTCGGCCCACATCAGGAAGAACACCAGCGGTGGCCGTTCGCGCGCTTCCAGCAGTTGCCGGCAACGCTCGGCCGCGCCGTCGATCGCCCACCACTGTTGGGCGACCACCATGACCCTGCGGAAGCTCCGCAACGTGCCGGAAAATTTTTGCGGATCGGCGCCCACGAGCGCGCCGCAATGGTTCAGCCAGTTCAGGCCAGCGTAGATCGCAATCCCGTAGTCTTCGATCGCGGTGCCGGTGAAATCGACGACGGTCTTGTCGTGCGCGCGCTGGCGCAGGAAAGCATCGATCATCTCCGCCTGGCGGGCCGGATCGACCAGCAGCGAGATGTCCTGCCGCGGCACCATCGGGACATAGCGCATCGCTTCAAGCCGCGTGTGCTCCCAGATCGCACTGATGTCGCCGAGCAGATCGCCGGACTTGCGTTTGCAGGCCGGATAGACCAGCACGCCATTGTCGGCGAGATCGAGATAGCGCGGGACCACCTTGTCGAGCGCGGCGACAAACGCCAATGGATCGGTAAGGCCGCGCAAGTCGCTGGCGGCGTCCTCCGCTTGTGCAGGCTTGTTGCCGCGTGTCCAGCCGAAATTGGCCATCCCCGGACGCCCTGATCTCAACCCGGCTATCAGGTTAGTTGGAAAATGCGGCGAAGCAAATGCGGCATTTGCTGCTACGCCGCCGTGCGTGCCCGCCGCTGCCGGTTGACGCGAGAGACCGCCGCGCCTAGCTGATGGTTAATGGCGCAACGCAGGTTGTTGCCGCTTTCGGGACCTATCGCCATGACCGCTTCTGATCGGCAATCGCATTGGCAGACCGTCTATCTGACCAAGGGAGAGCAGCAGGTGAGCTGGTCGCAGGCCGATCCGCAGCCATCGCTGCGCCTGATCGAATCGGTTGCGCCCGGCCGCGACGCCTCGATCGTCGACGTCGGCAGCGGAGCTTCGCGACTTGTCGATGCGCTGCTGGCGAGCGGCTTTCATGATGTGACCTTGCTCGATCTCTCTGAAACGGCACTGGCGAACGCGCGGGAGCGGATCGGCGCAGCAGGTGACGAGGTGCACTGGATCGTAGGTGACGCAACGGTCTGGCAGCCGCAGCAGACCTTCGACATCTGGCACGATCGCGCGGCGTTTCACTTCCTGGTCGAGGAACCAGACCGCGCAGCTTATCTCGACCGGCTGCATCGCGGCGTCAAAGCAGGCGGGCACGCCGTGATCGGCACCTTCGCGCTGGATGGCCCGGAGAAGTGCAGCGGCCTGCCGGTGCAGCGCTATGACCCCGCGACGCTCGGCAGGACCATTGGTCCGGCATTCGAGTTGATCGCGGATGAGGCGCACCGGCACGTCACGCCCTGGGGCGCGACGCAATCGTTCCAGTTCAGTGTGTTGCGGCGCAAGTGACCGGCCAGAAGGAGAGCTGAGATGACGGACGCGCCACGGACGATCGGCGAGATCGCGAGCTATCACGCTCATGTCTATTACGACCCCGCGGCCAGCCGGGACGAGGCGGAGCGGCTGCGCAACTGGATCGGCGAGCGCTTTCTGGTCACGCTCGGACGCTGGCACGACGTCAAGGTCGGCCCGCACGATCAGGCGATGTATCAGGTGGCGTTTGCGGCCGAGTTGTTCCCGACCCTGGTGCCGTGGCTGATGCTGAACCACGGCAGCCTGAGCATCCTGGTCCATCCCAACACCACCAATCCGCGCCGCGACCACCACGACGATCCGCTCTGGATCGGCACGCCGCTCGCCGTCCACGCCGACAAGCTGCCCGAAGAGGCGGAGATGGAGCAGGCGCCGACGCCGAACACGTCGCCGACACTGCGTCCCTGAGCGTCGCGGCTGTTGCGTAAAGTTTGACGCAATTGTGCTGCAGCCAAGTCGTTTCAAACTCATCGCGTTTTGCAACGTGAGGTTAAGTCACCATTCCTAGGCTACCCGATAAATTTCAGGGTCGGGGCGCATTGGGCATGTTCTTTTCGTTTCGAAGCTGGTCGTTGTGGCGGGTGGTGGGACCGCTGCTGGCCATCGTGCTGTTGCTGGGCGGCCTGTCGGCGGGCAGCCTGCAGGTGATGTCCGCGGTCAGGGCCTATGTGGCCGGCGAAAGCATGTGGTCGAAGGGGCAGAAGGACGCCATCCACTACCTGCAGACCTATGTCAGCACCGGTGCGCCGCTTTATCTGCAGAAGTTCGATGCCGCGATCGCGGTGCCGCTGGCCGATCGCACGGCGCGGCGCGCGCTGGAAGCGCCGGGCGACAATGACGCGGTGGCGAGGGCCGGCTTCGCCAGGGCAGGTAATCACGATGACGACATCGGCGGCCTGATCTGGCTGTTCAAATATTTCCGCACGATGCACCACGTGGCCGGCGCGGTGACGGCATGGCGCAATTCGGATGCGCTGCTCGATCAGCTGATTGAAATCCGGAACGAGGCGGCGAGCGACGTCGCGCTGCACGATCCGTCGGCTGCGACCATCAGGCATTGGGCCGAACGGATCGGTACGGTTGATGCGGCGCTGAGCACGCTCGCCGTCGATTTCTCCGATCATCTGGGCAAGGCGTCGCGTCAGGTCTCCGCGCTGCTGCTGCTGGTCAACCTCGTGATCGCGGCCTGCCTTGCCGGCATCGTGCTGGTCCATACGCGGCGGATGCTGTGGCGGCGCTGGCTTGCCGAGACCGCGCTCGCGGTCGAGAAGGAGCGCGCCCAGCTCACGCTGGCGTCGATCGGCGATGCCGTCATCGTGACGACGCAGGACGATCGGGTCGACTACATGAACGCCGCCGCGCAGCGGCTCATCGCGGCAGGGCAGGAGGTGACGGGACGGCCGCTGTCGTCGCTGTTCAACATTGCCGAACAGCCGGTGCGCGGATCGTTCGACGCCGACGACGAAAGCCGGCCGCAGCTCCTGGTGCGGCCGGACCACTCCAGCGTGCCGGTCTCGGTGGTCGAGACCCCGATCGTGCATGCCGGAGAACCGGCCGGCCGCGTCATGATCATTCACGACATGACCGCCGAGCGGCGGCTGGTCGAGGAATTGGCGCGGGCTGCCTCGCATGACGCGCTCACCGGCCTTGCCAACCGCCGGCAGTTCGAGTTCGAACTGCACAAAGCGATGTCGGGCTCGCCGGCCGTCGGCGCCGACCTGATGCTGATCGATCTTGATCAGTTCAAGATCGTCAACGACACCTGCGGCCACATGGCGGGCGACCGGTTGCTGAAGCAGGTGGCGAGGCTGCTGGCGACCGAAGTCGGCAGCAGCGGCCTCGTCGCGCGTCTTGGCGGCGACGAGTTCGGCATTCTCCTGCGTGACGACGGCTCCGCGACGCACGACGTCGCTGCCGACGTTGCGGAGCGGGTCAGGGCGGTGATCGAGCAGTCGAACTTCATTTATGAGGGATCGAGCTTCCGGATCAGCGCGAGCATCGGCCTGGTCGGGCTGGCCGACAGCGCCGGCGTGCAGGACGCGTTGCGGCTTGCCGACGTTGCCTGTTTCCTTGCCAAGGACAAGGGACGCAATCGCGTCCAGGAGCACCGCCCGTCCGACACCGGCATGGCCGTGCGCGTTGCCGAGATGAGCTGGGTCAATCGCATTCGCAAGGGACTGGATGAGGGGCGCTTCTGCCTCTACGAGCAGGAGATCCGCCCGGTGAACGGCGTGCTGAAGGGCAACGACCGGCGCGAGCTCTTGCTGCGCCTGCGCGACGAGAGCGGCGCGCTGGTGCCGCCCGGCAGTTTCCTGCCCGCCGCCGAACGCTACGGGCTGATGCCGCTGATCGACCGCTGGGTGGTTCGCCGCGCCTTCGAGATCATCGCCGAGCGCAAGCACCAGCCGCGCAAGATTGCGAGCTACGCCATCAACCTGTCCGGCGCCACCATCGGCGACAGCGACTTCGTCGACTTCGTCGCCGGGCTGTTCGCGCAGCTTGACGTTTCGCCGGCATCGGTGTGTTTCGAGATCACCGAAACCAGCGCAATCTCGAACCTCGACGAGGCGCAGAAGTTCATCGCGCGGCTGCGCGAGATCGGCTGCAGCTTCTCGCTCGACGATTTCGGCACCGGCATGTCCTCGATCGCCTATCTGAAGCACCTGCCGGTCGACATCATCAAGATCGACGGTTCGTTCGTGAAGGAGATCCTGAACAGCAAGGTCGATCGGGCGATGGTCGAGATGATCACCAAGACCGCGAAGATCATGCAGAAGCAGGTGGTCGCGGAATTTGTCGAGAACCTCGCGATCCTGGACGAGCTGCGCCAGATCGGGGTCGATTACGCCCAGGGTTACGCCATCGGGAAGCCGGTCCCGGTGCTCACTCTCTGGGAAGAAAAGATCGCCTGAGCCGCCGAAATCGTCCCGAATCGGGACATTTTCGGTCAATTCAGCCCGCCCAAGGCTGATTCTCTGGCGCTTTCCATCCGAAAAACGTTTAAAAAACCTCTCGTTGTGCGCTTTGTCTCGATTATGCCTTACTCTAATTCCCTGATATGATGAGTGATCGGTGAATCCCGGTGGGCCGGGTAACAGGCCCCAGAGCACCGAACTTGGGGATTGATGGGTCAACGAACGACGAAACCTGCCCGGCGCAAGTCGAGCCGCGGCATGTCTCTGGTGGGCAGCACGGCGTTTGCCGTGAGCGCGCTTGCCCTGTCGTCTGGCCTTGCCGCCTGGATGGTCGGCATCGACCCCACCGCATGGCTTCACGGTCCGGCGCTCGCCAACACCACCGCCTCGCTGAACTTCGACGATCGCTTCGGCTCTCGCTCCACGATCAATTCGGCCTCACTCTATTATCCACTGCGCCGCGGGTTCCGTTCGAGCCGCGGCGATTTCAATTCCGAGTTCGGCCAGATCGAGGACGCGCTGTCCGGCCAGCTGCGCGACACGCAGACCGAACTGCCGACCAGCCAGTCGGCGACGGCGTCCGTCGCCGCCACGACCACAGCGACGACGTCCACCGTGCCGATGCCGCGGTCGCGGCCGGCCGAGGCCAATCTGCTTGCGCGTAACGATCAGCCGCCACCGCCACAGGCGCCGGTGCAGCAGGGCGACAACCGGACGTTCTTGCAGAAGATTGCCGACATGATGCCGGGCAAGATGCAGCTGGCCTCGCTCGATCCGAATGACGGATTGTTGTCCGGTCCGAGCCCCGATCTCGGCAAGCTCGGCTATGACAGCACCACGGCGGTCTACGACATCACCGGCCGCATCGTGTACATGCCCGACGGCACCAAGTTCGAGGCGCATTCAGGCCTCGGCAATCTGCTCGACGACCCGGCGCATGTGAATGCCCGCAACGCCGGCGCGACGCCGCCCGGCATCTATGAGATGAAGCCGCGCGAGAAGCTGTTCCACGGCGTGCCCGCGCTGCGCATGACCCCGGTCGATGGCAGCGACACGTTCGGGCGCGTTGGCCTCTTGGTCCACAGCTACATGCTCGGACCGAATGGCGACTCCAACGGCTGCATCTCGGTCAAGCACTACGACAAGTTCCTGCAGGCCTACCGCAGCGGCACGATCAAGCGCATCGCCGTCGTCATCAACATCAAGGATGTTCAGTCGGCCTCGACCCGCGCGGCGTCGAACTCGTAGGCCGCGCGCCGGCGCCTCCGGCAAATTGCGCAGGCTCTTGCAGAGTCCAATCTTCGATCCGCTGACCGCCTCCAGCGCGGCCTGGTTGCTTCTTCCATCGTCTCGGAAAATTGCACCACGTTGTCGCCAGCTCTCCCTGGAGGCGGCGCCGGCTTGATTGTCTTCCCGACACGGTGCAATCATGTATACTGAAAATCGGACATAAATACCCCGATACCTCATATTTGCCTATTTTGCGAATACAATGTATACATAGCGTATTCATAAACGCTGAGAGGCGGACCAGTGCCAAAACCCTTTCCAATGAACGCATGGTACGCGGCCGGCTGGGATGCCGAGATCAAGCACGCGCTGTTGCCGCGGACGATCTGCGGAAAGCATGTCGTGATGTACCGGAAGGGCGACGGCGAGATGGTGGCGCTGGAGGATGCCTGCTGGCACCGCCTCGTGCCGCTCTCCAAGGGCCGGCTCGATGGCGATGCCGTGGTCTGCGGCTATCACGGCTTGAAATACAATGCGCAGGGCCGCTGCACCTTCATGCCCTCGCAGGAGACGATCAATCCGTCGGCCTGCGTCCGCGCCTATCCCGTCGTCGAGCGCCACCGCTTCATCTGGCTCTGGATGGGGGATCCCGCGCTTGCCGACCCGGCGCTGGTGCCAGACATGCACTGGAACCACGATCCGGCCTGGGCCGGCGACGGCAAGACCATTCACGTCAATTGCGACTATCGCCTCGTCGTCGACAATCTGATGGACCTGACGCACGAGACCTTCGTGCACGGCTCGAGCATCGGCAATGATGCGGTCGCCGAGGCGCCGTTCGACGTCACCCATGGCGAGAAGACGGTCACCGTAACGCGCTGGATGAAGGGCATCGAGGCGCCGCCGTTCTGGGCCAGGCAGCTGCAGAAGCCGGGCCCGGTCGATCGCTGGCAGATCATCCGCTTCGAAGCGCCGTGCACCGTCAACATCGACGTCGGCGTCGCGCCGGCCGGTTCGGGCGCGCCGGAGGGCGATCGTTCGCAGGGCGTCAACGGCTATGTGCTGAACACGATCACGCCCGAGACCGAGAAGACCTGCCATTACTTCTGGGCGTTCGTCCGCAATCACCGCATTACCGAGCAGCGGCTGACTAGCGAAATCCGCGACGGCGTCGCCGGCATCTTCCATGAGGATGAGATCATCCTGGAAGCGCAGCAGCGCGCGATGGACGAGAATCCGGACCGGGTGTTCTACAATCTCAACATCGACGCCGGCGCAATGTGGGCGCGGCGCGTCATCGACCGCATGGTGGCGAAGGAAAATCCGCCGGAGCAGCTGCAGGCTGCCGAGTAGACGAGGGGCGAGCCCATGGCGGAACGCGAGACCGATCGTTCAGTGTCGCAGACCGTGCGGGCGCAGCTTGCGCTGCGCGACCTCGTTCTCTCCGGCGGCCTGCGGCCCGGCGAGCGGATCTCGGAGCTGCAGGCGGTCGAGTTCACCGGGGTGTCGCGCACGCCGGTGCGGATGGCGCTGGTGCGGCTGGAAGAGGAAGGCCTGCTGGAGGCGATCCCTTCCGGCGGCTTCATGGTCAAGGCATTTTCCGAGCGCGACATTCTCGATTCGATCGAGCTGCGCGGCACGCTGGAGGGACTGGCCGCGCGCTTCGCCGCCGAGCGCGGCGTCTCGTCGCGCGATCTCGAGCCGTTGAAGGAATGCCTCAACGAGATCGACGGCCTGGTGCGGCAGGATCCGATTTCGGTCGAAGCCTTTTCGTCCTATGTCGCGCTCAACGCGCGCTTCCACGCGTTGCTCACCGAGCTGTCGCGCAGCCCGCCGCTGATCCGGCAGATCGACCGCGCCTCGGCGCTGCCATTCGCCTCGCCGAGCGGCTTCGTGATGGCGCAATCGGCGTTGCCTGAGGCGCGCCTCATCCTGCTGATCGCGCAGGATCACCATCGCATTGTGGTCGACGCCATCGAGAACCGCGAGGGCGCGCGTGCCGAGGCGATCATGCGCGAGCACGCAAGGCTTGCGGCACGCAATCTGCGGCTGGCGCTGCGCAACCGCAGCCATCTCGATCTGCTGCCGGCGCTGGCGCTGATCAATTCGGCAGCCGGCTGAGCGGAGAACGCCATGCGATTCATCGAGACCTGGACATCCGCCACGCTGCTCGCCGTGCGCGACCTCACGCCCGGCATCCGTGAATTCCTGCTGCGGCCGGATAACTTTACGGGTGCGCCCTATCCGGTCGGCAGCCATATCGATGTCGGCGTCACCATCGAAGGCCAGCCGCAGACCCGCTCCTATTCGCTGGTCGGCGAAGCCGATCCGCAGGGCTACCGGATCGCAGTTCGGCGCGCAGCGGATTCCCGCGGCGGCTCGCGCTACATGTGGTCGCTCGCGCCGGGCGTGCGGCTCACCGTCACGCTGCCGACCTCGCTGGTGCAGCTCGACTGGACGCGGCGGCAGTTCTGCCTGATCGCGGGCGGCATCGGCATCACGCCGATCGTCGGTGCGGCACAGGCGCTCGCCCGCCGCGACGCCGGCGTGACGCTGCACTATGCCGTGCGCACGCGCGGCGATGCGGTCTATCTCGATATGCTTGAGCGTGCGCTCGGCGACCGCCTCACCGTTCAGGCCGGCGACGAAGGCAGGCGGCTCGACTTCGACAGCGTCTTTGCGGCGCTTCCGCAAGACACGATGACGCTGTTCTGCGGCCCGATGCGGATGCTGGACGCGGCGCGGCGCGCCTGGGAGGCATCCGGCCGCCCGCTCTCCGACTTGCGCTACGAGACCTTTGGATCGAGCGGGCTGCTGCCGACCGAGCCGTTCCGCGTACGGCTCAGGGGCCCAGGGACTGAGCTGGGGACCGAGTTCGTCATCCCGCGCGACCGGTCGATGCTGGACGTGCTCAACGAAGCCGGTCATGAGGTGATGAGCGACTGCCGGCGCGGTGAATGCGGGGTCTGCGCGCTCGACGTGGTCGATGTCGACGGCGAGATTGACCATCGCGACGTCTTCTTCAGTGACCATCAGAAGCGGGAGAGCCGCAAGATCTGCGCCTGCGTGTCGCGCGCCCGCGGCACCATCACGGTCGACACCCTGCATCGGTCGGACACGCCCTGACGAGCCGATCGGCGCGGACGGTCGATCGGCGTTACGCCGCGTGCACCGAGTGCTGCGGATCGTGATCGAGCAGTGCGGAGATCTCGCTGCCTGACATCGGCCGCCCGATCAGATAGCCCTGGACCTCATCGCAACTGGTCTGGCGCAGATATTCGAGCTGATCCGCGGTTTCGACGCCTTCGGCCACGACGCCGATCTGCAGCTCCTGCGCGAGGCCGATCACCGATTTGACGATCGCGGCGCAGTCCGGCTGGGTCAGCATGTCCCGGATGAAGGATTGATCGATCTTGATACGGCTGAACGGCAGCTTGCGCAGATAGGTCAGCGACGAGAAGCCGGTGCCGAAATCGTCGAGCGCGACCGTCAGGCCGAGCTCGAGCAGCGCGTGCAGGATCGCGGGCGCCGATCCGTATTTCGAGATCAGCATCGACTCGGTGATCTCGATCTCGAGACGGTTCGGCGCGACGTTCGCCTCGGCCAGCGCGTCGACGATCGTCTGCAGGATGCCGACGTTCTGGAACTGGACCGCGGAGAAATTGACCGCGATCCGGATGTCGTCCGGCCAGCGCGACAGCATCGTGCAGGCGCGACGGATCACCCACTCGCCCAGCTGGTGGATCAGCCCGCTCTCCTCGGCGATCGGGATGAAGACGGTCGGCGGGATCAGGCCGCGGGTCGGATGCTGCCAGCGCAGCAGGGCCTCGAAGCCGGTGACGCGGTCTTTGCGGATGTCGAGGAACGGCTGGTAGACCAGAAACAGCTCGTCCGCCTCGATGGCGTGCTCGAGATCCCGCTGCAGGGCGCGGCGGTCGCGCGCCGACCGGTCGTCGCTGGCCTCGAAGAAGCAGATGGTGCCGGGCGCGGATTTCTTCGCCCGGTAAAGCGCGATGTCGACGTGCTTGAGCAGGTCGTGGGACGTGCTGCCGTCCCGCGGCGCCAGCACGATGCCGATGCTGATCGTCCGGTTGACCTCCAGCCCATCGATCGGGAACGGGTCGGCAAAGGCCGCGACGAACCGTTCGGCGATTGCAAACGCGTCCTCGGGCCGCGTCAGATTGGACATGATCAGCGCGAACTCGTCGCCGCCGATCCGTGCGACATGTTCGGCCGCGCGCGTGCAGCGCTGCAGCCGGGCGGCCACCTGCACCAGGAACTCGTCGCCTGCCGGATGGCCGAACCTGTCGTTGACCTCCTTGAAGCGATCCAGATCGAGCAGCAGCACCGCGAATTCCTCGCCCGACCGCGCCAGCCGGTTCAGTGCGCCGTTGAGCGCTTCATTGAAGGCGACGCGGTTCGGCAGATGCGTCAGCGGATCCTGCCTCACCGTCCGTTCGGCCTCGTGCTGGGCGATGACCCGCCGCCTGAACTCGAACGCGTTGACGAACACGCCGCGCAGCAGCACCGAACCATAGACCAGCACCAGCACGGCCATCAGGAGGTAGACGAAATCGCCGTCCCGGCCGAGGCAGATCGCGGTGCCGACGAAGATCGGCGCGGTGAACGCAATCGCGGCGATCGGGATGGTGGAGAACGCGAAGGCGCCGCCGGCCAGCATTCCGGCGCACAGGCAGGTGATGACGAGCTGGGCGCCGCTCGATGCGTTCGCGAAGAAGGCGACGGGGACGACGCCCCAGGCCGTCCCGAGCGCCAGCGCATTGCGCACCAGCCGGTACATGGTTCGGCGCGACACGAATTGCGGCTTGGCGATGCGGCGCGATGCCCGCGCCTGCAGGCCGAAGAACAGCGCCGCGCTGCCCACCGCGACCGCCCACACCAGCGCAAAGGCCCAGTCCGGCGATCGCCACAGCGCAATCGCGAGCACCAGCGCGTTGCAGGCGTTGGCCAGCATGATGCCGAAGGAATAGCCGAGCACCAGCGAGACCTGTTCGGCGCGAATGTGGCCGGCAAGCGCTTCATCCGTCGGTGGTGCACCGAAGGCCGCGAGGTCGCCGGCGAACAGGGTCGCGAAATATGATCTCAGATGGGTACGCATCACTACGTTGCCTGCCCGGTTTGGCCATGGCGCCGTGGCGAAGAATTCTCTGCAAACCTTTGACAAACTATGAACTATTGGAACGGACCGTGCCGCGGCGGGCCGCTCCTTCGGTTCCACCGGCAGGCATTGCTAACAAATCGATACAAATGCGTGACGCGAGGTCACGGATCGGCAAAGCTTGCCGCGCGCCGCGCTGCTTGATCCCCCGCGGGTTTTTCGCGATGAGTCGGGTTCCCGCGAACGGCAAAAACCAGAAGGTGCGCATGAGCCTCCCGACGACGAACCACGATCCCGGGTTCCATATCACGCGGGCCAGCCATGTCGTCCTGAGCGTTCGTGATCTTGCGGCGAGCCGGCAGTTCTACGAAAAGGTGATCGGGCTGATCCTGACCGCGGAGGAGGGCGGCACACTCTATTTCCGCGGCGTCGAGGAGGCCTGTCATCACAGCCTTGCGTTGCGCAAAGGCGAGGGCGCCGCCTGCGCACGGCTCGGCCTGCGGGTCTTTCAGGACGATGACCTCGACCGGCTCAAGGCCTTCTTCGAAGCGCAGGGATGCCGGGCCGCCTGGGCCGAAGTGCCGCATCAGGGCCGCACCCTGCACGCGACCGATCCGGCCGGCACGCCGCTGGAGTTCTGCGCGACCATGCCGGTCGAGCCGCGCATGATCACCAAATTCACCCGCCATGCCGGCGGCTCGGCGCTGCGGCTCGATCACTACCAGGTGCTGACGCCGGAGCTGCGCAAGGCGTGCGAGTTCTACACCGCGGCAGGGTTTCGTCTCAGCGAATATATCGCGCCGGCTGATACCTTCGACCTGCGCGGCGTGTTCCTGCAGCGCAAGGGCAATCCGCACGACATCGTGTTCTTCAACGGCGCCGGACCGCGGCTGCATCATTTCGCATTTCTCGCGCCCGAAGTTCATCATCTGCTCAACGCCTGCGATGTCGCCGGCGAGCTCGGCTATGGCGCGGCGGTTGAACGCGGCCCCGGGCGTCATGGGCCGGGACACGCGATGTATGTCTACATGCGCGATCCCGACGGGCATCGCGTCGAGCTGTTCAACACCCACTATCAGATCATGGACATCGAGAACGAGCCGGTCGGCTGGGATCCGTCCGACCACACGATCTCGTTCCCGTGGGGGTTGCCGGCGCGGCAGGCCTGGTTCGAGGAGGCGACGCCGTTCGAAGGTGTCGCGATCCGCGAACCCGAGGTGAAGCCGAAGCCGCTGACGCTCGAGAGCTACCTCGCGAAGTAGCATGTCATTGTCAGCCGATTATCCCATCCATGACGTGGCCATCATCGGCCTCGGGCCGGTCGGTGCCATCTTCGCCAACCTGCTCGCGAAATCCGGCTTGCGCGTTGCGGTCGTCGAGCGCGTTGCCGACATCTACGACAAGCCGCGCGCGATCACGCTCGACCACGAGGCGCTGCGCGTGCTGCAGGCGATCGGGCTCGGCGATTTCATGGAACAGGCGATCGCTCCGCATAACGGCTCGCACTATCTCGGCGTCGACGGCGAGATCATCAAGATCTTCGATCCGATGCCGCCGCCGTTTCCGCTCGGCTGGATTCCGAACGTGACCTTCGTGCAGCCGGACGTCGAGCAGGCGCTGCGCGACAAGCTCGCCGACTATCCGCATGCCGACATTTTCCTTGCGGCCACGGGCGTGGCGCTGCAGCAGGACGATGGCGCGGTGATGCTGACGGCACGCCGCGAGACCGGCGAGGAGTTCTTGATCCGCGCGCGCTATCTGGTCGGCTGCGACGGCGCCAACAGCTTCGTCCGCAAGCAGCTCGGCATCGGCCTCGACGACCTCGCCTTCGATGAATGGTGGATGGTGGTGGACACGCTGACCAGCGATCCCGCCAAGCGGCCGGCCAAGAGCTTTCAGTATTGCTGGCCGTCGCGTCCCGGCACTTTCGTGCCGGGTCCGCGCAATTTGCGACGCTGGGAGATCAAGCTGCTGCCCGGCGAGGACCCCGAGGTGGCCGGCGCGCCCGACAACGTCGTGACGCTGCTCAAGGGTTTCACCGATATCTCCGACCTGACGATCTGGCGCTCGGCGGTCTATCGCTTTCACGCGCTGCTCGGCCGGCGCTGGCGCGACCGCCGCGTGCTGCTGATGGGCGATGCCGTGCACCAGACGCCGCCGTTCCTCGGGCAAGGGCTGTGCGCCGGTATCCGCGATGCGGTGAACCTGGCCTGGAAGTTGCGGCTGGTTCTTCGCGGCGACGCGGGCGGTGCGCTGCTCGACAGTTACGAGATCGAGCGCAAGCCGCATGTCCGCGCCGTCGTCGCCAGCGCCAAGGAGTTCGGCAAGATCATCGGCGAGCTCGATCCGGTGGCCGCCGTCGAACGCGACATGCGGCTGCGCGCCGACCTGAAGGCCGGCAAGGCCGAAACCATCAGGCAGAAATTCATCCCCGATCTCGTCTCCGGCCTGATCGCGCGCGATGCCGCGCTTGCCGGGCGGCTGTTCGTGCAGCCGCATGTGCGCGCGCCGGATGGGCGGACGTGCCGGCTCGACGATCTGCTGCAGCCGGAATTCGCGATCGTGACGACGGCGGCGGAGCGGATGGTGTGGCTGTCGGATGCGTCCGCTGCCGCCTGGCAGCGTCTGTCGGGCGAGCGCGTCGTCATCGCCACATCAGGCGAAAGCGCCGATCGAGGCGATATCCTGACCGTGGTCGAACGCGACAGTTTGTTCGCGGACTGGATGCGGCAGCATGACTCCGCGGCCGTCATCGTGCGGCCGGACCGCTACGTCTTCGGCGCCGCGCGCAATGCCGGCGAGCTCAGTATGCTTGTCGGGCAACTGCTCCAGAACCTCAGCGCAGGGCACTAGTCTTTTCAAGGCTGCGCTTTGTCTGTACCACCGGAAGAAAGAAATTCCGGGGGAAACCAGTGAACAACAATAGCGATGCGGCGGAGTATGATTACGTCATCGTCGGTGCCGGCTCGGCCGGTTGCGTGCTCGCCAACCGCCTGAGCGCTGACGGCAAGCACTCGGTGCTGCTGCTCGAGGCCGGCCCGAAGGACAGCAACATCTGGATCCATGTGCCGCTCGGCTACGGCAAGCTGTTCAAGGAAAAATCCGTCAACTGGATGTACCAAACCGAGCCCGAGCCGGGCCTGAACGGGCGGCAGGTGTTCCAGCCGCGCGGCAAGGTGCTTGGCGGCTCCAGCTCGATCAACGGCCTGCTCTATGTGCGCGGCCAGCATGAGGACTATGACCGCTGGCGCCAGCGCGGCAATGCCGGCTGGGGCTATGACGACGTCCTGCCCTATTTCCGGAAGGCGGAAGATCAGCAGCGTGGCTCCAACACCTATCACGGCGCCGGCGGCCCGCTGCCGGTGTCGGATTGGCGGCATCATGATCCGCTGTCGGAGGCCTTCGTGCATGCCGCAGCCGAGGTCGGGATTCCCACCAATCCGGATTTCAACGGCGCGACCCAGGAGGGCGCGGGCTTCTTCCAGACCACGACGCGGCGCGGCCGGCGCGCCTCGACGGCGCGGTCCTATCTGCGGCCGGCGTTGACGCGCGGCAATCTTCATGTCGAGACCTCGGCGCTGGCGCAGCGCATCCTGTTCGACGGCAAGCGCGCGAGCGGCGTCGCCTACAAGCAGAACGGGCAATTGCGCAAGGCCAAGGCGCGCAGGGAGGTGCTGGTATCGAGCGGTGCGTACAACTCGCCGCAATTGTTGCAGCTCTCCGGCGTCGGCCCTGCCGATCTGTTGAAGCAGCACGGCATCGACATCGTGCTCGATGCGCCCGGCGTCGGCAACGACCTGCAGGACCACATGCAGGTCCGCATCGTCACGCGCTGCGCGCAGACCGTCACGCTGAACGACGTCATCAATCATCCCGTGCGCCGCGTCATGGCGGGCCTCCGCTACGCCGCGCTGCGCAAGGGGCCGCTGACGATCGCCGCCGGCACCTCGGGCGCGTTCTTCAAGACCAGCCCGCGGCTTGCCTCGCCCGACATCCAGATCCACTTCCTGCCGTTCTCGACCGACAAGATGGGCGAGCAGCTGCATCCGTTCTCGGGCTTCACGGCCTCGGTCTGCCAGCTGCGTCCGGAGAGCCGCGGTTCGCTGAAGATCAGGAGCGCGGACCCGGGCGTGCCGCCGGAAATCCGCATCAACTATCTGGCGACCGAGACCGATCGCCGCGCCTTCATCGACGGCATCCGTATCCTGCGCAAGATCCTGGCGGCACCGGCGCTGAAATCCTATTCAGTGGGCGAGGTCGATCCCGGCGCCAAGGTGGTCAGCGACGACGACCTGCTCGATTTCTGCCGGCGCACCGGAAGCACGGTCTATCATCCGACCTCGACCTGCCGGATGGGCAACGATCCGCTCGCGGTGGTCGACCAGCGGCTCAAGGTGCGCGGCATCGAAGGTCTGCGCGTGGTCGATGCGTCCGTCATGCCGGACCTGATGTCGGGCAACACCAATGCGCCGACGATCATGATCGCGGAGAAAGCGTCGGACATGATCCTGGAGGATGCGAGGTAGGACGCCATCCGTCATCCTGAGAGTCTGACTCATAAATCACTCAACCTTAGCTGCAGCCGCGAGTCTGCGGGTCAGGAGCCTGATGTGTGCAATCAGCAGCCAGGCAGCTTCGGTTGCCACCGTCGCCTCGAAGTCCTTGGCGAGGCGGCGGCATCTGCCGAACCAAGCGAATGTGCGTTCAACCACCCACCGCCTCGGCAGAAGCTGGAAGCCTTTGACGCCTTGGGGCCGCTCGACGATCTCGACAGTCCATGGACCGCAGTCTGAGAGCGCGTCGAGGAGTTGATTTCCGCGGTAGATCCGGTCGGCAAAGACGTGGCGCAGCCGGGGGAAGTTCATCCGCACGTTCTTCAGCAGCGGTACGGCGCCATGGCAGTCCTGAACGTTGGCGGGATGAACATGAACCCCAAGGAGGAGGCCATTGGTATCCGTCACAATGTGCCGCTTGCGGCCGTAGATGCGCTTGCCTGCATCGTAGCCGCGCGGTCCGCCAGCTTGCGTGGTTGGCGCACTTTGACTGTCGATCACGGCTGCCGTCGGCTTCGGTGTCCGTCCAAGCTTTTTTCGCGCCCGTCGGACAAGCACGCTGACAATCCTCTGCCACCGGCCTGTATCCCGCCATCTATAAAAATAGCCCTGCACCGTCGAATAGGGCGAGAACTCCTGCGGCAACGCCCGCCACTGGCAGCCGGTCGAAACGATATAGAGGATCGCTTCGATCACACGACGCAGCTCCGTCTTACGCGGCCGGCCGCGCCGGTTCGCTCGCGGCAACAGGCGTCTGATCACCGCCCACTCCGCATCGGTCATATCGCTTGCATAACGCAGATCGTCCCGCCGATATTGCTCCCGAGTGATCTTGGTCCAGGGCATCGTGCTCTCCCTCGAATCTTTGCAAATCCGATGGAATCACACCCCACTGAGATCACTCACCCATTTTTCAGTCAGGCTCTGAGGAGCGCGTAGCGCGTCTCGAAGGATGCACGGCCCCGGTCTGACGGCTCGGAAAGCTCCGGGCCGTCGACCCTTCGAGACGCGCGCAAGAGCGCGCTCCTCCAGCGACAAAGGCGAAGCCTTCGCGCGGTGACGGTGATAGAGTGGGCGACTGGACGTCAGCCCTTATACGCGCGCACCCGTGCGACCATCTGCTCGACATGGGCGATCGGCGTCTCGGGGAGGATGCCGTGCCCGAGATTGAAGATCATCCGCCCCTTGCCGAAGTTCTCCAGCACATCGTCCACCGCGCGGTCGAGCGCGGCGCCGCCGGCGATCAGGGCCAGCGGATCGAGATTGCCCTGCACCGCGACGCGGCTTTGCACGCGCTCGCGGATCATCGACGGCTCGGTGGCCCAATCGATCGAGACCGCATCGACGCCGGTTTGCTCGATATAGGCCGGCAGCATGCCTGCCGCGCCGCGCGGGAAGCCGATGATCCTGGCATCGGGGACCTGCTTGCGCACCCCGGCCACGATGCGCCGGGTCGGCTCGATCGCCCAGCGGGCGAACTGGCGCGGCGGCAGCACGCCGGCCCAGGTGTCGAAGATCTGCAGGCAGTCGGCACCGGCCTTCAACTGGCCGACGAGATAGTGGATCGAGTTCTCGACCAGCACGTCGATGATCTTGGCGAACGCATCCGGATGGCGGTAGGCAAGCATCCGCGCGGGTGCCTGGTCCGGCGTGCCCTGTCCGGCCACCATGTAGGTCGCAACCGTCCACGGTGCGCCGCAGAAGCCGATCAGTGCGATCTCGGGGGCGAGTTCGCGACGGACGCGGCGCAGTGCTTCAAAAACCGGCTCGAGCGTGTCGAAGTTGGCATCGGTTGCCAACGTCGCGATTTCGCCGGGCGTTGCCAGCGGATCGAGCCGCGGTCCTTCGCCGGCCTCGAAGCGCACCGAGCGGCCGAGCGCGTAGGGGATTACCAGGATGTCGGAGAAGATGATCGCGGCGTCGAAGTTGAACCGGCGGATCGGCTGCAGCGTGACCTCGGCGGCGAATTCGGGCGTGAAGCAGAGATCGAGGAAGCCGCCGGCCTTGGCGCGCAGCTCGCGATATTCCGGCAGATAGCGGCCGGCCTGCCGCATCATCCAGAGCGGCGGCACGGCCTGGCGGTGGCCCGATAGCACGTCGATGAGCGGCTTCTTGGTGGGATCCTGGGGCACGCGGATAGTTCCTGATCACGGTCAAATTTGCGCCCCTGATACACGCTGCAGCGCAATGGGCCAAGGCGGTTCTGGAACCCCCCTTTGCGCGGCCGCGTTGTCCCCCGAATGGAGGGACGACATGGCCGACAAATTCGATCCTGCCCCGCACGACAAGCATGCCGAGAAGCCGCACGAGGCGCAGGCTGCCGACCGCAAGGCCCGCACCCGGCTGAAGGAGGGGCTCGAGGATACCTTCCCGGCCTCCGATCCGGTCAGCGCCACGCAGCCCGCGCCGTCAAAGCACGACGGCAATCGGGACAATTAGCTGGTGTATGCCAGCGCCTGCTAACCACGATGCCAAGAGAGTTCCACATGCGGCGAACTATTCGCCGCGGAGCGATGGCCCGGAGCACCGGGCCCGTCCGCATACCGTGATCGCCGGGATAGTCTAGACGGGGCCGCTTGCGGGGCGCTGCATCCGGTCAGATTCGAAGGTCACGCCGAGCCGGCGCTCCAGGCGCCAGGCCACAATGCAGTGCCGCCGGATCGGTTCGCTCTCGATCTCGAGGTCGAACGCGAGCGGGATTGCGACGTCGCTTTCCACGGCGAGCCCCGCGCCGCCGGTCGAGAGGTTGAGCACAAGACATCCGACACTGCTGTTGCGGAAGAAGATCGTCCCGCGCTTCAGCAGGATCGTTCGTTGGCTGTCGGTCTTGTATCTTATCGTTGTGCTCACGGCAGTCTCCTACCCCCGATGTGATGCCCGTCGCGATCGGTCCCCTCAAGCGCGATGGTCGCGCTTTCGCTTCTTGTTCGAGCATGATCTCCGCGCAAACGCTTTGCGTTTGTCGCGAGGGAAAACCGCTTCGTACTCTTCCGGATCATGCTCTAGTTCACCAGCACGGCGCCATCGCAGCGGATGCCCAGCACCCAAACGTCGACCTGGCCGAGCCCGATGCCGAGCGTCGCGAGCAGCGACGCCAGCACCTGATCGACTGAACTCGTCACGCCGTTCAGGATGCTCATGACGAGCGCCCCCAATCCCGGGATCGGCAGCCCGAGCGGGCCGAGATTGATGGTCAGCGAGAGGTCGCCGAGCAGACTTCCTGTCAGCGATGAAAGGAAGTTGGTCGTCGTCACCGTCTTCTTGGTGCCCGACTGGATGTCGCTGTAGCTGAAATTGACATTGGTCGGCGTGGTGTTGCCCATGCCGGCATGGGCGAGGCCGGTGACGGTGGCGAGACCAAGGTTGACCAGTGTCGCCGGCGGCGGATTGGGCTTGGTCGTGAAGTTGGTCATGTCGGCGATCGTGACGTTGCCGATCCATGCATCCACGATCCCAGGCGTCACGCCGATCGTGACCTGCGAGGTGTTGATGTTGGGGTGGCCGCAGGACACCGCGTTGAGTGTCGCGGTACTCGAGGCGACCTCGACATAGACCGGGAGATTGATCGCAGACACGGTGCCGGAGCCGAGCACATTGATCGTCGCCAGGATCCTGGTCTGCGCGGTGTGGACGCTCACACCCTGGGTGCCGATCGCGATCCAGCTCGAGCCGACCGGTCGCTCGCCGATCGTTGCGATCACGGAGACGTTGGCGATGCCGGGCAGGCCGAGATTGATCGAGGTCGCGATCTGATGGTTGCCGTTGGCGATCTGGGCCACCGTGGAAATCAGGTCGAACACCGAAACGCTGGCGCCGACCTTGGGTTTCTGCCCCGCCGTGAGATTGGCGAAGGGACCGAGGTCGACCAGCGTGCCCGGCGAAATCTTGGTGGTGGAGCCGGTGACGGCCTGGGAGATCGTCGACAGCGCTGTGGTCGCCGCGTTGGCGCCGTTGGTGATCTGCTGGGTGGTCAGCGCCGACGCGACGATGTCGCCGACCTTGATGTTGCTGCTCAGCAGGTCGCTATAGGTGACGCCGGTCAGGTTGACCCGGGTCGCCAGTGCCGACAGGAAGTCCAGGGCGTCGATCTTGGCGCTGATCAGCGCATTGTAGTCCATCACCGAGAGCGACAGCGTGGTGCCGAGCATCGAGCCGAGCAGCGCATTGAGCGCGCCGCCGTTGACCGAGAGCAGCCTCGACCCGATCGCGAACGAGGCCATTTCGGTCGATGTCGCGGTAGCGGTCGTCTTGATGGTGAAGCTGCTCGCGCCGGTGAGGTACCGCGCGAAGTAGAGCGGGGTCTGGGTGTTCAGCGTGACCCGCGCGGCGTTGGGAGTGCCGACCGCCGGGGTCACGAAACGGGCCTGCGGCGCGATGGCGCTGTTTGCGGTGTAGGTTCCTGTCTCGACCTTGACCAGCGCACTGGCCGGGTACTTGTTCTGCGTAACCGTCGCGGTGGCGGCGTTGACCGGATTGTTCAGGTTGGCGGCGGCGACGATCGCGGCGAGATCGGCGGTGCTCTGCGTCTTGCGCCGGTCGGCGAAGATCGTGCCGAGATCGATGGCGAGCCCGGCGCACCCGATCAGGAGCGTCATCAGGCCGGCGCTGATCATCGCGAAGTTTCCTCGTTCGTCGGCGCCGAAGCGCCGCATCAGCATGAGGACGCCTCTCATCCTAAAATCCCCCGTACTGAATCGCCGCGGAGCGGACGATGGTGCTCGCCGGGGCGGGGACGAAGGGCAGCTTGTAGATGAAGTTGCCGGCCGCGTTGTAGTTGACCGTCACGACGTAGACGTTGGCATTCGATGGAGACGGCGCGGCATTGACCGTGAGATTGCCGGGAACGAGCAATGGATAGGTCGACGCGTTGGCGGTGACATAGCTCGTCGCGAGGCTGTTGCGTTCGGTGTCGGTCATTCCCGCGATGGATGACCGCGCCGCTTCGGCGGCGAGTTGCTGAACGCCATGCACCATGGCGAGATACGAGCCGAAGACGATGATGCCGAAAATGAAGGCAAGAAACAGCGGCAGCATCAGCGCGAATTCGACGGCGGACGCACCGCTTCGGCAGCGAAAAAAACTGGTCATTGCAACACACCTCGAAACGCCAACGACGACGTCACGTTGCGAGGCTTTGATTAAGGAAAACTATGAAAACGCTTTCACGAATCAGCGGCCGCAATTCAGACTTATCGGGTCAGTGAAGCATTATGGGGCGATCAGAATATTTGATGCGATACCCGCAAAAACCCGGGGTGTGGTGCGGTTGAGGTGCTGCAGCGTGTGGAGATGTAGTTGTTGGATACCGTGATATGCGGAGCAATGCACGTAACAATACATATGACCTGCAATATCAGTGCCTTGGCGGGTAATTGTGGCTAAACGAAAGTGCAACCAAATGTTAGTATAGCCTGATGGCATACTGTGGAGATTGGAATTGCGTCCCGTGCTGAGACTGGAGGGCTCGCGATGCATAGACCGCGTCAGCATTTGAATATTCCTACTGAAATCGTTCGTACCGTCGTTGCGATCGCGGAGACAGGCAGCCTGTCGAAAGCCGGGGAGCGTCTCGGCCTCAGCCAGCCGGCGATCAGTTCGCAGGTCAAGCGCCTGCAAAGCCTGATTGGTGGCGCACTCTTCGTCAGAACCGCAAACGGCACCACGACCACCGAGCTCGGCAAGGTCGCCGTGCAGCAGGCGAGGCGCATCCTCGAAGCCAACGATCAACTGCTTCGGCTCGGCGGCAATCATGAAGGACCCCAGCCGTTGCGGCTGGGAATCAGCACGATGCTCGCGGAGGAATTCCTGAAGCTGCATCCCTCCGATGCACTCGCCGACGTTCTGCTGCACGCCGACATGTCACCGGCCGTCATCAGGGGGGTGATCGACGGCTACATCGACATCGCGTTCGTCTACAGCAACCCTTCGCAGGAGAACGAAGACGAGGTGACGATCGCCGCCGAAGCCGAGGAGCGGTCGGTGTGGGTGCGATCGCGCGATTTTGTGCTGCGGCCGGGCGCCCCGATCCCGATCCTGGCCTGGCCAGGTGACGACTGGATGATCCGGACGCTCACCAAGCACAACATCACGTACAAGATCGTGTTCAGGAGCCCGAACCACCAGCTGCGACTGGAAGCCGCCCGGGCCGGGTACGGCCTGACGGCGTGCCCCGAGCGGATGATCCCGTCCTCGCTGATCTCGGCGAAGGACTATTATCTTCCGGAGCTTCCGTTGCAGAAGCGCCTGCTGTGCGTTCGCCCTGGTCTCGAAGGCAGCCGCGCCACGGCGATGGTGCAGCGGTTGTCCAGCCTGTTCTTCAGCGGCGCGAAGCCGATGCGTCAGGTGAGCAACATGTAGCTGGTGCTGCCGCGGTCCGGCGGCACCGATCAATAGTGCGGTGGGCGTTCGTTGGCGGGGCCGGGCGCCTGGCGTTCGGCCTCCTGAAGCCGGTCGCGCAACTCGGCGATCTGGCGCGTCAGCGCGTCGATCTGCTTCCATTGTGCCGTGATGGTCTGGTTCAGCGTCTCGATGGCCTCGTCCTGATAGGTCAGGCGAACCTCCAGCGCATCGATCCGCTCGCTCAGCTTGGCCGTGTCATTCATGGACGGCAGCCTCGCAGGGGGTACTCTCGCGCTCCGCGTCGCTCGAACGCGCACCCGCACGCTCGCGCAGGCCGTGGCCGAGCGCGACACGCTCGTCGAACACAAAACAGTCGCCGCGCCAGCGGCTGTCCAGCTGCGGGGTTTCCTCGAGATATTTCAGAATGCCGCCCTTGAGGTGATAGACCTCGGCAAAACCTTGCGCGAGCAGATAGGCGCTGGCCTTCTCGCAGCGGATGCCGCCGGTGCAGAACATCGCAATCCTGCGGTGCTTGGCCGGATCGAGGTTTCGCGCCGCAAATTCCTTGAATTGTCCAAAGCTCGCGATCCTGGGATCCACCGCGCCTTCGAACGTGCCCATCGCGACCTCGAACGCGTTGCGGGTATCGAGTACCACGATGTCAGGCGCGGCGATCAGCTCGTTCCAGTCGGCGGCATCGACATAGGTGCCGACCTGCCGCGTCGGATCGACCGTGGTGTCGCCGAGCGTGACGATCTCCTTTTTCAGCCGCACCTTGAGCCGCTGGAATGGCATCTGCGCCGCTTCGGAGAACTTCAGCTCGAGATTGTCGAGGCGGCCGCCGAACAGCGCTCCGTGCCTGAGCTCCGCAACGAAGTCATCGATGCCTTGGTCGGTGCCGGCAATGGTGCCGTTGATGCCCTCATGGGCGAGCAGCACGCTGCCCTTGAGATCGAGCGCGGCGCAGAACGCGCGCAGCGGCTCGCGCAGCGCGCGGAAGTCCGGCAGCGCGGCGAACTGGTAGAAGGCGGCGACCTTGAAGGGCATCGCCGGGGTTTATCAGGCCGGCCAGGCCGGCGAAACCCACAAAGCCATGCATTGTCGGGATAATTCCCCTGGCATGCCAGGCATTGCTCAGCCGGGGATGAGTGTGCCATGTACTTTGTACTCCCTTGGCATCATCCGCCGCAGCCGCATCAGACCATCACGATCAAGCGAGCACTCCGTTATGAGGAATTTCCATTTCGCCGGCCGTTCCACGGTCCACGCCCAGAACGCGATGGTGGCGACGTCGCATCCGGAAGCGGCGCTCGCGGCCATCGAGGTGATGCGCGAGGGCGGCACGGCCGCCGACGCGGCGGTTGCAGCCTGCGCGCTGCTCGGCGTCATCGAGCCGCAATCGACCGGCATCGGCGGCGACTGCTTCGCGCTGATCCAGCCGCGGGGAGAAGGCAAGATCACCGCCTATAACGGCAGCGGCCGGGCGCCGATGGCGGCGACCGCCGACTGGTATCTCGAGCGCAAGATCCATTCGGTGCCGCTGACCTCGGCACATGCGGTCAGCATTCCCGGCGCGGTCGATGCCTGGGACGTGATCCTGAAGGACCACGGCAAGTTCGGCTTCGACCGGCTGCTGCAGCCCGCGATCAAGGCCGCCGAAGAGGGCTACGTGGTCGCGCCGCGCATCGCCTTCGACTGGAAGAACGGCTTCGAGAAGCTGAAGAACGGCACCAACACCGAGCGCTATCTGTTGCCGCACGGCAGGCCCGCGGTTGCCGGCGACGTGATCCGCCAGCCCGAGCTCGGCAAGACGCTGCGCGCGATCGCGCAAAAGGGCCGCGACGCCTTCTATAGCGGCGAGATCGCCGCCGACATGGTCGACACGCTGCGCGGCATCGGCGGCCTGCACACGCTCGAGGACTTCGCCGCGCACTCGACCGAGGCGACCTCGCCGATCGGCACGATGTACAAGGGCTACGACGTCTGGCAGTGCCCGCCGAACGGCCCCGGCATCACCATGCTGGTCATGCTCAACATCCTGTCGCGCTTCGACCTGACCAAGTTCAAGCCGCTCAGCATCGAGCGCTTCCATCTCGAGGCCGAGGCGGCACGCATCGCCTACATGATGCGCGAGCAGCATATCGGCGATCCCCAGCACGTGCATGTCGACGTTGCCGGCATCCTCGCCAGGGAATTCGCCGAAGAGCACATCAAGAACATCCGGATGGACCGGCTGCTCGAACTGCCGAACGTCGCGCCGCCGATGAATCCGTCGACGGTCTACATCACGGTGGTCGACAAGGATCGCAACGTCTGCTCGTTCATCAATTCGATCGCGCATTCGTTCGGCTCGGCGATCGTCTCCAACAAGACCGGCGTCCTGCTGCAGAACCGCGCCGGCGGCTTCCGCATCCAGCCCGGACATCCGAATTGCATCGCACCGGGCAAGCGTCCGCTGCACACCATCATCCCGGCGCTGGTCACCAGGAACGGCCGTGCGCTGATGCCGTACGGCGTGATGGGCGGGCAGTACCAGCCGGTCGGCCAGACCCGTGTGCTGACCAACATGCTCGACTATGGCTGCGACATTCAGGAAGCCATCGATATGCCGCGCGGCCTGCACTACGAAGGCGTCTACCAGCTCGAGGACTCTGTGCCGGCGGAGATCGTCGAAGGCCTGAAGAAGATCGGTCACAAGACCACCAGCGTGGTCGCGCCGCTCGGCGGCGGGCAGGGCATCTGGATCGATTGGGACAAGGGGACGCTGACCGGCGGCTCCGATCCGCGCAAGGACGGCTGCGCGCTCGGCTACTGATTGTCGCGGCCGATCAGGGGCCGGCGGAAACAAGGTGTTGTCGCGGGGATGGTGCTAGTCCTGCCCCGCGGAAGCCCGTCACCGGCATCACCTACTCGTATCTGGCGGCGCAACTGATCGGTGATCTCATCGCGGGCGCGTCGTCGCCATTGATCGGCGATTTTGCGCTGGACCGCGACGGCGGCATGGCCGGTCACTGAAAAATGGCTAGGGATTCGACCCGCACTGGGCTAGAGACGGCCGTCCTTCACGAGAGGTGCAAGATGCGATCTTCCCGACGCACGATCATCAAGACTGCATTCGCCGGCCTCGCGGCGGCAGTCTCCACGTCCGTTGTCAGCGGGTCGGCAACGGCCCAAACTGCAGGAAAGCCCATGACCACAGCTTCAGGCCTCCAGATCATCGACAGCAAGGTCGGCACCGGCGCCTCGCCGAAGACCGGCCAGACCTGCGTCATGCACTATACCGGCTGGCTCTACGAGAACGGCCAGAAGGGCAAGAAATTCGACTCCTCCGTCGATCGCAACGAGCCGTTCGAGTTTCCGATCGGCCAGGGTCACGTGATCAAGGGCTGGGACGAGGGCGTCGCCACCATGAAGGTCGGCGGCAAGCGCACCCTGATCATCCCGCCGAACCTCGGCTACGGCGCGCGCGGCGCCGGCGGCGTGATCCCGCCGAACGCCACGCTGTTGTTCGACGTCGAACTGCTTGGCGTCAAATAAGCCGATGGGCGTCAAGTAACCGGCCCACAGCAACAGGGGCGCAGCGATGAAGATTTCGATCCTCGACGATTATTTCGACACGCTGCGCACCCTCGATTGCTACCGCAAGCTCGACGGGTATGACGTCAAGATCTGGAACGATCATGTCCAGGACGTCGATGCGCTCGCCGAACGGCTGCGCGATACCGACGCGCTGGTCCTGATCCGCGAGCGCACCCAGATCCGCACCCCGCTGCTCGAACGTCTGCCGAAGCTGAAGCTGATCAGCCAGCGCAGCGTCTATCCGCATATCGACATCGACACCTGCACGCGGCTCGGCATCATCGTGTCGTCGAGCCAGCATGCCGATACGCCGTCCTACGCCACTGCCGAGTTCACCTGGGGCATGATCCTCGCGGCGATGCGCGCGATCCCGCAACAGATGGCGGCACTCAAGTCCGGCAAGTGGCAGATCGGCGTCGGTCATACGCTGCGCGGCAAGACGCTCGGCATCTATGGCTACGGCCGCATCGGCGCCGTGGTCGCGGGCTATGGCAAGGCGTTCGGCATGAACGTGCTGGTCTGGGCGCGCGAGCCGGCGATGGCGAAGGCGCGTGCCGACGGCTATGAGACATCAGCCAGCAAGGCGGATTTCTTCGCCCGCTGCGACGTGCTGTCGCTGCATATGCGGCTGGTCGACGCGACGCGCGGCATCGTCAAGGCGGAAGACCTCGCGCGGATGAAGCAGACCGCGCTGATCGTCAACACCAGCCGCGCGCCGCTGATCGAGCCCGGCGCGCTGGTCAATGCGTTGCGTGCCGGCCGGCCAGGCATGGCCGCGATCGACGTCTACGAGAAGGAGCCGCTGCGCGACACGGCGGACCCGCTGCTCAACATGGACAATGTGGTCTGCACGCCGCATCTCGGCTACGTCTCGCGCGACGAGTACGAAATCCAGTTCACCGACATCTTCGACCAGATATTGGCCTACGCGGCCGGCACGCCGACCAATGTCGTGAACCCGGATGTGCTGGCGCATCCGCGCCCGCGCGGCTGAGCAGCGTCGTTCATGCTCGATCGGCCGGCTTGATGGGGCGGCCGTGTCATCTCTCGTTCAGCGAGGCCAGTGAGCCGCTGAGGTCACCCTGCCGACAATCCTCTTGATGCCGCCGAGTGCCTTCTGTCCCTTGCCCTTGGCTTCCAGGATCGCGCCTCGGCCCTGCATCGCCGGAGAGCCGGTGACCTTGCCAAGACGCCGCTTGAACCTGCCGATCGCCTCGTTGGCCGTGCCCTTGATCCTATCGGTCGCGCTACCCATGAAATTACTCCTTCGGAATACGCTGAGGTAACGTGCCGGAACATGGCGATGTTCCGATTCGGCGAGGTTCCGATTTTCCGCTCGCCTGCGCGGCTGCTTTTCGCTAGCGTTCCACGCACGAAATCAGGCCAACGAAAGCAAGAATGATGAGCGGTTCCCACGATCACACCCATTCCCACGACCATCACCATCACGACGACGAGCGCTGGAAGCACGACGGCGTCCGCGTGATTCCCGGCAACCAGCTCGATCCGAACGTGCCGTCGACCGCCGGCATGGACCGCAAGGCCGCGATCAATTTTGCCCGGGTCGGGGCGCAGAAATTGTGGGCAGGCACCGTCAGCATCAAGCCGGATGCCAAGACCGGCGCGCATCATCACGGCCATCTCGAAAGCATCATCTATGTCGTGAAGGGCAAGGCGCGGATGCGCTGGGGCGAGAAGCTGCAGTTCACCGCCGAGGCCGGCCCCGGCGATTTCATCTTCGTGCCGCCCTACGTGCCGCATCAGGAGATCAATGCCAGCCGCGACGAGGTGCTGGAATGCGTGCTGGTGCGCTCCGACGGCGAGGCGGTTGCGATCAACCTCGATATCGAGCCGATCGAGAAGCCGGAGACCGTGCTGTGGGTCGACCCGGTGCACCGCCATCCCGACGAGAAGAAATAGCCGCGACATTTGCGTCGAGATTCCGGTTCACGCTTCGCGTGCCCCGGAATGACAGTCCGGGGGAGGAGGCCAGCATGACGCTCGTGCGTTACGAGAGCGCCGACCACGTCGCGACCATCACGATGGACCGCGTCTCCTCGCACAACGCGCTCAACAATGCGCTGTGCGACGAGTTGCAGCAAGCCTGGCGGCGCTTTCGCGACAGCGATGACCGCGTCGCGGTGCTGGCTTCGGCCGAGGAGAAGTACTTCTGTGTCGGCGCCGACGTCCGGGATTTCCCCGCCAATATGTGGCAGGCGGTGCCCGGGCTCGGTGTCGAGCTCGACAAGCCAGTGATCGCGGCGACGTCGGGCTGGGTGGTGGGCGGCGGCTTCGTTCTGGTGCAGATGGCCGACATCTGCGTCGCCTCGGAGACGACGCGGTTCGTCTATCCGGAAGCCAAGATCGGCACCACCGGCGGCGGTGTCTCCTCGGTGCTGGCCCGCATGCCGCACAAGATCGCGATGGAGTTCCTGCTTGTCGGCGAGGAGCTGTCGGCCGAGCGGGCCTACCAGATCGGCTTCGTTAACCGCATCACGCCACCGGGGCAGCACCTTGCGGCGGCGCTGGAGCTGGCGGCCAAGATCGCGGGCAACGCGCCGCTGGTGGTGCAGGCGCTCAAGAAGCTCGCCCGTGACGCGATGCCGAAGGGGCCGCTGGAGACGGTCGCCGAGGTGCGCCGGCAGCTCGACGCCATCAAGGACAGCGACGACCTCAAGGAAGGCGCCAGGGCGTTCAGCGAGAAGCGCAAGCCGAGATTTACGGGGCGATGACCTTTTCCGTCATTGCGAGGGGCTCGCGACAAAATTGCAAGCAATTTTGCGCTGTGACGAAGCAATCCATCTGTCCCCGAGCAGAGATATGGATTGCTTCGCTGCGCTCGCAATGACGGGGCCTAACCCCTACGCAAACACCCGGTGATCGATCACACCGTTCGGCACCACATAGCCGTAACGCGTGTTCGACGGCTCTACGCCAGCCTTCTCATACTGCGCCTTCATCATCGCAAAGCGATCGCCCTTGAGGTCGAGCATCGCGCGCTTCGGCTGGATGTTGTAGAGCCGGGCGTTGTTGTCGCCGAAGATCGCCGTCTTCACCGGCCCGTCGGCGGGGCCGAGCGGTGCATAGCCGAACTTCTTCTGCATCATCTCGGGGATCTCCAGCCGCCGCAGGCCCTCGATTTGCCATTGCGGCGCGCCGGTCCACAGCGCATCGGTACCCCAGCAGACGTGGTCGGCGCCGAGCCCCTTGATCAAGGTACCCATCAGCGCGGCGCAGACATTGGGCTCGGCGACCAGCGTGGTCGCGAACAATTGTCCGACGTCGCCATAGACATTGTTGACGCCGTACTGCGCCGGGATGTCGGCGAGATCCGAGGTCCAGGCGATGCGGCCGGTGCGCTCGAACTCGGCGAGCGCGACCTTCGGATCGCCGCCGACATGGCGATAGGCCGAGTGGTAGATGATGAAGTTGAGCTGCGGCCAGTCCTTGGCGGCCTTTCCGACATCGGCAACGTCGGCGAAGCCGCGCAGATTCGGATACTGCTTCTCTATCCCGGGCGGAAACAGTCCCTTGTGGACGCAGACGTTCTTGATGCCCGCCTTCACCATCTTCTCATAACCCTTGTAGGCGACCTTCTCGTCGTCCAGCCGCCAGGGGTAGCGGCTGATCTCCTTGTGGGTGTTGTCGCCGATCGTGTAGCCCTTGCAGGATTCCGGCTTCAGCGCCAATGCGGCGTCGAGCTTGTCGAGCCAGCCGGGCTGCCCGGGCGTGAAGATGGCGTGGCAGAACACGCGCCGCGAGCCGGCCTCGTCGTTCATTTTCTTGCGCGCGTCGGCCATCTGCTCGTTGGTCAGGAACCAGTCCTGCTCGATATCCGACGGCGCCGAGGAGATCAGCGCGATCTTGGTGTCGGAATCGAGAAACATCTCCTTCTTGTAGTTGTCGAACTTGAGATCCTCGATGGTCTGCTCGTGATCGTTGAGCTCCTTGTTCCAGCCGGCCTTGCCGACCGCCTTGCGCATTTCCACAAAACCCATGATGCGGGTGTCGTCGCGCAGGAAATGCGTGTGCATGTCCATGATGAACTGGTCTTTGAGGGAGTTGGCGCGCTCCTGCGCCATTGCGGGTGTCGCGGCCTCCGCCGGCGTCACGGCGAACAGCTCCCCATAGACCTGGTTCATCGCGACGAAGCAGGCGGCCATGCCGGCCGCGGTCTGGAAGAATCTGCGGCGGTCGAGGCCCTGCTTGCCGCCGAGATCGTCGGCCATCGCGAGCAGCCGCGCCTCGACCTCGCGCTGACGTTCGTTCTGCGGATCGGGATAGAATTCGTCGCTGGAGACGATCTGGGTCGGGATCGGCGTCTGGTGCTGGCACAGTTCGGAGGGCATCAAGGCGGCAAGTTCATCGTCGGTGAGATTGCTGCTCATTCTTCGCTCCCACTTCTCGCCGGATTTTTCCGGTCGGATCGCCGCGGAGACTAGGACCAAGTCCGCCCGTCGTCCGCGCCGTTTGCCGGAAAACGCATTCACAAAATCGTGCATCGGATTGGCGGAGGCGAGATGCGCCCGTCGCGCAACCGGACATGCCCGCTGCTATGCTCGATCGCGCCGTATCGGACGAAGAAATCCGGAAGGGAGCGAACCATGATGTCATCTGACCATTCGCGGCGCAGCATGATCAAAGGCATCGGCATTGCAACGGCCGCCGGCGTGTTCGGCGCAGCGTCGGCACGGGCCGCCACCGCGGTTCCTGCCGAAGGAGAAATATGGAGCAACGAATACTGGGCGAAGAAGGATGACATCCCCTTGTGGATGTTCCGCAAGCGGATCGGCGCGCCGAAGCCGGGCGAGCCGGCGCGGCCCGTGGTGTTCTTCGTCCACGGCTCGTCGGTGACATCGCGGGTGTTCGACCTCACGGTGCCGGGCAAGGGCGAGTATTCGCTGCTGAACACATTTGCCCGCTACGGCTTCGATTGCTGGACCATGGACCACGAGAACTACGGCAAGTCCGGCCGCACGTCGGGCAATGCGGACATCGCGAGCGGCGTCGAGGATCTGAAGGCCGCGGTCGAGGTGATCGCGCGCGAGACCGGGCAGGAGCGATATCACTTCGTCGGCGAATCCTCGGGCGCGCTGCGGGCCGGCGCATTCGCGATGGCCGCACCCGAGCGCATCGACCGGCTGGTGTTCGCGGCCTTCACCTACAAGGGGGAGGGCTCGCCGACGCTGGCAAAGCGCGCCGAGCAACTCGCCTATTACCGCAGCCACAACATGCGCAAGCGCGACCGCGACATGATCCGCTCGATCGCGACCCGCGACAGGCCCGGCACGTCGGACCCCGCCGTGGTCGAGCTGCTGGCCGATGTCGAGATGCAGTTCGGCGACCAGATCCCGACCGGCACCTATCTCGACATGACCGCCAATTTGCCGGTGGTGCATCCGGAGAGGGTGCTGGCGCCGGTGCTGCTGGTTCGCGGCGAATATGACGGCATCGCCGCGGTTCCGGACCTCGAGGAGTTCTTCAACAAGCTGCCGAACGGCGATCGGCAGTTCATCATCCTGCCCGGCACCGCCCATTCGGTGGCGCTTGCCACCAATCGGGAGCTGTTCTGGCATGTGACGCGGGCATTCCTGACCATGCCGACACCGATTGTGACCTGACGTCACCCTGCGGCAGGACGCCGCAAGAAAAATCGGCGCGGTGATGTCGGGACGCGGCGAGGCGGTTCGTCCTCGGGGCACAACCCCGCGAAAAGGAGCGCCTTTCATGGCCAAGCCGACAATGATCTTCGTCAACCTGCCGGTCAGCAATCTCGCCCACGCGACCGCCTTCTATGAGGCGATCGGCGCGACCAAGAACGCGCAATTTTCCGACCACACCGCCTCCTGCATGGTGATCTCCGACACGATTCACGTCATGCTGCTGACGCACGACAAGTTCCGCGAATTCACCCCGAAGAAAATTGCCGACACCAAAACCACGAGCGAAGTGCTGATCTGCCTGTCCGCCGACAGCCGCGACGCGGTCGACGGCTACGTCGCCAAGGCAACGGGCGCGGGCGGCAGCGCCGATCCGTCGCCGCAGCAGGATTACGGCTTCATGTACGGCCGCAGCTTCGAGGATCCCGATGGTCACATCTGGGAAGTGATGTGGATGGACGTCGAGGCGGCGATGAAGGCGCAGTCCGCCGCGGCGACCGCCTGATCGCATCCCGCCATCACGAGGAGCTCAGCATGTCGAAGGTATCTCCCTGCCTGTGGTTCAACGGCGAGGCCGAGGAGGCCGCGAACTTCTACGTCTCGCTGCTGCCCGGTTCGCGGATCGAGACCGTCCAGAAGAATGTCATCGACAGCCCCGGCGGAAAGGCCGGCACGGTGCTGCTGGTCGAATTCACGCTCGCCGGTCAGCGCTTCATGGCGCTGAACGGCGGGATGAGGATGGAGCATACCCACGCGGTCTCGTTCGCGATCGACTGTGTCGACCAGGCCGAGGTCGATCGCCTGTGGGACGCGTTGCTCGCGGCCGGCGGCACCGCCGAGCAGTGTGGCTGGCTGCGCGATCGCTATGGCGTCGCATGGCAGATCGTGCCGGCGGCGGTCCGCCAATATCTCGGCGGGTCCGACGCCGGCGGCGCTGCGCGCGTGATGCAGGCCGTGCTCGGGATGATCAAGCTCGATATCGAAGGTCTGCGCCAGGCCTATGAGGGCGACGCGGCGGCGTAAGGCAGGGCTTCGCTGGCACCGCCCGGCTCGCCGCCTTCGCTAAAGCTTCGGCGAGCCAGGGATTCGTGGCCTCGTCGAAGCCTTGGCGTAGACGGGACCGGGCGATCCAGCATTCCAGAGATTTCGGTGCTCGGCCGACAGGCCGCGGCGTACTCGATGCCCGCATGAAGCGGGGCATGACAGTATGGGCATCGATGGTTCCGTCACATGACCGTGGCGACGGATCGCGGATGCAGCTGATATCGTATATTTGTCACAAGCTGTGTTCCCCTCGCACCATGCTTGCCCTTTGAACACCGTATCCAAATCTCCTTCTGTTCCGCGACGTCCCGCCGCGCGCACGGCGATCGTCGCAGCAATCGTCTTCATCGTCGCCCATGTCGTGCTGCTGCTCGGGATCACGGCGCCGGACAAGCTCTATTTCGACGAGGTGCATTACGTGCCGGCGGCGCGGCAGATGCTGCTGCCGGTGCGCGAGGGCCCGATCCTCAATCCGATGCATCCGCCGCTTGCCAAGGAGATCATCGCCCTCTCGATCAAGGCATTCGGCGATGGGCCGCTGGGATGGCGCTATCCCGCGGCGCTGTTCGGTGCGCTGGCGCTGGTCGGCGTCTATCTCGGCGGGCTTGCGCTGTTCGCGTCGCAGCAACGCGCGATCGCTGCCGCGCTGCTCGCCTTCTTCAACCAGATGCTGTTCGTGCAGTCGCGGATCGCGATGCTGGATATTTTCGCGCTCGCTTTCGGCCTGTTCGCGATCGCGGCGTTCGTCCACGGCTTCAGGCAACAGCAGCCGCAATTCGCCCTTGCGCTGGCGGGGCTGTTCGCGGGGCTTGCCAGTGCCTGCAAATGGAGCGGGCTGTTCGTGCTCGCGACCTGCATCGCGATCGTCGCTGCGATCCGCTTGATGCAGGGCTGGCGCACGCGCTTTGCCGACGCCAATGCGGAGGATTGGTACCGGCCGGAGCTGTGGCCGGATTTTCGTGTTCCGCACTTCATGGTCTGCTTCGTGCTGATCCCGGCGGCCGTCTATCTCGCGACCTTCGTGCCGCTCTACGGCCTCTCGTTCACGGATATCATGGAGGCGCAGCGTCGCATCTTTGCCGACAACACCACGGCCGCCATCGCGGGCCACACCTATATGAGCTCATGGCCGTCCTGGCCGTTCCTGGTGCGCCCGGTCTGGTACCTGTTCGAGAAGGTCGGCGATGACAGGTTCGCCGCGATCGTGCTTCTCGGCAACCCGGTGGTGCTGTGGCCGGCATTGATCGCGCTGATCATTGCGCTGCGCGACTGGATCGTCGGGCGCGGCCGTGATGCATTTCTCGTGCTGGCGTTCTACCTCGGCCCGTATCTCGCCTGGGCGCTGCTGCCGCGCACGCTCGGTTTCATCTATTACTATCTCCCCGCGGCGACCACCGCGAGTTTCGTGCTGGTCTACGCCTTGACGCGCAAGGGTGCGCCGCGCTGGCTGCTGTGGGCGTTCGTTGCGGTTGGATGCGTAGGGTTTGTTGCGATGCTGCCGGTCACGGCCGCTGTCATCGAGACGTCGATGGCGACGTTCAACCGCCTGATGCTGTTTCAGGGCTGGATATGACGGTCTTTGAAGTAGTGATCCGCCTGCCGGGCATGGCAGGCGGATCGGGGCTGCGGGAGATTACTGCGAGGCGGTCTTGGTATCCATGTTGACGACCTGCACGCGTCGATTGGTCGGGTCCATCGGCGCGCTCGGGTCCTTCGGCCGGGTCTTTCCGTAGCCGACCGTCACGAGATCCGAGCCGTTCAGGCCGTAATGTTCGACCAGAAATTTCTTGATGGTGTCGGCGCGGCGCTCCGACAGGTCCTGGTTATAGGCCTCGCCGCCGATCGCGTCGGTGTGGCCGGCGACGACGAAGGTCGAGCCCTTCATGCTGGCATCGGACAGTGCCTTGCCGAGCTCCTGCACCGCCTGGGTCGAGCCCTTGCTGATGTCGGCCGAGTTGTAGTCGAAGTGGATCTCCAGATCGATCTTCGGCTTGTTCGCCGCGATGTCGGCGATCTCCTGGCGTTCAACGCGCGACAACGAACGGGTCTGCCGGTTGCGGACGGTGTTGAGGAAGCTTGCCTCCTTGGCGGAAGCCGCGAGGTCGACCTGCGTGCCGGCGGAAAGGCCGCGGGTGGCCGACTTCGGCTTCAGCGCATTGAGAATCTGTGCGGCAGGAACGGCCTCGCTGCCGGCCAGTGCGACGCCCGCCGTCATCGACAGCGCGGCGCCGATCGTCAGAAAAGACAAGGAAAAAGAGCGGGTCATGGTTTTCGTCCTCAAATGTCGGGCTAGCCAATCCGGCTTGCTGTCGTTTTGATGCTGGAAGAATAGGACCGGTTCAAAGCCCGGAATGTGATCTGGGTCACGGTTGGGTGTGCCGCCCCGCCTTGCGCCAGGCAGGCAGACGGGAAGCGAGGACATCATGGCCAACGTCAATCGTGTCCTCCGCTCGATCAATGACGAAGCTGCCTCGCGCTGCGTCGATATCTTCCTTCGCCCGGACGGCAGCATCGGCTTCGAGGAATATCGGCGGGACGTCGAAGATGGCCGTGGCTGGTTTCCGGTCGGCGGTCATTCGTCCCGCATCTTCCATGGAGAAAGCGCCGCGCTCGCGGCGGCGATCGGGGACGTTCCGTGGTTGCGGCGGGTCGTCGGATCGACGTAGCCGTTCCGAATGATGCGGAGCTGATTTCCGCCGCGCGGCTCTCCACAGCTGCGCGAATCTCACTACATTGCTGGGGCAATGTCCCGCGCCGCCGAACCCCTTTCGTTGAACAATGCTGTGGCCCGCCATATCTGGCTGCGCGCGCAGCGGCTCGATACCCAGGTGCCGTTCGGCGAGGGGGCGTCAGCGGTGGCGGCCGCCGTCGATCATCTCGGCTATGTGCAGATCGACACCATCAACGTGATCGAGCGCTGCCATCACCACATCCTGTTCAGCCGCATTCCGGACTACCGCCGCGCCGACCTCAAGCAGGCGCAGAGCCGGGACAAGAGCGTGTTCGAGTACTGGACGCACGCGCTGTCCTACATTCCGTCCAAGGACATCGGCTTCTTCCTGCCGGCGATGAAGGCGCACAAGCGCGAGGGCCACAAATGGTTCTCGTCGGTGACCCCGGCGGATACGCGCAAGGTGCTGCGGCTGCTTCGTGCCGGTCCGCTGACGATCCGCGACATCGATGACGACGTGCTGACCGAGAAGGAGCATCTCTGGCAGAGCCGCAAGCCCTCCAAGCGCGCGCTGCAGCTCGCCTTCTACGGCGGCGTGGTCACGATCAGCGAGCGCGCCGGCATGCTGAAGACCTATGAGTTGATGACCCGGCACTTCGGCTGGGACAAGCCGCCGAAGCCGGCCCCGGCCTCGGCCCGGACGGCCTATCTGCTCGACCGCGCGCTGCGCTCACAGGGCATCGTCAGCCTGGATTCGATCTGCCATCTCGACGCGCCGAGCAAGAAGGCGGTGCGCAGCCTGATCGAGGCGAGGGTGCGCCGCAAGGAGCTGGTGCGGATCGCGCTCGATGGCGCCGGCAAGCAGGAGCATTGGGCGCGGCCCGAGGTGCTGGACGCGACCGGCGAGGGTGATCCCACCCTGGTCCACATCCTCTCGCCGTTCGATCCGCTGATCATCCAGCGCAAGCGCACCGAGCTGTTCTTCGGCTATGGCCACCGTTTCGAGGCCTATGTGCCGAAGGAGAAGCGCCTGTTCGGCTATTTCGCGCTGCCGGTGCTGGTCGGCGACGACGTCGTCGCCGCCCTCGACCTCAAGACCGACCGGCAGAACAAGAAGCTCCTGATGCAGAAATGGAGCTGGGTCGGCAACGGCAAGAAGCAGGCGGCACGCAAGGAGCTGAAGCGGCGCATCGAGGAAGAGCTCGACCGCTTCGAGCGCTTCCAGCTGGCTGAATAGGGTGGCTCCGTCATTGCGAGCGCAGCGAAGCAATCGCGCCACAAGCGGATAAGTGGATTGCTTCGCTTCGCTCGCAATGACGCCGTGCACAAAACGCACAGGTTTCCCGTTTGCGCTGTGAGCTATGAGTTTTTGCCATTGCTCAATGTGGGGCCAGCCAATAATCCTCACGGTAAGCAACACCCGGGGAAAGCTCATGAGCCAGACAGCTACCATCGCGCCCGATCGCGGCGCCCGCAGCGAGATCGAGACGTCGACGATCCGCGCGATCTCCTGGCGGCTGATCCCGTTCCTGATCCTGGCCTACTTCTTCTCCTATCTCGACCGCGTCAATCTCGGTTTCGCTGCGCTCACCATGAACAGCGAGTTGAAGTTCTCGCCGGTGGTGTTCTCGTTCGGCGCCGGCATCTTCTTCATCGGCTATTTCATCTTCGAGGTGCCGAGCAATCTGGCGCTGGAGCGGTTCGGCGCCAGCAAGTGGATCGCCCGCATCATGGTGAGCTGGGGCGTCCTCTCGGCGTTGATGGCGGCGGTCTATGACGAGCACAGCTTCTACGCGCTGCGCTTCTTCCTCGGCGTCGCCGAGGCCGGCTTCTTCCCCGGCATCATCCTCTATCTGACCTACTGGTATCCGGCCGAGTATCGTGCGCGCTTCCTCGCCGCCTTCGCGCTCGCGGTGCCGATTTCGACCGTGATCGGCGCGCCGATCTCCGGCCTGTTGCTCGGCCTCGACGGCGTGATGGGCTTGAAGGGCTGGCAGTGGCTGTTCGTCATCGAGGGCATTCCCTCGGTGCTGCTCGGCATCGTCACCTGGTTCTATCTGACCGACCGGCCGGAGAAGGCCGAGTGGCTCTCGGCCGAGCAGAAGGCGTGGCTCAAGGCAAAGCTCGACGCCGAGGTCGCGGCCAAGCAGGCGGCGAAGCATTTCACCTTGGGCGAGGCGCTGTCCTCGCCCAAGGTGCTGGCGCTCAGCGCGATCTATTTCGGTTTCGTCGCCTCGCTCTACGGCATGCAGTTCTGGCTGCCGCAGATCGTCAAGGCGTTCGGTCTGACCAACGCGCAGACCGGCTTCGTCACCGCGATCCCGTACGCATTCGGCACCGTCGCGATGATCCTGTGGGCGCGCCGTTCCGATGCCACCCGCGAGCGCGTGTTCCATGTCGGCGCGCCGCTGCTGCTGACCGCGCTGGCGCTCGCGGTCTCCAGCTACATCACCGATCCGGTCATGACGATGGTGGTGCTGACGGTCGCCGCGATCGGCGTGTTCTGCACCTTCGCGGTGTTCTGGACGCTGCCGACCGCCTGGCTCTCCGGCACCGCTGCCGCCGGCGCGATCGCGCTGATCAACTCGATCGGCAACCTCGCCGGTTTCGGCGGGCCCTATCTGATCGGCTGGGTCAAGGAAGCCACCGGCAGCACGTCGACCGGCCTGTTGGTGTTGTCGCTGTTGCCGCTCGCCGCGGGCCTGCTGGTTTTCCTCGGCAGCCACGAGACCAAGACCGAGTTCGCCGGCGCGAAGTAGCGATGACGCGTGCGCCGTGACGGGTTGCGATGGGTAGAGCATTGGGCAACCGCGGCGAGATGATGAGTCTCGCTGCGCTCTACCCATCCTGCGACCGGGCTAGCTAGATCGGATAGCGCCACTTCAGCGCGCGGCGCACGAAGAAGATCGCGACCAGCGTGGTGCCGAGCGCGGCAAGCCAAGCCCACATCAGGACGCCGCCCTGTGCCAGGGCGTAGCGGCTCGGCGAACGTCAGCGCGACCAAAACGCCGATGAGCCCTACGCCAGACCAATAGAGGGGCGAACGCAGCATTCCAGTCGCAGCATGTTCAGCCGCGCGTTCGCGCGCTCTGCCTACCGACCAGACCAAGAAGCCGGCGTAACCAAGGGCAAAGATCCATGACATCGCCGCAACCTCGCACGCCGGTGCTTCCGGGACCGTAAAGGACGGAAGCGAAAGTCGAGGTATCGGGCGGAGGAGCCTGATCACGGCCAACCTCACGAATAGGTTATCACTGACGAATATTGACATTTATCAGTGATAAATCGATACTCTTCATCAGTCGTCAGCCTGAAGGAGATTTCAGATGTTCGTTCGTTCCGTTTTCTCGAGCTATTACAGGCTCTTGACGGGAGCATCATTGGCTTTCGCGGTGTTCGCGCTGACCGGCTGCAATGAAAAGGCGGCTGAAAACGCCGATCCGGGGCGCCCCGTTCTGGTGGCGACCGTCCATTATGAAGCTGAAACCCCTGAGCGCAGCTTTGTCGGCACCATCAAGCCCCGTATCGAAGCCGATATGGGCTTTCGGGTCGCCGGCAAGGTGGCCAAGCGGCTGGTCGAGGTCGGACAGACAGTCGACGTCGACCAGCCCTTGGCCACCCTCGACGAGGTCGACCTGAAGCTGCAGGCCGAGCAGGCGGAGGCGGAATTCCGCGCCGCCACCGGCGTGCTGGCGCAGGCCGCCGCCGCCGAGCAGCGCGCCAAGGATCTGAAGGCCAAGGGCTGGACCACCGACGCGGCACTCGATTCCGCCAAGGCCGCCGGCGACGAGGCCCGCGCGCGGCTGAACCGTGCCGAGCGCTCGGTCGAGCTGACCAGGAATTCCCTCTCTTATGCAACGCTGGTGGCCGACACCCGGGGTGTCGTCACAGCGACCATGATCGAGCCCGGCCAGGTGGTTGCCGCGGGCCAGGCTTCGATCCGTGTCGCCCGACTTGGCGAGAAGGAAGCTGTCGTCGCGATCCCCGAGACGCTTCTTGCTCGTGCCAGGTCGGGCGTAGCCACGGTGACGCTGTGGTCGGACGCCAAGAAGAGCTATGCCGCCAGGCTGCGCGAGGTCGCGCCGCAGGCCGATCCCGCCACCCGCACCTATCTCGCAAAATTCTCGCTGCCGGACGCGGACGAGGCGGTCTCGCTCGGCATGACCGCGACGCTGACGCTGGCCGACAAGGCGAGCGAGCGCGTCGCCAAGTTGCCGCTGTCGGCGCTGTACAGCCAGGGCGGCGATCCCTCGCTCTACATCGTCGACGACAAGGGCGACATCGCGCTGAAGCCGGTCAAGGTGAAGGCCTATGAGAGCAACAACGTCGTGATCTCCGGCGGCGTCGACGATGGCGCCAAGGTGGTCGCCCTCGGTGTGCAGAAACTCGATCCGAGCCAGAAGGTGCGGGTCGTGTCGTCGCTGTCGTTCTAACCCTCGCATAGCAGCGGAAACGGTTCTGGGACTGGTCTAGAACTTGGAGAGTTCGATGAAGCGCTTCAACCTTTCGGCCTGGGCGGTCAGCCATCCGACGCTGGTCCTGTTCCTGATGATCATCCTCGCCGCCGCCGGCTTCTTCTCCTATGAGAAGCTCGGCCGCGCCGAGGATCCGTTCTTCACCGTCAAGGTGGTGAACGTCTCGGTGATGTGGCCGGGCGCGACCTCGCAGGAAATGCAGATGCAGGTCGCCGATCCGATCGAGAAGAAACTGCAGGAGCTGCCGTTCTTCGACAAGGTGCAGACCTATTCCAAGCCGGGCTTCACGGCGATGCAGGTCTCCTTCAAGGATTCGACCTCGCCGAAGGACGTACCCTATCTCTTCTATCTGTTGCGCAAGAAGCTGGTCGATGTGCAGGGCGAGCTGCCCTCCGGCATCCTCGGTCCCGTCGTCAACGACGAATTCTCCGACGTCGATTCGATCCTCTATATGATGACCGGCGACGGCGCCAATTATGCGCAGCTCAAGAAGGTCGCGGAGGGCTTTCGCCAGCGCCTGCTGAAGGTGCCCGGCGTCACCAAGATCGATCTGTACGGCACCCAGGACGAGCGTATTTTCGTCGAGTTCTCGCATGCCAAGCTGGCGACGCTCGGCATCACGCCGCAGGCGCTGTTCGATTCGCTCGCCAAGCAGAATAACGTCACCCCGGCCGGTACCGTCGAGAGCTCATCGCAGCGCGTGCCGCTGCGCGTCACCGGCGCGCTTGACGGCGTCAAGGCGGTTGCCGAGACGCCGGTCGAGAGCAACGGCCGCGTGTTCCGGCTCGGCGATATCGCGACCGTAAGCCACGGCTATGTCGATCCGCCGAGCTTCAAGGTGCGTCAGGAAGGCAAGCCGGCGCTCGGCATCGGCGTCGTCACCGCCAAGGGCGCCAACATCCTCGAGCTCGGCAAGGAGGTCCAGAAGGCGACCGCCGAGTTCCTGAAGGCGGTGCCGCAGGGCGTCGATGTCCAGCAGATCGCCGACCAGCCCAAGGTGGTCGAGCACGCCGTCGGCGAGTTCGTGCACTCCTTCGTCGAGGCGCTCGCGATCGTGCTGTTCGTCTCCTTTGTCGCGCTCGGCTGGCGCACCGGCATCGTGGTCGCGCTGTCGGTGCCGCTGGTGCTCGGCATCGTCTTCATCGTGATGAACGCAATGTCGCTCGACCTGCACCGTATCACGCTCGGCGCGCTGATCATTGCGCTCGGCCTTTTGGTCGACGACGCCATTATCGCGGTCGAGATGATGGTCGTGAAGATGGAGCAGGGCTGGGACCGCATGAAGGCGGCGTCCTTTGCCTGGGAATCCACCGCGTTTCCGATGCTCACGGGAACGCTGGTCACGGCCGCTGGCTTCCTCCCCATCGGCTTTGCCAATTCTGCGGTCGGCGAATATGCCGGCGGCATCTTCTGGATCGTGGCGATCTCGCTGGTCGCCTCCTGGTTCGTCGCGGTGATCTTCACGCCCTATATCGGCGTCAAGCTGTTGCCCAACATCAAGGTGCACCAGAACCACGATCCGCACGCGATCTACGAGACGCGGATGTATCGCGGCCTGCGCAGCGTCGTGCAGTGGTGCGTCGATCACCGCATCAAGGTGGTGGCGGCGACCGTCGGCGTCTTCGTTGCCTCCATCGTTGCGTTCGGCCACGTCCAGCAGCAGTTCTTCCCGCTGTCGGAGCGGCCCGAGCTGTTCCTGCAGCTGCGTCTGCCCGAGGGCACCGCCTTCAACGTCACCGAGAAGGCGGTGAAGCAGGCCGAAGGGCTGCTGAAGGGCGATGACGACATCCAGACCTACACCGCCTATGTCGGCCAGGGCTCGCCGCGCTTCTGGCTCGGCCTCAACCCGCAGCTGCCGAACGAGGCCTTTGCCGAGATCGTGATCCTCGCCAAGAACGTCGAGGCGCGCGAGCGCGTCAAGGCCAAGATCGAGCAGGCTGCCGCCGACGGCGCTTTGAACGAGGCGCGGGTCCGGGTCGACCGCTTCAATTTCGGTCCGCCGGTCGGCTTCCCGGTCCAGTTCCGCGTGATCGGCCCCGATGCCAACAAGGTGCGCGACATCGCCTACCAGGTGCGCGACGTCATGCGCCAGAACAAGAACGTCAAGGACGTCCAGCTCGACTGGAACGAGCAATCGCCCTACCTGAAGCTCGCCGTCGACCAGGATCGGGCGCGCGCGCTCGGCCTGACCCCGCAGGACGTCTCGCAGGCGCTGGCTATGTTGATCTCGGGCGCGCCGGTCACCACGATCCGCGACGGCATCGAGAAAGTCGGCGTGGTCGCCCGCGCGGTGCCGTCCGAGCGGCTCGATCTCGGCCGCGTCGGCGATCTCACCATCACCACGCGCAACGGCGTCGCCGTCCCGCTGCAGCAGATTGCCAAGATCGAATATGCGCATGAGGAGCCGATCCTGTGGCGGCGCAACCGCGACATGGCGATCACCGTGCGCTCCGACGTCGTCGACGGCGTGCAGGCGCCCGACGTCACCAACCAGATCTCGCCGAAGCTGAAGGACGTCCAGGCCCATCTCGAGCCGGCCTACCGGATCGAGCCGGGCGGGGCGTTCGAGGAATCCGCCAAGGGCAATGCGTCGATCTTCATCCTCTTCCCCGTGATGGTGATGGTGATGCTGACGCTGCTGATGATCCAGCTGCAGAGCTTCTCGCGCCTGTTCCTGGTGTTCCTGACCGCGCCGCTCGGCATCGTCGGCGCCTCGCTGGGGCTCAACGTCGCCAACCAGCCGTTCGGCTTCGTGGCGCTGCTCGGCCTGATCGCGCTCGCCGGCATGATCATGCGCAACGCCGTGATCCTGGTCGACCAGATCGAGAGCGACGTGGCGTCCGGCCTGACCCGGCGCGAGGCGATCGTCGAAGCCACCGTCCGGCGCGCCCGGCCGGTGGTGCTGACGGCCCTGGCCGCCATCCTCGCCATGATCCCCCTGTCGCGCTCGGCGTTCTGGGGCCCGATGGCGATCACCATCATGGGCGGTTTGTTTGTTGCGACTTTCCTGACCTTGCTGTATCTGCCGGGCCTTTACGCCCTCTGGTTCCGCAAGACCCTCGAGGAAAGCGGCTCCGAGCAAACCGATACTGCGCCGCAGCATGCCGGCGATGCGCAACGCGCATTTTCGCTTGCTGAAGCGGCCGAATAATTGAAGATTGAGCAGGCCCAACATGACGCTGATCTCGGAACATAGCGAAACCGACACCCGCGAGCGGATTCTCGTGGTGGCGGAGCGCTTGTTCCGGCAGATCGGGTATCAGAAGACGACGGTCGCCGACATCGCCAAAGAGCTGCGGATGAGCCCCGCCAACGTGTACCGCTTCTTCGATTCGAAGAAGTCGATCCACGAGGGCGTGGCCCGCGGCCTGATGGGCGAGGTCGAGATCGAGGCCCGGCGCATCGCGCGCTCGGAAGGGCCGGCGGCGCCACGATTGCGCCAGATGATGACGACCATCAATCGCATGAACACCGAGCGCTATGTCGGCGATTCCAAGATGCACGAGATGGTCGAGATCGCGATGCAGGAGGACTGGGACGTCTGCGTCGCGCATATGGAGTGTATCGCCTCCATTATCGGCGAGGTGATCGCGCAAGGAGCCGCGTCGGGGGAGTTCGAGATCAAGGACCTGCAGCTCGCCTCGCTGTGCGCCTGCACCGCGATGATGCGGTTCTTCCACCCGCAGATGATCGCCCAATGTGCCACCAAGCCGGGCCCGACCATCGACCAGATGATCGATTTCGTGATCGCCGGCCTGTCGCCGCGCGGCCGCGCCAATTGAGCGCCAGCCCTTGAGCGCCAGCACTGACATTTTCGTCAGTTGACTCCTTTGTCATTCCGGGGCGATGCGTAAGCATCGAACCCCAATGCGCAATCGCGCATTGTGGAATCTCGAGATTCCGGGTCTGGTCCTTACGGACCATCCCGGAATGACGAGGACGCAATCGTGACCGCCAAAGACCTGCATTTCTACGAGCCGAAGAACGGCCACGGCCTGAAGCACGACCCGTTCAACGCCATCGTGGCGCCGCGGCCGATCGGCTGGATCTCCTCGCGCGACAAGGGCGGCAACGTCAACCTCGCGCCCTACAGCTTCTTCAACGCCTTTTGCTACGTGCCGCCGATCATCGGCTTCTCTTCCACCAACTGGAAGGATAGCGTCGCCAACATCCAGGACACCGGCGAGTTCGTCTGGAATCTGGCGACGATGGATCTCGCCAAGCACATGAACGCGACCGCGGCGCATGTCGCGCGTGATGTCGACGAGTTCAGGCTCGCGGGGCTCACGCAGGTCGCCGGCAAGCTTGTCAACGTGCCGCGGGTCGCCGAAAGCCCGGTGTCGTTCGAATGCAAGGTGAGCCAGATCGTCCAGCTCCAGGGCGCTGACGGCAAGAAGGCCGAGGCCTGGCTGACGCTCGGCGAGGTCGTGGCCGTCCACATCGACAAGGCCTTCATCAAGGACGGCGTCTACCAGACCGGCCTCGCGCACCCGATCGTCCGCGCCGGCCGCCGCGGCGACTACTTCGAGATCAAGCCGGAAAACATGTTCGAGATGATCCGGCCGGATTGAGTGCTGCTCTATCCTCCCTCTCCCCGTTCTTCACGGGGTCGAGACGAGCGAAGCTCGCTCTTAGAGGGTAGGGTGAGGGGCTGCTTCCACCAGTTGTGATGGTCGTGAGACCTGTACCCCCTCACCCGAAATTCAAGCTGCGCTTGAATTTCGACCTCTCCCCGCAAGCGGGGCGCGGTAAGAGACGTCGCTCCGCAACGACGGCCCGCACCACAACAATGTGAAATTTCCGCGCGCGGGGATGAAAAACCGTCACTCGCAACCTCTCCGAGAGCAGTCTAACCTCCACTCGCCAGGCCGGATCAACGGCCGGCCAACAGAGTGGGAGGATGCGATGACACGCCACGAGCGGAGCGATCCGAACGAAGAACAACGCGATCCGAATGTTTCACGGCGCACGCTGGTTCAGGGACTGGCGGTTTCCGCCGCCGCCGTCGCGGGCATCGGCAGCGCGCTGGCCCAGAACGCGCCCGCGCCGGTCGGGCCGCCGACGACGATCACCAGCCCGCCGCGCGACTTCAGTCCGCGCGGTGCGCCGACCACCTATTTCTGGGACCCCGACATCATCGCGGTCGATCCGTCCTTCAACGACCTTGCCCAGCCCAACACCTCGATCAAGCGCCTCTATACCGGCCTGTTGTGGGCGGAAGGCCCGGCCTGGAGTTCGCAGGGCCGCTATCTGCTGTGGAGCGACATCCCGAACAACCGGCAGATGCGCTGGTCGGAAGATGACGGCCATGTCAGCGTCTTCCGCACGCCGTCGAACTACTCGAACGGCAATTCGTTCGACTTCCAGGGCCGCCAGCTGTCCTGCGAACATCTCACCCGTCGCGTGACGCGCTACGAGAATGACGGCACCGCGACCGTGCTCGCGGATTCCTATCAAGGCAAGCGGCTGAACTCGCCGAACGACGTCGTCGCGCATCCCGACGGCAGCTACTGGTTCACCGATCCGCCCTATGGCGGCCAGCTCTATGAGGGCGAGCCTGATGCCGCGGGCGGTCCGAGCAATCCGGCCGGCAAGCTCAATCCCCGGATCGGCCAGCCGGCGGGCTTCGTCCCGGCCAAGCGCGAGCTGCCGACCAATTGCTACCGCATCGACCCGTCCGGCCGCGTCGATCTCGTGGTCAGCGAGGACCAGGTGCCGGACCCGAACGGCCTCTGCTTCTCGCCCGACTACAAGAAGCTCTACGTGGTCTCGACCGGCAAGGGACCGGGCGATAGCGGACCCGGCGGCAAGGGCGACGTTTTCGTGTTCGATGTCGGCGCCGACAACAAGCTTTCCAACGGCAAGCGGTTCAGCGATTTCACGATCGACGGCGTGAAGTGCGGACCGGACGGCATCCGCTGCGACGTCAACGGCAATGTCTGGTGCTCGAGCAATGCCGGTCGCGCGGTCGGTTACAGCGGCGTGACGGTGTGGTCGCCGGAAGGCAAGCTGCTCGGCCGCATCCGGCTGCCCGAGGTCTGCGGCAACATCACCTTCGGTGGTCCCAAGCGCAACCGTCTGTTCATGGCCGCAAGCCAGTCGCTCTACGCGGTCTATACCGCAACCCAGGGAGCGGGGCCCGCCTAGCTCGTCCTGCATGGGGATGGCGTCTGCGCCATCCCCGGCTACCTGATTGTCGCAGCTCAGCTTTCGGAACTGAACCCGTGGCCTGCCGTTAACAGAATGGCGCCTGGGCCGCGTCAATTTCGCTTTATCTGCGAAGCGAAGTGTTCACCGGTGAACGGCACTTTCCGATAAGATCACCCATCCGCGCCGCCGTTTCATGAGGGATCCGCCATGAGCTTCCGCCGCGACTATATGACAAAACCGATCTTCTCCTGGGCGCGTGGCGTGCTGCCGACGATGTCGGACACCGAGCGCGAGGCGCTGGAAGCCGGCGACGTCTGGTGGGACGCCGATCTATTCACCGGCAACCCCGACTGGTCGAAATTGCTGGCGTTCGCGCCGGCCAGATTGACCGAGGAAGAGCAAGCCTTCCTGCACGGTCCGGTCGACGAGCTCTGCAGGATGCTCGACGAGTGGAAGATCAACTGGGAATGGCGCGATCTGCCGCCCGAGGTCTGGGCTTTCATCAAGGCCAAAAAATTCTTCGGCATGATCATCCCGAAGGAATTCGGCGGCCTCGGCTTCTCGCCCTACGCGCATTCCGAGGTGGTGCGCAAGATCTCGTCGCGCTCGCTGACCGCGGCCGTCACCGTGATGGTGCCGAACTCGCTCGGGCCCGGAGAGCTCTTGATGCGCTTCGGCACCAAGGAGCAGCAGGACAAATGGCTGCCGCGCCTCGCCTCCGGACAGGACATTCCCTGCTTCGGCCTGACCAGCCCGGAGGCAGGCTCCGACGCCGCCTCGATGATCGACACCGGCATCATCTGCAAGGGCAATTTCGAAGGCCGTGAGGTGCTCGGCTTGAGGCTCAACTGGCACAAGCGCTACATCACGCTCGGCCCGGTCGCGACGCTGCTCGGCCTTGCCTTCAAGGCCTATGATCCCGATCACCTCGTCGGCAGCGAGGAAGAGCTCGGCATCACCGTCGCGCTGATCCCGACCCATCTGCCGGGCGTGTCGATCGGCCACCGCCATCTGCCGGCGATGCAGGTGTTCCAGAACGGCCCGAACTGGGGCAAGGACGTCTTCATCCCGCTCGACTACATCATCGGCGGCGAGGCACGGCTCGGTCAGGGCTGGAAGATGCTGATGACGGCGCTTGCCGCCGGCCGCGGCATCTCGCTGCCGTCGCTGTCGGCGGCCGGCGCTGCCTATGCCGCGCGTACCACCGGCGCCTATGCCCGCGTCCGCGAGCAGTTCGGCATCTCGATCTCGAAATTCGAAGGCATCGAGGAGCCGCTCGCGCGTATCGCCGGCACGGCCTATCTGCTCGACGCCGCACGGCGGCTGACCTGCGCCGCACTGAACGAGGGGCATCATCCCGCCGTCATCTCCGGGATCATGAAGTTGCACGCCACCGAGCGGATGCGGATCGCGATCGATGACGCCATGGACATCCATGGCGGCAAAGCCGTGATCGACGGGCCGCAGAATTATCTCGGCGGGCTCTACCGCTCGGTGCCGGTCGGCATCACGGTCGAGGGCGCCAACATCCTGACCCGCAATCTGATCGTGTTCGGGCAGGGCGCGATCCGCGCGCATCCCTATCTGTTGCTGGAGATGAACGCGCTCGGCGAGACCGACCGCGACAAGGGTCTGACCGCGTTCGACACCGCGTTCTGGAAGCATGTCGGCCACAGCTTTGCAACCATGTTCCGCGCCTGGGGCCGCAGCTGGAGTTTTGGGATGTTCGCACCGGCGCCGGATGCCGGCGATGCGACCGAGTTCTATCGCCAGCTGTCGCGCTATTCGTCGGCGTTCGCGCTGTGCGCCGACATGGCGCTGCTCACCCTCGGCGGCGCGCTGAAGCGCAAGGAGATGCTCTCGGCACGCTTCGGCGACATCCTGTCCGAGCTGTATTTGCTCTCCGCTGCTTTGAAACGCTGGCAGGACGAGGGCCGGCAGAAGGCGGATCTTCCCGCGCTCGAATGGTGCATGGCATCCGGCTTCAAGACCATCGAGAACCGCTTTGCGGAAATCTTCGCCAATCTGCCGAACCGCCCGATGGCTTGGCTGCTGAAATTCCTGATCCAGCCGTTCGGCGCCCGCGTCACGGGCCCGACGGACCGCGTCGTGCAGCAATGCGCGCAGCTCGTGCTATCGCCGTCGGCGGCGCGCGACCGCCTGACGCCGGACCTCGCCTTTGTCGAGGATGACGGCGGCATCGCAAGGCTGGAGAAAGCCTTCCGCCTCGTCACCGAGGCCGAGGATGCCGCTAAGCAGCTGCGCGCGGCGCGTCTGCATGACTGGAAGGAGGCGGTCAAGAAGGGCGTTATCACCGAGGCCGACGGCGAGAAGCTTGCCGCTGCCCACGAGGCCGTCGCCAAAGTCATCGAGGTCGATGATTTTGCGCCGGAGGCGCTGTCCCCGATTTACAAGAAATCCGCCGACGTGCATCAGTTCTTCCAGGAGCTTGGTGAGCAGAGGGCGGCGAGCTGATGGCGCGACCAGTCTTTATCGTCGACGGCAGCCGGACGCCGTTCCTGAAGGCGCGCTCCGGTCCCGGCCCGTTCACCCCGGTCGATCTTGCCGTGCAATGCGGTCGGCCGCTGCTGGCACGGCAGCCTTTCGCGCCCACCGCCTTCGACCAGGTCATCCTCGGCTGCGTCAACGTGATCGCCGACGAGATGAACCCGGCACGGGTTGCGGCGCTCAGGCTCGGCATGGGCGAACAGATGGTCGCCTTCACGGTGCAGATCAATTGCGGCTCCGGCATGCAGTCGATCGACACCGGCTATCGCTACATCCGCGAGGGCATCTCCGACCTGATCCTCGCCGGCGGTGCCGAAGCCTTGAGCCACGCGCCGCTGGTCTGGCCCAATTCCGGCGTGCGCTGGTTTGCCGGCTTCGCCGGCGCGAAGGGGCTCGGCGCCAAGATCGCCGCGGCGCTGAAGGTGAAGCCGAGCTACTTCAAGCCGATCATCGGCCTCGAGCGCGGGCTGACCGACCCGATCACCGAGCTCAACATGGGGCAGACCGCCGAGAAGGTCGGTCATCTCTTCGGCATCACCCGCGCCCAGTCCGATGCATATGCTGCCGAGAGCCATCAGCGGCTGGCCAACGCGCAGAAGCAGGGCTTTCTCAAGGGCGAGGTCGAGATCGCGTTCTCCCGCGACGGCAAGTTCTTCGACCATGACGACGGTGTCCGCCCGGACTCGACCCCCGAGACCCTGGCGAAGCTGAAGCCGGTGTTCGAGCGTCCGTGGGGCCAGGTCACCGCCGGCAATTCCTCGCAGATCACCGACGGCGCCTCCTGGGTGATCCTGGCGTCCGAGAAGGCGGTGGCCAAGCACGGGCTGACGCCGAAGGCCGTCATCCTCGACAGCCAATGGTCGGCGCTCGATCCCTCGATCATGGGCCTCGGCCCGGTGCTCTCGGCGAGCGCGCTGCTCAAGCGCAATAGCCTGACCTTGCAGGATGTCGAGACCTGGGAGCTGAACGAGGCCTTCGCCACCCAGGTGCTGGGCTGCCTCGCGGCATGGAACGACGAAAAATTCTGCCGCGAGATCCTTGGCCTCGATGGCGCGGCCGGCGAGATCGACCGCGCGAAGTTGAACGTCGACGGCGGCGCGATCAGCCTCGGCCATCCGGTCGGCACCAGCGGCAACCGCATCGTGCTGCATCTGGTCAATGCGATGAAGCGGCTCGGCACCAGGCGCGGCGTCGCCACCGAATGCATCGGTGGCGGGCAGGGCGGCGCGATGTTGATAGAGACGGTGTGATCATGGATTCACGGATCATGGACCTTCTCGCCGATCGCGAGCTCGGGCCGGAGCCTGCCGCCGACAGCCCCTACAAGAATTTCAAGCTGACGCGCGATGACGACGGTATCGCCTGGCTGCTGTTCGACCGCGCCGGCGCCAGCGCCAACACGCTGTCCGCCGATCTACTCGAGGAGCTCGATGCCATCGTCGCGGCGCTGGAGAACCAGCGGCCGACGGGTCTCGTGGTGCGCTCGGCCAAGCCAAGCGGCTTCATCGCCGGCGCTGACGTCAATGAGTTTCGCGGCGCCAGCGATTCCAGCGCGGTCGAGACCGCGATCGGCCGCGCCCATGCGGTGATCGACCGGCTCGAGGCGCTGCGCGTGCCCTCGGTCGCCGTCATCCACGGCTTCTGCCTCGGCGGCGGCCTCGAGGTCGCGCTGGCCTGCCAGATGCGGATCGCGATCGACGATGCCAGGTTCGGTTTCCCAGAGGTGATGCTCGGCCTGCATCCAGGTCTTGGCGGCACCGTGCGCTTCACCGAGCTGGTCAACCCGATGCAGGCGATGACCTTGATGCTGACCGGCAAGACCATCGACGCGCGCCGCGCCAAGGCGCTCGGCCTGGTCGACGCCGTCACCCAGGAGCGCCATGTCCGCAACGCGGTGAAGGATGCGGTGTTCGGCCGGCTGAAGCGCGCCAGGCCGGGCGCGCTCAACTCGATTCTCAATCTTGGTCCGGTCAGGGGCTTCCTCGCCTCCCGGATGCGCAGCGAGGCCGAGAAGGCCGCGCCGCGCAAGCATTACCCGGCGCCCTATGCGCTGATCGATCTGTGGGAGAAGCACGCCGGCAACCGCTCGGCGATGCTGAATGCGGAGAAGGCCTCGTTCGCCAATCTGATGGTGACGCCGACCGCGCAGAACCTGATCCGTGTGTTCTTCCTGCGAGAGCAGATGAAGAAGCTCGCCGGCAGCGGCAACAAGGTTGCGCACGTCCATGTCATCGGCGCCGGCGCGATGGGCGGCGATATCGCGACCTGGTGCGCCAACCAGGACATGCTCGTGACCTTGGTCGACATGAAGGCCGAGCCGATCGCGGGCGCCATGAAACGAGCGTCAGAGTTGTTCGGCAAGATTATGCGCAAGCGGATCGACCAGCGCGACGCGCTCGACCGGCTGATCCCCGACATGGACGGCGACGGCGTCCGCAATGCCGATCTGTTCATCGAGGCGGTGCCGGAAAAGCTCGAGCTGAAGCAGAAGGTCTATGCCTCTCTCGAGCCGAAGATGAAGCCCGGCGCGATCCTCGCCACCAACACGTCGAGCATCCCGCTGCAGGATCTGCGCACCACGCTGGCACGGCCGGAGCGGCTGCTCGGCCTGCACTTCTTCAATCCGGTGTCGCGGCTGCAACTCGTCGAGGTCGTCAGCCATGACGGCACCGATGCGGCGATGCTCAAGGAGGCGCTCGCGTTCGTCGGCGCCATCGACCGCCTGCCGCTGCCGGTGAAGAGCTCGCCGGGCTTCCTCGTCAACCGCGCGCTGACGCCCTACATGCTGGAAGCGATGATGATGCTGGACGAGAAGACCGACCAGCGCCTGATCGACGCGGCCGCCGTCGAGTTCGGCATGCCGATGGGGCCGATCGAACTCGCCGACCAGGTCGGCCTCGATATCTGCCTCGATGTCGGCGACATGCTGCGCTCGAAGTTCGGCGACACGCTGCCGCCGACGCCTGCATGGTTGCGTGAAAAAGTCGCCAAAGGCGAGCTCGGCCGCAAGACCGGCAAGGGCTTCTACACCTGGAAGGACGGCAAGGCGGAAAAGGCGCCGCTGCCGGAGACCGGTCCCCGGGTCACCGATGAGATGATCGACCGCCTGGTGCTGCCGATCTCGAATGTCTGCATCGCCGCCTTGCGCGAGGGCATCGTCGACAATCCCGATATGGTCGACGGCGCGATGATCTTCGGCACCGGCTATGCCCCGTTCCGCGGCGGCCCGCTCAACTATGCGCGCAGCCGCGGCGTCGACGATGTGGTGTCGGCCATGCAGGCCTTGATGCGCAAGTTCGGCGGACGATTTGCGCCGGATCCCGGCTGGGAGGCATTCAAGTGAGCGATTCGCAAGTGACCGGCTCGCAAGTGACCGACGCCCACGCTCACGCGCCGCTGAGCAACGACGCCGAGCCGAAGGGCGATCTCTGCATCCGCACGCTGGCGATGCCGGCCGACACCAATGCCAATGGCGACATCTTCGGCGGCTGGCTGCTCAGCCAGATGGATCTCGGTGGCGGCGTGTTCGCCTCCAAGGTGGCGAAGTCGCGCACCGTGACGGTCGCGATCGACGCGATGAACTTCCGCAAGGCGGTCAATGTCGGCGATCTCGTCTCCGTCCACGCCAATCTGGTGCGCATCGGCCGCACCTCGATCACGGTGCATCTCGAGGCCTGGGTGCTGCGCCGCCGCGAGCAGCAGTCGATCCTCGTCACCGACGGCAATTTCACCTATGTCTCGATCGACGAGCAGGGCCATCCGCAACCGATTCAGCGCGACGGCGCGACGATCGAAACCTGACATCCTCCGCGCGCCAGTGCCGCTGATTCGGTGGGAAAGGAAACGCGTCGAAACTGGGTCCGGAGCGTGGTTTGATTGCAAAAACCCGGAGTTTTTGGCGCTTCGCCGCGCAAAATAATCGAGGAACAAACAGCCAGCGACTCCGTTGTCGGGCCGAAGTCAAACCGAGGCTGACAATGTCCGACAGTTACGTGATCGAAGTGAGTTCGCAGACGGCGGGTATCGTGGTGCGCGATACGCGTGGTTATCAGTTCTTTGCTGCATCGCACCTTTTTGACCGCCTTGAAGGCCAGATCTTCCGCAATGCGCGCGAGGCCGAGCGCGCGGCGCGCCGGCTGCTCGCCGGTCAATCCATGCAGATGGCATCGTAGAACGCCTTCGCGTCATTGCGCATGGCCCGGGCGAAGCGTCCACCTTCGCCCAGGCCTTCCCTGACCCGGCACTGCACGTTGACCTCCGTGCCGAACGGTCGCACCATGGGCGACTCGCCGTTTCAAGGGGGCCGCCGTGGCCGGACTCTCCCATCGCCAGACTGAAATCCTCAACATCGCGCGCGCGTTCGGCCGGGTCATGGTCGAAGACCTCGCCAAGCGGTTCGAGGTGTCGGTGCAGACCATCCGCAAGGACCTCAACGATCTCTGCGACCAGCGCTCGCTGACCCGCATCCATGGCGGCGCGATCATCGCCTCGGGCGTCGAGAACCTCGCTTACGAGGCGCGCCGCTTCGTCGCCGCCGAGGAAAAGAAGGCGATCGGCGCGGCCGCGGCGGCACGGATTCCGAACGGCTGCTCGCTGTTCATCAATATCGGCACCACCACGGAAGAGGTCGCGAGCGCGCTGACCTCGCATGAGGACCTGCTGGTCATCACCAACAACCTCAACGTCGCGATGCTGCTCTACCGCCATCCGCGCATCGAGGTGGTGGTGGCCGGCGGCACGGTGCGCCGCGCCGACGGCGCCGTGGTCGGCTCCACCGCGACCCAGCTGATCGGCCAGTTCAAGGTCGACTACGCCATCATCGGCGCATCCGCCATCGACGAGGAGGGCGCGCTGCTCGACTTCGACTATCGCGAGGTGCAGGTCGCGCAGGCGATCATCGCCAATGCGCGCAACGTGATGCTGGTCTCGGACTCGACCAAGCTGCGCCGCAGCGCGCCGGTGCGGATCGCCCATATGAGCCAGATCCAGACCTTCGTGACCGATTCACCGCTTCCTGCGGGCCTCGCCAATATCTGCCACAGCCGCGGTATCGAGGTGGTCGTCGCGATGGACAAGCCGCAAGTCGATCTCGACGACAACGCCGCCGACGCGGCACCCGCGGCGCTGCGCAGCGCGCAAGGCGCTTGATCTCTCAAGTTTTAGCGAACCTGTTTCGGATGCCTTTCGGCCGCTGTTGTAGCCTGCCTGAGGTGGAGCGGTTCATTGGTCAGCACGCAATTCAAGATCGTCACGGCATTGGGCATGGCGGAGATGTTCGGCGTCGTCTCGTTTGTCCTTGGCTTTAACGTCGCATCCGCGTGCGCGACGGCGCTGGCCGGCGCTGTTTCTGCGCTTGTGGTCATGCGTGCGTTCGATGGTGAGACCCAGCCGCCATCGAAGAGCGTCCCTGCCGACATCTTTCGCCTCGGCAGCGAGAGCCGCCAGGCTTGGCTTTCGGAACTGGAACAGCAGAACGGCCGTGGCAGGAAACTGCTTTACGGACTGTCGCGGATCTTCCTTTCGGGATCGCCGTGTCAGCGCATCGCGAGCGGGGGCTTCCTCGCGCAGTCGGTAATCGGCCGGGTGGCGATCGTCCTGTTCTGGCTTGGCCAGGCGATGGGCTTTGACATGCGGCTGTTCGCAATCCCGCCGTTCGGGAGCCCGTTTGCGGATGGCATCCCGATGTCGGCTGAAGCAATCGCGGGGGTGAGGTTCGAGCACCTCTTCCTGCCGCTGGTCGCGCTCTACGCCGTCACGTTTTCCCTGTTCCTGATCGCATTGCTTGGCGATCTCGCGACCATCCTGCGCGACTGGCGAGAGCAGTGGAAGTATCTCACGATGCCGCTGTTCTGCTTTGCATTCTGGGCACTCCTGGCGCACCGAAAATCATCGGGATATAGCGCCCTGCAAGTCGCGCTCGGCGGCGGACACCTCTGGGCCTATGTCGCGATCTTCGTGTTCTTTCCGCTTTTCTTTCTCGTGCTGTCGGCGTCGCTGCCAGGCAATCGGGCGATCCGATGAACAGGGCTCGCTCGATCGGGCGAATCTATCTCCGCTTCGCGCTCAAAGGTATGCGATCCTTTTCGTCGCATCGTTGGTCTTCTACGTCCTGTTCGCCAGCGGTCACACATTCGTCGCGTCGACCGGTGTGCTCTTGCTCGCCGTCTACTTTGTGCGCGACAGCCGAGCTTGCGCCAAGCGGGTAGGCGGTGAAGTTCACCGTACCTACGATCCCGAAAAGGCTCTGCCGGAATTGCGCGTCGGACGATCGCCACAGCGTCCCTGACCGTCCGCCACCGCCTTGCCTGGCGTCACGCCAAGCGTCGCTCGTCCCATCCCTCCAAAAGCCCTGACCACGGGCACTCCGCCCAAAGAATCCCCAGCCCGAGTTCCCCATTTTCACTTTGCTTTCGTTTTTGGTTGTGATTTACTCCAATACGAAAGTAAAACCGTCAAAGCGAAGGCGGTTGCCGGGGGAAGCGTTCTTTGGACCAGATTTACGACCTCGCCATCATTGGAGGCGGCGTTAATGGTTGCGGCATCGCACGCGATGCGGCGGGCCGGGGTAACTCTGTTTTCCTCTGTGAAATGAATGACTTGGCTAGCGGGACGTCGTCCTGGTCGACCAAGCTCGTGCATGGCGGTCTGCGCTATCTCGAATATTACGAGTTTCGTTTGGTGCGCGAGGCGCTGATCGAACGCGAAATCCTCTGGCAGATCGCGCCCCACATCATTCGGCCGCTACGTTTCGTTTTGCCGCACCACGCCGGCCTGCGTCCGGCCTGGCTGCTGCGGCTCGGCCTCTTCCTCTACGACCATATCGGCGGCCGGCATTTGCTGCCGGCGACGCGCTCGGTCGATCTGACGCGCGACGCGGTCGGCAAGCCGCTGATCCCGGGCCGCTACACCAAGGGCTTCGAATATTCCGACTGCTTCGTCGACGATGCCCGGCTGGTTGCGCTGACCGCGCGCGATGCCGCCGATCGCGGCGCCGAGATCCGCACCCGCACCCGCGCGGTCGAGATCAGGCAAGTCGACGGCGTCTGGCACGTCACGGTCGAGGACAGCGTCACGGGTGTCCGCGACACGATCCAGTCACGCGTGCTGGTCAATGCCGGCGGTCCCTGGGTCGAACAGGTCCTGGCCTCGGGCGCCGGCGTCAACGCGCGCGCCAAGGTGCGCCTGGTGCAGGGCTCGCACATCGTGGTGCCGAAGCTCTACGACCACGACCGCGCCTACATCTTCCAGAACGCCGACGGCCGCATCATCTTCGTCATTCCCTATCAGGGCGACTTCTCGCTGATCGGTACCACCGATCGCGACTATGACGGCGATCCGGCCAAGGTGAAGGCGACGCAGGAGGAGATCGAATATCTCTGCGCGTCCGCCAGCGCGTATCTCGCCAAGCCGGTGAAGCCCGAGGACGTGGTCTGGAATTACTCCGGCGTGCGTCCGCTCTATGACGACGGCGCCAGCGAAGCCAAGGCCGCGACTCGCGACTATGTGTTCGAGCTCGATACGCCCGGCGGTGCGCCGCTACTGTCGATCTATGGCGGGAAGATCACGACCTATCGCCGCCTCTCCGAAGAGGCGCTGGAGCGGCTGTCGCCTTATCTCCGCGGCACAAAGGCGCAGGAGGGCTGGACCGGCAAGGCGCCGCTGCCCGGCGGCGACATGGATGTATCCGCGGTCGCGGCGCTGAGCGCCGAATTGATCCGCACCTATTCGTTTCTCGCGCAATCGCACGCCAATCGTCTCGCGCATGCCTATGGCACGCGCGCCAGCAAAGTCTTGGGCAATGCAACATCGACGGCCGATCTCGGCCGCTCCTTCGGCGCCACCTTGACGGAAAGCGAAGTCAGGTACCTGATGGCGAACGAATGGGCTCGGACTGCGGACGATGTCGTCTGGCGACGATCCAAGCTGGGCTTGCGGATGACGGCGGGTGAAATCGCCGCGCTCGACGAGTGGATGCTCGCCAACCGCGTGTCCGGTGAACGTCCCCTCCGCGAAGCGGGAGGACGGGCATGAGCGTCACATTGCAGAATGTCACGCGAACCGTGGATGGCATTCCGACCATCCGCGACGTGTCGCTGACGCTGGAGCGTGGCACGCTCAGCGTGCTGCTCGGGCCGACGCTGTCGGGCAAGACCTCGATCATGCGGCTGCTCGCCGGCCTCGACAAGCCGACCACCGGCCGCGTGTTGGTCGACGGCAAGGACGTCACCGGCGCCGACGTGCGGCAGCGTTCGGTCGCGATGGTCTATCAGCAGTTCATCAACTATCCCTCGCTGACGGTCTACGAGAACATCGCCTCGCCGCTGCGCGTGCAGGGCAAGCCGCGCGCCGAGATCGAGCGGCGGGTGGCGGAAGCGGCCGGCCTGTTGCGGCTCGAGCCGTTCCTGAAGCGCACGCCGCTGCAACTCTCTGGCGGCCAGCAGCAGCGCACCGCGATCGCGCGGGCGCTGGTCAAGGGCGCCGACCTCGTGCTGCTCGACGAGCCGCTCGCCAATCTCGACTACAAGCTGCGCGAGGAGCTGCGCGCCGAGCTGCCGCGCATCTTCGAGGCCTCCGGCGCGATCTTCGTCTATGCCACCACCGAACCGTCGGAAGCGCTGCTGCTCGGCGGCGACACGGTGTGCATGTGGCAAGGCCAGGCGCTGCAAACCGGCGCGACGCCGAAGGTCTACCGCCATCCCGACACGCTGCGCGTTGCCCAGGTGTTTTCCGATCCGCCGCTCAACATCATCGGCATCGAGAAGAAAGGCGCGCAAGTGATCTATGCCGGCGGCGAGCAGGCGCCCGCGGCCGGCCTCTATGCCAATCTGCCCGATGGCCGCTACCGGACCGGCTTCCGCGCGCACCAGCTCGAGGTCGGGAACGTCGCGGCCGGCCGCCACAAATTTTCCGCCGCGGTGACGGTGACCGAAATCACCGGGTCGGAGAGCTTTGTGCACGTCCATGTCCACGGCTCGAACTGGGTCGCGGTTCTCCACGGCGTGCACGAATATGAACCCGGGCAGGTGCTCGATGCCGCGCTCGATCCCGACAACATCTTCGTGTTCGACGCCGCCGACCGCCTCGTCGCATCGCCCGCGACCTCGTTTTCGGGCAACGTGCATCGCAGTGCGCGCGCTGCAAACGCGTCAGCCGGCAACGGCACGTGAGGGAGATGCTTCATGGCCCGCATTGACCTCGTCGATCTCGCGCACTCCTACGGCGGCAACGACGCGCCGCAGGAATCCTTTGCGCTGAAGCCGGTTACCATGACCTGGCGGCAGGGCGGCGCCTATGCGCTGCTCGGGCCGTCCGGCTGCGGCAAGACCACGCTGCTCAACCTGATCTCCGGCATCGTGACGCCGTCGCGCGGAAAGATCCTGTTCGACGGCCGTGACATCACGCCGCTGTCGACGCAGAAGCGCAACATCGCGCAGGTGTTCCAGTTCCCGGTGATCTACGACACCATGACGGTCGGCCAGAACCTGGCCTTCCCGCTGAAGAATCGCGGCGTCGCGAAGGCCGAGGTCGACGCGCGCGTCAGGCAGATCGCCGATCTGCTCGACCTCACGCCCTATCTCAAACGCAAGGCGACACGGCTCACCGCCGACGCCAAGCAGAAGATCTCGCTCGGCCGCGGTCTGGTGCGCTCCGACGTCGCGGCCGTCCTGTTCGACGAACCGCTAACGGTGATCGATCCCGAGCTGAAGTGGCAGCTGCGCTCCAAGCTGAAGGCGCTGCATCGCGAGCTCGACCTCACGATGATCTACGTCACCCACGACCAGACCGAGGCGCTGACCTTCGCCGACACCGTCGTCGTGATGCATGACGGCCGCGTGGTGCAGAGCGGCACGCCGGCCGAATTGTTCGACAAGCCGGCGCATACGTTCGTCGGCTACTTCATCGGCTCGCCCGGCATGAACATCGTGCCCGCCGAAGTCAGTGGTCACGAGGCGCGGGTCGACGGCCATGTCATCGGCCTGCATCGAAACTATGGTGTGCTGCCTGCGGGCAAGAAGATCGAGATCGGCGTGCGGCCGGAATTCGTCGATGTCGCGGCGCCGGCGTCAGGGCTGCTGTCGGCCAGCATCGAGCGGATCGACGATCTCGGCCGCATCCAGTTCGCCCGCGTGCGGGTCGGCGATACCAAATTCGCCGCGCGTGTGCCGCCGGGCTTCTCGGTCTCCGGCAACACCGCCGGGCTGATCTTCAATCCCGCGCACGTCCACGTCTATGCCGACAGCCATTTGGTGGAGGGGGTCGCCTGATGGACAAGACGATCAACCAAAAAGCCTGGTTCCTGGTGCTGCCGGTGTTCCTGGTGGTGGCGTTCTCGGCGGTGCTGCCGCTGATGACCGTCGTGAACTATTCGATGCAGGACACCTTCGGCAACAACCAGTTCTTCTGGAACGGGGTCGGCTGGTTCAAGGAGCTGCTCGATCCATCGACCGATCTCGGCGGGCGCTTCCTGGCCTCGCTCGGCCGCAACCTGTTCTTCTCTGCGGTGATCCTCGCGATCGAGGTGCCGCTCGGCATCATCGTCGCGCTGTCGATGCCGCGCGAAGGCTGGAGCGTCGCGGCCTGCCTCGTCATCCTCGCCTTGCCGCTGCTGATTCCGTGGAACGTGGTCGGCACCATCTGGCAGATCTTCGGCCGGCCCGATATCGGCCTGCTCGGCTATGTGCTGAACCACCTCGGCCTCAACTACAATTACGTGTCCAATGAGGTCGACGCCTGGGTCACGGTCATCGTGATGGACGTCTGGCACTGGACCAGCCTCGTCGCGCTGCTCTGCTACGCCGGGCTGAAGTCGATCCCCGACGCCTATTACCAGGCGGCGCAGATCGACGGCGCCTCGCGCTGGGCGGTGTTCAAGGCGATCCAGCTGCCGAAGATGAACCGCGTGCTGCTGATCGCGGTGCTGCTGCGCTTCATGGACAGTTTCATGATCTACACCGAGCCGTTCGTGGTCACCGGCGGCGGCCCCGGCAATTCGACGACCTTCGTCTCGATCGAGCTCGTCAAGATTGCGCTCGGCCAGTTCGACCTCGGCAAGGCCGCGGCGCTGTCGCTGGTCTACAATCTGATCATCCTGATCGTGTGCTGGGTATTCTACACCGTGATGGTCAATGCCGGCTCCGAGCGTCCGGCCAAGGAAGGAGCGGCGTGATGCATTCGATCCCCGGCCGCCGCCTGATCATGGCGCTGTTTTTGATCTTCCTGCTGTTGCCGATCTACTGGCTCGTCAACATGAGCTTCAAGACCAACGCCGAGATCGTCTCGACGATGACGCTGTGGCCGCACACGCCGACGCTGCAGCACTACAAGCGCATCTTCACCGACGAGAGCTGGTATTCGGGCTACATCAATTCGCTCGAATACGTGGTGCTCAACACAATCATCTCGATCGCGGTGGCGTTGCCGGCGGCCTATGCGTTCTCGCGCTACCGCTTCCTCGGCGACAAGCATCTGTTCTTCTGGCTGCTGTCAAACCGCATGGCGCCGGCGGCGGTCTACGCGCTGCCGTTCTTTAACCTGTATTCGGCGATCGGCCTGTTCGATACGCCGTGGGCGGTCGCGCTCGCGCACTGCATCTTCAACGTGCCGCTGGCGGTGTGGATCCTCGAAGGCTTCGTCTCCGGCGTGCCGCGCGAGATCGACGAGACCGCGTTCCTCGACGGCTATTCGTTCCCGCGCTTCTTCATCAAGATCCTGGTGCCGCTCATCGCAAGCGGCATCGGCGTCGCCGCCTTCTTCTGCTTCATGTTCTCCTGGGTCGAGCTGCTGCTCGCGCGGACGCTGACCTCGGTGCAGGCCAAACCGATCGCGGCGATCATGACGCGCACGGTCTCGGCGGCCGGCATGGACTGGGGCCTGCTCGCCGCCGCCGGCGTGCTCACCATCATTCCGGGCGCGCTGGTGATCTGGTTCGTCCGCAACTACATCGCGCGCGGCTTCGCGCTCGGCCGGGTCTAGGAGGCGATCATGGAATCCATCGCATGGATGGCCTGGACGCTGCCGACCGCGATCTTCTTCGTGCTGCTGGCCTCGACGCTCGGCGTGATGACCTGGCTCGCGGCGGTTTATCCCGAGGCCGAGCGGGTCGGCGTGCTGCGCATCCCGACCACGCGCGGCGATCGTTTGTTCATTTCGCTGGTGCTGGCGGCGGTGATCCACCTGTTGTGGATCGGCCTCGTCGGCACCGATCCGATCCTCACCCTGCCGATCGGCGAGGGCGTGGAAATTTCGAGCCTGTGGCTCGCAACGCTGATTTCGCTTCTTTCAGCCGTGGCGATCTTTCGCACCGTCTGACGAAAGCGAAGAAGAGCAGATCCGGGGTCAACCCGGGCCTGGGGTTTTGTTTGTCGCTGCAACCGGAGGAATCATAATGCGACATTTGAGAACGACAAAGGATAGTCTTTTGACTATGACCAGCGCCGCCGCGCTGATCGCGGCTTCGCTCGCGGTCGCCACGCCGGCCCGCGCCGCCGACGATGCCGTGATCCAGAAGTGGATCGCGGAATTCCAGCCCTCGACGCTGTCGAAGGAAGACCAGAAGAAGGAGCTCGAGTGGTTCGCCAAGGCCGCCGAACCCTTCAAGGGCATGGAGATCAACGTCGTCTCGGAAACGATCACGACGCACGAATATGAATCGCAGACGCTGGCCAAGGCGTTCTCCGAACTGACCGGCATCAAGCTCAAGCACGACATCATCCAGGAAGGTGACGTCGTCGAGAAGCTGCAAACCCAGATGCAGTCGGGCAAGAACGTCTATGACGGCTGGATCAACGATTCCGACCTGATCGGCACCCACTTCCGCTACGGCCAGACCATCATCCTGTCGGACTACATGAAGGGTGAGGGCAAGGAGGTCACCGACCCGATGCTCGACGTCGACGACTTCATCGGCAAGTCGTTCACCACGGCGCCGGACGGCAAGCTGTATCAGCTGCCCGACCAGCAGTTCGCGAACCTCTACTGGTTCCGCTACGACTGGTTCACCAACCCCGAGTACAAGGCCAAGTTCAAGGCCAAGTATGGCTACGAGCTCGGCGTGCCCGTGAACTGGTCGGCCTATGAAGACATCGCCGAGTTCTTCACCAACGACATCAAGGAGATCAACGGCGTCAAGGTCTACGGCCATATGGACTATGGCAAGAAGGATCCCTCGCTCGGCTGGCGGTTCACCGACGCCTGGCTGTCGATGGCCGGCAACGGCGACAAGGGTATCCCGAACGGCCTGCCGGTCGACGAGTGGGGTATCCGCATGGAAGGCTGCCGTCCGGTCGGCTCCTCGGTCGAGCGTGGTGGCGACACCAACGGCCCGGCCGCGGTCTACTCGATCACCAAATATCTCGACTGGCTGAAGAAGTATGCCCCGCCGCAGGCCCAGGGCATGACCTTCTCGGAAGCAGGTCCGGTGCCGGCGCAGGGCAACATCGCCCAGCAGATGTTCTGGTACACCGCCTTCACCGCCGACATGGTGAAGCCGGGCATCGCCGTGATGAACGCGGACGGTACGCCGAAGTGGCGTATGGCTCCGTCGCCGCACGGCGCTTACTGGAAGGAAGGCATGAAGCTCGGCTATCAGGACGCCGGCTCCGTGACGCTTCTGAAGTCGACCCCGCCGGATCGCCGCAAGGCAGCCTGGCTCTATCTGCAGTTCATCATCTCCAAGTCGGTGTCGCTGAAGAAGAGCCATGTCGGTCTCACCTTCATCCGTGAGTCCGATATCTGGGACAAGTCGTTCACCGAGCGTGCGCCGAAGCTCGGCGGCCTGATCGAGTTCTACCGCTCGCCCGCGCGCGTGCAGTGGACCCCGACCGGCAACAACGTGCCCGACTATCCGAAGCTCGCGCAGCTGTGGTGGCAGAACATCGGCGATGCGTCGTCCGGTACCAAGACGCCGCAGCAGGCGATGGACGCGCTGGCTGCGGCCCAGGATTCGGTGATGGAGCGTCTTGAGAAGTCCGGTGTGCAGGGCGCCTGCGGACCGAAGCTGAACAAGAAGGAATCCGCCGAGTTCTGGTACAAGAAGGCCGAGAAGGACGGCACCATCGCTCCGCAGCGCAAGCTCGCGAACGAGAAGCCGAAGGGCGAGACGATCGACTACGACACGCTGATCAAGTCGTGGCCGGCCAACCCGCCGAAGCGCGCCGAAGCGAAGTAAGGCGCAAGCAAAGGCGTACCAGCCCACGCCATCCGAAGACGACGAAAGGCCGGGAGCGATCCCGGCCTTTTTGCTGATTGCCAGGTCATTCCGGGATGGTGCGCAAGCACCAGACCTCAGGTGCGCAACTGCGCACCGGGGAATCTCGAGAATCCGGGTTCGATGCGTCGCATCGCCCCGGAATGACGATGTGGAGAGAGGAGCGCTCCCTACTCCGCCGCCTCGGTCGCCTTCAGCGTCGGATAATCCGTGTAGCCCTTGGCGCCGCCGCCGTAGAAGGTCGCCTTGTCCCACTCGTTGAGCGGCGCGCCGGTCTTGAGCCGCTCGACCAGGTCGGGGTTGGAGATGAATGGCTTGCCGAACGCGATCAGGTCGGCCGCGCCGGCCTCCAGCACTTTCTCCGCTAGCGCGAAATCGTAGCCGTTGTTGGCGACATAGGCCTGCTTGAAGCGCTTGCGCAGCGAGGCGTAGTCGAACGGCGCGATATCGCGTGGGCCGCCGGTTGCGCCCTCGACGACGTGGAGATAGGTCAGCTTCAGCGCACTGAGCTGTTCGACGATGTAGTCGAACAGCGCTTGCGGATTGGAGTCGGTGATGTCGTTGGCCGGCGTCACCGGCGAGATCCGGATGCCGGTGCGATCTGCGCCGGCCTCGGTGGCGACCGCCTTGGACACGTCCAGCATCAGCTGGGCGCGGTTCTCGATTCCGCCGCCATAAGCGTCGGTGCGCTTGTTGGTGCCGTCGCGGGCGAACTGGTCGAGCAGATAGCCGTTGGCGCCATGGATCTCGACGCCGTCGAAGCCGGCCGCCAGCGCATTCGCCGTGCCGCGCTTGAAGTCCTCGATGATCCCGGGAATTTCCGACAATTCGAGCGCGCGTGGCTCGGACACGTCGGCAAACGTGCCGTTCACGAAGGTCTTGGTCTTGGCTTTGATCGCGCTCGGCGCCACCGGTGCGCCGCCGTTCGGCTGCAGTGCGACATGCGAGATGCGGCCGACATGCCAGAGCTGGATGAAGATGCGGCCACCGCGCTCATGCACCCGATCGGTGACCCTGCGCCAGCCCTCGACCTGTTCCTTCGAATAGATGCCGGGCGTGTCCTGATAGCCCTGGCCCTGCTGCGAGACCTGGCTCGCCTCGGTGATCAGAAGGCCGGCGGAGGCGCGCTGGCCGTAATAGTCCACCGCGAGCGGGCTCGGCACCATGCCGGGCGGCACCGCGCGGTTGCGCGTCAGTGGCGCCATCACCAGGCGGTTCGGCAGCGTCAGCGCGCCGAGCTTGTAGGGCTCGAGAAGTTTGGTCGATTGGCTCATGTAAATGTTCCAGAGAATGACTGATGAAGGACAATTGTGCATTGCCGCGACGAGCGCAATGCCCGAGGCATTCGCGCTCCGCAGACTAGCCGCGCACAATTCCGCCCATGTGGCCGGCATCGAGGAACAAGGTGTGCGCGTTGACGTAGGAGGATTCATTCGAAATCAGGAACAGCGCAGTATAGGCGACCTCCCAGCCGGTGCCCTGGCGGCCGAAAGGCACTGTCACGGCGCGGTCCGATCGCCTGCGGCTGGCGTCGCGCCCCATCGGCGTGTCCATGAAGCCGGGCGCGATCACATTGCAGCGAATGCCCTTGTCCTCGCCGGCCCGCGCGATCGCCCGCCCCAGCGCGATCTGCGCCGCCTTGGAGGATTCATAGGCCGGGTTGCGGCCGCCGGCGCGCTGGCTCGCCATTGAGGAGATCAGGATGATCGCGCCGCCCGGCGCCATCACCTCCAGCGCCTTCTGCGCGAACAGCATGTGGCTGCGCACATTGACGGCATAGTCGCGGTCCCAGGATTCGGCCGTCATCTTGGGCAGCGACAGGCCGGAGGAGATGCCGACATTGAGCGCCAGCCCGTCGAGCCCGCCGAGCCGCTGCGCGCAGCGTTCGACCGCGGGCGCGATCGCCGCGACGTCGGCGACATCGACCACGTCGGTGAAGGCCTTGCCGCCTTCGGCTGTGATCTGCGCGACGGTGTCGTCGGCGGCGTCCTTGTTGACGTCGAGGCAGGCGACCGACGCGCCCTCGCGCGCGAACAGCACGCTCATGGCGCGGCCGTTGCCGATCGGCGGGGCTTCATCCACGGTTGTGCGCTGTCCCGCGCCGACCACGATGACGCGCCGCCCGGCGAGGCGGCCGTGGTTCTTCGCCAGTCCGAGCGCTTCGGCATGCAGCGAAGCGGACGGATCGATGGCTTTCGGTGCGTGGGTTGTTGTCGACATGGCGTGCTCCCTGACGTCTTGTTGTTGTCAGGGAGCAGTAGCACGGGCGAGGGCGTGAAGCGAAAATCCCGTCGCGGGGAATATGGATCGCCGAAGCGCGTCAGCTGACGCCGAGGAAATCGCGCTTGCCGATCTCGACGCCGTTGTGGCGCAGGATGTCGTGCGCGGTCACGGCGTGGAAATAGAAGTTCGGGAACGAGAACGCGCTGAGGAATTGCTGGCCCTTAAGGGTCATCGTGCGATCGGGGCCGATCGGGAAGGTGACGTCCCTGACGTCGGCGCCGTCGAACTGCGCCGGCTTGAACGACTTCACATAGTCAATCGTCCTGGCGAGCCGCTGCTTCAGTTCACCGATGCTCTTCTCGGTATCTGGCGTCGACGGCACTTCGCTATGGGTCAGCCGCGCGCAGCCCCGTGCGGCGTGATCGCAGACAAGTTGCACCTGCTTGGTCAGCGGCAGCATGTCGGGATAGAGCCGCGATCCCAGCAGCACCTCGGGCGCGATCTTCTTCGCTTCGCAATGCGCCTCGGCCTTGGTCAGCTCGCCGGTGAGGCTGTTGAGGATCTGCAGGTAGGCGGGGACGACGGCGTCATGAAAGGACATGTGATGCTCCCTGTTCTGATGAAATCCGGATGTTACCGAACGGCGATGCTGCAAGTGGGGCGGCAAGGGGAAGAATACAACTGCGGGGAGCTGTAACACTTGGTCAAATATTTCCCGCGGGCGGCATTCTTGATCCCGTCATCCTGAGGAGCGCGAAGCGCGTCTCGAAGGATGCACGGCCCCAGTGTGGCCGATTCATCCTTCGAGGCTCTCTCCGCTCGCTCAGGATGACGGATCGCCAGAGTCTGCGTAGCCCGGATGGAGCGCAGCGCAATCCGGGGAGGCGCATCGGGGCTTGTCCCGGATTTCGCTGCGCTGCATCCGGGCTACGGAAAATGGGCGTTTGCTCTACCGCGTCCCCGGTGCCGCGGCATCGGCGGCCGGCTGGGTGCGGGGCCCGCCGCGCATCCGCGCCAGGAGCTCCGCGGTCGGCCAGGAATCCGCCGGCAGGCCGTATTTCATCTGCATCGCCTTCACCGCGCTGCGGCTTGCCTGTCCGAGCACGCCGTCGATCTTGCCGACGTCGTAGCCGGCGCGCGCGAGCAGTCCCTGCAGCTCCTTGATCTCATTGAACGGCAATTGCGCGACCGGACCGTGCGGCCGCTGCATCGGCGGTGCGCCCGCGATGCGGCCGGCGAGATAGCCGGCGGTGGTCGAATAGATCAGCGAGTTGTTCCACTCGGTGTAGGCGGCGAAGTTCGCATAGGCGAGGAACGCCGGACCCATCCGGCCCATCGGCAGCAGCAGCGAGGCCGGCATCTCGTCATTCGGCAATGCCTTGCCGTCGGTCAAGCTGACGCCAAGCGATACCCATTTCGATCGCGGCAGCTTGATGGTGAGGTCGGCCTGGTCCCACGGGAAATTTGCCGCCTGCGGCACGCGCACCTCCTGCAGCCACGGCTCGCCGCGCCGCCATTTCAATCCGGTGGCGATGTAGTTCGCGGTCGAGCCGATCACGTCGGGGCCGCTTTGCAGGAGATTGCGATGGCCGTCGCCGTCATAGTCGACCGCGTAGTTGAAATAATGCGTCGGCAAGAATTGCGTCTGACCGAGCTCGCCGGCCCATGAGCCGATCATCTGGTCGGGCGTCAGGTCGCCGCGCTCGATGATCTTCAGCGCGGCGATGGTCTCGCCCTGGAACATCTCGGAGCGGCGGCAATCATAGGCCAGCGACACCAGCGATTTCAGCGTCGGCAAATTGCCCATCTGGACGCCGAAATCGCTCTCCAGTCCCCAGAACGCGGCGATCACCGCCGGCGGCACGCCATACTCCTTCTCGGCGCGCGCGAACGCGGCGGCATAGGTCCGGATGTATTGTTGGCCCTGCTGCATGCGATAGTTCGCGGCCATGCGGCCGGCGAACTGGGTGAAGATCTGCCCGAACACGCGCTGGCCGCGGTCGCGGTTGACGATACCCTGGTCGTAGATCAGGTAGGGCGCGGCCTCCGCGATCGTGCGCTGCGAGACGCCGGCGGCGACCGCCTTCTGCTTCAGCTCGGCGAGGAAGCGATCGAAGTTCTGCCCGTTGTGGCAGGACGCAGCCCGCGGCGAGGCGACGGCGGCAGGGCGCGGCCTGACCGGCGCAGGATTCAAGGGGCTGGGCAGCGGCTGCTGCGCCGAGGCGAGGGTAGAGAGCGCCAGCGCCCCCGCGATCGCTGCGATCATGATCCGGGCGCGGAGGGGAGAGGCTGGCATCGATGTCACCGGCTGGAAAAAAGGGGAATTGAAGCCCAATCTGCATACACCAGGGCGACACCGGGCAACAACGGGGGTAGCGCCGTTAGACCAATTGGGCTGAGGTAGGTTGAGAGGCCGCCGCTATGATCGGCCGGTGATTCGCGGGCGGGGTGTCGGCGGATCGATCACGCCCGGAGGGACCCATGTGGAGTTTTCTCGAGCGTCTCTTGGATTCGTCGACGTTTTCGCCGCACGGCATCTGCCTGTTGTGGGAACCGGAGCTGATCTGGCTCCACGTGATTTCAGACGCGATCATTGCCGCTTCGTATTTCTCGATCCCGTTCGCGCTGGCGATCCTCGTCTCCAAGCGGCGCGATTTCCAGTTCGGCTGGATGGCCTGGCCGTTCGCCACGTTCATCCTCGCCTGCGGCCTCACCCATGTGTTCTCGATCTACACGCTGTGGGTGCCGATCTACGGTCTCGAGGGCCTGCTCAAGGCGCTGACCGCTGTCGCCTCGATCTTCACCGCAGTGCTGCTCTGGCCGCTGATCCCGCGGATCCTCGCGATCCCGACCGAAGAGCAGTTGCGCGAGGCCCATGTCGCGCTCGCCGAGGAGGGACGGCAGCGCCAGTGATCGGAATTCCTGCTCGAGCGCTTTTGCGAGGCCGAGGCCAATGAGAGCAAGATCCGTCAGGCGCAGAAGATGGAAGCGGTCGGCCAGCTCACCGGCGGCATCGCGCACGACTTCAACAACATCCTCACCGTCATCACCGGCACGATCGAGATCCTGGCCGAGGCGGTCACTCACAACCGCCAGCTCACGGAGATCACCGCGCTGATCCGCGACGCCGCCGAGCGCGGCGCATCGCTGACGCGGCATCTGCTCGCCTTCGCGCGCAAGCAGCCGCTGCAGCCGACCACGCTGTCGGCCAATAATGGGAGCGAAGCCCTTGCCGTGCTCGACAGCGGCGCGCCGATCGATCTGTTGTTCACCGACGTCATCATGCCGGGCGCGATGAACGGACGCGACCTCGCCACCGAGGCGCGGAAGCGCCGCCCGGGCCTGCGCGTCCTCTTCACTCGGGCTATACCGATGACGCCATCGATCAGGACGGCAAGCTCGAGCAGGGCATCCTGTTCCTGGCAAAACCCTACAGCCGCGCCGAGCTCGCCCGCATGTTGCGCGTCGCGCTGCGCGAGGAGGGGGCGGTGATTGCACAGGAGCCGGCGGCGTAGCGAGAGATCGTAGCCCGCATGAGCGAAGCGACATGCGGGACCGGTCTTACCCCGCATATCGCTTCGCTCATGCGGGCTACCGATCGCCGCGGCACATAACCGATTATTAACCCGCGCCGCGTCGCTGCGACGCACTGGTTCCCCTTGCGGCTTCAGCGGCAAAATCCCTACCTCAGCGGCGTCAGTTGTGGCAGCATTCCGCTCGCCGTGAGGGAACAACGATGAACTATTTCCGCACCGCGCTCCTGCTTGCCGGCCTCACCGCCCTGTTCATGGGGGTCGGCTATCTGATCGGCGGCGGCACCGGCGCCGTGATCGCGCTGATGGTCGCGGCTGCGACAAATCTGTTCACCTACTGGAATTCCGATCGCATGGTGCTGTCGATGTACGGCGCCCATCAGGTCGATGCGGGCTCGGCGCCCGAACTCTACAATCTCGTCGCCGAGCTGGCACAGCGCGCCGCTCTCCCGATGCCGCGCGTGTTTCTGATGGACGAGGCGCAGCCCAATGCGTTCGCGACCGGCCGCAATCCGGAGAACGCGGCGGTCGCCGTCACCACGGGCCTGATGCAGCAGCTCAGCCGCGAGGAGCTCGCCGGCGTGATCGCGCATGAGCTTGCGCATATCAAGCATCACGACACGCTGACCATGACGATCACAGCGACGATCGCCGGCGCGATCTCGATGCTGGCGCAGTTCGGCATGTTCTTCGGCGGCAACCGCAACAACAACGGCCCCGGCATCGTCGGATCGATCGCGATGATGATCCTGGCGCCGCTCGGCGCCATGCTGGTGCAGATGGCGATCAGCCGCACCCGCGAATACGCCGCCGACAATTATGGCGCACGCATCGTCGGCCAGCCGATGTGGCTTGCCTCCGCGCTCGCGAAGATCGAGAACGCCGCGCATCAGGTGCCGAACATGGAGGCCGAGCGCAATCCGGCCACCGCGCACATGTTCATCATCAACCCGCTGTCGGGCCACGGCGTCGACAATCTGTTCGCGACCCATCCCTCGACCGCGAACCGCATCGCCGCGCTGCAGCAGCTCGCCGCCGAGCTCGGCACCCAGACCGCGCCGCGCCCGGCCGGTGGAAGCTATCCGCCGCGCAGCCCGTGGGGCGGATCCGGCCAGCGTGGCCCGTGGGGGTAGGGTAAGACCAAGCCGTAGCCGCGAAGGCGGTGTGCTCCCTCGCCCCGTTCTTAGCAGGGGTGTCCGGGGAAATTCAGGCATAGCGGAGCTCCATCTGGTCAGGTGAGATGGTTGATTTCCGACGGCTGGGGTTGATGGGCGGAGGTTTGTCGATGGCAGCGAGGGATCGACGCGTGAGCAGGAGCTGGCCGACGAGTTCGGCGAACCTGAGCGGGAGCATTTTGATGCAGTTGGTGTGAGCGGCGATGCGCAGCAGCAGGTAGGCAATCATCGCAGCGAGCACCTGAAGGCGGATCGCGTTGTCGTTGGCGCCGAGGAACTTGCGAATATCGAGATGCTGCTTGATCCAGCGGAACAGCAGCTCGATTTGCCATCGGCTCTTGTAGAGGGCGGCGATCTCGACGGCGCTACGGGCAAGGTCGTTGGTCAGGAGTGTGATCTTGCCGCCTTTCTCGCGTCTGATCTTGATGCGGCGGAGCGGGATTGGAAGGCGCGAATCGCCCTTGCTGGTGAGCTTCACCTCGTCATCGGCAAGGATTTCGAAGCCATCCCCGTTACGCTTGCGGATGGCGCGATGCCTGAGCGAGCGAAGACGGATGCTCGTCTTCGCCCGGGTAACGAAGAAAGCCTTGCTATCATTGATCTTCTGCCACCAGTCGAAACGGCAATAGCCCTTGTCAAACACATAGGTGGTGGCGGGCTGGATTGGGGTCTGTCGGCCGATCTCGATGTCATTGACGTTCGCGGCCGTCATCTCGACGCAGGTCGGGACATCGCTCCTTGGGTCGTAGACGACATGCAGCTTCATGCCGCGGATGCGGCCGTTCCACGTCGCCCAACTGCAGACCTTGCCGAGCGGGATCGGACTGGCGTCGATCAGACGCACCATCTCCATGCCTTCACTCCGCAGCTGGCGACGCGCCATCGCCGACAGCGCCGCAAAGGTTTGCGCGAAAATGCCGATCGGACGGCGGGCATTGGCATCGGACAACGTCGAGCGCGACAGCTTGCCGGTTCCCAAGTGATAGTGATGCTGCGAATTGGCGTTGAAGCCAGTCACCACCCCGCGCAGACTGCTGTTGCCGCTAAGCTGGGCATAGATCAGCGCCACCAGATGATCCCAGCTCCTGAACGACTTGTCGTAGGCATCCCCGTCCAGACGATCCACAACCGTCTGAAACTGCCGTCGATTGATCGGTTCAAGCAGCCTTCCAAAAATGCTACCGCGATATCGCATGCTCGGCCCTCTGTGTCTCGACAACCAGAAAAGACCGATTTGCCTCGGTCCTGCCGAGCATGCACCGCGACACAGTGAATCATTCCCCGGACACCCCTGCGTTCTTAGGGGAGAGGGTTGGGGTGAGGGGCTGTCTCCGCAAATACGGCGATAGCTGCACTCGCGGAAGCTCCCCCTCACCCGGAACGCATCTAGCGATGCGTTCCGACCTCTCCCCGCACGCGGGGCGAGGTGAAGTGAAGGCAGCTGCTACGCGCTCGCGGCGTCCAGCCGTTCGACCTGATCCTTGCTCAGCTCAAGTTCGGTCGCCGCGACCAGCGTTGCGACCTGCTCGGGCCTGGTAGCGCTGGCAATCGGCGCGGTGACGGAGGGTTTTGCCATCAGCCAGGCGAGCGCGACCGCGGCCGGCTCGGCGCGGGTTTCCGCGGCGACCTCGTCAAGACCGGCCAGGATGCGCATGCCGCGCGGGTTCATGTATTTTGGGATGCTGCGTGCACCGCGGGGGCTCTTGGCGAAGTCGCTCTCCGAGCGATATTTGCCGGTCAAAAATCCTGCGGCGAGCGAGAAGAACGTGATCACGCCGACGTCGTTCGCCTCGCAGACGCGTTGCAGCGCGCCTTCGTAGCTCGAGCGCTCGGCGAGGCTGTATTCGGGCTGCATGCTCTCATAGCGCGGCAACCCGTTCGCCTTGGCAATGTCGAGCGCACTCTGGAGCCGCTCCGCCGAGAAGTTCGAGGCGCCGATGGCCCTGACCTTGCCGGCCTTGATCAGCTTGTTGTAGGCCGCGAGCGTCTCTTCCTGCGGTGTCGTCTCATCGTCCTTGTGGGACTGGTAGAGATCGATGAAATCGGTCTGTAGCCGCCGCAGCGAATCCTCGACGGCGCGCGCGATGTAGTCCGGCTTCAGCCCGACATTGCCGCCTCCCATGTCCATGCCGACCTTGGTGGCGAGGATGACGCGGTTGCGGTTGCCGCGCGCCTTCATCCATTTGCCGATGATGGTCTCGGATTCGCCGCCGCTGTGGCCCGGCACCCAGCGTGAATAGACATCCGCCGTATCCAGGAATGTCAGCCCCTGATCGAGCACGGTGTCGAGCAGGCGAAACGACGACGTCTCGTCCACGGTCCAGCCGAATACATTGCAGCCGAAGCACAGGGGAGGGACAGTGAGGCCGGAGCGGCCGAGCGCGCGATGCTTCATGAGTTTTCTTTCGCTTGTTCTTGATGGCGGGCGCCGAACACTGAGGCAGATCGCCCTTGTTTGCAAGGCGTTGTCCCGCCACCGCCTAGCGGGCGCCGACGCGTCACTCGGCGGGCTCGGATGGATCGCGTTCGTCGGTCGGGTCAGGCGCGCTGCCCTTCAGTGCCGCATCGACCAAGGAGAGATTTCGTCGCAGAGCAGAAACGCGATTTTATTTGCCGCGGGTCTGATGTAGATTGCGCGGCGAGCTGCCACCGGTTGCGCCGAAATCCGGAGAATGAGCGGCAGCGCGACTGGCCATCGGCAGGCCATTTCTTCTCATTTTTCAGTACGAAATGCTCTGCCCGGGCCGCGCGCCTGGGTGAATGTTTTTTTCATTCCAACCAAACGGAGCGATTGCCATGCATTTCTGCTTCTCTGGTGAATACACCCCGCGTTCCCTGAACAACATCATGGAAAACCCGACGACGAATCGATACGAGGCCGCGAAGAAGTTGATTGAGGCCGCCGGCGGGAAACTGATTTCGATGTACAGCACGGCGACCGATGGCCCCGGCGTGATGGTGATCTTCGACGTGCCGGATCCGAGCTTCGCGCCTGCGGTCAGCGGCGTGGTGGTTGCGGCCGGCGCCATGCAGAACGTGCGGCTGGTCCGGCTCTTTACCCAGGACGAGATCAAGGTGGTGCGTCAGCACGCGACCAACCTCAAGGCCGCCTACACGCCGCCCGGTGGCTAGCAGGCCGAGCGATCCAAAACGGCGCAGATTGATCTGATGGCCGGTGTCACTCTCGCGCGGCGGCGCTTGCTGGCGTCCCGCGCGGAGGCGAGGGCCGTTGCGCGCCGCTGATCCGGGGCGTCAACGGAATGGGCACTAGCTCAGGCGGATGTCCTGGCTACGTGCATGCCGGCCACAGCCCCGGCCGGTTGTGCCGTCGCATGACGTCCGCCGCCTCGCTCGGCCTCCGCTTCAGCAAGACGAGCGCAGTACGCGCTAAGGCGCGATGAGATCAGGGCGTGTACTCATGAATTCTTCGCGTCCGCTTTGATCTCGGAAGCTGACGTTGAGGCCGACATCGCCGTATGTCGGCCTTGGGCCAATAAGCAACATCCAAAGAAGTTCAGTTGACTAGGGGCGGGCCTCAAAGTTCATGTTGAACGGCGTCTCGGTCGCGCGACCGAACTACTTAGAGCCCGCCCCTATAACGCATGCTCGCATGTCCAGCTCTTCTTAGCGGACGACTAGCAAATGCGACAGGGGATGCGAAGTATCGCCTTGGCCGACCAGCGCCGCTTGGGGATGGAAAAATCACACCCCCCGCTTCTTCAGACCGAGCCCCTCGAACTGCGTCTTCTGCTCGTCACTCAGGTTCCAACGGAAATCGTCGACCGCGTCGTTCACGCTGATGATCGCCTCTCTCATCGCTTCCAACCGCGCCTTCGCGGCCTTAAGGCGGGCCGGTGGGGTGAGCGCGTCCTTTGGCGGGCATGGGTTTAAGGCTTCCATGGTGCCCATCGTGGTATCCTGCACCACTTCGAGCGCGGCGCGTTGCGTATCGTTCAGTTTCAGGCTGGCGACGATGTCGTCGAGGGGCCATTGCTGGGCGACGAGCTGGCGGTATTGCTTTTCGGCCTGTTGCTCGTCTTGCGGTTCACGGCTCGCCTGGCAGGCGGCGTCCTGCATCTCCTTCAGCTTCGCGGCCGCAGCGTTAGCGCGGCGGTCGCGTTCGGGCGTGTTGAGCTGGGCCTTCTGTTCATCGCTTAGGAGATCGTAGAATTCTTGAAATGGCGGCATAACGGTCGCAACTGCGCTCAGCATCGCGTTGACGCGGCTCTGCATGGCCGCGAATCGCTCCAGCGCGGTGGTTGCGGTCTGTGCTGTGCAGGAAGCGCGGATGGTGTTGCCGGCGGAAATCCAGGCGCTCGCGAGCTCGTCGAAGGCTGCGCGCTGCGCCTCGTTCGCCGCGACCGCCAGGCCGATCCGCTCGAGGGGAAGGCCGGTCGTCTCGGCGGTGTCGCCGCTACAGAATTCCTGCACCGAGGGCGCTTTGCGATGCCGCCTCCCGGCGGGGCGCTCGGCCGCAAACGCTGAGAGATCGCTCGCAGCGTAAGGCGAGAAGATCGCGGCGTAGAGATCGCCGTAGCCATAGGCCCAGAAGCCGCTGCCATCATTGAGAAGCGCGTAGTCATAGAGATCGCTGTAGGCAAACGGCCAGAAGAGCGGACCGACCCAGCCGTATGAACCGTCGGAGTGCTGCCACCAGCCTTGCGCAGCTCGGCCGCCCTGCCAGCCGGCCAGCGCGGCGACGGCAGTGAGCTGCGCGCGCTCACTCGGGCCGATCGACTCGGCGGCGGGGCGAAGATCTTGCGGTCTTAGAGCAGCCATGCGGACGCGGCTGTGGCGCGCCGCCATGCGTGCGTGGCGGCGACCTGCGACCGACAGCACGCCGGCCACCGCGAAGCGCGCGACACTCACGGGGCCGCCAACGCGCAGGCGGAAACCCGCCTCGGCCGCGCTCGGCAGCGCTCCCAGAACGCCAATTGCAACGCCGGCCGCAGCCATTCCAAGGCGGGACTTTGACATGATCTCTCCCTCGGTCTCTTCCTTGGCGGTCCAGGCCACATCGCGTCACAAATATGACTCGCAGCGGAACCGAAAGTTCCTCCCGCCGTTTTCATTGGGTGAACCTGCGGTCGACGTCAACGGATTAGTCGCGTCGAGTACACGCGCTGGGTCGAATCGTCATCGCGCTTTAGTTTGGTGTGTGATTCGCGCAAACGCGTTGTCGCGAGGGAAAGCCGCTTCGCACTTTTCCGGATCATGCTTTAGCGCACGTCGTCCTCGGTCGAATCCTCCTCCGTTTTCGGCGGCCAGGCGCCGCGCCGGACCAGCGCCTCGTGCAGGAGATGTGCTCGCTGTTCGTCGCACCCGATGGCTGCAAGGTGGTCGAAGGTGCGATCAGCAAGGACGGCTGGTGCAAGGCCTTTGCCGCGGTGGATTGATCGGTGGATTGATCCTTGGCTCACAACTCCCGCGCATTCGAGAACGCGAACGAGGACACGCGCCGCGTGGTCTCGTCCAGGATCAGGGTGCGCGTGATCGGCGGCTCGGCGCGCTGGCTGCAATTCTCGCGCTCGCAAAGCCGGCAGTTGACGCCGATCGGGGTACCCTCGACCTTTTCCAGATCCATGCCGGTGGCATAGACGAGCTTGGCCGCATGCCGGATCTCGCAGCCGAGCCCGATCGCAAAGCGCGGCTGCGGCTGCGGGTAGGGCGCCACCGGCCGGCGCACCATCTGCGCGATCGAGAAGTAGCGCGTGCCGTCCGGCAATTCGATCACCTGGCTGAGCAGGCGGTCCGGCATGTCGAAGGTCGAGTGCACGTTCCAGAGCGGGCAGGTGCCGCCGAACTTGGAGAACGGAAAGGTGCCCGAGGAGAACCGCTTCGACACGTTGCCGGCATTGTCGACGCGGAGCAGGAAGAACGGCACGCCGCGCGCGTTCGGCCGTTGCAGCGTGGTGAGGCGGTGGCAGACCTGCTCGAAGCCGGCGTTGAAGCGCTGCGCCAGCACATGGACGTCGTAGCTCAAGGCTTCGGCTGCGGAATGAAACGCCTGATAAGGCATCATCGCGGCGGCTGCGAAGTAATTGGCGAGCGTGATGCGGTAGAGCCGGCGCGCGGTGTCGTCGAGCGGGCCGGCGCGGCTGACGATGGCGTCGATCGAAGCGCCGCACTCGACAAAGCCGATCTGCAGTGCAAGCTGGAAGCTGCGGCCGGAGCTGTCGACGAGTTCGGAGATCAAGAGCTGCCGGCGGTGCCGATCGAAACGGCGCAGCGTCTCGCGCATCACGTCGACCGGCATCACGCGGGTCAGAATCGAATGTTTTTCGCGGAGGCGCGTGGTCAGCGCCGTGAACAGGCCTTCGGTCGGCACGTTGAGCTCGTCGCGCAAATTCTCCGCGGCGGTCTCGAGCTCCGGAAAATAGTTGCGGTTGGCCTCGATCAGGTCACGCACCCGCTCGATCGGATTGGCGTCGAATTGCGAGCCTTCGCGGTCGGCCATCTGCGCCGCCACCAGAGTCTCGCCGCGGCGCGCCTCGGTGTAGGCGGCGTAGAGCCGCTGCAGCGCGTGCGTCACGCCGGGGCAGAGCTCGGCGAGGTCGCGCAGCTCCTGCTTCGGCAGGTCGATCTGGCGGAACAGGGGATCGGAGAAGATCTCGTTGAGTTCCGCGAAGAAGCGGTCCTCGTCGGCGGTGGCGAGGTCGCGCAAGTCGAGGTCGTAGGTCTCGGCCAGCCGCAGCAGGATCTGCGCCGTCACCGGGCGCTGGTTGCGCTCGATCAGGTTGATGTAGGAGGGCGAGATGCCGAGCCCCTCGGCGATCTGGGTCTGCGACAGCCCCAATTGCTGGCGGATCCGCCGGAAGCGCGGACCGACGAACAGCTTCTTTCCGGATTCACCGGGCACGGGTTGGTCTCGCTTGCCGCAGCAAATTCTGACCGCCTCGCCCCGCGCGCGGGGAGAGGCCGGATCGCATCGCTAGATGCGATCCGGGTGAGGGGGACCCTCCGCGAGTCTCGCTGCGGAGACAGCCCCTCCCCCCAATCCTCTCCCCGTAAGAACGGGGAGAGGGAGAAGAAAAACCGGCGGGCATGGCAGGCTTCCTGACCTATTTTGTGACAAAATTTACAAGTCGACATTTATTACAAGTTCAGATGTTACATGACATCACCAATAAAAAACAAGGCATCTGTACGAACTTCGCGTTTTCGCGTTTATCTCCTGACACGCAATTCGCAATACTCTGTCAAGAATGTCGATATGAGCAGATTGCGGAGATCAAGGTGCAGGCGGCTGGGCAAAGGCAGCCCGATTTTTTGAAGGAGACTGACGATGAGCAAGGGCAGCAATTTCTGGGTGATCGGCGGAGAGTTCGGGTCGATGAACTTCCACAAGCTCGTCGAAGGCTCGGCCCAGGTCCGCGGTCCGTTCAAGACCCGCAAGGAAGCCGAAGAGTGCTGGAAGGAAGTTTCGGAAGAGAGCCGCCACAAGGCCGGCGTGCGCTTCTCCATCGTCGAGGAGCCGTCGCGGGTTTCGGCCTGAGCGCCAGAATTTTCAGAGCTAAGAAAACGTCCAAGGACGGCGGCCCCATCCGGTTCATCCGGGTGGGGTCGACCGCTTTTGGGACAGCGTCAGGTATCTTTGATCTGGGGATAAGTGGCGGCCTAAGTGCTTGGGAACCAACGCCCTTTGCGGACATCTTGGTTGCTGATAGGTTAATGCGCAGGAAACCCGTCACCACGAGACCGCAAGGCATGTCCGATCCGCAGAACACCGGCAGCGAGGCGCGCGAGATGCGGCCGACGCTGCGAGAGGCGTTGCGACGGGCGCGGATCGAGGCGGCCGATCGCACCGGTGTCGTCGTCGAGTTGCGCGACGCCGAGGTGGCGCGGCTCGAGATCCTCAACGATGCGCTCGATCCGCTGTTCGCGCAGGTGCCGGACAAGGTCGATCTGTTCGACCGCGCCATCAGCCAGGGCGAGACGCCGCGGCTGTGGATCGACGTCGTCGCGCATGTGCTGATGGGGCGCGACAAGCGGATCTACCGCTTCGTGCAGGACACGAGGTTCGGCCGCATCGTGCTCGCCGAATCGCATGACGTGGCCGCGATCGTCGATGCCGTCACCGACTATGTCGCGCGCCGCCTGATCGAGCGCGAGCATGCGATGGTGGCAACGCCGCTTCCGGTTGCCGAGCCGCCGGCGCCGCCGCCCGTCCCGGTGGTGACGCCGAGGCGCCGCGGCGGGATCGGCATGTTCGTGTTCGGCTTCGTCATGGGCGCGCTCGCGCTGTTCGGTCTCGCGCTGTATGCGAGCTTGCAAAACTTCTAGCCGCTCAAGGGGCGGGGCATCGTGGTCATAACACCCGCCTCGGCATTTTTCGGCGTCCTGGCGGCGGCCGCGGTGGTCGGCAGCGCCGTGCTGTTCGGCAAGTGGCAAACGTTGCGGCGTGCCGAATACATCCGCACCTTTCACTGGCCGGCGGGCCTGTTGGCGCGGCTCGAGAAGCGTCACCCCGGCTTCACCCGCAAGGACAGCGCGCTGGTCTCGCGCGGCCTGCGGCAGTTCTTCCTCGCCTATCTGATGAGCGGCAAGCGTTACGTCTCGATGCCCTCGCAAGCGGCCGACGACCTCTGGCACGAATTCATCCTCTACACCCGCGAATACGACGCGTTCTGCCGCCGCGCCTTCGGCGGCTTCCTGCATCACACCCCCGCGGTCGTCCTGGTGAAGGAGCGGCGCAGGAGCAATGAGGGGCTGCGCCGGGTCTGGTGGTACTGCTGCAAATACGAGAACATCGATCCGGTCAGGCCGACCCGGCTGCCGCTGCTGTTCGCGCTCGACGCCAAGCTGAACATCGCGAACGGCTTCATCTATCACACCGACTGCGAGGCGCTGCGCCGCAGCGGCATCGGTGGCAGCAGTCCCTATTGCGGCGGCGATTTCTCCGACTCCTCGATCGACGGATCGTCAGCCGGCTTCGGCGATGCCGGCAGCGACGGGAGTGGCGGCGGCGATGGCGGTGACGGCGGTGGTGGTGGCGGCGACAGCGGAGGCGGCTGCGGCGGTGGGTGTGGCGGCGGCGGGGGCGGCGATTAGGAAAGTCGTGCTTGCTTCAATTCGCGAATGCCGGCGTGCTCGCCGAGCCCGCGCACGGTCTGCTCGCAGCGCCACGCATTGCCGTCACGCTCGATCGTGAACAAATTGTAGGCCGCCGCCGGATAGTGCTTGCGCGCCAGCGCCGATGCCGACGGCACGCCGATCGCCGGGATCTTCCGCTCCGGGCCGTCGAACCACATCGTCGAATGGATGTGGTCGTGGCCATGCAGCACCAGCTCGACGCCGTGGCGCCTGAGCAGCGCCAGCAGCTGATGCGAATCGGTCAGCCGCTTGGCGCGGCCGTCGGAGTGCAGCGGGTGATGCACCAGGAGGACGCGGAAGGCGTCCTCCCGCGACAGCTGCGCGAGAATCGCATCGAGCGCATCGAGCTGAGGATGGCCGAGCCAGCCGGTCGCCATCAGCGGCGGGGTCGGCACCGCCGAGGAGACGCCGATCAGCGCCAGCGGCCCGCGGCGACGCACGAACGGAAAATGCGTTGCCGCGCCGTCGGCGTCGCCGCGCAGATAGTCGCCGAAGTGACTGACGAAGCGATGCCGGGTCGCGCGCACATAGGCGTCGTGGTTGCCGGGGACCACGGTGACGTCGGCAGGCGAACCTACCCCCTCCAGCCATTGCCGGGCCGGATTGAACTCGGCATCCAGTGCCAGATTGACCAGGTCGCCGGTCACGGCAATGTGGTCCGGCTGCTGCGCCTGCATGTCCGACACCAGCGCGTCGAGCACGTCGCGGCGGTGATATTTGTGACGGTTGCGCGTCCAGTTCAGATAGCCGAAGGCGCGCTTGCCGGCGAGATCGCGCAGCCGCGCCGCCGGCAGCGGCGGCAGATGCGGGTCCGACAGATGCGCGAGGCGGAACGCCGCCATCATGCGATTCCCTTCGGATTGTCCGCGAAAAGTGGCCGGCAGCCGGTCATGTCGTGCTATCCCGAACGTCCTGCCCTGTATTGGCAAGAGCTGCGCAGGCGCGCAAGGATCAAAGCACGGATCAAACACCATGATGTCGAGGGTTCAGTGACGGTCCTGCTCGATTTACGCAAGCGCTACGAGCCGCAGATCAGATGGGTGTTTCATTTCTACTGGCGGCTCGTCCGCAGCATGACGCTCGGGGTCCGTGCCGTCGTGCTCGATGCCGACAACAGGGTGTTCCTGGTCAAGCACAGCTACGTCCATGGCTGGTATCTGCCTGGCGGCGGGGTCGAGGTCGGCGAAAGTTTTATCGAGTCGCTGCGGCGCGAATTGGAGGAGGAGGGGCGGATCGAGCTCAAGGGCGAGCCGGTGCTGCACGGCATCTTCCACAACAGCCACGTCTCGCCGCGCGATCATGTCGCGGTCTACGTCGTCAGGAACTACCGGCAGGACCGCCTGCCGGAGCCGAATCGCGAGATCGTGGCCTGCGGCTTCTTCGATCCGGCTGATCTGCCTGACGAGACCACCCCGGGCACGCGGCTGCGGATCGCGGAGGTGCTCGAGGGCAAGCCGCCGACGGCGACATGGCGGTGATGGACCGCGCCCGCGCCAGATGCTATCCCGCGCCCCACAATGACCGAATTGTCCCTGACCATCCTGCCCGAGACCCCGAAAGACGCCCAGGCGATCGAGCGTCTGCACGAGCGCACCTTCGGGCCTGGCCGCTTCGTGCTCAGTGCCTACCGGCTGCGCGAGCATGTCGATCATTTGCTCGATGTCTCCTTCACGGCGCGGATCGGCACGCTGCTGGTCGGCTCGGTGCGCCAGCTGCCGGTCACGATCGGCGATACGCCGGCCCTGATGCTTGGGCCGTTGACGGTCGAGCCGCCGTTCCGCAGCCGCGGCGTCGGCCGTGCGCTGCTCGAGCGTGCGATCAACGACGCCCGCGCCAAGGGCCATCGGCTGATCGTGCTGGTCGGCGACGAGCCGTACTACGCGCGGGTCGGCTTCAAGCCGGTCCCGAAGGGGCGGATGACCATGCCCGGCCCGGTCGATTACAGTCGCCTGCTTGTCATGGAACTGGTCGACGGCGCGGCCGAGGGCGTGTCCGGGCCAATCCTGCCGGACTGGAGCAAGGCGATCTGACATCCGCGCGAGCGGTGCCGGAACGGTTGCGCACCATCGGAAACTGAAGCACAGTTGAGGCAAGCGCCGGGACAAGACCGGCGCATGTCATATCAACAGGGAGAGTGCGCGCCATGATCAAAGTCAGTGTGATGTATCCGAACAATCCAGGCGCACGCTTTGATCACGACTATTATCGCGACAAGCACATGCCGCTGGTGAAGGCGCGCCTTGGCGACGCGTGCAAATACTACACCGTCGACAAGGGTCTCGCCGGCGGCGCACCGGGGCAACCCGCAACCTATGTCGGAATGTGCCACATCTTCTGCGACTCGGTTGAGGCCTTCGCGGCCGGCATGGGCAAGCACGCCCAGGAGATCATGGGCGATATCCCGAACTACACCGATCTGCAGCCGGTGATCCAGATCAGCGAAGTCGTCGTCGGCCACTGATCGTCCAGACCGAGCAGGTTACGCGGCTCCCCTCAGAGACGCTCGTAGCCCGGATGAAGCGAAGCGAAATCCGGGATCAGTCTCACCGCGGGAGCAGTCTCCCGGATTGCGCTGCGCTCCATCCGGGCTACGCGATAAATCCCTCTGCCGCTGGCAGCAGAGGGATGACCTTGGCTCAGAACTTCAGATTGGCGAACGCCCGTATGCCGAGGCCCGGCATCAGCACCTCGTCCTTGGTATAAGAAACGGAGTTGCGGATGTTCTGGTTGAGCAGGTTGTTGCCGACCAGACCAAGCGTCATCTCGCGTGCGCCGATCCATGACGAAGTGAGCTTGGTGTTGTAGGTGATCTCCGCGTTGAGGAGATTGTAGCCCGCGGTCGGGGTCTCGCCGATGACAGCGATGTCGTTCTGCGCGAAGGCGTGCACCAGATTGATGCGGGTCAGCCAGTTGCTGTCGCGCCAATAGAAGCCGCCGCCAAGCCGCACCGGTGGAATCCGCGGCACGTTGGTGCCGTCGGTGAAGGTCGCGCGCACCACGTCGAACTGGTTCTCGATGCCCCAGATGCCGCCGTTGAGCGGGCCGATGTCGAGCTGGCTCTGGAACTCGGCGCCGCGGAAGATCGCGTCGCGCTGCGAGTAGCGCGCCTGGTTCAGTTCGAGGCCGGGGCCGAGCTGGCACGCGCTCTCGTCACACGTGTTGCCCGTCAGCCGGCGGAATATGAAGCCGTCGAACCTGGTGTAGTAGCCGGTGAGTTCGAACCGCAGCGGTCCGGTCGCCCGCCGTAGTCCGATCTCGATCGATTTTGCGGTTTCGATGCCGAGATTGGGATTGCCGATGTCGAACGTGGCGGTCGCATCGTGTGGGCCGCGCGAGAAGAGCTCGGCCGGTTTCGGCGCGCGTTCGACGTATTGGGCGGTCGCGCTTGCTACCAGATCCCACGGCAGATTCTGGATCAAGCCGATGCTGCCGCTCTTGGGTGTGAAACTGGGATTTTGCGGTGTCGCTGGACCGATGCTTGCGGGGTCGGTGGCCACGTCGAACACGGGGGGAATGAAGGCCGGCGTTGTGCCGGAAAGATCGACGTGTTCGATCCGCCCGGCAATCTGTGCTTTGGTGGTGTCGGTGAACTTCAGCTCGTTGAACACGTAACCGGCGACCCTGTTGTTCTTGTTGGGGTCCCATAATCCGTTGAGCGGGCTGGTCGGATCGTCCGGACTCGGGGCGGTCAGCTCCTGGTGCCCACCCTGCAGGCCGAATGCCGTGGTCACGGTGGCGAAGCGCGCGTTGAACGGCATCATCTGCACCTCGACGCGCGCCTCCTGCTCCTTGCTGGTGAAGGTCTGTCTCACGCCGTCGCTCAATGGATCGGCCGGATCGGCAAGGCCAATCTCGTTGTGGCGATAGTCGGTCGCGCCGACCCAGAACCGCACGGCGTCGATCGCCGCGGCATCGGGCCGGTACTCGCCCTTGACCGCGATCTTGGTCTGGTGCGCGTCGATCCGGGTCTGGTGATCGGCGCCGTCGATACCGGGGATGTGGTAGAGCGAGTCGTTCTGGGTGATCGCCGCGCCGATAAAGCCGCCCTGGAAGAAATAGGAGGCGCCGACTGACGCGCCGTCCGACTGCGTCGCGGAGTTCGGCTGGCGTCCATTGAACGGCTGGCCCGGGACGAACAGATAAGGGTAGCTCGGAATGCTGTAGTCGCTGGTGGTGCGGCCATAGACGTCGGCATGCACGGCGACATTGTTGCCGCCGGCGTCCAGCAGCATGCCGCCGTCGACGCCGCGATTGACCGAGCTCGCCGACGTGCGGGTCTCGACATTGAGGCAACCCGGGCCGCCGGCATCGGCCAGCGGCGCCTTCACCGGCAGCCCGTAGGATTGGAACGGCGCCGCCGTGCAGGTCGGCATCGCATCGGGGATGCGGTTGTTGGTGGCGCTCACTACGCCGCCGATCGAGGTCGAGCCGTAACGCAGCGCGGCCGGGCCGCGCACCACCTCGATCTGATTGGTCGAGAGCGGATCGATCGGCACGAAATGGTCTTCGCCAAGATCCGAGGCGCCGCCACCGCCGAGACCATTCTCGACAATGCCGACGCGGTTGACGTCGAGGCCGCGGATAATCGGCCGGCTGGATGCGCCGGGGGCGAAGCTCGAGCCGGTGATGCCGGGCTTCGAGAACAGCAGATCGCCGAGCGTGGCGGCGCCGGAGCGCCGCAGTTCCTCGTTCGGGATCACGGTGACGGTGGCGAACTGATCGGTGACGACGGGCAGCACGCCCTGCTGCGGTGCTGGCGCCGCCGCTGCGGGCGCCGGTTGTACCGCGGCGACGCGTTCGCGGCTGCGGCTCGGCGCAGCCCGAGCAGCACGGGTCGGCGTGCGCGTCGGCGCAGTCCGGTGCCGCTGGATCGGGCTCGGCGCCGTCACGGTGATGTCAGGCAGTTGCGTCGGCGTCTCCTGGGCCAGCGCGCCGCTACTCATTGCGCCCAGCAATAGCCAGCTCGCGCTCCCGATGTGGAATGCTCGTTTCTTCTGAAGTGTCATTGTCCCGATCCAAGTCCCGATCCAGGGCCCGTCGAAATGACGGATCGATCCCGATTTGCCCCGCTGGAGCAGGCCGCATGTGACGCGGCCGTCCGCTCAGGGCGTGCAGCAACCAGTTGATGTCAGGACAGGGGAGGGGCGCGGGAATGAAAGGCCGCAGGCGCCGACTTCAGATGGAGGAATTCGGCATTGGTGGTTCGGAACAGAAGCTCGACGGCTTCCGGCAGCAACAGCACCGGCGGCGCCGTGAACAGCATGCTGCTCGCGAGCGAGATGACGGCGCAGATTGCGCAATTGTCGGCCGGATGCCGGTCGTTGTCGTGCTTGGCGGGCGGCTCGGTCCCGGTCACCTGGACCGCGAGGTCCGGCGTCGCCGAGGTCCCGATATAGGCGAGATCGATCAGCGATAGCCCGGTCTGAACTGCGGGCGCCGCTTGCGCGGCCGCGATCGGATGGAAATGCCCGAACGACAGCATGAACTGGACGGCGAGCGCGAACAGCGCCAGCCGCGAGCCAGTCTTGATGTGTCGCCGGAACCACTGCATGCCGATAACGCCCGCCCAATCGGGAGCGCGTCAACACCCCAGCGCCCCGATGTTACATTATAACATCGGATGGCATCCGCGATGTCAACCGGCGTTCAGACAATCCGTGTCGATGCATTGCCTGTGTGTGCTTGATGCAACGCAGACGTGAGCCCGGCCGGACTCAGCGTCCCTCGCGCAGCCATGTTGCCGCGAATGCGCCGAGCAACAGCAGCAGGCCAACCAGGCCGGCGAACATCGGCAGCACGCCGACACCCTTCACGACGCTGGCGTCGCGCATCTTGACGCCGAGCCAGCCGTCGCCGCGGAAGATCGAGGAGGAGCGTACCGGCACGACGCGCGGCATGTCGACGCTCGAACCGTCGACGATGCGCCGGGCGTCGCCGCCGGTTGCCTGCGCCAGCGGCTTCAGCATGTCGGTGGTCGAGGTGACCTCCGAGAATTCCTTCGGGTTGGTCGGCCCGACATTGATCAGCGCCTTCAGCGTGCCGTCGGTGGCCTGCCACAGGCCGAGCTCGTTGGCGGGCAGCGTCGCGCGCCACTCGCCGGGATCGCCGGCGGTGAGCGTCAGTTCATGCGTGGTGCCGCTCGGCGACGTCACGGTGACCGGCGATACGGTGTCGGCCATGGTCTGGCGCACCACCATGAGATCCTTACCCTGCACCTGCATGCGCAGCGCCTCTTCGTCGAGGTCGGGCTGCTTCATCAGCCAGTGCGACACCCGCCGCAACAAATCGAGATGCGGGCCGCCGCCCTCGTAGCCGCGCGCCCACAGCCAGATGTGGTCCGAGAGCAGCAGCGCGACGCGGCCTTCGCCGAAGCGCGACAGCAGCAGCAGCGGCTTGCCGTCGGCTCCGGTCATGACCGGCGGATTGATCGCGTTGCGGGTATCGACGGTGCGGAAGAACCGGCTCCAATGCGGCGGCTCGGCATTCGAGCCTTCCAGCCCGCGCGTCACCGGATGGCGCTTACCGGCATCGCTCAGATGCGCGTAGAACGGCTTCTCGGTCACGCCGACCGGTTCGGCCGGCAGCACGGAGTCCAGCGGCGTGCGCCAGATGCTGGTGGTCGAGGCGTAGTCGGGGCCGGCGGACACCAGCACCGCGCCGCCGGCGCGGACATAGCGCGCGATGTTGTCGAAATAGGCGATCGGCAGCACGCCCTGGCGGGCGTAGCGGTCGAAGATGATCAGCTGGAATTCGTTGATCTTCTGCTGGAACAGCTCGCGGGTCGGAAACGCGATCAGCGACAGCTCGTTGATCGGCGTGCCGTCCTGCTTCTCCGGCGGACGCAGAATGGTGAAGTGCACGAGATCGACGCTGGGGTCGGACTTCAGGAGGTTGCGCCAGGTGCGTTCACCGGAATGCGGCTCGCCGGAAACCAGCAGCACGCGCAGCTTGTCGCGCACGCCGTCGATCGCGACTACGGCGCGGTTGTTGACCGGCGTCAGCTCGTTCTCGAGCGGCGAGGCCTCGATCTCGACGATGTTGGGCCCGGCGTGCTTGATGTCGATGTCGACGCTCGAGGTCTGGCCGCTGGTCAGCGTGCGCTCGTTGATCACTTCGCCGTCGCGGCGGATCGTGACCTTGGCGCGCTCGCCGGTGACGCCCTGGTCGTCGAGCCGGAAGGTGATGGTCTGGGTCTGGCCGACGATGCCGAAGCGCGGCGCGGCGGTGATCGCGATGCGGCGGTCGCGCTCGTCCTTGCGGCCGGTGATCAGCGCGTGCACCGGCGCCTGGAAGCCGAGCGCCTGGGCGTTGGCGGGAATGTCATGCACGCGGCCATCGGTGATCATGAAGGCGCCCGCGACGCGCTCGACCGGAACGTCCGACAGCGCCGACGTCAGCGCGCCGAACAGTTTTGTGCCATCGGTCTCGCCATCGGCCTGACCGGCCTCGACGATGCGGACCTCGAGGCCCTTGATCTGCTTCAGGCTGTCGACCAGCGCCTGCCGCGCCTTGTCGGTCTCCTGGTTGCGCGTGCCGAAATTCTGGCTCGGGCTCTTGTCGACCACGACGGCAGCGACCGAGGACAGCGGCTCGCGGTCCTCGCGGGTGAAGGAGGGATTGGCCAGTGCCAGCAGGATCAGCGCCAGCGCCGCGACCCGCACCGCGGCGCCACGCGCGCGCGACACCAGGAGCAGCACGGCAATGACGACGATCGCGCCGAGCGCGAGCCACAGCACGAGCGAAGGAACCAGCGGTGTGAACGCGATGCCGTAGTTCATGACGTCACTCCGTCATTCCGGGGCGATGCGAAAGCATCGAACCCGGAATCTCGAGATTCCGGGTCTGGTCCTTCGGACCATCCCGGAATGACGGTGTTGGCAGCTGAAGCACTTGCATCTCTATTGTCCCAGCCGCTCGATCAAGGCAGGCGCGTGCACCTGGTCGGCCTTGTAGTTGCCGGTCAGCGTGTACATCACGATGTTGACGCCGGCGCGGAAGGCAAATTCGCGCTGGCGCGGCTCGCCCGGCGTCAGCGGCAGCATCGGCTGGCCGTCGGGGCGGATCGCCCAGGCGCCGGCGAGGTCGTTCGACGTGATGATGATCGGCGAGACGCCGTCGCCGCCGCGCGCCGGGCGCTGCGCAGCCTCGTCGTCGTCCTCGCGCGGCAGCGCCTCGACCCAGGTCTGACCGGAGTTGAAGCGGCCGGGGAAATCGCGCAGCAGATAGAACGTCTTGGTCAACACGTGCTCGCGCGGCACCGGCTCGAGCTCGGGCACGTCGAGGGTCGACAGCAATTCGCGCAGCGTCTGCATGCCGGGCGTTTGCGATGAGCCGCTGTCCCCCGGCGGCGCTTCGACGGCGTCACGGGTATCGAAGATGACCGTGCCGCCCTGCTTCATGTAGGCGTCGATCTTGTTGATGGCGTCCTGCGGCGGCTTCGGCGCGCCCGGCACGATCGGCCAGTAGATCAGGGGGAAGAACGTCAGCTCGTCGCGCGCGGGATCGATGCCGACGGGATCGCCGGCTTCCAGCGCGGTGCGCTGTCCGAGGAACAGCGTCAGTCCGGACATCCCCGCCTTGACGATGGAATCGACGTCGGCATTGCCGGTCACGACGTAGGCCAGCCGCGTCTGCGACACCGCCTTGATGGCGAAGTCGTCGCTGCTGGCGTTCTGCGCGCGGCTCGGCGAGGGCACCATCGTGGTCGCAAGGATGAAGGCCAACGCGAGCACGGCCGGTGCCGCGCGCCGCCGGATCAGCGCGGCAAGGCCGCCGCCGAGCATGGCCACCACGATCGCATCGAGCAGGAACAGCGCCAGCGCCGTCGACAGCATGATGCCGCGCAAATCGCGCGGCTCGGCGTTGGTGTAGCTCGCACGCGTCGCGCGCAGGGCCGAGGTGTCGAGCGGCGCGATGCGATCGGCGGAGGCGAGCGTGTTGACCGCGATCGGGCTCTCGGCAGTGCCGTAGAAGCCGGGCGGATGGTCGGCCGTGCCGCGATCGCGATAGTCCGCCGACATCGGCTTGGCGCTCGAGGGCGGCGGGCCGAAGACGCCGAAGCCGTCGAGCGTGCGCAGCGGCGCAACCGTCTCGGCATTGGGATCGCTGGCGACGCCCGGGCCGGGCTTCGAGGTATAGCCGGACATGTCGATCAGCCGGCGCAGCATCTCGACGAAGGTGCCGGACATCGGCAGATCCGACCAGCGCATGTCAGCGCCGACATGGAACAGGCTGACAACGCCCTTGCCGCGACGCTCGCCGGTGACCAGCGGCGTGCCGTCCTCCAGCGAGGCCCAGCTCTTGGTCGAGAGCACGGCGTCGGGCTCGGCCAGCACCTGGCGGTTGACGGTGATGTCCTTCGGCACGGTGAGGCCCGAGAACGGGCCATCGGCGGCGAACGAGGCCATGTGCTGCGGCTTCTCCCAGGTCAGGCTGCCGCCGAGCGTGCGTCCGCCGCGGCGGAGCTTGACGGGAACGAGGTCGTCATCGGCCTGGGCGAGGCGCGGACCTGCGAAGCGCACCAGCACGCCGCCTTGCTCGATCCAGGCATTGAGCCGGTCGCGAATCTCTGGCGATAGCGTGCCGACGTCGGCCATCACGATCATCGGCAGCCGCTGGTCGAGGAATTGCCCGATCACCTGCTGCGGCGCGCCGCGATCGCCGAGCCTGACATCGGCGAATGGCGACAACGCCCGGGAGAGATAGAAGGTCGACGCCAACAGCGGCTGCGCGGTGTCGTTGCTCGCACCCGAGACCACGCCGATGGCGCGGCGGCGCCAGCGCCGGTCGAGCAGCTGCACGGCGCCGGCCGAATGCTCGCCGGAGATTTCGAGCCGTGCGATGTCGTTGCGCAATTCGACCGGAAGATCGAAGGCGGCTTCGGTCTCGCGATCCTGCGGTCCGAATGTGTAGCGCGCCTCGCCGATCGGCGATCCCTTGGCGTCGACCGCGCGTACCGTTCCCGCCGCGATGCCGCTCTCGGTGCGCAGCACCTTCACCGTCATCTTGGCGGCGGCGTTCTCGGCCGCGACCAGCGCCTGCGCCGACTGCGCACCGCCCGCATAGATCGTCAGATTGCGGCTCTCGATCACCTTGCCGAGCCCCTCGGTGAATTCGCTGCCGCGTCCGGTGTCGACGCCGTCGGACAGCCAGGCGATGTCGCAGTCGCCGGTCGACTTGAGGAAACGTCCAAGCGCGCCGAGAGTTTCAACCCGATCGACCGAGTAGGGCTTCGGCGCGAGCTGGCGCAGCGCGACGCGCGCGGCGCCGGCCGGCATCAGTGTGATGTCGCGCGCGGGCTCGGACAGCGGCACCAGCGCGACGCCGCGGCGGTCGCTGTCGGCGTTGGCGATCAGTTCGTCCGCGGCCCTGATCCGCGCATCCCAGCTCGAGGCCGCGCTCCAGCCGTCGTCGAGCAGGATCACCAGCGGCAATTTGCCGGCGGCAACGCCGGTCTGTGGATTCCAGATCGGGCCGGCGGCTGCGAAGATGACGAGCGCGGCGGCGGCGAGCCGCAGCAGCGTCAGCCACCATGGCGTGCGCGACGGTGTCTCCTCCCTCGGCGCGATGTCGAACAATAGCCGCGTCGGCGGGAATTCGATCCGGCGCGGCCGCGGCGGCATCACGCGCAACAGCCACCACAGCACCGGCAGGCTGACCAGCCCCAGCAGCAGCAGCGGTTCGGCAAAGGAGAGGGGGAGGCCTGCGATCATGCGCTGCGTCCCGCCTTGACTATTGAGCGGCCGCCGCCCTTGCTCACCATCATGCCGGCATGCAGGAACAACAGCAGCTCGGCAGCGGAGCGGCTGGTGGTATGGGTCGAGAACAGCCAGTCGAGCCGATTGGTCTCGCCGCGGATCTGGTCGCGATGCAGCGCGACCCGGGCGACATAATCGCTCGCCCAGCTCTCGGCGCGGCCCGCGGTGATGACGCTGCCGATCTCCGGTTCGACGAATTCGACGCGCCCGGAATAGGGGAAGGTCTCTTCGGCGGGATCGACGACCTGGATCATGGTGCCGTGCGCGCCGGAGGAGGAAAGCCCGGCCAGCATCGTCGTGATCTCTGTGATTGGCGACCAGAAATCCGACAACACGACGACTTCGGCCAGCGACGACGGCACGAAGGACGGCGGCAGGCTCGCGCGCGTCTTCTCGTCGTGCAACATCGCTTCCGCCATCTTGTCGATCACGTTGAGGCTTGCCGTCGGATTCAGCAGGCCGGGAATGCCGACGCGTTCTCCGCCCGCAACGAGCAACTCGGCGAGCGCGAAGGCTACGATCAGTCCGCGCTCCAGCTTGCTGTCGCGCGCCTCGCGCGAGGCAAAGGCCATCGACGGCGAGCGGTCGGGCCAGATCCACACCGTGTGCGCGGCTTCCCACTCCTGCTCGCGGACATAGAGATGGTCGTCGCGTGCCGAGCGGCGCCAGTCGACGCGCTGCGACGGCTCGCCGGAGACGAAGCGGCGGTATTGCCAGAAATTCTCGCCCGAGCCGGCGCGGCGGCGGCCGTGCAGGCCATGGATGACGTTGGCAGCGACACGGCGGGCCTCAAGCACCAGACGCGGCAGCGATGCGGCGAGCGTTCGGCTTTCGCCATCGGCACGTCGAACCGCAAGGATCTCCTCGTTGTGGTGCCTGTTGTCTGCGGCCATCAACCGATCCGGGTCTTCAGTTGCTTGATCACGTCGGGAATGGTGCGACCCTCGGCGCGCGCCGAGAACGTCAGCGCCATGCGGTGCTTGAGCACGGGCTCGGCGAGATCGAGCACGTCGTCGATCGACGGCGCGAGTCTCCCGTCGAGCAATGCACGGGCGCGCACCGCGAGCATCAAGGCCTGGCTGGCGCGCGGACCCGGGCCCCATGCGATCAGCTTGCCGGCCTCGCCGCCCTCGGTGCCGGGACGCGCGGCGCGGACCAGCGTCAGGATCGCCTCGACCACGGAATCACCGACCGGCAGCCGCCGCACCAGGCGTTGCGCGGTGAGCAACGTCTCGGCGTCCATCGACGGCTTGGCCGCGGCCTCTTCGGCGCCGGTGGTTTCGAACAGGATGCGCCGCTCGGCGTCGCGATCGGGATAGTCGACGTCGATTTCCATCAGGAAGCGGTCGAGCTGCGCCTCGGGCAGCGGATAGGTGCCTTCCTGCTCCAGCGGGTTCTGTGTCGCGAGCACGTGGAACGGTTTTGGCAAATCATGCCGCGCGCCGGCAATGGTGATGTGCTGCTCCTGCATGGCTTGCAGCAGCGCCGACTGGGTGCGCGGGCTGGCGCGGTTGATCTCGTCGGCCATCAGCAGTTGCGCGAACACGGGACCTGCGATGAAGCGGAACGAACGCTTGCCGGCCGAGCTCTCGTCGAGCACTTCGGCGCCGAGAATGTCCGACGGCATCAGGTCGGGGGTGAACTGAATGCGCTTGGCATCGAGGCCGAGCGTGACGCCGAGGGTCTCGACCAGCTTGGTCTTGGCGAGGCCGGGCACGCCGATCAACAGCGCGTGGCCGCCCGACAGAATCGTCACCAGGGTGTTTTCGATCACCTGCTCCTGGCCGAAGATCACGGTGGAGACCGCTTCCTTGGCGGCCTTGATCTGGCCCGCGACCTGCTCGGCCGAACGGACGATCACGTCCTCCAGTTTCTCGACGCTGTCTGCACCAGCCATTCGATCCGCTCCTTCTTGACGATGCGCGCACATCGGCGCGTCGTCATCATCTGTCGTCATCTCGGCCCTCATGCTAAACCTGAGCGAAGGCCATGTATTCGTTGAATTAAACTATCCCCACCTTATCGGTGTTTCAGGGTATGAACGGCATCACGATGTGGCGAGAATGACATCCCGACCACATCTCAGGATATGTGCACCAAACGTGCCAGATTGAAGGTAGGAAACTTTAAGGCAAACAATGGCGAAGCAAGGGCAGAGCGATTCCGGCAGGGAAACCACGGGCCTCGGGAGCAAGGGTCTCGAAGGGCTCACCACGGCCGCCAATCAAGCTGCGACATCGGGTTCGGCCGGACGCAAGGGTCTGCCGCCGGTTCACCTGTGGAATCCGCCATTCTGCGGCGATCTCGACATGCGAATCGCGCCTGACGGCACCTGGTTCTACATGGGAACGCCGATCGGCCGCCCCGCGCTGGTGCGGTTGTTCTCCACGATCCTGAAGCGCGAGGACGGCAAGCACTTTCTCGTGACACCGGTGGAGAAGGTCGGCATCCGCGTCGATGACGCGCCGTTCCTTGCCGTGGAAATGCAGGCCGGGGAAGACGCGCGCGGCCGCCTGCTCAGGTTCCGCACCAATGTCGACGATTGGGTCGATTGCGAGAAAGGCCACGGCCTCAGATTCGAGGCGGCCGAGGACGGCGGATTGACGCCCTATCTGCACGTCCGCGCCGATTTGTGGGCCAAGGTCACCCGCGCGCTCTATTACGATCTGGTTGACATGGGCGAGCAGCGGATGGTCGATGGTCAGGAGATGTTCGGCATCGAGTCCGGCGGCGAGTTCTTCGCGATGGCCGATGCCAGTCAGGTGAGGGACGCACTTTGAACGAGCCGTTGCTGAAGGTGGAGCCGGCGACGATCAGCTCGACGGAATTCTTCGCGCGGGCCCGCACGCGGCTCACTTTCGATGTGCCGCCGGGCCTGGTCGATCCGCATATCATTCCGCGCACCGGAGATTCCGGCAACGACCGCATGCTCGAGATCGTGGCGCAGGAGCAGCCGGTGCGGCCGGCCGCGGTGCTGATCCCGGTGGTCGATCACCCCGAGCCGACCGTGCTGTTGACGCAGCGCTCGCCCAATCTGTCGAGCCATGCCGGCCAGATCTCGTTTCCCGGCGGCAAGATCGACGCCACCGACGCCTCGCCGCTCGATGCCGCGCTGCGCGAGGCCTGCGAGGAAGTCGGACTGAAGCGGGAATTCATCGACCCGGTCGGCTATCTCGACCTTTATGGCACCGCGTTCGGCTTCCGCATCCTGCCGACGGTCGCCAAGGTGAAGCCGGGATTCACGCTTGCGATCAACGAGGCGGAGGTGGTCGATGCGTTCGAGGTGCCGCTCGCCTTCCTGATGAATCCCGAGAATCATCAGATCCACACCAAGGAATTCCGCGGCATGGACCGGTCCTATTACGCGATGCCGTTCGCCGAGCGCTACATCTGGGGCGCGACCGCGGGCATCCTGCGCGTGCTGTATGAGCGGATCTATCTGTCATGATCCGCACGGTATTGACCGAGATCGGAATCTTTCTGGTCCCCTTCGCGGTCTATGCCATCTTCCTCATCGCGACGCGGTCCGGCGTGACGCTGCCGGCGTCATGGCCGCTCGACATGATCGCAAAGCTGACGCTGGTGGCGCTGGTGATGGTCATCGTGAGCTTCGTGCTGCTGGCCGAATTGACTGGCGCGCCGCCGAATTCGATCTACGTTCCAGCCCATATCGAGAACGGCAAGCTGGTGCCGGGAGTTGAGAAATGAGCGAGATGCGCCTGTTGTCCGACGCGCCATGGCTCGCTTCCGGGCCCGCGGCGCGCGTGCTCGACCTGCTCAATGCCGACGGCGAGGAAGCGCGGGTGATCGGCGGGGCCGTGCGCAACGCCTTGATGCAGATTCCACTCGCCGACATCGACATCGCCACCACGGCGCTACCGGAGGAGGTGATCCGCCGCGCCAAGCGGGCGGGCATCAAGAGCGTGCCGGCCGGCATCGAGCACGGCACGGTGACCTTGGTCGTCGACAGCCAGCCCTTCGAGGTGACGACGCTGCGCGAGGATACCGAGACCTATGGCCGCAAGGCCAGGGTGGCGTTCGGTCGCGACTGGGTGCGTGACGCCGAGCGGCGCGACTTCACCATCAACGGCCTGTCGGTCGACGCTTCGGGCGTCGTGCACGATCACGTCGGCGGCCTCGCCGACATCGAGGCGAGGCGCGTGCGCTTCATCGGCGATCCCGCGCAGCGGATTGCCGAGGACTATCTGCGCATCCTGCGCTTCTTCCGTTTCCACGCCGCCTACGGCGCGGGCGAGGTCGATCGCGCCGGCTATCTCGCCTGCATCGGCGGGCGCGCCGGTTTGAGCGGCCTGTCGGCCGAGCGGATCCGCATGGAGATGCTCAAGCTCGTGGTCGCGAACGGCGCCGCAAGTGCAATGGTCGCGATGGGTGACGGTGGTTTGCTGCAGCCGCTGTTCGGCGGCATCGCCTATACTGGACCGTTCGCGGCGATGATCGAGATCGAGCGGCTGATGAAGCTCGCGCCGAGCGCGATGCGAAGGCTCGCCGCGCTGACGGTCGCCGTGACCGAGGACGCGCGGCGTATCGCCAGCCGGCTGCGGCTCTCCAACGCCGAGGCCAAGGCGCTCGATTCGATGGGCCATCGCTGGTGGCGCTTGCCCGGCATGGACGAGGCGCATGCCAGGCGCAGGCTGTACCGGCTCGACGAGGAGCCGTATCGCGACCGGGTGCTATTGGCCTGGGCGCGCACCGGCGCGGGCCAGGATGTCGATCAATGGCGCGCGCTCGCCACGCTGCCGGAGCGCTGGCGCGCGCCGCACTTTCCGTTGCGGGCGTCGGATTTCATCGCGCGCGGCATTGCCGAGGGACCGGCACTCGGACATGTCCTGACCCTGGCGGAGGATGCCTGGTTGGCCGCGGACTTTCCGCTGGAGCCGAAGATACTGTCTGATATCGCCGACCAGACCGCGGCCCGTTTCACCCGCGACCATCGGCTTTGAATTTCCTCTGAGTTTTCTCTGAGTTTTCTTGCCGACGTCTCGATGCCGCCGTGGTCAGCGGCGGCACGATGACGATTGGCTGAACGACGATCGGTCGAACGTCGCATGGAGGCGATGCTGCCGGCATCTGCCAGTCAGCATCGCGCCAATGGATCTCACGCCGCCTTGCGCTTCTTCTTGCGGTCGCCGTCGTCGTCTTCGTCCTCGTCGTCCTCTTCTTCCGCGTCGTCCTCGTCTTCGTCGTCTTCCTCTTCATCGTCCTCCGGATCGAGCTCGGTCGATTCGAGTGCGACAAGCGGCAAGGTTTCGCGAAACAGGTCGCCGTCCGTACCCATCCACAGGCACTCGACCTTGTCCTCGTCGATTTCGACGACCGTGACCGGATGGCCGCCGGACTTCAGCATGACAACATCGCCTGGTTTCAGTTCCATGATTTTCCCTCCGCGCTGGATGACGCGGGCGGCAGGCTAGCGACCGGTGATGACAGCCAAATCACGGCCGGCGCCAGCTTCAATGGAATTGACGTGGAAAACGGCCGCGATGCGCTATTTGCGCGCGGCAGGAACCAGTTCGCTCAGCGAGCGGATGATGCGGTCGGGCTTGATGGTCGATCCCGGCGGCAGCCCGACACCGTGCACGTCCATCCAGATCGCATAGATGCCAAGCCGCTGTGGCGCCACGACTTCCCACTCGAGATTGTCGCCGATCATCCAGGTGTCGGATGCGGTGACGCCGAGCGCTTCCATCGCGTGCAGGTAGGCGCGCTCCTCCGGCTTGCCGAAGCCGTGCTCGCCCTCGATCTGGATGTGATCGAAGCGATGGCCGAGCGCGAAGCGTTCGACCTTGGCGCGCTGCATGTCGGCGGCGCCGTTGGTGACCAGCGCGAGCTTGATGCCGAGCGCCTTCAACGCATCGATCGCTTCATGCGCGCCGGGGAAGACGAACATCTCTTCCTCGCGATAGGCGGTGAAGCGATCGGCGATGCGGTCCGCAAGATCGTCCGGCAGCGCGCGGTGACCGGCTGCCGCGAGCGCCGCGAAGCCGCCCTTCACGGTGAGCCGCCGAGCCTCGCCGAGCTTGATCCGCCAGATCGGCTCGGCGGTCGACCAGAATTGCCGTGCATAGGCCAAGAGCGCGGTCGCGACCTGATCCGGGGGGAGGGGCGCCAGTTCCGCGGCGAACTCCGTGGTGATCGTGGTCCAGGCGATCTCGGGGCGTCCATAGGCCGACAGGATGGTGTCATCCATGTCGATCAACATCGCGCGCGGCAGGTTCATCATGGCCATTTCACCTCCGGCGGCAGCGACGACAGGATCGAATCCACATTGCCGCCGGTCTTCAGGCCGAAGATGGTGCCGCGGTCATAGAGCAGGTTGAACTCGACATAGCGGCCGCGGCGGACCAGCTGCTCGTCGCGATCCTCCGCGCTCCAGGCGGCCGCGAAATTGCGCCGCACCAGGTCGGGATAGATCTTCAGGAAGCTGCGCCCGACGTCCTGGGTGAAGGCGAGATCGGCCTCCCAGTCGCCGCTGTCGTGCCAGTCGTAGAAGATGCCGCCGATGCCGCGGGCCTCCTTGCGGTGCGGCAGGTAGAAATAGTCGTCGCACCATTTCTTGTACTTGTCGTAGTCGGCGACGCCGTTCGGTCCGCTGCACGCCTCCTTCATCGCGGCGTGGAAGGCGACCGTGTCGGGGTCCTCCTGGGTGCGCCGGCGGTTCAGCACCGGCGTCAGGTCGGCGCCGCCGCCGAACCACGCCTTCGTGGTGACGACGAAGCGGGTGTTCATGTGCACGGCGGGCACGTTCGGATTGCGCAAATGCGCGATCAGCGAAATGCCCGACGCCCAAAAGCGTGGATCGTCGGCGGCACCTGGAATCTGCGCGCGGAATTCGGGGGCGAACTCGCCGTGCACGGTCGAGCAGTGCACGCCGACTTTCTCGAACAGCCGGCCCTTCATGATCGACATCACGCCGCCGCCGCCCGGCTTGCCGGTGTGGTCGGTGCGGTCCCAGGGGGTCCGCGCGAACCGGCCGGCGGCGCCGGGATAAAGCGTGGACGGGGCGTCGTCCTCGAGCTTCTCGAAGGCGGCGCAGATGTCGTTGCGTAGCGCCTCGAACCAGCCGCGCGCACGCGCCTTGCGGTCCTCGATGATGGCGGGATCTGTTGGCAGCATGACTAACCTTGCGGGCCGAAATAGGTGCAGCTTTCGTTGCAGCTGTCGCGATGGACGCTGACGCGGGTCAGCTTGCCTGCGTGTTGCAAGCGCTCCCAGATGAAGCGCGACAGATTCTCCAGCGTCGGCACGCCGATCGCCTCAATCTTGTTGAGGAACTTATGGTCGAGCGTCTTCTGCACCTCGGCCATGGCGCGTTCGAGGAGGCCGAGATCGACCACCATACCGGTCGCGGGGTCGGGCGTGCCGCGGACGGTAACTTCGGCTCGAAAGGAGTGGCCGTGAATCTCCTCGCTGGCGGCGCCAAAGGTCGTTCCGGACAGCGCATGCGCAGCCTCGAACCGAAACGCTTTCGTCAATTCCCACATCTCGTTCAACAACCCGATTCTGTTAGTTCATCTAATGCCGAGCGACTTGTGCGTCTGCACGCTAAGGCGCCATTGCGGGTGCTTCAGGCAATAGGCGATCGCCCGCTCGGTATTCTCGATCACGTCGGGGCCGTCCATCGGCTGCAGCGAGAAGCGCTCGAAGGCGAGGCCGGCGAAATCCTCCGGTGCGTTCTCCATTTGCGGATAGACCAGTTTGAGCTCGTGCCCCTTGCGGATCACGAGCTCGGCCGCGGCCTTGGGACTGACGCAGATCCAGTCGAGCCCGTCGGGCGGGACGATGGTGCCGTTGGTCTCGATCGCGATCGCAAAGCCGTGGCCGTGCAGGGCATCGATCAAGGCCGCGTCGACCTGCAGCAGCGGCTCACCGCCGGTCAGGACCACGTAGCGGTCGGCCTCGCCCCCCGTCCACTGCGCGGCAATGGTGCCGGCCAGCTCTTCGGCGGTCGCATAGCGGCCGCCCAGCGTGCCGTCGGTGCCGACGAAATCGGTGTCGCAGAACTTGCAGACCGCGCCGGCGCGGTCCTGCTCGCGGCCGCTCCAGAGGTTGCAGCCGGCGAAGCGGCAGAACACGGAGGCGCGGCCCGCATGGGCGCCTTCGCCCTGCAGGGTGAGAAAGATCTCCTTGACCGCGTAGCTCACCAAAAATCCCTTAAGTTGCCGAACCGGCAATTCCTGTACCGGTTTGCCGCAGCGCCTCGCCGACGGCCATGGCCGCTGTGACGGCCACATTGAGCGAACGCATGGTCGGCCGGATCGGAATCACCAGCCGCGCATCCGCAGCGGCCACCACCACGTCGGTCACCCCTGCCGTCTCGCGCCCGAACAGCAGGACATCGGAGGCCGTATACGCGAAATCAAGATAGGATTTCGCCGCCTTAGTCGTGAACAGCACCAGCCGGCATCCGGTCTCGGCCCGCCATTCCTCGAATTTCGACCATGAGTCGTGACGCTTCAACCGCACATGGTCGAGATAGTCCATACCCGCCCGGCGGAAATTCCGGTCCGAGGTGTCGAATCCCGCCGGTTCGATGATATGGGCTGCCACGTCCAGGCAAGCGCAGAGGCGCAGAATCGTCCCTGTATTCTGGGGGATGTCGGGCTGGAACAGCGCGATCTGCATGGTGCGGGCGGCCTGTGAAATCCGGATGAAATTGTCTCAATAAAACATCGCTCGGCGCGGATTTCGTGCATTGCACGTGTGCGAGCCGATAGCGGGCTTGCGCTCGTCCGGCAAGGGTGCCAATAGAACGATTCTGGACTGCTGTTCCGCCATTTGGGGTGGGGAATAGCGGTTTTCTGCCGCCGCGGGGGCCGCGGGCGCCGGCAGCCTTTCTTGGGGCGCGTCCTGCGTCTCCAGGGCGGTTCCACCGGCTGCAGAAAAGAAAGGGCTAGGAATCGTGACGACAGCGTCTTCGGCGGACCATCCGACACGCCGTGATTTTCTCTTTGTTGCAACCGGAGCTGCCGCCGCGGTCGGCGCAGCCGCCACCGTCTGGCCGCTGGTTGCGCAGATGAACCCGGATGCCGCGACGATCGCGGCCGGCGCGCCGATCGAGGTCGATCTGACGCCGATCGCCGAGGGCCAGGACATCAAGGTCTTCTGGCGCGGCAAGCCGATCTACATCAGCCATCGCACCAAGAAGCAGATCCAGGAGGCCCAGAGCGTGGCGCTCTCGAGCCTGCCCGATCCGCAGCCCGACTCGGCCCGCGTCAAGGCCGGCCACGACCAGTGGCTGGTTGTGATCGGCATCTGCACCCATCTCGGCTGCATCCCGATCGCCCATGAAGGCAATTACGACGGCTTCTTCTGCCCCTGCCACGGCTCGCAGTACGACTCCTCCGGTCGTATCCGCCAGGGGCCGGCGCCCGCCAACCTGGCGGTGCCGCCTTACGCCTTCCTTTCCGACACCAAAATCCAGATCGGCTAAGTCCCGGCCCCTCCGGGATTTCAGCTTCCACTTGGACCCATCGCGTCGTTTTTCTTCTTCAGGATCGCATCAATGAGCGGACCATCTGATTTCCAACCGAGCAACCCCGCCTTGAAGTGGATCGAACGGCGCCTTCCGATCTTCGGCCTGATCCACTCCTCGTTCGTGGCCTATCCGACGCCGCGCAACCTGAACTACTGGTGGACCTTCGGCGCCATCCTTTCGATGATGCTGGCGCTGCAGATCCTGACCGGCGTGATCCTGGCGATGCACTACACGCCGCACGCCGACCTCGCCTTCAAGTCGGTCGAACTGATCGTCCGCGACGTCAATTACGGCTGGCTGCTGCGCAACATGCATGCCTGCGGCGCGTCGATGTTCTTCTTCGCCGTCTACATCCATATGTTCCGCGGCCTCTATTACGGGTCGTACAAGGAGCCGCGCGAGGTGCTGTGGATCCTCGGCGTCATCATCTACCTTCTGATGATGGCGACGGGCTTCATGGGCTACGTGCTGCCGTGGGGCCAGATGAGCTTCTGGGGCGCCACCGTCATCACCAATCTGTTCTCGGCCGTGCCCTATTTCGGCGAGAGCATCGTGACCCTGCTGTGGGGCGGCTATTCGGTCGGCAACCCGACGCTGAACCGCTTCTTCTCGCTGCACTATCTGCTCCCGTTCGTGATCGCCGGCGTGGTCGTGCTGCACGTCTGGGCGCTGCACGTCGCGGGTCAGAACAACCCGGCCGGCGTCGAGGCCAAGACCGAGAAGGACACCGTTGCGTTCACGCCGTATGCGACGATCAAGGACATGTTCGGCGTGTCCTGCTTCCTGATCTTCTTCGCCTGGTTCATCTTCTACATGCCGAACTATCTCGGCGACGCCGACAACTACATCCCGGCGAACCCGGGCGTGACGCCGGCGCACATCGTGCCTGAATGGTACTACCTGCCGTTCTACGCGATCCTGCGTTCGATCCCGAACAAGCTCGCCGGCGTCGTGGCGATGTTCTCGGCGATCATCATCCTGTGCTTCCTGCCCTGGCTCGACAGCGCACGGACCCGTTCGTCGAAGTATCGCCCGCTGGCCAAGCAGTTCTTCTGGATCTTCGTGGTGGTCTGCATCCTGCTCGGTTACCTCGGCTCGCAGCCGCCGGAAGGCATCTATGTGATCGCCGGCCGCATCCTGACGGTCTGCTACTTCGCCTACTTCCTGATTGTGCTGCCGCTGCTCGCCCGCATCGAGACGCCGCGTCCGGTGCCGAACTCGATCGCCGACGACGTGCTGGCGAAGAGCAAGGGCAGGGCCGCGACCGCGGCCTCTGTGATGCTCGCGATGGTCGTGGCCGGCAGCCTGCTCGTCGGCGGCACCCAGAACGCCAAGGCCGAGGAGGGTGGCAACGCGCCGCCGGCCCAGAAGTGGTCGTTCTCCGGTCCTTTCGGCACCTATGACCGTGGCTCGCTGCAGCGCGGCTTGAAGGTCTACAAGGAAGTCTGTGCCGCCTGTCACGGCCTGTCCTATGTCGCGTTCCGCAACCTCGCCGATCCCGGCGGTCCCGGCTATTCGCCGGCGCAGGCGGCGGCCTTCGCGTCCGAGTACAAGATCAAGGACGGTCCGAACGACCAGGGCGAGATGTTCGAGCGTCCGGGCCGCCCGGCGGATTACTTCCCGTCGCCGTTCCCGAACGAGCAGGCCGCGCGCGCGGCCAATGGCGGCGCGGCGCCGCCCGACCTCTCGCTGATCACCAAGGCGCGGTCCTACAAGCGCGGCTTCCCGCAGTTCGCGATCGACTTCTTCACCCAGTACCAGGAGCAGGGACCCGACTACGTCGACGCCATCCTGCAGGGCTTCGAGGACAAGGCTCCGGCGGGCGTCACGATCCCGGAGGGCTCGTACTACAACAAGTACTTCCCCGGCCACGCCATCAAGATGCCGAAGCCGCTGTCCGACGGCCAGGTGACCTTCGACGACGGCTCGCCCGCGACGGTCAAGCAGTACGCGCATGACGTCACCACGTTCCTGATGTGGGCGGCCGAGCCGCACATGGAGGAGCGCAAGCGGATCGGCATGCAGGTGTTCTTCTTCCTGGTCGTCTTCGCCTTCCTGATGTACTTCACCAAGCGCAAGGTCTGGGCCAACGCCCACTGATCTCGGGTACGGTATAGCGAGTTTGAGAAAGCCCCCTTCGGGGGCTTTTTTGTTTGCAATCTCTCCGTCATTCCGGGGTGACGCGGTAGCATCGAACCCGGAATGACAGTGTCGTCAATTGCGTCGGCCGCCGAGTGCGGACAAGATGCCGGCCAATCAGCCGGCAAACATTGCGGAGGAACTCATGGGTACCAGCATCAGCTTCAAGCGTCCGGACGGCAAGGATGCGTCGGGCTATCTCGCCAATGCGGCGCGCGGCAACGCACCCGGCGTCGTCGTGATCCAGGAATGGTGGGGCCTGTCGGACCAGATCAAGGGCCTGTGCGACCGCTTCGCGGTGGCTGGCTTCGATGCGCTGGCGCCCGATCTCTACAAGGGCAAGGTGGTGCCGTATCACGACACCGATGCCGCGGGCAAAGAGATGAACTCGCTCGACTTCATGGACGCCACCACGCAGACGGTGCGCGGCGCCGCGCAGTATCTCGCCAAGAACGGCGCCAAGGTCGGCCTGACCGGCTTCTGTCTCGGCGGCGCGGTGACCATCATCGGCTCGGTGCAAGTGCCGGAACTAACTGCGGGCGTCGTGTTCTACGGCATTCCGCCGGAGCAGGCGGCCAAGCCCGCCGACGTCAGGATTCCGCTGCAGGCGCATTTCGCCAACAAGGACGATTGGTGCACGCCGGAGCTCGTCAGCAATTTCGAGAAGGCGATGAAGGCCGCCGGCAAGTCGCTCGAGCTGTTCCGCTACGACGCCGAGCACGCCTTCGTCAACGAGCAGCGCCAGTCGGTGCACGACCGCGAGGCCGCCGAACTCGCCTGGGGCCGCGCCACGGACTTCTTCAAGAAGCACCTGGGGTAAGGCGATTGCCAAAACCACCGGCGTCGTCCCGGCGAAGGCCGGGACCCATACGCCGTGGCTTTTGCAATGGGCACGCTGGCAGTCATCTCGCCAAATAACTAGGCCCTGTGGTTATGGGTCCCTGCTCCCGTGCGCAATTGCGCACTAGGCAGGGACGACGGCGAGATCTAACTCTCCGCCTTCACCCCGTCCCACCACGGGCAGGTGCCCGACATCAGCTTGAAATTACCTTCCATCACCTGCACCGGTGCGCGCTTGCCCTCGGCGGCGGCGCGCATCCGCATCTCGCGCGCGACGGCGCGGTCCTCCGGCGACAGCCAGACCCGCTCGTGGCCCCACAGGCTCGGGCCGTCATGCATCTCGAACGGTGTCCAGTTCACCGGATCGATCTCGCGGCCGCCCCAGCCGCACTCGACCATGAAGGCGGACGGCGATTTGGCGTAGAACGACGTCATCAGGTCGTTGGTGTGGCGGCCGAGCGTGACGTTGACGCGGTCTTCCTGCTGCGCGACGTCATAGGCTTGGCCGACATCGTCGAGCGAGAACAGCTCGACCATCAGATGATGCATGCCGTTCGTGCCGGTCTCGATCAGCGCCAGCGAGTGGTGGCGGGCATTGACGTGGAAGAAATAGGCGCGGAACGGTTTTTCGATGTAGTCGCTGAGGCCGAAGCCAAGCACGTCGACATAGAAGCTCATCACCGGCGCGATGTGCTCGACCGTCAGCACGGCGTGGCCGAGGCCGAGCGGCCCGGTGCGGAAGCCGGAGATCGAGCGGCCCGGCCTGAACGGCGTGTCGTCGATCTCGGCGCCATGAAACGCCTCGAGGCGGTTGCCGGCGGGATCCCGAAACGAGATCAGGCCGCGCACCCGCCTGCTATCTGCGAGCGCCAGCGGCTCTGATGTCACGGCGACGCCGGCGCGCTCCAGCCGTGCCGCCAGCGCATCGAGGGCCGCACTGTCAGCTACCTCCCAGCCGAAGAACCGGGTGCCTTCGCCCTGCGCGCGGTCGATCACGATGCGTTGCTTGCGGTCGTCCATCCGGAACGCGAGCAGCGAATTGCCGCGTTCGACCGCCTGCAGCCCGACGAGGCCAGTGCCGAACCGCCGCCAGTCGTCGAGCGCGTCGGAGCCGAAGCCGGCATATCCGAGACCCAAAATCGCCATCTGCGCCTCCGCCATCTGTCTGTTTTTTGGGCGGCCGATCAGCTGCCATTTCACCAAATCCTACGCGGATTCCTGCCCCTTCAAACCCGAAAATGCCGCTCAAAAGGGCGTCCAGGATTGGGGCAGGGGTGCCGGGCCATCTCTTGACACGGCCCGCGCCGGGTGGTGAGTAACGGGCATGAGCACCGTTGCCAGTCCATCTCGTCGTTGGTGGCCCACCTTCTCATAGGTGGCCGGTGCGTTTTCTTTTTTCACAAACGTCGAAGGTCGCCATCGCAGTGCGACCGATGGTTAGTTTATTTGCCCTTCGTTTGTCCTGTGTGGCGCTCTCTCGGCAAGTCTCGTAAGAGGATCACATGAACAGGACAGTCTTCTCCCTGCCGGCTCGAAGCGAATACCTGACCAATGGCGGCCTTGCGGTCGCGCGTGTGGTCGAGCAATTCACCGGCGGCGCCAACCGTCTCGACGATTTGATCGCGCTGCTGGACCGCCGCCGCGGCGTGGTGCTGTCCTCGGGCACGACGGTACCGGGCCGCTACGAGAGCTTTGACCTCGGCTTTGCCGATCCGCCGCTGGTGCTGGAGACGTCGGGCACCAACTTCTCGTTGCAGGCGCTGAACCCGCGCGGCGAGGTCCTGATCGCCTTCCTCGGCGACGTGCTGCGCGAGCCCTGCGTCGTGATCTCGGAGCGGACCCCAACGCGGCTCGCCGGCCATATCATCCGCGGCGCCGCGCCGGTCGAGGAAGACCAGCGCACGCGTCGCGCCAGCGTGATGTCGCTGGTGCGCGACATGGTGGCGGCGTTCACCTCCAATGCCGATCCGCTGCTCGGCCTGTTCGGCGCCTTCGCCTACGACCTCGTGTTCCAGATCGAGGACCTCGTGCAGAAGCGCGCCCGCGAGGCCGACCAGCGCGACATCGTGCTCTACGTGCCGGACCGTCTCTTGGCCTATGACCGCGCCACCGGCCGCGGCGTGGCGCTCAGTTACGAGTTCGCGTGGAAGGGCAAATCCACCGCCGGCCTGCCGCAGGAGACCGCTCCGAGCCTCTACGCCAGGAACGGCCGGCAAGGCTTTGCCGATCACGCGCCCGGCGAATATCAGGCGACTGTCGAGGTCGCGCGCGCGGCGTTTGCCCGCGGCGACCTGTTCGAGGCGGTGCCCGGGCAGCTGTTCGCCGAGCCCTGCGAGCGCTCGCCGGCTGAAGTGTTCCAGCGGCTCTGCCGCATCAATCCGTCACCCTATGGTGCGCTGATGAATCTCGGCGACGGTGAATTCCTGGTCTCCGCGTCGCCGGAGATGTTCGTGCGCTCCGACGGCCGCCGGGTCGAGACCTGCCCGATCTCGGGCACCATCGCGCGCGGCTCGGACTCGATCGGCGATGCCGAGCAGATCCGCAAGCTCCTGAACTCGGAGAAGGACGAGTTCGAGCTCAACATGTGCACCGACGTCGATCGCAACGACAAGGCGCGCGTCTGCGTGCCCGGCACCATCAAGGTGCTGGCGCGGCGTCAGATCGAGACCTACTCAAAGCTGTTCCACACCGTCGATCACGTCGAGGGCATGCTGCGGCCGGGCTTCGATTCGCTCGACGCCTTCCTGACCCATGCCTGGGCGGTCACCGTGACCGGCGCGCCGAAACTGTGGGCGATGCAGTTCGTCGAGGATCACGAGCGGTCGCCGCGGCGCTGGTATGCCGGCGCGATCGGCTGCGTGAATTTCGACGGCAGCATCAACACCGGACTCACGATCCGCACCATCCGGATGAAGGACGGCCTCGCCGAGGTGCGAGTCGGCGCGACCTGCCTGTTTGACTCCGATCCGGCCGCCGAGGATCGCGAGTGCCAGGTCAAGGCCGCGGCGCTGTTCCAGGCGCTGCGCGGCGATCCGCCGAAGCCGCTGTCCGATTTCGCGCCCGATGCCACCGGCTCCGGCAAGAACGTGCTCTTGATCGATCACGACGACAGCTTCGTGCACATGCTGGCGGATTACTTCCGCCAGGTCGGCGCCACCGTCACCGTGGTCAGGCACGTGCATGCCCAGGACATGCTCAAGAAAGAGGGCTGGGACCTCCTGGTGCTGTCGCCCGGGCCGGGTCGCCCGGAGGATTTCGGCATCGCGAAGACCATCGACACCGCGCTCGAGAACAAGCTGCCGATCTTCGGCGTCTGCCTCGGCGTGCAGGCGATCGGCGAGTATTTCGGCGGCCAGCTCGGCCAGCTCGGCCAGCCTGCGCACGGCCGTCCCTCGCGCGTCCAGGTGCGCGGTGGCCGGCTGATGCGGAACCTGCCCAATGAGATCGTGATCGGCCGCTACCACTCGCTCTATGTCGAGCGCGACAGCGTGCCCGAGGTGCTGGCGGTGACCGCGACCACCGAAGACGGCGTCGCGATGGTGATCGAGCACAAGACCCTGCCGGTCGGCGGCGTGCAATTCCATCCGGAATCGCTGATGTCGCTCGGCAACGAGGTCGGCCTGCGCATTGTCGAGAATGCATTCCGGCTTAATGTGAGTAGCAAGTGAAGGCTAAGTTTAACCATCGTCATTCCGGGATGGGCGTTAGCACCAGACCCGGAATCTCGAGATTCCAGGTTCGATGCTTCGCATCGCCCCGGAATGACCCTCAGAGCGAGACCAATGACCTTCGACTACGACATCAAGGCGACCGTTCGCACCATCCCGGACTACCCGAAGAAGGGCATCCTGTTTCGCGACATCACGACGCTGCTGGCGGATGCGAGGGCCTTCCGCCGCGCCGTCGACGAGCTGGTGCATCCCTGGGCGGGGGCGAAGGTCGACAAGGTCGCGGGCATCGAGGCCCGCGGCTTCATCCTCGGCGGCGCGGTGGCGCATCAGCTCTCCGCCGGCTTCGTGCCGATCCGCAAGAAGGGCAAGCTGCCGCACACCACGGTGCGGATTGCCTATTCGCTTGAATACGGCATCGACGAGATGGAGATGCATGCCGACGCCGTGCAGCCCGGCGAGCGCGTGATCCTGGTCGACGATCTGATCGCGACCGGCGGCACCGCGGAGGGCGCGGTGAAGCTGCTGCGCCAGATCGGCGCCAATGTGGTCGCCGCCTGCTTCATCGTCGACCTGCCCGACCTCGGCGGCGCGGCCAAGCTGCGCGCGATGGACGTTCCGGTGCGCACGCTGATGGCGTTCGAGGGGCATTGATCTCTTAGCCTCGCCCCGCGTGCGGGGAGAGGCCGGATCGCATCGAAGATGCGATCCGGGTGAGGGGACTCTCCGCGCACTCCAATCTCGGTCGAATTTGCGGAACCAGCCCCTCACCCCGACCCTCTCCCCGCAAGAGCGGGGCGAGGGAGCAGAGTCATCCCCGCTGCAGCAGCATGCTCAATTCGAGATCGCGGAACGTCGTGTAATTCCGCCGGATCCATTGATGCAGCTCGGTCGATGAATCCTTTTCCTGGCGCAGATAGCCGGTGAAGGAAAAGTTCAGCCGGTCGATATAGGTCTTCAGGAACACAGGCAGCGCGCGGAAGCGCAACACCCGGCTGGCGGTCATGACCGGCGGCAGCTCGCCGCGCACCACGAATTCGTTGTCGATGACGATCAGCGCGTTCGGCGGGATCGTGCCGAGCAGCGTCTGGTAGCCACGCACCGAGGCGCGGTCGGTATCGGCGACATACAGGATGACCGGCGCGACGCGACGGCGCAGCGCCTCCTTCATCAGCCCGATCTCGTCGCACATTTTGAAGAATTCGTCGAAGGCGTGGTAGCCGAGGTCGATCACCTTGCCGATGCCGTCATTGACGATGACGCGGTCCATCAGCTGCATCTTGCCGTAGGTGTCGATCACGTCCGCGGTTTCGGTGATTCGCGGCAGGTAGTCGAGCAGCGACGGCTCCTTCAGATTGATGTCGTAGCAGACCACGTCGCCGTTCTTGAGCAGCAGGAATTCGCCGAGCAGCCGCGCGATCAGCGTCTTGCCGACCTGCGGGCGGGGCGAGCAGATGATGTAAACGGGCGTGGACGACATCGCCCGCTATATCAGGCCAAATTTTCGCCTAATCCAGCCCCATCAAGGTCGAAGGTCCGACTATTTTTCGCCTTTGGCCGACTTGGCGCCGACGAGATCGGTCAGCTTGATCCGGTCGTACTCGCTCCAGACATTGGCGAGCCAGTGCCGGACGTAGCCGCGCAGCACGAAGGAGTAGTTGGCGGCGTCGTCGTTGATGCCCTTGTTGGCGACGAATTTCAGGAACGGAACCGAGGAGACCTCGACCTGCTCATAGGCCATTTCGTTGAGCTTCGGGATGGTCAGGTCCACGGCATCCTTGATGCGGTGGAAGTAGGAATTGTAGGTCGCCTGGTCCCACTGGAAGAACTGGGTGTCGTTGATGAAGTTCTTCACCAGGAAATATTTCGCGCCGCTCATGAAGTTGGCGGTTTCGGCGATCTCGTCCAGCGAAGCGATCGACGGGCCGAGGATATGGAACACGGCGAAGGTGATCTGGCCGGAACGCGCCGCGTCGAGGAAGCCGATATCGCGCAGCGAGGCCAGCGCGGGCGACAACAGGCCGGCGCGGACGTCGATCACGGTAACCGAGGGCCCCGAGTTCAGCGTGTCGAAGATCTTCATCTGGTCCGCGGTCGTCGTCATGTCGACGATCTCGGTGATGTCAGGATGGAAGCGCTTCAGCGTGCCGCGCGGCGATTCGGTGTCGAACGCCCGGGTCTGCACGTTATTGGCACTGAAATAGTCCAGGAGCGTCCGCGAGACGGTGGTCTTGCCGACCCCGCCCTTGTCGGCGCCCACCACGATCACAACCGGCTTTGCCATGGAAGTCCCTTAAAGCGCGCTCCCGATCGCGATGGCGATCGGCAAGTCCCCACACTGCTTTGGGCGCGAACATGGCAGAAACGAGGGAGAATTCAATTCCTTAAGGCGGCCACGATGGGTTTGGTGGGAATTTCCTTAATGGACTGAGTAGGCTAGGGCGCGATTAGCGGTGTCGTCCCCAAGGGCCCTGGAGAGGACCCAATGGTCCCTGCGTGGGGTTGTTGCCCGGCAGCGCCGGCGGATTGCTCTTCTGTGTCGGCGGCACATCGCTCCATGGGCCGTGGGTCGCCGGCGGGGGCTGGTCGCCCGCCGCGGACGGCTCATCCTGCGGCTCCGTCTCGTCCGGCAGCGCCAGCGGTCCGGGATCGTGGCCACCGGCATATTTCACCAGGGCATCGACCCGGGACTTGACCGAGGGATGGGTGGCGAACAGGTCGGCAAACCCCTCGCGCGGATTGTCGACGCAGAGTTCCATCACGGCCGAGGTGGCATCCGGCAGCTCGCCGCGGTTCTCGATCTTGCGCAGCGCCGAGATCATCGCATCGGGGTTCTTGGTCAGCTCCACCGATCCGGCATCGGCGAGGAATTCGCGCGAGCGCGACAGCGCGAGCTTGACCACTTGCGACAGCAGCCAGGCCAGCACGATCAGCGCGACCGCGATGATGATCACGATGATCGCGCCGCCGCCGGAGCCCTTGCTGTCGCGGTCCGACGAGGATGACGAGGAGCGAGAGGATGAAGACGACCAGCCGCCTCCGCCGCCGCTCGAGTTCCACGACAGGTTCGTGAACAGGCGGAAGAACAGCTCGCCGAAGAAGCCGACCACGCCGGCGATGATCACCGCGATCACCATCAGCTGCACGTCGCCGTTTTTGATATGGGTGAGCTCGTGGCCGAGCACGGCCTCGATCTCCTTATCGTTCAGCGCCTTCAACAGGCCGGTGGTGACGGTGATGGCGTATTGGCTCCGGTTCAGTCCGGTCGCGAAGGCATTCAGCGCCGGGCTGTCCATCACCTTCAGCTTCGGCATCGGGATGCCGCGCGAGATGCAGAGATTTTCCAGGAGATTGTAGAGCCGCGGCTCTTGCTGCCGCGTCACGCTCTCGCCGCCGGTGACGGCGTCGATCATCTTCTGGTGGAAGAAATAGGCGATCACGATCCAGGCCGCTGCCGCGATCGTCGCCCACGGGAAGGCCGAGATCAGGTCGCGCGAGGCCCGCGTCAGGTAATAGTCGACGGTGCGGCCGCTATCGATCATCACCTCCGCGACCAGCGCGCCGGCATAGACCAGCACGTAGATCAGCAGGAACAGGCCGGCAAGCAGCAGCATCGAACGAAACTTGTTCGATGCGATATGCGTGTAGAGACCATAGGCGGCCATGGTGCGCGTCCGCTCTCACCGTCATTCCGGGGCGCGCGGCACGCGCGAACCCCAATGCGCAATTGCGCTTTGTGGAATCTCGAGATTAGTGAGTGAGATGAGATTCCGGGTTCGATGCGTTGCATCGCCCCGGAATGACCGAAGGGGCGTCATCTCGAAGGAAGTAATCAGAACTTCACGCTCGGCGCCGCCTCGACCTCCGTGCGGCTGGCGCCGAGGTCGAAGAAATCCTTGCGGGTGAAGCCGAACATGCCGGCGAACAGCGCGGCCGGCATCTGCTGGATGCCGGTGTTGTATTCCTGGACCGCGTTGTTGAAGAAGCGGCGGCTGGCGGCGATCTTGTTCTCGAGATCGGAGAGCTCGGAGGCGAGCTGCTGGAAATTGGCGTTGGCCTTGAGGTCCGGATAGGCCTCCGACAGCGCGATCAGCCGGCCGAGCGCGCCGGAGAGCTGGTTTTCCGCCGCCGAGACCTGGGCCGGGCCCTGCGCCGACATCGCCGAATTGCGCGCCTTGATGACGTCGTCGAGCGTGCCGCGCTCATGTGCGGCATAACCCTTCACCGTCTCGACCAGGTTCGGGATCAGGTCGTGACGCTGCTTGAGCTGCACGTCGATGTCGGCAAAGGCCTGTCCGACCCGCTGGCTGAGCGCCACGAGGCGGTTGTAGGCGCCGAATGCAAACAGCACGAGAAGCACGATGACGCCGATAACGATCCAGCTGGTCGACATGACGGGGCAGCTCCTGATGGACGAGACGGCGGCACCGTAGCCCAAGATCGGGGCGCAGGGCAGCCCGCCGCGGAAAGGTGGGCAAGCGTTAGTCGAAGGTTGGCCGACATCGGTTCAACATATTCCGTCGTCCCGGCGAAGGCCGGGACCCATGCGCCGCGGCCCGCGGTAGGGGCACAAGCGGCGACGGCTTCACTCACAACAAACTTCGGTGGTTATGGGTCCCGGCGAAGGCCGGGACGACGAGATACCGCATCGCCCCAGCGCCAGCGCCGGGCGCTTGCGTATTCGGCTCTGGCGCGGCGCGGGATCCGCGCAACCGATACGCCCTCGGGCGTGCACAGTTTCGCCGCGATCTCGACCTTGCCGACGTCCGGCTGCGCCAGCACGCGCGATGGCCTGTTCTCAACGCGCGCGCGGCTCAGCGCGACATAGGCGAAGCGCTCGTCCTCGAACGGGACGTCGGCGCCCTTGAGCTGCTTGTGCGCGCGGGAGCGCTGCAGGCGCTGCGAGAAGTGGCACCAATCGGGCGCGACCAGCGGACAGCCGCCGTCATGCGGGCAGGGGGCCACGACATGCGCGCCGGCAGCGATCAATCGCGCGCGGAGTGCGATGATCCGCGCGTAGCCGGCGGGCGTACCGGGCTCGACGACCAGTAGCGTATCGCTGGTCTTCGACCACAGCGCATCGGCCAGCGCCCCGCGCTCGGCATCGCCGAGTTCGCCGATCATGTAGCTGGCGACGACGAGGTCGGCGGGCTCGGCCTTGTCGAGCAGGGCGCGCGCCTCGCCGAGTTGATAGCTGGCGTCGTGCAGGCGAATGCTGCCGTGAAACAGCTCCTCGGCGAGCGTCCGCAACGCGCCGTTGGCATCAAGTAGGGTGAAGTCCCGCAGCGACGTGAACGCTTCCGCGGCGGCCCAGGTCACGGTCCCCGGACCGGCACCGACATCGAGCAGGCGCGCCGGCGCGAAGTCCGGCCTGATCTCCGTCAGGGCGTTGAGGCTCGCTGCGACGGCGGCATAGGTCGCCGGCATCCGCGCCAGCGCATAGGCCAGCGCATCGGTCTCGGTCCTGATCGTCGAGGAGCCGCCGCCCTCGCGATAGGTCTGCGAGATCACCGCCGCGCGGCCGGCGGCGTCGCTGCGCGACAGGCCTTCGAGCCCGGCGTTGAGGGCTGCGCGCAGTTCGGCGGGGAGATCGGGTGAGGTCATGTGACGGACTATCCCACGTCATTGCGAGCGGAGTGAAGCAATCCATAGCGCCGCGTGCTGAGGCATGGATTGCTTCGTCGCTATCGCTCCTCGCAATGACGATGCGGAGGCGCGGGTATCCAGAAAATGACGTCGACGCGTAGGTGCTACGCCTAAGCCACGTTCTGGTCGAGGATGTCCACCGCGCCCTGCAGGTCGACCGACACCAGCTGCGACACGCCGCGCTCGGCCATGGTGACACCGAACAGCCGGTTCATCCGCGCCATCGTGATCGGATTGTGCGTGATGATGATGAAGCGTGTCTCGGTCGAGCCGGTCATCTCGTTCAGCAGGGTGCAGAACCGTTCGACGTTGTGGTCGTCGAGCGGCGCGTCGACCTCGTCCAGCACGCAGATCGGCGACGGGTTGGTCAGAAACACCGCGAAGATCAGCGCGAGCGCCGTCAGCGCCTGCTCACCGCCCGAGAGCAGCGAGAGCGTCTGCGGCTTCTTGCCGGGCGGCTTGGCGATGATCTCGAGGCCGGCCTCGAGCGGATCGTCGCTCTCGATCAGATGCAGCGCGGCTTCGCCGCCGCCGAACAGCTCGGTGAACAGCCGCTTGAAGTGGTTGTTAACGGTCTCGAACGAGGTCAGCAGGCGCTCGCGCGCCTCGCGGTTGAGGCTCTGGATGCCCTGGCGCAGCCGCTTGATCGCTTCGACCAGATCGTCGCGTTCGGTGGTCAGCGCGGTGTGCTGGGTCTCGACTTCCTTGAGCTCTTCCTCGGCACGCAAATTGACGGCGCCGAGCCGCTCGCGGTCGCGGCGCAGCTTTTCGAGCTCTTCCTCGACCTGCGTGACCGGCGGCAGCTCCTGGCCGGGTTCGATCTCGGCCATGCCGACGACCGCGCTGGGCTCGACCTCGAGCATGTCGTGGATCTCGCGCTCGATGTCGGCGAGGCGGCGGCGGGTGCCTTCCATACGCTCCTCGGCGCGCGCGGTAGCTTCGCGGGATGAGGACAGCGCTTCGAGCGAGGCCTTGGCGAGGCGATCGGTTTCCGCCATCGCGGCTTCCGCGGTCGCCAGCGCGTCAGCGGCGATGCGGCGATCGCCCTCGGCGTGCTCGATCTCCGTGATCAGCGCGCTGCGCTTCTCGGCGAAGATTTCGGGCGCATTGGCGAGCTCCTCGCGCTCGGCCGACACTTCGGCGATGCGCGCCTCGACGGTCTCGACCTGCGAAGCGGCGCTGGTCTTGCGGTTCTGCCACTCGTTGCGCTCGGCAACGATCGCCTGCACGCGGCGGTCGGCGAGCTCGGCCTCGCGGGCCAGCGCCTGCGCCTCGGCGCGGACTTGTGCCGCGGCCCGGCGCTGGTTGTCGATCTCGGCGCGAACCGCGGCGAGCTGGGCCTCGGTCTCGACACCCGGCGGCAGTTCGGCGAGCGCGGCAGCCGCGCTCTCATATGCGGCTTCGGCCTCGGCGCGGTCGGCGGCGACGCGGCTGTGCGCCTCGGTCAGCGCCGATTTGCGTGCGGCGTGGCGGTTGATCTCGCGCTCGGTGGCGGCATGACGTTCGCGCGCGGCGTCGGCCTCGCGGCGGGCGGCGCGGACGGCTTCGCGCGAGGCACCCTCGGCGGCGGACGCCGAGCGCAATTCCTCTTCAGCCGTCTCCAGCGCCTGGCGCTTGGTGGAGGCATCGATGCGGGCCTGTTCCAGCTCGTGCTCGATGTCGACAAGACGGGCGCGCTCGGCAAGACGGCGGGCGGCGCCGGTCGGGGCATGCGCGTCGGCGACGAAGCCGTCCCAGCGCCAGACGTCGCCTTCGAGCGACACCAGCCGCTGGCCGGTCTTCAGCTGCGACACCAGCGCCGCGCCGCGTTCCTTGGCGACGACGCCGATCTGGGCCAGGCGGCGCGCCAGTTCCGGCGGCGCCTGGACATGGTCGGCCAGCCGCTCGACGCCATCCGGCAGCGCCGGATCTTCGCCGGCCACGCCTATATTGGTCCAGCGCATCGGCGCCGAGGAATCCACCGGCGCATCGAGGTCGTCGCCAAGCACGGCGCCGATCGCCTTTTCATAGCCCTTGGCGACGGTGATGCCGTCGATGATCGGCGGCCACAGATTCTTGGTCTCGCTGGTGACGAGCTTGGAGATGGTGCGGGCTTCCGTCTCGAGCCGCTGCACGCGCTTCTCGGCTTCGGTGAGCGGATTGCGCGAGGCTTCCAGCGTCTGCCGCGCGGCGGCGTGATGCGCCTCGCTGGTCTGCACGGCGGCCTCGGACTCGGCAAGGGTCTGCTGCGCCATCTCCATGGCGGCGGCCAGCGCGTCGATGTCGCCGAGATTGCCGGTCTCCTGCGCGAGCCTGGATTCCTCGGCCTGGACGTTGGCGATCTCCTGATCGAGCCGCGCCAAGCGGTCGCGATGCGTGCGCACGCCGGCTTCGAGCTGATTGCGCTTGGCGGTGAGATCGGCGAGCTGCGTGGTCAGCTCGGAGAACTGGCGCTCGGTCGCGGCCAGGATCTCCTCGGCCTCAGCGACGCGCTCGTCGACGCCGGAGCGCTTCTCGACGCGCGACTTGATCTCTTCCTTCAGCTCTGCGTCTTCGGTGTCGAGCCGCTGCAGCGCGATGTCGGCATCGGAGGTCTGCTGCTGCTCGCGCGCGATGTCCTGGGCGAATTGGGTGAGACGGCGATCGAGCTCGCCGACGCGCTCCTTGGCGCGCTGCTCCTCGCGGTCGAGCATCTCGCGCGTGTTGGTCAGGCGCTGCAGGCCGGCGGCGGCGCGCGCTTCGGCATCGCGCAGCGCCGGCAATTCGGCGGCGCGGATCGCCTGGATGCGGGCGGATTCGGCCTGCTCGCGGGTGCGCTCGGCCATCTCGCGCACGGAGATATCATGGGTCTGCGCGGCGTCGTTGACGTCGGCATTGGCCTCGATCCAGCGCAGATGGAACAGCATCGCCTCGGACTTGCGCACCTTGGCCGCGACCTCGCGGTAGCGGATCGCCTGGCGCGCCTGCTTCTTCAGGCCTTCCATCTGACCGGTGAGCTGGCCGATCACGTCCTCGACGCGGGTGAGGTTGGTTTCGGCCGCCTTCAGCCGCAGTTCCGCCTCGTGGCGGCGGGCATGCAGACCCGCAACGCCAGCGGCGTCTTCCAGCACGCGACGGCGCTGCTCGGGCTTGGCCTGGATGATCTCGCCGATCTTGCCCTGGTGGACCAGCGCCGGCGAGCGCGCGCCGGTGGCGGCGTCGGCGAACAGGATCTGCACATCTCTTGCACGGACATCGCGGCCGTTGATGCGGTAGACTGAGCCGGCTTCGCGCTCGATGCGGCGGGAGATTTCCAAGAGCTGGCTGTCGTTCACCGCGGCCGGCGCCGAGCGATCGGAATTGTCGATCGTCATCACGACTTCGGCGTGATTGCGTGCCGGACGGTTGCCGGAACCGGCGAAGATCACCGCGTCCATGTCGGCGGCGCGCAGCGACTTGTGCGAGGTCTCGCCCATCGCCCAGCGCAGCGCTTCGACGAGATTGGATTTGCCGCAGCCGTTCGGTCCGACGACGCCGGTCAGGCCCGGCTCGATCATGAAATCGGTGGGTTCAACGAACGACTTGAAACCGTGCAGGCGGAGGCGCGTGAGCTTCATGTACACAAATCTCGTTTGGCCGGGCGCGAATCTCCCTGCCGTGACAATACCATGGAAGGCAATGTCGGTGTGTGGGTGAGTTGCTGCGTGCAGCTCTCATGAGCGGCGACAATGGCGATGCGAGCGCGTCAGGGCAACCGCTTGAGCAAGCTTTTCCCAAGGGATTTGCAGGGTTTTATGGCCCTTGCATGTCCTCGATGATTCGCATCGCGCGAATCAGGTTTTCAACAACCAAATGATGCGACGGCTGCGTGCCGTGATCGCAAATCATCCACAATTATCGTGCCTCGACTCGAAAGCGAGCCACGAAGACGTCAGGTTCGCGGGCTCCCGATCAGCTCTTCAGCAGCGGATCGATGTGCTTGCTGAATTCCTCGAACGAGGTCTCGCCCTTTAGCATCTCGCCGTTGACGAAGAAGGTCGGCGTCGAGTTCACCTTCAGCACCTCGTTGGCGTATTTCTGGTCGGCCGCGATCTTGTCGAGCAGCTTCTGATCCTTCAGGCAGTCCTCGACCTGCTGCTGGGTGAGGCCGGCCTGCTTGCCGATCCGGGTCAGTGTCTCGGTGGTGTTCTTCACCACCCAGTCGTTCTGCTGGCGGAACAACAGGTCGATCACGGCAAAATACTTCGGCGCGTCGTCCTTGGCGATACAGCGCGCCAGCATCGAGCCGGCGGCGGCCTTGATGTCGAGCGGGAATTCGCGGAACACGTAGCGGACCTTGCCGGGGTCGATGTAGGTCGACTTGATCTTCGGGAACACGGTCTCGTTGAAATTGGCGCAGTGCGGGCAGGTCATCGAGGCGTATTCGATGATGGTTACCTTGGCGTCCTGCGGGCCGAGCCCCATGTCCGGCAGCGACTGCGGCTTGGCGACCTCGGCGGCGGTCTGCGCGAACGCGTCGGTGATCAGGCGCAGCGGCGACAGGCCGGCGAGGGCGGCGAGCCCGGTCAGCGAGAGAGCGGTGGTGAAAGCGCGGCGCGTGATGATCAAGGTCAGCTCCCGGATTGGCGCATTCACGCCACAATGAAGGGGTCCCGAAAAGAAGCCTTCGCTAGCTTGAAACGGCCATTGTGGCAATGCCGCGGTCTCGCGGCTGGCCCGCCGAAAAGCGTCAATTTCGCTTGATCGAGGCACCCAAACGGGCCAGCGCCGCGCGCAGATCGTCGTCCTCGACGGCCGCAAGGTTGGCCGCCTCCCGGGCCACGGTTTTGGCGTCCGGCGGGCGCGGCCGTACCGGGCGGCTGCGGCGCGAGAGCGGCGCCTGTCGGATGGTCAGGCGGCCGACCGCATGCCAGCCGAAGAAGCGGTTCACCCGTTCCAGGATGACGTCGGAGGAGTGCTGGATCTCCAGCGCCATCGGCCCTTCGACCCGCAGCACCAGCGTCGCCGGCTCCTGCGGCTGTCCCTCCACCGGCCGCGGCCACTGCATCTTCAGCGGCTCGCAATAGGCCGCGATCCGCTCGCCCGCGATCTCGGTCCAGCGCGTCACCAATTCGCGCGCGGCAAAGCCCTGCTTGGCATAGGCGTCGGTGAAGACATCGCTGAGCAGGATCGACAGGGGCTTGGCGCTGATCGGGCCGGGTCTGGACATGGGAGGGTTATAGCAGTGGTGGTGATGTGGCTGAAACCGTGTTCATCATTGTGGCGGCGTTTTCCGTGCCGGGCGAAGAAAGACGTGGATGCCCGGGTCAAGCGCGGGCATGACATGGCGAGATGTGGCTTAAGATGCGTTCATGAGTTCTCGCGCTGCCGCCAAAATCAAATCGACCGATCAGCAGGCCGACCGCCCGGCGCGTCTGCTCGCCTGGTATGACCGGCATCGCCGGACGTTGCCGTGGCGCGGGGTGGCGGGGGAGCGGGCCGATCCGTATCGCGTCTGGCTGTCGGAGATCATGCTGCAGCAGACCACGGTACGGGCGGTCGGGCCCTATTTCGAGAAGTTCGTGTCGCGCTGGCCCGACGTGACCGCGCTTGGGCGTGCCTCGCTCGACGACGTCCTGAGGATGTGGGCCGGGCTCGGCTATTATTCGCGGGCGCGCAATTTGCACGCCTGCGCGGTCGCGGTGATGGGCGATCACGGCGGGGTGTTTCCGGACACCGAGGAGGGCCTGCGCGCGCTGCCCGGCATCGGGCCGTACACCGCGGCCGCGATCGCCGCCATCGCCTTCGACCGCCGCACCATGCCGGTGGACGGCAACATCGAGCGCGTGGTCAGTCGGCTCTACGCCATCGAGGAGGCGCTGCCGCAGGCCAAGCCGCTGATCAAGGAGATGGCGGCGACATTGCTCGGCCCGTCCCGCGCCGGCGACAGTGCTCAGGCGCTGATGGATTTGGGCGCGACGATCTGCACGCCGAAGAAGCCGGCCTGCGCATTGTGTCCGCTGAATGACGACTGCGCGGCGCGCACGCGCGGCGATCAGGAAACGTTCCCGCGCAAGGCACCGAAGAAGAGCGGCATCTTGCGCCGCGGCGCGGCCTTCGTGGTGACGCGCGGCGGCGAGCTTCTGGTGCGCTCGCGCGCGGAGAAAGGCCTGCTCGGCGGCATGACCGAGGTGCCGGGATCGCAATGGCTGGCCGAGCAGGAGGACGCGGCGGCGCTGGCGCAGGCGCCGGACCTGAAGGGCGTCACGCGCTGGCACCGCAAGGCGGGCGTTGTCACCCACGTGTTCACGCACTTCCCGCTGGAGCTCGTCGTCTACACTGCCAGCGTGCCGCCGCGGAGCCGCGCGCCGGATGGCATGCGCTGGGTGCCGGTGGCGACGCTGGACGGCGAGGCGTTTCCGAACGTGATGCGCAAGGTCATCGCGCATGGGCTCGATCTCTGACGATGCGATGAATCACATCATCGGCTCATTTTTTTGAGCATGATTTTTTCGGAAAACCGGTTCCCACTTTTCCGGATCATGCTCTGACCTGCTGACACCATGCTGGCAGCAGGGCTTCGCTATCACCTCCGGAAACCGGAGGCCGCCATGATCGTAACCGCACTCGACCGCATTCCGATGCCGCCCGTCGCAAAGCTACTGGGTTGGCACGTGGTCGACGCCCGTCCGCAGGAGGGCTGGATCAGGATCGTGTTCGACGGCAAGCCGGAGTTTTGCAATCCGGCCGGCTTTATCCAGGGCGGCATGCTCTCGGCGATGCTCGACGATACGATGGGGCCGGCGGTGTTCGTGATGACCGAGGGCCGGCTCTTCACCACGACCATCACGATGACCGTGAATTTCCTGGCGCCGGCAAAACCCGGGCCGATCACCGGCGAGGCGACGGTGACGCAACTCGGCAAGACCATCGCCTTCGTCGAGGGAAAGCTGAGCGCCGCCGACGGCGCACTGCTCGCGACCGCGAGCAGCAGCATCCGCCTGGTGGAGGCGGCGCGCGCGCTGCGATGAAGCCGCGCCTGCATTGGTAAGTCCGTCATGCTGAGGTGCGAGCGGAGCGAGTCTCGAAGCATGCACGGCCACCGGCCGGGCCGTGCACCCTTCGAGACGCCGCTTCGCGGCTCCTCAGGGTGACGGTGATACATAGTGCGCCGCGCTACAACTCAGCCTGCCCGCTGCACGATCGGCGGCTTGGCGTTCAGTCCCTCGACCTGGAAACCGGCGACGCGCTTGTAGTTGGCGGCGATGTCTTCCAGCTCCTGCTGCGACAGCACGTCGGTGACGACCTTGAAGCCGTCAGGCGCGCGCTCCTCGACCAGCTGCATCACCTGCTCCGGGCCGTTGCGGCGATTCAGCATCACGAGGTCCGTGGTCGCAGGCCGCCGCTCGGCCTCATAGGCCGCGAGTGCCGCCTGCGTCGGGCCATGCGCCAGAATCTCGCGCGTCAGCACGCGCGCATCCAGGATCGCCTGCGAGGCGCCGTTGGAGCCGATCGGATACATCGGATGCGCGGCATCGCCCATCAGCGTGACGCGGCCAAAGGTCCATTGCGGGATCGGATCGCGATCGACCAGCGGATATTCGTAGGCATGCGGACAGTTCCGGATCAGGCCGGGGACATCGAGCCAGTCGAAATTCCAGCTCTCGAACCACGGCAGGAACTCGTCGAGCTTTGCGGTCCGGTTGTAGTCCTCGCGGCGCCATTGATAGGTCGGCGACATGTGTCGCTCGGCGACCCAGTTGATGTCGAACTTGCCGTCGGGGCCTGCCTCCTTCGAGATCGGGTAGCAGACGAATTTTAGGATCTCGTGGCCGGCCATGATCATGGTGCGGCCGGTCAGGAAGGCATCGCCGCGGGTGATGCCGCGCCACAGGATGCGGCCGTTCCAGATCGGCGGCCCCTCCTGCGGATAGAGCTTCTCGCGCACCGACGAATGGATGCCGTCGGCGGCGATCAGCACCACGCCGTCATAGCTGCCGGCGGGCTTGCCGGTGGCGCGATCGATGAAATCGGCGCGGACGCCGTCGGCGGTCTCGGTCCAGCCGGTGAGGTGATGGCTGGTGAGAATGTTCGCAGCCCCCAGCCGTTCGGTCGCGGCATCGAGCAGCAGCTGTTGCAGCCGGCCGCGATGGATCGAGAATTGCGGCCATTTGTAGCCGGCCTCGAGCCCGCGCGGCTCGCTCCAGATCGGCTTGCCGTGCTTTGAGAAATAGGCGAGCTCGCGGGTGCGCACCGCAGAAGCGTCGAGCACATCGTGCAGGCCGAGCTCGATCAGTTCGCGCACCGCATGCGGCAGCACGTTGATGCCGACGCCGAGCGGCCGCAGCTCGGGCACGCTCTCGAAGACGCGGGCCGGCACGCCGATCTGGTGCAGGCTGAGCGCCAGCGTCAGCCCGCCAATTCCGCCACCTGCAATGAGCACAGTCATGAAAAATCCCCTCGATTGGCCATGGTCATCGCACGACGGCACCGCCGCGGGCAAGGTCCGCCGCGCGCGGGGTGGACGGCAAAGGGGGCTACCGCTAACCTCCGCGCCGTCACAACAAGAACCAGAGCCGCGTTCGCAACGAACCGACAAGGCTCGGAGAGGACAGCAACATGCTCAAGCTCTATTTTGCTCCCGGCACCTGCGCGCTCGCGTCCCACATCGCGCTGGCCGAGGCCGGCGCGCCCTACACGACCGAGAAGATCGACTTCAAGACCAACCAGCAGAACAGCCCGGAATACCTGAAGATCAATCCGAAGGGCCGCGTGCCTACTTTGGTGACCGATCGCGGCGTGCTGACCGAGACGCCGGCGATGCTGGCCTACATCGCGCAGACCTTTCCGCAGGCGAAGCTCGCGCCCGACGACGCCTTCGAATTCGCCAGGCTGCAGGCCTTCAACTCCTATCTGTGCTCGACGGTGCACATCTGCCACGCCCACAAGATGCGCGGTCCGCGCTGGGCGACACAGGAGACGTCGTTCGCCGACATGAAGGCGATGGTGCCGAAGACCATGGGCGCCTGCTTCAACCTGATCGAGCGCGACATGCTGAAGGGCCCGTGGGTGATGGGCGAGAATTACACCGTCAGTGACGCCTATCTCTACACGCTGACCCTGTGGCTCGACGGCGACGGCGTCGACATCGCAACGCTGCCCAAGGTGAAGGCGCATCGCGCGGCGATGGAGAGCCGCCCGGCGGTGCAGAAGGTGCTGGCGGAGCAGAGGGCGTAGGGCCCAAAAATTCGGTGTCGTCCCGGGCAAGCGCAGCGCGACCCGGGACCCATAACCACCAAGGATCGTTGTTACGCGACGTTGGGGCCGCAGCCCGCTCTCACAACGCAACCCTGTGGTTATGGGTCCCGGCCTTCGCCGGGACGACGTGTGGAGAGAGCTGGGCTACACCTTCCCCGTCTCCAGCTCGCGTCCGGTCTCCAGCATCAGCTTGCGCAGCCACAGCGAGCCCGGGTCCAACTGGGCACGGGTCGGATAGAACATGTGCTGCTCGTCGATCCCTGGATCGAGCGGCGGCGTCACCGTCATCAGCGACAATTGCTTCGACAGCGCCGAGATCAGCCGGCGCGGCACAAAGGCGACGAGGTCGGTGCGCGCGGTGACGTGCAGCGCCTCGATATAACCCGGCACCACCAGCGCGATCCGCCGCTCGATGCCCTTGGCGCGCAGCCAGCTGTCGATCAGGTCCTCGTCCTGGCCGCGGATGACCACGGCGACATGGCGCGCTGCGAGGAACGCCTCGCGCTTCTTCAGCTTCGTGCCGACGCCGTGGCCGCGCCGCACCGCGAGCGCGTCGCTGTCGGTGTAGAGCCGCTGGCGGTGAAAGCCCTTGAAGGAGTCGCCGATCGAGATCACGAGATCGATGGTGCGGGCGAATTCGGGCGTGAAGATCGCAGGTCCCCGCCACGGCACCACGTCGATGGTGACGTTCGGCGCGATCTGCGTCACCTTCTCCATCAGCGGCGGCATCAGGAGCTCGACCGCGAGGTCGGGCATCATCAGGCGAAAGTGCCGGTCGCTGCGCGCGGCGTCGAAATCGTCGGAGACGAACAGCGCGCGCACCTGGTCGAGCGCATGGGCCAGCGGCGAGCGCAACGCCTGCGCCCGCGGCGTCAGCTCCATCCGCGCGCCGGTGCGCACCAAAAGCGGATCGCCGATCAGGTCGCGCAGCCGCTGCAGCGCGTGGCTGGTCGCCGGTTGCGACAGATTGAGCCGCATCGCCGCGCGGCTGACATTGGCTTCGCGCAGCAGGGCGTCGAGCGCGACCAGCAGATTGAGGTCAAGCGAATTCAAATTCATCGAGTGAATATATATCATACTACCTATCGATTGGAAGAATGCGCGCAGGCGCCGCAGGATTGCGGGCAAGGCGTTTTTCACGAGAGCCGAAGACCGCATCGCGTGAGGAAACGCCTGAAATCAGGGTCTATCAATCGCAAGGAGACGCGCCATGAGCGCAGCCGACAACAAGAAACTGGTGCAGGAGATGTTCGTGATCGCAGGCAGTCCCGATCCTGCGGTGCGCGAGAACTCGCTGTTCATGGCAACGCTTGCCGACGACGCGATCTGGACCGTGACCGGGCAATATTCCTGGTCGCGTACGTTCACCGGCAAGCAGTCGATCATCAACGATCTGCACGGCCATGTCCGCTCGAAACTGGTCGAGCGCGGCCGCACCGTCGCCCATCGCATCATCGCCGACGGCGACATCGTCGTGATCGAGGCCAAGGGCGACAACCTCACCAAGCAAGGTCAGCGCTACGACAACGACTATTGCCTGGTGTTCCGTTTCGACGGTGGTCGGATCAAGGAGGTGCGGGAATATTGCGACTCGGTCCTGACCGAGAAGGCGCTCGGCGCGTTTCCGGCGTAGCGGTCCGCCGCTAACGGGCGGCACAAACGAAGACGGCGCCCATCCGGGCGCCGTCGTCTTGCCGTCGTGTGGATTGGCTTACGCCACCTTGGACTTGAGGTGGCCGAACATGATGTCGCGCGCCGCGTCGTCCATCTCGGCCTTGAAGGTGTGCTTGTCCTTCAGCGCGATCGCGCGCGCCGCCGCCGGCCGCGCCGAGATCTCGTCGACCAGCCGCTTGACGTTCGGATATTTGGCGTAGCCTTCCTCGCCGAAGATGAACGCCGCCATCCGCGCCCAGCCCCAGAACGCCATGTCGACGATCGTGTAGCTGTCGCCGACCATGTAGCGCTGTTTCGCCAGGTGATCGTCGAGGATCTTGTAATGGCGGTGCGCCTCGTACTGGTAGCGGTTGTTGGCGTAGTCGAGATCCTTCGGCGCGAAGTGCTTGAAGTGCACGGCCTGGCCGGAATAGGGGCCGAGGCCGGTCGCGATGAACATCAGCCAGGACAGCGTGGCGGCGCGGTTGGCCGGCGTATTGGCGGGCAGGAACTTGCCGTGCTCCTCGGCGAGGTAGAGCAGGATCGCGTTCGAATCGAACACCAGCACGCCGTCATCGTCGATCGCCGGCACCTTGCCGTTCGGGTTGACCTTCAGGAATTCCGGCGCGAACTGCTCGCCTTTGCGGGTGTCGACCGGGATCGCCTCGAACGGCAGGCCGGACTCTTCGAGGAACAGCGCGACCTTGTTCGGGTTCGGCGCACCGTTGAAATAGAATTTGATCATGAAGGGACTCCCTTGGTTCTTGTAACCGGCGAGATCGGGACGCGGCGGGGAAGGCCGCAGACCGGCTCTCTTGCGCAAATTTCACGCCGCAGCGCAAGCGACGAGTTTGTGAATCAGGGTCGCGTGGCGCGCTGGTCAGCCGGCCCAGAAGAAGCCCAGGATACCCGCGACGACCAGCACGATGCCCGCGACGTCCAGCGCGGCAGCGGAGCGGGTCGCAGCACGCAAATGGGAGACCTGCGCCGCGCGTTCTGATCCCCGTGCGTAGCCATGGACGATGATCTCTTCATTGAACTCGCCATGCGCCTCGAGGGCGAGCGTCAGGCCGACGCAGATCAGCAGGATGCCGAAAATGATCAGGCCGAAGAATCCGAGCAGGCCGATCAGCAGCATCGGAAACATGCCGAGCAGGAAGACCGGCAGCAGCGGCACCAGCAGCAAGTTCTCGGATTGTCTTCGCATCGGCGACCAATCGAAACGGGCAAGTGGTGGGACCGAATCTAGTCCCGCCGTCGCGGCGCAACAAGGCGGGCCGCATTCAAGACGGCGTCATCTTTCCCAACGTGTCATTCCCCGGTGCGCAATTGCGCATCTGAGGGCGCCGGGAAGCGGCGAGCCCGGAATGACGAGGAAGATTAGTCGGCTTGCCTCAGCCCGCCGCCATCTCGGAGCGGATCTCGGCGCGCAGCTCGTCGATCAGCCGCAGGCCGCTCTTGGTCTCGACGTGCCAGAAGGTCCAGCCGTTGCAGGCGCCGGAGCCCTGCGCGACCGCGCCGATGCGGTGGATCGAGCCGACCTTGTCGCCGAGCATGATGGCGCCGTCGGCGCGCACCAGGGCGCCGTGGCGCTTCTTGGCGTCGACCAGCCTGGCGCCCGGCACGATCATGCCGCGTTCGATCAGTTCGGAGAACGCCACCCGCGGTGCCTCGCGCGCGGTCATGAACGGCGCCAGCGTTGCTTCCGGCAGCGGCTCGATCGCGGCGATGCGCGCCTCGGCGGCGGCGGCATAGGCCTTGTCGCGCTCGAAGCCGATATAGCTGCGGCCGAGGCGCTTGGCGACGGCGCCGGTGGTGCCGGTGCCGTTGAACGGATCGATCACGAGATCGCCGGGCTTCGAGGACGACAGCAACACGCGGGCGAGCAGCTGCTCGGGCTTCTGCGTCGGATGCACCTTCTTGCCGTCGCCGTCCTTGAGGCGCTCCTCGCCGGTGCACAGCGGGATCAGCCAGTCGGAGCGTGCCTGCACGTCCTCATTGGACGCCTTCAGCGCTTCGTAATTGAAGGTGTAGCCCTTGGCCTTCTCGTCGCGCGCGGCCCAGATCATGGTCTCGTGCGCATTGGTGAAGCGGCGGCCGCGGAAGTTCGGCATCGGATTGGACTTGCGCCACACGATGTCGTTCAGGAGCCAGAAGCCGAGGTCCTGCATGATCGCGCCGACGCGGAAGATGTTGTGATAGGAGCCGATCACCCACAGCGTTGCCGACGGCTTCATCACGCGGCGGCAGGCCAGCAGCCAGGCCCGGGTGAAATCGTCGTAGGCAGCGAACGACGAGAACTTGTCCCAGTCGTCGTTGACGGCATCGACATGCGACTCATCGGGGCGCTTGAGGTCGCCCTTGAGCTGCAGATTGTAGGGAGGATCCGCGAAGACCAGGTCGACCGAGCCGGCCTGAAGCTTCGACAATTCGGCCACGCAATCGCCAATGACGATGTGGCTCGATGGGGCACTCTCAAATTTAGTGCGGGGCGCCCTTGCAGACGCCCCGCGACGCGACACTACCATGACTCAAGAACTCTGACTCAGGCGACGCTGTCGGCGACGCGGGACTAAACAACCGACTGGCGTCACATTGACCCGGCAAAGTAAAAATCGACTTAATTGGAAATCTTCATGCAAAAGATTGCAGCATCTTTTGCGCGGCACGTCGCGATGCCACCGGCGTTGTGCTGCAACATCAGCGCGTTCGGCGAAAAAATTTGCGGATCATCAAACCGGCACGATTCGCGCGGTAAATTTGCGCTCATTGGCAACCGTTTGCACCGCAAGGGATGCGCCTCTTCCGGACTAGGCAATTATTGCCGGGCAGGATATTGATTAACAGAATGGAAATTTTAAGTTGGAGTGTCCCGCGTCGGGTCGCCGACTGGAATGAAGGGAAACCACCATGCGCTATGATGATTTCCGCCGCAGCGACGACATCGAAGATCGTCGCGATGAAGGCGGGATGGGCGGAGGGGGCGGTGGCGGCTTCGGCGTTCCGATGGGTGGTGGCGGGCTCGGCATCGGCACCATCATCGTGCTCGGCTTGCTCGGCTATGCCTTCGGCATCGACCCGCGCATCCTGATCGGCGGCGCCGAGATTCTCACCGGCGGCGGCCAGGCGCCGACCTACCAGACCGACCGGCAGTCGTCAGGCGGCCAGGCCAAGCGCGGCGCCCCGACCGACGAGATGGGCAGCATGATCGCCGGCATCCTGGGTGAGATCGACGATCGCTGGAGCGAGATCTTCAAGGCCAGCGGGCAGACCTACACCGGTCCGAAGATCGTGCTGTTCCGCAATGCCACGAATGGCGGCCGCTGCGGCATGGCGCAGTCGGCGATGGGACCGTTCTACTGCCCGCCGGACAAGACCATCTTCCTCGACACCGGCTTCTTCCGCGAGGTCGAGACGCGCTTCCGCGGCTGCTCGGGCAACGCCTGCAAGTTCACCGCGGCCTATATCATCGCGCATGAGGCCGGCCATCACATCCAGAACCTGCTCGGCATCATTCCGCGCGTGAATCGGCTGCAGCAGCAGGCCGGCAGCAAGGCCGAGGCCAACGCGCTGCAGGTCAAGGTCGAGCTGCAGGCCGATTGCCTTTCCGGCGTCTGGGTCAACCGCGAGGAGAAGAAGCGGCCGGGCTTCCTCGAGGCCGGCGACATCGACGCCGCGCTGACCACCGCGAACGCGATCGGCGACGACACGCTGCAGCGGCAGGCGACGGGCAGGGTGGTGCCTGATTCCTTCACCCACGGCTCCGCCGCGCAGCGCAAGGAGTGGTTCATGAGGGGCTACCAGCAGGGCACCGTGCAGGCCTGCAACACGTTCGGCGGTAGCTTGTAGCCGTGTGCCGGTAGCGTCATCCCCGGATGAGCGCGAACGCGCTCACTCGGGATATGTTCGCCTGTTGGCGAGCCTCGAAGGATGACGGAGCCCGTGGCCCATCCTGAGGTGCTCGCCCAGTGATGCAAGTGCACCGCGAGGCGAGCACCTCAGGATGTCGTCAGCGGGATGGAAAGAGGTGCAAATGTCCTCACTCGACGAATCCAAATCATTCATCCCGCTCAATATCGCGGTACTGACGATTTCCGACACCCGCTCGCTGGCGGATGACAAGTCGGGCACCACGCTGGCCGACCGTCTCACCGCGGCCGGCCACAAGCTCGCGGCGCGCGAGATCGTCACCGACGATGTCGAGGCGATCAGAGCCGTGATCCGGCGCTGGATCGCCGATCCCGCTGTCGATGCCGTCATCACCACCGGCGGCACCGGCTTCACCGGCCGCGACGTGACGCCGGAGGCGGTCGAGCCATTGTTCGAGAAGCGGATGGACGGCTTTTCGATCGCCTTCCACATGCTGAGCCACGCCAAGATCGGGGCGTCGACTGTCCAGAGCCGCGCCACCGCTGGCGTTGCGGGCGCGACCTTCATCTTCTGCCTGCCCGGCTCGCCCGGCGCCTGCCGCGACGGCTGGGACGGCATTTTGGCGGCGCAACTCGACTACCGCACGCGCCCCTGCAATTTCGTCGAGATCATGCCGCGGCTGGATGAACATCTGCGCCGCCCGAAGGCGAAAGGCGCGAGCGCTTAGCCTCCCTCATTCCGGGGCGTGCGAAGCGCGAACCCGGAATCCAGAGATTGTGGCGCGAGATGCCGGGTTCGATGCTGCGCATCGCCCCGGAATGACGCCGGAGGGTAAAGAGCCCTACAACTCCAGCTCCCAGGTCTCGCCGACTAGGTCGACGCCAAAGCTGTGGTGCTTTTCTTCCTTGACCCGCTCGAAGCCGGCACGGGCGTAGATGCCGCGCGCGGCGACCAGGATGCTCTGGGTCCACAGCGTCATCTTCTTGTAACCCTTCTCGCGCGCGGCGCGGATGCATTGCTCGACCAGTGCGCGGCCGACGCCGAGCCCGCGCGCCTTTTCTTCCACCAGCAGCAGGCGCAGCTTGGCGACCCCGTCGCCGCCGTCGACCAGGAAGACCGAGCCGACCGGCTCGCCGTCGACCTCCGCGATCCAGCAATGCTCGCGCGCCGGATCGAACGATCGCAGAAACTGCGCGCAGATCTCGGCCACCAACGCCTCGTAGCTAATGTCCCAGCCATACTCCTCCGCGTAGGCTTGTCCCTGCCGCGAGACGACCCAACCCATGTCGCCGACGCGATGGCTGCGCAGCAGGAAGCCGACCGGTTTCTCGGCCGGCGGCTCCAGCGATTGCTCGATCGTGCCCATGGCGCGCACCACCGCGGCGCGACGGTCGCCGTCCATCTGCTTCAATAGCGTCCCGACCTCGCTGCGCGAGCGGCAGTCGAGATCGGCGGCAGCAGTGCGGCCCTTGGCGGTGAGGGCCACCTCGTTGACGCGCTTGTCGGCCTTCGATGGCTTCCGCGTCACGATCTGGCGCCTTTGCAGCGCCGCCAGCGTGCGGCTGACGAAGCCGGCATCGAGGTCGAGATCGCGCACCAGATCGGTTGCGGTGCAATTTTCGCGGTGCGCGAGCTCGTAGATGATCCGCGCTTCCTGCAGCGTGAATGGTGAGTGCAACAGCTTCGGCTCGATGATGCCGAGCTTGCGGGTATAGAACCGGCTGAAGCCGCGGACCGCGGCGACCTGGCTCTCGAGCGTGGTGTCATGGAAGTTTGATTTCATCAAGCATATTATTTGACGGAATCAAATAATCCGCAAGCGCTTTGTTCAGGCCACCATGATCCGGCTCCGCAGCATGGTGCGGGAGGAACGGCCGAGCCGGCGCAGCAGGCGCGCCTCGGAGCGGCGGGCATCGGGCCGGTAGCCGCCGATCCGCTCGTAATGCTCGCGCGCGATCAAAAGGCCCTGTTCGGCCGAGGGCCCGGTGATCATCCGGGCAACGAATTTGAGGCCGTCGCGCAGGCCCGGGTCGGTGTAGGGTGCGCGGGCGTAGCGGAAGATGCCGGCGCGGTCCTTGCCGCTGGCCGCCACCATCTGGATGAACTGGGTGGTTTCCTCGATCCAGCCGGCATCGAGCACTGCGCCCGGATGCAGGAACATCAGCCAGGGCGACCGCGCCTGCCGCGCGCCTGCCGCAAGCGCCGCGGCGCGCGTGCCCTCGAAGCGCATGAAACGGCAGCCGGCAACGTCGGCGACGCGCTCCATCACATCGCTGTTGCTGCGGTCGACCAGCAGCACTTCGCGGATGACGCCGGCGGCCGCGCCCGGCACCAGCGCCGCCAATGTTGCGACCGCGGTGCGCTCGACGCCGTCGGTTGGAATGATCACGCTCAGCATGATTTTGAGGCTTCGATGGCTCAAACGGTGGAGAAACTCCGGCCGTGTTATCACCTTGTCATATTCAAAGCAGCCTGTTCGCCTGCAGAATTTTGTAGCAAGGTTTTGTGGAATTTCTCCGTTCATGTTCTTGATTTGTTCTCGTGCCGTGTTAGCTTCAAAGCATGAGCCGAGCATCCTCTCATGCCCTCAAGCACCCGCCGGTAACGGCGCCCTCCGATAACCCGGCGGGTGCACCTTCCCCTTTTCCCGAGCTTGCGGTCGCGATCGAGCGCGAGCGGCGGCGCGGCCGCGGCGCGCAGTCCAACGCCAGCGGCCGCTACGAGGCCGAGGCGCGCGTTGCCTTCGACGACGGCTGGCAGAGCCTCGAGGACCTGCCGCCATTTGCGACCAGCGTGGCGCTCGACACCTCGCGCAAGGTGATCACCCGCAACGACTCGCCCGACATCGGCTTCGACCGCTCGATCAATCCGTATCGCGGCTGTGAGCACGGCTGCGTCTATTGCTTCGCGCGGCCGACCCACGCCTATCTCGGCCTGTCGCCGGGGCTGGACTTCGAATCGAAGCTGTTCGCCAAGCCGGACGCACCCGCGCTGCTCGAGAAGGAGCTGGCGGCACCGGACTACGAGGCGCGGATGATCGCGATCGGCACCAACACCGATCCCTATCAGCCGATCGAGCGCGACCGGAAGATCATGCGCGGCATCCTCGAGGTGCTGGAGCGCGCCGGCCATCCGGTCGGCATCGTCACCAAGTCGGCGCTGGTCACCCGCGACATCGACATCCTGGTACGTATGGCCAAGCGCAATCTCGCCAAGGTCGCGCTCTCGGTGACGACGCTCGACCCGAAACTCGCCCGCACCATGGAGCCGCGCGCCTCGACCCCGCCGAAGCGGCTCGAGGCGATCAAGCGGCTCACGGATGCCGGCATCCCGACCACGGTGATGGTCGCACCCGTGATCCCGGCGCTGAACGATTCCGAGATCGAGCGCATCCTCGATGCCGCCGCACATGCCGGCGCCAGGGAGGCGAGCTATGTGCTGCTGCGGCTGCCGCTCGAGGTGCGCGATCTGTTCCGCGAATGGCTGATGGCCAACTATCCCGATCGCTACCGTCACGTCTTCACGCTGATCCGCGACATGCGCGGTGGCCGCGACTACGACTCGCAATGGGGCACGCGGATGAAGGGCACCGGCCCGATGGCCTGGATGATCGGCCGCCGCTTCGAGATCGCCTGCGAAAAGCTCGGCCTCAACAAGCGGCGGACCAAGCTGACCACCGATCACTTCGCCAAGCCGAAGCGCAGCGGGCAGCAGCTGAGCTTGTTTTAGGTGCCAGCAAAGTGATGATCGTCATTGCGAGGAGCGAAGCGACGAAGCAATCCATGCATCCGAATATGTGGAACAATGGATTGCGTCGCTTCGCTCGCAACGACGGGAAAGGTAAACATGAGTAACGCCCCGACCGCACGCTTCACCGTCCTCACGCTGGGCGTCAGCGACATGCGCGCCAGCATCGGCTTTTATGAATCGCTCGGCTTCTCCAGGAAGATGCGCGCGACCGGCGAGGAGGTCGCCTTCTTCGAGACCGGCGGCACCGTGCTCGGCCTGTTCCCGTGGCATCTGCTCGCTGCCGATGCCGGGCTGCCGGATCAGCCACGGCCTTCAGCGTTCCGCGGCGTCGCGATCGCTTGGAACTGCAACGACGACGCCGAGGTCGATCGTGTGATGGCGTTCGCGCTGTCGAAAGGCGCCAGGCTGCTGAAACCCGCGCAGCCGACCAGCTATGGCGGCTATTGCGGTTATTTCGGCGATCCCGACGGCCACGCCTGGGAAGTGGTGCGCGCGCCGGGCTTTGAGGTTCGCGACGACCGCCGGGTGTCAATCCCCGATTAGAGCGCCGATCCCGATTAGGGTGGCGGATTGAATAACGGGGAAGGGCGCCAGGTTCCCGGTTGCGCCGCGGGCCGGGCTTGACCACGATCCCCGCATGATTCGGGACAAGTCCAATCGCACGTCAAAGACCGCGTCGAAGAAGAAGCCGGCCGAGCCGGCCAAGCCGGACAAGCGCGTCATCGTGGTGACGCGGCCGAGCTTTCGGCGCGAGCGCGCGCTGATCAAGCGCGGCGTCTGGCCGGTCGCCGGCTGCGACGAGGCCGGGCGCGGGCCGCTGGCGGGCCCGGTGGTCGCCGCCGCCGTGGTGCTGGACCCAAATCGGATACCCAAGGGCCTCGATGATTCGAAGCGGCTGACCGTCGAGCGCCGCGAGGAACTGTTCGAGGAAATCTGCGCGACAGCAGCGTTCTCGGTCGCGGTGGCGTCACGGGCGCGGATCGACCGCGACAACATCCTGCGCGCCTCGCTGTGGGCGCTGGCGCGCGCGGTGCATGCGCTGCCGGAAATGCCGAAGCATGTCTTCGTCGACGGCCGCGACAAGCTCGCCACGCCCTGCGACGGCGACGCCGTGATCGGCGGCGACGGCATCGTGGCCTCGATCGCGGCGGCCTCGATCATCGCCAAGGTGACGCGCGACCGCCTGATGTGCGCGCTGGCGCTGGATTGCCCCGGCTACGGCTTCGAGCAGCACAAGGGCTATGCCGTCCCCGAGCACCTCGAGGCGCTCGACCGGCTCGGCCCCAGCAGCCATCACCGCAGTTTCTTCGCTCCCGTCGTCGCGGCGCGGCTGAAGCATTTCCCGGTCCCGGCGGAGCCCGACCTGTTCACGGTGGACGCCGAAAGCGAAGCCGCGGCATCCGAAGCGGCGTAAAGCGCGGCGGCGCCGCACTCTCGGTGGCATCGCCCGGCTCGCCGCCTCCGCTAAAGCTTCGGCGCGCCAGGGGGCCCTGGCCTCGTCGAAGCCTTGGCGAAGACGGGACCGGGCGATCCAGTATTCCAGAGACCGTTGTGCTCAAGCCTGGCCGCCGCGGCGTACTGGATGCCCGCCTTCGCGGGGCATGACAGCGATGTTTGACTTTGCACCGTGGACACATCCAGCCCGGTTGCCTCCATCGCCGCCGCCGTTTATCAAAAAACCTCGGGATCAGATGGCGCCGCTTGATACGGGTGGCTGGGGCATTTCAGGCGTTTCATGCGGTTTACCTCCCTGGTTGTCGAACTGATCCGCGCCCGGCCGCGCCTCGTGGTCTGGATCGTGGTGCTGGCGCAGGCCGCGATCTGGCTGTTCCTGCCGGCCATCTTCTACGGCAGTCCGCCCGGCAACCTCGCCACCATCCTCGCCTTCGGCCGCGAATATCAGGTCGGCACCGACATGGGGCCGCCGCTCGCGTTCTGGCTCGCCGACATCGCCTTCCGCGCCGTCGGCAATCACGTGTTCGGCGTCTATCTCCTGGCGCAGGTCTGCGAGATCGTCACCTTCATCGCCTTCTACGCCTTGGCGCGCGCCATCGTCGGTGGCCCGCAGGGCGTGCTGGCAGTGCTGCTGTCGATGACGGTCGTGGTGTTCTCCTCGCCAAGCGTCGAGTTCGGCCCGCTGATCCTGGCGCGCCCGCTCTGGGCGCTGCTGTTGCTGCATTCCTGGCAACTGATCGGGCAGAACCGGCGCAACGCCTGGTTCGCCTGGTCGATCGATTGCGGGCTCCTGCTGCTGACGACGCCGGCGGCGATCGGCATGATCCTGCTCGTGACAGGCTTTGCGCTCGCAACCGAGCGCGGGCGGCGCATGCTCAAGTCGGTCGATCCGATCTACGCGCTGCTCGTCATCATCGTGCTGGCGCTGCCCTACCTGATCTGGATGCTCCGCGCCGACGTCCTGGCGCTGCCGGCCTTGCCGGCACTCGCCGATCTCAAGGCGCGCGCGCTGCGCTGGGGCGTGGTGCTCGGCGGGCTGATCGTGGCGACCGCCGCGATCGCGCTGCTGGCGATCCTCAATTCGCGCTGGTTCGCCGGCAAGACCGAGGATGCCCCGATCATCAACCGCCCGCCGGTCAGTCCGCTGGCGCGGCAATTCGTGTATTTCTTCGCGTTCGCGCCGGCGATCGCGAGCAGCTTCGTCTCCGCGCTGTTCAATCTCGATCGCGCCTTCGGCGGCGCCGGAGTGGCGCTGTTGATGTCCGGGCTTGCCGTCGTGGTCGCGACCGGCGAACTGATCCCGCTCAGGCGGCAGCGGCTGCTGCGTTCGGTCTGGGCCTTGGCGGTCGCGGCGCCTGCAGCGCTCGCGCTGGCGGCGGCGCTGTTCCTGCCCTGGACCAGCACCACGGAGGCGTCCACCTCGCTGCCGGCAGCCGCGATGGGCCGCTTCTTCGATGACAGCTATGAGCGCCGCACCAACCAGCGCCTGCGCGCGGTGGCCGGCGATCCCGAACTTGCCAGCCTGATTGCGATGAACCGCCGCCGCCCGCATCTTTTGCTCGACGCCACGCCGCAGCGGACGCCGTGGCTGTCGGTCGCAAAATTCAACGAAACCGGCGGCGTCGTGGTGTGGCGCGCACAGGACACCGCCGGCACGCCGCCGCCCGACATCGCGCAGCGCTTCCCCGGCCTCGTGCCGGAAGTGCCGCGTTCGTTCGACCGGCTGGTCAACGGACGGCAGCCGGTGCTGCGGATCGGCTGGGCGATCGTGCGGCCGAAAGGGACGTGATTTGACGTGACGTGGAGCCGTAGATGGGGTAACGGGCCGGCCGCCCGCTCGCTACGGCGCAATTTGGAAGCGCGCTCGCGAGCGGCCTGTTGGTTGGAAGGCGGTCGTCCCTCAAACTGATGGTGTTCAACGGAGTCGGGCAAGCCCGCTCCAAGCATCATTAAGGGACGACCATGTACCACTATGCAGGAATTGACGTGTCTTTGGAATGCTCGAGCGTTTGCCTTGTCGATGGGACAGGCAAGATTTTGCGCGAGACGAAGGTTGCGAGCGAGCCGGCGGCGCTGATCGCCTGGTTCCGGTCGCTGGGTCTGGTACTGGAACGGATCGGGCTGGAGGCAGGCCCCTTGTCGCAATGGCTGTATGCGGGTCTGCGAGACGCAGGGCTTGCGGTCGAGCTGCTGGAAACGCGGCACGTTCGCGAAGCCTTCAAGTCGATGCCGGTGAAGACGGACCGCAACGATGCCCGCCGGATCGCGCAGTTGATGCGGCTCGGCTGGTTCCGGCCGGTGCACTGCAAGCCGGTCGCGGCGCAGGAGACCCGCGCCATCCTGACGGCGCGCAAGCTGCTGCAATCCAAGCTTCGCGATGTCGAGAACAGCCTGCGCGGCATACTTCGCGGTTTTGGCCTGAAGGTCGGTGCGACCACCGAGCGCACGTTCGCCGGACGCATCCGCGAGCTCGTGACCGGCCATCCCGGACTGGAGTTGGTCGCGGCGGCGCTGCTCCAAGCCCATGCGGTGCTGCTGCGGGAGTTCAAGAGCCTGGACAAGCACACCCAGAAGCTCGCCAGGACGCATCCATCCGCCAAGCTCCTGATGACAACGCCGTCCGTTGGTCCGATCGTGGCGCTCACCTATGCCGCGGCGATCGACGACCCGAAGCGCTTCCGCTCCTCGAAGGCCACGGGAGCCCACTTTGGGCTCACCCCGAAGAAGTACCAGTCCGGTGAGACCGACTACACCGGCCGCATCAGCAAGATCGGGGATGCCTCCGTGCGCGAGGCACTCTACCAGGCAGCTCACGTCATGCTGACCAAGCCGGTCAAGAATTGCTCGGCATTGAAGAGCTGGGCGATGCGGATCGCCCGGCGCGCAGGCATGCGCAAGGCCAAGGTAGCGCTGGCTCGCAAGCTCGCCGTGATCCTGCATCGCATGCTCGCCGACACCAAACCGTTCAACCCGATGACCAAGGCCATCTAGCCAGGAGCAGCAATCGGTTCCGGGCGGGCCACGACACCAGGCTCTCCCCGAGCGAAGTCCCTCCGCTGGGACGATGGATCCGGTCAGGCCGCCATCCGGGAAGTGGCTCACGACCACGCAATCCGTAGATTGGCCGGCCGGCTCCTCAATGCACCCCATCAGGCGACGGCCTTCGCGCCGATCCCGTACAGAAGCAAGTGCCCGGCGAGTGGATGACGCGAAAAGGGATTGACTAACCAAGGCCCGTTACAGAAGCCCGGATGAAGCGCAGCGAAATCCGGGGCCGCTCTTTTACGCCACCTGATCCACCCGGATTGCGCGGAGCCTGTCATCGGGCGCGCGTCCGCGCGACCCGTTGGCTCCATCCGGGCTACGAAGCTACGCGCTCGCCACCTGCAACACCTTCGCGATCGCGCGCAGATCCTGCCAGGACAGCCGCTTGTACGACGGCGAGCGCAGCAGATAGGCGGGATGGAAGGTGGCGACGGCGCGGATCGTGCGGGTGCCGGTGTCGTAGTCGATCCATTTGCCGCGCGTGCGCATGATGCCCTCGCGCGTTCCGAGCAGCGCCTGCGTCGAGGGATTGCCGAGCGTCACCAGCACGTCGGGATTCACGAGTTCGACATGGCGCTGGATGAAGGGCAGGCACACCTGCGTCTCCTGCGGCGTCGGCGTACGGTTGCCGGGCGGCCGCCACGGGATCACGTTGGCGATATAGGCCTTGCTGCGGTCGAGCCCGATCGCCGCGATCATGCGGTCGAGCAGCTTGCCGGAACGGCCCACGAACGGCAGGCCCTCGATGTCCTCGTCGCCGCCCGGCGCCTCGCCGACGAACATCACGCGCGCCTGCGGATTGCCGTCGGCGAACACCAGCCTGGTTGCGGTGTGCTTCAACGCGCAGCCGTCGAAATTCTCCATCAGCGTGCGCAGGGCTGCAAGCGTCGGCGCAGTCCGCGCAGCCTCGCGCGCGGAAGCGATCGCGGCATCCGGCGCCACGGTGATTTCGCTGCGCGGAACTGACGGCATCGGCGGCGGACGCAGCGGATTGAGTGCAACTGATGGGCGCGGCGCGGCTGGGGCGGGAACTGGCTCCGGCTCCTCGAGCCGGTTGATCGGCGCATCGCCAAGCGCGCAATCGACCCCGGCCTCGAGGTAAAAGGCCAGCAATTGCTGCAGTGTAGGGGTGGGCTCGGGCGGCAGGGCCATCATGGGCGCAATCTAGAGCATCGACCAGAAAAGTGGAGGGCGGTTTTCGGAAAAGATTATTCTCTTGCGGTACCCGGGCCGTGCAAACCCATGGAAGCGCAATTCCATGGTTGTCCTTCCGCCAAAAATCGGAAACAACGACCCGTGAAAAGCTTAGAAGCGTTCTCAATGGGCTGAGATCAAAGATCATGAGTGCTGAAGACCTTCCTCCGCGCGAGTCTATGGAATTCGACGTCGTCATCGTCGGCGCCGGCCCGTCGGGCCTGTCGGCCGCGATCCGGCTGAAGCAGCTCAATCCGGAGCTCTCGATCGTCGTGGTGGAGAAGGGCTCCGAGGTCGGCGCGCACATCCTCTCGGGTGCGGTGATCGATCCGGCCGGGCTCGACAAGCTCGTGCCCGACTGGCGCGACGACGCCGATTGTCCGCTGAAGACGCAGGTCAAGGACGACCGCTTCTACTGGACGACGTCGCAAGGCTGGTTCCGCCTGCCGAACTTCATCATGCCGCCGCTGATGAACAATCATCACTGCTACATCGGCTCGCTCGGCAATGTCTGCCGCTGGCTGGCACCGAAGGCGGAAGCGCTCGGCGTCGAGATCTATCCGGGCTTTGCCGCGGCCGAAGTGCTTTATGACGACAAGGGCGCGGTGCGCGGCATCGCCACCGGCGACATGGGCATTGCCAGGGACGGCAGCCACAAGGATTCCTACACCCGCGGCATGGAGCTGCTCGGCAAATATACGCTGTTCGCCGAAGGCGCACGCGGCTCGCTGTCCAAGCAGCTGATCGCGAAGTTCAATCTCGATGCCAACTCCGAGCCGCCGAAGTTCGGCATCGGCCTCAAGGAGGTCTGGCAGATCGACCCGGCGAAGCACAAGAAGGGTCGGGTGCAGCACACGCTCGGCTGGCCGCTGAACGACAGGACCGGCGGCGGCTCGTTCCTCTATCATTACGACGACAACCGCGTCGCGGTCGGCTTCGTCGTGCATCTGAACTACAACGATCCCTATCTGTCGCCGTTCGACGAATTCCAGCGCTTCAAGACCCATCCCGATGTCCGCGAGCTGTTCGAGGGCGGCAAGCGGCTCGCCTATGGCGCGCGCGCCATCACCGAGGGCGGCTACCAGTCGGTGCCCCGGCTCTCGTTCCCGGGCGGCGCGTTGATTGGCTGCGCGGCGGGCTTCGTCAACGTGCCGCGCATCAAGGGCGTCCACAACGCGATGGGCTCCGGCATGCTCGCCGCCGAGCATGTCGCGGCCGCGCTCGGCGCCGGACGCGCCAATGACGAGCTCGTCGAGTACGAGAACGCCTGGCGCTCGTCGGCGATCGGCAAGGACCTGTTCAAGGTCCGCAATGCCAAGCCGTTGCTGTCGAAGTTCGGCAACATGCTCGGAACGGTGCTCTCCGGCTTCGACATGTGGTGCAACACGCTCGGCTTCTCGCTGTTCGGCACCCAGTCGCACGCCAAGCCGGACCGCAAGACGCTCGATCCGTCCAAGCAGCACCAGCCGATCGCCTATCCGAAGCCGGACGGCAAGATCTCGTTCGACAAGCTGTCGTCGGTGTTCCTGTCCAACACCAACCATGAGGAGGACCAGCCGGTCCATCTCAAGGTCGCCGACCTCAATCTGCAGAAGACCTCGGAACACGACGTGTTCGCCGGTCCGTCCAACCGCTATTGCCCGGCCGGCGTTTATGAATGGGTCGAGGAATCGACGGGTCCGCGCTTCCAGATCAACGCCCAGAACTGCGTCCACTGCAAAACCTGCGACGTGAAGGACCCCAACGGCAACATCACCTGGGTTCCGCCGGAGGGCGGCGGCGGTCCGAACTACGAGGCAATGTGAGGCCAGGGTGAGCTCGAGGCGGCCGACCACATTTGCGTGAGGCGGCTGCGCGAGTTGCCGCAACCTCCGCTTGGCCTCTCCGCGCGTGGAGCGGCCGGATTGCACCCCCGGTTACAACAGAAGGCGCGAAAAGGGGTGCCGTGGCACCCTTATCTCGCGCCTTTTTGCGTCCGCGCGCGAATATGCCCGGCCCGGTCACGATACCGCCATAGTGGAAGCGTCTTGCGGGGGCTGGCTGGATCGGCGGGCCTAAAGGCCTAATCTGCCAATTGATTCGTCATGGGTTGCCTTTGGGCGATCCTTGCGGATGAGCGCCAAAAGCGGCATTGTCCCCCGCCGTGATGCCGCCGCTTGGGTTCGCATTTTGAGACTGATCGCAAGATCTTGGCCATAAAATCCATCTTGGCGTAAATCCCTGGAGCAAGGCGACCGTGATGCTGTCCACCCGATTCCACCGCCTGACGATTGCCGTTCTCGCTGCCGCGGCGCTTGCCGTGCCTGCGCAGCTTGCAGCGCAAACGCCGGACCATCCGACCGACAATGCCGCGCAATTCCCGTCCAAGAACGACCTGAAGTCGCTGACCACCGCCGGCAGCTATCTCGCCGCCCGCCACGCCAGCGTCGAGCGCGATGCGACCTCGGCCGCGACGTTCTACCGCTCGGCGCTGCGCACCGACCCGAAGAATTCCGAGCTGCTCGACCGCGCCTTCATCTCCTCGCTCGCCGACGGCGACATCGAGGAGGCGGTCAAGCTCGCCGACCGCATCCTCACCCAGGACAAGGCCAACCGCGTCGCGCGCCTCGTCGTCGGCGTGCGCGATCTCAAGCTGAAGAAATATGCCGCCGCGCAGTCCAACATCAACCAGTCGGTGCGCGGCCCGATCACCGATCTCGTCGCGACGCTGCTGTCGGCCTGGGCCGCCTATGGCGCCGGCGACAGCAAGGCCGCGGTCGCCTCGATCGACAAGCTGACCGGCCCCGAGTGGTACCCGATCTTCAAGGACCTGCATGCCGGCATGATCTATGAGCTGTCCGGCAAGGAGAAGGATGCCGGCGCCCGCTTCGAGCGCGTCTACAAGCTCGACGATTCGATGCTGCGCACGGTCGACGAATATGCGCGCTGGACCTCGCGCAACAAGGACGCGGCCGCCGCGACCGCGATGTACGAGGCCTTCGACAAGAAGCTGCCGCGTCACCCGCTGGTGCTGGAAGGCATCAAGGAGACCAAGGCCGGCAAGAAGCTGCCGCCGCTGGTCGAGTCGCCGCAGGCCGGCGCGGCCGAGGCGCTCTACGGCATCGGCGCGACGCTGACCCGCCGCGGCGGCGAGGACCTCGCGCTGGTCTATCTGCAGCTCGCGCTCTATCTGCAGCCCAACCATCCGCTGGCGCTGCTGTCGCTCGCCGATCTCTATGAATCGGTGAAGAAGCCGCAGATGGCGATCAAGGTCTATGAGCGGATGCCGGCGTCCTCGCCGCTGAAGCGCAACGCGCAGATCCAGCTCGCGACCAATCTCGATGCCGCCGACCGCAGCGACGAGGCGATCAAGATCCTCAAGGAAGTCACATCGGATCAGCCGAAGGACATCGAGGCGATCCTGGCGCTCGGCAATATCGAGCGCGGCCGCAAGAAGTTCGCCGACTGCGCCACCACCTATTCGCAGGCGATCGACGCGCTGCCGGCCGGCGGCGACAAGAACGCCTGGGTCACCTATTACTATCGCGGCATCTGCGAGGAGCGCTCCAAGCAGTGGAACAAGGCCGAGGCCGACATGCGCAAGGCGCTCGAGCTGCAGCCCGAGCAGCCGCATGTGCTGAACTATCTCGGCTATTCCTGGATCGACCAGGGCATCAACCTCGACGAAGGCATGAAGATGATCAAGCGCGCCGTCGATCAGCGCCCTGACGACGGCTACATCGTGGACTCGCTCGGTTGGGCCTATTACCGGATCGGCAATTACGAGGAGGCGGTCAAGAACCTCGAGCGCGCGATCGATCTGAAGCCGGAAGATCCGACCATCAACGACCATCTCGGCGACGCCTACTGGCGCGTCGGCCGCACCCTGGAAGCCAAGTTCCAGTGGGCGCATGCCCGCGACCTCAAGCCCGAGCCGGAAGAGCTGCCGAAGATCCAGGCCAAGATCGACAACGGCCTGCCGGACGACACCTCCAACGCCGCCGCTGCCGAGAAGAAGAAGGACGACGACGGCAAGGGTGGCTGAGCGGCGGTCGTCGCGCTGCATCTTCATAAAATACCGTGATGCCCGGGCGCGCGAAGCGCGTCTTCGCGCAAGATGTCCCGGGCATTGACGTTTGCCCGTCATGGCCGGGCTTGACCCGGCCATCCATCCCTTCGAGAAATTCGTTCTTGGTTGATAGATGCCCGGGTCATAGGCGAGCGGAAGCGACGCCGTCCTTCAGACGGCTATGCCCGGGCATGACGAGTCATGGCGGAATTTCCATCCAAACAAAGGGATAGGATCGTACGGCGATTTACGCTAATCGCATCACGATGTTTGTTTTTTAGGGGTTTATCGCCGTGCCGGCGCTGATTGAAGAAGGGCGTGCCAAGGTCAACCTGACGCTGAAGGTTGTCGGGCGGCGCGTCGACGGGTTTCACGACTTGGAGAGCGTCGTCGCATTTGCCGATTGCGCCGATCGCCTGATGCTCGAGCCGGGACCCGAGCTGTCGCTTTCGATGGCGGGGCCGCTGGCCGATGCCTGCGGCGACACCTCTGACAATCTGGTGCTGAAGGCCGCGCGGCTGCTCGGCGAGCGCGTCGCGGACCTCGAGGTCGGCCACTTCACGCTGGAGAAGGTGCTGCCGGTTGCGGCCGGCATCGGCGGCGGCTCGGCGGATGCCGCGGCGGCGCTGCGGCTGTTGGCGCGGCTCAATGAGCTCTCGCTCGACGATAGCCGGATCATGGAGGTCGCGCTGCAGACCGGCGCCGACGTGCCGGTGTGCGTCGCCTCGCGGGCCTGCGACATGACCGGCGTCGGCGAAGGCCTGCTGCCGCTCGACCTGCCGAAAATGCCGTGCGTGCTGGTCAATCCGCGCGTGCCGGTTGCGACCAGGGACGTCTTCAATGCGCTCGGCCTGCGCAATGGCGAGCTCCTGATCGGCGCCACCGACGTCGTGATGCAGGCGCCGTCATGGCCGGAAGCCGGGCGCGCGATCGACGATTGGATCGCGGCGCTGGAGCGCGGCACCAACGATCTCGAAGCCCCCGCGGCGCGCATCCAGCCCGTCATCAGTGACGTGCTGTCCGCGCTGCGTGAGACCCGGGGCGTTCGTCTGGTGCGCATGTCGGGCTCGGGCGCGACCTGCTTTGCAGTGTTCGGAACCGACGCCGACGCCGAGGCGGCCGGCGAACAACTCCGCGCCGGTCACCCCGGCTGGTGGGTGCATGCGGGCACGCTGAGCTAGTGCGCGCCCATTCTCTCTCCGTCATTCCGAGGCTCGCGCCAGGAGGCGCGCCCTCAGGCGCGCAATTGCGCACTGGGGAATGACGACGGAGAGGGGTGCGACAAAACAACCCGACGGGCAACTCAGCAAAACCTGTCAATCCTCGCGCGCGAAAATATTTCGCTTCATCCGAATCGCGAAGCTCGGACAGTGTCGCGAGAACGCGGAAATTTGACTCACTGACCGTGCCACCTATTCGGTGTCGTCCCTGCCTAGTGCGCAATTGCGCACTAGGCAGGGACGACAGGGGCATTTGCGGCGCGCCCATCCCGCCCCAACGCCGGGCAGCCTTGCGGGGCCATTGCTTGGCAAGCCAAACCCCGTTTGCCATAACAGGATGAAACAACAACGTTGCGCGTGCGGGGCCGTTCGGAATCCGCCTGCAGCCAAAGAGCCGGGAGGATGCCATGGCCAATATCCGAGTTCTCGCCACCGATCTGGAGTTTCCCGAAGGTCCCGTCGTCATGCCCGACGGTTCGGTCGTGCTGGTCGAAATCCGCGGCCAGCGGCTGACGCGGGTCTATCCCGACGGGCGCAAGGAGATCGTCGCCAAGGTGCCGGGCGGCCCGAACGGCGCGGCGCTCGGTCCCGACGGCAAGATGTACATCTGCAACAATGGCGGCTTCTCCTGGATTCCGACCCGCAACATGATCATGCCGGGGCCGCAGCCCGAGGATTATCTCGGCGGCTCGATCCAGCGCGTCGATCTGCAATCCGGCAAGGTCGAGACCGTGGTGACGAAATGCGGCGAGCACGCGCTGCGCGGGCCGAATGACCTGGTGTTCGACAGGCAGGGTGGCCTGTGGTTCTCCGACCTCGGCAAGCGCCGCGCCCGCGACATGGATGTCGGCGCGTTCTATTATCTGAAGCCCGGCATGAACGAGATCGTCGAGGCTGTGCACGGCATCCTGCCAGCCAACGGCATCGGCCTGTCGCCGGACGAGAAGACCGTCTACATCGCGGAGACGCCGACCGCGCGGCTGTGGGCGTATGAAGTTTCCGAGCCCGGCACCGTCAAGCCGCGCGACGTGATCTATCGCGGCGAGCGCGGCAAGCCGATCGCCGGCCTCGGCGGCTACCAGATGTTCGACTCGCTCGCGGTCGAGGCATCGGGCAATGTCTGCGTCGCGACGCTGGTGTCGGGCTGCATCTCGGTGATCGCGCCCGACGGCACCGTGGTCGAGCAGGTGCCGACCGGCGACCGCGTCACCACCAACATCGCCTTCGGCGGCCCCGAGCTGAAGACCGCCTACATCACGCTGTCGGGCAAGGGCGAGCTGATCGCGATGGACTGGCCGCGGCCGGGATTGCCGCTGAATTTTCTGAATAGATGACGATTGCGGTTCGCGAAGCGCAATCGTCATTCCGGGATGGTGCGAAGCGCCAGACCCGGAATCTCGAGATTCCCCGATGCGCAATTGCGCATCTGAGGTTCGATGCTGCGCATCGCCCCGGAATGACAAAGATGGAGAGATCTCGAATGCCCTGGCTTGAACCGGTCACCCTTCGCGGCGCGCATGCGCGGCTGGAGCCGTTGTCCCACGATCATCGCGACGGGCTGGTCGAGGCGGTGAAGGACGGCGAGCTGTCAAAGCTCTGGTACACCGCGATCCCGCAGCCGGAGAACATGGCCAAGGAGATCGACCGCCGGCTCGGCCTGCAAAAGGCCGGATCGATGCTGCCGTTCACGGTGTTCGACGCCGACGGCAAGATTTCCGGCATGACGACCTACATGAACGTCGACACGTCGAACCGTCGCGTTGAGATCGGCTCGACCTGGTACGCCAAGCGTGTGCAGCGCAGCGCGGTCAATACGCAGTGCAAACTGCTACTGCTGATCCATGCCTTCGAGAAGCTTGATTGCATCGCGGTCGAGTTCCGCACGCATTTCTTCAATCACCAGAGCCGGCGTGGCATCGAGCGGCTGGGTGCGAAGCAGGACGGCATTCTGCGCAGCCATCAGATCGCGCCCAACGGCACGTTGCGCGACACCGTGGTTTACAGCATCATCGCCAGCGAATGGCCGACGGTGAAGGCGCATCTGACCTATCAACTCAACGAAAAGCCGCGCTGACACGATAGTCGGCGCCAGAAACGAGACGATGGAAACGTTCGATTATGTGATTATCGGCGCAGGCTCCGCCGGGAGCGTGCTGACCAACCGCTTGAGTGAAGACGCAGGCACCAAGGTGTGCGTGCTCGAGGCGGGGCCGAGCGACTGGCATCCCTACATCCATCTGCCGGCCGGCTTCATCAAGACCTTCCATATGAAGAGCGTGAACTGGGCCTATCAGCAGGAGGTGGGTCCCTACACCGGCGGGCGCAGCATCTATGCGCCGCGCGGCAAGACGCTCGGCGGCTCGTCCTCGATCAACGGCCACATTTATAATCGCGGCCAGCGCCAGGATTTCGACACCTGGGCGCAGCTCGGCAATCGCGGCTGGGGCTATCCTGACGTGCTGCCCTATTTCCGGCGCATGGAGAGGCGGATCGGCGAGGGCGACGACACCTATCGCGGCCGCGACGGCAACCTCACCGTCACCACCATGGACTGGCAGGATCCACTCTGCGAGGCCTTCATGGCAGGCGCGGTCAGCCTCGGCATTCCGCGCAATCCTGATTACAACGGCCAGATACAGGAAGGCGTGTCGTACTGCCAGCGCACCATCCGAAACGGCCGCCGGGTCAGCGCCGCGACCGCGTTCCTGCATCCGGCGCGGCGGCGGCCCAATGTCGATGTGCGCACGCATGCGCATGTCACCGGCATCATCTTCGAGGGCAAGCGCGCGGTCGGCGTGCGCTACAACCGCGGCGGCAAGCACGGCGATCCCCTGGAGATCCGCGTCACCAAGGAGGTCATCCTCTCCGGCGGCGCCTACAACTCGCCGCAGCTGTTGCAGCTCTCCGGCGTCGGCGCGCCTGAGCTGTTGCAGGCGCACGGCATCGAGGTGCGCCACGCGCTGCCGGGCGTCGGCGAAGGTTTGCAGGATCATTACGCGCCGCGCTCGGTGGCGCGGGTCAAGAACATCAGGACCATCAACGAGCTTCGCCGCGGCTTCAGCCTGTGGGGCGAGGCGATCAAATGGGCGACGACGCGGCGCGGCCTGCTGTCGCTGTCGCCTACCATGGTCTACTGTTTCTGGCATTCCGGCGAGACCACCGAGAGCTCCGATCTGCAGCTCACCTTCACGCCGGCGAGCTACAAGGAAGGCGTGCAGGGCCAGCTCGAGGACGAGCCCGGCATGACGGTGGCGTCATGGCAGCAGCGGCCGGAGAGCCGCGGCTATGTCCGGATCCGCTCCGCCGATCCGTTCGCGCCGCCGATCATCCAGACCAACTACCTCGCCGAGGAGATCGACCGCCGCGTCGTCGTCGCCGGCATGAAGCTGGCGCGCCGGCTGCTCGCCTCCGAGCCGCTCAGTCCGTATTACGCCTATGAGGACTTTCCGGGCCCGAAGGTCACGAGCGACGACGAACTGCTCGCGGCCGCGACCGAGCGCGGCACCACCACCTTCCATCCCGGCTGCACCTGCCGGATGGGACCGGCGGACGCGCCGTGGGCGGTGGTCGACGACCAGCTTCGGGTCCATGGCATGGAGGGCCTGCGCGTGATCGACGCCTCGATCATGCCGCGGATGATCTCAGCCAATCTCAACGCCTCGACCTTGATGATCGCCGACAAGGCCTCCGACATGATCCGCGGCAAGGCACCCGAGGCGGCTGCGAAGCTGCCGGAGTATGCGTGACGGAATAGAGGCGTACGCGATGTTGCTTTTTGATCAGCGCGCTGTGTCTAACACCGTCATGCTGAGGAGGCCGCGAAGCGGCCGTCTCGAAGCACGACGGCCCGAGTGGGGCCGTGCATCCTTCGAGACGCGCTACGCGCTCCTCAGGATGACGGGACTAATATCAGGAGCTCAGCCGTAGACGAACGCCTTGTCCTTGAGGTCGATCGCCGGGAATTCGTCCTTCTCGGCCCAGTAATCCTGGTTGTGCTGCCACTCCGGCTTGTCGCCGCGCTTCGGCAAGAGGTGCATGCCGCGCATCATGTAGCCGGGGTTGAAGTTCTCCGGATCGATCCACGGCAGCAGCGGCATGTTGTGGTCTTCGGGGCGCAGTTCCGGCGTCACCTTGTTCGCGCCGGTCGCCTTCATGTGCTGCAGCAGGCGGCAGACGAAGTCGCCGACCAGATCGACGCGCAAGGTCCAGCTGGCGCGGAAATAGCCGAACACCCAGACGAGGTTCGGCACGCCGGTGAACATCATGCCGCGATAGGTCACGGTATCGGCGAAGTCGAGCGGCTTGCCGTCGATCTCGAAGTCGATGCCGCCGTTGGCGGAGAGGTGGAAGCCGGTCGCGGTGATAATGATGTCGGCCTCGAGCTGCTTGCCGGACTTGAGCAGGATGCCCGTCTCGGTGAAGCGGTCGATCTCGTCGGTGACGACCGACGCCTTGCCGCCCTTGATGGCGTGGAACAGGTCGGCATCCGGCACGAAGGCGATGCGCTGCCGCCACGGCCGGTAGCTCGGCGTGAAGTGGGTGGCAATGTCGTAGTCCTTGCCGAGGACGGCTTCGACCGCCGCCAGCAGGTCCTTCTTGGCGCCCTCGGGCTCGGCGAAGGTCCGCCTGGTGAAGGCGTCCTGCTCGAACAGTATCTTGCGGCGGGTGATCTCGTGGATCCAGTGCTCGTCGACCTGCAGCCTGCGCAGCTCCTCGGCGATCTCGATGGCGTTGCGGCCGGTGCGGAAATAGGTCGGCGAACGCTGCAGCATGGTGACATGGCCGGCATCCTTGGCCATCGCCGGGATCAGGGTCGCGGCGGTGGCGCCGGAGCCGATCACGACCACGCGCTTGCCCTTGTAGTCGAGGTCGTCGGGCCAGGTCTGCGGATGCACGACGGTGCCCTTGAACTTCGCCATGTCGGTCCATTCGGGCGTATAGCCCGCGTCGTGGCGATAATAACCCTGGCACATCCAGAAGAAGTTGGTGGTGAAGCGCAGCCGCTCGCCGGTGTCGATGCGCGTCGCATCGATGGTCCAGAGATTGGTTTCGTTCGACCACTTCGCCGCGGTGATGGTGTGGCGATAGCGGATGTGACGGGCGATGTCGTTCTCCTCGATCACCTCGCCCATGTACTTCAGGATCTCGGCCGCGGTCGCGATCGGCGCGCTGGTCCACGGCTTGAAGCGATAGCCGAAGGTGTGCAGGTCGCTGTCGGAGCGGATGCCGGGATAGCGGTGGGTGGACCAGGTACCGCCAAAAGTCTTCTGCGTCTCCAGCACCACGAAGCTGGTGCCGGGGCATTGCGTGGTGAGGTGGTAGGCGGCGCCGACGCCGGAGATGCCGGCGCCTGCGATCAGGACGTCGAAGTGCTCTGTCGTGACGGGCTCGGCGGCCCGGATCTGGGTTTGGACGTTCATCTTCCCTGGTCTTCTTGCTTGTTGGCTTGTTTGTTGAGCTGCAGAAGCAAAACGCCGGAGCCATCGCCCCGGCGTTTGCCGATATCGGAACTAGACTTCGCGGCGGCTGAGGAAAGCCAGCCGCTCGAACAGGTGCACGTCCTGCTCGTTCTTGAGCAGCGCGCCATGCAGCGGCGGGATCAGCTTGCGCGGATCGCGCTCGCGCAGCATCTCGGGGGTGATGTCCTCGTTCAACAGCAGCTTGAGCCAGTCGAGCAGTTCCGAGGTCGAGGGCTTCTTCTTCAGGCCCGGCACCTCGCGGACTTCGAAGAAGATCCGCAGCGCCTCTTCCACCAGGCGCTTCTTGATACCGGGGAAATGCACGTCGACGATCTTGCCCATCGTCTCGTTGTCGGGGAACTTGATGTAGTGGAAGAAGCAGCGGCGCAGGAAGGCGTCCGGCAGTTCCTTCTCGTTGTTCGACGTGATCATCACGATCGGGCGCAGCTTCGCCTTGATGGTCTCGCCGGTCTCGTAGACGTGGAATTCCATGCGGTCGAGTTCGAGCAGCAGATCGTTGGGGAATTCGATGTCGGCCTTGTCGATCTCGTCGATCAGCAGCACCGGGCGCTTCTCGTTGGTGAAGGCCTCCCACAGCTTGCCGCGCTTGATGTAGTTCTTGATGTCGGACACGCGGGCGTCGCCGAGCTGGCTGTCGCGCAGTCGCGAGACGGCATCGTATTCGTAGAGGCCCTGCTGCGCCTTGGTGGTCGACTTGATGTGCCAGGTCAAAAGCGGCGCGTCGATCGCCTTGGCGACTTCCTCGGCCAGTACGGTCTTGCCGGTGCCGGGCTCGCCCTTCACCAGCAGCGGGCGCTCGAGCACGATGGCGGCATTGACAGCGACCTTGAGGTCATCGGTGGCGACGTAGTCCTTGGTACCCGTGAATTTCATCTATCTGTTTGCCTTGCTTCGTTCGTCGGCGGCCCGGGCCCCCACACGAAACGACCGCTCTCGCAGCGGTCGCATGTCCTCTCCGATATCTTGTCCGGTACAATTCTAATTGAAAAAGCCGGGCGGTCTAGCGCGGATTCCGCAGCGCAGCGGTACCGATGTGGGCCTCCGCATGGAATGTCATGCATCATCTTTCCGCTCTGCGGAATGATCGCCGGCGTGGCGCGACCTTGCCGCGATGGCGCGGGCGCCGCCACGGACCGACGGCGGCGGAGGTAACCCGGTGAAAGTGGATGGCTGATCTCGGGATGAAGCACGGCCGGGGGCCCTTGACGCCACCGGCCCAGCGGGCGATCTAGGTGGGTATGTTCCTGCAGTTTTTCACATCGCTGCGCGACGCCCAGGTCCCCGTGACGCTACGGGAATATCTGACCTTGATGGAAGCGCTTGACGCCGATCTCGCCGAGCAGACGGTCGAGAACTTCTACTATTTGTCGCGCGCCGCGCTGGTGAAGGACGAGCGCAATCTCGACAAGTTCGACCGCGTGTTCGGCACCGTGTTCAAGGGGCTCGAGAGCCTGCTCGACGCCATGGGCAAGGCGGAGATCCCCGAGGAGTGGCTGAAGAAGCTCGCCGAGAAATATCTCACCGAGGAAGAGAAGAAGCAGATCGAGGCCATGGGCTGGGACAAGCTCATGGAGACCCTGAAGAAGCGGCTCGAGGAACAGAAGGGCCGCCACCAGGGCGGCAGCAAGTGGATCGGCACCGCCGGCACCTCGCCGTTCGGCGCCCATGGCTATAATCCCGAGGGCGTCCGCATTGGGCAGGAGAAGAACCGCAACAACCGCGCCGTGAAGGTATGGGACAAGCGCGAGTTCAAGGATCTCGACGGTAATGTCGAGCTCGGCATCCGCAACATCAAGGTGGCGCTGCGGCGGCTGCGCAAGTTCGCGCGTACCGGCGCGCCAGATGAGCTCGACCTCGACACCACGATCAAGGAGACCGCCAACCACGGCTATCTCGACGTGCACATGCGCCCCGAGCGGCGCAACGCGGTCAAGGTGCTGGTGTTCTTCGATATCGGCGGCTCGATGGATTCGCATATCGAGCAGGTCGAGGAACTGTTCTCGGCCGCCAAGAGCGAATTCAAGCACATGGAGTATTTCTACTTCCACAACTGCCTCTATGAAGGCGTCTGGAAGCAGAACAAGCGGCGCTTCACCGATCGCACGCCGACCTGGGACGTGCTGCACAAATATCCGCACGACTACAAGGTGGTGTTCGTGGGCGACGCCTCGATGTCGCCTTACGAGATCATGGTTCCCGGCGGCTCGGTCGAGCATGTCAATGAAGAGGCCGGCTCGGTCTGGCTCGATCGCATCATCCGCACCTATCCGCACGCGGTGTGGCTCAATCCGGTGGCGCAGAAGCACTGGGACTATTCGGAATCGACCACCATCATCCGCCGCCTGTTCTCCGAACGCATGTATCCGATCACGATCGAAGGTCTGGAGAACGCGATGCGGGAGTTGGTGCGGTAACCAATCCCGTCATTCCGGACGGTCCATGGGATCGATCCGGAATCTCGAGTTGATGAAATTCGATCGTCATTCCGGGTTCGATGCTGCCGCATCGCCCCAGAATGACGATCAAGAAAAGCCAGGGAGAGCCCCATGCCCCAGAACATCCACCGCGGCATCAAGGTGATGATCGACGAGGCCAATGCCGAGATCGAGACCATCAGCGCGGCCGACGCGATCACGCTGATCGGCAAGAACGACGTCGTCATCGTCGACATCCGCGATCCCCGCGAGATCGAGCGCGACGGCAAGATCCCCGGCGCGTTCTCCTGCACCCGCGGCATGCTGGAGTTCTGGATCGATCCGAACAGCCCCTATGCCAAGCCGATCTTCCAGGAAGACAAGAAGTTCATCTTCCACTGCGCCGGCGGCCTGCGCTCGGCGCTCGCCGCCAAGACCGCAAAGGACATGGGCCTGAAGCCGGTCGCGCATATGGGCGGCGGCTTTGCCGCCTGGCGCGAGGCCGGCGGGCCGATCGAGGCGTGGGAGCCGAAGAAAAAGGGCTAGGCAGGATGTCACACGCGGGCTTGACCCGCGTGTCCATCGCTTCAAGGCAAGATGGATTGCCGGATCAAGTCCGGCAATGACGATGGAGAAACACGCAAGATGACGATGACCGACGATCCGCTCGTTTCGACCGAATGGCTGGCTGCGCATCTCGGCGATGCCAACGTCAAGGTGCTCGACGCGACCTTCAAGCTGCCCGGCGTGCTGCCATTGCCGAAGGACGATTATCTCGCCGCGCATCTGCCGGGTGCTGTGTTCTTCGATGTCGACGCGGTGTCCGACCATGCCAATCCGCTGCCGCACATGTTTCCGAGCGCCGAGCAGTTCGGCCGCGACATCGGCGTGCTTGGCATCGGCAATGCCGACACCGTGGTGATCTACGATTCCGGCGGCTGGGTCGCGGCGCCGCGCGCCTGGTGGATGTTCCTGTCCTATGGCCATCGCAACGTGCGCATTCTCAACGGCGGCCTGAAGAAGTGGCGCGCCGAGGGCAGGGCGGTCGAGAGCGGCGAGGTGAAGCCGAAGCCTGCGACCTTCAAGGCGAGCTACGATCCGCAGCGCGTGCGCAGCATCGAGCAGATGATCGCCAATGTCGAAAGCCGTGCCGAGCAGGTGATCGATGCGCGCGCCGCCGACCGCTTCGAAGGCCGCGCGCCGGAGCCGCGTCCGGGCATCCGCGCCGGCCACATCCCAGGCGCCCGCAACGTGCCCTACAACCAATTGTTCGATGCCGCGACCGGCGAGATGAAGCCGCTCGATGACCTGCGCAAGTCGTTCGCGGGCGCCGGCGTGAAGCTCGATGCGCCCATCGTCACGAGCTGCGGCTCCGGCGTCTCGGCCGGCGTGCTGACGCTTGCGCTCTACCGGCTCGGCGTCACCGAGAGCGCGCTCTATGACGGCTCGTGGTCGGAATGGGGGCAGGCGAGCGGCCCGCCGATCGCGACGGGACCGGCCTGACAGGTCGTTCCTGCTTGCTAGCGCCGGGTGAGCGGCACCAGGGTCGGCTGGCCGAACGGATCGAGCTGCTGCTGCTGAACGACCTGCCGAACCGGCGGCGCGCGGACAATCCGCCGCCGCTCCTTGCGATGTGCCGGCTTGCTGACCGCGCTGCGCTCCGGCTTCTTCGCCTCAGCGGCCTTCGGCGCTACCGGCACTTCGACAACAACTTCGGGCCCACCCAGCGTTGCGATCTTGGTCGCGGCCGCGATCGCCTCGGGTGATGGCGGCGGGGCGGGCTCCGGCGCTGCCATTGCGGGTGCCGGCGGCGGAAGCGCGGGCTCGCTGGGGGCAGGCGGATCGGCGACGGCGGCGACCTTGGCCTCCGTAGCTGCCGGTGCGGCTTCGGCGGCAGCGGGCGTCGGCTCCGATGCCGCCGAGGGATCTGCGGTCGGAGTCTGAGCCGCAGTGTCGGCGGATTGGGCCGGCGCCGGGGTCTCCGTGGCTTGGGCCTCCGGCTTCGGCGGAGCGGGTGGGACCGGATCATCCGCCGTCACGGCGGCGACCTTCTCCGGCTCGGCTGCAGGGGCGGCGATCTCAGCGGGAGCGGCCGGTTGTTCGGACGCGGCCGGCTCGGACGGGGCTGCCGGCGTATCGGTCGTCACCTTGTCGGCGGCGGGCGGATCGACCCGCACCATGGCAAGCACCGGCGGGGTCTCGGGCTGCTGCGCGAATTGCGGCTCGGGCGGCGGCGCCCGGCGGGCCGGAATGCTGGCGAACTCTTCATGCGCCGCGCGAAACAGCGCGGCTGCCCCTAACCCGAACACCAGAAGCGAAGTCGCCAGCACGATCGCGGCGAACAGAAAACGAAGGCCGGGGAGCATGGGCGCGGGTTCCCCCTTCTGCGGGAGGGTCTTCGATGTCGAGGGAACGCGGTGACCACACAAGAAAGCCGGCGTCGCGAGCGCGAATCAGGCCGATTCGAAGATATCGCAACGTCCCGGGACTGTTTGTTACAAAATGCGGGTGATTGATGACTTTGGCCACGTGGACAAACATTCCCGACCCGTGAGACATCTTTGCCGCAGCGTTGACGCGAAATCACAAAAGGCCCGGAATAGCCCGGGTTTCGCGGATTTGTCTTGAATGCGCCGCTATCTTCCTGCATTGGGCCGTTAACAGTCCGGTGTGGCTTGGGGACTATAACAGAGCAATGATGATCAACCGCATTCTGACGATTTGCGCTGCCGCGGCTCTCGGCGTGGCAGGAACCTCGCTTGCGCATGCGCAGCAGGGTTATCCGGCGCCCCAAGGCACCGCCTATTCGACGGCGCCCCAGCCCTACCCCCAGGGCAGCATGCCGGATTTCGACGCACTCAATGACGATGACGGGCAGGATTCGGCTGCATTGCCGCCGCCCGGCCCGGTGCTGTCGCCGAACGACCCGCGCTATGGCCGTCCGGCGAATGCGCCCGCCTATTCCGATCGTGGCGCGCCGACCGGCCCAGTGATGTCGCCGGACGATCCGCGCTATGGCCGCCCGATGAATGCTCCTCCGGTCTATTCCGACCGTGGCGCGCCGACTGGGCCGGTGATGTCGCCCGATGATCCCCGCTATGGCCGTCCGATGGGGCCGCCGCCGGTGATCTACGGCGATCGTCCGGGTGCGCAACAAGCCAATCGCGACAATGGCGTTCCGGCCGCCGGTGTTTCCTACGGCGACGACCGCGGCGGCATGCGTCCGCCCGAGGGCGTTACCGGAGCCGTGCCGCAGCAGCAGGCGCCGGTCGATGCCAACGGCAAGCCGGTGCAGATCGCGGCGCTGCCGCCGGACGAGCAGCCAGAAGACGCCCCGGCGCAACTGCCGCCGAATCTGCGTCGCCAGGAAGTGTCGTTCGCGACCAAGGAGCCGGCAGGCACGATCGTTGTCGATACGTCGAACACCTACCTCTATTACATCCTGGGCAACGGCCGGGCGATCCGTTACGGCGTCCGTGTCGGCCGCGACGGCTTCACCTGGACCGGCGTGCAGAAGATCACCCGTAAGGCCGAGTGGCCGGATTGGCATCCGCCGACCGAGATGATCGAGCGTCAGCCCTATCTGCCGCGCTTCATGGCCGGCGGACCCGGCAACCCGCTCGGCGCCCGCGCGATGTATCTCGGCTCGACCGTGTACCGTATTCACGGCACCAACCAGCCGTCGACCATCGGCAAGTTCGTCTCGTCGGGCTGCATCGGCATGCTGAACGAGGACGTCTCCGACCTGTTCGAGCGTGCCAAGGTCGGCACCCGCGTGGTTGTGCTGCCCGGTGGTCCGCCGCCGGGAACGGCGACGGCTTCTGCCGCGCCCGCGAACCCGATGGCTCCCTCTGCGGCCCAGGCTCAGGCGGCCGCGCCGCTGCCCGGCACGCAGCCGACCACGGTGCAGCCGCTGCCCGCACCGGTGACGGTGCGCTAGGCCAACCGGCAAGTTCATCATTGAAAAAGGCGCGCGAACAGCGCGCCTTTTTTTGTTGCAACAAGCCGCGCATTTCGACGTTGCAGCTTGGGAAGCAATGCGATGCAGGACGTCTGCGAGACCTATCCGCCGCTGAATGCGCCAAAGCCTGTCGCCGATGACGTATGGATGATCGATGGTCCGATCATCCGGTTCGGTCCGCGCTGGTTCAAGATGCCGTTTCCAATGCGCGCGACGATCGTTCGTCTGCCGGGTGGGCGGCTGTTCATTCACTCGCCGACACCATTGCTGGCCGAGCTCAAGGCCGCAATCGTTGAGCTGGGCGTACCGCGCTGGATCATCGGTCCGAACCGTCTGCATTACTGGTGGATTCCGCAATGGAATGCTGCCTATCCCGACGCGCGCATCTTCCTTGCGCCCGGGATCAAGCAACAGGCGGACAATCGGCTGACCTTCGAAGGCGAGCCAATGGAACGATCATCCGGCTATCCCTGGGATGAGTGGATCGCGACGCTGTTGGTGGCAGGCAGCTACATGACGGAGGTCGTGTTCTTCCATCTGCCGTCGCGGACATTGCTGCTGACGGACCTGATCGAGAATTTTGAGGCCGGACGAGTCCGCTCGCCGTTGATGCGGTTCCTGATCTGGCTCGGCGGGTGCGCGATCCCGACGGCAGCACGCCAACCGATCTGCGCTCGACCTTCCTGCAGGACAGGGACGCGATGAAGGCCGCCGTCGCCCGCATGATCGAATGGGATCCGGAACGGATCATTCTCGCCCACGGGCGCTGGTACGACCGGGACGGCCGCGCCGAGCTCGAACGCGCGTTCCGCTGGCTCGGCTAGCCGCAGTGAATGCCGCTGTCAGGCCAGGCGCCGCGGCGGCTCGTTGCCCTTGGTGAAAGCATCGATGCACTGGACCATCTGCTGATAATGCGCCTGCAGGCTCTCGCGCGTCGCGTAGCCGAGATGCGGCGTGATCACGACGTTGTCGAGCTTGCGCAGCGGGTGATCCGACGGCAGCGGCTCGACCGAGAACACGTCGATGCCGGCGCCGGCGATCGTCTTGTCGCGCAGCGCCGCGAACAGGGCGTCCTCATCGACGATCGGCCCGCGCGCGGTGTTGACGAGATAGGCCGACGGCTTCATGCGGGCGAGATCGGCGGCGCCGACCAGTCCGCGCGAGCGCGGGCTCAGCACGACATGGATGGTGATGATGTCTGATGTCGCGAACAGCTCGTCCTTGCTGGCATAGCCGACGCCGGCCTCCTTGCACTTCTCCGGCGTCAGATTGGGACTCCAGGCGATGACGTTCATGCCGAACACTTTGGCCATGCCGGCGACCTTGCTGCCGAGCTTGCCGAGGCCGATGATGCCGAGCGTCTTGCCCTCGATCTCGGTACCGGCAAAGGTCTGCCAGGCCTCGCCGGCGTGCATGCGCGCATTCTCGCGGCCGATGCCGCGCGTCAGTTCCAGGATCAGGCCCATGGTCAGCGGCGCGGTGGGATCGCGGCTATATTGGGTGCCGCACAACACCACCTTGCGGTTCTTGGCGGCCTCCATGTCGATCGCCGCGTTGCGCATGCCTGACGTGATCAGGAACTGCAGCCTGGGCAGCGCGTCGAGCAGGCTCTTCGGGAACGGGGTGCGCTCGCGCATCGCGCAGATGATCTCGAAATCCTTCAGCTTCGTCGCCGCTTCCGCCTCGCTCGCGAACGGCTTGTCGAACACGGTGACGTCGACCCGGTCCTTGACCTTCGGCCAGTCGGCCACCGAAAGCGCGATGTCAAAATAGTCGTCGAGGATTGCACAGCGGAGCCGCGTCATCGGGGAGGTCCATTCAGGGTGAGGACGACGGCGGGAGATCAACCGTCGGGATACCCGTCATGGTCGCGCGCAATCGGCAGGCGCGCAAGCGGCCGCGGTTTCAAAAAGCGGCGATTGTCACACGCGCGGCGACGGCTTCTTCGTGGCGCGGATATCGGCGAGCATCGAGCGGACCGCCGGCGACAGCGCCATCTGCTTGGCACGGCAGGCCGGACCCGGGCCGCGCATATAGTGCAGTTCCGGCCGGTAGGGATTGAAAGCCTTGGCGACGAAGGCGCGCCAAAAGGCGCGGAATTCGGCGAACAGCGTCGCCTCGCCTTTGGTCGTCGGGCGCGGAAGGGGTGCTGAAATGATGGTAGCCATGACGTGGCCTCAACTGTTTTGGCCGCGGTTCTGCCGCGAAAATCGCCGTTTTTCGACGTTGAGAACGAGTTTTGGCCTGATTTATTAAAAGATGGTTTCAATTGTCGTGATTCGGCGCACACATGACGTCGAACCCGTAATCATCCGTGGTGAAGCCGCGAAACGTGGTGAACGGACGGAAAACAGAGGTCCCGCGGTTGCGCTTTCGGGGGCCGGCCGTTACATCGGCGGCAGCAAAATTTCCACAAATCGGATCAATTCCAGGGACAGCGGATGGCTCGCCAGTTCATCTATTTCATGCAGGGTCTGACCAAGGCGTACCCGACCCGCAAGGTGCTCGATAACATCCATCTGAGCTTCTACCCGGACGCCAAGATCGGCGTGCTCGGCGTCAACGGCTCGGGCAAGTCGACGCTGCTCAAGATCATGGCCGGCCTCGACAAGGAGTATAACGGCGAGGCCTGGGTCGCCGAGGGCGCCCGCGTCGGCTATCTCGAGCAGGAGCCGCACCTCGATCCGGCACTCAACGTTCGTGAGAACGTCATGCAGGGCGTCGCCAAGCAGAAGGCGATCCTCGACCGCTACAACGAGCTTGCGGTCAACTATTCGGACGACACCGCCGACGAGATGACCAAGCTGCAGGACGAGATCGAGGCCCAGGGCCTGTGGGATCTCGACAGCAAGGTCGACCAGGCGATGGACGCGCTGCGCTGCCCGCCCGACGATGCCGATGTCACAAAACTGTCCGGCGGTGAACGCCGCCGCGTGGCGCTGTGCCGCCTGCTGCTCGACCAGCCGGAATTGCTGCTGCTGGACGAGCCGACCAACCATCTCGACGCCGAATCGGTGTCGTGGCTGGAAGGTCATCTGCGCAACTATCCCGGCGCGATCCTGATCGTGACCCACGACCGCTACTTCCTCGACAACGTCACGGGCTGGATCCTCGAGCTCGACCGCGGCCGCGGCATCCCGTACGAGGGCAATTACTCGTCCTGGCTGGTGCAGAAGCAGAAGCGACTCGAGCAGGAAGGCCGCGAGGATGCCGCGCATCAGAAGACGCTGGCCCGCGAGCAGGAATGGGTGGCGTCCTCGCCGAAGGCGCGCCAGGCCAAGTCGAAGGCCCGCTACCAGCGCTATGAGGATCTGCTCAAGAAGGCGAGCGAGAAGCAGACCCAGACCGCGCAGATCATCATTCCGGTCGCCGAGCGGCTCGGCGCCAACGTCGTCGACTTCGAAGGTCTCAGCAAGGGATTTGGCGATCGCCTGCTGATCGACGATCTCACCTTCAAGCTGCCGCCCGGCGGCATCGTCGGCGTGATCGGTGCCAACGGCGCCGGCAAGACCACGCTGTTCAAGATGATCACCGAGCAGGAGACGCCGGACAAGGGCACCATCACGGTCGGCGAGACCGTGCATCTCGGCTATGTCGACCAGTCGCGCGACGCGCTCGAGGGCAACAAGACGGTGTGGGAGGAGATCTCCGGGGGCAACGAGCTGATCCTGCTCGGAAAGAAGGAAGTCAATTCGCGCGGCTACTGCTCGGCGTTCAACTTCAAGGGCGCTGACCAACAGAAGAAGGTCGGCGCGTTGTCAGGCGGTGAGCGCAATCGCGTGCATCTCGCCAAGATGCTGAAGTCGGGCGCCAACGTGCTGCTGCTCGACGAACCGACCAACGACCTCGACGTCGACACGCTGCGCGCGCTGGAAGAGGCGCTCGAGGATTTCGCCGGTTGCGCCGTCATCATCAGCCATGACCGCTGGTTCCTCGACCGCATCGCGACCCACATCCTGGCCTTCGAGGGCGACAGCCATGTCGAATGGTTCGAGGGCAACTTCCAGGATTACGAAAAGGACAAAATGCGCCGGCTCGGCCAGGACAGCATCATTCCGCATCGCGTGAAGTACAAGAAGCTGACGCGCTGACCAGTATGAACGGTCGAACGCGGCATCTCGCCGCGCTCGACCGTTCTTCGTTGGCAGGATCGTGACGGCATCGCGGCGCAATGTGCGGCCAGTTGTCGCTTTTCAAGCGCGCGGGATTGCGTAGATAGAGCGCTCCGCAATTTTCAATCCTGCGAGCACTCCACCATGTCCGCACTTTCTGAGGCGCGCGCCCCCGCGAAGGGCCGGTCGCTGCGTCCCGTTCCCATGCTGATCTTCGGATCGCGCTGGCTGCAATTGCCACTCTATGTCGGCCTGATCATCGCCCAGGGCGTCTATGTCGTGCTGTTCCTCAAGGAACTATGGCACCTGTTCGCCCATGCCTTCGATTTCAGCGAGCAGCAGATCATGCTGGCCGTTCTCGGCCTGATCGACGTCGTCATGATCTCGAACCTGTTGGTGATGGTGATCGTTGGCGGCTACGAGACCTTCGTCTCGCGCCTCAATCTGCAGGGCCATCCGGACGAGCCGGAATGGCTGAGCCACGTCAATGCCAGCGTGCTGAAGATCAAGCTGGCGATGGCCATCATCGGCATCTCCTCGATCCATTTGCTGCGCACCTTCATCGAGGCCGGCGCGCTGTCGTCAGGCAAGGGCAACTACACCGAGACCGGCGTGATGTGGCAGACCATCATCCACTGCGTCTTCATCCTGTCGGCGATCGGCATCGCCATCGTCGACAAGCTGTCGAACGACTCGATCGAAGGCGCCAAGCAGGCCGCGCATTGAGCGCGGCCGCCAAGGTTCACAGCAATCCGGTGTCGTGGTAAGGCTCACGACACTGATATCGCGGGCGTTGGCCTGATGCCGCGCCCATTGGACCGCTGCGTGAACAGGTTGTTGGATTTGACATTCCTCCGCGCGCTTGCCCTCGGGCTCCTGCTCGCATCCGTCGTCTCACCCGCGCGCGCCGCCGATGCTGCGTTCACCCAGTTCATCGCCTCGCTGTGGCCGGAGGCCAAGGCCGCCGGCGTGTCGCGCGAGACCTTCGATCGCGAGACGCGCTCGCTCGAGCCCGACTACAAGCTGCCCGACCTGATCCTGCCCGGACGTCCGAAGACCGGCGCACCGGCGCAGGCCGAGTTCGTGCAGGTGCCGGCCGATTACATCAGGGAAGCCTCGATCGCGCGGCTCGCCGCCGAGGGGCAGCGGCTGTTGCAGAAGTATCGCTCCTCGCTTGATGCGATCGAGAAGCGGTTCGGCGTCCCGGCCACCGTCGTGCTGGCGATCTGGGGCCGCGAGACCGATTACGGGCGCTATTCGCTGCCCTACGACACGCTGCGCGTGGTGGCGACGCAGGCCTATGTCGGCCGTCGCAAGGATCAGTACCGCACCGAGTTCATCCTGGCGCTGAAGATCCTCGGCGAGGGCGCGGTGACGCGCAAGGAGATGCGCTCATCGTGGGCGGGAGCGACCGGCTACACCCAGTTTCTGCCGTCGGAATATTACAAGCACGGCGTCGATCTCGACGGCGACGGCCGCGTCGACATCTGGCATTCGGTGCCGGACGCGCTCGCCTCCGCCGCGCAGCAGCTGGTCAACAAGGGTTGGCAGCCCGGCGTGCGCTGGGCCTATGAGGTGCAGGCGCCGGCCAATGCCGACTGCACGATGGGCGTGCCTGAAGTGACGAAGCCGATCAGCCAGTGGCTGCGCGCCGGCTTCGTGCCGGTGCGCGGGCAGAAGCTCAGCGCCGCCGAGCAGGCGCAATCGGCGTCGCTGCTGCAGCCGGAAGGCAGCTACGGTCCGGCCTTCCTGACCACGCCGAACTACTTCGTGATCAAGGAATACAATTTCTCCGATCTCTACGTGCTGTTCGTCGGCCACCTCGCCGACCGCATGACGAGCCCGCAGCCATTCGCGACGCCATGGTCGGCGTCGAAGCAGCTGCGCTCCGCCGATGTCGAGGCGATGCAGCAGCAGCTGACGAAGATCGGTCTCTACAAGGACAAGCTCGACGGCAAGGCCGGGATGCAGACCCGCGCGGCGCTCGGCGCCTATCAGAAGCAGGCCGGGCTGAAGGTCGATTGCTGGCCGAGCGAGGCGGTGCTGCGCGCGATGAACGGGCAGCGCTGATCGGGCCGGCTCGCAGGGCCGCCTGTGGCGAAAGCAAAAACCCGGCCGAGAGGCCGGGTTTTCGAATGTGATGCTGAAAACGTGTCGGTCGATCAGTCGCAAACCTGGATGCGACGGAAGCGCCAGCCGTAGCCGTCCCAGAAGCGCTCACGAACCATGCGGCACGGGGCCTCTTCGACGTAAACCGGCGCCGGTGCGACATAGACCGGGGCGGGGCGAGCGCCTGCGATAGCGCCGCCCAGCAGGGCGCCGCCGATCAGGCCGCCGGCAACGCCGGCCGCGACGGCGCCGCCGTCACCAGCCTTGGCAGCCGGAGCAACGGCCAGCGAACCGGCAATCGTGGTAACGGCGACAAGGGCAGCTAAAGTCTTCTTCATGTCTTTGGCTCTCCTGGAAGGTGGTGGCGTCCTGGTTCGGCGCCGGGTTGAGGTGACTCACACGCTGATCTCGAACTGCTGTCTTGCTAAACAGCGCAGAACAGTCAACCGAAAGTAAACGTCCGCAGGCTGATCGCGCAGAAAAGCGGTTTTTTCTGGCCATCTGCAGCAGATGTCCCGGAGAAACAGTCGGTTTTTCCGGGACATTTGGTTCGATTTAATCGAGATGAACGGCGATCAATCGCAAACGCGGACGCTGCGAACGCGCCAGGTGTAGCCGTCCCAGAACCGCTGGCGCTGCCAGAAGCAATCGGGACCATAGCCGGGCTCGGCGACATAGGCCGGACCGGGCGCATAGTAGCCGTATCCGGGACCGTAATAGCGGTTCTGCGATGCGATCGCGCCACCGACAATGGCGCCACCGATCAATCCCGCAGCGACGCCGGCGGCGACACCGCGTTGTGCCTGGGCGGGGGCGGGCACCGCCACAGTCGAAGCCGCCACAGCGGCAACGGCGCAAAGCGCCAGCAATGTCTTCTTCATGGCCTCACCTTTCTCGCGGCAGCAGGGACAGCGTGCATTGGCGATCTGTCTCGCCGGAGGGTTCCATATTCAGCTTGAATGATCAATGAACGACGCTGCCGCATTCGCGACCAAATGCTTGCAGCTTTTGCAATATCTTGCAACGCACAAGCCCGATAGCGCCGCGGCGAGGCGTGTGCTCATGGGGGCCGGCGGCGAAGGAAGCGGTTATTGGCCCGTCAGCCACCCGGCGGGCGTCGGATTCCTGACCTCCGACCGATTTAGACTCATTCCAATATGAATCCCGCATCAGTTTGGAATTGCTACAAAAACCGCTTTTTCCTTTTGCATCCCGCGGGAGCCGACAATATCCATATTGCCAAGCATCACCGTTGGACCCCGCCTTTCTCCGATGATTGTCTGTTCCTGTAACGTCCTTAGCGACCACGATGTCCGCAATGCCGTCAATGGCGGTGGGTCCGTGACTCGAAATGCCAAGCAGGTGTACGGCTGCCTCGGCTGCAGTGCCGAATGCGGCCGCTGCGCGCGCACCATCAAGGCGATCATCGACGAGGCGCTCGGTCCCTGCGCTAAGGCCTGCTGCTCCGGCTGCCCCCACAGCGGCCATCCGCACGCCGCCAACGAGGACGCCGAGCCGGCCGAATTCGCGCTCGCGGCCTGCTAACGCTTCTCGTTTCGACGCGCTTCCTGACGGCGAACCGGCTTCCGTTTCGCTGGAAGACGCTGCGCTAATCCTTCGAATCCGGTTATCCACGCGCTGCTTCTGCGAAGAGTTGCTCTTGCCGATAATCTGATTTAGAAGCGTTCTAAGTTTAGCGCCGGCCAAGGTTGGCCGCGACAGGTGGAGTGGATCATGCAAGGCGACCCGAAGGTCATCGATTATCTGAACAAGGGGCTGCGCAGCGAACTGACCGCCATCAATCAGTACTGGCTGCACTACCGGATGCTCAACAATTGGGGCCTCCTGGAGATGGCCAAGGTCTGGCGCAAGGAGTCCATCGAGGAGATGGAGCACGCCGACAAATTCGTCGATCGCATCCTGTTCCTCGACGGCTTCCCGAACCTGCAGGTGCTCGATCCCCTGAAGATCGGCCAGGACGTCAAGGAGATCATCGAGTGTGACCTCGCCGCCGAGATCGGCGCGCGCACGCTCTACCAGGAGGCGGCGACCTACTGCCATGGCGTCAAGGACTATGTCAGCCGCGACCTATTCGAGCAGCTGATGAAGGACGAGGAAGAGCACATCGACTTCCTCGAGACCCAGCTCGACCTGATCAAGCGCATCGGCCTTGAGCTCTACACCCAGAAGCACGTCGGTCATCTGAAGGGCGAGGATTCCTGACCGGCTGTCAGCCGCGCGCCGAGCGTCTGCCAAAATACGAGAGGCCGGCCTTGCGGGCGGCCTCTTTTGTTTTTGTGAACGAGCTATTCGTCAGTAGCACCGCGTGATGTTGATGGTGCGGTCGCCGCCGCGGCCGGGCACCGTGACGCTCTCGGTGGGGCAGCTCGACACATAGGGCCGATCCGACGGCACCACGGCCGGCGGATAGCGGTGCGCCCAATCCCACGGCACGTCCTGGGTGTAGGTGTAGCGGACGTCGCTCGAGACCGGCGCCGGGACCTCGGCGGCGAAAGGAACGCTCGCCGCGCCATCATAATATCCGCCCGCGTCCGGCAACACGATGCCGGGCACCCGCACATGATGGCGGAAAGCTGGATGATGCGAGGAGAACGTGCCGCGCGCTGCGGATCCGGATCTCGCATAGGTCTCGGTCGGGGAAGCAAGCAGCAGCGCTGCAACGCCAAGGTAAACACCAAGGGACGCCATCAGCGCCCCAGTTGTTCGATACGCCATTCTTCGAAGAGCCATGGCACGCACCAACTCGCGGTTACGGAGCATTTCTGCAGACGCTAGGCCGCGCCTCATGGCGCCCGCAAACTCATCCTTAATTATTGGTTAAAAAGTAAGGTTAACAGGGAGTAACTGTTTCAAATTGACGCGACCTCGCGCGCAGGCTTCCCGCGCAGGCGGCGGGCGCCGCTCAGACCGCATCCGCCGGAACGAAGCAGCTGATGATGGTGCTGCCGCGGTGGTGCACGTACCACACCACGGCCTCGCCGACCGGGTTGCCGCGATCGCGGATCACGGCGCGCTCCGGCACCATCATCCACTCGCCCTCGATCGGCACCCAATAGGCGCCGCCCCGAACGTCGTAGCTGGTGCGATGGCCGTCGGAGATGTCGCAGCACGGCACGCCATTCGGCGCGATCACGCTCTTGAACCAGGCGCGGATATCGGGCGGCACGTTGTCGTATTGGCCGTTGTCGAACGCCAGTGCAGCGCCCACCATCATGGCGAGCCACGCAAGCACCGCGACATGCGTGAGCCTTCGCATTACCTTCCTCCGGCGAAAACTTCTACGTGACCCGCGCGTAGCGTCACGCGAATCCGGGGTTTGCGCGATTAGGCACGAACCGCGCGCGGGATGCATGCTCAAAGAATCGGCGAAACCGCGCAGTCAGGCGTGATGCAGTGCGGGATGGTTGCGCTCAGGTTGGTTGCTTCGTGCGCGCCTTCTTCGCGGCTTTCACCGCGATATTGTCCCGCGCCATTTCGAGCACGCTGCGCAGCGTGATCTGATCCGCTTTCGCGAGGCGGACATTGGTGCTGCCGCTCTTGCCCCAGCCGCCCGGCACCGGCCGGAAGATCTCGGGCTCGGCCTCGATCACCATCGCCTGCTGCTCAGGTGTCAGCTTCACCATGCCCCAATCCTGGTCGGGATAGCCGAGGGTTGCGAAGATGCGCTTGCCGACGCGGAAGTCGGCGGTGCCGTGATGCGCGCCTTCAACGACCTCGGGCAGGCTCAGCGCAATGCGGCGGAAGCGATCAGCGGACATCGCCCTGGCCTCGATCGCTACATCGTGCGTTGCGGCGCCGTCTGCAACAGTTCCTGCAATTGCCTGGCATAGAACCGCGCGTCGCCGGTGGTGAGATGGCCGCGTGTCTCGCTGCTTGCCGGGATCAGATCAATCCTGCCGTTCTTGATCCGCTTCACTGCAGCTTCGGTGACGCCGGTCTCCGGCGGATTGCGCTCATCGTCGGCCGCATTGATCGCAAGCAGGGTGGCCTCGATCTTCTCCAGTCCCGCCGACGGATCGTAATCGTGCGAGGCCTCCCATTGATAGATGTAGTCGTTGGCATCTGATGTGACCGGCAGGGCCAGCTGGTCGTCGACGAGCTTGTCGGCCTGCGTCGCGGTCGGCGCCAGCATCTGGTAGGCGAGCGTGCCGCCGGCGCTGGCGAAGCGATAGGCGGCGATGGCGTATTTCATCATCCGCGGCTGGCTGGTGTAGTTGCCGCCATTGTAGTCGGGATCGTTGCGGATCGTTTCCAGCATCGTCCGCCGCAGCATCCAGTTGCGTGCCGCCATAGCGGTCGGCTGCGAGGCCATCGGCACCAGCACGTCCATCATCCGCGGATAGCGCACGCCCCAGATCCAGGTGTGCATGCCGCCCATCGAGTTACCGATCACGAGCCGCAGATGCCTGATACCGAGCCCTTCGGTGACCAGCCTATACTGCGCGTCGACCATGTCGTTGTAGTCGTATTTCGGAAAGCTCGTCCGCATCGCGTCCGACGGCTTCGACGATTTGCCGTGCCCGATGCCGTCGGGGATGATGATGTAGTATTTCGCCGCATCGAGCGGCTGGCCGGGGCCGAACAGCTGGCCGGCAAAGCTCGGCGTCAGCATGCTGGCCGCCGAGCCGCCGGAGCCGTGCAGCACCAGCACCGGCTGTCCGGTGGGCGCGCCGACCGTGGTGTAGTGCAGCCGCAGTTCCGGCATCACCTCGCCGCTGTGAAACTTGAAGTCCTTTGCGATCCATTCGCCATCCTGCGGCGTGGGATAGTCTGCAGCCATGGCCGGTACCGACATCGAGACAACAACAGCGGCCACAAAGGCCGCGCACCAACGGATCATTATGCTTCTTCCCACGCGCGGCGCATTTGTCCAGCCGCTTGCGTGCAAGCCTAGCATGACGGAAGGCGTCGTCCGATAGCGGCGCCGCGCCCCTGACGCAGAAGTGTCCGGTTAACTCGCCTTCAGCACGTTCAGCGCATACCATCCCCAATAGACGCGGTGACGCTGGATCAGGCCGTCATCGATCTCCATGACCTCGACCAGATCCATCTGATCGCCGTCCGGAGACTGCCGCGGATACTCCCACGTGAGGACGCGGCCGTCGCTGAAGAAACCCTGCTTGAAGCGCCGCCGTTGCGGCGGGCTGGTGCGGAACACGCGCGTGATGAACTCGCGCAGCGCGTCGCGGCCGCGGACGATCCCGTCTTTGGTCTGCATCAAATGCTGGACCAGCGGGCTCTCGATCGAGGCGTCGGCTGCGTAGAGCGCGAGCGCCGCCTCGAGGTCCTTGTTACCGAGCGCCTCATCCCAGAGCCTGTAGATGCGTTCCGCGTCGTTGCTGCCGGCTGTCATGATCGTTGCCTTGTGTTTGATCGACTGCCGCCCATCTGAACGGAACAGGCCGCCGCGACGTTTCAGGAAAATCTGAAATGAACTGCGCGGCACGGCGTATGCGGGTATGACGTTTCGGCGCGATCTGGAGGACGATGCGGTGGGATCATCCCAGGCTTTGCAGACGGGATTTTCGCGGATCGCCGAGGCCTTGGGAGATCCGGTCCGCGAGGCGATGGTCAGTGCGCTGGCCGACGGCAAGGCGTTGCCGGCGGGCGAGCTTGCTGCGGTCGCCGGCATTTCGCCGCAAGGCGCCAGCGCGCATTTGCAGAAGCTGGTCGACGCCCGCGTGCTTTCCGTGTGGGCACAGGGCAGGTTCAGATATTACCGGATCAGGGACGACGACGCCGCGGCGCTGATCGAGAACCTCGTCGATCTTGCGGCCAAGGCCACCGTGGGGAGGCGTGCGATGCCGGCCGAGCAGCTCAGGCGATCGCGCACCTGCTACCACCACCTTGCGGGTCAGCTCGGCGTGCTGTTGTCGAATGCGCTGATCCGCCGCCGCCTGGTCGTGATCGACGGCCGCGATGGTCGGGTGACCGAGCAGGGGTTGGCCTGGTGCCGGGCCGAGGCAATCGATTTCGATCCGGCGCGGCAGCCGCATCTGCGGCTCTGCAACGACTGGACCGAGCGCGTGCCGCATCTCGCCGGTCCGTTTGCCAATGCCGTGCTGGCGCGGCTGATCGAGATGCGCGGCGTTGCGCCGCATCGGATTCCGCGCGCATTGCGGATCACCGACCGGGGGCGGGCGTTCTTCGACCGGCTTGGCGTCCAGGTTCCGTTCTGAAGGCGACGAGATGATCTAGCGGCCGTCCTCGACCTCGGTCTCCGGGCGGTCGTTGCCGGATGCGGTTTCGGTCAACCATTTGCCGTCCGACGTCTCGTACTGGATCGCCTCGGTGCGGCCGGGGACGCGCTGCTCGTTGGCGGCGCGTCGGGCAGCGGCGAGTGCCGCGGCGTGGGTAGGAAATGGTTCCGAGAACACCCCGTTGACGGTATAGGCCCAGCCGCCGTCGTGCTGGACTACCTTGTAGATCACGTGGCTCATCCGGAACCTCGCTCCACCGTGGACGATGACACTGCCAGAATAGACCACGATGTCGTATTTTGCAGCAGCCGATCGTCCTTGAGAGAGCCGCCCCGTTGCCGCGGGCGAGGGAGACCGACATGTGCCGCAATATCAAGACGCTGTTCAACTTCGAGCCGCCCGCCACCGAGGACGAGATCCACGCCTCGGCGCTGCAGTTCGTGCGCAAACTGTCCGGCTTCAACAAGCCGTCGCAGTCCAATGAGGCCGCCTTCAACCTGGCCGTGACCGAGGTCTCGAATGCCGCGCGCAAGCTCCTGATCTCGTTGCAGACCACGGCACCGGCGCGCGATCGCGAGGTGGAGGCGGAGAAGGCGAGGGAGCGTTCGCGCCTGCGGTTTGGCTGAGGGCGGGGCGTACCGTGACGCAGGTCACGGTGCGGCGCCGCGCGTCCGGGCATCGGTGTCGTTCACCCGATCCCGGAGCGACGCCATGAAGCCTGCCCTGCTCACGTCCTGTTCGATTGCGTTCGCCGTGCTCTGGACCTGCGGCATGCTGTGGTCGAGCGGGACGATCGACCTTGCCAACGTCATCATCCTGTCGGCCTGCGGGGCGCTCGCGGGCGTTGCCTGGTATTACGCCATGCGCTGGGTCTTCCAGCTCATGCACCTCGCTCGCCCCTCCGATCCTCCGGCCAATCCGGGCGCGGAGCAGTAGGCATCGGGGCGACACGGACAGAGCTGGCCGTGTCGCCGCGCGAGGACAGGAAGGATTACTTCTTGTCCTTCTTGCGGTGCTTCTTCTTTTTCTTGTGATCGTCGTCCTCGTCGTCATCTTCCGCAAAGTCGATGGCGTCGACGTCAAGCGCGATCGCCTCCGCTGCCGCGCGCTCGGCGGCATCGCGCTCGGCGAACTCGGCGGCTTCACGCTCCTTGGTGCGCTTGTAGTCTTCCCAGGCGTCGAAGATCATGTGCAGCCACGGCATCACCTGTTCGATCGACGGCAATTGTCCGGGCGGGCCGGCTTCACCGCGCGGGCCGGCCGGTCCCTGCGGTCCCTGTGGGCCAGCTTCGCCGCGCGGACCCTGCACGCCCGCCTTGCCTTGCGCTCCCGGCTTGCCCTGGGGCCCCGCCTTCCCGACCAGTCCGGGCTTGCCCTGCGGACCCGGCTTGCCGCGCGCACCTTCCGGCCCCGGCCGCCCCGGATGTCCTTGCGGACCGGGCCGACCCGGCTCGCCCTGACGGCCCTGCGGCCCCTGCGCCCCTCGTGACCCCTGGCGGGAGATTGTCTCGTCAGCCACTGATATGCTCCGTCGCGATTTCAAGCCGCTTGTAACAGAGGTTGGATGACGGCTTCAATTCTGCCGGGCGCGGCTGATGCAAGCGATCAACAATCATAATTCGATGCGAAGATCGTGACGGGAGGACGCGTTGCGGATTCTGAACGACAGGCGCGGGGCAGTTGCAGGCGACGCAACAGGGACGCTGACGTTCGACATCGTGGTGACGCGGCACGATCTGCGCGACGAAGCGGCGTTTCGCAACACCGGCGTCCTCGATCTGTATGCCGAGCTGTTTCCTCCGAACGAGCGCGACGCCCCCGACGACATTGTGCGTTGGGTGTTGTCAGATGATGTCGGCGAGCGACGAGAGTTCAGCGTCGGTGATCAGCAGCTGTCATATTGCCTCGACTCGCGCTGCTTCATCCTGCGCGCGGAAGGGCGCGCGATCGGCCTCGGCTTCTTCACCTACGATCACGCAAGCGAGCTGATCTACTGCAACTATGTCGGCGTCGCGAAGGCGTGGCGCGGCGGCGGCCTGGCGGGCCGGTTCTATCGCGAGATGATCGAGATGCTCGACGCCTTGTTTCCGCGCAATATCGGCGTGGTGCTCGAGGTCGAGCCGTATGATCGCGATCGCCTGGCGGCGATCATCGGCGATCTCGAACTGACGGGCATGAGGCGGCTCGCAGCGGATCAACAGACCGAGATTCGCAGATTGCTGCGCGTCAACTGGTACGACAAGCTTGGCTATTGCTTCTTCTGCGACGCGCGCGGCATGCAGCCGCTTGAGTGTCGCTCGCCATGCCTCGATCCATCGCTATTGCCATCCGCTTGGGGCGGCGCGGAGGAAAATTATTGGTTGGCCTGGCAGTCGCGGACCGGCGCGTCCTTGGCGGAGGGCGAGCGCGCGGGTGAGCTCTGGCAAAGAGCCGTCGCTGCGATCTATGTCGAGATCCTCGCAAAATCGCTGGTCGACGACGATCCGAAGGGGCGGCGCGACTATTGGGACTATGCGACGGCGCTGGTCGCGCAGACGCTGCAACAGGCCGCGACGACCGAGGTGCGTCTCGCTCGCTGCCTTGATGCCGGCGGCAGCGAGCTGTTGTCGCGCTGGCGGCGGCTTTCGATCGACCTGCCGATCTAGCGTCGACGTGCCGCTCATGCGTGATGCGATCCGGTTGAATCGTCATCACGCTTAGCTCGTTGTCCAAGCACGATCTTCCCGGAAAGCCGCTTCGCGCGTTTCCGGATCTTGCTCTAGGCTGCGGCGTGCTCGCTCAGCGGCACGTCGATGCCGTCGGCCGAATATTCGCGGATCTTGTTCCGCAATGTCCGAACCGACAGCCCGAGCACGCGCGCGGCGCGGGTGCGGTTGCCGTCGCAGCGCGCAAGCGTTTGCAGCACGAGCTCGCGCTCGACTTCATCGACGGTCGCGCCGATCAGCAGTGGGACGATTTCATTTGGAGCCAGCGACGGCAGCAGAGCTTCCGGCGACGGTACGGTGGACGCGTAAGACATGAACTCCTCCCGATCAACGCCCGCTTCGTCGGTGAAGCGAAGACATCGAGAACCAACTACCCCGTAGATCAACGGTGTGCCGGTTTGGTTAACAAGCCCTTAACGCGCCCCTAACTCCCTGCTCTGTAAGCAAAATACCCAGAAATCGCCACGATTGCGGTTCCATCCGTCACAATGTGCGGTAGCCGCCATCGACCATCACGATCGATCCCGAGACATAGGCCGATAGGTCCGAGGCGAGGAAGATGGCGGGGCCGACGATGTCCTCCGGCTTGCCGGCGCGGCCGAGCGGGGTGTGGTCCATGAAGACCTTGACGAGGTCGGGATTGGTGGCGCGCACCTTCTCGTTCAACGGCGTCTCGATGAAGCCCGGCCCGATTGCATTGACGCGCACACCATCCTTGCCGAGTTCGGCGGCCAGCGCCTTGGTGAAGCCGAGCACGCCGTGCTTGGAGGCGGTATAGGCCGGAGAACTCGGCGTGCGCAGATGCACGAAGGACTGGATCGAGCCGATGTTGACGATGCGTCCCTTGTTCTTGCGCAGTGGCGCGAGGAACGAATGCGTCACGTTGAACACGCCGGTGAGATTGATCGAGATGATGTCTTCCCAATCCTTGATCACGGCCTCGTCGGTGCCGAGCATGCCGTTGCGGCGCGCGATGCCGGCATTGTTGACCAGGATCGAGACCGGCCCGGCCTTGTCGGCCACTTGCTTTGCCATCGCGACGCAGGCGTCGCGATTGGTCACGTCGAGCGCAAAGCTCTCCGCCTTGCCGCCGGCATTGCGGATCTCCCTGGCCGCTTCCGCCGCCGCATCGCCGTTCATGTCGAGCAGCACCACGCGCGCGCCCTCGCGGCCGTAGCCCAGTGCGATGGCGCGCCCGATGCCCGAGCCCGCACCGGTGATGACGGCGATGTGATTGTCGAGAAGGGCCATGGCGTTTCCTCGTTCTGATTTGTGAGCGTTGTCGACAACACTATTCAAAACTGCGCCAACCGAAACGCCAAGCCGCGTTTGCGCGTTGCTGTTATCCGGATTCGGATGACGGTTACGGACCGCGGACATGGACCCGCATATCAGACACTGGAAAGTTGCGATCGAGCGCTTTTGCGCGGCGCCGGATCCCGACTACCGCGAGATGGCCAAAATGGTCGCGGAGATCGCCGCGACCGACATCGACGAGACGCTGCGGCGTGCGGCCGCACAGGTGCTGCCGATCCTGCGCCAGGCGGCGATGAAATCGGCCGACCGCCGCACCAAAGCGATGGCGCTGCGCCGTCTCGGCATCGTCAACGACGCACTGCACATGCTGTCGGCACCGCGGTTTGGCCGGCGCGGCCTGGCGCCGAAGGCGCTGACGCAGGAGGAGCAGTACCGGCAATTGCTCGGCCTGCCGTTGGGCCGCCGCCTCGCTGCGACCGAAGTCCAGCAGGCTTTCAAACGCGCCGCCAAGACGGTGCATCCCGACGGCGGCGGCAACGGCGCGGCATTCCTCGAACTCGCCGCCGCGCGCGACGCCCTGATCAAGCATCACTGACGCTGGATCGCGTCATATCTGACAGCACAAGGACGGACGCCGCGCTGTTGCCGCGTGTCCGCCTTTGCGTGATCGAATGGCGTTCGCTCAAAACGCGCAGGTGCCGTTGTTCAGGAGGCCGGTCTTGTAGCTGAACGCAGCGTCGAAGGTCGGCAGCTCCTCGCTGACGATGGAGAAGTTCGCCGGCCACGGCGTGGTCGGGATGCTCTGGTCCCAGATCTGGCAGAAGCCGGTGTCCTGCCAGCGGATCAGATGATAGGGCGTGGCGCTGGCTGGGCTTGCCGCGGCAAGCAAGGACACGGTGGCGGCAATGGCGGCACAGGCAATCGCAAGACGACGCATGGGAAATCTCCGGTTTGAAAAATGAATGCTCCGCGGGGCAATCCTGGAGCTCAGGGGCCGATCGCCCCGGACATGCAGTGAGTATTGCAACCCCGGGAACAGGTTCAACACCGGTCGTGCGAAAGCACCCGTCAACAAATCGGCCATCGCTGTGCCAAATTGCGCCTGTTTACGCGCTTGCTACAGTCGGAGCATCGCGATTCGCAGCCGTGTCACGACGCGAGCAAATCGACGAGAGCAAATCGACGTGAGTAAATCCTGGGGAGACCACACATGAAACCTTCATCCACCCTGCGTGCTGCGCTTGCCGCGCTGCTGGCGTTCATTGGCCTTGCGTTCTCTTCCGCGGCCCGCGCCGACAGCGGCTTCGTGACGCTCACGATCTACAAGGCCGGATGGATCATCGGTGGCTCCGGCGGCAGCGGCGTGTTGACCTTCCGCGGCCGCTCCTACCGGCTCTCCACCGGCGGCCTCGACTACGGACTGGTGTTCGGCGGCTCCAAGACCGTGCTACGCGGCCGGGTCAGCAACATCAACCGTCCGTCCGACGTTGCCGGCGTCTACGGTGCGGCCGGCGCGGGGCTTGCCGTCGGACGCGGCGCGCGTGCGATCGTGCTGACCAATCAGAAGGGCGCGGTGTTGGAGTTGACCGGCCACCAGGTCGGCCTGATGGCCAACGCCGATCTGAGCGGGCTTGCGATCACGATGCGGTAGAGCATTTCGTTCGGTTTATCCCCGTCATCCTGAGGAGCGCGTCTTCGCGCGTCTCGAAGGATGCACGGCCCGGCTGGTGGCCGATTCATCCTTCGAGGCTCGCCGAAGTGGCTCGCACCTCCAGCGACAATGGCATAGCCATTGCGCAGGGATGACGGGGACAGCTAGTCTAAAGCGTTGAGTGCGCGAAGCCGCAAGGCCGTGCCGGCACCGGCCGGGGCGAAGCCGCGTTCACCTGAACAGATGCAGCGCGGCGTATTGCAGCAGCATGATGGTCTTGGCGTCGACGATGCGGCCGTCGCTGATCATGGCGAGCGCGTCGTCGATCGCAAGCTCGAGCACCTCGATGTCCTCGCCCTCGTCGGCGAGCCCGCCGCCGTCACCGATGCGCATCGCGGCGTCGTATTCGGCGACGAAGCAATGCAGCATCTCGGTCACGGCGCCCGGAGACGTGAAAGCCTCGAACACCTTGCGCACATGCACGAGCCGGTAGCCGATCTCTTCCTCCGCTTCGGCGCGGATGCGTGCTTCCGGCTCGGCATCGTCGAGCATGCCGGCGGCAACCTCGATCAGCAGATCGTCATAACCGTTGGCGAAAGCGGGGAAGCGGAACTGGCGCACCAGCACGACGCAGCGGGTCGTCAGATTGTAGGGCAACAGCGCCGCGCCGTTGCCGCGGTCGTAGACCTCGCGCACCTGGGTCTGCCATTCGCCGTTGGCGCGCCGGTAGTCGAACGTCGCGCTCTTCAGCTCGTAGCGGCGCTTCGAAAGCAGCTCGACGTGCTTGACGCGAACGCGGTCGGCGATGCTCATGCGTCGGTCCTCAGCCCTCTCACGGCGTCGCTTCGCGCCCGTCGAGCCATTTGGCCAGCATCACCGAGGTCGACTCGTCATAGCCGAGCGATTGGTAGAACGCGCCGGCCTTGGCGTTCTCCCGCCGCACCAGCAGTTGCAGCTTCGGCACGCCGGCGGCGCGCAGCCAGTCCTCGGCCGCCGCCATGATGGTGCGGCCAAGCCCCTTGCCCTGGCGGTTGGGATCGACCGCGACGTAATAGACCCAGCCGCGATGACCGTCGTGGCCGACCATCGCGGTCGCCACGATCGCATTGGCGTCGCGGCCGACCAGCACGGCTGAATTCGGTCCGCGCCGCGCCAGCGCGATGTCGGCAGCAGGATCGTTCCATGGCCGCGTCAGGCCGCAGGCCTGCCACAGCGCGACGACATCGGCGATGTCGTTATCGGTGATCTCTGCAATGGCGAGGGAGGCAGAGGAGGAGGGCATCGTCGCCTGCGCGGTCACAGCACCTTGCCCGGGTTCATGATGCCGAGCGGATCGAGCATCGCCTTGACCTGCCGCATCAGCTCGATCGCGACCTTATCCTTGACGTCAGGCAATTCGTCGCGCTTGAGCACGCCGATGCCGTGCTCGGCCGAGATCGAGCCGCCCATCCGCAGCACGATCTCGAACACGACGGCATTCACGTCGTGCCAGCGCGCCAGGAAGTCGGCCGCATTGGCGCCGACCGGCTGGCTGACATTGTAGTGGATGTTGCCGTCGCCGAGATGGCCGAACGGCACCGGCCGCGAACCGGGGATCAGCTTCACCACGGCAGCATTGGCTTCCTCGATGAAGGCGGGCACGGCTGCGACGGGCACCGAGATGTCGTGCTTGATCGAGCCGCCTTCCGGCTTTTGCGCCGCCGATATCTCGTCGCGCAGCTTCCAGAACGCCTGGCGCTGGCTCAGATTGGCGGCGATGACAGCGTCATCGACGATGCCGTCCTCCATGCCCTGGGCCAGGATAGCCTCCAGCGTGTCGCGCGCATCGTCGCGCGACGACGACAATTCCATCAGCACGTACCAGGGGTGCTTGCTCTCAAGCGGATCGCGGATATCGATGCCGTGGCGGATCGAGAAGTCGACCGCGACGTCGGCGAGCAGCTCGAAGCTCGTCAGCGCTCCGGCCGCTTGATCGCGCGAGATCGACAGCAGCTTGAGTGCGGCCGCCGGCGAAGCCAAGCCGACATAGGCGGTCTCGACCGCACGCGGCCGCGGAAACAGCTTTAGCGTGGCCGCGGTAATGATGCCGAGCGTGCCTTCGGCGCCGATGAAGAGGTTGCGCAAATCGTAGCCGGTGTTGTCCTTTTTCAGCTTCGACAGCGCGTTCAGCACACGGCCGTCAGCCAGCACGACTTCGACCCCGAGCGCCATTTCGCGCGCCACGCCATAGGCAAGGGCTCCGGTGCCGCCGGCATTGGTCGAGAGGTTGCCGCCGATCGTGCAGCTGCCTTCTGCGCCGAGCGACAGCGGAAACAGCCGGTCGACCTCGACTGCCTTCTGCTGCGCGACCTGCAGCACCACGCCGGCCTCGCAGGTCATGGTGTTGGATTCGACATCGATATCGCGGATCTTGTCGAGACGCCGCAGCGAGACCACGACCTCGCCATTGTGCGGCGTCTGGCCGCCGACCAGGCCGGTATTGCCGCCCTGCGGCACCAGCGCGATCCTGTGCTCGGTCGCAAGCTTGCAGATCGCAGCGACCTCGGCGGTCGAACCCGGGCGCAGCACCAGCGGCGAGCAGCCGTGGAACAGGTCGCGTTCCTCGGTGACGTAAGGCTTGATGTCGGCAGCATCGGTCACCGCATATTTCGCGCCGACGATGGCGCGGAATTTTTCAAGCAATTCGGGCGGAAGCGGCGGCACCGCTGATTGGACGATGTTCATTTTTTCTTGGTCTTTCACTCAGTCGGGGATCTTTGCCTAAGCATGCTCTTCGCGCAAACGCTTCGCGTTTGTCGCGAGGGAAAACCGGTTCCCGCTTGGCGCCAACGCGGCCGTTCCGGTCCGGGTCATGCTTGTTACCGCCCAACGGCTGCGCGGCGCAGCCGGTCATTGATGGCTTCGCCCAATCCGTCCTCGGGAATCGGCGTCACCGCGATCGCATCCGCGTTTCTCTTGTCGAGGGTGCGAAGGTAGCCGAACAGATTGGCGGCGGCCTCGGCAAGATCGCCGCGCTCGGACAGGTTCATCTCCACGGAGGCGCATTCGCGCCGCGCGACCTTCGCCGGCCCGAACGACAGCAATGCTTCGCCGACATGGACGTCGCTGGCATTGAGCCGGACCGGTGTCCGCGGTGCGTAGTGCGAGGCGAGCATGCCGGGGGCAACCGGCTGGGCGTCGCTTTCCGCGTCTTGCGGCGGCGACTGCAAGGGCTGGCCGAGCACGCGCTCGATCTCTGCGCGCCTCAGCCCGCCCGGTCGCAGCAGCACCGGATCGGAGAAGCAGCCGACGATGGTGGATTCGACGCCGACCTCGACCGGCCCGCCGTCGACGATCAGGTCGATGCGGCCCGCCAGATCGCCGTTCACATGCTCGGCGGTGGTCGGCGAGACGTGGCCGGAGAGATTGGCCGACGGCGCTACCACGGCACCGCCGAAAGCCTTGATGATGTCGCGCGCCACCTTGTGGGCCGGGATGCGTATGGCGACCGTGTCGAGCCCGGCGGTCGCGAGTTCCGCAACCGGGCAGGACAGCGCCTTCGGCAGCACCAGGGTCAGGGGACCCGGCCAGAACGCGTCCGCCAATCGCAGGGCCTGCCCATTGAATAGGGCAATCCGGCGGGCGGCGCCCAGATCGGCGACATGGGCAATCAGGGGATTGAAGGCCGGCCGGCCCTTGGCCTCGTAAAGCCGGGCGATCGCTGAGGCGTTGCCGGCATCGGCGCCGAGGCCGTAAACCGTCTCGGTCGGAAACGCCACCAGGCCGCCCTCGGCCAGGACCCCGGCGGCGGTCGCCGTCGCGGCGGCGCCGGCGGACAAAACGTGCGTTTTCAGACCTGTATCCACTGTGACTAGATTCCTCAATTGGGTGGCTCGTGGTCCCTTGCGGTCCCCGAAACCCGACGCTATAAGCCGGCCCTCAGTCGGAGTGTGGCTCAGCCCGGTAGAGCACTGCGTTCGGGACGCAGGGGTCGCAGGTTCGAATCCTGCCACTCCGACCAGATTTCCTTAGGTTTTTTCTTCTCATCGGTGGCTGTTCCCGAGTCAACCACCGATTTGACCACCGAAACATACCGCGTTTTCTGGCCAATGGCTGCTGCCGCCCCGTGCAAATAATCGGGGTGGTGATGGCCATAGGTTTCCTGCAGGACCTCCGGCGACATGCCGAGGAACCCGGCCGCCTCCCAAATCGGCACGCCGCGCTGCATCAACCAGGTCGCTGCCGTGTGGCGCAACGTGTGCGGAGTGACTTTTCCGGGTAGCCTGGCCAGATCCACGGCAGATTTGAAGCCTTTCTTTACGGAAGCGACCGGCTTGCCGTTGAACTCGACGAAGCAGGTGTTGATCAGCTTCCGGTCTTGCCAACGACGCAAATGAGCCAATAGCCGGGGTGGGAGCGGAGCTGGCGTCTGACGCTTCTTGGTGGCTCGCTTCCCGATCGGCCTTCGGTAGAAGATACCACGCTCGAGATCGACGTACGAGTGCCCAAGCTCGGGATAAGGCGATGCCGCCGCGATCGCGCCTGCCCGCGTGCCGGTGTAGAGGCCGATCAGGATAAATCTGGCCACGTGTCGCAGCGGTCGGCGGTCTGTCCATACCGGGTCGCCCTTTGAGCTGCCGGCGTGGATGGTCTGTTTTTCGCGATAGCGCCAACATTGCCAAATCAGGGCCGCCGCCTCGCTGCGTGTCAGCCAACGATCGCGCGCCTCACCTTTTGCCGGGAGGGACACGCGAACCGTGCCCCGGTGAAATCCCTCTTTTGCATGATGGTTGATCGCAGCACGAAAAGTCTCAAGGTCACGACGCGCGCCGCCCCGGCTGCCGCGATGTTTGACGTAACCGGCACAGGTTTGCGCGTTGACTGCCGCCAGCCTCTTGCCACCCCAGAAATCGTTGAGCCGGTCGATCCTCGCTTCGATCTCAAACTGATCACCGGGTTCGCCGATATCGGTCAGATAGATCGACAGCACGTCGGCACAGTCGATGTCGTCGATATCCCGCCGACTGCGCTCCGGTTGGTATTTCTGCGCGATGTAGTTTGCTAGCGCTTGCTCTGCTTCTCGAGGCGGCTTTGTTTCAGACGGGCCCGCAAGGCAGCCTGTGGCGATATGGCGCTCGCCGTCTTTGATGATCCAGACAGCTTGGGCGACGAGCTTTCCGCCGCGATATCGTGCCTTTCGCTTATAGAGACGGGCTCCCTTACTTTGACGCGGCACAGTTCCCTCATCTTCTCGATGTTTTCGAGCGTAGTATAATCTCTGCCGGCAATTCTTTCTATTTCGAGTCGGCCGCGCCGTGCTTCTCGTCGCAGGCCAGAAGCAGTCATCGATCCGTCTGGAAAAGCCAACGATGCGGCAGCAGACAGACGGATAGGCATATCACGCGAAATCAGACCTGGGGGGAGATGCGCTCTGGCCATGCCAAGACCAAGTCATCTAGATCCGAGTGGCATGCAGATGTCGATGGTCCAAGTCCGCGAGCCTTCCGATGGTCTGAGGGCAGCCAATTTTTCTGGTGACGTAACGACCTCAAATTTCGAGCAGTCGAAGCTTTGCGCGGCGATGGCAAAGTTAACCTTGGAGAAGTATACGGACCTTTGTAACAATCGCTTCGTCATCGCTCCATTGAGCGAGGTTCAAACTCTTCCCTTACGCGATCAATGCTGCGTCGCTTCGAGTGTCATAGTCTCGTCCATTCCGTGCTTGCTATTGGTATAAGCGAAGGCTTCTACTGTGAAAGCGGAGCGTGCTCGCTCGTGGCACAATCGGCGGCTTCCGAGTGCAAATCGGAACACTGAGACGAGTTTTGAAATGGTCCAAAGCGAGGCTGCCTCATCGCATATTACCTCATAGTCCCTGGCCTGTGTGTGCATCGCCACACGCAAGCCTGATGCGGTCCCGACGTTCATGTCCGAGCTCATGTCGACCGCGCGAGAGAGCGTCGCCAACCGACTGGGTCGACCTGCACCCCCTTGCCGACGTCCTTTGCCAGCCATTCCGGGTCGACATTGAATGTGGTCGCGTAGGGCCTGAGCATATCTTCGCCTATGAATCCCGTCGCCGTCTCGTGCGCGGTAGGTCGCCTCTGCCCAGCCATGAGCAAGCGCTGCCGCCCGCGCCGACTTTGAAGCCGGCGGCCCGACGCGGCGTGCAGACGGTTGGGGGCGGCGTGTTGCTGGCGATGCTCACGGGGGCCATCGCCTTCACCAGCATTACAAGATTTCCGACCCAGCGGACGTCGGGTTTTGTGCATGATATTGGTTGGCTTTATCGGCGGATTCCTCTGTATTTCGGGGCGGCCTGTTTGTTGAACTTTGGCTCCGCGTTGAGAATGTCGTCGCCGTCGGGGCGCCTACCCCGTCCTTTCGGATGTTCTGCTCGTCGAAACGCTGTTGCCGCTTGGCGCCATCGCCCTATTGCCGACGATCAATCTCTTGGGAATGTTTACAAGGGGTTACATGGAGTGACATCTGCTCCATGCAACAGGCATGCAACACGCAATCCCGCAACCTGTTCAGTGTCTGTCTTCACTGCGTGGCAAACGCACTCCCGGACTCTAGTGCGAGCGGCGAAGCGCACTTAAGGCGATGTGAGTCAAGGCGGCGGTTGGGGGCTTCTAGTCGCGCCGTTCGACCGCGCTGCCGCCGCCGGCAGGACTAAGGGGAAGCGCCAGCTTTCCGATGCCGCGGTCCTTTGAACTATGTCCGCCCTCAATCCTGTGTGCCAGCGCGGTCGTCTGCGCCGGTGCGGCCATCGGTACAAGATAGACGGGGGATACGGGTGCGAGATTGCCGACGTACTCGATGATCCTGCGGAAGAGTGCGCTCGAAAGTTCACACACGCGGATCCGCGTTTCGTTCGTTGTTTGTCGGAGGAGGACCCGCCGACGTCGGCTTTGAACAGTTTCTGTAATGAGGATCCGTCACTCCCTCTGGCCGACCCGATGAAGCCGAAAGAGTTTGTCGAAGAAGTCCGCTATTCTTGCTTCCGCGCCATCGCCAACCACTTCATTTGCCGCGAACCTGTAGATTTCGTATCCTGCAAGCCGCAGCTCTCGGTCGGCGGATACCATGTCGGAATAGACTCTCAGAGAGGGACGATTGTCTTCCGAAAAGTGATGCTTTCCATCGACCTCGATCACGACCCGCTGACGGCCTGGAAGTAGCAGGAGAAAGTCCATGCGTTGGCGCTGGAGAGGAAGACGGTGGCGCAGGGTTTTGACGACTGCAGGGTCGTAGTGAAGATAAACCTGGGGCAGCAGCGCCGGCAGATTGTCACCGAGTGAAGACCGGTATCTTTTGAAATAGGTTCCAAAAAAGTTCTTCTCGCCGTCGGATGAGAGTGATTGCTGAAGACGGGATCCCAAGCCGGCGGCGTTACCTTCGGGCACCAGTTCGCTCCACCAAGCTACCAGGTCAGACCAGAGTAGCCCATTCGATCCGATCTGCCTGTCGTAGATCAGGCAACTCTCTTCGCCGGAGAGGATGACGATGTCATTGTTGATTGCGTCGGCAAAGCCAATCTCGGGCTTCGGTCCCCGAGAGGCGAAAATCAGATTCTTGGGTCGGCCGGAAACACCCCGCGTGACCGGCCGAAACGCAAAGATCGGATACCCCGACGTCTCTCCCTCAGGCACAAGGTTATAGCCGTCTCGTGTGAGAACTTTATTGAGCTCGGTCACAAGGCGGAGTTGTTCGTCACCGGATCGCAATAGCGGATGAACAGTTTCCTCAAGAAGTGCAGCAAAACGAGCGCGGGAGCAGTCGAACGCTCCGATTTCTCCGAACAATACTTCGACCGACCAATCTCCGGGATTGCGATCCATGTATCTGTCGATTTGGTCGCGCAGGCTGCGGCGCCCCGCCATAAACATCTCGATGGGGGAGGAAAGAGCAAAGTACTTTTCGACCAGAGGCAGTGTAGCTTGCTCGCCCGCGAGGTTATCTCCGAAAACCCTCGCGACGTCTCGGCGAGTGATGCGGGTGAGAGGAGGGTCGTCGGCCTCCAGCACCTTCCGAGCAGCTTCGTCAAGGAAGACGTCGCCGCGCTGCAGAGCGAACTTCAATGCCAGAACTGCCAATTGCCTTTCAGTCAAACCATCGAGCGCCAAATCGATGCGTTGACGCTTCGACAGGCCTTCACCGGCAGGGACGACGAGCCCTGCTATCTGCAAGGGCGTCACGTTCAGCTCCGAGTGGGACATCGGATGTAGGACGCCCGCGATTAGATCGTGCAGGTTAGAGCGCATTTTATGACTAGGCATCCGCCGCCGGGCGTCGTACCCGCGAACTATGCCGCGATCGAGCTGCCGATGATATCGTTGCGATCGATATCGCGGTCTGTGGCGAAATCATACAGTCGACTGATGCGCTGGCCATCCCAGCGGAATCGAAAATGGGCGCCTTGCACGCCGCGGTCCACCAGCACCTCGTTGTTGAAGATGCAGATGAACTCGCTCCCGGGAAGCTCGGGCATCTTGAACAGGACGCCGTGAACGCCGTCCTCGTAGAGACGCTGGCCCATCATCCATCGCGCGGTCTGCGAAGCGTCGGGCGGCAGCCCGCGAAGGTCGACGAACTGCCCGACGACCCTGTTGGTAATCATCCTCATGTCGACGCCGCAGGCTGGCTCGTCGGTGCGGGAAAGGAATTCTTCGCGGCGAATGATCGCACGAGCGAGGGCGTCTCGTTCGTTGGCGGCGAGTTCCATGACCGAATAGGGAGGCGGGAGCGAGTACGTGCCTTCCGGCATCGGGTATGCGAAAGGCGCGTGATTCCAATTCTGAAGCCTAGGAGAATTGGCGTCGGCCGAAACGTCACCGCCGGTGATGCGGGCCTTGGCCGCAAGGCGCGGATTGGTGATCGTCTCGAGCTCGGCGGCGAACGCCTGCATCTCGCGAGACCCGAATTTCTCGTAGATGTCGATCGTCGGCCATTTCGAGGGGATCAACCGACGGTATTGGTCGTCGACTGAGATTTGCGGATACTCCAAACTTACCCTCCGCGCTGGGCATCGACATACTGTCGTACCCGAATGATATCGCTCAAATTTCCGCTCAACATGATGTCCAGAGCGGACGCTCCCTCGAAGTACCGGTTTGGCCGGTGGATCCACCGCACAGCGGCTTCAGGCGAATCGAGCAAGATTCCAAGAGCCTTGTACACGGAACCCAAATGGGAAATCCGCTCAAGGGTGTCCCCTGAGACATCGCCCCCTTCCTTACGCCAGCGGAAATAGGTCGAGCGTCCGGGCGATCCGAGCAATTTGATCTGCTGTTCAGTGTTCAAATCCCAGATCTCGGCGAGTTTGAAGAAGAAATCGAGCGGCGACGGGCGTGGTTCCTGTGGCTGCGGGGTAGTCTGTGTCCGGTTGCTGCTTTCCATAGTGCTTCTCAGTTGTACCAAATGGGACTTTATTTACTGAAATAGTCTCATTAGGTATAGTCTCATTGCGGACTGATTCGGAATTGTCGGTCTCTTCTGGGATTTCGTCAAGCCAAACGGGCGTGTCCGCGCCGATGAGATGGAGAACTCGCATGGAAATGGTGTTGACGGGTGTCGATGGCGACCAAACGCGGCGGACCCGCACTTTCGAGGCGCAGATCGGGGATGAAAACTTCGACTTCGCCACGGTCACGTTCGACGACCCCAGCGTGACCGGTGCCCAGGTCTGCATGGCGGTCGGCCGGCATCCTGTTGAGGACTATGTCGTGCTCCGGCATCTGGGAACGGGCGAGCTGGAATCGCTCCGTCCCACCGAGACCTCCGACCTCGACAAGAACAAGGTCGGCCGCTTCTTCGTGGTCAAGGGCGCCGACACGTGCCGCTTCTTCGTCGAGGGTCTGGCGATGGAGTGGCCGAACAAGAAGCTGATCGCCTCCCAGATCAAGTTCCTCGCTGGCGCCGGCGACGACCAGGCTCTGTCGCTCGATTGTCCCGGCGTCGATCAGGTCATCGAAGACGACGACGAGGTCGACATCGGTGCCGGCGGGGTCGAGCACTTCAAGCTTCGGCACCGCAAGAAGACGGTCACGATGATCTACGGTGGCGACGTCCAGTTCGAGCTCGAGCGCCGCATCTACACTACCGAGGAGTTAATGGCGGTCTTTGGCGTTCCCGCCGGCTACAAGCTGGATATCATCGGCGCCGACGGCGACTTCCGCGAGATGGCTCCGGGCGAACGCCTCAAGGTCAAGGAGGGAATGGAGTTTGCCTCCCATCCGCCGGTGGGCCAGTCGTCGTGAGCGCCGACCGCCAACTCGCGGCGCTGCGGCGGATCAACCGCGGTGCCGAACTTTGGGACGAGGGGGGACAGCCCCTCGTCTATCTCCCGGCCATGAAAGTTCAGCACAACGGGGGCACGACGACGGTCGACGGCCTGCTCTGTCCTCGCAGCCACGCCAGCTACACCACACGCCTATTTCTGTCGGAAGCCTTTCCGAACCGGGGTCAGAACTGGACCGTGCATCAGATCATGGGCCGGGCGTGGCACGCGATGTCCTACAACTACGTGCCGGCGTCGTTGCCCTGGACGGAAATCCTCGCCATCCATCTGGGACAGCTCAAATGAACGTAACCCTGAAGATCACCGGCTCGCTGCTGGATTTGGTCCGGCGGGATCTCGCGCGACCTCACTTCTTCGCCCACGAGCGCGTCGGCTTCCTGACCGCGGGTGCCGCCGCGATGCCGGGCGGCTTGCTGCTCCTGGTGCGCGGGTACATGCCGGTCGCCGACGAAGACTATGAGGTCGATCCCAAGGTTGGAGCGCGGATTGGCTCCAACGCGATGCGCAAGGCCGCTCAGTCGGTATATCGACCGGTGTCGGCACTCCTGCATGTCCACACCCACGGTGGCCGCGGCCTGCCCGAGTTCAGCGGAGTGGATCTCAGGAGCGGCAACGAGTTCGTGCCGGGATTCTTTCACTCGTGCCCGAAGATGCCGCACGGCCTCTTGGTGCTGAGCGACAATGGCGCAAGGGGCTTGCTTTGGCTCGAACCCGGCAAACCTTCCGTGTCGATAGACCGCCTTATCCGAGTCGATCAGCCGATCGTCGAGCAATGGGGAGCAAAACATGAGCTGGCTTGATCGTCAGAGCTTTCTCGGTGCCACGAGCGAACAGCGTTTGGCGGAGATGACTGTTGGCCTGGTGGGGCTGGGCGGCGGAAATTCGCATGTCGCTCAGCAGCTCGCACATGTCGGCGTCGGCAATTTCGTTCTGGTGGATGCCGATCATATCTCGCTGACGAATCTCAACAGGTTGATCGGTGGTACCTGGTGGTACGTGCTAAAACGGACCGCCAAGGTCACGATTATGAAGAGAATGATCCGAGCAATCAATCCGAAGGCACGGGTCGAGTTTCATCTCAAGGAATGGCAGCTTGCCGGTGACGCGCTCAAGCGGTGTCATGTTATCGTGGGCGGCCTGGACAATGTGCGTAGCAAGGACGAACTCGACGCCTTCTGTCGCCGCTTCCTCATCCCGTACATCGACCAAGGCATGGACGTGCACAAGTTAGGCAGCGGTCATGGTCACCTGATTGCGGGCCAGGTCATTCTATCCGAGCCCGGCAGCCCGTGCTTACGCTGCTTGGGCGTCGTGACCGACCAGGCGCTGGCCGAAGAATCCCGCAAGTACGGGGCTGCCGGTGGGCGCCCGCAGGTGGTGTGGTCGAACGGTGTACTTGCCTCGCTTGCTGTCGGATTGGTGGTACAGCTGATCACGCCGTGGAGCCGACGTACGAGGCCCGGCGCCTATCTGTCGTATGATGGCAACTCAGGCCGGGTAGGAGAATCCGAGCGTTTTCGTCGTTGGTCAGCTTCCTGCACGCACTATCCGCAGACCGCAGTTGGCGACATGACCTTCGATATCCGCAAAAGGATGGGGGGGCGCGCGAAGACTGACCAGTCGCTCCCGACGTGGCTGGCGCATATCATGCGATCGGTCGGCAAATGGACGAGCGCCGTCATCTGAGTGAAGGCATGGAAATAGAACAGTCTCGCACCCAGGTTTTTCCGGTGGTGGCAAGAATTCCTGAAGCGCCGCGTAAAGTGAGCTCCCTGCGGGCGCCAGCCGGGCGGGCCAGCGGGGGAGCTATGAAAGTTCCAAATCCCGGCCGCCGCTACGACGGCTTCATTTCGTCTTCCTCGTTCGATCGCGAACTGGCTGTATCGAACACTTCGTCGGCGATTGCTGGCCGCGACTATGTAGCTTCGCGCTCGCAGCGCTTCGATGTTTCTCTAGTCGCGGTCATCAGCTTGACCGCAGATTCGTGTTCTTGTTATGTTCATGTCGAACATCTTGCGACGCTCGTTGCAAAAAGATGGCCGAACCGAGCGTTAACCGTCGTGTTGCTATCACTGGGTTCAGCATGCTGCGACGCGGGCGGCGATATGCGGAGACGGTCATGGCCGAGACACAGATCGAATGGACCGATGCTACATGGAATCCTGTGGCGGGCTGCTCGATCGTTAGCGCCGGCTGCACCAACTGCTACGCCATGGAGATGGCGAGACGCCTACATGCTATGAGCGTCCCTAAGTACAAGGGGCTGACTCGCCGGAGTGGCAAGAGAACCATTTGGAATGGCGTCGTCCGCGAGGATGCGAGCGCGCTGGAAATTCCCCTCCGTTGGCGGAAGCCGCGCAAGATATTCGTCAATTCGATGTCGGACCTATTCCACGATCGCGTTTCCGACGACTTTATTCTGAAGGTCTGGGACGTGATGCGACGGCACGCCGCTTCACCATTACCAGATCCTCACGAAACGGCCCGAGCGGATGGGAGGACTGATCGGATCAAAAATCGGCAAGGTGCTACCGAACGTTTGGCTCGGCACCAGCGTAGAGAGTGTCGATGTGGTCGGTCGTATAGACCACCTGCGATCTGCGCCAGCGGCGATCCGATTCATATCTTTCGAACCCCTGATCGGATCCGTCGGCGCCGTAAACCTCAAGGGTATCGATTGGGCTATCGTCGGAGGTGAAAGCGGCAGGTCGGCGCGCCCCATTCGAGAAGAGTGGATTGATGAGATCTTCGATCGTTGTGCGGTGCACAACACGGCGTTCTTTTTCAAGCAGTGGGGGACTTGGGGGAAGGACAATAAGCGCCGTTCGAAGAAGGCCAATGGGCGCATCTACCGCGACCAAGTTTGGGACCAGATGCCCAGGGCGGCTCTTTCGTCCTGACTGTTTTGATGTTCCGATTCGATCGGCGGCGGGCCGAGGATTGGCTTCGGGACTTTTGGCGACCTGCTGAGGTTGTCTGACGGGCACCTGTGGACAGTAGGGATGTGCCGGGTTGCGCTCTGCACGCTAGAAGCGAATCGATTAGGCTGTTCTCCCGAATTTTCCCGAGAAAACGTGAACGGCATGAGCGGAAAGTACGCCTGGAAACTTGGTCAGCGTCCACCCCTTTTGGGAGAGCATAGCCTCGCCAAACACGAGATCTTTGAGCACTACGTAAAGATCTACATCGATCGGGTCACACGAAGCCCTGCCCAGACGATGCTCAATCTGACTATAGTTGATGGCTTCTGCGGTGGGGGGCTGTACCGGTCGGGATCGAGAGAGGTGGACGGATCTCCCCTCCGGCTTCTGAAAGCCGTCGAAGCCGCGGATGACGCACTCGTCGCGGCGCGTTCGAAAGGGTTCGATCTCAGGGTCGACTTCTTCTTCATCGACGAGAATCGTCACCATATCGAATTCCTCAACGACTTGCTTCAAAAGCGCGGATACGGCTCGAGTCTCGGACGAGACATCTTCGTTCGCAAGGCCTCCTTTCAGGAGGCCCTTCCCGATGTCGTCGCTCACATTCGCAAGAAAGGTACCGCGCAACGTTCGTTGTTTTTCCTGGATCAGTACGGTTGGAGCGATGTCGCGCTCGGGACCATGCGCGAGGTCATGAGCTCGATCGAAAAGCCGGAAATCCTGCTGACGTTCGCGGTCGATTCCCTGATCGATTTCCTGTCGGAGAAGACTAGCGAAACGCAGGCGCTTCTCAATGTCGAACTCGACCGGGAAGATGTCCGCGCATTGATGAGCATGCGCGATGACGATGGTTGGCGCTATCTGATTCAAAATGGTCTCTATCGCCACATTCGCGATCGAGCCGGAGCACAATTCTACACCCCCTTCTTCATTCGATCGGTCGAGGCTCACCGGTCGTATTGGCTGCTGCACCTCTCCAATCACCGGCAGGCGAGAGATGAGATGGGAAAGCTGCATTGGCGGCTGAACAACCACTTCCAGCATCACGGCGGGCCTGGCTTCCATGCTCTCGGTTTCGATCCATCCAAGGATCTGCGCCAGGCTATGCTTACGTTCATGTTTGACGACGATGCTCGAAGACGTTCTGAGGCCGCTGTCTTGGAACAGTTGCCCCCCATGATTCACGCAGCGAGTAGGGCGGGTCGCGGTCTCCTTGTGGAGGAGCTATTCGCCGGCAATTGCAACGATACGCCCGTAACTTCGGAAATCCTTCAAAAGCAGCTAGTGTTCCTTCGCGACGAGGGAGAACTGTCGATCATCGCCTCTAACGGCTCGAAGAAGCCCAGAGCGAAAACGGTAGTATGGGGGGATCGCCTGTTCTTGCCAGAAGAGAGATCGTTGTTCACCAAGCTCGGCTTCTAGGCTAAAGAAACAGTCGTAATATCAAGTGGTTGAAATTGGCCCGCTTTCGTGCAATTCCTCCTTCGACATTTTTGCGGATTGCGTGGATCAGGGCTCGCGGCGCGTACAAATCCCGGATAGTAAGCGCAAACGCGAAGGGATTTGGAAGAATCGCATCCGGAGCTTCCGAACGAATCCCAATCTCCTGTGGAGCTTTAGCAGGTTCCGGGAATGTGATCTCGAAAGCGACTTTCGGCAGAGAAGGTTTGGGGATAACTTTGACGAGGTCGCGCTGCGGCGCGCGTGAGGGCGGAGCGACATCTTGTTTTCACTATTCGATGCGGAGGGGGGTAATCCGCCGCCCTTGCGGACGCGAACGGTTCAGTCTGCCCGCAAAAGCGCCCCGCCGGACGTCAATTTGTCGCCGATCCTCTCGCGGGATGCTCGAGTTCTGTTCTTGGACGTCGAAACTACGGGCCTCAGCTGGTTTTACGACGAAATTACGATCATCGGTTGGGCGATCGACGGCACGTACAAGGTTTTGGTTAAGGGTGAGAACCCGGCGCCACTGCTGCAGGATCTTGCCTCTGCTACCGTCCTGGTGACTTTCAACGGCACTCTTTTCGATCTTCGATTCCTTCAGAAGACTTTCGGCGAGCTCGTGCTGCCGGAGATACACGTCGACTTGCGCTATCTTTCTCGCCGGGTGGGGCTCGCTGGTGGGCAGAAGAGCATCGAAAGAGAACTCCTGATCGACTTCCGAAATGATCTCGAAGACGTCGACGGTGCCGCGGCCGTGCTTCTGTGGCACGATTACCTGCGCGGAAGTCTGCCTGCACTGCAGAAGCTCGTGTTGTACAATCGAAGCGACGTCCTTGGGATGGCGGCCATCTTGGACATCGTGATGGCCCGGCTCAATCTGCAGCGCGATTTCTGGCTTCAGCCTCAGGCGTTCGAGGAAATCGCCCGTCATATCTTCGGGCAGCCGGCCCCTGCGGTCGCGGATCGGGCGCTTCCGCCTAGCGTGACGTTCCGTAGCTTCGCGTCGATCTTCTCTGGGACGCCTGCCGGGAAGGCACGGATAGTCGGTATCGATTTGACCGGTTCGGAAAAGCGCGGCTCCGGATGGTGCGTTCTGAACGGCGAGGTCGCGGAAACTCTCACGGTCCACACCGACGACGAAATGGTCGATCGGATCGTCGCTCTCAAACCGGATTTGGTCTCGATCGATTCCCCGCTCTCGCTTCCCTTTGGGCGTACGGTGGTGACGGACGATGATCCGGGCCGCCAACAATATGGCATAATGCGAAAATGCGAGCGCGAGTTGAAGCGACGCGGTGTCAACGTCTATCCGGCGTTGCTGCCGAGCATGCAGGGACTGACGCGCCGCGGCATGTTGCTTGCGACCAGAATCCGCTCTGAGGGGATTGCGGTCATCGAAAGTTATCCGGGCGCTGCTCAAGACATCATGGCTATTCCACGCAAGGGAGCTGGTATCGGATATCTGAAGCGTGGTTTGTCGGATTTCGGCATTGCCGGGCAATACGTCTCGGAAGAGGTCACGCATGACGAGCTCGACGCGATCACGGCAGCGTTGGTCGGCTCGTTCTTCCTCGCCGGCAAGTACGAAGCGCTCAGTGGTCCGACCGAAGGAGCCTTGATCGTGCCGAAGCTAACCGAAAGTACGGACACTCCCATCGTCGTGGGCATAAGCGGGCGCATCTGTTCCGGCAAGACCACGGCGGCCAAGATGCTGGAAGAGCACGGCTTTGCATATACGCGCTTTAGCCTGGTTATCGACGACGAGATCAAGGAGACAGGCGAAACTCCCGATCGTGCGATCCGTCAGTATTTCGGCGAACGTATCCATAGAGAAAAGGGCCAGCGATGGCTCTGCGAGCGTGTCTTGCAGAGGATCGGCGAAAGTTCTCGGATCGTGATCGACGGGCTTCGTTTCCCGGAGGACCGGGCCTATTTCGTCGAGACGTTCGGAGCTAAATTCGTTCATCTTCATATTTCGGCCTCGGAAAGCGTCCGCCGTGCTAGATATTCGGAAGTTGCTGCCGTCTCGTTCGAGGCGGCGGACAGCCAACCGGTGGAGGCCGGCATCGGACCTTTAGCCGAGCTCGCTCAGGTGCATCTGACGAACGAGGGAAGCTTGTCAGAGTTGAAGCAATCACTGGATCAGGTCCTTTCGGATATCTCGAAGGACGGCAAATGCCTGTCTCAGTAGTCGTCGGCGGTCAGTATGGTTCGGAAGGAAAGGGCAAGGTTGCGCTTGCGATCGCGCGCCAGAGGGAAGCTCGCTGCGTTGTCCGGGTCGGTGGAACCAATTCGGGGCACACGATCATTGACGAACGGAGTCGGCCCCGCTCTTTCCGCCAGTTGCCGGCGTCGGTCTTCGCGAAGGGCTCGATAGCTGTTCTCCCACCAGGCGCCCTCATCGACGTCGACATCTTCGAGAAGGAGGTCGCCGAACTGGGCTTGAACCCGGATCGCGTGAAGGTCAGTCCCTTCGCAAGCCTCATCACGCCTGACGATCGCGAGTTGGAACGGTCGGTCGGCCTCGTCGACAGGATCGGGTCTACCGGATCAGGGACCGGTGCTGCGCTCGTCCGTCGCCTTGGTCGCGCCGCGACCGTCCAGCTTGCAAAAGACGAGCCAAGGCTGCAGCCCTATATCGACGACACGACCCAGCGTATGCGTGACTTCTTGGCGAGAGGATATTGGATTGTTCTTGAGGGGTCGCAAGGATTCGGGCTTTCTGTCCTTCACGGGGGATTTTACCCGCACGCGACCAGTCGGGACACGACAGCTGCCGCGTTTGTGTCGGAGGCAGGTCTCAGTCCGCTCGATGTCAAGGAGATCGTTCTCGTCCTGCGTGCTCACCCGATAAGGGTGGCTGGCAGTTCTGGCCCGCTGGAGAATGAGATTTCCTGGAAGGATCTCGCGGCCGAAGCGGGGCTGGCGGAAGACTACCAAGAACTCACGACGGCGACCAAGAAGGTCAGGCGCGTCGGTCGCTTTGAAGTCGATGTCGTACGAAGGGCGGTTGCGGCCAATCAGCCGACGTCTATCGTCATGAATCACCTGGATTACGTTGATCCTAAGCTCGCGCAGCAAGGGAGCGGCGACCTCGCACGAGCTTTTCTGGATCGCGTCGAGGCGAGCATCGGAGCGAAGGTGACGACGATCGGGTTCGGGCCAGACGCGTTGGCGCCGCGCTCCGATCTCGAGAAGAATGGCCGGCCTCATCCCACTTCGAGACATTCCCTCAGGGCGGTCTGAGAGATGCGCTCGATCGAGCCAGCCAACGCTTGCGCGTGTTCATCCCGACCGACTATCCAAAAATGCCTACAAGACCCTCGGCGTGCGAGGAAATGTCGCAAAATCGGAGCGTCCGGAAAACGCTCTCGAAACTTCGCCTTCAACACCTCGGCTTGACGCGCGACTGTCGTCGTTCTGTTGAGGTGGTGGTAGATAACCAGTGAGTGTCCGGCGTTCCAGAACTCGGCGACCTCATTCCAGAAGACATATTTTCCGCTCTTCGGGGAATGCCGTTGGACAGACGCCGTCTCGAGGCCGTTGTCGGGATCGAGAAACACCAGTTGGTGGTCTTTCGCGCGTGCGAGGGCCTTTTTGAGCCATGCGGCCCTGAACAAAGCCCGCTCCGAGCGGCTCAAACGCTTATCGCCGCGGCGGTCAGAGACCGGATTCGTGAAGAACGTAGTGTCCGGGGGCAGAATGCCTGCAGAGGCGACGGAGCGCACGCTTCTCTTTCCCTTGTGAATAAGGCGGGCCAGGGCCGCATGCAGGCTTGGATCGAGCTGTGCAAGAGCCTCATCGCGAAGATAGCTTACGTGTCTCCCGTCTGCGTTGTGGTCTTCGTCTGAATACAAGTACCATATGACTGCGATTCGAAGCTTGGTTTCCCGCGCGACCGCTCGCAGTAGGGCGTACTTCGCAAAGTCCCCGACGTCGCCGACGTACCGGTTCTGCATGTGGTTTCGGGGCCTCTTCTCAAGAAAACAGCGAGTAATGGACTTAGCGAATTTACCAAAGGATGATAACGACGCCAAAGCCCGTGCCGACAGGTTCGAGAACCTAGATCCATTTCCTGGCGTCCCCCGTGCCTTGCTTTCCTCTTTCGAGATAGCGGACTACGCCCGCGTCACGGGAATGATGTGGCCGTTTGTCGAGAAGCAGCTCAAGTCGGCGTCCTACGAGGTGTTCATCGGCGGGGATGTGATCTGGTGGGACGGCAGGGGACGGAGACAAAAAAAGACCGTCAAGAGAGGGGCGCCGCTCGTTCTGGAAGCAAATTCCATCGTGTTCGCTCAAGTCGAGCCAATCTTCAGATTGCCGAATTACATCGCCATTCGTTTCAATTTGAGGATCACGCATGTCCATCGTGGCTTGCTGCTCGGTACCGGCCCCCTGGTGGATCCGGGATTCCATGGAAAGCTTTTAATACCTCTCCACAACCTCACGTCCACCGACTACGCCATCGACACGAACGAAGCTCTGATATGGATTGAGTTCACCAAAACCTCGTACGGTTACCAACCTGAGATCGGAGACAATCTTGCCGCCCAGCGAGACGGGCGCAATTTCAAGGGGTTCCCGCGCGATAAACGATACCAGGATCCCGACAAATACCTACGTAAGGCTAATGCTGGGAATTCGATTCAAAGCTCGATCCCGAATGCGATCGCAACGTCGGCTGAATCGGCGCGTAAGGCCGAACAGAGCGCAAGAAACATTCAGAATATAGGGCTGATCGCGGCGCTTGTCGCCGGCGCGGGTATCGTCTTCGGGCTTTACCAAATCGGCCAGCAGTTCACATCGATGGTGCAGAATTCCCAATCGCTGATCGCGTCGGTTTCGACGGATGCAAAGGGAATGGCGGAAAAAATCACGACGTTGTCGGCAGACAACAAGGGCTTGACGGACAAACTAGTCGAATTGAAAGATGCGAACGAAAAGCTTTCCGCGCGCATGAACGAACAAAATGCGCAGATTGAGAAATTGAACTCCCCACCACGGAAGCGGGTCAAAAAGGGTCTTTCGAAGGGAAAAGGCCGCTGACCGAGGCGGCTCGAATCGACGACTTTCGCCCAGTCTCCGTCTTGGATCCTGCCGCCAAGGCGTTATATTGCACTCATGATCATGCGAAGACTATTGATCGCTTCATTTGGTCAGATGACGGTCGCTATGGATTCGATCGAGGGCGGTGCCTCGTTCGATCAAGGCGTATATCATCAACTGTGGCGGAGAGCTGCTCGACTGATCGAGCGCTTTGGCGCGGACGAAGCTCTGGCGGAACTTGACCGGCGGGCGGAACGTTGCGTGGATCGACGGGACGTGCGTTCGGCGGTGCGCTGGCGTAACGTGATGGCAGCCATTCACGCGATAAGCTCGGGCAAGTGTGGCAAAGGTCAGACGAACTAGCCTAAGCGAGGTCTTACCCACCATTCTGTGGAATATCCGGATCCGGTTTCCTCGAAGATCGGCACTCTAGAGCTTTGCAGATGGCGTGAACGTCCTTATCATACTGCCAAGGCGGATTGACGATGATCATGCCGCTACCAATCAATCCTTCCTCACTCTTGGCGTACGCCAGAAACTCGACGCAAAACGTTGGGACGTCCTCGACAACGAGCTTTTTCACCTTTGCGATCTGACTGCGTCCTTTGATCGGATACCAGAGAGCGAAGATTCCTGTCGGCCATTTACGGATCCCAGAATTTAACGCCTCTGCCGCGAGCGCGAGTTCATTTGGATTTTCGAACGGAGGGTCCAGGAAGACGAGGCCTCGGGCGGAACGAATGCGTGCACCGCAGCGAAACCGTCTCGCTGGTGGACCGCGGTGCGGACGTCGCCTTCCATGACCTCTTGTAGTCGCGAGGCGGGAGCCGCTTCGGACTCGCAGGCTATCAACCGGTCTTCGCCGCGAAGCAAAATGACGGATGATAGCCGGCGAACCCGGGTATAGTTTCAGGCGGTTCGGATTGAAATGTTCGATGATGCCGAGATAGCGTTGTAAGGCTCGCGTACGCTTCGTATAGACGAGCCGGATGCCATGATCGGCCTCGCCTGTCCGTGCAGCCTCTGGCGAATCGAGGTCATAGAGGCCTGATCCGGCATGCGTGTCGATGACGCAGATCGGCTTGGGCTTCAACTGAAGTCGGTCGATCAGCGCGCAGAGCAAGGCGTGTTTGAAGACCTCGGAATGATTGCCTGCGTGAAATTCATGACGATAGTTCATCTGATCTATGCCAACTTCGCTCAAGTCCAGAGACAACGGCCGTGACGGCCAAGCAACACTTCGGGGCAGCTCAGATAGGCATGCTTGCGGGGTTTTTGGCAAGCGAAGTGATCTCAATTACCGAATTCGCTTAGGGGTCTTCAGTTTGTTAGTTCGGTTGATTCTGCGGCGTTCGCTGGCCTGGGTAACTTTAGCCACGATGACGACCAGCAGCCGAAGCTGGTCGAGAAGTTCCAGGCCGTCTTGTTAGGTTGCCCGCAGTGCGGTGGCCGCTATATCGAGCACGCGCGAAGATACTGAGCAGAGGAGAAAAAAGCCAAGGAAAGCGAGTACCGCTCCTGGCGCGCTCCGGACCACGAGCAAGAAAATCAATTCGTTGCGTGCCTTCAACCTGCTGTCTTCCCGCGCTTCGGGCTTTTCTTCGGCGACTCTCGTTGGCAAACTTCGTAGCAGGGCTTCGACGTCATCTCGCACATTGCGCAGCAGGGTGGCGCCGACGTATGACACCACCGTAGCGCCGATGGCACCGATCGACATCGCCAGTAAGAGTGCCGTTTCATGCATGAGGACCTTCAATGTCGCCTCCTAGCGATCTTTCTCCGGGGGCGGACCCCGCCCCGCCGACCTTCTTGGCGGAGGTCGAATTTGCCGATACCGAAGATGTAGCCGAAACTCGCTCGGCTAGATACCGCGGGAAGGATGTCGACATCGATCCATTCCCCTCTATTCCGCGAGCGTTGCTGTCGTCCGAGCACGTCAAGGCGTACGTGAGGCAGACCGGGATGATACATCCGTTTGCCGAAGGACATCTCAAATCCGCGTCCTATGAAGTTAGTGCGGGTGGCCGTTTCATATACTGGGACGAAAACGGGGAAAAGAAATCGAAACCCGTTGCGAGGGATGGTACGATTACTCTGCCGCCCAACTCTATTAGCTTTGTTCAGGTCGGCATCACCTTCCGACTGCCCCAATACATCGCTGTCCGCTTCAATCTACGAATTACCCACGTGCACCGAGGCCTTCTCCTCGGTACCGGACCTCTGGTTGATCCCGGATTCCACGGCAAGCTTCTCATTCCACTCCATAATCTGACGTCGGACGAATATACGATACGTGGTGACGAAGGCCTGATATGGATGGAATTTACCAAGACCTCGCACAAAGCCACGGAGGGAATCGTCGAGCATCCGGTCGTCGAGCAGTTTGAGGCGACCGAGGCGCGAAAGAATGACCAGCCACCTGAGTATTACTTCGATCGCGCGAGCAAGAACCGGCCTATTCGAAGTTCGATCCCAGGAGTCGTGGCCGAAGCCCGCTCTCAAGCAAAGGATGCTGTCGATGCCGCAGCAAGAGCAGAGCGGACGAACAGGATCTTCGTGGGAGGTGGCCTGCTGGCCGTGGCCGGCCTTGTCGTTGGCTTATTTTCGTTCTTTGAGTCCGTGAAGGCGAACGTGATTGCCGCTGTAAATCTCGCTTCCACCGTATCCGTTGCTGCTACCCAAGCGGGGGCCGATGCAAAGAGAGCGCAGGATGACGTGAAGGATCTTCGCACTGCAGTGGATGCGATAAGTGCGAAAGGATCTGCGGAGGAAGTTCAGCGATTACGCACCCAGCTTGAGGAGGCACGAGTCGAACTTCAAGTTCTGCGACGTGAGATCGATCGCGTCATTCAGCGAAGCGGAGCTGAAACAAAGAGTAGTGCGGGAACCAAATAAAGCGATAGTCCGGTAAACCTATGCGCGGTGAGCCGCCCCTGCGGTCAGCGATGGTGGAGGACGACAGACGCCTTCAGATCGTCTGCCCGTTGCTTGTACGTCGCGCTCTGATACACGACGTTTGGTTACCTGTGAAGCTGCATTGAAGTCCCCATTGTTGGAGCCGCCATATGATCCCCCGCTACACTCGTCCCGAAATGGCTTCGATCTGGGAGCCGCAGACCCGGTTCAAGATTTGGTTTGAGATCGAGGCGCATGCGGCGGACGCTCTTGCCGAACTCGGAACGATCTCCAGGGAGGCCGCCAAGACGATCTGGGCCAAGGCTAAGGACGCCACCTTCGACGTCGCGCGTATCGACGAGATCGAACGCGAGACCAAGCACGACGTCATCGCCTTCCTCACCTATCTCGCCGAGATCGTTGGTTCCGAAGCGCGTTTCGTGCACCAAGGCATGACCTCCTCCGACGTGCTCGACACCTGCCTTAACGTCCAGCTTACCCGCGCCGCGGACCTGCTGCTCGCCGATCTCGACAAGCTGCTGGCCGCGCTGAATAAGCGGGCGGTGGAGCACAAGATGACGCCGACCATCGGCCGCAGCCACGGCATTCATGCCGAGCCGGTCACCTTCGGCCTCAAGCTCGCCTATGCCTATGCCGAGTTCTCACGCGCGAAGGAGCGGCTGATCGCGGCACGGAAAGAAGTCGCGACGTGTGCGATCTCCGGCGCCGTCGGCACCTTCGCGCAGATCGATCCGCGCGTCGAAGAGCATGTCGCCAAGGCAATGGGTCTGGTCCCGGAGCCGATTTCGACGCAGGTAATCCCGCGCGACCGCCACGCGACGTATTTTTCGACGCTGGGCGTTATCGCAGCCTCAGTCGAGCGTCTCGCCGTCGAGATCCGCCATCTGCAGCGCACCGAAGTGCTGGAAGCCGAGGAGTTCTTCTCGGAGGGGCAGAAGGGGTCATCCGCGATGCCGCACAAGCGCAATCCGGTGCTGTCTGAAAACCTCACCGGTCTCTCGCGCATGGTGCGCGCCTATGTGACGCCGGCGCTCGAAAACGTCGTGCTCTGGCACGAGCGCGATATCTCGCATTCCTCTGCCGAGCGCATGATGGGGCCGGATGCCACGGTTACGCTCGACTTCGCGCTAGTCCGTCTCGCCGGGCTGATCGACAAGCTGCTGGTTTATCCCGCAAACATGCGGAAGAATCTTGACCGCCTCGGCGGTCTCGTGCATTCGCAACGGGTGCTACTTGCTCTGACCCAGAAGGGGGCAAGCCGCGAAGACGCCTACAAGCTAGTGCAGCGCAACGCCATGCCCGTCTGGCGCGCCGAAGGCGATTTCCTCCAGCTCCTCAAAAGAGACCCCGAGGTTAAACAATATCTCACCGACGCCGAGCTTGAGGAGCAGTTCGACCTCGGCTACCACCTCAGGCACGTCGACACGATCTTCAAGCGCGTCTTCGGGAAAGGGTAGATCACTCGTCTCCCTAATGCGATGTCGTCAAGGCCCGCGTCGAAGCGCGATCGCCGCAAGCATAGTGGGCCTTGGAAAGCTTGGCGCTGCTCGCCTCGCAGAGCTTCTCAACGCGATCTGGCGATGAACCACAGGAGGCTTGGTCGGCTCCTCTCCCGAAAGCGGACGTTGCAGCCTCCCGAACAGAGGTCGGCTACGGGCCCAGGCTGTGTGAGAATCTCTTTTGGGCAGGTGGGAAGTCCGGCATCGGCTCGATTTGGGCGGTCCGATGGGCGACGCAGAGGCTCCTGAACCTGAAGGCCGCCGATCTGGCGTACAAATACGTCTGCATCGCCCCCAGCAGTGTTCGGCAACCCAGAATCGCTATGACACGTTCCATATTGTAGGTGAGCCGTTCTCCAGCAGAGCACCGTCACTTTAGGTGGCAGTTTTCGCGACTGCGGCCCCAGGTCGCCGAGCTGGAGGGGATTTGGTGCCACCAACCTCAACGCGGAGCCGAGCGGGTGGGCAGATCTTCGCGGTGTGCCATCGCGGCGTGGACTACTTTCCAAGCTACGCGGAGGACTATCGCCCGGCGGAGGGGCTCGCGAGAGTGCTGGCCGCGTTTCGCGGGCACAAGAGCGACTTGGGTCTCGCCTACTGGTTCGCGTCGGTCAACAGTTTCCTTCGCGGTAAGCGACCACAGGACTTGTTGATTAGTGATCCCGGGCGCGTGGTCGCCGCGGCGGAACATGACGTCATCGGCCTGCTGCATGGCTAATCCGCGCTGTTCGATTGCGAAGGAGCGCCGAATATTTATTTCCTTTTGCCGCCCAGCCTTGGCCCTGACTCACAAGTAGAACGGCAAGTCATCGTGCTACCTGCTCGAGTGTCGCTCCCATGTTTGAAGTTCACCCAATCGACAGTCATGGAAAAGTAAGCTGGATCTTACGACTCTCGTTCTCCAGTTTGGGCGGTCATTTTGAAACGCCTTGAAAAACAATGAGGCGTGTCTTACCCAAACAATCCCGTAAGGCATTGAATTCGCTTTCTTGTTTCAGTTCCCTAGGGAGCGCCAAATGTTCGCTATTCCACGACATTTTACGATACGGCTCCATTCGCCGGGAGCTTTCCTGCTCGACGACTGATTGATCACGCCGGCCGCCTGAGCAGTTGCCGCCTTGTGCTCATTTGCGTCCCGGTGACGCAGCTTCGAGCCCTCATCGCGCCTTGGCGGGCAATCCCCACCACGAAACAAGCGGCGGGCGTCCCTCGTTTCCGCTATGATGAAGCCATGACGATCGGGATTACCGGACCCGGCCGGAAAGGACCACGGCAAAGTGGCGTGGTCAGGCTGATCGTTGCGGCCATCGTCATCACGATTTGCCTGATCCTGCTCTCGTTCGCGAGCGACTTCCTGGTCGATTGGCTGTGGTTTTCATCGATCGGCTACCTACAGGTTTTCCTGACGGCGATCGGCGCCAAGGCAATCGTCTTTCTCTCCGTCTTCGCGGTGACCACCGTCGTCCTCTCGCTGAACGGAGTCCTGGCGGTGCTGTTTGCCATGCAGCAGCCGCTACAGAACCGAGTTGCCCCGGGGAAGGTCGCCGGTTTTACGGCGCCGCCCGATCCGTTCGTAGAACTGCGCGACCAATTAGCCCGGCCGCGGTTTGTCGCGCTCGGTGCGGGTGTGCTCGCCGTGCTGGTTGCCGCAGGCGAAGTCGGCAATTGGAACATCTTCCTGCAGTTTCTCTACCACGTGCCCTACGGTGCGCAGGATCCGCTCTACAACAAGGACATCGGGTTCTATCTCTTTTCGCTACCCGCCTATATCGCGATCAAGAACTGGATGCTGCTGACAATTATCCTGGGCGCGCTGTTTGCCGGAGCGATCTACTGGGTGCGCGGCGACATCGAATACGATGTTCACAACCGTTCAATTTCGCCGACCGTGATCGCGCATGGCTCGGCGCTGATTGGCCTTCTGTTCGCGGTGAAAGCCTGGTCCTATGGGCTCGACCGCTATCTGCTGCTCTACGGCGACAATGGTGTCGTGGTCGGGGCGAGCTACACCGATGTCCATCTGGGGCTGCCGGCTCTGTGGTTGATGATCGGGCTTTCGATCATCGCGGCGCTCATCGCATGGGCCAATTTGCGGGCGTGCACCTACCGGCTTCTTGCCGCCGCGTTCATCCTCGTCGGCGTCAGCTCTGTCATGCTGTCGAGCCTCGTCCCTTCGCTTTTCCGGCACTTCGTCGTCAAGCCGACGGAGTTGGAACTGGAGAAGCCCTACATCGAACGCAACATTGCGCTCACCAGGCAGGCCTACAATCTCGACCGGATCGCAACCAAGCCGTTTGCCGCTGAACAGAGGCTGACCTTCAAGACGCTGGAAGTGAACAAGGCGACCATCGACAACATCCGGCTGTGGGACTGGCTGCCGCTGTCGAATACCTACGCGCAGCTGCAGGAGATCCGTACCTATTACAAATTCCACGATCTTGACGTCGATCGCTATTGGCTCGACGGCTCCTACCAGAGCGTGATGCTCTCGGCCCGCGAACTCCGGGCCTCCCTGCTGCCGGCGAACGCCCAGACCTGGGTCAACCGCCACGTGCTGTTTACGCACGGCAACGGCGCAGTGATGAGCCCGGTCACCCGCAAGAGCACGGAAGGACTGCCGTTCTTCTATTTGCGCGATATTCCGCCCGTTGCCGACGGTGGCCCCAGGATCGACGAACCGCGCATCTATTTCGGCGAAGAGAGCGACGACTACGTCATCGTCAAGGCCAGCATCCCGGAGTTCGATTATCCGAAGGGGAAGGACAACGTCTATGCGGCCTATGACGGCAGCGGCGGTGTGCCGATCGGAGCATTGGGATGGAGAACGCTGTTCGCCTACTACTTCAACGACGCGAATCTGGTCCTCTCAAGCTATATCACGGCCGACAGCCGGATCATGATCCGGCGCAACATTACGGAACGGGTGCGCACGATCGCCCCATTCCTCAGGCTCGATCATGATCCCTATCTGGTCGTCAGCAACGGTCGGCTGTTCTGGATGCAGGATGCCTACACCACGAGCTCCTATTTCCCCTCAGCGCAGCCCGTGCCGGAGCTCGATCTCAACTACATCAGGAATTCGGTGAAAATTGTCGTCGATGCCTATAACGGGACGGTCGATTTTTACCTGATCGACCCAAGCGACACCATTGCAGCGACCTACCAGCGCATCTTCCCGGACCTGTTCAAGCCGTTCATGGCCATGCCGGCGGATTTGCAGAAGCATATCCGCTATCCGGAGAATCTGTTCCTGATCCAGGCGCGGCTGTATCAGACCTACCACATGGAGCAGGCCGAAATATTCTACAACCGCGAGGACTTCTGGCAGTTTCCGCGACAGCCGGGCGGCGACGGCACTTCGGTGATGACCCCCTATTACATCATCATGCGGCTGCCCGGCGAGCCGCAGGCCGAGTTCTTCCTGATGCTTCCCATGGTACCGAGCCGTCGCGACAATATGATCGCGTGGCTCGCGGCGCGTTGCGACGCCCCCGACTACGGCAAGCTGATTGTCTACGAGTTCCCCAAGGACAAGCTTGTCTACGGGCCGTTTCAGATCGAGGCACGGATCAATCAGAATACCGAGATCTCGCAACAACTCACGCTGTGGAATCAGATGGGCTCGCGGGTGATACGCGGTGCGAACCTGCTGGTGATCCCGATCGAGAACTCGATCCTTTATGTCTCGCCGCTCTATTTGCGCGCCGAGCTTGGACACCTGCCGGAGCTGAAACGCGTGATCGCGGCCTACGGTGAGCACGTCGTGATGAAGGAGACGCTCGCTGACGCCCTGGCCGCGTTGTTCGCGGAGCCCGGTGCGGTGCCGGCGGTTTCAAACGCAACGGAAACGGTGTCCCCTGCGGGCGGGACGGCGAGCCCGGCGCAGCAGGCGCTCGATCACTACAATCAGGCGATGGAGCGATTGAAGGCGGGAGACTGGAAAGGTTTCGGTACCCAGTTCGATGCCCTGCGCGAGCCCCTTGAGGAAATGAACCGACGCTCCGCCGGTCACTAGAGCATGATCCGGAAAAGCGTGTAGCGGTGTCCGAAAAGATCGTGTCAAATCAAAGGGCCAGAGCGGGATGACGATTCGAAGAAAAGTCATCGCGCTCCAATGGGCTCGGGAATTGTGAGTGCGGACGCACGCCTCAATCGGGTATTGTTAAAGGTCGCATTGCAGTTTCAATCACATAAGAGTTCGCAGTTTCGTTCCGATTGGCGCGCCATTGAGCCCTCATCCGCAAACCCGGAACTGACCCGCTTCGGCACGCAAAAGCGGCCATTTCGAGCGCATGGCTGCGGCTCCCGATTCAGATTGCGGTGCCGTTGGCCGCGATCACATTCGTGAACGATTGCGCAGGTCTTTCGGAACGGGCTCGCGCGAGAGCGTGCCCTGGTCGTTCGCCCATCGCGAACTGATCGGCGCAGCATCAGACGCGATACCTAGACTCCGCTGCAAATCCGCTGCTATACTTTCAGTTGCTCGACCGGCGTAAGGCACGCGCCGACATTTCGTTTGATTGCGATATCGCGAAAAGGAGCTCAACGATGGCGATCACGCTGACGGTCTTGGCGAGCCTGCTGCAACTGCACGGGCCGGGTGCGACAATCGAAAGCGATCATCAGGGTATCGACGCATTGCTGAGTGGTGTGCGCGAGCAGAGCCTTCAGGAACAGGGCGCTCAGGAACAGAGCCCTCAAGAACAGAGCTTGCAAGAACAGAGCCCTCAAGACGTACAGGGCTTCCAGCTGGGGTTGATTTCCGAACAGCCTCAGGCAACTCAGGTTTATTTCAGGCGCGGGGCCTTTGCCAGGGGGCCCTATGCGGGCGGCTTTCGCAGGGGCGGCGGCTACTATCCGGGAGCCGGCGCATTTCGCAGGGCCGGCGGATATTATCCCGGAGCAGGCGCGTTCCGACGAGGTGGCTTCGTCAGAGGCTACTAGAGCATGATCCGGAAAAGTGGAAACCGGTTTTCCAAAATGATCATGCTCAAACAAACAGACGAGATCATGATGCGGTTCCGTGGAAACGCATCATGATCTAGGCCGATCGCAGCTTGCCGGTAATCCGCATGTCGGTTGACGCTTCAAATTCCGTCGCGTTCCAGGAGCAGCCGATCACGCAGTTGCTGGTCAAGGTAGCGGCGAGGTGCAACATCGATTGCTCCTATTGCTACTGGTTTCGCGATGCGGCCGTCTATGACAAGCCCAAGCTGATGAGTGCCGAGGTGCTGCAACAGCTGTTGCTGCGCCTCGAACAGCACGTCGCCAGATACTCCCTCGTCGACTTTCCCGTGATCCTGCACGGCGGTGAGCCGCTGCTTTGGGGTGTCGATAATTTTCACCGTTTTGCGGAGGGCTGCGAGGGCATTTCATCCCGGACCGGCTGCGAGATCCCGATCGCGGTGACGACCAACGGCATCCTGATTGACGATGAATGGCTCGACTGCTTCGAGGCCCGCAATATTTCGGTGGCGATCAGCATCGATGGGCCGGCACATATTCACGACGCTCACCGCAAGACGTTTCAAGGGACCGGCACCCATGCCGCCGTGGAACGCGCCGCCCGCATGCTGGTATCGCGCGACATCGGCGTGATCGCCCTCGCGGTTTGCAACCCGGCCTACGCGCCGCAGGAGTACGCGGATTTTTTCGCGGCGTGCGGCATCGCCAACTACGACATCATGATTCCCGACGCGACGGTGGACGAGAAGCCGTCGTCCATTGCCCCGTTCTATAACGGCCTTTTCGACTTGTGGCTGGAAGCCAATCGCACGACGCCGACATCGAATGTCCGCATCATTTCCGACATGGTCGCGGCCCTGATCGGCAACAACGCGCCGACCGAAGGTGTCGGCCACAAGCCGGTCGAGCTTTGCACGGTCATGACCGACGGCACGGTGGAGGCCCACGACGTGTTGCGCATTGCGGGTGACGGTTTCACCAACACGCGGTTCAACATCTTCGATCACGCGATCGACGACGTCAGGACCGAGCCGCGCTGGAAAGCCGCACGCGATGCTTCAGTCAATCTTTGCGAGAAGTGCCGGCAATGCAAGTTCATGAACGCCTGCGGCGGAGGCTACCTTCCGCACCGCTTCTCCACGAAGAACGGTTTCGACAATCCGTCGGTCTATTGCGACGATCTCTATTCGATGTTCGAGAACATGCAATCCGTGCTGGAACGTCATCTCTACGTCCGCAAGCAGGACGGGGAACGGATTGGAGTGCGCTGAGCGCAACGCCCGACCGCCTTAAGACCACCGTCGAAAAACCAGGCTGGCGTTGACGCCGCCAAATCCAAAGCCGTTCGAGATCGCGTGTTCGATGGCCATCGGCCGCGCGACGTTCGCGACGAGGTCAATGCCCTGTGCAGCGGAATCGGCGTTCTCCAGATTGAGCGTCGGCGGCGCGACCTGGTCGCGCAGCGCCAGGATCGTGAAGGTCGCCTCGATGCCACCGGCGGCGCCGAGTAGATGTCCGGTCGCCGACTTGGTGGCGCTGACGGCAATTCCTCCCGCGCGCCCGAACACGCGCTTGATCGCTTCCAGCTCGGAGAGATCGCCGACCGGCGTCGATGTCGAGTGCGCGTTGAGATGCTGGACCTCGCCGGGCCGCAGCCCGGCCTGCTGCAGCGCCGCCTCCATCGCGCGCCGGGCGCCGTCGCCGTCTTCGGGACCAGCGGTGATGTGATAGGCGTCCGCCGTCGTGCCGTAGCCGATGAGCTCGGCGATCGGTTTCGCGCCGCGCCGAAGCGCGTGTTCGAGCCCCTCGATGACGAGGACGCCCGCGCCTTCGCCGATCACGAAGCCGTCGCGGTCGCGGTCGAACGGCCGCGACGCCCGCGCCGGCGTGTCGTTGAACGACGTCGAGAGCGCCCGCGCCGCCGCAAAGCCGCCGAGGCTCACCGGATCGATGCAGGCCTCCGCGCCGCCGCAGATCGCAATGTCGGCTTCGCCCGATCTGATCAGGCGCGCGCCGTCGCCGATCGCCTGAACGCTGGCGGCGCAGGCGGTCACCGGCGCGCCGATCGGCCCCTTGTAGCCGTAGCGGATGCTGATGTGCCCGGCCGCGAGATTGGCCAGGAAGGATGGAATGGTGAACGGCGACAGCCGGCGCAGGCCGCTCTTCTCCGCCGTGCGCACGGCGTCCGCGATCGCGGGAAACCCGCCGATCCCGGATGCGATCACGGTGGCGGTGCGCTGCTGCGCCTGCGCGTCGGCCGGCATCCAGCCGGCTTGCGCCACGGCTTCAGCCGCTGCGAGCAGCGCGAACAGGATGAACCGGTCCATCTTCTTCTGGTCCTTGCGCGGGGCCGCCAGGTCAGGATCGAAGCCGCCCTCGGCATCCCCGGCCTTGTCAGGAACCTGTCCTGCGACGCGCGACGGCAGCGCCGCCGCCCATTCCGGCAATGCCGTTAGCCCGGAATGCCCCGCCAGCAGCCTCGACCACACCAGTTCGGTGCCACAGCCCAGCGGCGACACCGTCCCCAGGCCCGTCACAACAATTCGACGCATGGCTCTCCTGTCGCGCCCTGGTGCGAACCGGCATGGCCGGGATTCGAACCTGCCCGGGCGTCGGGTCGTTATATGATGATTGTCATCTATTGTCTCGACCGGCCGGCCGTCAAGGGATTGACTTCGCTCTCAGCGCTCCGCTGACGAGCGACTGCCGTCAGGCAGCAACGATCACGCCGGGACGACGATATGGTCCGGCGCAATGCCCGCCCGGTGACGCGCATACATCGTGGTGTAGGCGGCCTCGATATGCCGGGTGAAACGTTTGGTATCGAACAACGGCGCCGTCAGCCGGTTGGCCGCCAGCCTGGTGCTGAGCGCCGCGAGCCTCGAAGGATCGGTCGCAAGATCGACCGCCATGCGCTCATAAGCCTCCGGAGATTCCGCAATGAGCTCGGGCAGGCCGACCGCATGGAGCAAGCTCGCCGCGACCCGGCTCGCAAACGTGTCGCCGAGAATGGTCAGCACCGGCAGGCCGGCCCATAGCGCATCGCTGGCGGTGGTGTGGGCGTTGTAGGGCGTGCTGTCGAGGAACAGGCCGGCGAGGCGATGGCGTGCGAGATGGTCGGGTGACGACATACGCGGTGCGAACACAAGGCGCTCCGCAGCGACGCCACGCGCGACCGCCTCCTTTCGCAAATTTGCGGCAGAGTCGGCGTTGGCTTCGAGGAGCCACAACATGCTGCCCTCGACGCGGCCGAGAATCCTCATCCACCGATCGAACATGTCAGGCGTGATCTTGTAGTTGTTGTTGAAGCAGCAGAACACGAAGCCCGTCGGCGCCAGCCCCACGTCGCCGCGCGTGAACACGCGATCGGCAATGACGCGCTTGTCGTCGTTGGCCTGATAGCTGTCGGGCAGGGCGACCACCTTTTCGCTGTAGAATTCGCGATGGTGATCCGGAATCACCGTACGGTCGGCGATGATGTAATCGATGAACGGGGCACCGAGCGTTCCCGGATAGCCCAGATAATTGACCTGGATGGGGGCGGGTCGGCGGCCGAGGACTCTGGTGCGGGATCCCCCGGTAAAGCCTTTCAGATCGACCAGGATGTCGATTTCCAATTGTCTGATCAGGTCGGCGACCTCATCGTCGTTGATGTCCCGGACCTCGACAAATCGATCGAACGACGCCTCCAGCCGTTGACGCATCTCCGAGGGGGCGTTGGGCGACCATGAGATTGCCACCGTCTCGAATTTCGACCGGTCGTGGCACTCGAACATCCCTGCCATCAAGAGCGATGTCGCGTGGTTGCAGAAATCCGACGAGAAATAGCCGATGCGAATTCGATCGTGATGGTAGCGCTCGCCCCGCCAGCGCTGGCTTATGGACGGCGGATGATTCTTCGCGGTCCATCGCGTGGCGCACAGCAGTTGGTCGGCGGTCGATGAAGGAACGCTACAAAACAGAAATGGCGGCGTCGTCGCGTTCCGGGTCCTGATCAACTCGACAAGTCGGTCGCACTCGGCGTCAAAGCCGGCCCAGTCGCAAATGTGGGATTTGGCGTGCAGACGATAGCCTTCGATGTCGGCCTGGTCCGGTTTGAGCGCGACGGCCTTGTCATAGGCGGCGAGTGCCTCGGGGTAGCGCGCCAGAACGGATAGAACCTTGCCGCGGTTGGCGTAAGCAGCCGCATCGTCGCCCTTGTGCCGGATCGACTTGTCGATGCTGGCGAGCGCCGCCTCATGATGCCTGAGCCTGAACAGCGCCGAGCCGCGGTTGTTGTAGGCTTCGGCATAGTCGGGCCGCAGGGCGATCGCCTTGTCGTAACTTGCAACTGCCTCTTCGAGACGATCCAGTTCGACCAGCACGTTGCCGCGATTGTAGCACGCGCCGGGAATTCCCGGCGCCCGGTCGTAGCTCGCGAGCGCATCATCGAACCGTTTGAGGTCGTTGAGCACGTTGCCGCGATCGTTGTGTGCACCGGCGTCGTTGGGCTTGAGCGCAATCGCCCTGTCCAGGCTCGCCAGCGCCTCCTCGGGCCGCTGCAGCTTTCTCAGCGCGGCGCCCCTGTTTCGATGGGCATCCGCATGGTCGGGCACGAGCGCGAGCACGCGATCGTAGCTTGCGAGCGCCTCCTCGTGGCGCCCGAGGTCCGCAAGCGTGATTCCGCGATTATAGAGCGCCGGCGCAAGGTTTTGCCTGAGCGCGACCGCCACATCGAAGCTCGCGAGCGCTTCGTCGAAGCGGCGCAACGCGCGCAGCGCGTTGCCGAGGTTGCTGTGCGCGTCCGCGACGTTGCCGTTGAGCCTGATCGCGCGCCGGATCAGGTCGACGCCGCGCTCGCTGCGGCCGGTCTGCGCCGAAATCAGGCCCAGCAGATGCAGCGCATCGAAGTTGTCCGGCTGCTGTCGGAGCATGTCTTCATAGATCTTCTCTGCTGCCGCGAGCTGCCCTCGCTGATGCAGCGCGACGGCCTGCGCGAAGGCGCGCTGCAAGGCGGCCGAACTGGATTCTTGAAATTCACCTGTTTCGGGCATCAGACGTCTTCACGCGCTCCGTGTCCGGATCCTGGCCTCACGCTGGCAGACCTGTCGCATCCTGTGCCCGCGATAGGGATCGCCCGTTGATCAAAGGTTGAAAACTGGCAGATCGTCCTCGATTGCGCAACGGCCTCCAGGAACAGCTCCAGGAACAGCTCCAGGAACAGCTCCAGGAACAGCTCCACCAATAGTCGGGCTGAAGCGGATGGTCCTCGGTCAGCCCGGCGGCTGTCTCGTCGGCCGCAGCCGAACCGTGTCGCCGGAAGCGGGGGCATCGTCCGGAGCATTAAGGCCGGCGTTCACGATGCGCCTGCCATTCTAGCTCGAACACGCGTCGTTGCTGAGCAGCGGCGTCGGGTTCTCGGTCGAATTTTCCCCGCCGCGATACCATGGCTTGAAGCGAAACCCGGTTCTCGCATACGACCATGGCGCGGTCAGGGATCGGGCGCTGCCCTCCGTCGTATATTCTGAAGCGACGCCAGGATCTGGATTGTAGAGCGAGAAGACGCCGCGCCAGCTGCCGTCCGGCTGCTCCTGGGCGTAGGACAGCTCCACCTTGTTTCGCGAGACCGAAACCAGACGATCCGAAGCGTGATCGAACACGAATGGCCGCTCGAACCAGATCGTGGTCTCATCCTGCTTGATTGCGACGTTGGCCTCCTGTCGTGCCGTGCCGCCACCGACCAGCAGGGGAATCCCCAGCGGCACCGCGACATCAGCGGTGGCGGTTGCATTGAGACGGTGGGCGGAAAGCGTCGACGCAAAACCATCCGGCCGCGCAATGACGGTCTTCTTCGTGAACGGGCCGTGCGGGCCATCTGCCGTGGCAACCAGCGCGACGGCGTTCTGCGTGTTGTTGTAGTAGCCGTGATAGAAGATGACATATTCGCCGTTCGCGCGCCGACAGGCATAGCTGATCGACAGCCCGGACGCTTCCTCGGGCAGTGAGGGCGTGATCACGGCGCCGTGGCGCGTGAACGTCATGCCGTCAACGCTGGTCGCAAGCTTGATCTGCTTCGCCGCGCGGTCGAGGTAATAGATCATGTACGGCTCGGCTGCTCCAGGCTCATACACCACCTGCGCCGGGCCGATCCCGCCGGGCTCGGACGCGTCCGACTGAAGGGCGATTCCCTGCGGAATCCAGGCTCCTTCGTTCGTCGACGTCCAGAGCCGCAGCTGAAACCAGCCCGTCGTATAGGCTGACGCATAAAGACGCCTTGTATGCGCATCCGGCGCGATCGCGGATGGCCACGCCAAATGAAGAACGCCATCGGGCGGCGACAGCGCCGGCGTCAGGCTCGACACCAGGCCGTCGTCGCCGAACTCCCAGATGTGATAAATGCCGCTGCTCCCGACGCCATTGAGAAACCAGCTTCTGGCAATTGCGCCTGCCGGGAAAAGCGTGAGGATGACGAAAACAAGTCCCCGCACAATCATGAAATTTATCCTGGGTCGTGCCGTCTATCGAGCAAACAATTCCGTTGTGATGACACACTCGGGCGCTCGTTTCGCCCGGAGATTTGTTTCTGAAAATGACGCGGGCCTCGGATTGAAACGCGCAGGATGCGTCGGCGGATCAGTTACCGGCGGTGCTCGCAGTCGAGGTTGCGGCCGCTGCAGAGTCTTCTTGAAATCGCTGCCACGGCGGAGATCAGATCGTATTGCACAACGATCGACTCGCTGCCGCCGACTGCAACCAGTACAACGACTGACCGGCCTGATTTCTGTACTCAGGACCGGTTCCGCGCGACCATATCTTGGGAATTTGCAACGACAGGAGAATCCGGCTTTTGTGACCAGCATGGGCTCTAAATCTCGGGAGTACTTGTTCGGAGCGACGGTCAGGCATCTGGCCGAGCGCGCCAAGGAGGCTCGGCTCGAGGCGGATGGTGCGGCCTGCCGGGCATGGAACGCCCGCATGCTCGCTTTTCAGGGGCCCGCCCAGCCGTCGCCCGCGCTCGGCGATGCACTCAACGCCGGTTTCCGCTACCTCGAAGTGAAATGCCTCGGCTGCGAGACGCATCAGACGGTCGCGCTCGATATCGTGAGGCGGCCGAAGTGGACGCCGATCCACGAGCTGGAGCGCTATATGCGCTGCAAGCTGTGCTCGCGACGCTCCGGCTACCCGTTCAAGCGCAGCCATCTTGTGGTACTGCGGACGACTAAGATCTCCGCCATGAACCCGCCCTCAACCTGGTGGCCGGGAGAGCGCTGACACCGTCGCAGAGCATGCTGCGCCCAAAGTCCCACCTCACTATTGGAACATTCCAGGCCTTACCCGCTTGTTCCGAAATCCAGAACGAGTTCACTAACGTGACTGACGAATTTGAATATCTAGCGCACCGATTGGTGATTATCGAGCAACCCGGCGGTGGGTTCTTGGTCGAAGTCACGCCGATCGCCGGCGGCCAAACCATCAGAACAATGACCTACCAACGTACTCAAGAAGCGATCGCTGCAGCGAAGCGGACAATCGACAAGCATCCCGAAGGCAGGCGACCTGCCAATCTGGCCCGGTCTTAAAGTGGCTGACCACCCGCTGCGAAATTCAAGCTGAGACCTGTTCGCTCAAAAAGCACCGGCGCGTCAGTTCCTAACGGATGAAAAAATTTCGAGCGCCTAGATTATCCCAGGACAATGCGAGCCCGTGCGGCTGGTGTTCTGACGGTCGCTAGTTGGAATGTCAGGCGAACTGTCATGGTAAAGAAACGGCGCAAACGGACGATACAAACGTTGTCGCTCACCGCTCGGCTTGACCGGCTTGCTCAGGAATCGAGGGCGAAAGCGGCAGGTCTTCCCCCCGGAGCAGAGCGCGAGCATTTGCTGAAAAAAGCGCGCGAAGCCCGGCGGGCCATTGAGATCGAGGACCTGCTCAAGCTGCGAGGTATCGAGCTGCCGGTTTGATTTTCGGCGGCGGGATAGCACCGTTAGGCTGGCGCCCCAAAGAATGGCTCCAGCGAGGGGGTACACGCTGAGGCCAAGACGGTTGGATCATCCATGAGATGGCAGGCTCATCACATAAACAGGGCGCCGACGCCTACGATGAGCGCTACGAACGATATCGCCACCAACGCCATGAGGCTGTACTCGACGCCGTCGCCGTGACTGAACCTGAACATATGGAGAGCTTGCGCCGCGGCCTTGGTGTTCGCATTTACTTAGGCGTGTCAGGAGCCGTGTCCCATCTAGGTTCCGGCCTTATCTTAAGTGAAGATTCTTCGCGGGAAGAAGCTGTTGAGCGAGCCTAGCTCCCCGCCGCGAGACGCTTCCTCATTATCGTCAGTCGGGCGCTGACTGCGGCCTCTGTGCGGCCGAGTTTCTGGGCGATCTCGCGCTGGGTCAGCTCGGTCTCGCGGATCATCTGTAGCAGGCGCTGCTCTTCCTCTTCGGCCCAAGCTGGCAAGATGTTCTCCGAATTGTTTCGTCCTGAAATGCCAGTACCAATTGCACATCCTGGTCATCTCATCTTCCCGGGATTTGCCGGTCCTTCTCGTTTGTTCGGTCGAGTGTCCTAATTAGGACAGTATCTCCCTTAGCACGGGATGCCCGGCCCAAAGCTCGCCGTCGGTCGTCCCGAAAGGGATGACCGGCGCGGGTGGACAGTAAATCAACTTGCCAGGCTTGCTGCACTGGCTCATTGTCCCGCGATCACCGGCGAAGGCTTTGTCCGTAGGCGTCGGTGGCTGAAGACCGAGCGCGCTCCCGCCTGCAAGGAGGAGCTGCGCCATGAGCCAGCCATTCAGCGAAGAGACGATAGCGTTATTGGATCGCGCTCAGCGAGCCATTGATATGCGATCCTGGTGCGTGAACAGAGGCGACGCCATCTCGCCGAGGCCGGCCTTCGGTCGTTCCGGTTAGAGCTAGCGCTTTTCGAGGCAAACAAAGGCCTTTGGCTGGAACAGCATGCTCCAAGGTGTTCCATGCCTTTTTAGGATTCGCGGCGCAACCCAGGAACAACTGTTCACTTTGTAACTTAAGGAGTCCACTAAGAGCGCATCGAGAACTGAAGTGAACCAGCCCACTCTAGATCAGCGAACGACGCCGCACAAAGCCATGAACTGGCAGCAGTGCCCCAGATGCTCTGACATCCCCGAACTCGTCCGTGCCTTCCTCGATCCTGTCGGCGGGAAAACCGTGCGGCTCATGGAATGCAAATGCGGCGAACGCATCTGGAGCGACCAAATGACGGAATGACCCAATTTGGGCTACGGCCGCCTCCGTTGGCGGCCTCTTTCATTTTCGCATCCGCCCAAGAGAAAGCCGACCACGCTCGCGCCGGGCTTTTTTCTTGGCCCAAGAAAATGCCCTCAGCGAGGGCGATGGCCCGCGCTTGGCTGACGGCGCTCGGCCGTCTGGCTCTGTTGGCGATCACCACGAGCCGGTTATTAGCCCCAGCCTCGGTCCGCGCATCTGGACCGCTATGAGCCGGTGATCCATCTCATGTAGGATAGCACCCGTCGCCGCCGTGAGACGGCTCCGGCGCTTTGCGGGGCTAGCGTGCGCGCCAGAGCCGTCCCCACGCGCGCTCATGTCCGAGAGCGCACTGCATATTACCGGGGAATGCGACAAACGCCGACGGCACCTTGGATTACCCCTTAATTGTAAAAACGGCCCCAGCACCTCTGGGGGCCGGGAGGCCGGTGCTGGAGCCGCTACCTGATTCCGGTCTGTGTTGTTGGAGGCAGGTTCACCGGATCATGCTGGCGACGAAAGTTCCGGCACTTGCATGTGTTAATCTCTTGAAGCCCTTAGCTAGCCGAAGTTCGTGTCAGCTCGTCTGGCGAGATGGCGACTTCCTAGCAATTCGATGGCGCCCCCTTTAGGTAATCGCAAAAAGGCCCCAGCACGCCGAAACGCCGTTGCTGAGGCCCAGTCGTCCGATATTGCCGGGGCGCGACCCGACGGAGCTATTGCTAGCACGCTCCTGTGCGACCGCCAGTTTCTCCCAAAATATGCGCAGTAGGCAAGGAACCATCGAGAGGACAAGAGCGTCTAATTGGCGCTTCTGGTCAGCCAAGGTGCCCCCCGACTGCCTGGAAGAAAACCCGTATCGCTCGGGTTGGCGGCCCCCTCGTTGGGGCCGTTTTCAGTTCGCCGCGGAAAGCGCGAGCGGTGCTTGTCCAAAGTTGATCGCAACGATTCACATAGTTCAATGCGGAGCACACCATCCTGCAAGCTAATCGGTGAACTTGCGTTTCACAGGTGGATGGTTGCAATGGAATTTATTGAACGCCCGATGCGAGGCCGTTTCCTCGTTCGGCAAGGAAGCATTGGCTGGATGGTCTACGACAGCGAACTCAAAGGACCGGCACAGATAAAGAAAAATGGCCCCTTTGCCGAGAAGCTGACCAAGGAAAAAGCCGAGATCATAGCGCAGGCGCTGACGAACCAGATTCGTGCGAGATCGGATGATCCTGCGCAATCGCGGTGCGTCAAGGCCGCTATAAACGCGCGGTGAAAATGATCGTCCGGAGGGGGGACCATTGTTCATCATCGAACTCTTGAACCCTGACGCGTTCTCGGGAACAGGCAGCATCATCCTGCTCGAACTGACGGACGAGGATTCCGCGATGCGAGCCGCCCGAAAGATCGCTGCCGAGACGGGACGCCGCGTAACCGTGCGGAAAGAAGACATGCAAATCATTGGGACTATATCCGCGCCCACGACCCATTAGATCCGAGCCGAGCGGCGAGGCCGGTCATCTAAGCCCTTGCTCCGAGAAATATTCAGGCCTACGCTCAATCCTGTACGAGCAGTCCAGTTATTCGGAGCCGGCAATGCTTGTTTACCGCCCAACGAATTTGCAGATTGAACTCGAACGGCTGCGCAGGTCAGCGGACGATCTCCTCGCCCGAGCCAACGCTGCGCTGGGGTTGCCCAAGCCCGACACGTTTCTGGGACGAAGTCACCATGAGCCGATTCCGCTTCCGAACGAGCGCGCTTTCGGGATCGAATGAGCACCGGTTGATTGCTGCCGACCAGGCCCTAACTCCGACCGGCACCGCAACTCGGCCAACGATCGACGCGCTTGCGGCTGACGGCCACCGAGACAAAGGAGCGGGCTGTTTACTCTCGCGAAACGGCCTCTGGACTCCTGCTTGTTCCCCGAAGCGAAACGGCCCCAGCGAGAGGACATGCCGAGGCCGATTCGGTGCCCCAGCGAGGTGCCAGCCGGGGCCGCTCAAACTGATCGAGAATGTGCCCCGGTCTTCGGGGGCAAGAGCCGGGGCACTTTCATCCATGATGCCGCTCTGCCGCGAGCAGCACATTGCTAACGTCGCTTCGAAGGTGCCGTTCCTAACGACCTTTTCATCGCCGACCCGAGCCGACGCTCAACTCGCTTGCGGCTGGTGCCGACCTTCTTGACGGTCTTCTTCACCGATGCGGCCGACTTGCCGGTCTTCTTCGCCTCATAGCGCACTTCGTAATCCTGCCCGCCGGCGACGCGCGCTCGGTCCTGCTTGCGACCGCGCGCGGTCTGCTTCTTCGCTTTCTTTGCCATTCCGGCCTCCCTGTCGATGAGGGCCAACTCGGTTTATGATCGACCGTTCCATTTGCGGACCCGCGTCGGAACGATTGCGATTGCGCCAGTTTGAATCAGCTTATTGTTTGTGGAGTTGCGTTGTGGCGTTTCAGCGTAGGAAGCCCGAGGCGATCGGGACCAAGGCGCTCTTTCCCGGCTTCATCGCGCCGGCCCTGGCATCGCCGATCGAGAAGGTGCCGAGCGGCACACGCTGGATTCACGAGATCAAGTTCGACGGCTACCGGGTTCAGACTCACATCGCTAATGAAGACGTGAAGATCTACACCCGGCGCGGCAACGACTGGACCAGGCGCTTCAAGAAGGTGGTCCAAGACGCCTGGCACATTTCCGCATCATCAGCCATCATCGACGGCGAGATCGTCGTTCCCTCACCAGACGGCACGACCGACTTCTCCGTGCTGCAGAACGAGCTGCGCGGTAAGTCGACCAGGATCGTGATGGTGGCCTTCGACCTGCTCTATCTCAATGGCCGCGATCTCCGGAAGCTGCCGCTGAAGGAGCGCAAAGCGCTGCTGAAGAAGCTCGTCGCTGGCACCGAGGTCCAGTTCAGCGAAAGCTTCGAGGTGGACGGCCCCAAGATGTTCGCGCATGCCTGTAGGCTCGGCTATGAAGGCGTGGTGTCGAAGGTGGCGGATAGCGCCTATCCGACCGGCACCCGCAGCCGCGACTGGGTCAAGAAAACCTGCGCCCAGCGCGAGACGTTGACCATCGCCGGCTTTGCACTGGACGACAACGAATGGGACGGAATTTACGTCGGCCGGCGCAAGGGCAATGAGCTGATCTACGCCGGCAAGGTCGACCACGGCTTCGACAAGGCCTCGGCCGCCGATCTCCGCAAACGCCTGACGCCGCTGATCCGCAAGACGCAGCCCTACACCAAGCGCATCAAGCACAAGGGCGTATGGGTTGAGCCGAAGGTACTGGCCGAGATCGAGTATCGCGCCAAATCTGCCGAGGGCAAGGTGCGGCATCCGTTCTTTCGTGGGGTGCGAGAAGATCTATGAGCAAGCCTCGCTGTATTTTTTGCGACGACACAAGATGGGTGTGTGAGAACCATCAGGACCAGCCCTGGACCGGTCCGCACGCCTGCGCTTGCGGAGGCGCCGGTGCGCCCTGTCCGGCCTGCAATCGGCCGAATGATGACGGTCCCCCTCGAATGCCGGAGGGCTTCCAACCAGACGAATAAGCGAGGCTTGGCTGTGACGTTGCCGACGATGGCGTTGCCGCCGTCCTCCACCTTAACCTTCTGGACGGTGATAAGCCCGACAGGCCGGCAATTGGAAAGAGAGGGTTACTTCCTCAGTCGGATGCAAGGAGCCCACAGGGTTGGCGCCGGCAGCTTGCAGGGGCTAGCCCGGATGGACGGTCCCGTAGATTTACCATGACCCGGAATTCCAGCTGCCCGGGGCCGGAGCGGGCGCTAAGTTGATCGTGCGGGGGCGGCGCCTTGAGGGCAGGAGGCCGCAATGGAGCGTCTGTATTTGGGCATCACCGTCACCAGCACTTACGCGCTGGTCACCTTTGCGCTGATGCTGGCTTTCGTGCACTGATCGCCGGGAATCCGGATCTTTGCTCGCGGGGCCGCTACGGGGTGCGTTGTCTTCGCGGAACGCGCAATGTCCGGCAACCGGCAAGCTTTTACTGCGTCAGCGGGTTTAAACGTATGCCGAGGCCTGTAGCGATAACCCTGATGAGTTTGGCCGTTGCAACGCTCACGGCGTTCGGCATCGCCGCAGCCCTCATGATCCATTAAAGCGCGATGAGATTAGGTTGAATCGTCATCGCGCTTTAGCTCTTTGTTTGAGCATGATCTCCGCGCAAACGCTTCGCGTTTGTCGCAGGGAAAACCGCCTCGCACTTTTCCGGATCATGCTTTAGCGGGAATGGGCCAGCGGGATTTCGCGCCCGGCGGCCCGTTGGTCGTTGAGGCGTGCGGCCATTTGCGGAACGCAATCACTTCATCCCCTCCAGCATCCTCCGCACGTCTCCCAACAACGCCCGGATCTGCCTTCGCTCGGCGATCGCTTGCCGAGTGAACAGGCCATGCTTGCGCGCATTCCGGTTCGCCCGAGGCGCGCCGGAACCCTTTGCGCCGCCGTGCATGCGGCAGCGCGTCTTGCCGCGCACCGCCGGCGCGCGGCAAGAACTGCCGCAGCGAGTCCTGGCGCCGCAACGCCGGCTGGCCAGCATCGGGCCGGTCGTTTGGATGTGGCCGCTCATGCCTGTGCGTCCCGCGCCGCATCGGTGGAATTCCGCCGTCGCCTCGCGCCCGCGGGCCTCAGTGCCCGCGCCGCGGATGCCGGGCTGTTCTCGGACACGATCACGCTCGCATGCTGCGTGACGGTGCCGACGATGGCGTTGCCGCCGTCCTCGACCTTGACGTTCTGTACGGTGATGGCGGGCTCGCCATGGCTGCGGTGGCGGTTCAGCGCCTCGATCTGGGCGGGAAAGGTGCGGGCGAGCCGGCCCAATGCGCGCGCGGCGCTGTCGTGCTGGGCGAGGTCCTTGGCATGCGCGAGGTGATGGGCGCATCGCATTGCCATCACATGAACCGACACCATCTGCGCCACCAGCATGGCCTCGACGGAATCCCGCGGACCGATGCTTCTCACCATCGAGATCATGAAGGCGAGGTTGACCTCGCAGGGCTTGCCGCCGCTCACGCTGGCCTTGACCAATTGCCGCAGGATGCCGTCCATCGCGTCGCGGTCGGCGACTCCAAGTGCGTTCGCCATCAGCCGTGCGCCGAGCTCCGGATCAGGATGGTCGATGCGGAAGCCATGCGAGGAGAATTTGATCCGCGGGGCTGCGGCAGCCTGGGTCGGGCCGGGTGCGGCGGGCATCGTCGGCACGGTGATGTCGGGTGCAGTATCCATGTCGGGTAGTCCCTGGAATGCGCGTGGCAAGCGCGCAGACGATCGCTCGCTGCGGCAGCCGGTGCGATGTCGATTGTGGGGAGGGGTTTCGGTCTCACGTGCATCCGTCGCGCCTGCTGTTGCGGGCGACGGGGCACTTGCACGATTTCGGAATATTGGAAATGTATCCCTGATTTGCCCGACGCGTCAAGTGGCGTTGTCGGGCGCCGGCGGCCGCCCGGCGCCCTTTGCATGGGGTTGTTTTCGATATTTTGGCGGCACGGCCCCAGTGGGAAGTTCCGCCGCCGTCGCCCGCAGTCATGCCGGCAAGGCACGGTGCGATCCGTGTTAGCGGGTACCGTGCGCCGATTGGATCATTATACTGGCGGGGACGTTGCGACGGCGCGGCGAGGTGCCGGCCTCGGATGAACCGGCCTGGGATGAAGGAGCATCGATGAGCGAGACCATTGGCCACCCCGATCCCGGCCTCGATTTGTCCGACGGTTTCAAGCCGCACACCTCGCATTGGGGCGTGTTCTCGGCGCGGCTCGGCAAGGCGGGTCTCGAAGTCAGGCCCTATGCCGCCGATCCCGATCCGAACCGCATCATCAACAATTTCCCCGGCGCGCTGCGCCACCAGGCGCGCATCGCGCAGCCTGCGATCCGCCGCGGCTGGCTCGAGCGCGGGCCGGGCCCAGACGATCGGCGCGGCCGCGATGACTTCGTCTCGGTGAGCTGGGAGCAGGCGCTCGATCTGCTCGGCGGCGAGCTGACGCGGATCCGCGACACGATCGGCCCCAGCGCGGTATTCGGTGGCTCCTACGGCTGGTCGAGCGCGGGCCGTTTCCATCACGCGCAGAGCCAGGTGCACCGCTTCCTCAACATCGCCATGGGCGGCTATGTCCGCTCGGTGAACACCTATTCCTCGGGCGCGTCATCGGTGCTGCTGCCGCAGATCCTGACCGGCTACGAGGACATCACCAAGCGCAACGTCACCTGGGAGCAGATCGCGGCCGAGACCGACATCGTGCTGGCGTTCGGCGGCATGGCGCTGAAGAACTCGATGGTGGCCGGCGGGTCGATCAGCAAGCATGTCGAGCGCGGCGCGATGGCAGCCGCGCAGCGGCGCGGCTGCCAGTTCGTCCTGGTCAGCCCGCTGCGCGACGATCTCCCCGTCGAGGCCGGCGCCGAATGGCTGACGGCCACGCCCGGCACCGACACCGCGCTGATGCTCGGCATCGTCCATACGCTCGTCGGCGAGGGTCTGCACGATCAGGCCTTCCTCGATCGCTACACCGAGGGCTGGCCAGTGTTTTTGCGCTATCTGACCGGCGAGAGCGACGGTCAGCCCAAGAGTGCCGAATGGGCCGCGGCGATCTGCGGCATCGATGCCGGCACCATCAAGACGCTCGCGCGCCGGCTTGCCGGCCGCAGAGCGCTGATCACCGTGTCGCATTCGTTGCAGCGCGCCGAGCATGGCGAGCAGCCGGTGTGGATGGGCATGGTGCTGGCGGCGGCGCTCGGCCAGATCGGCCTGCCCGGTGGCGGCTACGCCTATTCGCTCGGCGCGATCGGCTATTACGGCCGCCGCGTCAATGCGGTGCCGGGACCGACGCTCGGGCAGGGCCGCAACGGCGTCGCCGACTTCATTCCGGTGGCGCGCATCGCCGACATGCTGCTCAATCCCGGCACCAGCTATCGCTACAATGGCGAGACGCGGACCTATCCGGATATCCGCCTCGTCTATTGGGCCGGCGGCAATCCGTTCCACCATCACCAGGACCTCAACCGCCTGCGCAAGGCGTTTGCGCGGCTCGACACGCTGGTGGTGCATGAGCTGGCCTGGACCGCCACCGCCCGCCACGCCGACATCGTGCTGCCCTCGACCATGACGCTGGAGCGCGAGGACATCGGCTATTCCAGCAACGATCCCTTGATGGTCGCGATGCACCGGATCGCCGAGCCGTTCGGCCTTGCGCGCGACGACTACGAGATCTTCGCCGATCTCGCCGAGCGGTTAGGGGCCCGCGAGCCCTTCACCGAGGGACGCACGTCGCGAGAGTGGCTGGAACATCTCTTTGAGCCGACCCGCAAGGCGCTCGCCGCGCGCGGGCTCGAGGCGCCGAGCTTCGACGAATTCTGGGAGCGCGGCAGCCAGGTGGTGCCGCAGCATCTCGACGACGGCGGCTCGCTGCGCCGTTTTCGCGAGGACCCCCTCGCGCGCCCGCTGCCGACGCCGAGCGGCCGCATCGAGATCTTCTCGCAGAAGATCGCTAGCCACGGCGATGCGGACTGTCCGGGCCATCCGGTCTGGCTCGAGAAATCAGACACGCCGACGCCGGGCGCGCCGTTCTTCCTCGTCGCCAACCAGCCGGTGACGCGCCTGCACAGCCAGCTCGATTTCGGCGGCCATTCGCTTGACGCCAAGTATCGCGGCCGCGAGGTCGCGCGCATGAACCCGCGCGACGCCGAGCCGCGCGGGATCGCCGACGGCGACATCATCCGCATCTTCAACGCGCGCGGCGCCTGCCTTGCCGCGGTGCATGTCACCGACGGCATCGCGCCCGGCGTGGTGCAGCTGCCGACCGGCGCCTGGTACGATCCGATGGACCCCGAGGAGGATGCGCCGCTCTGCGTGCACGGCAATCCGAACGTGCTGACTCGCGACATCGGCACGTCATCCTTCGCGCAGGGCTGCACCGGCCAGCTCACCAGCGTCGAGGTCGAGCGGTTCAACGGCAATCTGCCGCCGATCCGCGCGTTCGATCCGGCGTAATTTTGCGCGGAGATCACGAACAAATCATCGCTGGGCGCTGGATGGCGCCCACGCGTTCGGCTACGGCATCACGAGATCGCCCCTGAGTTCTGGATTTGCCGAGATGCACCTGAAAACCCTGTTTCACATCGCCGTCGCCGCGACCGTCGCGCTCAGTTCGTCCAGCGCATTGGCGCAATCGGCCGCCGAGCCGGCCTATGGACCAGAGCTGCAGGGCTTCGACTATCCCTATCCGGTGGAGCATTATCGCTTCAGCTCGCAGGGGCAGGAGCTCGACATGGCCTATCTCGACGTCAAGCCGGCGACGCCGAACGGCCAGACCGCGGTGCTGCTGCACGGCAAGAATTTTTGTGCCGCGACCTGGGACGGCACCATCAAGGCACTCAGCGGCGCCGGCTATCGCGTGATCGCGATCGACCAGATCGGATTCTGCAAGTCCAGCAAGCCGGAGCGCTATCAGTTCACCTTTCAGCAGCTCGCCGGCAACAGCCGCGCGCTGCTCGCCTCGCTCGGGATCGCGCATTCGATCATGGTCGGCCATTCGACCGGCGGCATGCGGGCGATGCGCTACGCGCTGATGTATCCGGAGGCGACCGACCACCTGGTGCTGGTCGATCCGATCGGGCTGGAGGACTGGAAGGCCAAGGGCGTGCCGTGGCTCAGCCTCGACGGTTGGATGCAGCGCGAGACGCGCGTCACCGCGGACAGCATCCGCGCCTATGAGCGCGCCACCTATTACGCCGACACGTGGGATGCGTCCTACGAGACGTGGGTGCAGATGCTGGCCGGCATGTATCGCGGAGAGGGCCGCGCCGCCGTGGCGTCGAGCTCGGCGCGGCTCTACGACATGATCGCGACCCAGCCGGTGTTCTACGAGTTCGAGCAGATCAAGCCGCCGACGCTGCTGTTTGTCGGCGACAAGGACACCACCGCGATCGGCAAGGACACCGCGCCGCCGGAGATCCGCAAGACGCTCGGCAATTATCCGGTGCTGGGCAAGGAGGCCGTGAAGCGGATCCCGCATGCGCAGCTGATCGAATTCCCCGACCTCGGCCATTCGCCGCAAATCCAGGCGCCGGCGCGCTTCCACGAGGCGCTGCTCGGCTGGCTGCAGCATCCGGAGACCGGCGCGACGCTGGTCAAGTAGGGACGGCGAGACAGGCGGGCGACATCATGACGACAGCCGAACTGGTCAGCGTGTTCACGGTCGATGGGCAGGGCGGCAATCCCTGTCCGATTGTCGTGGATGCAAGCGGCATGAGCGCCTCCGAGATGCAGGATATTGCGCGCCGCCATGGTCGCGAATCCGGCTTCGTGCTGCCGGCGCAGAGCGACGATTTCGACGCCACGTTCCGCTTCTTCGTTCCGAATCACGAGATGGAAATGTGCGGCCACGCGACCATCGGTGCGCTCTGGTTGCTTGCGCGCCATGGAAAGTTGCCGGGCGACACGATGCGGATCTCGACGCGCAGCGGTCCGGTCACCGGCTTCATCAGCCGTGGTCGTCACGGCGAGCCGCGTGTCGAGATCACCCAGCCGGCCGGGAAGACCGTTCCGCTGACCACGGGGCAACGCGACGACGTGCTGCGGGCGCTCGCGGTCGGGCCGGAAGCGATCGATGCGGTGGCACCGTGCAATGCCGTCACATCGCGGATCAAGACCCTCGTTCCGATGCGCTCTCCCGACGCGCTGAATGCGCTCGATCCCGCGGCCGAGCAAGTCGAGGCGGTCTGCGGCCGGATCGGATCGACCGGGCTCTATCCATTCGCCGTGATCGACCGAAAGGCTCGCCTGTTCGAGGCGCGGCAATTCCCGCGCTCCTCAGGTTATCGGGAGGATGCCGCGACCGGCATTGCGGCCGCGGCGCTTGCGTTCGGCCTGCTCGACTACCGCCTGGTCGCTCCTGATGACGACGAGATTCGAATCTTGCAGGGCAGGGCGATGGGGCGGCTGTCCGAGATTCGGGTCCGCATCGGCTTCGCCGGCGGCCGTGCCGTCGGCTGCCTGCTTGGCGGCAATGTTGCGCTGATGGCTGCGCCGTCACACTGAGCAGCCGCCAGCGCAAGGCGAGCCGGCTTCGTAAACAGTACATCCTGGTCTAATCAGCGGCACGCCTGGCCCGCTCCTGCGCCTTGGCGTGCACCGGTGATGATTTCCGCGCACCGGGGCCGGGATGCACGTGGACCGCCTTCGCGCTCAGCGGTTCGCCGCATTCCGAACAGACCATGACGGGATCGAACATCTTCTTGCAGGTCTTGTGTTCGTGCAGCATCGGCCGGCCGCGCGAATCGACCATGTGGACGTTGCCCCAGTGCACGATCGACATGATGATCGGATAGAGGTCGAGCCCCTTCTGCGTCAGGATGTATTCGTAGCGCTTCGGCGCCTCCTGATAGGGGATCTTGCGCAGCACGCCGAACCGCACCAGCTTCTTCAGCCGGTCGGCGAGCAGATGCCGCGTGATCCCGAGCGAGGCCTGGAAGTCATCGAACCTGCGGATGCGCAGGAAACATTCGCGCAGGACCAGCAGGCTCCAGCGGTCGCCGATGACAGCCACCGTGCGGGCCACCGAGCACGGCTCCTCCTCGAGGGCATCCCATTTCATCAGCATCTCCTGCGGTCTGCGTCGACATCGCCTTTTAAATTCTAAAACAGAACTAACGCAATTTCAATAGGATGCCTCGCCTGCAGCCGCGACTTAGTCATTGGATGACAAATATCATATTGACAGTTCTAAAATAGAACTTAAGGTCCCGGCTCGATCAACGCGGCGGCTGAGGGCTGCTGGCACTCAAAGGGAAGGGCGTTCCATGGTTGCTCCGCTCAAGGTCGAATTCCATTTCGATTTTGGAAGTCCGAACGCCTATCTGGCGGAGCAGGCGCTGCCCGAAATCGAGAAGCGTACCGGCGTGAAGTTCGACTACATCCCGGTGCTGCTCGGCGGCGTCTACAAGGCGACCGGCAACATGTCGCCCGGCGAGTCGCTGCGCGGCATCAAGAACAAGCCGGAATACAACGCGCTCGAGACCGAGCGCTTCCTGCGCCGCTACAACATCACGACGTTCAAGACCAACCCGTTCTTTCCGGTCAACACGCTGATGCTGATGCGCGGCGTCGTCGCTGCCGATTTCGAAGGGCTGTTCGAACCGTACTTTCGCGCCGCCTATCACCACATGTGGTCCGAGCCCAAGAAGATGGACGATCCGCAGGTGTTCCGCGAAGCGTTCCTGTCCTCCGGCCTCGATATCGACCGCATCATCGCCCGCGCCCAGCAGGACGAGGTGAAGAAGAAGCTGATCGACAACACCAGCAACGCGGTGGCGCGCGGCTCGTTCGGCTCACCGACCTTCTTCGTCGGCGACGAGATCTTCTTCGGCAAGGACAAGCTGCGCGAGGTCGAGGACGAGATCGTCGCGCAGCTGGCCGCGGGGCGGCGCAAGACCGCCTGAGCGGGAAAATTCCTCAAGACAACAAATCAGGCCCAAAGGGCTGTCACAGGGAGGTTTCAGTGCAGGCGTCGACCCAGTTTGAAGGAAGTGTGGAAGGCTTGCCGAACCGCATCCACGAGGTGATCGATCACCACGTCGGGGCGACGCCGGATCATCCGGCGCTGATCGACGACAAGATGCGGCTGACCTACCGCGAGCTCGATCGGGCGGTCAGTCGCGTCGCCGAGGCGCTGCGGGCGCTCGGCATCCGCGCCGGCGACCGCATGATGATCGTGAGCGAGAATTCGATCCCGCTCGCCTGCCTGCTGCTGGCGGCGAGCCGGCTCGATGCTTGGTCCATCGTGGTCAATCCCCGGCTGTCGCCGCGTGAGCTCGACCAGATCAGGGATCACAGCGGCGCCCGCCGCGTGCTGCTGACCGCCGAGGTCTCGCAGGAGGCGGCTACGCATGCCGCGCGTTACGAGGCCGCCGTGCAGGATGTCGGTCCGCTCCGCGGCATCGCCGTCACCGGTTTGAACCTGGCAACCGTGGCTGAGCCGGTCGAGGCCGACGGCGCCAACCAGGTCGCGGTTCTCATCTACACCTCCGGCACCACGGGCACGCCAAAGGGCGTGATGCTGACCCATCGCAATCTCTTGTTCAGCGCCCGGGCGACGGCAAGCTTCCGAAAGATGGCGGCCGACGACGTGCAGTATTGCGTGCTGCCGATCTCGCATATCGTCGGCATCTCGTTGCTGACCATGACCCTGATGATCGGCGCCACCGTGCGTCTGGTGGCGAAATACGATCCGGCCGCGCTGGTCAAGGCGATGACTGAAGAGGGCATCACGATCCTGAACGGCGTGCCCGCGACCTATCAGCGTCTGCTCGAATACCGGCGCAATGCCGGCCTGCCGAAGCTCGATCGCGGCCGGTTGCGGGTGATCTCGGTGGCCGGCGCGCCGCTCGACCTCGATCTCAAATCACGGGTCGAGCAGGAGCTCGGGCTGCCGCTGCTCAACGGTTACGGCATCACCGAATGCTCGCCGGGCATCTCCGGCGTCCGGCCCGACAATCCGCGGGCTGACCATGCGGTCGGCACCGTCATGCCCGGCCTCGAGGCCAAGCTGATCGGCCGCGACCTCAAGCCGGTTGCGTCAGGCGAAGTCGGCGAGCTGCATGTTCGCGGCCCCAACGTGATGCGCGGCTATTACCGCGCGCCCGACCTGACGGCGAAGGCGATCGACCCCGACGGCTGGTTCAACACCGGCGATCTGGCCCGCTTCGAGAATGATGCGCTCTATATCGTCGGGCGGACCAAGGAGATGATCATCCGCTCCGGGTTCAACGTCTATCCGGCCGAGATCGAGGCGGTGCTGAGCACGCACGACGCCGTGGTGCAATGCGCCGTGGTCGGCCGGCCGGTCGAGGGCAACGAAGAGGTGGTTGCCTTTGTGCAACTGATCAAGGGTTCGACCGCCACGGTACAGGACCTGATGGCCCATATTGCCCCGCAACTCACCTCGTACAAGCGGCCGTCGGAGATTATCCTGATGGACGCGCTGCCCGCGACATCGACGGGCAAGCTGCTGAAGCACAAGCTCGCGGAGTCGCTGCGCGGCTGAGGCTGAGCCATCGCCGCGAGCCAGTTCACTCAAACAAGACCGGAGTACACCATGCAGAAGAGAAACAGGACGGTGGCCGTCATTGGTGCCGGTGATTTCATCGGCGGCGAGATCGCCAAGAAGTTCGCCTCCGAAGGCTTTACGATTTTCGCTGGCCGCCGCAACGGCGACAAGCTGGCGCCGCTGGTCAAGGAGATCGAGGCCGCCGGCGGCGAGATCCATGCGCGCTCGCTCGATGCGCGCAAGGAAGAGGAGATCACGGCCTTCCTCAACGACGCCGACAAGCATGCGCCGCTGGAGGTCTGCATCTTCAATATCGGGGCCAACGTCAATTTCCCGATTCTCGAGACCACCGAGCGCGTGTTCCGCAAGGTCTGGGAGATGGCCTGCTACTCCGGCTTCCTGGCCGGGCGCGAGGCGGCGCGGCTGATGATGCCGCGCGGCGAGGGCAACATTTTCTTCACCGGCGCCACCGCGTCACTCCGCGGCGGCAGCGGCTATGCCGCCTTTGCCAGCGCCAAGTTCGGCTTGCGCGCCGTGGCGCAGGCGATGGCGCGCGAGCTGGGACCGAAGAACATCCATGTCGCGCATCTGATCATCGATTCCGGCGTCGATACTGAATGGGTGCGGCAGCGCCGCATCGAGGCGCTCGGCCCGAACGCGCTCGACGATCCCGATCTCTTGATGCCGCCGGCATCGGTCGCGGGCGCCTATTGGCAGCTCTATCAGCAGCCGAAGAGCGCCTGGACCTTCGAGTTGGAAATCCGGCCCTTCGGCGAGAAGTGGTAGGGAGCCGGTCAGATGGAGCTCGCGCTATCCCCTGAAGATGCGGCGTTCCGCGATGAGGTTCGCGCCTTCATCAAGGACAACTACCCGGCGGAGATGCGCGTCGCCAATCCGGAGACCGATCTCTCCAAGGAGCAGATGCTGCTGTGGCATCGCATCCTGCACAAGAAGGGCTGGATCGCGCCGCTCTGGCCGAAGGAATATGGCGGGCCCGGCTGGTCGATCACCCGCCGCTTCATCTTCGAGCAGGAGACGACGCGCGCTGGCACGATGCCGCCGCTGGCGTTCAGCGTCACCATGGTCGGGCCCGTCATCTACACCTTCGGCAACGATGTGCAGAAGAAGAAATTCCTGCCGCGCATCTTGTCCGGCGAGGATTGGTGGTGCCAGGGCTATTCGGAGCCGGGCTCCGGCTCCGACCTCGCGACCGTCCGCACCAAGGCGGTGCGTGACGGCGACCACTACATCGTCAACGGCCACAAGACCTGGACCACACTGGCGCAGCACGCCGACTGGATCTTCTGCCTGGTGCGCACCGATCCCACGGCCAAGCCGCAGTCCGGCATCTCGTTCCTCTTGATCGACATGAAGTCGCCCGGCGTCACCGTGCGCCCGATCATCACCATCGACGGCTCGCACGAGGTCAACGACGTCTTCCTGGAGAACGTGCGCGTTCCCGCCGAGAACTTGATCGGCGAGGAAAACAAGGGCTGGACCTACGCCAAATTCCTGCTCGGCAATGAGCGCACCAGCATGGCCGGCATCGGCCGCTCGACGCGCTACATCGCGCGGCTGAAGAAGATCGTGAAGGCGGAGATCCCCGAAGACGATCCGGCGCATCTGGAATTCATCCGGGACATCGCCCGCGTCGAGCTCGACGTGCTGGCGCTGGAGGCGACCGAGCTTCGCGTCGTCGGCCAGATGGCGCGCGGCATCGACCCGGGACCGGCCGCCTCGTTGTTCAAGATCCGGGGCACCGAAATCTTCCAGAACATCACTGAGCTGACGCATCGGGCGATCGGCAATTACGGGCTTGCGATCCGCGAGCATCCGGTCAGCGCCAATCACTTCATGCCGGGCCCCGACTACGGCCACACCGCGTCGGAGAAATTCCTCAACTCGCGCAAGCTCTCGATCTACGGCGGGTCGAACGAGATCCAGCGCAACATCATCGCCAAGGCGGTGCTTGGACTCTAGCCACAAGCAACGAGGATCGGATGGATATCCAGTTCACGGAAGAGCAGGAATTGTTGCGGTCCAGCGTCCAGCGGCTGCTGCGCGACCAGTATGACTTTGACGCCCGCCGCAAGATCGTCGCGAGCGAGGAGGGTTTTGGCCGCAAGCAATGGGCTGAATTCGCCGAGCTCGGCCTGCTCGCCGCGCCGTTCTCGGAAGCGGTCGGAGGGCTCGGCGGCGGGCCGTTGTCGACCATGATCATCATGCAGGAGTTCGGCCGCCATCTTGTCGTGGAGCCCTTTGTCGAGACGGTCGTCGTCGCGGGTGGCTTGATCGAGCAGGCAGGTTCCGACGCGCAGAGGCAGGCGTTCATCGCCGACATCATCGCTGGCACGAAACTCTGGGCGCTGGCCTGGACCGAGAAGGGTTCGCGCTTCGATCTCGCCACCGTCACCACCACGGCGCGCCGCGAGGGCAACGATTACGTGCTCACCGGGGAGAAGACGGCGGTGCTGGCCGCGCCGTGGGCGGATTATCTGATCGTCTCCGCGCGCACCGCGGGTCATCGTCACGATCGCGGCGGCGTCAGCCTGTTCGTCGTCGATCGCCGCGCCGCCAATCTCGATCTGCAAAGCTTCAGGACGATCGATGGCCGAACGGCGGCCGAGATCAGCCTGCGCGGCGTGCGCGCGGAATTGCTGGGCAGCGAAGGCGGGGGCGTCGCCGCGCTGGAAGCCTGCCGTAACCGCGCGATCGGCGCGCTCTGCGCCGAGGCGGTCGGCGCGATCGGCGAACTGAACGCCGCGACGCTGGACTATTCCAAGACGCGAAAGCAGTTCGGCGTCACGATCGGCAGCTTCCAGGTGCTGCAGCACCGGATGGTCGACATGTTCATCGCGCATCAGGAGGCGTTGTCGCTGATGCAGCATCTGAGCCTCAGTCTCAGCGACGATGAGGCCGGCGTGTCTCGGCTCGCCTCCGGCGCCAAGTCGAAGATCGGATATGCCGGCAAGTTCGTCGCCGACCAGGCGGTGCAGCTGCATGGCGGCATGGGCATGACCGACGAGCTCAATGTCGGCCATTACTTCAAGCGGATTTCCTCCATCAACATCCAGTTCGGCGATCCCGCCTATCACGTGCTGCGTTATGCGCAGCTCGACGCGGTCGCCTAAGCCAGAGAGGCAACATGTCACAGGATGCAGTCATCGTTTCCACCGCGCGCACCGGCGTCGGCAAGGCCTATCGCGGCGCGCTGAACAACACCGACGGCCCGACTTTGGCCGGCCATGTGATGGCCGAAGCGGTGAAGCGTGCCGGCATCGCGCCCGGCGAGGTCGAGGACGTGGTGATGGGCTGCGCGATGCAGCAGGGTACCATGGTGATGAACGTCGCGCGCAAGGGTGCCATCCGCGCCGGGCTGCCGGTGACGGTCGCCGGCACCACCATCGATCGGCAATGCGCCTCCGGCCTGCAGGCGATCGCGGTCGCCGCCCGCTCTGTCATGCTCGACGGCGTCGAGATCGCGATCGGCGGTGGCATCGAGTCGATCAGCCTGGTGCAGAACGAGCACATGAACAGGTTCCACGCCGTCGACGACGAGCTGATGGCAATGAAGCCCGAGATGTACATGTCGATGCTGGAGACCGCCGAGGTCGTCGCCGAGCGCTACGGGATCGGCCGCGACAAGCAGGACGAGTACAGCCTCGAGTGCCAGCGCCGCGTCGGCGCCGCGTTGCAGGGCGGCCGCTTCAACGACGAGATCGTGCCGATCACGACCAAAATGGCCGTGGCCAACAAGGACACCAAGGAGGTCAGCTATCAGCAGGTGACGCTGGCCAAGGATGAGGGGCCGCGGCCGGATACCACGGCGGATGGGCTCGCCAAGATCAAGCCGGTGTTCGAGGGCAGGACCATCAGCGCCGGCAATGCGAGCCAGCTCTCGGACGGCGCCTCGGCCTGCGTGATCATGAGCGACAAGGTTGCCGCGCAGAAGGGCCTGAAGCCGCTCGGCATCTTCCGCGGCTTCGTCGCCGCCGGCGTCGAGCCGGACGAGATGGGCGTCGGCCCGGTTGCCGCGATCCCGCGGCTCCTCAAGCGGCACAACCTCAAGATCGACGACATCGATCTCTGGGAGCTCAACGAGGCCTATGCGGTGCAGGTGATCTATTGCCGCGACAAGCTCGGCATCGATCCGGACAAGCTGAACGTCAATGGCGGCTCGATCGCGATCGGCCATCCCTACGGCATGACCGGGGCGCGGCTCACCGGTCACCTCTTGATCGAGGGCCGGCGGCGCAAGGCGAAATACGGCGTGGTGACCATGTGCATCGGCGGCGGCATGGGCGCGGCGGGCCTGTTCGAAATCGTCCACTGAGCGGAAACGCGGGAGAGACTTGTGAAGACAGCAATCACTGAACTGTTCGGCATCCAGCATCCGATCATCCAGGGCGGCATGCATTTTGTCGGCTTCGCCGAGATGGCGGCCGCGGTGTCCAATGCCGGCGGTCTCGGCATCATCACCGGCCTGACCCAGAAGACACCGGAGCTGCTGGCGAAGGAGATCGCGCGCTGCCGCGACATGACGGACAAGCCGATCGGCGTGAACCTCACCTTCCTGCCGAGCTTCACCGCGCCGCCCTATCCCGAATACATCGCGGCGATCCGCGAGGGCGGCGTCAAGGCGGTGGAAACCGCGGGCCGCAGCCCGGAGCAGTACATGCCGGCGCTGAAGGCGGCCGGCATCAAGGTCATTCACAAATGCACCTCGGTGCGGCATTCGCTGAAGGCCGAGAAGATCGGCTGCGACGCGGTCAGCGTCGACGGCTTCGAGTGCGGCGGTCACCCCGGCGAGGACGACATCCCGAACATGATCCTGCTGCCGCGCGCGGCGGACGAGTTGAAGATCCCGTTCGTCGCTTCGGGCGGCATGGCGGATGCGCGCAGCCTTGTCGCGGCGCTGTCGATGGGCGCTGCCGGGATGAACATGGGCACGCGCTTCATCGCGACGAAGGAAGCGCCGGTTCATCCCAATGTGAAGCAGGCGCTGCTCGACGCCGACGAGCTCGACACCCGCCTCGTGATGCGCGCGCTACGCAACACCGAGCGGGTGCTGAAGAACAAGGGCGTCGATGAGCTGCTCGAGATCGAGCGCGAGAAGGGCGCCAGGCTGAAGATCGAGGATATCCACGAGCAAGTCGCCGGCGTCTATCCGAAGGTGATGATCGACGGCGAGATGGATGCCGGCGCCTGGAGCTGCGGCATGGTGGTCGGCCTTATCAATGACATCCCGACCGTCAAGGAGCTGATCGACCGCATCATGGCCGAAGCCGAAGCGATCATCCGGCAGCGGTTGACCGGCTTCCTCGACGGTAAGTTCGAAACCATGCCGGCCCGCGCGGTCGCCTGACGGGAGAGTGCCATGACCGAGCACGTCAAGGTTGAGATCGCCGCCGGCGTCATGACGCTGACCTTGCAGCGGCCCGAGAAGAAGAATGCGCTGACCGGCGCCATGTATGACGCGATGTCGCATGCTCTGAAAGAGGCCGAGACCGATCCGGCCGTCCGCGTCATCCTGTTCCAGGGCGACGGCGACAGCTTCACCGCGGGCAACGACCTCGCCGACTTCGCGAGCCAGGCACGCGGCGAAAGCGCAGTCGATAGCCCCGCGCATCGCTTCATCGAGACCATCAGCAAGGTCGGCAAGCCGCTGGTCGCCGCCGTGCAGGGCAATGCGGTCGGCGTCGGCACCACCATGCTGCTGCATTGCGACCTGGTCTATCTTGCCGAGAATGCGCGGCTGATCACGCCGTTCGTCAACCTCGCTCTGGTTCCGGAAGCGGCGTCGAGCTGGCTGCTCCCCTTGAGGATCGGACACGCGCGGGCCTATGCGATGTTCGCGCTCGGCGAGCCGATGGATGCGCAGGGTGCGCTGGCATCTGGTCTCGCCAACGCCGTGGTGCCGCAGGCCGATCTGCGCAAGAGGGCGCATGACGCGGCTGTCGCACTGACCAGGCGGCCGGCGGGGTCGCTCAGCATGACCAAGAAGCTGATGCGCGAGCAGCAGAAGATCGCGGCGCAGATCGCCGAGGAAGGCGTGCTGTTCAAGGAGCGGCTGACGACGCCCGAGGCGCGCGAAGCCTTTGCCGCCTTCGCCGAACGGCGTCAGCCTGATTTCACCAAGCTGTCGGCCTGACCGACAGCGGAACTCACGGACACATCGAGGGAGTGAAAGCATGCGCGTCACCGGCAGCCATCAATACCCGACCATGGAATCCGTGATCTACGGCAAGCCGGCGGCCGAAGCGCTGCGCGAGGAGGCCGAGCGGCTGGATGCCAGGCGCGTCTATCTGATCGCCAGCCGGACGTTGAACACCACGACCGACGAGATCGGGAAAATCCGTCAAGCCCTCGGCGACCGCCACGCCGCGACCTTCGACGGCGTGCCGCAGCACACGACGCGGGACGTGGTGACGCAGATCGCGCGGCAAGCCGGCGAGGCCAAGGCGGACCTCGTCGTCGCGATCGGCGGCGGCTCGGTGGTCGATGCGGCGAAGATCGTGCTGATGTGCATGGAGCACGAGATCTTCGAGCCTGATGGCCTCGACGGCTTCGAGACCACGCCGGACCGCCGCTTCGGGCCGTTCCGCACGCCGAAAGTGCGCATGATCGCGATCCCCAGCACGCTCTCCGGCGGCGAATACAATTCCGGCGCGCTGGTCACCGATACCAGCCGCAAGCTGAAGCAGATCTTCAACCACCCGATGATGATGCCGCGCAGCATCATCCTCGATCCCGCGATCACGAAATATACACCGGAGAAGCTCTGGCTCGGTTCCGGGACGCGGGCGATGGATCACGGCATCGAGGCGATCTGCTCCAGCCGTCCCAACGTGCTGGTCGACGCGGTGTGCCAGCAGGGGCTGCGCTATCTGCACGACGGTCTGCTGCGCACCAAGGCCCACCCCGACGACGAGCCGGCGCGGCTGAGCTGCCAGCTCGGCTCCTGGCTGTCGGCGTTCGGATTGCAGTCGCGAGTGCCGATGGGCGCCAGCCACGCCATCGGCCATGTGCTCGGCGGCACCTGCGACGTGCCGCATTATTTCTGCACGGCGGTGATGATGCCGAGCGTGCTCCGCTATAACCGCCCGGCGACGGAAGCCGCCCAGCGATCGATCGCCGCTGCGCTCGGCGCGCCGGGGCGCGATGCCGGCGAGGCGTTTGCGGCGTTCATCGCGGAGCTCGGCTTGCCGCGGCGGCTTGCCGATGTCGGCGTCGGCGAAGATCGGTTTGAGCTGATCGGCCGGAACGCCATGCTGTCGATCTTCACCCGGGCCAACCCGCAGCCGATCCGCGAGCCCGGCGACGTCGTCAAGATCCTGAAGCTGGCCGCCTGAGGCATCAGCACCGGAGCAGCCGCCATGGCCGCCTTGCGCATCTTCTCCTATCTGCCGAACCCACGGGTCTGGAAGGCGACCATCGCGGCGCGGTTCTGCGGCGTCGACGTCGAGGTCAGGGGCGCGTCCGGCAAGGAGTTGCGGGACTGGTTGTGGGACTATGATGCCCGCCCGCTGGCGGAGCATGAGCGCGCCTCGCTGTCGTCGCTGGCACGGACCGGGCGGGTCGGACTGACCGGGGCGCAACTGTTCAAGACCGATGCGTTCATGGCGGCGCAGCCGTTCGGCAATGTGCCGGCCGCGTTCGGCGCCGACGGCAAGGTCGGAATCTTCGAATCGAACAGCATCATGCGCACGGTGGCGCGGCTCGGCGAGGCGAAGTTCCCGCTCTACGGGCGCGACGCCTTTGAGGCGTCGCGGATCGACAGTTTTCTCGATGTAAGCCTGGTGTTCGCGCGGGACTCGCAAATCTATCTGCTGGCGCTCTCGGGCGGCACCGTCGATGCGGCCATTCATGCGCGCGCCAAGGATGCGTTCGCGATCTATGCGTCCGGCATCGAGCAGGCGCTGTCGCCGCGGCAGGAGGCGCTGGTCGGGAACGGTATCTCGATTGCCGACATCTGCTTTGCCGCCGAACTCGCGCTGTTCATGAATGAACATGCGCGGACCGAGCAGCTGAAAAAGCAAGGATTGGCGAAAATCCTGCATTCGGGCGTGCAGGATGAGTATCCGCTGATGTTCGCGCACTTTGGCCGCCTGATCGCGCATGAGCATGTCGGGCCGGACCTCAAGCCTTACGTCGAGAAGCTGCTGTCGAAGGCGGCCGCCTGACCATGAAGGCCATGAGCCGCAACGCGGAGGGTTGATCGCATGACCGCACCTGTCTCTCTGATATCCGGCGTTGGGCCCGGCACCGGTTCGGCGCTCGCCAGGAGATTCACTGAGGGCGGCTATCGCGTCGCGCTTCTCGCCAGGAACGAGGCGCGCCTCGCCGCGCTCGAAAAGCAGCTGCCGGGCGCAAAGGCCTATCGGTGCGACGTGTCCGATCCCGCGCAGGTCGAGGCGGTGGCCTCCGCCGTGGAGCGCGATCTCGGCAATCCCGCCGTGGTCATTCATAACGCCGTCGGCGGGGCGTTCGGCACCTTCCGCGAGATCGATCCGGAGATTCTCAATCGCAACTTCCAGGTCAACACGATGGGATTGCTGTACCTGGCACGGCGATTTGCCCCGGCGATGATCGCTGCCGGCAAGGGCGCCATCGTCGCGACCGGCAATACGTCGGCGTTGCGCGGCAAGGCCGGCTTCGCGGGGTTCGCGCCGACCAAGGCGGCACAGCGGATTCTCGCCGAGGCGATGGCCCGCGATCTGGGGCCGCAAGGTGTTCACGTCGCCTATCTCGTGATCGATGCCGTGATCGATCTGGAGTGGACGCGCAAGCGCTGGCCGGATCGGCCGGACGACTTCTTCATCAAGCCGAAAGCGATCGCCGACGAGGTCTGGCACGTCGCCCATCAGGATCGCAGCGCGTGGTCGTTCAATGTCGAGATCAGGCCGTTCGGCGAAGCCTGGTAGCGCCGCGCGCCGATCGCAAGAGTTGGTCAATTCATAAAAGCTCAGGAGGAATTTCATGTTGTTGAAGACGCTTGCCGTGTCCGTTGCGATGCTCGCGGCGCTTGCCGCGGCTCCAGTCCGCGCCGAAACGCCGGGGGTATCGGAATCAGAGATCAAGGTCGGGGCGACGTTCCCGTTCAGCGGGCCGGCGTCGCCGCTCAGCAACACCGGCAAGGGCCTGATCGCCTACGTCCATTCCGTCAATGACCGCGGCGGCATCAACGGCCGCAAGATCAACCTCATCACCTATGACGATGCCTACACGCCGCCCAAGGCCGTGGAGCAGACCCGCAAGCTGATCGAGAGCGACGAGGTGGCGTTCCTGTTCAGCCCGCTCGGCACGCCCGGCATCGGCGCGACCATCAAATACGTCACCGCGAAGAAGGTGCCGCATCTGTTCGTCGTCAGCGGCGCGACCAAGTTTACGAATTTCGCGGAATTTCCGCTGACCACCACGGGACTGCCGAGCTACAACACCGAAGGCAAGATCTACGCAAAATACATTACGCAGACGGCGCCCGATGCGAAGATCGCGATCCTCTACCAGAACGACGATCTCGGCCGCGATTTCGTCGCCGCGTTCAAGGAGGTGTTGAAGGCCGATTTCGACAAGAAGGTGGTGACGTCTCCCTATGAGGTCACCGAGCCGACCATCGAATCCCGCGTGGTGACGTTGAAGGCGTCGGGTGCGCAGGCGTTCCTGATCGCCGGCACACCGAAATTCGTGGCCCAGGCGATCAAGAAGGCGAACGAGATCGGCTGGTCGCCGCTGACCATCGTCAACTATGTGTCGAGCTCGGTGTCCGCGACCATCGTGCCGGCGGGCGCGGACAAGGCGGTGGGCGTTGTCGTGGCGACCATCACCAAGGATCCGAACGACAAGAAGTGGGCCGACGATCCCGGCATGAAATGGTATCGCGCCCATTTCGAGAAATATCTCCCAGGCGCCGATATCGGCGACAACAACTATCTGTTCGGCACCCAGCAGGGCCAGATCCTGGAGCAGGTGCTGAAGCAGTGCGGTGACGACCTGTCGCGCGAGAACATCGTGAAGCAGGCGCGCAACATCAGAGGGCTCGTGCTGCCGACGCTGATGCCGGGCATCGCCATCAACACAGGCCCCGACAACAGCATGGCCTATACGCAGCTTCAGCTGCAACGCTGGACCGGAAGCTCATGGGAGCAGTTCGGCGGCGTGCTGAGTGCCGACCTGAACTGAACCGGGTCGACCGAGGCTAGTGGAGCCGTCGCGCGATCGGCTTCGCCAGCGTGCCTTGCCACTCCCGCTGGGCTGGTCGGTCGCTTGACCGCAGGCTGTTCAGCAAGGCGGTGGTCTTCGGCTGGACCCGCGAGCCGTCGATCACCTCGAGCCGGCCGCAGCGGTTGAGCGTGTGCAGCTTGCGTCCGGTCCACAGCGGCCCGGGTTTGAGCAGATGGCGCACGGCCTGCCGGTAGATCGTCGGCGACAGTTCGAGCACTTCCGCAAGTCCGAGCGCCGCGCCGTATCCGTTGGTGCAGTCCTGCACCGGCCGCCACAGCTTGCCGTTGATGGTCACGAAATTGCCGGCGGGTCGGGTCGTCGCGCGATCCATCAGGATCGGATTGCTTGCATGCGGCCGCCAGGGGCCGAACAATTGCTCGGCGTAATAGATCGCCAGCGTGTCGGAATATCCGCCGGTGCCGTCGCGCCAGGCTCCGAACATGTAGTAGAGGCCGTCATGCTGCGTGATGGTCGCGTCGGCGAGTTCGAGCCCGGACAGCAGCGTGCCCTGCCGTTCCCACTTGTCGGGAAAGCGAACGCATTTGTAGATCGGGACATCGCGATGCGCGGTGCTTTCCGGGATCATCCACAGCTCGCAATTGTTCTCGATCAGGAACGGGTAGGACAGGTGCCACGGCTCTTCGAGCACCGGCAGCACCGTGCCGACCGGACCGTTGCCGTCGAATTCGATCGCGGAGATGATGCCCTTGCCGGTTCGGTGGTCGAGGTCCTCGAAGAACACGAACGTCCTGCCCTGCCATTTCACCGGGACGGGATCGGCATAGAAGTGATTGCCGGGATCGCCGAGCACGTTCCAGGCAGGTCCCGACAGGTCACCGGTCCGCCAGATATCCGCGTCGTCGGCGTAGCGCCAGCCGACATGCCAATGCGGCGCGTAGCAGCAAAGACGATAGATCTCCTTCGCGATCGAGGTCGCGACGCCGCGCAGGACAAAGGGCGCGGGATTTCCCGGCGCGCTGCCGGTCGCCGGCACAGCGAGTTGCGGCACCAGCCGCGGAGCCCCCGACAGGATCGGCGGCAGCATGGACAGGGTGCGCGCCATCACCGTTTCGAGCCCGCCGCTCAGGCCGGTGGCGATTTCCGCCGAGGGATGGCCGCGGTCCATGACCGTGCCGTCGAGCTCGTTGACGATTTCAATCACCGGCAGGTCGCCGGCGAGAATGGCGGCCAGTGCGGCGGCTTCGCCCGCCTGTCCGTTGAAGTGTGGACGGAGGTAGAGCCTGGCGGAGCAGTTCGGGTCCCGCTCGGCAGTGGTGAAGTCGACCACCACATCGGGGTTGCCCATGCGCGGCCGTTCCGCAATCGTCTTCAGCCTGTCGACATCACCCGCCTTGCCCTTGCGCAGCACGATGCGTTCGAGCTCGAACAGCATGTCGAGGCCGGCGGGCCCCGGCCCCGGCGTCGTCGTCCAGGCGATCTGAACGGGAATATCCTGATCGCTGACGCGCAGCGTCTCGCGACGCATCCAGAGTCGCGCCTGCGCGCGATCGCAGCGAAACTCGATAATCATGTCCAGCCCAATTTCCTAGTGCGCGTCCACTCCCACGGCATTGCCGAGAATGCGGACGTATTCCTCTATCATGGCATCCAACGAATAACGCGACTTCAGGCCCACGGCACTTTGCCGCAGCTGATCGCTCAACAAACGATCGGTCAGGACTTTCGACACGGCGGCCGAAAACTCGGCCTCGTTAGCCGCGTCAACGAAGACCGCCGCGGGCTGTCCCTGGTAGGACAGCACCTCGCGCAGCACGGGAAGATCGTTGACGACGCAGGGAATGCCGGCGCTCGCGGCTTCAACAGCGGCAAGGCCGAAGGTTTCGGCCTGCGTCGGAAATACAAAGACGTCGAGGCACGCCAGGAATTCGGCCATCTGGCGCGGTGGGATCTCGCCGATGAAGTGCAGTCGATCCGCGACTTTCAGCTCGCTCGCCAGGGCTCGCAGCCGTTCCTCGTCCGCTCCTTGTCCGGCAAGGGCAAGATGCCAGGATTGGTCGGCGGCCAGCAGGCGAATTGCCGCATCGAGCCGCTTGTGCGGATGCAGTCTTGCCGCGCAGCCAAGCAGCGTGCGATCCGGCGGCAGCCTGAACTGCTGCCGCGCTACGTTCTTCGGCAGGCTGTGCGACTTGTCATCGAAGCCGTGCGGGACGTGCGTCATGCGCGCGCGATAGGTCGCGGGGTAGCGGGCGTATTCACGCTCCATGTCCCGCGAATTCAGCGTGATGCACTGGAAGAAGCCGGTCGAGCCCATGAAGATGTCGGCGGCGCGCACCGGCATGCTCATCGACATCGCCGAGGACACCTGATTGGCGATCACCGGAGCGCGGCAGACGAGCCGCGACACGCCTCCGCCGATCACATTGCCGAAGTGCTGGAAGGTCAGCACGACATCGGGCCTGATGGTCCTGAGATGACCGGCGAGCGTCCACAGCATCCGCAGCAGGGCCAGGGGATTTCCCGGGCGGGTCTGCGCGCAATAGAAAGTATTGGGCGGCTCGTCGAAGGAATCCGATTTGCGGAAGAAGAACAGGTTGGCGACGTCATAGCCGCGCGCGGAGAGGCCCGCGCCGAGCAGCCGCGATATCTCCTGCGCGCCGGCGTTCTCGGCCTGGGTCTGTACCAGGACGACACGCAGCTTTGGCTTGCTCTCGTTCGGTCGATCGCGTGATGCGGTCGATGCCTCGCGCAATTCTGTGCTTGGCCTGTAATGAAGCACGGCTTCCTCACCCGTCGAAGGAGTGAAATCGTCTCCCTCGCTATTGCGCGCGTACTTATCACGCGAAGCGCGCTCGTAGATCGAGTAGCGCGTGTTGAGGTTACTGCTCATTTAGTGCGATCAGACATTGCCAGCAATCGAGAGCCATTGTTTCACACACAGGGTACAGCCGGCTCGTTAACTAATTGGTTACGTCCGCATGAGGAGGGGGTAACCGTGGATTAACCATAGATATTTACGTTGGAGCAGCACTGTCAGTTGAATTCGAGTAACAGCCCCATGAAGTTCGGTAGCCGCGTAGGCCCGAGACGTTCCGAAGCCACGGAACCCGCCGCGTCGTGGGAAACTGCCGGCGTGCCGACCAGCCGATCCTCTGCGGAAACCACCAAAGGCGTGCTTAGCATTTCCGGCGTGGTGGCTTTTTTCCGCGAGAACGGTCAACGCATTCTCATGCTCGCCGCGGTGATCTTCGCGGTCGGCGTCATTCTGCTGATGTTGATTCCGGCGCGCTATGCCGCGACCGCGCTCGTCGTGGTCGACCCGCGCGAGCAGCGCGTGACCACCGATCAGGACGTCCTGCCGGGGATCGGTCAGGATGCCGCGGCACTGCAGAGCTATGTCGAGATCGCCAAATCCGACGGATTTCTCGGGCCGCTGATCGAGCAGCTCAAGGTCGCCGAGGACAGCGACATCTCCGGCGGCAGAACCGACCCGACGCGCCTGCTCGACCGGTTTCGCAACCGGCTCGACATCTCCCGGCGCGGATTGACCTATGTCATCGCCATCAAGTTCACGTCCAACAACCCGCAGCGCGCGGCGTATTACGCCAATGCGGTGGCTGAGGCGTTCGTCGCCAGCCAGCGCGGCACGCGCAGCCTGGCGACCGACGAAGCCGCCGACTGGCTGAAGAGCCGGCTCAAGACGTTGAACGACCGCTTGCGGTCTTCGGAAGATGCCGTTGCGAAGTTCAAGCTCGAGCACCGGATCGTCAACGCCGGCAAGGAATCGACGACGCAGCAATTGCGCGTCACCGATCTGACCCAGCAGGTCGCCGCCGCGCGCGCCCGAACCGAGGAGGCCAAGGTCCGCTATGAGCAGCTGCAGCGCGACCTGAAGGCCAATGTCGACGGGCCCGTCAAGCAGGACCTGCTGAGCGCGCTGCGCGCCCAGCGCTCGGCGCTCAACGATCAGATCGCACAGAAGCGCGGGGTGCTGGGCGATCGTCATCCGGACCTCGTGATGGCCCTCAGCCAGCTCAGCGATCTCAACCGCCAGATCGAGATCGAGCGGAAGAAGAACATCGAGACCGCGAAGTCGGAATATGAGGCCCAGCGCGATCAGCAGAAGGCGCTCGAGGATCAGCAGAAGGCGGTCGAACAGCAAATCCTGGTCGACGGTCAGGCTCTCGTCAAGCTGCAGGAATTGCAGCGCGATGCAGATGCCAACAAGAATATCTACGAGCAGTTCCTCTCGCGCTACAAGACCACCGACGAGCAGCGGCTGCTGCAGAGCTCGCAGACCAAGGTCGCATCGCCCGCGACGCCGCCGGTGCGCTCGACGCTGCCGCCGCTTCCGCTGTTGCTGGTCGCGCTCGCGATCGTCTCGCTGCTGACGTCGACGGCGATCGTCGCCGTTCCCGGCCTGAATCTGAAGCAGCTCCCGATCAAGGCCATTCCGCCGCTTCGTCGGGCCGAGGCGCCCGCACCGCCGGCGCCGGCCGCGCCGCAACCTGCGCTGCCGCCGGAATTGCCGGTGCTGGCCCGCATTCCCAACATCGCGTCGCCGGATACCGTCAGGAGCGTCTGGCAGACCCCGATCCCGTCGACGGCCGAGCCCGATCTCGCGCCGCATCTTCAGCTGCTGATCGAGAACATCGAGCAGCTTTCGGGAGAGCACGGCAAGGTGGCGCTGTTGCTTTCGGTCGAGGGCGGTGCGGGCGGCAGCACCGTTGCGCGGTCGCTCAACCGATCCGCCGTCAAGAACGGCATGCTCAGCGTCTTGATCGAGATGGAATCCAGGCGCGCCGAGGCCGCGCCGCCGCAAGGCTCGGGGATCATCAAGGCCGATCTGCCGTCCGTCGTCGAACTGCTGGGCGCCAGCAGCAAGGCGCCGCCCTATCCGCCGGACGATATTCGCGCCGATTTCGGCCTGATCATCGTCGACGCATCGTCGTTTGCGCTGCAGCCTGCCGCGGTGGCGCTGGCTGCCCATGCCGACCTCGTGATCCTCGTGGTTCGCGAAGGGGCTGCCAACTCGGCTGCGATCGGCAAGGCGCGGGCCGATCTATCCGGGTATGGTTCGGTCCCGACCGTGCTGGTCGTCAACCGCGTGGCGGTCAATGCCGCCGTTCGCGATCCTGAGGGAGAGGCGCTGGGCCTGGCGAGCTGAAGGCGGTTCGGCTGAAGCTAGAGCCGTTTCCGTTCCCAGAGTATCGGAACGCGGCTCCGGATTCTTGTTTTGACGCGTTTTCGTCACGCGAACCGGTAATCTACTTCCCTCGAAAAACGCTCTAGTCGTTGCTGTCCGCAACGCGGACCGCGTAGGCGTGACCTTTCGACGGCCACAGATGCGACAGCACCAGAATGGATGGGTCGACGCCGGTCCGCCGCCGGCACAGTACATTGAGCGCGACGGTGGCGAGGACCAGCGAGACCGTCGCCGAGATCGCGGCGCCGAGCACGCCGAGCCAGGGGATCAGCACGACAAATCCCAGCAGCCGTAGTGCCACGTTGGCTGCGACGACGGGAACATAATCACGCTCATGACCTGTCAGCTGCAGAACAGCGGCAGAGGGGCCGCCTGCCGCCTGGAAGGCCGTTCCGATCGCGAGCACGATCAACACCCACTGCTGCGCGGCAAAGTGCGGCCCGAACAGGCCGAGCAGATAGGGGGCGCCCACCCAGACAATGACGAGCCCGCTGAGCACGCAGAGTGCGGTCACCTCGGCCATCAGCTTTAACGTATGTTCGAGCTCGCCGTGGTTCTTGCTGAAATACAGCGAGGGCAGCCGACGCGCCCCGAACGTGTAGAGCGCAGCCGACAGCATCGCGAAGATGTTCGCCAGCCGCGAGGCGGCGAAATAGACGCCGGCGGTGGCCGGATCCAGCATCCAGTAGACCAGAATGACGTCGAAATACTGGTTTGCCGCTTCGAGAATGGAGGCGAGCCAGAACCGGAATGCGCTCTTGTTCCAGCGCGAGGTCTCGAAGCGCGCCGTGACCGACCGCAGGTTCGGCAGCACCCGTACGATCGATACGATCTGCACGACGAGCCCGAGGGCCATGGCGGCCGACATCGCGCTGAACAGCTCGGCGGGGGTGAGCTGCCGGTGGCCGAACAGCACCGCGATCAGGAACAGGACGACGGCGACGCGCCAGAAGAACTCCCGATTGCCTTCGCCCATCAGGATGCTGACCAGCGATCGCGCGATCTGGCTGCCGAGCATCAGCCCTGCATTGATCGCGGTGAACGCCGAGACCGACAGGATCAAGAGCCACCACTCGCCGCGAATGCTTGCCGCCGCGGCGATCGCGGCGATCGAAATCAGCATCCCGATCGCGGAGTTCTTCAGGCTCGACAGCAGCACACCCTTGGTGAACTCGGCCTGGCCGCGCACCTCATACTCGTTGAGAAATCGAACCAGGAGCAGCTCCTGGCCGACCAGGCCCACCACCGAGGCGATCTGGGCGACGGAGAGCAGGGTTGCGAAGTTTCCAAACGCGTCCGGCGTCATCGCCCGCGCGGCGAGCGAGAACAACGCGAATGCGAGCCCGCCGCTACCAACCTTGAGCAGGATGGTCCCGGCAACGCCGCGCGTAACGTCGCGCCGTAACAGTTGGAGCACGGAGGCAATCACCAGAGACGTCTCAATATCCAGTCGGGCTGTTGACCGCAGCAATCGGTGAAGCCTGGAGTGTTAATGTTCTCTTGCTAAGATTCCGTTCCTTTCGAACGGCTGCCGGGCCCAACGCAGTTGTGAACAGGGCCAGGTCGCGTTGCTCCATTCTGGAACGGCGCCGTCTGCCCTGTCTCCAAACGGAGCAGGTTGGATTTGCCTCCAGCGTCCGGTCCAGTGGCGCGGACCTTGCCGGAACAGACCGCGCTTGCGCGTCAACGCCATTTGTCGCTGCTCGATGGCCTGGCAATTGCCTCGCCATCCCGCTGCGGAGCCTGCAAAGGTTCAGTTTCATGGCCGACCGTCGTGCAAGCCATGTGCCGAGAGACCGCAGATCGTGGTCCGGACGTTGTCATTAACATCGATTCTGGAACTCGTCGTGCTCGATCGGCAAGGCGACACCGCAGGCAAGGAAATTGCAGTTCCGCGGCCAACCAGAGCTTTTCCGTTCCGATGGAATCGGAACGGCGCTCTAGATTCTTGTTTTGACGCGTTTTCTTCACGCGAACCGGTATCCACTTCGCTCGAAAACGCTCTAGCCGTCGGAGCGGACGAACATGATTGCCGAGAAAAGTGCGACCAAGCCGATCGTGGCCTGCGAGACCGAGGTCATCGAAGCGGACGTCGCAATTGTCGGAGCCGGTCTGGCAGGCTCGCTTGCAAGGGCTGTGCTCGCCCGAGCCGGATACCGCGTCGTCCTGATCGACAAGCGATCGATCCCGCCGGACGAATTCCGGGTCGAAAAAATCGCCGGACGGCAGATCGATATCCTCCGCCGCCTCGGCTTCATCGACGACATCGAGGCCATTGCCGCGCCCTATGACCGGGTGATCAACATCAGGGGCGGCAAACTGGTCGATATCGGCGTCGGCCGGTCCTACGGGATTTCCTATGCCAACCTCGTCAACATGGCACGCGGCCTGACGCCCGATGCGTCGAGCTTGCTGCTCGACCAGGTGACCAATGTCAGTTGCAGCGAGGAACGTCAGCAGTTGACGCTGGCCTCGGGAAAACGCGTCGTCTCGCGTCTGGTCGTTCTGGCGACCGGCATGGCGAACGTGCTCGGCCACAGTCTCGGAATGCGCCGGCAGATGCTTGCTGCGCGCCACTCGGTCTCGTTCGGCTTCACGATCGCACGGCCGGACAACGCGCCGTTCGATTTCGATGCGCTGACCTGCTATGGCGAGCAGGCGGCTGATGGCGTCGACTATCTCAGCCTGTTTCCGATGTCGGGCGGCATGCGGGCGAACCTGTTCATGTTCCGCGATCCGACCGATCCGATCATGCGTGAGCTGCGCCGCGACACCAGACGGACGCTGCTTCGCCTGATGCCGGGATTGCAGCCCTATCTCGGGGATTTCGAGGTGGTCGGCCAGGTGCAGAACTGGGTCATGGATCTGACCGTGACCGAGGGCCATCTGCAGCCCGGCGTCGTGTTGATCGGCGATGCGTTTCAGACCAATTGTCCCGCAGCCGGAACCGGCGTTGGCCGACTGCTGGTGGACGTCGAACGTCTTTGCACGGACTATGTGCCGCGCTGGCTGAAGACCGCCGGTATGGGCGCGGACAAGATTGCGCAGTTCTATTCCGATCAGGACAAGCTCGCCGCGGATCAGCACTCGCTGCACCTGGCGAGCTTCCGCCAGGCCTTGACGTTGAACACCGGTGTGCGCTGGAACTTGCGGCGGAAGCTGCACTTCCTGCGCCGCACGATCACACACCGGGTGGACCGGATTCATCCGGGATGGGTGATGCGCGTGCGCGGCGCGCTCCGCTGATCGGGTTGCCAGCGCCGGGCGGCGCTAGCGCGTGCCGGTCGAGGTGCGGACCGGCCTGAAATCGGTCACACGCTTGGCGGCCTGCTTGATCCAGGGCGCCTGCTTCAAGGCAAACAGCGCGAGCGAGCCGGCCGCGCTCCCGGCCTGCGTCACGGCCGACATCGGCGTCGGCTGACCGCCGAAGTACGTCTTGTAGGGTTCGTCACCGATGGTGAAGTCCAGCACCCGACCGCCGCGCTCGATGCAATCCTTGGCGACGCTCTCGAATGTCAGCGCGCCGATCGATTGGCTCTTGTATCCCTCGACATCGAACGCCGTCATGACGACAAGGAGGCTGTCACGGTGAACCAGCCCAAGGGCTGCCGCGATGACTTTGCCGTCCATCTTCATGGCGTAGAGCCGGGTAAACGAGCCCATGCCGCGAAGCGCCACGCTCGAGTAGAAATCGAAATACTCCGGTCGCTGCAACAGGTCGCCATCACCCTGTTCGTGAAACCGCGGACCGCGAAACTTTCTCATCGTCTCCATGGCTTCGCCGACGGAAGCGCTATCGGCGCAGCATGAGAAGGTGAGCGTGCCCTTCTTGTGGATCTGGCGCCATTTCTTTGCCAGCTCCTTCTGGTACGACTTTCCCATTGCGTTGATCTGCCACTGCTCGAACGGCGCAACCAGGACCGTCGCGTAGGCATTGGTATCCATCAGGCTGCGATGGGGCGCTCCGAGCAGATTCTCGATCGGCATCCTCGCATCGAGCAGCTTGGGTATGCGCAGCAGGTCGAACGGCCGCAGCACCTGTCGAAGCCGTTCGCAGGCACGCTGGTCTTGCAGCAGGTTGGTGAAGGTCGCGATGCTGCACACCGGCGACAAATAGTCGGACACGCGGAGATCGGCGAATTCGATGGTGCGCATCGGGCCGCGCCGCACGCGCAGCATCGGCAGCACGGCCGCAAGCGACCTGTTCGCACGATGGCGGACGGCGACGACCAGCGGCTTGGCCGACGCAGCGGGAGCGAGCTTGCGATAAAGGCTGTCCAGCCATAGCGGATGCTGGAAGGCGGTCGCGTCCGAGCCTTCAAATAACTTCACGTACTCTTCAGACAGGAAGTCGAATGCGTCGTCGATGCAGACATCGAACGCGTCATCATTCTTGTTCATGTGAGACCAAACAAAACGACAGTTTCAAAGCGCCGACTGAATCCGGCACGCCGCCCTTATAGCAAAGGTCGATCGGCTCGGGCAGCGGCAGAACACGATTTGTATTAATGTAATGCCTCGACCTTTGCACATTGTTGCTGGGGCGAGCCATTGCCTTCATCGCATCGACTGCGATCGGCTGTCATCTCAGTTGGCCGCGTCCGGGGATCAGCATCGTTAACAATCCCTTAAGGATGCGTTCAATCGCGCCGTGGTGAGATATCGCACCCGGTCTGGACCGGATATTGCAGTTAAGGGCTCGCAAGTCCTGGAGTCCCGCCGAAATGCTGAGTCACAGCCAAAAAAACCGCGCTTCCTACGCAATTTCGTTCCCGCAGGCCGACCGCAAGCCGCCTCGGCGTCTCAATTCGGACATCGCTGCTCCGCCTGTCCGGATTTGCGACACGTCGCGGGCCGAGCAGATGTCCCTGGCGTCGGCGCAGATCGGATCATTGCCACACGGTGCGCCGGAGCGGCGTATCAATCCTGTCGGCAGGGCTGCGACTGCCGGTGTTCCCCGGGCGACCATCGGTGGACTGCGGCTCGCCGTGCTCGATCGCGAGCAGACCGCCGAGTTCATGGTCGAGGCGGTGCATCCGAACCGGCGTGTCAATCGTCCGCTGTATCTGACCTCCGCCAACGGCGAGGTGCTGTCGCGCTGCTCGACCGAGCCGATGACGGATCGGCTGTTCCGTACCGCCGACCTGATCAACGCCGACGGGCAACCGCTGGTCATGGTGTCCAAGCTTCGGTCGCCGAATCCGCTTCCCGAGCGCGTCGCGACCACGGACCTGTTTCACGACGTCGCGCGCAAGGCGGAAGAACTCGGGCTGACTTTCTATCTGTTCGGCGCCAACGAGGCCGAGAACAAGGCTGCCATCGCCAATGTCCGCCGGGCCTATCCGGCGCTCAAGATCGTCGGCCATTCGCACGGCTATCTGCGCGGCGACGCGCTGCGGGCCAAGGTCGACGAGATCAACGCCCTGGCGCCGGATTTTCTCTGGGTCGCGCTCGGCGTGCCCTATGAGCAGGCTTTCGTCGACGAATTCATGCCTCGACTCGGCAATGTCGGCGTCATCAAGACCTCGGGCGGGCTGTTCAACTTCCTGTCCGGCTCGCGGCCGCGTGCGCCGAGATGGATGCAGATCGTCGGCCTCGAATGGGCCTGGCGCCTGTGGCTCGAGCCGCGGCGGCTGTTCTGGCGTTACCTGACGACCAACCCGCACGCGCTCTATCTGCTGTTCAACCGGACCCGATCTTCGTCAACGAAAGACTGACGCCTCTCACGAGTGCAATGTGCTGCTCCGATCCACCGGAGCAGCAAGCTCATTCCATGAGCGGAGTACAACCGAATGGACGGACGTGCGATCGACAGTTCGGTCTGGCAGGCACCCGGCGTCGGGGCGGAAAATTTCGCCAAGACCGTCATCGGTTGGTCGATCACCATCAATGTGATCATGTCGATGGGGACCTTCCACGCCGCGCTGCTTCCGACCGAGTTGACCCTGGTGCAGCAAGCCGTCGCCCTGTTGATGTGGGGCGTCCTGATCTACGCAAGCCTGTTCATCCGTCCCTGCCTGCGGCTGGCCCTCAATCTCGACGCGCTCGTGATCGTCGCGTTCTATGCGTTCGCCACTGTTTCCGTGCTGTGGACCAACCTCGGCGTGGCGGCCCTGATGAAGGCCGCGGCGCTCGCAATCACGACGCTTGGCGCGTTCTGCATGATCACTCGCGTCGATATCGACGACATCGTGACATCGGCCACCCGCGGCCTGTTGGTGCTGATCGCGGCCTCTGCGCTCTGTGCTGTGATCCTGCCGGACATCGGGATCGATCAGACCTGGATGCACAAGGGGCAGTGGCAGGGTGTCTTCGAGTCGAAGCAAACCCTCGGCTTCGCCGGCGCCTATCTCATGTTCTTCGCCTGCTATCGAAAGATAGCGGGACAAGGATGGCTGCCGTTCCTCGTGACGTTCGTGCTGGCCTCGACCTGCGTCATGCTTTCGGAGTCGCGCGGCGCCGGCGCCCTGTCGTTGGTTGCCTGCGCGCTGCTGCTCACCTCCCTGTGGTCGGTCCGGTGCATGCAGGTCTACGCGATCCTGCCATGTGTCATGTGCGTCGCGGCAGCGCTATTGATCCTGTATTTCTACACGACCGGATACGATTCGATTCATGCCTTCGACACGACGATCGACTTCACCGAGCGAACCTTCATCTGGCAGTACGCCATCAGCCATTTCGATGACGCGCCGCTGTTCGGATTCGGCATCAACGGTTTCTGGACCAATCCGGCGATCTACGACTATTTCAACCAGAACCACGGCTGGGTGCTCGACAATTATCACAACGGCTATATCGCCATTCTCGTCGAGACCGGATTCCTGGGCTATTTCCTGTTCACGGCGAGCGTCTTCCTGTTTTCCTACAAGGTGCTCTGCCTGATCGCAGGGCGAGCGATCGACCGTCTGCACTGCGCGTTGATCATCGGGTTCGTCTTCCTCAACTGCCAGACCAATTTCACCGAGACGGTCTTCCTTCGTTCGACGATGTTCACGTCGGTGCTGCTGATCGCCTTCTTCCTCGCCATTTGCCGGCCGGTGCCGTCATCGCGCGTAGAGCCGCGCGAGTTGGAGCAGCCATGACCGCGTTCCGATTGCTTCTGCAAAGAGCCTTCGTCATGCTGGCGGCGGCGGCACTTGCTCTCCCGCTGATCGCGCCGGCGAACGCTGCGGGGCAGGGGGCATCGCCGGACGCCGCGCCATTGGGGCGCGGCATCAATATCCTCGGCTATGACGGCATCTGGGAAGGCTACCCGAACGCGCCGTTCCGGCTGGAAAACCTCGCCGCGATTCGCAGGGCCGGATTTTCCCATGTCCGGATCAACTTCTTCGGCTTCAGGCATATGGAGTCCGGCAACATCCTCGATGATGCCGTCCTGCGGCGCCTCGATGCCGTGATCGAGCAGGTGCTGGAGAATAGGCTCGTTCCGATCCTCGATGAGCACGACACCGATCTCTGCCAACGCGACGTGGCCGAATGCGGCGTGAAGCTCAAGGCATTCTGGCGCCAGATCGCATCGCGCTATGCGGGGAAATACCCGGCGCTGGTGTTCGAGATCCTGAACGAGCCCGGCGGCAACATGACCTCGGCCGAATGGAATGCGCTGCTCGGCGATTGTCTTGCCATCATCCGGGATACCAACCCGAAGCGCAATGTCGTGGTCGCGATCCTGAACACCGAGGAGCTGCCGATCGATCAGCTGGTGCTGCCGGCCGGCGACCGAAACCTCATCGTCACATTCCACTATTACCTGCCGCTGCAATTCACCCATCAGGGCGCGCCGTGGTCGCCGACCTTCTCGAAGATCGGTCCGTTGCGCTGGGGCTCTGCGGAAGACTTGGCCACGGCCTCGGCCGATTTCGACAAGATCCGCTCCTGGTCCGAGAAGGAGCAGCGCGCGATCTATCTTGGCGAGTTCGGTGTCTATGAACGCGCGCCCGCGGAGAGCTGCGCGACGTATCTGTCGTTCATGGCGAGACGCGCGGAACGCAATGGCTGGGCGTGGGCTTACTGGCAGTTCGACCACGATTTTGCGGCCTTCGACGGCGTCCGGCAACGCTGGAAGGCGGACATCCTCCGCGCGATCATCCCTCCGGTCCGCTAAGCCGTTCGATTGGACGCAGCGTTCGATTCAGGATTGGCCAGCGGCCTTGACGACGCGATTGTCCCGCGCAACGAGCACGCCACCCTTGTAGACTGAACGCCCGGACGGCCGCGCCACCACGGCCTCCTGGATATGCACGGCGTTCAAGGTCACGAAATCGGCCTTGGCCCCCACATGCAGGCCGTAGTCCTCGAGCCTGAGCGCCTTGGCGCCGGCCGCGGTGATCATGTCGAACGCGATCGCGAGCTCCTCATCGGTGTAGAAGCCCGAGCGGTATCCGATCATCATGGCACGGCCCAGCATGTCGCCGTCGCCATAGGGCCACCAGGAGTCGCGGATGTTGTCGTTGCCGCTGAACACCGTGACGCCGGCTTTCCGCAACAGCGCGACCGGCGGGAACGGCCGGCTGCCCGGGGCATTCGTCATGATCGCCACGCCCGAACGCGCCAGACTGTCGGCGGTCTTCTTCAGCGCATCGGCAGGAATGTCGCCGAGCCCGTAAGCGTGGCTGACGGTGACGCGGCCCGCCATGCCGAGCGCGCGGGTTCGCGCCGCGATCTGCTCGACCTCGAAGGCACCGAGCATGCCGCCGTCATGAAGATGGATATCGACATCGACGCCGTGCTTTTGCGCAACGCCGAACACGACATCGAGATGGCCCTCGACATCCCGGTCGAAGCTAGCGGGATCGAGCCCGCCGACGGCATTGGCCCCGAGCTTGATCGCCTCGTCGAGCAGCTGCGGCGTGCCCGGGCTGGTGAGGATGCCGTTCTGCGGAAACGCCACGAGCTGGATATCGATCAAGTCGCTGTATTCCTCGCGAACCCCGAGGATGGTCTCCAGCGACTTCAGCCCCACCGAGCCGTCGACCATGACGTGGCTGCGCATCTGCGTCGTGCCATGGCCGATGCAGAGGTCGAGCTGGTTCCGCGCGCGCACATCCATCGGCGCGGCGGCGGCAAGGTTCTTGGCCTGAAACGCCACCCGCTCATGGACGTCGAATCCGTCGGTGCAGGGACGGTGTGGCCGCCAGGTATCGCCGTAAAAACTGGTGTCGAGATGGATGTGGCCTTCGACGAAGCCGGGCACGACCAGCGCATTGCCGAGATCGACGATCTCGACCCCGCTGGGGCGTTCGCCCTTCGCCTCAATCGCAACGATGCGGCCGCCACGAACCAGCATATCGCGGCTGGCGCCGTCACCGAACCTGGCATTGATGAAGAGTTTGTCGGCTGGCATCGGATCTGTTCCTCTTCTCGCTTGCGTCGCATGCAGATCGCGCGGCTCTCCATGCCTTGCCTAACATGGTCAGAGGAATAATACTCCGCTCGCACAAGCAGACAAGGAACCGAGAGCGTTGCCGGAGATTGCAAGCGGGGAACAGTTCGATGTCAAGCGCGCAGCCTTTGCCGCGACCATCGGCAACATGCTGGAGTTCTACGACTTCATCACGTACAGCTTCTTTGCGACCGAGATCGGCCGCACCTTCTTCCCCGCGCACAGCGAATACGGCAGCCTCATGCTGTCGCTTGCGACCTTCGGCGCCGGTTTCCTGACGCGGCCGATCGGCGGCATCGTGCTCGGCATCTTCTCCGACCGGGTCGGCCGGCGGCCGGCGATGCTGCTGAGTTTTGCGCTGATGGGCGGCGCAATCCTGACCATCGCGCTGACGCCATCCTATGCCGCGATCGGCATTGTGGCGCCGATCATCGTGATCCTGGCGCGGATGGTGCAAGGATTTGCGCTGGGCGGCGAGGTCGGGCCGACCACGGCCTATCTGATCGAGATCGCTGCACCGAGGAACCGCGGCCTCGTGGTCGCCTGGCAGCCTGCCAGCCAGGAGATCGCGGCGACGGTGGGCGCGCTTGTCGGTGTCATCCTGAGCAGCGCGATGGCGCCCGACATGCTGCAGGCCTATGGATGGCGCATCGCGTTCCTGCTCGGCGCCGTCTGCCTGCCGTTCGGCATCTGGATGCGCCGCACGCTGCCGGAAACCGTCTCGCATGGCGAGCACGTCGCCGGGCAGATCGAACGCTCGAGCCATGTGGCGCTGGCGCGGCGGCATCTTCGCGTCATCGTGCTGGCGGTGATGATCCTGGCCAGCGGCACGATCTCGACCTATGTGACGCAATACATGACGACCTACGCCAAGAATACGCTGCATGTGTCGCCGTCTCTGGCGTTCACGGTATCGCTGGTCAGCAACGGACTGCAGATCATCGGCGCGGTGCTGGGCGGCTGGCTTGCCGACCGGCTCGGACGCAAGCCGATCATGATCTGGCCGCAGCTGGTCGTGCTGGTGCTGACCTATCCGGCCTTCCTGTGGATCGTCCAGGACCCCGGCGCGTGGTCGCTGCTGTTCGGCTTCGGCATCCTGTCGTTCATCGGATCGCTGCCGTTCACCGCGTTCTATGCCGCCTTCACCGAAGCGCTGCCCCAGAGCATTCGCGGCGGCGTGTTCGCCACGATCTACGCGGTCGCCATCGCGACGTTCGGCGGCACCGCGCAACTCGTGGTCACGTGGCTGCTGCACGTGTCAGGCGATCCGCTGGCGCCGTCCTGGTATCTTCTGCTCGCGGCGGCGGTCGGCATCGTGGCCATGAGCCTGATGCCCGAGACCGCCCCGGTGAAGGTCGGCGAGAAGTAACCGCCGCGCTCAATCCATGTCGCGAAAGGCGTGGCCGTTGGCTTCGATTTCCTTCACGAGCTGCGGCGGCAGATTGGCCTGCGCCGAGGTGCCGTCGAACACCCAGTCCTTGGCGTCGGCAAGGTCGGGAAGGCCGGCGCCCTTGCGGACGTAGAGACCGACCGATGCCTTCTTCGGATTGATGTAGAGATCGTAGTCCATTGCGCGCCTCCTCTCCGTTTCACGTTTGGCGGAAGCTCCGGCAACGGCCGGAGACTTCCTGGATAGGTCAACGCCGGCAAGACTAGGCGGGTTTCTTCGCCTCCGGCGCAAGCACCACCGACGCTTCGCTCGTCAGCATCAGGAAGGTGATGGTCTCCTGGAAATACAGCTGAACCGATTTCGCCGAGTGGCTGAGATAGCCGATCGAAAGATCCTGGCCGATCGAGAGCTGGAAATCGCCGCCGCGGGTGGTCACCAGGACGCCACCCTCGATCGCGGGCGCCCAGATGATCTTGCCGTCGATCAGGCGCTGGATGTGCTGCAGCACCGGATAGCCGTCGTCGGTCGCCCCGCCGATCGCGGTATAGGGCTCGGTGCCGAGCAGCAGCGTATAGGGACCGTTGACGCCGGCAAGCCGCAACTGGCTGACCGCCTGCGCGACCACGGCGGGATAGTTCTTGACGCTCGGCGGCAGCGTCAGCACCGGGTTGCTGGTGCCCTGACGGATACCTTCGATGCCGGCGGCCGCGTAGCCGTCGAACACCGTGCGATCCTCGGCGAAGGCAATCTTGCGCGCCGCTTCCTTGAGCGGATCCCAGTCGGAATCATTCGCGCCGCGCTCGACATCGTCGATCGCCTGGCGCGAGAGCTCGAACGGCACGCGCAGTTCGACCAGCGCGCGAACGTCGCGTTGCGTCGCCTCGACCCCGTCGCCGGGCGCCGCAATCTTCTTGAGATGACCGGTGCCGACCGCGGAGAAATCCGTTCCCTTCGGACCGTCGACGTCGACGACACGGCGCGCCGCCAGATGGCGCTTCAACGTGCGCGAGGCCTCCTCTTCGATCTGGGCCCATGCCGCGTCCGAGATAGGGGCGAGTGCCCGATGAAGATTATTCATGTCCAGCCTCTCCTTTCAGTGAGCCGATCCCGAGCGAGCCGTCGGACAGCGGTATTCCTGGTGCAGGTGTGTCGCGAGCCCCGGCGTCATCCGGAGACGGCTCGGCGGGCGAAGGTGCCGGCGCCTCGCTCGCGACATCCTCCAGGAAGGTCGCCGACGGGACGAAGAACAGCATGCCGGTGACGGCGCGGCTGAAGTCGAGCAGGCGGTCGTAATTGCCCGGCGGCTTGCCGACGAACATGTTCTCGAGCATCTGCTCGATCCGCTGCGGGGACTTGGCATAGCCGATGAAATAGGTGCCGAACTCGCCCCTGCTGATATTGCCGAACGGCATGTTGTCGCGGACGATATCGAGCTCCTCGCCATTCTCGACGATCGTGGTCAGCGCGTTATGCGCGTAGCTCGGCTTCAGCGCATCGTCGAGCTCGATGTCGGACAGCTTGGTTCGGCCGATGATCTTTTCCTGCATCTCGACCGGCAGCTCGTTCCACTTCTTCAGATCGTGCAGGTATTTTTGCACGATCACATAGCTGCCGCCGGCGAACGCCGCGTCCTCGTCGCCGATGATGGTGGCGTCGGCGGCCGCCTGGTCCTCCGGATTCTCCGTGCCGTCGACGAAGCCGAGCAGGTCGCGTTCGTCGAAATATTTGAAGCCGTGCACCTCGTCGGAGGTCGCAACCGCATCGCCGAGCCGCGTCACGATCTGGGTCGCCAGCTCGAAGCACAGATCCATCGGCACGGCGCGGATGTGAAACAGCAGGTCACCCGGCGTTGCGACGGCGTGGTGGACGCCGTTGATCTCGCGGAACGGATGCAGGCCTTTCGGCTTCGGCGCACCGAACAGCCGGTCCCATGCGTCGGAGCCGATGCCCATGACGCATGACAGCCGGCCCTCGAGATCGCGGAAGCCCACCGCACGCAGCAGCGCGCCCAGATCGGCGCACAGCGACCGCACCACCGCGTCATATTCCGGATTGGGCTTGATCGTGACCGCAAGGAAGATGGCCGCGCGCGTCAGCTTCGCAGCGACCGGTTGCGGAACGGCTGATGGCACGCATGTCTCCTTGACTAAACGGCACTTCCACGAGGACAAAAGGCAGGCGCTGGACGCCGGATCGGCGTCCAGACAGGGGCAGAGGAGCATGCCACTGGAACCTTTACAAGGGCTCGAATGGCTCACGCTCTTGCAGAGGTGCCTGCCTCAATCGACGGGCTTGCCGGACTTCTCTTCCTCGAGGGTCACCGCGATCGCGGCGTTGGCCGAGAGCCGAACCTTGGAGCCTTCGACACCCGCCACGAAGCCGAGCTCGATGAAGTGGTGATGGCCCTTGTGGAAGCCGTCGCTCTCGCTCTTCTTGAGCTTGATGCGGTTGCCCTCGACGTGATCGACGGTGCCGACATGCACGCCATCGGCGCCGATGACCTCCATGTTGTCCTTGATCTTGTGCTGCGTCATGGCGCTCTCCTGGTTGCAGGTCAGCTTGTATATTCGGCTTGCATATGATGCCGGCAGACGACGCGGCGATGACAGCGCGTCGTTGGCGATCCGGCCTGTCTCACACCGGTTCGAATTCGTCCGCCGCCGCGTTCTCCGGCTTCTTGCCGTTGAAGGTGAGGCCGGCCTTGGTGGCCGAGAGTTTTACCTCTGAGCCGTCGCGCACATCGCCGGAAAGGATCATCTCCGCCAGCGGATCCTGCACGCTGCGCTGGATCACCCGCTTCAGCGGGCGGGCGCCGTAAGCCGGATCCCAACCCTTCTCGGCGAGCCAGTCCCGCGCCTTCGGGTCGAGCTCCAGCTCGATCTTGCGATCCTCGAGCAGCTTGCGCAGCCGCGAGAACTGGATCTCGACGATGCGGCCCATGTCGCTCTTCTGCAGCCGGTGAAACAGGATGATCTCGTCGATCCGGTTGAGGAATTCGGGCCGGAAGTGCGCCCGTACCATGTTCATCACCTGCTCGCGCACCGCGCTCGTGCTCTGGCCTTCCGGCTGGTTGACCAGATACTCGGCGCCGATGTTCGAGGTCATGATGATCAGCGTGTTGCGGAAATCGACGGTGCGGCCCTGGCCGTCGGTGAGACGGCCGTCGTCGAGCACCTGCAGCAGTACGTTGAAGACGTCGGGATGCGCCTTCTCGATCTCGTCGAACAGCACCACCTGATAAGGCCGCCGCCGCACCGCTTCGGTCAGGGCACCGCCCTCATCATAGCCGACATAACCGGGAGGCGCGCCGATCAGCCGCGAGACCGAATGCTTTTCCATGTATTCGGACATGTCGAGGCGGATCATCGCGGTCTCGTCATCGAACAGATATTCGGCAAGCGCTTTCGCAAGCTCGGTCTTGCCGACGCCGGTGGGACCTAAGAACATGAACGAGCCGATCGGCCGGTTGGGGTCCTGCAGGCCGGCGCGGGCGCGGCGCACCGCGGTCGACACCGCGCGGACCGCCTCGGCCTGGCCGACGACGCGCTTGCCGAGCATCTCCTCCATGCGCAGCAGCTTGTCCTTCTCGCCTTCCAGCATCTTGTCGACCGGCACGCCGGTCCAGCGCGACACCACCTGCGCGATGTTGTCGGCGGTCACGGTCTCGCTGGCGGACGAGGTCTCGCTGGCTTCGACCGCCGCGAGCTTCTTCTCGAGCTCGGGAATCCGGCCATAGGCCAGCTCACCGGCCTTCTGGAATTCTCCCTTGCGCTGCGCATTGGCAAGCTCGGTACGCAACTGCTCGAGTTCGCCCTTCATCTTCTGCGCATCGGAGAGCTTGCTCTTTTCCGACCGCCATTTCGAAGTCATATCCGCCGATTTCTTTTCCAGGTCGGTGAGATCCTTCTCGAGCGTCTGCAGGCGGCTCTTGGAGCCGAGATCGGTCTCCTTCTTCAGCGCCTCCTGCTCGATCTTCAGCCGGATGATCTCGCGGTCGAGCGAGTCGAGTTCTTCCGGCTTGGAATCGACCTGCATCTTCAGCCGGGCGGCCGCTTCGTCCATCAGGTCGATGGCCTTGTCGGGCAGGAAGCGGTCGGTGATGTAGCGGTTCGACAGCGTCGCGGCTGCAACCAGCGCCGAATCCGCGATGCGCACGCCGTGATGTTGCTCGTATTTGTCCTTCAAGCCGCGCAGGATCGAGATGGTGTCCTCGACCGTCGGCTCGGAGACGAACACCGGCTGGAAGCGCCGCGCCAGCGCTGCATCCTTCTCGACATGCTTGCGGTATTCGTCGAGCGTGGTGGCGCCGATGCAATGCAGCTCGCCGCGAGCGAGCGCGGGCTTCAACAGGTTGGATGCGTCCATCGCGCCGTCGCCCTTGCCGGCGCCGATCAGCGTGTGCATCTCGTCGATGAACAGGATGATGCCGCCCTCGGCCGAGGTCACTTCCTGCAGCACTGCCTTGAGCCGTTCCTCGAACTCGCCGCGATACTTTGCGCCGGCGATCAGCGCGCCGAGATCGAGCGCGAGCAGCGCCTTGTCCTGCAGGCTTTCCGGCACGTCGCCGTTGACGATGCGCAGCGCGAGGCCCTCGACGATCGCGGTCTTGCCGACACCGGGCTCGCCGATCAGCACAGGATTGTTCTTGGTCCGCCGCGACAGCACCTGGATGGTGCGGCGGATCTCCTCGTCGCGGCCGATCACCGGGTCGAGCTTGCCGTCGCGCGCGGCCTGGGTGAGGTCGCGGGCGTATTTCTTCAGCGCGTCATAGGCGTTCTCGGCCGATGCGCTGTCGGCGGTGCGGCCCTTGCGCAGCGCGTTGATGGCCGCATTCAGGTTCTGCGGATTGACACCGCCCTTGGCGAGCAGTTTGCCGGCCTCGCTGTCCTTGTCGGCTGCGAGCGCCTGCAGCAGGCGCTCGACGGAGACGAAACTGTCGCCGGCCTTGTCGGCGGCCTGTTCCGCCGCCGCGAAGGCGCGCGCGGTCTCGGGCGCCAGATAGATCTGTCCGGAGCCGGCGCCGCTGACCTTCGGTATCTTCGCCAGCGCGTCTTCGGTCGCCTTGAGGATCGCGCGCGAATTGCCGCCGGCGCGGTCGATCAGGCCGGCCGCGAGGCCCTCATTGTCGTCGAGCAGCACCTTCAGGATGTGTAGCGTCGAGAACTGCTGATGCCCCTCGCGCATCGCGAGCGATTGCGCCGACTGAATGAAACCGCGAACGCGATCGGTATATTTTTCTATGTTCATCGTGGCACCACCTCAAGGCAACGCAGGCTCGTCGAGATCCATTATGCCACGCAGTTCCGTCGGCGACAGATGGCGGAACGATGACATCCATCATGCAACAGCCCCGTGCAATTGCGCCGGCGGAAAACCGCGGGCCAAAGGCTGCCGCATCTCGCATCGTGTGGTCCTTTCAGGGGAGTGTCAATCGCGCAGCGCGCTCGCTGGGATGCTTCGGTTAAGCCGTTGTGAGGGCTGATGTTCGTCGCTGGCACTCATCCGGGGGCACTGCTACGGCCGCGCGGGCAAGCCGGGTGCACGCGTCGCGCTGATTGCGGTTCGATGGATCGCCGGGCTCGCGAAGCGAGTGCTGGATGAGCATGGATCGCCGTGATCGTACAAAGGCCAAAGGCATGATCGGGACACGCTATCGGAATCGATCACGTCGCGTTTCGCGTAGCTCGCCCGATGATGCAGAGAAGCAACGCGCGATGTTCCACTGCATCGCGCAACGTTGCATCACGGCGCGCTCTGAACCGACCATGAATAGCCGGATGAGCGCGTTTCCGTTTGCGTCGATGCGTTTCAGCCTGGTGTAAGGTCAAGGCGCTAGCGATGAAGTGTGTCGGTGCATTGCCGATGCACGGAACCTTTGTTCCGTCTCACGTTGAACGTGCTCATCGAAGAGGCTCCCAATGACAACTCGTCTCCTTTCGACCGCGTCGTGTGCAGCGATTGCCACGGCGCTGTTCTATGCGACCGCGGTGCCCGCAATCGCGCAGGATGCGGCATGCGCGCCGGTCTCTGCCGTCGAGACCGCGCCGCCGCCGTTGCCGACCTACGATCAGCCGCCGGTGCCTGGTCCCGGCTATATGTGGTCGCCGGGCAACTGGTCGTGGGACGAGGATCGCGGCGATTACTACTGGGTGCCGGGCACCTGGGTGCAGCCGCCGCGGGTCGGGCTGCTGTGGACACCTGGTTATTGGGGCGCGTTCGGCGGCGGCTTCATCTTCCATCAGGGCTACTGGGGTGATCGCGTCGGCTTCTACGGTGGCATCAATTACGGCTTCGGCTACGGCGGGTCGGGCTATGAAGGCGGCCGCTGGGATCACGGCAACTTCTTCTACAATCGGACCGTGAACAATCTGCAGGGTGCGCGGATCACCAACGTCTACGAGAAGAATGTCACGATCAATCAGACCACCGTCAACAACGTCAGCTACAATGGCGGCCGCGGCGGCATCGAGGTGCGGCCGACGCCGGCCGAGCGCGCGGTCGCCAAGGAGCAGCACTTCGCGGCGACGCCGTTGCAACGCAAGCAGGTCGAGACCGCAAGCCAGGATCCGAGCCTGTTCAAGCGGACCAACAATGGCGTGCCCGCAGTCGCCGCAACGGCGCGTCCCGGCGAATTGAAGGGACCGGGCGTGGTTCGCGCGCGGCCGGCCGGCGAAGCGGTGCCGGCCAACGCCGCACGGCCGGCGGCCGGGGAGCCGGGGCACCCGGGAGCTGCACCTGCACCCGCACCGGCTGATTCCCATGCGCTCCCAGTCCCGGGAAAGGAGCTTCCGGCGGCGCATCCGCCCGCCGAGGCGAACAAGCCCGCGGCCGAGGAGAAGCGCGGAGCACCTGCTCCCGAGACCAAGGCCGAGCCGCACCCTGCTGCGCCGGCACCTGCCCACGCGCTTCCGGTTCCCGAGAAGGGCGTTGCGGCGCATCCGTCCGCCGAAGCGAACAGGCCCGCGGTCGAAGAGAAGCGCGCGGCGCCTGCCGCCGAGCCGAAGCTTGAGCCGCATCCTGCAGAAGCGACGCGGCCTGCCGTGCAGGAGAAGCGGCCCGAAGAGGTGCGCAAGGAAGAGCCGCGTCCCGAGCCTGCCGCGAAGCCCGTCGCGCGGCCCGAGCCAGCGAGGCCCGAAGCGCGACCGGAGCCAGCAGCGAAGCCGCAAGCGCACCCGGAGACGATGGCGCGCCCTGAGCCGCATCCGCAGCCGCAGGCCGCCCATCCCCAGCCGGCGGCACGGCCGGAGCCGCACGCCGCTCCGCATGCCGCTCCGCATGCTGCGCCTGCGGCAGGTCATCCCGCAGAGGAGAAGCGGCAGGAGCAACACTAAGGCACGTCCGCGCTCCGCTGGCTCGTTCCGGCGGAGCGCGGTATTGTTCCGCCTGTGCAAGCGATCATCACGGGAGGTTGGTCATGGAACAGAGTCACGGTGGCGATGGACAGCTCGACGATGGCAAGCCGCGTTTGAGCGAGGACGATATGCAGCGCGCCCTGCTCGGTCCGCGGGGCGTGCCAGGCAAGGCGGATACCGCCAAGATGACGCCGCAGCAGCAAAAGAACATGCCCACTTATCTGGACCCCGGACATACATCCTAACTTGTCATGTCACGTGAGCGCATGCTGCGTCGGCCGCTTCCGGGCGGCGCGCCTGCGCACTTGCAAATCGCCTGCTTTTGCGCCCTCATGATTACAGGTGCACTCACGGTGTTGCGGAGCAGGTTGTGAGAAATCCGTACGAGGTTCTTGGCGTTGCCCCGACGGCGTCTGCGGCCGATATCCAGAAGGCCTATCGCAAGCTGGCGAAGAAGCTGCACCCGGACCTCAATCCGGGTGACAAGGCGGCCGAAGACAAATTCAAGGAAGTCGCTGCTGCGAACGATCTGCTCTCGGATGCCGAGAAGCGCAAGCGCTTCGATGCCGGCGAGATCGATGCTGATGGCGTCGAGCGGCCGCAGCATCGCTACTACAGGGATTTCGCCACCGCGGATGCGGGGCATCCCTATGCCGACAGTTCCGGCTATGCCGACTACATGGACCAGGACGACGCCTTCGCCGAATTGCTCCGGCGCAGCGAGCAGGCGCGCGCCAACCGGCGCGGCCGCGATTTGCATTACGCTCTCGCGATCGACTTCGCGGAATCGATCACCGGTGCGAGCAAGCGGCTGACGCTTCCCGACGGCGGTACGCTCGATGTGACGATCCCACCGGGGCTCGTCGATGGCCAGATCATTCGTCTGCGCGGCAAGGGCATGCCCGGCAGCGGCAAGGGCGGTCCCGGCGATGCGCTGATCGAGGTGGAAGTTCGCCCCGACCCGCGCTTCACCCGCGAGGGTGACGACATTACGCTGGAACTGCCGATCTCGCTGTCCGAGGCGGTGCTCGGCGGAAAAGTCCGCGTTCCGACGCCGACCGGTGCCGTGACCATGACGGTTCCGAAGGGATCGAACACCGGCACGACCATGCGGTTGCGCGGCAAGGGTGCGCCCCGCGTCGGCGGAGGCCATGGCGACGAGCTCGTCAAGCTCAAGGTGGTCCTGCCCAAGGGACCCGATCCCGAGCTCGAGGCGTTTGTGTCGAACTGGGATCGAAAGGCATTCGATCCGCGCGAGGATGGTGCATCATGAATAAGCAGCAGTTCCTCATCGATGCGGGTCTGGAGGTGCAGACCCTGGAGTTCTGGATCGAGCAGCAATGGCTCGTGCCGGACGAGACCGCCAGCGAGATCAGCTTCTCCGACACCGACGTGGCGCGCGCGCATCTGATCCGCGACCTGAAGGGCGACTTCGGCGTCAACGACGAGGGCATCGACGTCATCCTTCATCTGGTCGATCAGCTGCACGGCCTGCGCCGCGCGTTCGAACAATTGCACAAGGACATGGCGTCACCACCGCGCTAGGCGCCTCACTTGCGATGAACCTCAGCCTTGGGACTCAGCCTTGGGATCAACCTGGGAGGCGATCATGACGGACAAGCCGACGCCGCTGGCGCATGGCGAGATCGACGTTCTTATCCTGCAGGCGCTGGTGCGCAAGCTGATCGCGAAAGGCGTGTTGACGCCGGACGACGTCCGGTCGATGCTGTTCGAGGCCGCCAAGAATCTTGACCTGGTCGGCAGCGAACTGACGACGGAAGCCGCCAACGTCATCGTGCAGGAGGATCTGGCGCCGGCATTCCTTGGCAGCTAGTGTCCCGAATCCGAAGTTCGCATCATTTGCCGCACCTTCGGGGCGAACTTCGGATTCGATAAGGACACTAGCGAACTTGTGATTCTAGTGTGCTTTATGAATGCGAAGTTCGTGAAAGTGGCTGCCGCGAAGTTGCACGAACTTCGCATTCAGCACACTAGCGCATGATCCGGAAAAGTGGAAGCCGGTTTTCCCTCGCGACAGACGCAAAGCGTTTGCACGGTGATCACGCTCAAACAAAGAGCTCAAATAATGAGGCTTTAGGTCTGGCCGCCGCGGGTGGAGACCAGTCGGATCCGGGTGACCTGGCCGGCATTGCCGGCGAGATAGGCTTGTGCGTCACGCACCAGCCGCTCCACGGCGGCCGCGTCATAGCTCGGATGACGGGTGTTCAGATGCAAGTCGGTCTCGATCTGCATGACGTTTGTCGTGTCCGCGGCGCCGATCTCGACCGAGAACGACACCAGCGATACGTGCGGGCTCTTGAAGGCCATCGCTCGATCTCCTTCATCGCGTGACGCGCGGCGCGCATCTGTACGGTGGGTGCAGTCTATCTCAAGCTGCCGAATCCTGCTCGGCCGTTCGCATAGCAGCCGGACGCGCCCTGTCGAGCTCCTCGATCATGCCGCGGGCGATCTCGCGCTCGCCCATGATCACGATGTCGGCGCCAAGTGCTTTGAGATGATCGACCTCGGCGTCGGAATGTGCACGGGCGATGATCTGGATATCGGCATTCGCGGCGCGCGCCTGTTCGACGATCTGGCCGGCCTCGAAGGCTTCGGGAATGGCGATGACCAGCGATCGCGCGCCGGCCGGATTGGTCGCGCGCAGCACGCTGGCGCGCGCGGCGTTGCCCATCAGCGCTTCGATGCCGCGCTCCTTGAGCTTGGCGACCATGTCGTCGGATGCCTCGACCGCGAGAAACGGCGCGCTGCGTTGATGCAGCGCATCGCCGACGATGCTGCCGACCCGGCCGTAGCCGACCAGGATGGTGTGATCCTGCAATTCAGTGACCGGGATTGGTTCAGAAGCTGCGGCAGTTGGCGAGGAGGTCTGCGGCTTATCGAGCCGCGACGTCAGCCAGTCGACGACCGCGAACACCAGCGGGTTGAGCATGATCGAGAAGATCGCGCCCGCCAGGATCAGGTCGCGGCCGGCCTTTGGCAGCAGATTGAGCGCAACGCCGATTTCGGCCAGGATGAAGGAGAATTCGCCGATCTGGGCGAGGCTCGCCGAGATCATCAGGGCAGTTGCCATCGGATGACGGAACAGCACGACGATCAGAAGGGCTGCGATCGACTTGCCGACCACGATGACGAACAGCGTCGCGACGAATGGCCAGGGCTCGCGGACCACGCTCATCGGGTCGAACAGCATGCCGACGGAGACGAAGAACAGCACCGCGAACGCATCGCGCAGCGGCAGGGTCTCCTGGGCCGCGCGCTGGCTGAGCGGCGATTCCCGCAGCATCATTCCGGCGAAGAAGGCGCCGAGCGCCAGCGAGACGCCGAACAGCTTGGTCGCGCCGAACGCGATGCAGAGCGCGATCGCGAGCACGGTCAGCCGGAACAGCTCGCGCGAGCCGGTATGCGCGATGTAGTGCAGGACCCACGGGATCAGCCGGCGTCCGACCACCAGCATCAGCGCGATGAACACGGCGATCTTGATCAGCGTCAGCACCAGCACGCCGGTGAGCCCGAGACCGAAACGGGCGGCGAGCGGGTCGGAGGTGAGCGCCGCGCCATCGCCGCCCTGCAAGCTCGCCACCGCCGGGAACAGCACCAGCGCCAGCACCATGGCGAGGTCTTCGACGATCAGCCAGCCGACCGCGATCTTGCCGCGTTCGGTGTCCATCAGGCGGCGCTCCTGCAGCGCGCGCAACAGCACGACGGTACTTGCGACCGACAGCGCGAGGCCGAACACCAGACCCGCGCCGACGGTCCAGCCCATCAATAGCGCGAGGCCGAGGCCCATCAATGTGGCGACCGCAATCTGCGCTATCGCGCCGGGCACCGCGATCGCGCGCACCGACAACAGATCGTTCAGCGAGAAATGCAGGCCGACGCCGAACATCAGGAGAATGATACCGAGCTCCGCCAGCTCGGTTGCCAGCGCCTGATCGGCAACGAAGCCGGGCGTGAAGGGACCGACGGCCACGCCCGCGAGCAGATAACCGACCAGTGGCGGAACCCGAAAGCGCTGGGCGATGGTTCCGAAGACAAAAGCGAGGCCGAGGCCCGCGACGACGGTCGCGATCAGAGGTGTGTCATGCGGCATTTCGCCTTGTCGCACAGCATCCCTGGCGGTGCACCGCGACCATTTGAGGCGCGGCATTCCGCGCGGAAATCGTGATCTATTGCTCATGGTGTGAGCATATGATCTCATGCCGGGATGGATCAGCGGCTTCCCGAGACCGATCTCGTCATCTTTGACTGCGACGGCGTGCTCGTCGACAGCGAGGAATTGAGCTGCCGCTGCCTTGCCGAGGCGATGGTTCGGGCCGGCATCGGGATGAGCACCGAGCGGGCGCTCGAGCTCTTCCTCGGCCGCAGCACCGCGGCCCTGGTCGACTACTGCCGGGGCGTGGGAAAGCCGTTGCCCGAGACGTTTCTGCCTGACCTCGCGCTGCAGGTCCGTGAGACCTTCCGCTCCCGGCTGAAGCCGATCGCCGGCATCGCGGCGGTGCTCGAGGAATTGCGGCTGCCATATTGTGTCGCCTCATCGAGCGATCTCGAGCGGGTGAAGTTCTCGCTGGAGCTGACCGGCCTCGCCGCCAGCTTCGGGCCGCGGCTCTACACCGCGCAGATGGTCAAGCGCGGCAAGCCGGCCCCGGATCTGTTCTTGCATGCGGCAAGCGCCATGAGCGCCGCGCCGCGCCGCACGCTCGTGATCGAAGACAGCGTCAGCGGCGTGATGGCCGCGAAGGCGGCGGGCATGAAAGTGTGGGGATTTGTCGGCGGCGCCCACTATCGGTTGGCGGATGGCAGTGCTCTGCTGCGGCAAGCGGGGGCGGATCGAATCTTCGCCGCGATGACGGATTTCTGGATGGAAGGCTGACGCAAGACGATGGCTGCGCCCGACAACGAAAAGTCTCGCCTCGACGATGCGGCGCGCGCCGGCTGGCTGTATTTCATCGCGGGCCACACCCAGGATGAGATTGCGAAAATGCTGCAGGTGTCGCGCGCCTCGGCGCAGCGTCTGGTGTCGCTGTGCCTCGCGGAGCGGCTGATCACGTTTCGCCTCGAACACCCCATCGCGGCCTGCATGGAGCTGGCCTCCCGGCTGAAGGCGCGGTTCGATCTGGTGCATTGCGACGTCGTGCCGACCGATCCGGCGGCGCCGCTGTCCAATGCAGGGATCGCCGAGCGCAGCGCCAATCTGCTGGAGACGACGCTGCGCTCGGAGACGCCTGTGATCGTGGCGCTCGGCACCGGCCGCGCGGTGCGCGCCGCGGTCGAGCGGGTCTCGCCGATCGAGCGGCCCGATCACCAGATCGTCTCGCTGGTCGGCAACATCTCCGCCGACGGCTCGGCGAGCTTCTACGACACGGTGGGACGGCTCGCCGACCGCACCGGCGCGCGCCATTACCCGATGCCGCTGCCGTTCCTGATGTCGAGCGAGGGCGAGCGCAACCGCATGGTGCGCATCGACCCGATCGCGCGGGTGAGGGCGGTCGCCGCCAAGGCCGATCTGCGGCTGATCGGCATCGGCCAGATGGACCAGAAGGCCCAGGTCCATGTCGACGGCTTCGTCACCCGCGAGGAACTGCTGGAGATGATGCGGCTCGGCGCGGTCGGCGAGGTGACCGGCTGGGCCTATGACGCCAAGGGCCGTCTGATCAAGGGCGGCACCAACAAGCGGCTGACCAGCATTCCGCCGCAGATCCCAGCGGAAGCGACCACGATCGCCGCGGCGGTCGGCGCCGCCAAGGTGCCCTCGATCAAGGCCGCATTGGCGGGCCGGGTGATCAACGGCCTCATCACCGATGAGGCCACCGCGCGCGCGGTGCTGGATCGTTAGGCGCCACGAGTCGTACTTCACCTCGCCCCGCTTGCGGGGAGAGGTCGGATCGCATCGGAGATGCGATCCGGGTGAGGGGGAATCTCCGCGCATTCGTCCGCTTCGTATGCGCGGAAAGAGCCCCTCACCCCAACCCTCTCCCCGTAAGAACGGGGCGAGGGAGCGCTGTCCCGCTGTGGCCGCAAATCGAGTTGCCGTCTGGGTCTCAGCGCCCTTCTTCATCTCCGCAGACACCTCCATTCCAGCGTGCAGTGGAACCCGCGAACGCGCGGGACGGCGCTCCCGCGTGCTTGACAAAGTTTGGCGACGGAGTGAACATACGCTCAACACGTGGGCATATGCTCAACGTGACAAAGGGAGGTCACCTTGAAAAACGTCCTTTGCGCCGTTGCGGGCGCGGCTGCTGTTTTGATCTCTGCCCCCTCGATCGCCCAGACCACGCTGACGGTGGCGACCGTCAACAATGGCGACATGATCCGCATGCAGGGGCTCACCAGCGAATTCACCGCGAAGAATCCCGACATCACCGTCAAATGGGTGACGCTCGAGGAGAACGTGCTGCGCCAGCGCGTGACCACCGACATCGCCACCAAGGGCGGCCAGTTCGACGTGCTCACCATCGGCACCTATGAGGTGCCGATCTGGGCCAAGAAGAACTGGCTGGTGCCGCTCGACAAGCTCGGCGCCGATTACGACGTCGGCGACCTCCTGCCCAAGATCAAGGATGCGGTCTCGGTCGACGGCAAGCTCTATGCCGCGCCGTTCTACGGCGAAAGCTCGATGGTGATGTATCGCACCGACCTGTTCGACAAGGCCGGCCTGAAGATGCCGGAGAGCCCGACCTGGGACTTCGTGGTCGACGCCGCCAAGAAGCTGACCGACAAGTCCGCCGGCGTCTATGGCATCTGCCTGCGCGGCAAGGCCGGCTGGGGCGAGAACATGGCGTTCCTGACCGCGATGGCCAATTCCTACGGTGCGCGCTGGTTCGACGAGAAGTGGGAGCCGCAATTCACCTCGCCGGAATGGAAGAAGACGCTGACGACCTATGTCGATCTGATGAAGCAGGCCGGCCCTCCCGGCGCCTCTTCCAACGGCTTCAACGAGAACCTCGCACTGTTCAACGCCGGCAAATGCGCGATGTGGATCGATGCCACCGTGGCGGCGTCGTTCGTCAGCAATCCGAAGGAATCCACGGTCGCCGACAAGGTCGGCTTTGCGCTGGCGCCGAACACCGGGCTCGGCAAGAACGCCAACTGGCTGTGGGCGTGGAGTCTCGCGGTCCCCGCCGGCTCGAAGAAGGTCGAGGCGGCCGAGAAGTTCATCGCCTGGGCGACCAGCAAGGACTACACCAAGCTCGTCGCCGCGAAGGAAGGCTGGGCCAACGTGCCGCCGGGCACGCGCACCTCGCTGTACAACAACCCCGACTATCTGAAGGTCGCGCCCTTCGCCAAGCTGACCTTGGCCTCGATCGATGCCGCCGATCCAAACAAGCCGACGGTGAAGCCGGTGCCTTACGTCGGCGTGCAGTATGCGGCGATCCCTGAATTCCAGGGTATCGGCACCCAGGTGGGCCAGCAGTTCTCCGCGGCGCTCTCAGGTTCGACCACCGTCGATGCGGCGCTCACCGCTGCGCAGTCCGCGACCGAGCGCGAAATGAAGCGTGCGGGATACATCAAATAAACTCACCGCGACCCGATAGCCAGGGCGTGACGAGCGCCTTGGCCGCCCGACCAGCTTAGACCTCCCGAGCTGGGCCACTTGCGACCATCCTGTCCCGCAGCGGGATGGTCGCTCCTTTCCTTGAGAAGGAGGCGGGGATGGCGACCCAGCAGACCCAACTGCTTGCACGCACGCTGCTCACGCCCGCCGTGGCGCTGCTGTTCATCTGGATGATCGTGCCGCTGGCGCTCACGATCTATTTCGCGACCCTGCATTACAATCTGCTCGATCCCGGCTCTGAATCATTCGTTGGGCTGGAGAATTTCCGCTACTTCCTGACCGATCCGGCCTTCCTCGCCTCGTTGCAGAACACCCTGGTGCTGGTCGGCTCGGTGCTCGCGATCACGATCATCCTCGGCGTGCCGCTGGCGCTGCTGCTCGACCAGCAGGTGGTCGGGCTCTCGATCGTCCGCCTGATGGTGATCGCGCCGTTCTTCGTGATGCCGACGGTGAGCGCGCTGGTCTGGAAGAACCTGTTGATGCATCCGGTGTCGGGCCTGTTCGCCTGGATCGCGCATCTGTTCGGGCTGCCGGCGATCGACTGGTTCAACGACGCGCCGCTGTTCTCGGTGATCCTGATCATCTCCTGGCAATGGCTGCCGTTCGCAACCCTGATCCTGCTCACCGCGCTGCAATCGCTCGACGAGGAGCAGAAGGAGGCGGCCGAGATGGACGGCGCCAGCGCGATCTCGACCTTCATCTACATCACGCTGCCGCATTTGGCGCGCCCGATCACCGTGGTGATCCTGATCGAAACCATCTTCCTGCTCACGGTGTTCGCGGAGATCTTCGTCACCACCGGCGGCGGCCCCGGCCTGCAGACCACCAACATCGCCTTCCTGATCTATTCGCAGGCGCTGATCCAGTACGATGTCGGCAGCGCCTCGGCGGGTGGCCTGGTCGCGGTGGTCCTCGCCAACATCGTCGCCTTCTTCCTCGTTCGTATCGTCGGCCGGAATCTGGAGGCGTAACGTCATGGCGCGGATGGTCACGACACGGCGCAAGGTGATCTCGACGGCGGCGGCCTGGCTGGTCGGCTTCCTGATCTTCTTCCCGATCCTCTGGATGGTGCTGGCGAGCTTCAAGACCGAGCTCGAGGCGTTCGCGATCCCACCCTCGTTCCTGTTCTTTCACTGGACCACCGAGAACTATGCCACGGTGCAGGAGCGCAGCGACTATTTCCACCACGCGCTCAACTCGATCATCATTGCCGGCGGCTCGACCTTGATCGCGATGCTGATCGCGATCCCGGCGGCGTGGTCGATGGCGTTCTCGCCGACCAAGCGGACCAAGGACGTGCTGCTCTGGATGCTGTCTACCAAGATGATGCCGCCGGTCGGCGTGCTGGTGCCGATCTATCTGATCTACCGCACCTTCGGTCTGCTCGACACCCGCTCTGGCCTGATCTTCATCCTGTGCCTCGGCAATCTGCCGATCGTGATCTGGATGCTGTTCACCTATTTCAAGGAGATCCCCAAGGACATCCTCGAGGCGGCGCGGATGGACGGCGCCACGATCGGGCGCGAGCTGATCTATGTGCTGACGCCGATGGCGGTGCCGGGGCTGGCCTCGACGTTGCTGCTCAATCTGATCCTGGCGTGGAACGAGGCGTTCTGGACCCTCAATCTGTCGACGCTCGAGGCGGCGCCGCTCACCGTCTTCATCGCGTCCTATTCCAGCCCGGAAGGATTGTTCTGGGCGAAATTGTCGGCGGCGTCGACGCTCGCGATCGCGCCCATTCTCGTGCTCGGCTGGTTCAGTCAGCGGCAGCTAGTCCGCGGACTGACCTTCGGCGCGGTCAAGTAGCAGAAAGGCTTTTGCCATGGGTCAGATTACGCTGCAGGGTGTGCAAAAATCGTTCGGGCCGGTCCACATCATCAAGGGCGCCGATCTCGACATCGCCGACGGCTCCTTCGTCGTGTTCGTCGGTCCGTCCGGCTGCGGCAAGACCACGCTGCTGCGGCTGATCGCAGGGCTCGAGGATGTCACCGGCGGCGCCATCCTGATCGACGGACGCAATGTGGTCGACGTGCCGCCGGCCAAGCGCGGGCTGTCGATGGTGTTCCAGTCCTACGCGCTCTATCCGCATATGAGCGTGCGCGGCAACATCGCGTTCGGCCTGAAGATGGCCGGGATCGCCAAGGGCGAGATCAACCGCAAGGTCGAGGCGGCCGCGGCGACGCTCAATCTGACGCCCTATCTCGACCGCAAGCCGCGCGAGCTCTCCGGCGGCCAGCGCCAGCGCGTCGCGATCGGGCGCGCCATCGTGCGCGAGCCGAAGGCGTTCCTGTTCGACGAGCCGCTGTCCAATCTCGATGCCGCGCTGCGCGTGCAGATGCGGCTCGAGGTGACGCGGTTGCAGAAGCAGCTCGGCACCACGGCGATCTACGTCACCCACGACCAGGTCGAGGCCATGACCATGGCGGACAAGATCGTGGTGCTGAACGGCGGCAAGATCGAGCAATACGGATCGCCGCTCGAGCTCTACGAAAAGCCGGCCAATCTGTTCGTCGCCGGCTTCATCGGCTCGCCGAAGATGAATTTCGTCACCGGTGAGATCGCCAAGCAGCAGGGCGGCGCGACCATCGGGGTGCGGCCCGAGCATCTGAAGGTCGAGCGCGACGGGCAGGGCGGCTGGCACGGCACCGTCTCGGTCGCCGAGCATCTCGGCAGCGACACCTTCCTCTATGTCGACGCCGGACCGCTGGGAATGCTGACCGCGCGCTATGTCGGCGAGCTCGACTTGCATCCCGGCGACCGAGTGTCGCTGATCCCGGATCCGGCGCGCATCCACCGTTTCGACGACAGCGGAAAATCGATTCACGCGTAGAGCGTGATCCGGACCCGGAGGGGCCGCGTTAGCGCAAAGCGTGAAGCGGCGTTCCGAACAGATCATGCTCAAAGAGAAGCTAAGGAAGAAGAAAATGTATCTCGAAAAATTCAGGCTCGGCGGCAAGACCGCCATCATCACCGGCGCGGGTCAGGGCATCGGGCTCGCCTGCGCCGAGGCGCTCGCCGAAGCCGGCGCCAAGGTCATCATCGGCGATCGCGACGCCAAGGTTGCCAATGACGCGCAGGCGGCGCTGAAGGCCAAGGGCTTTGACGCCGACATCGCGCTGATGGACGTGACGGATTCCGGTCGCGTCGCCGCGGTCGCCGACGAACTGGTCGGCAAGTACGGTAAGGTCGACATTCTCGTCAACAATGCGGGCATCGCCCGCAGCGAGACGCCGGCCGAGACCGTAACCGACGAGCACTGGCTCAACGTCATCGACGTCAACTTGAACGGCACCTTCTGGTGCTGTCGCGCCTTCGGCAATCACATGCTGAAGGCGAAATCCGGCACCATCGTCAATGTCGGCTCGATGTCCGGCTTCATCGTCAACAAGCCGCAGGAACAGTGCTTCTACAACGCCTCCAAGGCCGCGGTGCATCACCTGACGAAATCGCTCGCCGCCGAATGGGGCGCGCGCGGGGTTCGCGTCAACGCCGTGGCGCCGACCTATATCGAGACGCCGCTGAACGCCTTCGTGAAGAACAGCCCCAGAATGTACGACGCCTGGATCGGTGGAACCCCGATGGCGCGGATGGGGCAGGTTGACGAGATCGCCTCCGTGGTGCTGTTCCTGGCGTCCGAGGCGGCGAGCCTGATGACCGGAAGCATCGTTCTGGTCGATGGCGGCTACACTTGCTGGTAGGCTTGCGCCCGGGGATCGTGCTCAACGGAAGATAGAGCGGTCATGCGGCAAGCCTATATCGGGGTGGACGTCGGCAGCACCAGCGCCCGGGCGGGCGTGTTCGACGAGTCGGGGAAGCTGCTCGGGTCGGCCCGGCATCCGATCCGGGTCTGGCACGAGCCCGGCGATATCGTGGAGCAATCGTCCGATGACATCTGGGCGGCCTGCGTCGCCTCCGTGCGCGGTGCGATGCGGGAGGCTGCGGTTGCCGCCGAACACGTCAAAGGCATCGGCTTCGACGCGACCTGTTCGCTGGTTGTGCTGGATGGGGAAGGCCGGCCGCTCACCGTCAGCCCGTCGGGCGATCCCGTACGCAATGTCGTGGTCTGGATGGACCACCGCGCGATGGACGAAACCGAATTCGTCAACGCGACCGGCGACAAGGTGCTGCGCTATGTCGGCGGCGCCATCTCGCCGGAGATGGAGATCCCGAAGATCCTCTGGCTGAAGCGGCATCTGCCCGCGACCTTCGAGGCCGCCGGGCATTTCTTCGATCTTGCCGACTATCTCTCATTCCGCGCGTCCGGCTCGCTGGCGCGCTCGACCTGCACGGTCACCTGCAAATGGACCTATGTCGCCGGCGAGGGCGGCTGGAGTGAATCCTTTTTCAAGCGGGTCGGGCTCGAGGCGCTCGCGGCCGACCGTTTTGGGCGGATCGGCAGCGAGATCGTGCCGCCCGGCTCGCCGCTCGGTCGCGGGCTGTCCGAGGATGCCGCGCGCGATCTCGGCCTGCTGCCGGGAACCGCGGTCGGTGCCCCCCTGATCGATGCCCATGCCGGCGGCGTCGGCGCGATCGGCGGCCGCGATGGCTCCGGCGCCGAGGTCGATGTCTGCCAACGGCTCGCCTACATCATGGGAACGTCGGCCTGCATCATGGCGACGACGGTCGATCCCTGCTTCGTGCCCGGCGTCTGGGGCCCGTATTTCGAAGGCATGGTGCCGGGCTTCTGGCTGAACGAGGGCGGCCAATCGGCGGCGGGCGCCGCGATCGATCACCTGCTCAAGTCGCATCCGGCGCATGCCGAGGTTGCGCTCGCGGCGAAGACCGACGGCGTCGACGTCATCGAATATCTCGAGAAGCGCATCCTGGCGCGCAGCGGCAATGCCGGTGCTGCGGCGCTGCTCGCGCGCAACGTTCACGTTCTGCCGGAATTCCTCGGCAACCGTTCGCCCTATGCCGATCCCGGCTCGCGTGCCGTGATCGCGGGGCTCGATCTCGACACCGACGTGGCGGCGCTGGAGCGGCTGTTCATCGCCGGCCTGTGCGGGCTGGCCTATGGCCTTGCCGACGTCATCGACGCCTTGCAGGCGCATGGCGTCAACGGCAAGACCATCGTGATCGGCGGCGGCGCGAGTCGCAGCCCCCTGGTGCGCCAGATCATGGCCGACACGACAGGCTACACGGTGGCACTGCCGCAGACCCAAGAACCCGTCTTGCTCGGCGCCGCGATGCTGGGCGCGGTCGCCAGCGGCGCGCACAACTCGATCAATGCGGCGATGGCCGGCATGTCGGCGCTTGGACGGTTGAGCGAGCCGACCAGGCCGGAGCTCGCCGAGTTCCACCGCAAGAAGCGCGGCGTGCACAAGCTGCTGCGAGAGCTTGACCGCGACAGCCGCGAGGCGATGAGGCGGGTGCCCGGCGAAGCGCCGACGTAAGGTTTGCCCCATGCTGCTGAGTTGCGGAGATGCGCTGATCGATTTCCTGCCGTCGAAGACGGCGGACGGACGTGAGGCCTTGACGCCCGCCGTCGGCGGCTCCTGCCTCAACATCGCGATCGGCAGCGCCCGGCTCGATGTTCCCACCGGCTTTGTCGGCGGCATCTCGACCGACACCTTCGGCAGGATGATCGCCGATCATGCCGCGGCGTCCGGCGTCGATCTTCGTCGCGCCACGCGGAGCAATCGCCAGGCCACGCTGGCCTTTGCGCGCGTCACCGGCACCGAGACGCAATACGCCTTCTATGACGCCGACACTGCGTCGCGGAACTGGACCTATCGGCGCGATGCGGTCGCGCTTGACGGCGTCACCTGCGTGCACACCGGCTCGACCACGCTGGTCCATGACAAGGGTGCGGCGGAGACGCTGGCCTTGATCGAGGATGCGCGGCCGAACGTGACGATCTCGCTCGATCCGAACTGCCGACCGAACCTCGTCAAGGACAAGGACGCCTATCGCGCGCGCATGCTGGCGTTCTGCGGCAATGCCGACATCGTAAAGATGTCCGACGTCGACTTCGCCTATCTGTTCGGTGACGAGGCCCATGCTGCGCGGGCCGAGACGCTGCTGTCGGGCGGCGCATCGCTCGTCGTCATTACGCGCGGCAATGATGGCGCTTGCGCCTGGCATCGCAAGGCAGGACCGATCGCGGCCGAAGCGCCGGTGGTCAACGTCGTCGATACGATCGGCGCCGGCGACAGCTTTCAGGCGGCGCTGCTCGCCGCGTTGCATCGGTTGGACCGGATCGCGCAGCCGCAGTTGCGCGACGTCTCCGCAGCCGAGCTGACCCGTGCGTTGTCCTTTGCCTGCAAATGCGCCGCTTTCACCTGCACGCGGCCCGGCGCCGATCCGCCGCGCAGCCGGGAGTTGCCGGCCGACTATTGGTAAGCCATGCAGGGCCTCAGCCGGCGCGGCCTCCCGCGCGATGCCGTCGCTTGACGCTTAGTCTCATTTTGCGTGCTGCGCCTGCGAAGGCAAATCTGCCCGGCGATGCGTGAAAGCGTCCGAAGCACCCGATATCGCTCGGATTTGATGCCAACCCGCGATCGCTGCATTTCGATCGTGCGAAGTCATGCTGCTTCGGCTTCGCATTGAGCGCATCGGTTGTCTTTGTGAAAGACCGCGCTAACATGGAATCCATCCATCGATACCTGTCTTCGTCCTTTTTTGATCGTCTATTGCAGCGCAACCAGGCCACGCAACGGGTTGCGGGCTCGCCAGGGCGACCGGGCCTCGAAGGGAAGTAGCAGACACGCATCCCTAATATTGCAACCAAGAAACAACGGGGGAAGATATGTATGTGAGAGGGATTGCGGCATTCGCCGCCGCGCTCGGCGTTGGCCTGTTGTCGGGCGCCGCCATCGCGCAGGAAGTCAAGCAGGAGAAGCAGTCGGTCCTCGGCAACGCCAATGTTTCTCCGGTGACCCAGGAGCAGCTCAACGCCGCCGACAAGAACACCAGGGACTTCCTGCTCACCAACGGCAACTATGCCCAGACGCGATTCTATCCGGGCAAGCAGATCAGCCGGGACAATGTGAAGGACCTGCACGTCGCATGGATCTTCCAGACCGACGTCAAGGAATCGCTTGAGACGTCTCCGATCGTCGTCGATGGCGTGATGTTTGTCACGACGTCGTTCAGCCATGTCTATGCGCTCGACGCCAAGACCGGTCAGCAGCTCTGGCACTACGCCCACAAGATGGGCCCGATCACGGTTTATTGCTGCGGTCCCAACAATCGCGGCGTCCAGGTGCTCGGCGACCGGGTCTATCTGGCGACGCTCGATTCCAAGCTGATGGCGCTGAACGCCAAGACCGGCGAGGTGGTCTGGACCACCAACATCGCCGATCCCGAGCTCGGCTACAGCGAGACGATGGCGCCGACCGTGGTCAAGGACAAGGTGCTGATCGGAACCAATGGCGGCGAGTACGGCATCCGCGGCTTCGTGCGCGCCTATGACGCCAAGACCGGCAAGCAGCTCTGGAATTTCCACACCATTCCGGAGAACTCCGTCGGTGTCTGGGCGACCAAGGATGCCACCGGCCGTGACATGCATCGCAATATCCAGGCCGAGAAGGACATGCTCGCCAAGATCGGCGATCCCTATGCCAAGCTCGGTGGCGGCGTGTGGCAGAACCCGTCGGTCGATCTCGCGACCAACCGGATCTACTTCGTCGTCGGCAACCCGTCGCCCGACCTCGACGGGTCGAACCGGCCCGGCGACAACCTCTACACCAATTCGCTGGTCTCGCTCGATCTCGACACCGGCAAGTATGTCTGCCACTTCCAGTACATCGCCCATGACGTCTGGGACCTCGACGCGGTCAGCCCGACGGTGCTGGTCAACGTCAAGGACAAGAGCGGCAAGACGATTCCCGGCGTCATCCATGCCGGCAAGACCGGGCACATCTATGTGCACGATCGCAAGGATTGCAGCCTGATCCGCTTCTCCGAGGCGATGGTGCCGCAGGAGAACATGTGGGTGCTGCCGACCAAGGAAGGCGCGCGCATGCTGCCCGGCGCCAATGGCGGCGTCGAATGGTCGCCGATCGCAACCGATCCGGGACAGGAGCTGGCCTACGCGATCAATCTGCACCAGCCGATGACCTACCACGTCGAAAGCTCGGCCTATCCGAACGGCAAGCTTTGGCTGGGCGGCGCCTTCAAGGTGATCCCGGGCGAGAAGCAGGCAGGCAACATCACCGCGGTGAACTACAACAACGGCAAGATCAAATGGCAGGTCAACACGCCCGAGCCGATGATCGGCGGCATCCTCGCCACCGCCGGCGGCCTGGTCTTCACCGGCGAGGGCAACGGCAAGTTCGCGGCCTACAATTCGTCGAACGGCAAGGAGCTGTGGAGCTTCCGCGCCGGCGCCGGCGTCAACGCGCCGCCGTCGAGCTACATGGTCGGCGGCAAGCAATATATCGTGGTCGGCGCGGGCGGTAACACCCAGCTCGACTACAAGCGTGGCAACAACATCATCGCCTTCACGCTCGACTGAGCCGGGCCTGATGCATCATCACGCGTGCAAACATTGACGGCGAGGCGGGACCGGTTCGGTCCCGCCTCTGTTTTGGTCGGATAAAAGGTCCAGCCACGTCATTGCGAGCGAAGCGAAGCAATCCATTGTGCCGCGTTTGTGGAAGCATGGATTGCTTCGTCGCTCCAGCGCAAAATTGCTTTGCAATTTTGTCGCGAGCTCCTCGCAATGACGGAGGTGGACCGATACTGCGCCTCAGGATGAGCCAATGTTCGGTAAATTGATGATTTGCGGCGTCGCGCTGTTGCTGATGGCAGCGCAGGCGCGCGCAGAGACGATTGAGGAAAAAGTACAGGTCTGCGCCGGCTGCCATGGCGAGAACGGCAAGCCCGTCGACAAGACCATTCCGACGATCTGGGGCCAGCAGGCCGGTTATCTCTACATCCAGCTGCGCGATTTCAAGCGCGGTGATCGCAAGAACGAGATCATGCAGCCGATCGCGGCGCAGTTCGAGCGCGACGATATGCTGGCGATCGCGGAATATTTTTCGCAGAAGCCGTGGCCTGACCTCGGCCAGCCGCGCGCGCCCAAGGACGTGGCGGAGAAGGCGGTCAGCGCCAGCCGCTCGGTCGGTTGCCCGGCTTGCCATCTCGATCGCTTCCAGGGCGACGGCACGGTGCCGCGGCTTGCCGGCATGGGACGGGATTATCTCGCCAAGACCATCGCCGATTTCCGCACCCGTGCGCGCGGCAACAATCCCGGCATGTCCGACCTGATGCTGGCAACGTCGCGCGACGACCTTGCCGCATTGGTGGACTATCTGGCGGGGCTGTGAGCGGCGGGCACTCGTCATGCCCAGGCTTGTCCCGGGCATCCGCGTCTTGGTATCCAGGCAAAAGAAGACGTGGATGGCCGGGACAAGCCCGGCCATGACGTCCGAGCAAGTCGCCTCAACGCGGCGTCAGCTCTTCGCGCAGCACTGAGAGGATGGTGAGATCGGCGGCGTGCTTGCCGGCCTTGTCGGCCAGCGCAGGGTCGGCGCCGTGCGCCAGCAGTGTCCTGGCAATCGCCGGATGATTGCCTTCGGCGGCGATCATCAGCGCGGTGCGGCCGCGCGCATCGCGGTCGTCGACCTTGGCGCCGCCTTCCAGCAGGTACGAGACGACCTCCAGTGCTTGCGCCTCCGGCACGGTCTCGTCAGGGCCGGCGGCCCACATCAGGAGCGTCAGATCGTTGGCGTAGCGCGCGTTGATGTCGATCTCGTGCGCGAGCAGCTGCTTGACGATGCCGAGCTGGCCGCCCGCCGCGGCGTAGACGACCGGCGGCTTGCCGGTGTCGTCTGCCTTGCGGCCGTCGGCGCCGTGCGCCAGCAGCATGCGCACCACCATGTCCCTGCCGGCATAGGCGGCGGCCGCGACCGGGGAGGCGCCGCTGCGTCCGGTGAGATTGACGTCGGCGCCGCGGTCGATCAGGCGCTGCACGATCGCGACATGGCCGCGCTCGGCGGCAAAATACAGCGCGGTCGATCCCGCGAGGTTGCGTGCATCGAGCGGCGCGCCGCGTGCCAGCAGCAGGTCGACCATGGCAAGATGGCCGGAGCGAGCGGCGTGGCTCAGCGGCCTTGCGCCCAGCCGGTCCCGCGCGTCGACCGAGGCGCCGTGATCGAGCAGCTCGGTGGCAAGGTTGATGCAATCGGCATTGGCGGCCGCAAATAGCGACAGCGAGATCTCGATCGCGCTGAGCTGGGCCTTGTCGGTTTCGTATTTGCGGATCAGCTCGCGGCATCGCGCCGGATCGAGCGCCGCGAGGCTGCCGTGCACGCTGCCGGCAACGATCAGCGCGGCGAGGGGGATGCGGCGATACAAGGCGTGGTCCTCCGTCATGCTGACAGCAGCGCCATTCGGTCGAGCGTCGCATGATCCTCCGTCGCTGCCAAGCCGCGCGGCCGGGAAGGGCCCGCCGCGCCGGCAGGCCATGCGCCGTCGCGGCTCCGTGGCCTTTCGCCATGCGTCCGAGCCGATGGACTTGCCGCTTGCAGCGCGGCACGATGCGGGCGTCGACCCTATCTGACGCGAGTCCTTGCCCAAATGAGCGACGATCTGTGTCTGCTGTCTGCCGTTGAGCTTCGTGGGCGCATCGCCCGCAAGGAGGTTTCGCCTGTCGAGGTTACGCGCGCGGTGCTCGCCCGTGCCGAGCGGCTGCAACCCGAATTGAACTGCTTCATCACGCTGTGCGGTGACGCGGCGATGGCGCAGGCGAAAGCTGCCGAGCGGCAAATCACGGCTGGCGAGCCGGCCGGTCTGCTCCACGGCATCCCCTTCACCGTGAAGGACATCGTCAACACCAAAGACGTCCGGACGACCTTCGGCGCGGTGCCGTACCGGGACAACGTGCCCGACAATGACGCCGTCGCGGTGGCCCGCCTCCGTGCCCAGGGCGGCATATTGATCGGCAAGACCACGACGCCGGAGTTCGGCAGCAAGTGCCTGACCGACTCGCCGCTGTTCGGGCGGACCCGCAATGCATGGAGTGCCGAGCGGTCCAGTGGCGGCTCCAGCGGCGGCGCGGCGGTGGCCGTCGCGAGCGGCATCGCGCCGCTGGCGGTTGCGACCGATGGCGGCGGCTCCACCCGGATTCCCGCCGCCTGCAACGGTGTGGTCGGAATCAAGCAGAGCAACGGGGTGATCCCGCATAGCCAGGTGCAGGACGCTTTCGGCAACCAGACCTATGTCACGCCGACCACGCGCACCGTTGCGGATACGGCGCTGATGATGCAGGCGATGGCGGGAGAGGATCCGTCGGACCCCTGGTCGATCGGGGTGCCGGTGCCTGACTATCTCGGGCTTGCCGCCCCGCGCGGCGACCTCAAGGGCCGGCGGGTGCTGTTCTGCGTGTCGCCGCCGCGGCGTCCGGTCACGTCCGATGTGGCTGACGCGTTCAAGGCAAGCCTCGACCGTCTGGCGAGCCTCGGCGCCGAGCTCGAAGAGTTTTCCGGCGACGGCTTTGACATCGAGCCGATCTGGCGTGCGATCAATCACACCGTCTGGCGCACCCGCTTCGAGAAGCTCGCGGCCGATCATCCGGATGATCTCAGCGCAACCTTCCTGAAGCAGCTCGCGCTGGCGGCCCAGGTCAGCGGTGTCGACTACCAGCGGGCGATGTTCGAGCGCACCGCGCTCTTCCGCCGGGTGCAGTCGCTGTTCGCGCGCGGCGATCTCCTGGCGATGCCGACCTTGACCCGGTCGGCGCTGCCGATCGACCAGGACCTGTTCGGCACGATCGAGATCGACGGCCGGAGTTTCGACAGCGTGCGGCCGCACTGGTTTCCCTGGACCATGCTGTTCAACATGACCGGGCATCCCGCCGTCAGCATCCCCGCAGGTTTCGGCCGCGACGGCCTGCCGATCGGACTGCACCTGGTCGGCCGCTTCCGGGCCGATGCCGAACTATTGCGCGTTGCAGCGTTGTTCGAGGCGGCGAGCGACTTGCTTGGTCGCTGGCCGGCCTGATGTTGTCGGCGCCGCCGGTCGCGGCGTCGCCGGTTTAGCCGGTCTGCCCGGTGCTCGCATTGGCGACGGCGCGCGCGACATTGGCGATCACCTCGTTGCACTTCTCGATGGGAGCACTTGCCCCGGTCAGGTAAGCCGTCACCACGATCGGCTTGCGGCCGGGCGGCCAGAACACGCCGATGTCGTTGTAGGTCCCGCGCTCGCCGGTGCCGGTCTTGTCGGCAACCCGCCAGTCGCGGGGCACGCCGGCACGCAGCCTTGCGTCGCCGGTTTTGTTTGCGACCATCCAATCGATCAGTTTCTGGCGCGAGGCCGCGGACAGGACATCGCCGAGCACGACGCGCTGCAAGTCCTTCAGCATCGCCACCGGGCTCGTGGTGTCGCGCGGATCGCCTGATACCGCCTCGTTCAGCGCCAGCTCCCAGCGATCGAGCCGGCTCACATTGTCGCCGATGGTGCGGAAGAAGCCGGTCAGGCCGGCTGGCCCGCCGATCTCGCGGAGGATCATGTTGCCCGCAGTGTTGTCGCTCCTTGTGATGGCGGCCTCGCAAAGCTCGGCAAGCGTCATGCCCGAGGCGACGTGCTCCTTGGTGACGGGCGAGTTGGCCAAGATATCCTTGGCCTCGAACCGGATTTGCTGATCGAGGCTGGATTCGCCGCGGTCGATCCGGTGCAGCACCGCGGCCGAGGCCAACGCCTTGAAGGTGCTGCACATCGGGAACCGCTCGTCGCCGCGCCGGCTCGCGCGCAATCCCGTCTCCATGTCGAGCGCGGCGACGCCGAGCCGGCCGCTGGTTGCCAGCTCGATGCGCGCAAACTCCTGCTGCAGCCGCTGCGCCGGCTCGCCTGGTCCTGCCGCTGCGCCTTGCCGCGGCAAAGTGCAGGACACCGCAAGGCCCAGCGCGCGCAATCCAAATGTCCGTCTCGTCAGCATGTCGAATCTCCCGTTGGCGGCGCGAACCTGCCGGGCGGCGTGACGGCGCACAAACAATCATTTATACAGCGAGACATGAGGAAAACTTGGTCATGACGCCGTGCGCCGGCATCTCCCGCTGAACGCGCTGCGCGCCTTCGAGGCCTCCGCGCGGCTGCTCAGCTTCACCCGCGCCGGGCTGGAGCTGCGCGTGACGCAGACTGCGATCAGCCATCAGGTCAAGCAGCTCGAGGATCTCCTGGGCACGAGCCTGTTCCGCCGGCTGCCGCGCGGGCTGGTGCTCACCGACGAGGGGCTGGTGCTGCTGCCGGTGCTGTCAGACGCGCTCGACCGGATCGGCGCCGCGATCGACCGCATCGAGGCCAAGGGCACGCGCGAGGTCGTGACCGTCGGCTGCGTCACGACGTTCGCGACCGGATGGCTCTTGCAAAGGGTCGACCGCTTCAAGCGCGCGCATCCCTATATCGATTTGCGTCTGCTCACCAACAACAACCGCGTCGACATCGCAGGCGACGGGCTCGATCTCGCGCTGCGCTTCGGCGACGGCTCGTGGCACGGCACCGAGGCGATCCATCTGTTGTCCGCACCGCTCTCGCCGGTGTGCTGCCCCGACGCGGCGGACCGGCTGCGCAAGCCGTCCGATCTCGCGCAGGAATTCCTGCTGCGGTCCTACCGCGCCGAGGAATGGCCGCTATGGTTTGCGGTCGCCGGCGCGCCGTGTCCGAAAATCCAGGGGCCGATCTTCGACAGTTCGGTCGCGATGGCCGAGGCCGCCGCGCGCGGCGTCGGCGTCGGGCTGGTGCCGATCGCGATGTTCGAAAATGAGCTGGCGACCGGCCGGCTCAAGCGTCCGTTCGCGGCCGAGGTCCCGGCGGGATCCTATTGGCTGACCTGGCTGAAGTCGCGCGAGGTGACGCCGGGCATGCGCGCGTTTCGCGACTGGCTGCTCGAGACGCTGCGGACGGAGGTGAATGAGGTGGAGGACGCCGTCGCGCCTGCACCGCGGCGGAAGATCAAGACAAAGGCCGGACCGAAGCCGCGGACCAAGACCAAGCGGCGTTAACGTCTGACGACGTGATTCAACTATCGTCGCCATTATTTCGGAATTATCGAATGATGCCGCTGATTTGCCCGACATGTCAAGTGCCGTGTCGGACGCCCGCAGCCGCCGGCTACTTTGCATGGGGTTGTTTTCGATATTTTAGGCGGTGCGCTCCCGCGCCGGCTGGCTATCGCATCTGGCGCGCGACCTACGCCAGATGGCACGCCACGGAATGCCCGTTCCTGCCTTCCAGCAACTCCGGCGCGCTCTGCCGGCAGCGCTCCTCGGCGATTGGACATCTCGTGTGGAAGTGGCAGCCCTTGGGCGGATTCATCGGGCTCGGCACGTCGCCCTTCAGGCGGATGCGGTCGCGCTTCGCCTTGGGATCCGGCACCGGCACCGCCGAGAGCAGTGCCTTAGTGTATGGGTGCTGCGGGTTGCAGTAGAGATCGCTGGCCTTGGCGAGCTCGACGATGCGGCCGAGATACATCACCGCGACCCGGTCGGAGATGTGCTCCACGACCGAGAGATCGTGGGCGACGAACAGATAGGTGAGGTTCAGCTCGGCCTGCAGATCCTCGAGCAGGTTGATGACCTGGGCCTGGATCGAGACGTCGAGCGCGGAGACCGGCTCGTCGCACACGATCAGCTTCGGCTCCAGCGTCAGCGCGCGGGCGATCGCGATGCGCTGGCGCTGGCCGCCGGAGAATTCGTGCGGGTAGCGGCGCATGTGCTCGGCCTTCAGCCCGACCTTGACCAGGAGGCTCGCGACGCGGTCCTCGCGCTCGCTGGCCGAGCTCACGAGGTTATGGATGATGAAGGGCTCGCCGAGGATCGCGCCGACCGTCATGCGCGGATTGAGCGAGGCGAACGGGTCCTGGAACACCAGCTGCATGTTGCGCCGCATGGCGCGCAGGTCGCCGCCGCCGAGGCCGGTGACGCTCCGGCCGTCGAACACGACCTCGCCCGAGGTCGGCTCGATCAGGCGCAGCACGCAGCGGCCGGTGGTCGACTTGCCGCAGCCGGATTCGCCGACGAGGCCGAGCGTCTCGCCGCGGTTGACCGAGAACGACACGCCGTCGACCGCATAGACCTGGCCGACCTCGCGCGAGAGCAGGCCGCCCAGCACCGGAAAATGCTTCTTCAGATTGGAAACGCGCAGCAGCGGCTCGGTCATGACGCGTCTCCGAGGTGGCAGGCCATGCGGTGGCCGGGCGCGATCTCGCGCAGCCGCGGCTCCTTTTCGGTGCAGATGCTCATGGCGTATTTGCAGCGGGCGGCAAAGCGGCAGCCGGGCGGCGGATTGATCAGGATCGGCACCGAGCCGCCGATCGCCTCCAGCCGCGTCTTGTGCGCGGCGTCGAGATCGATGCGCGGGATCGAGCGGATCAGGCCCTGAGTGTAGGGATGGCCGGGATTGCCGAACAGTTCGTCGACCGGCGCCTCCTCCACCACCTTGCCGGCGTACATCACGACGACGCGCTGCGCGGTCTCGGCGACGACGCCCATCGCGTGCGTGATCAGCATCACCGCCATGCCGAAGCGTTCCTTCATGTCCTGCAACAAGTCGAGGATCTGCGCCTGGATGGTGACGTCGAGCGCGGTGGTCGGCTCGTCCGCGATCACGAGCTTGGGACGGCACGCCAGCGCCATCGCGATCATCACGCGCTGGCGCATGCCGCCGGAGAACTGGTGCGGATAATGATGCACGCGGCCCGCGGCGTTGGGGATCTGCACCAGCTTCAGCATCTCGATGGTGCGCTCGAGCGCCTGCTTCTTGGTCACCGCCTCGTGGCGGCGCAGGCTCTCGGCGATCTGCTCGCCGATGGTCAGCACCGGATTGAGCGAGGTCATCGGCTCCTGGAAGATGAAGCCGATCTCCTTGGCCCTGATGTCATCGAGCTGGTGGCTGGTCAGCGGCACCAGGTCGCGGCCCTCGAAGATGATCTCGCCTTCGACGATCTTGCCCGGCGGCATGGCGATCAGCTTCAGGATCGACATCGCGGTGACGGTCTTGCCGCAGCCGGATTCGCCGACCACGCACAGCGTCTCGCCGCGGTTGATGCTGATGTCGACGCCGTCGACCGCCTGCAGGATGCCGTCGTCGGTGGTGAAATGGGTTTTCAGGCCCTTGATGTCGAGCAGCGCCATCAGATCACCTTGCGCGCGTCGAGCGCGTCGCGCAGCCCGTCGCCGATGAAGTTGATGGCGACCACCGCGATGAAGATCGCGCCGCCCGGAAACAGCGCCCAATGCGGGCCGATGTCGAGAAAGTCCTTGGCGTCATAGAGGATGCGGCCCCAGGTCGGCGTATCCGGCGGGAAGCCGAGGCCGAGGAACGACAGCGTCGATTCGGCGATGATGGCGGCGGCGACGTCGATCGTGCCGGCGATGATCACGGGTCCCAGCGCGTTGGGCAGGATGTGGCGCACCACCTGGCGCACCGGACTCGCGCCGAGCGCGCGCGCCGCCTCGACGAATTCCTTCTCGCGCAGCGACAGGAACTGGGCGCGCACCAGGCGCGCGACCGGCATCCAGCGCAAGCCGCCGATCACCAGCACGATCAGGATGAAGATGCCGCCCTCCGGGCCGAACATCGCCTTTAGCCCGTCGCGGAACAGATAGATCAGCATCAACAGCAGCGGCAATTGCGGCAGCGACAGGAACAAGTCGGTCAGCCACATCAGCGCGTAGCCGAGCGCGCCGCGCGACATGCCGGCGAGCGCGCCGATCAGCGTGCCGACGAACACCGAGACCAGCATCGCGGCGAGACCGACCGCGAGCGAGATGCGCCCGCCATAGATCATGCGGGCGAGCAGGTCCTGGCCGAGATCGTCGGTGCCGAACGGGTGCGCCAGCGAGGGGCCCTGCAGGCCAGCCACGACGTCCATGTCGCTGATCGAGACGCGCCAGACGAACGGGCCGATCACGACGGCCGCGATCAGCAGCAGCAGCAGCACGGCGCTGACCACGGCCGGCCGGTGCCGGCGGTAGCGCCGCCAGGTTTCGCGCCAGGGCGAATAGCCGCGCCGCTCAGCGGAAGGAGATGCGAGGGTCAAGCCAGCCATAGAGGACATCTGCGATCAGGTTGAACAGCACCACGAGACACGCGAAGACGAAGGTCACGGCCATCACGACCGGCGTGTCATTGGCGAGGATGGAGGAAATCAGCAGCGAGCCGATGCCGGGAATCCGGAAGATCTGCTCGGTGACGATGGCGCCGCCGAACACGGCAGGCATTTGCAGCGCAATGAGCGTGACGACCGGGATCATCGCGTTGCGCATCACGTGCTTGACGATCACCTTGGCCTGTCCGAGTCCCTTGGCGCGGGCGGTGGTGACATAGTCGAGCCGGATCACGTCGAGCATTGCCGAGCGCACGAAGCGGGTCATCGACGCCGCCTGGAACAGGCCGAGCACCATCACCGGCATGATCGCCTGCCGGATCATCTCCAGCAGCCAGGGAATGCCGCTGCCCGGCACGTCGGTGTAGACGAAGGGCAGCCAGTCCAGCTTCACCGAGAGCACCAGGATGAACAGGATGCCGGTGAAGAAGGTCGGCAGCGAGAAGCCGATGAAGGCGAAGGTGTTGGCGAGCTGGTCGAAGATCGAATACGGCCGGGTGGCGGCATAGACGCCGACCGGGATCGCGATCAACAGCGCCAGCAGCTGCGCCGAGCCGATCACGTAGAGCGTGGTCGGCAGCCGCTGCAGGATCAGCGTGTCGACATTGATCCGGCTGACAAAGGAGAAGCCCCAGTCGCCCTGCGCCATCGCCGCGAGCCAGTGCAGGTAGCGAAGATAGATTGGGTCGTCGAGGCCGAACTTGGCGCGCAACGCGGCCTGTACCTCGGGCGGCACGTTCGGATTGGTCGCGAGCTCGCTGAACGGATCGCCCGGCGCGAGCGCCAGCACGACGAACAGCACGAGCGAGATCCCGAGCAGGCTCGGGATCGCGATCATCAGGCGACGCAGGATATATTGACTCATCGAGAGATCATCTAACTGACGCTCGCACCTTGAGCACGTTGATCTTGCTTCCAGTCGAAAGGCGAGCTTCACCTCGCCCCGCGTGCGGGGAGAGGTCGGAATTCAAGCACGGCTTGAATTCCGGGTGAGGGGGAGTCTCCACGAACTCATCTTTCACGGTGTTTGCTGCGAAAGCCCCTCACCCCAACCCTCCAAGAGCGAGCTCCCGCTCGTCTCGACCCCGTAAGAACGGGGAGAGGGAGAAGATGCACCTACTCAAACTCCGAACCTGTCCCCGTGTCTCAGGTTTCACGATACCAGTCTTGCAGATTGTCGGTCTGGTTGGCCCAGCCGGAGAGCGCGGGCCGCACCGTGTTGGAGCAGGCTTCCACCGCGAGGCGGTGCATCACCGGGATCACCACCGTGTCCTGCCACATCAGATCGTTGCACTTGATGTAGAGCTCGGCCCGCTTGATCGGATCGGTCTCGGTATCGGCCGCCTCGATCGCGGCGTCGAAATCCTTGTTGACCCAGCGCGGGAAGTTCTGCCCTTGCCACTTGTTCTCCTTGGTCGCGACATTGCGCGACAGATAGCGGCGCATGTGCAGGCCCGGGTCGGGTTGTGTCATCGGGATCTGGAACATCTCGATGTCGGCGTAGAACTTGGAATAGGTGTCGGGGTTGGCGACGTCGGAGGAGAAGAACACCGAGGCCACCACCGACTTCAGCTCGACGTCGATGCCGGCCTTCTGGCAGGCCTGCTTGACGATCGCCTGGGTCTTCTGCCGCGGGCCGTTGATCGAGGTCTGGTACAGCAGCTTCAGCTTCTTGCCGTCCTTCTCGCGGATGCCGTCGGAGCCGACCTTCCAGCCGGCCTGTTCGAGCAGCGCGCTCGCCTTCTCGACCGAGAACTCCCATCTGGTGTTCTTGGAAACGAACTCCTCGGGGCCGTTGAGATAATTGGCGGTGGCGCGGCCGGCGCGGCCGTAGATCACCTTCTTGACGGAGTCGCGGTCGACCAGCAGCGCCAGCGCCTTGCGCACCGCCGGATCCGACAGGATCGGATGCTTGGTCTTGATCGACGAGCGTTCGCCGTCGACCTCGGTGTTCGGGTCGGTGAAGTTGATGGCGATGAATTCGATGTCGCCGCCGACGGCATAGAGCGTCTTGCCCTTGCCGCCCTTTTCCAGCCGCAGCAGCACCTCGTCCTCGACCTGGATGTTCCAGGCGAAATCATATTCGCCGGTCTGGATCACCGCGCGCGCCGCCGACACCGCATCGCCGCCGCCCTTCATTTCGATCGTGTCGAAATAGGGCCGGTTCGGCATGTGGTAATCGGGATTAATTTCGCCGCGCACCAGATCGCCCGGCTTGAACTCGACGAACTTGTAGGGGCTGGTGCCGACCGGCTTCAGATTGTTCGGCGCCTCGCGCGACTTGCTGCCCTTGTACTCCGCGAAGAGATGTTTTGGGATGATGCAGCCATAGGCGCCGACGAACGCATTGGCCCAGAACGGCGTCGGATCCTTGAACTTGATGCGGACCGTGAGGTCGTCGACCTTCTCCACGGTCATGCCGGAATAGGTCCCGCTCGAGACGGCTGCGGTCGCGGGGTCGGTGGCATATTCCCAGTTGAACACGACGTCGTCGGCGGTGAAGGGTTTGCCGTCATGCCATTTGACGCCGGGCTTGAGTTTCCAGACCACCGACTTGGCGTCTTTGGAAAGCCCGCCGTTCTGGATCGAGGGGATTTCGGCGGCGAGGATCGGGTTGAGATGGCCGTCGACGTCCCAGCTTGCCAGCGGTTCGTAGAACAGCCGCGAGCCGTCCTGGTCCTTGGTGCCGGTGGCGAAGTGCGGATTGAGCAGGGTGGGGCCCTGCCACCACAACAGCTTCAGCGGACCGCCGCCGCCGCGCTTGGTCGGCTTGTAGGGATTCGGGCTCTGCGCCATCGCGACGCCGCCGATCGCAAGGATCTGGTTGGCCATCGGCGCGGTGAGGCCGACGGCAATCATTCGCTTGACGAAGGCGCGGCGATCCATCCGCCCGTCCTTCACGTCGTCGATCATGCCACGCAGATTCCTGTCGAACATTGTCCCCTCGGTCCGGCTCAATTGGTTATTGCGGCTGGCCGTGGAACCGGCCGCCGTGTTGGCGGCAGGATGGCACACCGAATGACCGCGAAGGTCAACGCCTCCCGCCCTTCAGCGCCTAGGTCTTTTGGCTATCGCTTGTGCAGAACCTCCCCTTGCCGCACACCGGTTCAGCAGATCGGCGCCAAAGCACGCCCTTGCGCGCCGCGCAGTGCGGAAAATTTGTTCGTTATCCTTTGTTCCGAGATGCTTTTTTGCCACGCAGCAGCGTATTCGCGCGAACTGGCTGCCGGTTCGCGTGAAGAAAGCGCGTCAAACAAAAATCCAGAGCCCCGTTCCGGTCCAATCGGAGCGGGCCCTAGCCGGACCTCGTTGCCAAGAACAGGTCCGGCCCGCACACGCTGCTCTCAGGCGATCGACATGTTCAACGGCGGCGCAACATTCGCCGGCAGCGGACTGACATAGGGCGTTCTTGTGGTCCGCTTCTTGAGGTCGGCCTTGGCGGCCGCGATCAGCTCCGGCTCCATCAGCGCCTTGACGCCGAGGCCGGCCATCGCCTTGGCGGCCTGCACCATCGCCTTGTGCGCGGCCGGCGTCTTGCCCTGCGCCACAACCTGCCAGGTGTGGAACGGCGTGCCGATTGCAACCGTCGGTGCATGGACCTGCACGGTCGGCACCACCCAGCTGACGTCGCCGACGTCGGTCGAGCCGATCAGCGGATTGCGCTTGGCGTCGATCGGCACCAGGAAGTCGGCGAGCGGCCGGTCGGTCGGCTCCATGCCGATCGCGTAATAGACCGAGGCGATGTCCTTGTCGGTCAGGGTTGCGCGGATCCTGCCGGCGAAATCCTTGTCGGCATCGTCGAAATGCGGCGGGCCGAGCTCTTCCATGATCCGGTGCAGCGTCTGTTCCAGCGGCGTGTTGGGCAGGATGTTGGAGACCGCGGAGATGATCTTCATCTCCACCTTGGTCTCGGTCATCAGCGCCGCGCCCTGCGCGATCTTGTGCACGCGCTCGACCAGCTCGTTCATGCCGGGCAGGTCGCGGGCGCGGATCGAATAGCGCACCCGGGCATGGGCCTGCACCACGTTGGGCGCGATGCCACCGGTGTCGAGCAGCGCGTAGTGCACCCGCGCGTCGCTCGGCATGTGCTCGCGCATGTAGTTGACGCCGACATTCATCAATTCCACCGCATCGAGCGCGCTGCGGCCAAGATGAGGCGAGGCTGCCGCATGCGAGGTGCGCCCGGTGAAGATGAAATCGGCGCGGGTGTTGGCGAGCGACGGCGTCACCGCCACCTCCCAGAAGCTGTGCGGATGCCAGGTGATGGCGATGTCGGCGTCCTCGAACGCGCCACAGCGCACCATGAAGGCCTTTGCCGCGCCGCCTTCCTCGGCAGGACATCCGTAATAGCGCACGCGGCCCGGCACTTTGTTGGCCGCAAGCCAGTCCTTCACCGCGGTCGCGGCGAGCAGCGCGGAGGAGCCGAGCAGATTATGTCCGCAGCCATGGCCGTGGCCGCCGCTCTCGACCGGGCGATGCTCGGCGATTCCGGCCTCCTGGCTGAGACCGGGCAGGGCGTCATACTCGCCGAGGAAGGCGATCACCGGGCCGCCTTCGCCCCATTCGCCCATCACCGCGGTCGGGATGTCGGCGACGTTCTCGGTGATGCGAAAACCCTGATGGCGCAGTTCGGCCAGATGTTCGGCGGATGAGCGCGCCTCGGTGTAGCAGACCTCGGGCATCGCCCAGACCCGGTCGCTCAATTCGATGAAACGCGGCTTGATCGCGTCGACGCCGCGCCAAACATCACTACGGTTGTCCATTTGCTCCGATCCCTTAACGCTAGAGCATGATCCGGAAAAGTGTGAAGCGGTTTTCCGAAAAGATCATGCTCAGACAATGAGCCAAAGCGCGATGATCTCATCGCTCTTTGGGCAATCTGAAGCGCGAAACGCTAGCAGCTTGTCGCGACGCCGCCTAGCGCGCGCCGGAAGACCTGCTTTTCCGAATGTCACGTCTTGGTGTGCAGAAATGTTTCTGCGTCAGGCGGCGCTGAGCCGCTCCAGGCCTTTCCAGTCGAAGGCGATGCCGTGCCCCGGGCGATCCGGCGCGATCGCCATGCCCTGCTCCAGAACCAGCGGGTGCTCGATATAGCGGTCGAGGCCGAAGCCGTGCGCCTCGAGATACGACCGGTTCGGGCACGCCGCCAGCAGATGCACGGTGATGTCATGCGCGCCATGGCTGGTGACGGGAATATTGAAGGCCTCGGCGAGCCGGGCGATCTTCATGAAGCTGGTCACGCCGCCGCAATTGGTGACGTCGGGCTCGGCATAGGACAGCGCGCCGCCGGCGATATACGGCTTGAACTCCCACAGGCTGCGCAGGTTCTCGCCGGCCGCGATCGGCACGCCGCCGGCCTGCACGATGCGAGCGTGTCCCGCGACGTCGTCCGGAATCGTCGGCTCCTCGATCCAGGTCAGGTCGAAGGGTTGCAGGGCGCGCGCGGCGCGGATCGCTTCTTCGACGGTCCATTTCATGTTGGCGTCGGCCATCAGCGGAAACTCGTCGCCGAGATGGCCGCGCATCGCCTTCACGCGCGCCACGTCGGACGCAAGGCTCGGCCGGCCGACCTTCATCTTGATGGCGCGAAAGCCCTTGGCAAGATTGTCGTCGGTCTGCTTGAGCAGGCCATCGAGCGGCAGATCGAGGTCGATGCCGCCCGCATAGCAGGGCACGCGACGGTCGAAGCCGCCGAGCAGCCGCCACAGCGGCAGCGATGCCCGCCGCGCCTTGAGGTCCCACAACGCGATGTCGAGCGCGGACAGCGCCAGCACCGCCGGCCCGCCGCGGCCGCCATAATGCAGCGCCCACCACACCTTGTGCCAAAGCTGCTCGGTGTCGTCGGCCTCCATCCCGCGCGCGATCTCGGTGATTTCGCGGCCCAGGATATCGGCGATGGCGCCGCCATTGCGGCCGACCGTGTAGGTGTAGCCGGTGCCTTCCGCGCCGTCGGCATCGCGGGCGCGGATCGTGACGAGCTCGAACGCCTTGATCTCGCCATGCGTGCTGTCGCTCAGCACCACCGGGAGCGGGATCTTGTAGAATCCGATGCTGAGGTCCTTGAGGATGGCCACGCCGGAACTCCTTGTCATGGGACGAATGCAATGCGTGACACACGATCTCAAAAGCCCCGGCTGCCTGCAACCTTGCGCCTGCGAATGTCTGCCTTGAGCGATCGGCGTGCCTTCGGAGATGCAAAGCATATGACCGCCATGCAGATCGGCGGTCATAACGGACTGGGACCGTGCGGGTGTCGTGGCGACGAGCGATGCCGCGTGCTGGACGTCGACGCTGCGGCTGAGCGGGCTTCGACGCCCGCATTGCGGTCGCATTGGCTCCAATGAATGGCCATGGAAAAATCAGACGTCAGCCAAACTTCGCGCGTAGGTTTTATCGCTTGCTGACCTCGAAAAGGAATCGACCATGCGCAATCTCACAGCATTCGTCACTGTTGCCGCGCTCGTCCTCGGAACGCCCGCCTTGGTGCAAGCGCAAGGCACGCAACCCAATGCGCCGCCGCAGTCATCTGATCAGTCCACCGTCATCCGGAGCATACAGGTCGTCGACATCAAGGACCTCAAGCCCGAGATGCGATCGAAGATCGAGGATGCGATGGCAAAGACCAAGGAAGACGACATCCAGTCGCTTCGGAAGTCGATTGACGCGACACCGCAGGCGGTCTCCGCGCTCAAGGCCAAGGGCCTGACTTCGTCGCAGGTCGTCGCTATCAACATTGCCGATGGCGTGCTGACGATGTTCGCCAAAACAGCCTGACCAGGGTCAGCGAATGTCGGTATCGGTGGTTGGACCTCCCCGCGGCCACCGATGCCAACAACTCCCGCAGCCGGCGCTGCGGGAGTTTTCATTTCTGATAGGCGCGGCCCGTCCAATGGACCCTCACCGGGGAGAGCGATCAGTCAGGCTCGTTGGGCCTGGTACGTTCCGCGCGTTTCAATTCGCGATCGATCAGCGTGCAGACGCGCCGCCGCGCCAGCAGGTCGAGCCGCGCGCGCGTGGTGCCTTGCCTGGTCTTGCCGTTGATGTCGAACGACCAGGCCCAGAGGTCGGGTTCGATGTTGGTGAGTGTGTATTGAATGTCCCGATGACGACCGATCAGCTTCTTCATGCCGTTTCTTCTTGTTGGCTGAAGATTGCATAGCCAGATCGTGAAGGCGTCTGTATCCGGTCGAATACTGAGTCGGGTGTCCGCAGGGCGGAATTTTCCAAATCACTGATTTGGGGTCGCTGTGCAGTGGCTGCGTGCAACTGACGAGTGCGCACGAAGATTCGCAGTCGTCCTGGCGAAGGCCAGGACCCATTACCCCAAGTGCGCAATGTTGCGCGACGCTAGGGCCACGATCTCGTTCACTGTCAAATGCGGTGGTTATGGTCCTGGCTTTCGCCAGGACGACAATGACGAGTCCTGCCTGCAACATCCGCCGCAGCGTACGGGTCCCTGCTTTCGCAGGAACGACGGGTGGAGAAATCTCAGCTCAGCGTCACTACAACAGTCATCCCAGCCCTCACAAATTTATCACCCCGCGCCGCGCGGCATGGGCGACGGCGTCGGTGCGGCCGGTGGCGTCGAGCTTGTCGAGCAGCGAGCCGACATGAAACTTGGCGGTGTGGACGGAAATCCCGAGCCGCTGTGCGATCATCTTGTTGGACGCGCCTTCCGCCAGCAGCGCCAGCACGTCGAGCTCGCGCGGCGTCAGCTCGAAGTCGCCGCCCGCGGCCTCGCGGTTGCGTGCGACGACCGCAGCCGTGGCCTGTTCGCCCGGCGCGGCGAGCCGCAGGCCGGCGACGCTGCCGAGCAGGGTCGCCAGCCGGTCGGCGAGGACGGCGTCGTCGACCTCGAGCGCGATGACGATGTCGTTGGCCGGCTCACCGCTCACGTCTCGGGCCTCTCGCCGACTGTCACCTTGAAGTTCAGCGGCTCGCCGCCGCGATGCACGGTGAGCTCGACCACCGTGCCGACGCTCTGCGGTCCGAGGCCGCGCGACAGCGCGCGCACGCCGTACAGCTTCTCGCCATTCACGGCAATAATCACGTCGCCTTGCCGGATGCCGGCGGCGGCCGAGGGGCCGGCCTTGTCGACGTTCATCACCATCGCGCCGAGGCCGTCGTCGAGACGGACCGGCTGCAATCCGACGCCAAGATATCCGCGTGCGATGCGGCCGCTCTTCTCGAGCTGGCCTGCGACCCGCTCGATGGTCGTCGCCGGGATCGTCAGCACGCGGCGCGGGCCGAGCACGGCCATGCCGAACGGCTCGCCCGCGGCGTTCAGCGCGAGGCCACCCTGCTGGCTGTGCCGCAGCCGGACGTCGAGCTCGATCCGTGCATCGATTTCGCCGCCGCGCAGGCTGCGCCAGGCCGGGCCGGACAGTGCGACCATGCCGAGCCGCGCGGTCGGCGCGCCGCGGTCGGCGGCGACGATCACCGCGAGCGATCCCAGCGCGGGGTTCTCGGTCGAGAGCTTGACGGGGGCGACATCGCCTTCGACGTGCAGCAGCGCGACGTCGGTGGTGTGGTCGCGTCCGACGACGGTCGCTGGCCTGCGGCTGCCGTCGGCGAACTGGATTTCGATCTCGCCCTCGTCGGCCAGCGCTTCGTCGGCGGTGACGATCAAGCCCGCCTTCCAGACAAAGCCGGAGGCGCGCGCGCGATGCGAATGCACGGAGACGATAGCGGGCGCAGCGCGTGCAATGGTCTCTGCAAGGGCGGATGACAGCGATGACAGGATATTCGGTTCGGTCATGGGAAACTCCGTTGGCTTCCCTCAATCTGGGATGTCGCGGCTGACGGCGATACTGGCCGGATGGGCAGGGCGTGGCCGGGCCGCCCGGAACTGCCGCTCAGCTCAGCCGCTGCAGGGTCGCCTTCGGGCTCTCGCCGAACTTGGCGCGGTAGGCGCTCGCCATCCGGCTCAGATGGGTAAAGCCGAGGTCGAATGCAATATCGACGATGCGCTCGCCCGGCCGCGCCGTCTTGAGGCGGGCGTTGAGATGGGCGAGGCGGATGTCGAGCAGCATCTCGGACACGGTGGTGCCGAAGTGACGGCGGAAGCCGAGTTGCAGCGCGCGGATGCCGGTGCCCGCGATCTCCGCGAGCTCGGCGAGGTCCATCGGCTCGGTCGCGCGGCTCTCCAGATAGGCGCGCACGCGTTTCAAGGCGGCCGGCTGGGCCTCGGTGCGGCCGTTGAAGACATCGATCGCCGAACTCAGGCTGTGCCGCTGCTCGTTGAGCAGCACATTGAGAAACGACTCGCGCCAATCGGCCGCCGCGACCGCCGACAAAGCCTTGCGCGGCCCGAGCTGCTCGGCGGCCGTGACAAGCTGCTCGATCTTGGCCGAGAGCGTCTGCCCGAGTGGCCCGCTCAGCGCGACGGCCGGATCGAACTCGACCGGCCTCACCGCCACGCCGCCAAGCGCCGCGGCGCGATGCTCGACCAGCTTGCGGTCGAGCAGCAAGATCAGCTGAGCGCAGTCGCCGCGCCAGGTCATCTCGGTCGGAATGGTCGGCGACAGCAGCGAGGCCGTGTGCCGTGGTCCGGTGGTGAGCTCGCGCGCGGCGGTCCGCACCGCGGCCGAGCCGGACAGCGGCATCTGCAGCAGGAAGAAGCGGTCGAGGCAGCCGGGATTGATCGCGACCGATCCGCCATAGGCGACATAGTTGACGGAGAAGCCGTCGAAGTCGGCGCAATTGTGATGCGCGGAGAAATCGCTCGCGGAATGATCGACCGGCGTCAGATCGTGCGGACAGAAGATGCGGCCGATCGCTTCCGCCGCGTCGTCGACGCGCGCCGTCGCGACGCGTGCGAAATCCTTGAGCCTTGCGCTTGCCGGATTTGCGCTTGCCGAAACCTCGTTGCCAACAGCAGTCACGCCGGCCGTCCGGAGTTGTTTGAGGTCTAAAACATCAGGCAGCCTAGAGCATCCCGCGGCAAAGGGGAACGCCGTTTCGTCGTGCAATCTGCCTGATCGGCGGTCAGGACGATGCGACGGCATTGGGCAGCAGCTGGCCGGCGCAATGCTCCCGCATTGCAGCATGAAGGTGCCGGGTGTGGATTCGTTTATCGGCTAGACAGCCTCACCGGCCGGCGACAGGCTCCGTGCCGGCACTGCGCATCAAAACTGGAGAGGCTGACATGGGCACGCTCGAAAAAGGCATTACCCGAACCGGCACCGGCTACGGCGGCAAGACCTGGAATATCCTGGGCCAAATCTACTATCCGAAGGCGGTCACCGACTCGACCTTCGCGTTCGAAACCAACAGCGATCCCGGCCAGTTCGTGCCGGTGCACATCCACCCGACCCAGGACGAGTTCATCCTGGTGCAGGAAGGCGTGCTCGACCTCAAGCTCGACGGCGTCTGGGTGCAGGCCAAGGCCGGCGACCTCGTGCGCATGCCGCGCGGCATCCCGCACGGCTATTTCAACAAGTCGGACAAGCCGGCGCGGGCGCTGTTCTGGGTGTCGCCGATGCAGAAGCTCGAGGCGCTGTTCGAGAAGCTGCACAATCTGCAGGACCCCGCCGAGGTGGTGCGTATCTCCGCCGAGCACGAGGTGGACTTCCTGCCGCCGGAAGCCAACGACTAGAGCATTTTCCACATGATGTGGATCATCTGGTGTATCCAGCATGCCTAGAGTAGTTGGCACACATCTGCGGCGCAAACGACTTGACGAGTTTGCCGATGAGTTTGAGCAGGGCTTGGACCGTGCGGGTGGCGCCTTTGCGCAGCGCAGCTTTCAACCGGGAGAAGGCCTGTTCGATCGGATTGAGGTCGGGCGAGTAGGCCGGCAGATAACGCACGCGGGCGCCGACAGCCTCGATCGCCTCGCGGACACCGGCGATCTTGTGAGTGCGCAAGTTGTCCATGAAGACGATGTCGCCCTTGCGCAAGGTCGGCGCCAGGACTTGCTCGACATAAGCCAGGAACGAGGGCCCATCCATTGCACCGTCGATGACATAGGGCGCCGTGAGGCCATCGATGCGCAGCGCGGCGACAAGCGTCAGCGTCTTCCAGTGACCATGGGGCACGCCAGAGACGAGGCGCTCACCGCGAGGAGAGCGCCCATAGTGCCGGACCATCTTCGTCGTGACCGCAGTCTCGTCGATAAAGATGAGGCGCGGTGCACGCAGCTTGGGCTGCTCGGCTTTCAGCGCGGCACGCTCGGCAGCGACGTCAGGTCGATCCTGCTCGGCGGCGTGCAGTGTTTTTTTTGAAGGTGATGCTGTGACGGTCGAAGAAACGCCAGATCGAACCGATGCCGGCCTTTTGCTTTCTCTGAGAGCGCAGACGCGCGCGGATCTCCTCGAGCGTCAGGTCCGGCTCCGCGGCGATCAGCTCGATCAGCCACTGCTTGTGCTGCTCCAACGGCGAGCGGCTGTGCCCGGTGCCGGGCTTGGCCTCAACGTTTCCGGTCTTCCTCCAACGATCCATCCATCGGATCGTAGTCGAAGCGCCGAGATTGAGAATGCGCGCAGCCTCACGTGCGCTTTCGCCGGACTCAACAAGCTCAACCGCACGCACCCTGAGGTCCTTGGAGTATCCCTTCGCCATCGCATGCCCCGCATGTTGTCGCGGGCAACACCGAATCTGATTTGCGTGCCCGTGGGAATCCCCTTTGACTGTTCCGATTCACCTCAACTGGAAACCGCTCTAGCCCGGCGGTCAAACAGACAATACGCACACGAGGCGGCAATCGCCGGAGCTGGACTCAGGCGATGACGGGGACGCGTGCGCTTAACGAAATTGGACCTGTTCATTCAATTCGGAGCGGTTTCATGGTCAAGCAGAAGCATGTGTGCGTCATCGGCGCCGGCATTTCCGGGCTCGCCGCCGGCAAGGCCTTTGCCGGTCGCGGCCACAAGGTGACCATCATCGAGCGCAGCGGCGATCTCGGCGGCGTTTGGGAGCCGGCGCGCTCCTATCCCGACGTGCAGACCCAGAGCCCGAAGGAGCTCTATCGCTACACCGACAAGGCGATGCCGGAGTCCTATCCGGAATGGCCGAAGGGTCCGCAGGTTCATGCCTACTTGCGCGACTATGCCCGCAGCCACGGGCTCGACGGCGCGATGCGGTTCGACACCAAGGTCGAGACCATGACGCGTCGCACTGACGGCAGGCCGGGCTGGACGCTGGCGCTGCGCTCGACCGACGGCGCCACCGGCCACGAGGATTTCGACTTCGTCGCGGTCTGCACCGGGCAATTCAACGAGCCGCAGGCCCTGCCGCTGGCCGGCGAGGACGGCTTCAAGGCGCAGGGCGGGCAGATCCTGCATTCATCGCAATACGGCGATCCAACGCTTGCCAAGGGCCGCAAGGTGGTGGTGCTCGGCGGCTCCAAATCGGCGACCGACATCGCGGTGAATGCGGTCAATTCCGGCGCCAGCGAAGTCACCATCGTGTTTCGCGAGCCGGTCTGGCGGATTCCCTATTTCGTCGGCGGCCTCGTCAACTTCAAGCGCATCCTCTACATCCGCGCCCAGGAGGAGATGTTTGCCAGCTGGGGCATCGGGCCGATGGCGCGCCTCGCGCATGTCGTGGCAAAGCCGTTCGTGTGGGCGAACTGGCGCGGGCTCGAGAGCATGCTGAAGATGCAGCTCAAGCTGAAGCAATGCGGCATGGTGCCGAAGGAGCGGATCGAGGACGGCGTCAACTGCTCGGTGCCGATCGCAACCCCCGGCTTCTATCCGATGGTCGCCGACGGCCGGATCAAGGCGGTGCGCGGTACCTTCGACCATTACGACGGCAAGACCATCGTGATGAGCGGCGGCCAGCGCGTCGCGGCCGACGTCGCGGTGCTCGCGATCGGCTACAAGCTCGGCGTGCCGTTCCTGCCCGAGGAGTATCAGAGCAAGCTGGTCGAGCCCGACGGGCAGTACCGGCTCTACCGGCTGATCGCCAATCCCGATCTGCCCGACATGGGCTTCGTCGGCTTCAATTCGAGCTTCTGCACCGTGCTGTGCGCCGATCTCGCTGCGAACTGGCTGGTGCGCTACGCCGACGGCCAGCTGGCGCGGCAGCCGAGCGCGGCCGAGATGCACGACAACATCGCGATGATGCTGAACTTCAAGCGCGTTGAGCGTCCGGCAGCGGGCGTCTATGGCGGATTGTGCGTCGCGCCGTACCACTTCAAGCATTTCGACGAGCTGCTGGCGGACATCGGCACCAAGGCGTCGCGCCGCAACCCGCTCGTCGAAAAGTTCACGCCGCCGGACGCCGACGCCTATGCCCGCTTCCTCGCGACTGCGCCAGCATACAGAGCGGTGGCGTAGAGCATCACGGGATGGGGGCGAGCAGCAAGGGCGCTGCGCTCCCTCTCCCCGTTCTTACGGGGAGAGGGTTGGGGTGAGGGGCCGTCCCCGCATCTGCGGTGATGGCTGCGTTTGTGGAGACTCCCCCTCACCCGGAACGCATCTAATGATGCGTTCCGACCTCTCCCCGCACGCGGGGCGAGGTGAAACGGAGGCCGCTAATCGCGGCCGGCGTCGAGGAAGGCCTGCGCCAGCCGCTCGGGGTTGGAGAAGCACAGCTCGTGGCTGCCCGGCACCTGGACCAGGCGGAACAGCCCGAGCTTCTCCGACAATCGCGGATGCCAGGGCAGGCTGTGCGGCATCGCGGTGTCCTCCGTGCAATTCACGTAGGATTTCGCGATTGGCATCTCGGCGGGATTGCTGCGCAGCGCGATCTTGTCCTGGAAGGTCTTCAACGGGTGCGGGTTGAGCTTGTCATAGGCGCGCTGCGCCGTCTCGAGATCGGCGTCGTTGATGAAGGCCTCGCGCCAGATCGGGAACGGCAGCACCACCGAGCCGTCGCCCCGCTCGGCATGAATGGCGTCGAACAGGCCGCGATAGTGCGGCGGCACCATGTCGTTGAGGCATTCGCCATTGTTCGGGACAAAGGCGTTCCAGTAGACGAGGCGGCGGATGCGGTTAGCGGCGGCGTCGGCAACGCCGGTGATGACCATGCCGCCATAGCTGTGGCCGACCAGGACGATGTCCTTGAGGTCATGCTCGGCGAGATAATCCACGATCGACTGGATCGCCTCGGCGAGGCCGGAGTCCTTCCGGTCGCCGGGACGGTTGCCCCTGATGGTCGGGGTGTGGACGGCATGGCCGGCCTTGCGGATGGCGGCCGCAACCGGCTCAAACTCGGCGCCGGTATGCCAGGCGCCATGGACGAGAACATAGGTCGACATGTTGTACCTCCCTGTCTGGATTGCCGCGTCCGGACGGCCCGGGATACGCGCAGGTTTCATCCGCTTCCTGATGGATATTGACCTGGATATTGACCTGGACCCGCGGAACGCGCTTGGCTGTGAGCGAACCGGACTGGGCTCGGAGTGAACTGATGCAGCAAATCGCCGCCGCGGATCGCTCGCGCAGGCTGAGCTGGAATACCGCGGACACGAGGCCCGGCGAGCAGTTCGCGTATTACCGCGAGGCGATCTGCCAGGCCTTCATGAACCTGACGCCGGAGCCGCCGGCGACGCCGGGCTTCCTCGCCCGCGTCGAGACCGTTGGGCTCGGGGATGGCGCGGTCAACCGGGTCAGCTTCCCGGAGCATGTCGTGCGGCGCTCCGCTGCCGACATCGCCGCGTCCAGCCGGCGCTGCTACTACCTCAATCTGAAGCTTGCCGGCCGCTGCCGCATCCAGCAGGCGGGACGCGAGATCAGCCTGTCGCCGGGGCAGGTCGGAATCTTCGACAGCGGCCAGCGCTTCGCGCTGCTGCACGACCGCGGCCCGGCGCTGCAGGTCGCCTCGTTCTGGGTGCCGGCCGAGGCGCTCGATGAACGGCTGCCGTCGGCGCCCGAGGTCGCGCCGGCGCGGGTTTCGGATGATCCCTTCGTCGGCCATCTCATCGCCGAGACGGCGCAGGTTCTGAACACATCCGCCCTCCGTGCTTCGGATGCGGACAACGCGCGGCTGTTTGGCGTGCTGCTCGATCTGGTCGCGCTCAGCCTGTCGCGCAGTGGTCGCGCAGGCGTCGGGGAGAGCGCAAGCCTTGCCGATGCGACCTGGCTTGCGCTGCGCCGTGCCGTGGACCGCAGGCTGCGCGAGCCCGGCCTCGGCGTTGCCGCCATTGCGGCTGCGATCGGCATCAGCGAGCGCTATGTCCACAAACTGTTCGAGCGCGCCGGCACGACATTCGCCAGCCATGTGATGGACCGCCGTCTCGACGGCGCCGCGCGCGATCTGAGGGATCCCGCGCTCGCCGGGCGCGCGATCGGCGACATCGCGTTCGACTGGGGCTTCTCCGACCTGTCGCATTTCACGCGGCGCTTCAGGCACCGCTTCGGCTGCACGCCGCGCGACTGGCGCCGCGGCTGACCAACGCTTCGGAAATCGCCATGACGCAGCCGTTCACCTACCAGGTCAGCCCGATGCGGGTCGTGTTTGGGGTCGGCACCGTCGCGCAGCTGGCGGACGAGCTCGACCGGCTCGGCATCAATCGCGCGCTGGTGCTGGCGAGCCGGCGGCAGCAGGCCGAGCTCGGCGATCTTGCTGACCTGACCGGCGGCCGTGTGGCCGGATTGTTCGACGGTGCAGTGGTGCACACGCCGGTCGCGGTGACCGAACATGCGATGGAGATCGTCCGCGAGCTCAAGCCGGACGGCGTGGTTGCGATCGGCGCCGGTGCCGCGACCGGCCTCAGCAAGGCGATTGCGCTGCGCACTGACCTGCCGCAACTGATCGTGCCGACCAGTTATGCCGGCTCCGAGATGACGCCGGTGCTCGGCGAGACCGTCGACGGCGTCAAGACCACGCAATCATCGCCCAAGATCCTGCCCGAGACCGTGATCTACGACGTCAACCTGACGATCTCGATGCCGGCAAAATTCTCCGCGATCTCCGGCCTCAACGCGATCGCGCACGCGGCCGAGGCGCTGTACGCGCGGGACGGCAACCCGATCACCTGGCTGATGGCGGAAGAGGCGATTGCGAAGCTTGCCTCGTCGCTGCCCAACGTGATTGCGCGTCCGCGCGATCTCGAGGCACGCGCGGACGCGCTCTATGGTGCCTGGCTGTCCGCCGTCTGTCTCGGCACCGTCGGCATGGCGCTGCATCACAAGCTCTGCCACACCGTCGGCGCGCTGTTCGACCTGCCGCATGCCGAGACCCATGCGGTGCTGCTGCCGCATACCATCGCCTACAACACGCCGGCCGCACGCGAGGCGATCGGCCGTGCCGCGAACGCGCTTGGGGCGGCCAGCGCCGCCGATGGCCTGTTCGATCTGTCGGCAAGGCTCGGCGCGCCGCGCTCGCTCGCCGAGATCGGCATGCCCGAGGACGGCATCGCAAAGGCGGCCGCGCTCGCCACCAAAAATCCTTACTGGAATCCGCGGCCGATCGAGGAGAGCGGCATCCGCGACCTGCTGAAGCGCGCGTGGTCCGGCGCGCGCCCGCAGGCCGGATAGATCAGACGCCGATCGCGTTGCGCGCGATCACGTCGCGATAGAACGCCGCGCTCAATTTCGGCACCCGGGCCTGGGTCTCGAAATCCACCCGGTAGAGGCCAAAGCGCTTCTCGTAGCCGAAGATCCATTCGAAATTGTCCATCAGGCTCCACAGGAAATAGCCGTGGACCGGGACCCCGTCGGCGGTCGCGCGCTGCAATTGGGCGAGATAGTTGCGCAGGAACATGATGCGGTCGAGATCGTAGATCTGCCCGTCCGGATGCACCTTGTCCTCACCGGACGTGCCGTTCTCGCTGATATAGATGCTCTTGATGTTCCACAGCTTGGCGGCGATCCGCGGCGCCCAATAGATCGTCTCCGGCGCGATCCGCAGCCATTCCGAGCTCATGTGCGGGAAGGAAGCCGGCATCGGCAGCGGCTTCCAGCCGGGGGCATGCTCGGTGGCAAGGATGTAGCATTGCGGCGCGTAGATGTTCAGCCCGACGAAATCATTGGGCTGCGAGATGATCTTCAGCTCATCCGCGGTGAATTTGGGCGCGTCCGCGCCGGCATATTGCAGGAATCCCTCGGTGTACCTGCCTTCGAGGACGACACCGAGAAAACCTGCATTGAGCTCGCGGGTCGCGGTCTCGGTGGCGCGGATGTTCTCCGGCGTGTTGAAGGCGGGCACGCAGGCGGTGATGTTCTCGGCCGGCCCGACCCGCGTGCCGGCACGGCCTTTGGCGCGGATCGCCTGCACTGCAAGGCCATGCGCAAGCGCCACATGATGGCGCGCCTGGTTCACCTCGCCCGCCGGCAGCTTCAGCCCCGGGGCGTCGACGCCGAGCGCATAGCCGAAGGGGAGGAAACGTCCGACCTCGTTGAGGGTGAAGACGTTCTTCACGCGGTCGGTCAGTCGCTGCGCCACATAGCCGGCATAGTCGCCGAACGCCTTCGAGGTGTCGCGGGAGCGCCAGCCGCCGACGCGGTCCTGCAACGCCTGCGGCAGGTCCCAGTGATAGAGCGTGGCGTAGGGCTCGATGCCGTTCGCCAGCAGCTCGTCGACCAGACGGTTGTAGAAGTCGAGGCCCTTCGGGTTCGGCGTGCCGGTGCCGTCGGGAAATACCCGAGGCCAGGCGATCGAAAACCGATACGCCTTGGCGCCGAGATCCTTGATGAGGCGAACGTCCTCCTTGTAGCGGTGATAGTGGTCGTTGGCGCGGTCGCCGGTCGAGCCGTCCTCGATCTTGCCCGATGTGTGGGTGAAAGTGTCCCAGATCGATGGGCCGCGGCCGTCCTCATTGACCGCGCCCTCGACCTGGTAGGACGAGGTTGCGGTGCCCCAGACGAAGCCCGTGGGAAAGTTCGTGCCGTCCGGCCGCGACGCGCGGTTTGCAGCCTCGGCAGGGCCGGTCAAACCGAGCGCCGAGAGGCCTGCAAGGCCCGCAAACTGCCGGCGCGAGAACTTTCCGAACATTGCTGTCTCCCGTCGCCGAACGTTGCGGCTGGAATGCGGGCCGTAGGTTAACCTTCCATCCCGCCGTTGAGCAACAAGGGTCGGTGGGCCAAAGCGCCGTGGCGAACGGCGCACCAATCAATGCGAACCATTGTGATGTCAATGTCGCGGAGTTGTCAGTTTTGTGGCGACATTTTCTCTACTAGATTGCCTGCTACGTCATTCCGCAATGACATCCGAATATCCCCGAGATTCCCGTGAGCTGCGCGCGATGAACAAGCCTGCAACCCATGTCCGAACGGCGCTGCTGCGTTGTCTTGCCACTGCGATCGGCTTGGCTTTGGCGATGGCCGCAAGCGCGCATGCCGAGCAGACATTTTCGTTCGACCGCACGCCCGGAAAGCTGCCGAAGACGGTCGTCCCGTTGCATTACGCGATCGAGCTGACGCCTGATATCACGGGCCTCGCTCTGCCGGGCGTCGAGACCGTCGACATCGAGGTACGCGAGGCGACCGCGCAGCTGACGCTGAACGCGGTCAACACGACATTCGCAGAGGTCACGATCGATGACGGCGCGCAGCACGCGGAGGTCGCGACCGACGCCGCCGCGCAGACCGCAACGCTGACCTTCGCCAGGCCGCTTGCGGCCGGCCGCCACAAGCTGCGTATCGCCTTCACGGCGCAGATCAACAAATTCGGCACCGGCCTGTTCTCGGTCGACTACCCGACCAGGACCGGGATCAAGCGGATGATCTCCAGCAAGCTGGAGCCGGCCGATGCGAGGCGGATCTTCCCGTGCTGGGACGAGCCGTCGTTCAAGCCGAGCTTCGCGCTGACCGTCGTCATTCCGCGCAATCTGCTCGCGGTCGGCAACATGCCCGTGACCAGCGAAGAGCCGGTCGCCGGCGATCTCAAAAAGGTTGCGTTCGCGCCGACGCCGAAGATGTCGAGCTATCTGTTCGTGCTCACGGTTGGCGAGCTCGAGCGCGTCACAGCGGATGCCGGCGGCGTCACGGTCGGCGTGGTGACGACGGAGGGCAAGGGCGGGCAGGGCCGGTTCGCGCTCGACAGCGCGGTGAAGCTGCTCGCCTATTACAACGACTATTTCGGCGTCAAATATCCGCTGCCGAAGCTGGACCTGATCGCAGTTCCGGGCGGGTTCGGCGGCGCGATGGAGAATTGGGGCGGCATCACCTTCTTCGAGAGCCGGCTGCTGTTCGATCCCGCGACGTCCGCCGAGACCGCGCGGCGTGGCATCTTCGCCATCATCGCGCACGAGATGGCGCATATGTGGTTCGGCGATCTCGTCACCATGGCGTGGTGGGACAATCTCTGGCTCAACGAGGGCTTTGCCAGCTGGATGGCAACCAAGGCGTCGGAGCAGTTCTATCCAGAGTGGCAGGGCTGGCTGAACGGCTACGGCGCGAAGCAGTTCGCCATGGCGCTCGATGCGCGGCGCACCTCGCATCCCGTGCAGCAGCCGATTGCCGATCACAGCGAAGCGGTGACGGCGTTCGACGCCATCACCTACGGCAAGGGGCAGGCGTTGATCCGCATGCTCGAGACCTATCTCGGCGAACCGGCGTTCCGCGACGGCATCCGCAAATACATGGCTGCGCATGCCTACAGCAACGCGACAACAGCTGATCTCTGGCAGGCGCTCGAGAGTAGCGGCGGCAAGACCATCACCGGTATCGCCGCCTCGTTCACCGAGCAGGACGGCGTGCCGCTGGTCGTGGCCGAGGCGGCCTGCGATGGCATGGCGCAACGTCTGACCCTGCGGCAGGATCGCTTCGTGATCGCGCCGGCCAACAATCCGCCGCTGCCGGCCCGCAACTGGCAGATCCCCGTTGCGGTCGGACCGGCGCATGGCAAACCGTTCGACGAGATATTGTTGAAGGGGAGCACCAATATCACGGCCGGCGCCTGCGGCGATGCGATCAAGGTCAACCTCGGCGACGTCGGCTACTTCAGAGTCGAGTACGGCCCGAAGAACCGTGCGGCGTTGCTGAACGCATTCCCGCAAATGCAGGTCACGGACCGTCTCAATGTCGTCACCGACAGCTGGGCGCTGGTGCAGGCGGGCCGCGCGGAGGCGCCGTCCTATCTCGCGCTGCTCGATGCGCTCGATGCCGGTGACCAACGCGCGGTGTGGGACCAGGTGATCTCGACATTCGCGGCGCTGAACCGGCTGTCGCGCGGCCGCACCGAGCGGCCGGTGATCCAGGCCTATGCCCGCGCCAAGCTGCGCCCGGTGTTCGATCGGGTCGGATGGGACGGCGCCGGTTCAGGCGACGATGACACTGCGTTGTTGCGTGCAAGCCTGATCTCGACGCTTGGCGATCTCGGGGATGCAGCTATTGTGGCGGAAGCGAAGCGGCGCTTTGCGGGATTCGTCGATGATCCCAATTCGCTTCCGACCGCATTGCGCGATGCCGTCACGCATGTTGTCGGTGTGACCGCCGATCGGGCGACCTACGGCCAGCTGCTGGCGCTAGCGCGCAACAGCACGGCGACCAATGAACGGCTGCGCTATTATCTCGCGGCGGCAAGCGCCCGCGATGCCGAATTGGCGCGGGCGACGCTGGCGTTGACGCTGACCAACGAATTGCCCGACACGATCGTGACGGGGATGATCAACGCGGTTGCGTCTTCAGGCGAGCAGCCGCAGCTCGCCTGGGACTTCGTCCGGACTAATTTCGATACGTTGCTGGCAAGGCAGGGGCCGAACTTCCGCGACCAGTTCGTGCCGAACTTCATGACCAATTTTACCGATGAGGACCATGCGGCGGAACTGGCCGCGTTTGCTCCGTCGCAATCGACCACCGGCGGACGGGTGATGGTGGCGCGATCCGTGCAGGCGATCGCGATCTCGGCCGATCTCGCCGCGCGCGTGCTGCCCGCCGCCGACGGCTGGATCAGGGCGCGCAAACCGTGAGATCGCGAAGCAGTTTCCGGCGGCGCGCGATGCGGCTATGCTCCGTGCGCGGCATGCAATCAACGATGCGAGGCTGAGATGGTCAAAGGTTCCGATTTGCTGGTCGCGGCCCTCGAGAATGAGGGCGTGGAGCGGGTATTCGGCGTCCCCGGCGAGGAGAACCTCGACGTGGTCGAGAGCCTGCGCAAATCCTCGATCAAACTGATCGTGACCCGCCACGAGCAGGCCGCGGCGTTCATGGCGGCGACCTATGGCCGGCTGACCGGAAGGCCCGGCGTCTGCATGACGACGCTTGGCCCCGGCGCGCTCAACCTCACGACAGGCGCCGCCTATGCGCTGCTCGGCGCGATGCCGATGGTGATGCTGACCGGCCAGAAGGGCATCCTGAGCAGCCGGCAGGCCAAGTTCCAGATCGTCGACATCGTCAACACGTTCCGTCCGCTGACCAAGCTGTCGCTGCAGATCGTCAGCGGCGCGACCATTCCGACGCTGGTTCGCGACGCCTTCCGAATTGCGACGCAGGAACGGCCGGGGCCGGTGCTGCTCGAACTGCCGGAAGATATCGCAGGCGAGGAGACTGCGCCGGTCGAAATGATACCGCCGCATCCGATCGAGATTCCGATCGCGCACGCGGCTGCGCTCGATCGCGCCGCCGACATGATCCTGAAGGCGCAGCGCCCGCTGATCATGCTTGGTGCTGCGGCATCGCGTCCGCGTTCGACTGCCGGGATCGGCGATTTCGTGCGGCGCACGAAAATCCCGTTCATTACCACGCAGATGGGCAAGGGCACCGTGTCCGGCGGCACCAATCAGTATATGGGGACCGCCGCGCTGAGCGAGCGCGACTACGTGCACGAGGCGATCGACCGCGCTGACCTCATCATCGCGATCGGTCACGACACGGTCGAGAAGCCGCCCTTCATCATGGGCCCGAAGGGACCGCAGGTGATCCATGTCAGCTACATGCCGGCAACGGTCGAGCAGGTCTATTTCCCGCAATGCGAGGTGATCGGCGATGTCGGTCCGAGCCTCGAATTGCTGGCCGATCGGGTCGAGGGGAAGCTGCCGCATGCCAGCGCGCTGCTCAGCCTGCGCCAAAGCATTCTGGCCAAAATCACCGATCGCGCCACCGAGGGCCGCTGGCCGCCGACGCCGCAGCGCATCGTGCACGATGTGCGGCAGGTCATTCCCGAGGACGGCATCGTCGCGCTCGACAACGGCATGTACAAGATCTGGTTCGCGCGCAATTACCGCACGCTGCTCGCGAACTCGCTGCTGCTCGACAACGCGCTCGCGACCATGGGCGCCGGCCTGCCGTCGGCGATGATGGCGGCGATGCTGTATCCGAACAACCGCGTGCTCTCGGTCTGTGGCGATGGCGGCTTCATGATGAACTCGCAGGAGCTCGAGACCGCCGTCCGCCTCAAGCTCAATCTGGTGATCCTGATCCTGGAGGATTCCGCCTACGGCATGATCCGTTGGAAGCAGGCGGTCGACAATTTCCCGGATTTCGGCCTGACCTTCGGCAACCCGGATTTCGTCAAATACGCCGAAAGCTACGGCGCCAAGGGTTCGCGGATCGCGAGCACGGATGCGATCGTTCCGACCCTGGAACGGGCGTTTTCCGGCGGCGGCGTGCATCTTGTCGTGGTGCCGATCGACTATACCGAGAACAAGCGGGTGCTGGTCGACGAATTGCGCGAGAAGGTGCAGCAGATCGATGTGTCGTAGAGCATGATCCGGACCCGAAGGGCCGCGTTAGCGCAAAGTGCGAAGCGGCTTTCCTCGCGACAAACGCAAAGCGTTTGCGCGGAGATCATGCTCAAACAAGACGCTGAAGCATTGCTGCGGTGGGCAAGGAACGAAAAGCCCTCGGCTTGATTGAACGTAAGCCGCCATGGTAGCACGCCACTGCATCACCATTGCGCAGATGGTCGGCGATACCAGATCTGAGAGGTCACGTGACTGCACCAAATCCTGCCGCCGGCAAACCCATCGATCCCGCCGCGCTCGCCAATGTGCCGCGGCTGGTCACGGCCTATTTTGCCGGCAAGCCCGACGCCGGCGATCCCGCCCAGCGGGTTGCGTTCGGCACCTCGGGCCATCGCGGCTCGTCGCTGAAGAATTCCTTCAACGAGGACCATATCCTCGCCACCACGCAGGCGATCTGCGATTACCGGCGCGAGAAGGGTCTCACCGGGCCGCTGTTCATCGGCATCGACACCCATGCGCTGGCTGAGCCGGCGCTGGCCAGCGCGGTCGAGGTGTTCGCGGCCAACGGCGTCGAGATCATGATCGACGCGCAGGGCGGCTACACCCCGACGCCGGTGATCTCGCATGCGATTCTGAGCTACAACAAGGGCCGTAGCGCGGGCCTCGCCGACGGCGTCGTCATCACGCCGTCACACAACCCGCCGGAGGACGGCGGCTACAAGTACAATCCACCGCATGGTGGTCCGGCCGACACCGACGTCACCGCCGTGGTCGAGAAGAACGCCAACCGCTACATCGAGGCCGGCCTCAAGGGCGTCGCGCGGCTGTCCTATGATCGCGCGCGCAAGGCGGCGACCACGCATCTGCACGATTATATCACGCCCTATGTCGCCGATCTCGGCAACACCGTCGATCTCGCGCTGATCAAGTCTGCCGGCGTCAAGATCGGCATCGACCCGCTCGGCGGCGCGGCGGTGCACTACTGGCAGCCGATCATCGCGCGCTATGGCATCAACGCGTCAGTCGTCAACGAGGCGGTCGATCCGACCTTCCGCTTCATGACCGCGGACTGGGACGGCAAGATCCGGATGGACTGCTCGTCGCCTTATGCGATGGCGAGCCTGATCGGGATGCGCGACCGTTTCGACGTCGCTTTCGCCAACGACACCGACGCCGACCGCCACGGCATCGTGACCCGCTCGAACGGGCTGATGAACCCGAACCACTTCCTTGCCACCGCGATCGCCTATCTGTTCGCGCACCGGCCGCAATGGAGCAAGGACGCCGCGATCGGCAAGACCATCGTGTCGAGCTCGATCATCGATCGCGTGGCGAAGAAGCTGGGCCGCAAGCTGGTCGAGACGCCGGTCGGCTTCAAATGGTTCGTCGACGGGCTCGGCAGCGGCGGCTTCGGCTTTGCCGGCGAGGAGAGCGCGGGCGCTTCGTTCCTGAAGCGCGACGGCTCGGTGTGGACCACCGACAAGGACGGCATCATCCTCGGCCTCTTGGCAGCCGAGATCATCGCCAGGACCGGCCGCGATCCGAGCGAATTGTTCGGCGAGCTGACCGCCGAACTCGGCGTTCCCTATTACGAGCGCATCGATGTGGCGGCGACGCCGAAGCAGAAGAACGCGCTGAAGGCGCTCGGGCCCGAGCAGCTCAACATGACGCAGCTCGCCGGCGATGCCGTGCGCGCGGTCAGGACCAAGGCGCCGGGCAACGACCAGCCGTTCGGCGGCATCAAGGTCGAGAGCGAGGCGGGCTGGTTCGCCGCGCGTCCCTCCGGCACCGAGGATGTCTACAAGATCTACGCCGAGAGCTTCCGCGGGCCGGATCATCTGAAGCAGATCCAGGGCGATGCGCAGGCCGCGATCGCCAAGGTGTTCTGAAAGGCGCGGGCCGGGCAGAATTCATGCGAATATTGTTGACCGGCTCCTCCGGCTGGCTCGGCCGTTTCCTCGCGCCGCGGCTTCGACAGGCCGGCCATGATGTGGTCGGTCTCGACGTCGTCCCGGGCGAGGCGACCGATGTCACAGGCTCGGTAGCCGAACGATCGGTGGTCGAGCGTGTGTTCGCGGATTACGGCATCGAGGCCGTGATCCATGGCGGCGCGCTGCACAAGCCCGACATCGCGCGGTTCGCGCCGCAGGCCTTTGTCGACGTCAACGTCACAGGCACGCTCAATTTGCTGCAGGCAGCAGTGGCTGCCGGCCACGACCGTTTCGTCTTCACCTCGACGACCTCGCTGATGATTTCGCAGGCGATCCGCGACGAGGAAGGCCATGCTGCGGTGTGGCTCGACGAGACGACAGGACCGCTTGAGCCGCGCAACATCTACGGCGTGACAAAACTCGCCGCTGAAGGGCTGTGCCGCCTGTATAGCCGCGAGCACGGGCTGAACTGCGCGGTGCTGCGCACCAGCCGCTTCTTCCCGGAGGATGACGACACCATCCGTGACATCCATGGCGAGAACATGAAGGCGACCGAGCTGCTGTACCGCCGCCTCACGGTCGAGGACGCCGCCGATGCCCATGTCGTGGCGCTCGACAAGATCCGCGGCTTCGAGGTCTTTGTGATCAGCGCGCCGACGCCGTTCAAGCGTGGCGATGTCGCCGACCTGAAGACGGACGCGGCCGGGGTCATCGCGCGCACATTCCCCGATGCGCCGGCGCTGTTCGCGCGGCGTGGCTGGCGCCTGCCGAAATCGATCGGCCGGATCTACGATGCCGGCAAGGCCGAACGGCTGCTCGGCTTCCGCGCCGGCACGGATTTCGCAGCGGTGCTCGGCGCCTTGCGCAGCGGCGTGCCGCTTCCCTTTGCGCACGATCCCGATTATGTCTCGCCGTCAACGAGGCTCGCAAATGGCTGATTTCCACGGCGTCTTTCCGTACCTGGTGTCCCCGGTCGACCCTGCCGGCCATGTCCGCACCGAGGTGCTGGGCCGGCTCTGCGACGATCTGGTCAAGGCCGGCGTCCACGGCCTGACGCCGCTCGGCTCGACCGGCGAATTCGCCTACCTCAACAATGCGCAGCGCATGCAGGTGGTGGCGACCACGATCGAGGCCGCGCAGGGCCGCGTGCCGGTGGTCGCCGGCGTCGCCTCGACCTCGACGGCGGATGCGGTGGCGCAGGCCAAGGCCTACCAGAAGCGCGGCGCGACCGGCATTCTCGCGATCATGGAGGCGTATTTTCCGGTCGGTGATGCGCAGGTGGAAGCCTATTTCCGCGCCATCGCCGACGCCGTCGACATTCCGGTCGTGATCTATACCAATCCGAATTTCCAGCGCTCCGACCTCACGCTTGACGTCATCGCGCGGCTCGCCGGGCATCCGCGCATCGGTTACATCAAGGACGCGTCGACCAACACCGGGCGGCTGCTGTCGATCATGAACCGTTGCGGCGACAGCCTGAAAGTGTTCTCGGCCTCCGCCCATATTCCGGCCGCGGTGATGCTGATCGGCGGCCATGGCTGGATGGCGGGCCCGGCCTGCATCATCCCGCGGCAAAGCGTCGAGCTCTACAATCTGTGCCGCCGCACCCGCTGGGATGAGGCGATGGCCCTGCAGCGCAAGCTGTGGCGCATCAACGAGGCGTTTGCCCGCTTCAACCTCGCCGCCTGCATCAAGGCCGGGCTCGCGAGCCAGGGCTACGACGTCGGCGATCCCGTGCCGCCGCAGGCGCCGCTCACGGCCGAGCAGCGCAAGGTGGTCGAGGCGGCGTTGCGCGATCTGGCCTGAAGCCGTCGGGGACTGCGCGGCAAAATGCCGGGCAATCCGCCTTGGCCATGCCGGAAACCTCCGCTTGGTCAGCGCGTTTGTTGCGTGGAGCACAGCAATGAATCGGCGTACCGTCCTTGTACTGGCCGTGATCGCGGCCATTCTGCTGATATTCGCGGCCGGCAGCATCCGTCAGGCGCCGTGGAGCGGCCCGGCTGCCCGCGCGGTCGCCGAGCGCGGCGCGCTGTCGGATGCCGAAAAGGCCAATGTCGAGATCTTCGAGAAGGTCTCGCCGTCGGTCGTGCAGGTGGTGACGCAAACCGCCGCCAATCCGCTGAGCGAGGAGCAGGAGGGCGGCGCGGCGTCGGGCACCGGCATTGTTTGGGACAATGACGGCCACGTCGTCACCAACAATCACGTGGTGCAGAACGCAAGCCAGGTCGCGATCCGCTTTGCCTCCGGCGAAGCGGTGCGCGCCGAAATCGTCGGCACGGCGCCGAACTACGACCTGGCGGTGCTGCGCATCCGCAGCGCGCGCAAGCTGCCGCCGTCACTGGCGCTCGGCAGCTCGGCCGATCTCAAGGTCGGCCAGTTTGCCTATGCGATCGGCAACCCGTTCGGGCTCGATCAATCGATGTCCAGCGGCATCATCAGCGCGCTCAAGCGCCGGCTGCCGACCTCGAGCGGGCGCGAGATCTCCAATGTGATCCAGACCGACACCGCGATCAATCCGGGCAATTCGGGCGGCCCGTTGCTCGATTCCGCCGGCCGGCTGATCGGCGTGACCACGGCGATCCTGTCGCCGTCGGGCTCGAATGCCGGCATCGGCTTTGCGATCCCGGTCGACATCGTCAATCGCGTGGTGCCCGAGCTGATCCGCAACGGCCGCGTGCCGACGCCGGGGATCGGCATCGTGACCGCGAATGAGGCGGTCGCCACGCGTATCGGTGCCGAAGGATTGATCGTGGTGCGCACGACACCGGGGTCGCCGGCCGAGCGCGCCGGGATACGCGGGGTCGACATGTCGACCGGTGAGCTCGGCGACGTGATCACCGCGGTCGACGGCAAGCCGGTGCACCGGCTCTCCGATCTGGCCGACCAGCTCGAGCAGATCGGGGTCGGCAAGAAAGTGCGGCTCAGCGTGAACCGCGACGGCTCGGCGCGCGATGTCGAGGTCGCCATCGTCGATATCGGCCGGGCGCAATGATGTCGTCACTGGCCTGACGCGTGCCACCGGATTGTGCTTCCGCGCGCCGCGCGACGACACGCCTGTCCTCTGGCCGGCGCTGTGGTTGTCAGGCCGCCAAAATCCGCTAAAACCGCCGCCAAATTCTCTGGAAATTCTTGGAAGCTCGAAGGACCCTCTGATGAACATTCTTCCCGGCAATATGCGTTTTGGTGCGGGCCAGCCAGTCAAGCGTCTGGAAGACCAGCGGCTGGTCACCGGGAAGGGGCATTTCATCGACGACAAGCCGCAGGACGGCGCGCTCTGGCTGCACGTGCTGCGCTCGCCGCACGCCCACGCCAACATCAAGGCGATCGACGCCAGGGCGGCGCTGGAGATGCCGGGCGTCAAGGCCGTCTATACCGGCGCCGACCTCGTCAAGGACGATATCGGCACGCTGCCGACGCTTGCGATCTTCAAGCGGCCCGACGGCTCGCCGATGACCGTGCCGCCACGGCGCCTGCTGGCGCATGATGTGGTGCGTTACGCGGGCGAGGGCGTCGCGGCTGTGGTCGCGACCTCGCGGGTGCTGGCGCAGACCGCGGCCGAGGCGATCGAGATCGATTACGAGGTGCTGCCCTCGGTGGTTGATCCGGTCGAGGCGATCAAGCCCGGTGCGCCGGCGGTCTGGCCGGAGGCGCCCGACAACATCGTGGCCGCGATGAGCTATGGCGATGCCGCCAAGGTCGAGGAAGCCTTCGCCAACGCCGCGCACAAGGTGTCGCTCGACCTGGTCAGCCAGCGCCTGGTGCCGTCGGCGATGGAGCCGCGCTCGACCATTGCCGAGATCGAGAAGAAGACCGGCCGGCTGATTCTGCACGTGCAGTCGCAGACTCCGGGTTCGACCCGCGACCTCTTGGCGGAATCGATCCTGAAGCGGCCGAAGGACAGCGTGCGCGTGCTGGTCGGCGACATCGGCGGCGGCTTCGGCCAGAAGACCAGCCTGTATCCGGAAGACGGCATCGTCGCCTACGCCGCGACCAAGCTGAACGAGAAGATCCGCTGGCGCGGCGACCGCACCGACGAGTTCGTCGGCGGCACCCATGGCCGAGACCTGACCTCGACCGGCGAGTTCGCGCTCGATGCCAAGGGCCGCGTGCTGGCCTACCGGGTGCGCTCGATCGGCGGCACCGGGGCCTATTCGTCGGGCACCGCCAACATCATTCCGCTGGTGCTCGGCCCGTTCGTGCAGACCGGCGTCTACGACCTGCCGCTGGTGCATTTCGAGGTGAAGTCGGTGATGACCCACACCGCGCCGGTCGGCGCCTATCGCGGCGCCGGCAGGCCCGAGGCGGTGTTCATCGTCGAGCGGCTGTTCGACGCCGCCGCGCGCCAGATCGGCATGGACCCGCGCACCATCCGTAAGGTCAACTACATCAAGCCGGCGCAGCTGCCCTACACCAATGCAGTCGGGCAGGTGTACGATTCCGGTGCCTTCGCGCACATGCTGGAGCGCGCGTCTGATTTGGCCGACTGGAACGGCTTTGCCGCACGCAAGAAGGCGGCGAAGAAGAAGGGCCTGCTCTACGGCCGCGGTCTCACCAGCTACATCGAATGGACCGGCGGCCGCGCCCACACCGAGAACGTCTCGCTGCACGCGACCGCCGAAGGCCGCGTCATCCTGCACTCCGGCACGATGGCGATGGGGCAGGGCCTCGCCACCACCTACACCCAGATGATCGCTGATACGCTCGGCATCGCGATGGACAAGATCGACGTGATCCAGGGCGACACGGACCTCGCCACGGGCTTCGGCAGCGTCGGCTCGCGTTCGCTGTTCGTCGGCGGCACCGCGGTTGCGGTCTCCACCAACGACATGATCAGCAAGGCGCGCGACAAGGCCTCCAATTTGCTGGAAGCCTCCGTTGAGGACATCGAGTATCGCGACGGCTTCCTCACCGTGGTCGGCACCGACAGGCGCATCAGCCTGTTCGAGATCGCGGCGAAGGAAAACGGCGCAAAGCTCTCGGTCGAGAGCGAGGGCAATGTCGACGGGCCGAGCTGGCCGAACGGCACGCATATCTGCGAGGTCGAGATCGATCCGGAGACCGGCGTCACGCGGGTGGTGCGCTACACCACGGTCGACGACGTCGGCGTCGCCGTCAATCCGATGCTGGTGACGGGGCAGGTGCATGGCGGCGTTGTCCAGGGCATTGGCCAAGCACTCTACGAGGGCGTGGCCTATAGCGAGGAAGGCCAGCTGCTGACCGCGAGCTATCAGGACTATTGCATCCCGCGCGCGGACGACATTCCGCCGATCACGGTGACGCTCGATGGCTCCGCGCCGTGCAAGACCAACCCGCTAGGCGCCAAGGGCTGCGGCGAGTCCGGCGCGATCGGCGGGCCGCCCTGCATCACCAACGGCGTGATGGATGCGCTGAGCGAGGTCGGGATCACCCAGCTGAACACGCCGCTGACGCCGTCGAAGATCTGGCAGGCGATCCGCGACGCGAAGGTGGGGGCGGCATAGGCCGCGCTTTCTCCTCCACCGTCATTCCGGGGCGCGCGTTGGCGCGAACCCGGAATCTCGCGCTACAACATCGAGGTTCCCCGGTGCGCAATTGCGCACCTGAGGTTCATCGCTCTGCGATGCCCCGGAACGACGGTGCCCTATAACCCCAACACCATCTTCGCGATGATGTCGCGCTGGATCTCGGATGATCCGCCGAAGATCGTATAGGCGCGGCCGTTGAGATATTCCGGCACCACCGGCAGCAGTTCTTCGGGGATCGCCGGCTCGTGGTTGAGCCGGTAGAACGGACGCGCCGGCTCGACGGCAAGCCCGTCCTGGCCGATCACGTCGACGCCGAGCCGCGTCACCGCCTGGCGGATCTCGCTGACCCTGAGCTTGATCAGCGACGACACCGCGCCCGGATTCTGCCCGGTCTGCAGCGCCGACAGCACCCTGAGCTCGGTCATCTCGAGCGCGTCGATATCGACCTCGACCTCCGACATCCGGATCGCAATATCGGGATCCTCGATGGCGCGGCCGGTGACCTCGGAGTCAGCGAGATCGGTGATCGTCTTCAGCGCCTCGCGCAGCTTGGCCGACGCGATGCCGGAGCCGCGCTCGAATTCGAGCAGATACTTGCCGTAGGTCCAGCCCTTGCCTTCCTCGCCGACGCGGTTGGCGACGGGCACGCGGACGTCGTCGAAGAACACCTGGTTGACCTCGTGGTCGCCGCCGATGGTCAGGATCGGGCGCGTGGTGATGCCCGGCGTCTTCATGTCGATCAGGATGAAGCTGATGCCGTCCTGCTGCCGCTCGCCGTCATTGGTGCGCACCAGCGCGAACATGCGGTTGGCGTGATGCGCATGCGTGGTCCAGATCTTGGTGCCGTTGATGATGTAGTCGTCGCCGTCGCGCACCGCGCGGGTCTTCAGCGAGGCGAGGTCGGAGCCCGAGCCCGGCTCGGAATAGCCCTGGCACCAGTAATCCTCGCCGGAGAGAATTCGCGGGAGGTAAAAGTTCTGCTGCTCGGGCGAGCCGAACCCGATGATGACGGGGCCGACCATCTTCACGCCCATCACGTTGACATTGGGCACGCCGGCGCGCGCGCATTCGGCCTCGAAGATCCAGCGCTGTGCCGGTGTCCAGTCCGGTCCGCCATGCTCCACCGGCCAGCCCGGCGCACCCCAGCCCTTCTTGTGAAGCGCGCGCTGCCAGGCCATGCCGATGTCGGGATCGGAGAACACCGACGGCGTCAGCGCGGTGGCGCGCTTCATCTCCGGCGTCAGGCTGCCGGCAATGAAATCGCGGACTTCCTGCTCGAAAGCGCGTTCCTCGGCACTGAAGGTGAGATCCATGGTGCGCTCTCCGTTAGGCGTGGGCGCGGCCGCTGAGCGCGGCGTGGCGGCGATAATGATGGGCGCTGTTGCCGAACAGCGTATCGAAGGCGAGCAGCCGCTTGAAATAGGCGCCGATGTCGAGCTCCTCGGTGACGCCCATCGCGCCGTGCAGCTGCACCGCCTGTTCGGCGACGAAGCGCGCGCATTTGCCGATCTTCGCTTTGGCGCCGGACGCCGCACGGCTGCGGGCCACGGGCTCGGCATTGGCCATCAGCGCGGCGCGCAACGCCATCGAGCGCGCCTCGTCGACCTGCATCGCCACGTCGGCGAGGCGATGGCGGATCACCTGGTTGGCCGATAGCGGCCGGCCGAACTGCTTGCGGATCTTGGTATATTCGAGCGTGGTGTCGAGCAGCGTCTGCATGATGCCGACCGCCTCGGCGCCGAGCGCGGCCATCGCGCGGTCGACCACGGTTTCGATCGCGGGTAGCGCATCGCTGCCGTCGCCGAGCAGCGCATCGGCGGGCAATTGCACATCCCTGAGATCGAGATTGCAGCCGCGCCCGCCGCCGAGCCGCGCGTAGTCGCGCAGCGTGAGCCCGGGCGTTTTCGCCGGCACCAGGAACAGGCCAAGCTTGCCGGATGCACCATTGGCGTTGGCGATACGGGCCGAGACGATGATCTGGTCGGCTGAAGCGCCGTCGAGTACGGCGATCTTGCTGCCGTTCAGGCGCCACCCGTCGGCGGTCTTGCTGGCCGTGGTGTCGACATGAGCGAGATCGAAGCGCGCGGCGCGCTCGGAATGCGCGAAGGTGAGCGTAAGCTTGCCCTCGGCAACATCAGGCAGGATCGCCTGCTTCTGCGTCTCGGTGCCGCATTCGGCAACCAGCGCGGCGCCGATCACGACCGTGGAGAGGAAGGGCTCGGACACCAGCCCGCGGCCGAACGCTTCCATCAACAGTCCGACCTCGATCGCGCCGCCGCCGAGCCCGCCATGGGCTTCGCTGATCGGCAGCGCCAGCCAGCCGAGCTCGGCGAACTGTTTCCAGATCGCGGGCGAATAGCCCAGCGGATCGTTCGCCGCTTTCTTGCGATGATCCGGGGTAAAAGTTTCCGCCACGAAGCGGTCGGCACTTTCGCGCAGCAGGCGCTGCTCGTCGCTGAGGGTGAGGTCCATCTGGCTTGCTACACGTTGGCGGTTTTCTTGACGGAGGGATGCAGACCCGCGGGGTCCACCACCATGCCGAATTCCTGAAGGTTGTGGGCGTGGCAGAGCTGATGCAGCGCGAAGGCCTGATCGATCGCGGCAGGCTGCCCCATGATGTCGATCGAGCGGTTCACCGCCTCCTTGGAAAGCTTCAGCGCAAAGGCGGGCTTGGCGGCGATCCGCCGTGCCAGCGCCAGCGTGAACGACGAGAGATCGCCGCGCGGCACCACGTGATTGACCATGCCGAGGCGATGCGCCTCGTCGGCACTCCAGACATCGGCGGTGAACAGCATCTCCTTGGCCTTGCGCGCGCCGAGCTCCCAGGGATGCACGAACCACTCGACGCCGCAGACGCCCATCGTCACGACGGGGTCGCAGAACTCGGCATCGTTGCTGGCAACGATCAGGTCGCAGGCCCAGGCCAGCATCAGTCCGCCGGCGATGCACTTGCCGTGCACCTCGGCGATCGTCGGCTTTGCCAGATTGCGCCAGCGCCTTGTGATCTGCAGGTAGATCTCCTGCTCGCGCGCGAAGCGGCCATGGGCGTTCGGCTCGGCGAAGCCGCCCCAATTTCCGACTGGCGGGAAATCGACCCCGGCCTGGTTCTTGGCCCCTGGCCTGAGATCGTGACCGGCCGAGAAATGCGGGCCGTTGCCGGCGAGGATGATGACCTTGACCGCGTCGTCCTGCACCGCTCGGTCGAAGGCGGCGTTGAGGTCGTAGGTCATTTGCAGGTTCTGGGCGTTGCGGGCCTCGGGGCGGTTCATCACGATCCGCGCAATCGCGGGCTCGGGCCGTTCGACAACAATCGTCTCGAATTGTTCAGACGCCAATGGATCCTCCCGCGATCGATTTTTTCGCCATGATGAACGGCGCGGGCAAGGATAGGCAAGCGTCATCATCCGCAAAAGAAGCCGCGAAATCCGCCGCACGGGATTATCCGGCGAAAATCTGTTACGCTGACGCAGAATCCACCCGGGGAGGACCATCTTCATGCGCAAGCTTTGGACCGTGCTCGCAGCGCTGGCGACATTGAGCCTGACCAACTGCGGCTACAACGCGATCCAGACCAGTGACGAGCAGGTCAAGTCGAGCTGGTCGGAGGTGGTGAACCAGTACCAGCGGCGCGCCGATCTCGTGCCCAACCTGGTCAACTCCGTGAAGGGCTTTGCGCAGCAGGAGAAGGACGTGCTGCTCGGCGTCACCAACGCGCGCGCCAAGGTCGGCAGCATCCAGGCAACGCCGGAGGTGCTCAACGACCCGGCCGCGTTCCAGAAGTTCACGCAGGCGCAGGGCGAACTGACCAGCGCGCTGTCGCGGCTGCTGGTCGTCACCGAAAACTATCCGCAGCTGAAATCGGACGCGCTGTTCCGCGACCTGATGGCGCAGCTCGAGGGCACCGAGAACCGCATCACGGTGGCGCGCAATCGCTACATCAAGGCAGTGCAGGACTACAACGTCGGCATCCGCACCTTCCCGAACAATCTGACAGCGATGGCGTTCGGCTACAAGGAGAAGCCCAACTTCACGGTCGACAATGAAAAGGAAATATCGACCGCGCCGAAGGTCGATTTCAATAATCCGTCACCGGCTCCCGCGCCGTCGAAATAGCGCCGGCGCGCGCGCATCGCGATGACCGCCGCACGCGTCATCCTGCTCGCCTTCCTGCTGGGCTTCGTGTGCCCGGCATGGGCCGAGGTCGCAGTGCCTCCGCTCACCGGCCGCGTCGTCGACCAGACCGGGACGCTGTCGGCGAGCGATGTCGCCTCGCTCACCGACCGGCTGAAGGATCTGGAAGCCCGCAAGGGCAGCCAGATCGCGGTCTTGATCGTGCCGAGCACGGGCGAGGAAACCATCGAGCAGTTCTCGATCCGCGTGGCCGAGGCCTGGAAGATCGGGCGCAAGAAGGTCGACGACGGTGCGCTCCTAGTCGTCGCCAAGAACGACCGGCACTTGCGCATCGAGGTCGGCTATGGCCTCGAAGGCGTGCTGAGCGATGCCGTCACCCATCGCATCATCGACGAAGACATCACGCCGAAATTCAAGGCCGGCGATTTCGCTGGCGGCATCTCGGCCGGCGTCGACCGGATGATCCGCCTGATCAATGGCGAGCAATTGCCGGCGCCGGAGCCCGAGCATTGGCAAGGGCCGAACCTGGTCGACTTCGCCAATCCGGTGACGATCTTTATCGTCATCATCGTGGCCGGCGTGTTGCGCGGGATACTGGGGCGGTTGTTGGGCTCGGTCGCGACCGGCGGTGTCGTCGGCGTCTTCACCTGGATGGTAGCCGGCTCGCTCGCCACGGCGCTGGTGGTCGGCCTGTTCGCCGCCGTCGCGGCGCTGATCTTCGGCGGATTGAACTTCGGCGGTCCGACGGCAGGCTCGGGACCGTACCGGCGCGGCGGCGGGTATTCCGGCGGCGGGGGCTGGAGCAGCGGCTCGAGCTCGAGCGATAGCGGCGGCTTCAGCGGCGGAGGCGGCAGCTTCGGCGGCGGCGGCGCCTCGGGGAGCTGGTAGGCATGGGCATCAAGCGCATCGGCAAGCATCTGCTCGAGCACCGCTGGCGGGTGCGGCGTGATTTTCCGCCGCGCGTGCTCGACGCCATCGAGCGGGCGATCAAGGCCGGTGAGGCCACTCATTCCGGCCAGATCCGTTTCGTCGTCGAGGGCGCGCTCGACGGCGTGCCGCTGTTCCGCAATCAGCCTGCGCGGGAGCGCGCGCTCGACGTGTTCTCGCATTTGCGGATCTGGGACACCGATCACAACAATGGCGTCCTGATCTATCTGTTGCTCGCCGACCGCGACGTCGAGATCGTCGCCGACCGCGGCATCGACGCGAAGGTCGGCCATGCCGGCTGGGAGGCGATCTGCCGCACGATGGAAACGGATTTCCGGGCCGGCCGGTTCGAGCAGGGCGTGATCAAGGGGATCGAGGCGGTGTCGCGCGAGCTGGCAAAGCATTTCCCGCCACCGGCCGGCCCGAACGAGCTGCCGGACAAGCCGGTGGTGATTTAGGGACTGAGTGGTCGGGTGCTCTTCATCCTCCCCTGGAGGGGGAGGATCGACGCGAATGCAATGAGCGGCGAGGTGGGGTGAAGGTCTCTCCGCGTGAACGCTACCCGAGGGGAGAGATCACCCCACCTCGGTTCGCATTGCGCTACGCTTCATGCGAACCGATCCTCCCCCTCGAGGGGAGGATAAGACGACCGCCTTTTACGCCTTCACCGATGCCCGCGCGCCGACGCGGTTGAACCAGGCGACGATGTTGGCGTTCGACTGGTCCAGCGGCTGGCCGACCTGGTTGCCGAAATCGAGCCAGCAATAGAGCAGCATGTCGGCGAGCGTGAAGCGCTTGCCGCAGATGTAGTCGCGGCCGTCGGCCATCTGGTCGTCAAGCCATTTGATGCGGTTGGCGGCGATCATCTTCAGGCCGGGCGAGGCTTCGGGCGCAACGGGAATGCGCTTCTCGAAGAATTTCAGCGCTTCGCCGAAGCGGTAGCCGTTGGCGAGCGGCTCGGCGATGTTGAGATCGACGCGGCGCGTCCACATCCGGCATTCCGCGCGCTCTTCCGGCGTGGTGCCGATCATCGCGGGCGAGGGGTGCTTCTCCTCGAGATATTCGCAGATCGCCGTGATCTCGGAGAGGTAGTTGCCGCAGTCGAGCTCGAGCGCCGGCATCTGGCCGTGCGGATTGCGTTTCAGGTGTTCCGTCTCGCGGTTCTCGCCCTTGCGCAGGTCGACGGCCTGTTTGGGTATCTCGATGCCCTTCTCCGCCATGAACATGCGCACGATGCGCGGATTGGGTCCGATCGAGTCGTAAAGCTTCATGATCCTCGCTCCCTGTTTCTTCAACGTTGTTGTTGCCGCTGTTGAACAGGCCGGGCGCGGATTTGTCAAATGTGAAGGCGCTCGGTCGCCCGAACGTCATTGCGACCCGTTGGCTCGCAACGACGGGGAGTCACTGAGCTCAATCGTCGAGCTTGTTGAGGTCGCGCACCGACTGCATGATCGGCTCGAAATTCGAGCGCGCATCGAGTGCATCGAACAGTTGCGCGGTGTCCTCGAGCAGGCCGTGCGAGCGCTGCAGCGCGATCCGCACATCGTCCTGTGGCGTGTCGGACAGCCGGCCATGTCCCGACAGCAGGATCTTCGAGTTGAGGCCCTTCAGCCGCTCCAGCGACTGGATATAGTCGGCGATCGAGCCGGAGCCGAACACGCCGCCCATCACGCCGCCGGGCATCAGCGTGTCGGCGGCGAACAGCAGGCCCTTGTCCTGGTCGAACAGCGTGATGCAGGCCGAGGTGTGGCCGGGCGTGTACATCACGTTGAGGCGGAAATTGCCGAGGTCGATCAGGTTGCCTTCCTCGAGCCAGATGTCGATATCGATCGGCACGTTCGGCTCGTTGAACATCTTGCGCAGCATCGAGAAATCGTCGCGCAGCATGATCTTGTTGGCGGCGAGCCGGTGCGCGGCGACGTAGGCGCTGCCGTGGAAATGGTACGCCGCGCCGATGTGGTCGAGATGCTCATGGCTCAGCACCACCATGTCGACCATCTCGGGCGTCACCCCGAGATGGTTGAGACAGGCGACGAGCGACGGATAATTGCTCGACAGTCCGACGTCGATCATGATGGTCCGTTTGCTGCCGCGCACCAGATAGGCGTTCGCCGCACGGTTCTTGAAGCGGATCTGATAGACGTCGTCGGCGGCCTGGATCAGCGTTGCGACCTCGGCGTCGAACAGCGTCTTGAACGGGCTTGGCTTGCGGTCGCTCATGGGGTTGCCGCCGTCCGGTAAGTGACCGCGTTGGATGCGCGCAGGCGCTTCGAGAGCGCATCCATCACCATCAGCGCGAACGCCGGCTGCTGGCTGACCAGATAGACGAAGCGGGCGTGGTTGATCCGCATCACCCGCGTTGCGGGCGCGGAGGCGATGGCGGTCGCCGAGCGCGCCGAGCCGTCGATCACGGCCATCTCGCCGAAGAACTCGCCCTTGCCGAGGCTGACGATAACAGTCTTGTTTCCGCGATCGATCTTGGCGATGTCGACCTTGCCGTCGAGCACGACAAACAGCTCGCGGCCGGTCGAGCCTTCCTCAAAGATGACGTCATCGACACCAAATTCCTTGATGCATTTCTCGATCGTCATGGCGCTCTCCTGCCTTCTGGCTGGAAGATGACGGTATGTTAATCGGGAAAGCGCCGCGCGCAAACGGAAGCGGCGCAGATTGCCGCAGGGCAGCATCGCCTAAATCCGGCCCGGAAAACTCCCTAAAATTTAGGTAATGGCGGAGCGGGGTAACCATTTCGCAAGCAATAAAAGTCACCGAATTGTCAACCTAGTCTGGAGACTTTGAACGTGAGTGAGCAGCAGAGCGAGCCGGTCAGCGGTCAAACCGGCGCCGAAATGGCGGCGAAAAGCGAGCCCGTGATGGCCGCGACCGGTGTCGAAGCTCCCCGGCTTGCGCCCGAGCAGGAAGAGACGTCGCCAAAGGCGGACGCGCCCCGGATGGACGCGCCCAAGGTTGAACCCTCGAAGGTTGAACCCTCAAAGGTTGAACCGCCCAAGATCGAGTCCATGATCGAGCCGAAGGTCGAGGCCAAGGTCGAGCCGACCAATATGGACGTGCCCAGGGTCGCGACCGGCAAGCGGGAAGAGCCGCATTTTCCGGGCAAGCTGATGATCATGGCGCCGGGTGACCGCACCTGGGACCATGAGGCGACCGCATCCAGGCCAGGCGCCGAACAGGCGGCCAAGGCGGCAGGCAAGCCGGCCGGCACGCGCCGGATCGGCGCGATGGCCGCGGTGATCGCGCTGGCGACCGTGGCCGGCGCCATCGGCGGTGCGCTCGCGACCGCGGGGCTCGGCCATCTCGCCGCCCCCGCTGCTGCCTCCGTCAGGGATGTGGCTGCCAAGGACGCCGCCGCCAACAAGGAGGCGGCCGATGCCGCGCTCGCCCGGATCGAATCCGAGGTCGCCGCGCTGAAGGCCAGCGTCGAGCAGACCGCCAAGGCCGGCCAGGCCCAGTTCAGCAAGACCAATGACCGGATCGAGAAGGTCGAGAAGGCCCAGGCCGACCCGATGGCCAAGCTCAACAAGCTCAGCGAGGCGGTCGACAAGCTCCGCGCCGCGCCGCAGACCACCGTCGCCGCGGCGACGCCCGCCCGCGAGGTCACGGGCTCGATCACCCCGGCGACTGCCGCGGCGGCGCCGGCCGCCCCCAGGCCAGAGGTCGGCCGCCTGCCGGTGGTCGACGGCTGGTCGCTGCGCGACGTCGGCAATGGCGGCGCGCTGATCGAAGGCCGCGGCGGCATCTACGAGGTTTACGCGGGCGACCCCGTCCCCGGTCTCGGCCGCGTCGATGCCATCCGCAAGCAGGACGGCCGTTGGGTGGTCGTCACCAGCAAGGGCCTGATCGTTTCGCGCTGATCTCCGCAACCCGACAACACCAAGGCGCTTCACCACGATGTGAAGCGCCTTTTTTTCTTGAATAGGGTTTGCCGCGCGGTGTTAGTGGGGGCATGAGCCGCGCGCTGAAATGCCTTCTGGTGATGTCCGTTCTGCTCTGCGGCGCCGCGCCTGGACGTGCCGCCGAGGATCGCGCGCTCGAGCGCGGCGCGGCGGTTATCGATCCCGCCATTCTGCGCGAGCTCGATCACGGCCGCTTCAACCTCGGCCGGATGCTCGCGCCGAAGCGTTCCGCCGACACGCCGCTGTCCAGCCGTGATCTGTTCGGGCTCGCCGCGATGGTTCCGGTGCGCGAGGCGCTGGATCGCGAGTTCGATCGCTATGTCGCAAAGCATAAAGCAAGCCTGCCGAATGAGAGCATCGGCATCGGCGACGGCTTCGCGTTTCAGCTGTTCGATCGCGCGCTACTTGAATCCTCCGACGTCCGCTTCGTGCTGTCAGGCATCGTCAACCGCATGGACCGCGCCTATGTGGCGCCGAAAGATTGCGGCGAGATCCGGTTGATCTACCGGCTGACCCGTACCGATGTGTCGCCGATCGGCGAGAAGGCGGTGTCGCAGCGGCTGCCGATGACGCTGAACCTCGTGCTGAAGGCGAAAGGCGACGGCAACGACGCATCGCTCGGCTGCCGCGAAATCGCGCGGCGCTGGCTCGCGACCGGCAGCGCGCCGCCGGCGATGGAGAAGTTGCTCGGCAAGGATGGTCCGCTCGACCTGATCGATGCGCGCAATATCGATCGTATCGAGACCAATCTGCAGATCGCGCACGCGCCGAAATCCGCGGTGCGCGATTTCCGCACCGACTATCTGCTCAAAGTGTTCGATTATGACGGCGTGGCAAAACGGTTTGCCGAAGCGCCGCTGGAGAACCAGATCGATCGCGACCGTATTCTGGCGGACGGGGCACTGAGGCGCGACTTCAAGGCGTGGTTGCTCGATCCCAAACATCTTGCCGAGCTCGATCGCGGCACCTTGCTGATCCCCGATCGCTTCCTCGCGACCGTAGCGGTCGCGCCGACGCCGACTGGTTTCGATGTCAGCGAGCTGGAGCCCGAATTCGGCATGGTGCAGGGTGAGGGCACGGCCGGCAATGCGGTGTTCTCCGATGGTGACGTCGTCGGCGCCCTGCAGAAGGCTGCGGCCGACGGAACGAAGCTGCAAAACATCCAGTCGCTGGCCGGCTTCGAGCGGCGCCTCAACGATGTCACCTGCGCGGGCTGTCACCAGACCCGCGGCATCGGCGGCTTCCATTTCCCCGGCGTCGACTGGATGGCGGCAAAGCCGTCGAACTCCACCGTGGTGCCGGCCTCGCCGCATTTCTTCGGCGACCAGCCTCGCCGCCGCGATATCCTCGCAAGCTTCCGCGACGGCAAGGCGCCGGACTTTTCGCGCGGCTTCTCCAACCGGCCGCAGCAGCGCGGCAGCGCGGAACTTGCCGGCACCGAATACAGCGACGGCTGGGGCGCGCATTGCTATCTGCCGGGCGCGAGGCCCGCCGAGACCGACCGCAGCTTCCGCGGCTGGACCTGCGCCGACGGCCTTGCCTGCCAGGTTGCCGGGAAGGCCTCGCGCATCGGCATGTGCTTCGTGAAGGGCCGGTGATTTCCGCCGGAACCGAAGCCGCTGCGCGTCATTATTCGATGCTACATTCCACGTTGCGACCATGCCCCGAACAGCCCAGCCTTGAGCGGAGACCGGCCGATGAGTGCTCCCGAGGACGACAAGCAGCGCGACCGCGAGATCGCGGCCAACGAGGCCGAGCGTCAGGCGGTCAGCGCCGTCCGCGTCAGCAGCTGGGCGATCGGGCTCGCGGTCATCCTCGGCATCATCGTTGTGGTCCTGGTCTGGGCCTGGATGAAAAGATAGCTTTCTAGGCGTTGGATGCCTGCGATGGAATGCTCGCTGACCTAGTAGATGGGGTAACGGGCCGGCCGCCCGCTCGCTACGGCGCAATTTGGAAGCGCGCTCGCGAGCGGCCTGTTGGTTGGAAGGCGGTCGTCCCTCAAACTGATGGTGTTCAACGGAGTCGGGCAAGCCCGCTCCAAGCATCATTAAGGGACGACCATGTACCACTATGCAGGAATTGACGTGTCTTTGGAATGCTCGAGCGTTTGCCTTGTCGATGGGACAGGCAAGATTTTGCGCGAGACGAAGGTTGCGAGCGAGCCGGCGGCGCTGATCGCCTGGTTCCGGTCGCTGGGTCTGGTACTGGAACGGATCGGGCTGGAGGCAGGCCCCTTGTCGCAATGGCTGTATGCGGGTCTGCGAGACGCAGGGCTTGCGGTCGAGCTGCTGGAAACGCGGCACGTTCGCGAAGCCTTCAAGTCGATGCCGGTGAAGACGGACCGCAACGATGCCCGCCGGATCGCGCAGTTGATGCGGCTCGGCTGGTTCCGGCCGGTGCACTGCAAGTCGGTCGCGGCGCAGGAGACCCGCGCCATCCTGACGGCGCGCAAGCTGCTGCAATCCAAGCTTCGCGATGTCGAGAACAGCCTGCGCGGCATACTTCGCGGTTTTGGCCTGAAGGTCGGTGCGACCACCGAGCGCACGTTCGCCGGACGCATCCGCGAGCTCGTGACCGGCCATCCCGGACTGGAGTTGGTCGCGGCGGCGCTGCTCCAAGCCCATGCGGTGCTGCTGCGGGAGTTCAAGAGCCTGGACAAGCACACCCAGAAGCTCGCCAGGACGCATCCATCCGCCAAGCTCCTGATGACAACGCCGTCCGTTGGTCCGATCGTGGCGCTCACCTATGCCGCGGCGATCGACGACCCGAAGCGCTTCCGCTCCTCGAAGGCCACGGGAGCCCACTTTGGGCTCACCCCGAAGAAGTACCAGTCCGGTGAGACCGACTACACCGGCCGCATCAGCAAGATCGGGGATGCCTCCGTGCGCGAGGCACTCTACCAGGCAGCTCACGTCATGCTGACCAAGCCGGTCAAGAATTGCTCGGCATTGAAGAGCTGGGCGATGCGGATCGCCCGGCGCGCAGGCATGCGCAAGGCCAAGGTAGCGCTGGCTCGCAAGCTCGCCGTGATCCTGCATCGCATGCTCGCCGACACCAAACCGTTCAACCCGATGACCAAGGCCATCTAGCCAGGAGCAGCAATCGGTTCCGGGCGGGCCACGACACCAGGCTCTCCCCGAGCGAAGTCCCTCCGCTGGGACGATGGATCCGGTCAGGCCGCCATCCGGGAAGTGGCTCACGACCACGCAATCCGTAGATTGGCCGGCCGGCTCCTCAATGCACCCCATCAGGCGACGGCCTTCGCGCCGATCCCGTACAGAAGCAAGTGCCCGGCGAGTGGATGACGCGAAAAGGGATTGACTAACCAAGGCCCGTTACAGAAGCCCGGATGGAGCGAAGCGAAATCCGGGATTGCGTGATCCGATTGCGAGACTTGTCCCGGATTTCGCTTCGCTCCATCCGGGCTACTCACGAAGGTGGTTAGTTCGCTACGCCACCGCGCCCGACGCGCGCAGCTTCTGGATCGTGGCCTCGTCGTAGCCGGCCTGGCGCAGGATCTCGTCGGAATGCTCGCCGACCTCGGGCGGTTTGCGCGGCTGCACCTTCCTCGCGCCGTCGATGAAGATCGGGCTGTTGACGGTCAGCATGGTGTCGTTCTCGAAGCGCACCAGCACCTCGTTCTCGATCATCTGCTTGTCGTTCGGGATGTCGTCGAGGATGCCGACGACGCCGAACACGAGACCGTTGCCGTCGAGGATCTTGCGCCATTCGGCGAGGTCCTTGCCGGCGAACACCTCGTCGAAGATCTTGATCAGCTCGACCGAGCGCGCATGGCGGTCCGCCTTGGTGGCGAAGCGCGGATCGGCGACGAGATCCTCGCGGCCCATGCAGCGCGCCAGCGTTGGCCATTGCCGGTCTTCGTTGAGCAGCGACAGGATCAGCCAGCGGCCGTCCTTGCACTTATAGTGGTTGGTGACCGCGTTCAGCGCCTCCTCGCGCGGCTTGCGCTTCTTGAACTTGGCGCCGGCGAGCTTGGCCTGCGCCAGCACGCCATTGGCCCAGACGCCGTTGGCCATCAGATTGGTCGAGACGTGCGAGCCCTTGCCGGTCTTCTCGCGCTGGAACAGCGCGGTGACGATCGCGCCGTAGAACGCCATCGCGCAGGGGTGATCGCCCATGCCGGCGACGGAACGGGCCGGCGTGGTCTCCTCGTCGGCGCGCACGAGATCCATTAGGCCGGAGCGGGCCCAATAGGCGTTGGAGTCGAAGCCGGGCTTGTTGGCCTCTTCGCCCTTCTCGCCATAGCCGGTGAAGGACGCGTAGATCAGCCGGTCGTTGAGATGGGCAAGATGGTCGTAGGTGATGCCGAGCTTTGCGCGCACCTGCGGCGGCATGTTGGTGATGAACACGTCGGCCTCGGCGACGAGCTTGTACAGCACCTGCTGCGCGTCAGGCTTGGTGAGGTCGAGCGCGAGGCTCTTCTTGTTGCGGGCCTCCAGCATCCACGCGAAATTGTGCTCGCTCGATGGATAGCCGGGCAGATTGGGCAGATTGCGATAGGGATCGCCGGCGCCGGGCGGCTCGATCTTGATGACGTCGGCGCCGAAGTCGGACAGCACGGTGGCGGCCGCGGGTGCCGCGATGAAGCTCGCGCAGTCCAGGACCTTGAGCCCGTCAAAAATGCCTTTTTCCATCGTGCCGTCGCTCCCGTGGCGCTTGTTGGTGTTTTTCCGGTAGCTGGAATTATCGCAAGCAATGATCCCGATCGGACCGCCATTTGACCCATCTGGGGGGCACGATGCAACCAAGTCATTCCGGACCTGGCGCCCATGCACCATGCCGGAATGACATGTCGGTGATGAGTATTACTCCACCCCCGCCATCAGCGCCGCATTGCCGCCCGCGGCGGCGGTGTTGATGGTGATCGTCTGCTCGGTGGCGAAGCGCGCGAGGTAATGCGGGCCGCCGGCCTTGGGGCCGGTGCCGGACAGGCCGCTGCCGCCGAACGGCTGCACGCCGACCACCGCGCCGATCATGTTGCGGTTGACATAGATATTGCCGACCTGGAGGCGGTCGATCACGTGCTCGATCGTGTCGTCGATGCGGGAATGGATGCCGAGCGTCAGCCCGAACCCGGTCGCCTCGATCGCACTCAGCACCTCGCCGAGCTTGTCGGCGCGGTAGCGCACCACATGCAGGATCGGGCCGAACACCTCTTCCTTCAATTGCCCGGCCGCCGACAGTTCGAAGATGTGCGGCGCGACGAAATTGCCTGATGGCGCCTCGCCGGCGAGATGCACGCGCGCCTCCTGCTTCATTTGCGCGATATGCGCATCGAGCCGCTGCTTGGCGTCGGCATCGATCACCGGTCCGATATGCGTCGACGGTTCGGAGGGATCGCCGATCTTCAATTCGCGCGCGGCGCCCGCGATCATCTCGATCATGCGGTCGGCGACGTCGTCCTGCACGAACAGCAGCCGCAGCGCCGAGCAGCGCTGGCCGGCGGAGCGGAACGCCGAGGTCACGACGTCATCCGCGACCTGCTCGGGCAGCGCGGTGGCGTCGACGATCATGGCATTGATGCCGCCGGTTTCGGCGATCAGCGGCACGATCGGGCCGTCCTTGGCGGCGAGCGTGCGGTTGATCGACCGCGCGACCTCCGTCGAGCCGGTGAAGACGACCCCGGCGATGGTGGGATGCGCCACCAGCGCGGCGCCGACCGCGCCGTCGCCCTGGATCAGATGCAGCGCCGATGGCGGCACGCCGGCCTGATGCAGCATGGCAACGGCTTCGGCTGCGATGCGCGGCGTCTGCTCGGCCGGCTTTGCGATCACCGCATTGCCCGCCATCAATGCCGCCGTCACCTGGCCGAGGAAGATCGCGAGCGGGAAATTCCACGGCGAGATCGCGACGAACGCGCCGCGGCCGTACAGCTCCAGCACATTGCTTTCGCCGGTCGGGCCCGGCATCGTCTCGCCTTCGCCGAACAGCTTTTGCCCCAGCGCGGCATAGTAGCGGCAGAAGTCGATCGCCTCGCGCACTTCCGATACCGCATCATCGAGCGTCTTGCCGCCCTCGCTTTGCAGCAGAGCGAGGAAGTGGGCGCGGCGCTGCTCGAGCAGCTCCGCGGCCTTGTCCAGGATCGCCGCACGCTTTATGGCCGGCGTGGCGTTCCAGGCCTTGAAGCCGCGGCGCGCCGCGGCAACGGCGGCATTCGCCTGCTCGGTGGTTGATGGCGTGACGGAAGGCGAAGCCTTCCGTTCGGCCGCGATCGCCGACGTCAGCGCGCCGAGCGCCTTGCGTTCGCCGAATTCGATGCCGTGCGAGTTCTCGCGCTGCGGCCAATAAAGCTCGGCCGGCAACGGAATCGCGGAGTGCGACGCCTTGTCGTCGGTGCCGACGATCTCGGCCGGGCGGCGCAGCAGGTCCACGATGGACACGCGATTGTCGGCGGCCAGCGCCACGAAGGACGAGTTGGCGCCGTTCTCGAGCAGCCGCCGCACCAGATAGGCGAGCAGGTCGCGGTGGCTGCCGACCGGCGCATAGGTGCGGTGGGCGATCTCGGGCCTGTCCTCGCCGAGCTGGGCGTAGAGCGCTTCGCCCATGCCGTGCAGCCGCTGGAATTCGAAGCTTGAGGGATCGTCGGCGAGTTCGAGGATGGTTGCGACCGTCAGCGCGTTGTGGGTGGCGAATTGCGGAAACAGCCGAGGCCGCAGCGCCAGCAGCTTGCGCGCGCAGGCGACGTAGTTCAGGTCGGTCATCGCCTTGCGGGTGAACACCGGATAGCCATCGAGCCCGCGCTCCTGCGCGCGCTTGATCTCGGTGTCCCAATAGGCGCCCTTGACCAGGCGCACCATCATCCTGCGATCCAGCGCGCGCGTCAGCGCATCGACATAGTCGATGACGTCGGCGGCGCGCTTCTGATAGGCCTGGATCGCGAGGCCAAAGCCGCTCCAGCCGGCGAGCGAAGGGTCGGCGAATGCGGCGGCGATGACGTCGAGCGACAGCTCCAGCCGGTCGGCCTCCTCGGCATCGACGGTGAAGTTGAGGTCGAACGCCTTGGCGCGGCGCGCGAGATCGACCAGTTGCGGCACCAGCTCGGTCATCACCCGCGCGTGGCTCACCGCCTCGAAGCGTGGATGCAGCGCGGAGAGTTTCACCGAGATGCCGGGCCGGTCGGGCAGGGGCTGATCGCCGGCCGCCTTGCCGATCGCCTCGATCGCGCGGGCGTAGGATTCGAAATAGCGATGGGCATCGTCGGCGGTGCGCGCACCCTCGCCGAGCATGTCGAACGAATAGCGCGAGCCGCGCGCCGTGTGCGATTGCGCGCGCGACAGCGCCGCCTCGATGGTCTCGCCGAGCACGAAATGGCTGCCCATCAGCCGCATCGCCTGCCGTGTCGCGGCGCGCACCGCCGGCGCACCGAGTCGCTTCGTCAGCCGCCCGATCGTGCCCTGCGGCGTCTCGCCGGGCTGGATCACGCGCGCCGACATGCCGAGCGCCCAGGCCGAGGCGTTGACCAGGAACGCGCTCGATCTGGTCTCGTGGTTGACGAAGTCGCCCTGACCGAGCTTGTCCTCGATGAACTGGTCGGCGGTACGCGCGTCCGGCACCCGCAGCAGCGCCTCCGCCAGCACCATCAGCGCCAGCCCTTCCTTGGTCGACAGCGCGAACTCCCGCAACATGTCCTCGACCCCGCCGAGCGGATCGTCATTGGCCCGGATCGCCTCGATCAGGCGCGTCGCGGTGCGGTCGATCCGTGCCTCCGCCTCCGCGCCGAGCGTCGCGTCCTGGCGCAGGCGGGCGGCGATGGCGCTGTCGTCTGGCGCATACGGCGCGCTGAACGGGGGCGGGAGCGGCAACGGGTCTGGCATGGCGGTTCCTTGAGATTGTGTGGGAACACGTACGCGCTAGCGAACCGTAGTTCGATAGACAAATTAGCAGATTTGCCTTAGAAAATCAGGATCAATTCGAGAATTACCATAGATATGACAGAAATCGACAAGACTGACCGCAAAATCCTCTCGATCCTGCAAGGGGATGGCCGGATTGCCAATGTGGAGTTGGCGGAAAGGATCGGCCTGTCGCCGACCTCGGTCGGCGAACGGTTGAAGCGGCTGCAGCGCGACGGCTTCGTCGAGGGCTATGGCGCCCGGCTCAATCCGCACCGGCTCGGGCTTGGCCTGCTGGTGTTTGTCGAGGTGCTGCTCGACAAGACCACGCCCGATGTATTCGAGAAGTTCGCCAGGGCGGTCCAGACCGCGCCGGAAGTGCTCGAGTGTCACATGGTGGCCGGCGGCTTCGACTATCTGGTCAAGGCGCGGGTCGCCAACATGACCGCCTATCGCAGGTTTCTCGGCGAGACCCTGCTGGCGCTGCCGGGCGTGCGGGAAACGCGAACCTACGCGGTGATGGAGGAAGTCAAGCGCGACGCGCCGCTGCCGGTCTGATCCACAGCCATGCGCCGGATGTCTTGGCATCGCGACACGCCCGCGATAATCCTTTGGTCGAGTTGGGGCGGTGGTTCATGAAAGACGCTGATCAGCCGATACGAATGAAGCGGGCCGGATTTGCCGGCGCGCTTGCTGTGCTCATGCTGTCGTTGCCGTCGGCCATGCCGGCCCGCGCGGCCGAGCTCAGCTCCGGCATCCTGCAGCTCTACACCTCGGTCTCGATCTATCCGCCGTCGGCGACGGGGATGACCGTCTGTTACGGCTTCGTCTGCCGGCGTCGCGAGATGCTCGACTTCAGCGCAGCCGACCGGGCGGCTCTGGCCAAGATCATGGCCACGGGCCGCGCCAATGCCGCCGCCGAACGCGCGGCCGTGCAAAAGGCCGTGATCTGGTTCGACCGGCGCATGGGGCCGATCCTCGGCACCGACAAGCGCGTGGCGAAAGCGGATTTCCGCGCCAACGACGACAAACACAATTATGATTGCTGGGACACGACGCGGAACACGACCAGCCTGATGCTGGTGATGCAGGCGTGGAACCTGTTCAGGTTTCATGACGTTGGGGATCCCCACTACCGCGGATTTTCGTTGGTGCAAACGCCGCACAACACCGCCGTTCTCGTCGAGCGCGCGACCAAGGTGGAATGGGCGGTCGATCTCTGGCCCCGCGGCTATCTGCAACCGCCTGATGTCATGACCGTCGCCAAATGGGTGACGGAAGATTGAACGGCTGAGCGTCGCAGCTGCGCGTTCCGCGCTGTTCCATCCTCATTGATCGCAGGGATAGCGTTCCGCGCGACGCTGGGAACCGAATGCCAGGATTCGAACAATAGCTTCGCACGATATGGTTCCAAAAAATACGTTCAGGGCCGATCACCATAAGAACCAAGTGACGCGTTAACACCGGCAGCATTCGGTCAACCCGAGGCTACCATATGCGTTCACGTTCGATCTGCATTGATGCCGCCACCCGCGGCGTTCGTTTCCCACAGCTGCTGGCGCTTGCGCTGCTACTTTGGCCCGTGCTCGCCGGTCCGGCCCGCGCGGGCGATGTCGAGGATTGCAGCGGGCCGCCGACGGACAAGGCCGAGGCGGCGTGCTCGGGCATCATCAACGATACCGCACGCTCCACGGAGGACCGCACCAAGGCCTTCACCGGCCGCTCGCGATTTGGCATCGCGCGCGGCAAGATCGATCAGGCCCTCAGCGATGCCGATGCAGCGGTGCAGCTGAATGGACAATTCGTGCCGGCGCTGATCGCGCGCGGCTATGTCCAGCAACGCAAGGGCAGCTTGGATCAGGCCCGCGCCGATTTCGATCGCGCGATCGAGCTCGAGCCGAAGAACCCGTTCGGCTTCCTGGCGCGCGGCAATCTGCGCGCCGACCAGCACGCCTGGAGCGATGCGATCTCGGATTACGACCAGGCGATCACGTTGCGGCAGGATCTTCCCGCTGCCCGTGTCGGGCGCGCGCGGGCCTATGTCGAAACCGGACAGCCCGATGCGGCGGTGGCCGACGCCAACACCGCGATTGCCGTCAACGCCGGCACGCCGAATGCATTCTACTGGCGGGGTCAGGCCCATCGCCGCAAGGGCGACATGGATAAAGCGATCGAGGATTTCTCGCGTGCGATCGCGCAGGCGCCGCAGGCCGAGCGCAACGCCTATTTCGCCCGTGCCCAGCTCTACAGCGCCAAGGGTGACTATGCCCGCGCGATTGCCGACTTCGACCGGTTGTTGGCGGTGCTTCCCGACAACAAGGAGATACAGCAGCAGCGCCAGCAGGCGGTCACGATGCAGGCCGAACTCGCCAAGGCAGCAGGCGGCGCCGCGCCGCCGCAGGCCGCACCGGCTCCAGGCGCGCCGCCGGCGCGGCCAGCCGGGCCGGCGGCGGGTAACCAGCAGGTCGAGCAGGCCAAGCAGCTCGTCGCACAGGGCAACTACGCGGGCGCCGTTGCCAATCTCACCCAGGTGCTGGGCGGCGATCCCCGCAACGAGGCTGCGCTGCGCCTGCGTGCACTGGCCTATTCAAAGCTCGGCCGGTCGGCGGACGCGCGCAACGATCTAAATGCCCTGCTCAAGGTCAAGCCGGACGATCCGCAGCTGCTGGCGGCCCGCGCGCTCAATGCCGCCGGCACGCGGCAGTTCGATCAAGCGATGGCCGACGCCGGCCGTGCCATCACGCTCGATCAGAACAATTCGTTGGCTTATCTGGCGCGTGGCCTCGTCAAGGCCGGCACCGGCAAGGTGCAGGACGCGCTCGCCGACTACGATCATTCGATCTCGCTCAATCCCAAGGAGACGCTCGCTTTCACCGAACGTGGGCTCGCCCATATCGGCCTCAATCAGCTCGACAAGGCGCTGCTGGATTTCGATCAGGCCCTGGCGCTGGTGCCGACCAATCTGATCGCCAAATCGTGGCGCGGCCTCGCGTTGATGCTCAAGGGCCGCGCAGATGAGGGACTGGTCGATATCGACGCTGTGCTGGAGCGAAGCCCGAACAATCCGACGGCACAGCTCGGCCGCGGGCTCGCGATGCTGACTTCCTCCCAGTACGACCGCGCCATCGCCGCCTTCGACCAGATCATCACGCGGGCGCCCAACGATGCCTTCCCGCATGTGCTGCGCGCCCGGGCCTATCTCGGGCTGAAGAAGCCGGACAACGCGATGAAGGATCTCAACTTCATCCTCTCTGCGCGGCCCGATTATCAGCCGGCGCTGACATTGCGCGGCATCACCTGGTCGGCGTTGCGCAACTACGACAAGGCGGTCGAGGATCTCGACCGGGCGATCGCGCAGAAGGAGACGGTTGAGGGCCTGTTCGCCCGCGCCAAGGCGCATGAGGCGCTCAACCATGTCGACAAGGCGACCGAGGACTTCCGCAAGGCCACGCAGCTCACCCCGTCAAGCGTGTTCGACGTGCTGGCGCAGGCCGAGTCGAAGCGCAAGGTTCAGCAGCTGTCGAAGCGGGTGCCGTGCGGCAACGGCCAGAGCGGCACGTGCCTGTGATGCTGCAATGCGCAGCCGCGCGCTTCCCGGCGCAAAAGGCAGTCGTCGGCGCGCGAGCGGTGGCCGCCGAAATAGTTCAACGCCATATAGTTCAACGCCATGGCGCGCGGGCATCGTGCCCGCCCCGCCGAACGTCACGTTGTCTGGTGTGTGGATCGGCCCCCACTCCCGGATGGCGTCCGAGAGTGCGCCGCCGGATCTGGCGCTGTGACGCTAGACCTTGAGATTTTCGGCTGACGTCTTGCCGCGATTTGCAATCTCTTCGTATTCAACCGACTGACCTTCGTTGAGGGTCTGAAGGCCAGCCTTCTGAACTGCTGAAATATGAACGAAAATGTCCTTGCCGCCCGATGCGGGCTGGATGAATCCATAACCCTTGGTCGGGTTGAACCACTTCACTGTACCTTTGGGCATTCCAGTCGTCTCCGCGGAATCAATCGAAAACAGACCAGTCGGTCCCCGCAAAAACCGGCTTGTCCGCAACGACAGGATAGCAGTTTGAAAAAAGCTGGGTAGATCAAACGACGGTGTGTTTTTGACCGGAAACAACCCGCTTTGCGGGGGTTTTACGCCGGATTGCCCGTTTCGTGGTCAATTGATGCGCTGCAAAAACGGATCGGTTCCGGTGTACCGAACTGGATCGATCGTCCCGCGCGCTGCCTTTTCGGCCGGCGCGCGGGGATCGACCGGCGGCGTCTCAATAGGTCGCGGAGAGGTATTCGACGATCTTGCCGACGTCGGCTTCGTCGATCGGCGCACCGTAGACCTTGATCATCTTGGTCACCTCGGCTTGCCAAAAATCCTTCTTGAACTTCTCGCCCTGCGGTTGGTTCTTGATGTAGTCGGCCGAGTGGCAGGCGGTGCAGTTGTTTTGCACCACCTCGAGGTTGGGACCTGGCTTGAAGGCCGCGGTTTCCTCGGGGACCGTGTAGTTCACGGGCGCGGCGATGGCGGCGCCGATCGACAGCGCGGCGATCGCGGCGAGGGATGGAAGCAGCTTGCTGGTCATGATGCTTCTCCTCACGCTGCGGTGACGCGCACGGTTTCGACGACGTTGCGCAGATAGCCGGCCGGATTCCACAACGGATCCATCGGCTGGGTGTCGCCGGCATTGTTGGTGGCGCGCACCTTCAGCTCTGCGGGACCGGCCGCGAGCTTCACCGGCAACTTCCATTCGCGGAAGGCGTATTTGCCGAGGTCCTTGCCGAGCTTGGCCGGCGTCCAGCTCTTGCCGCCGTCGGTCGAGACCATCACCTCCTTGATGCCTTTACCGCCGTCGAAGGCAATGCCGCGCAGCATGGTGCGGCCGGCCTTCAGCTTGGCGCCGTCGGCAACGCTGGTGATGAACGAGCGCACCGTGAAGCGATTGATCGGGATCGTCGCCTTCGGTGCGGTGCCGGGCTCGACCGCATTGTTCGGCGTATCCGGTATCCGGTAGGCGGACTTCATCCAGAAGCCCTCGAACACGTTGTCGATCACGGTGATCTCGTTGAGGTGCTTCACCCAATAGGTGCCGTAATAGCCGGGCACCACGAGGCGGAGCGGGAAGCCGTTGAGGAAGGGCAGGTCCTCGCCGTTCATGCCCCAGGCCAGCATCACCTCGCCGTCGCGTGCGTGGTCGATGTCGAGTGCCTTGACGAAATCCGGCGTCTTGTCGCTGACCGGACCATCCATGCCGTTGAAGGTGACCTGCTTGGCTCCGGCCTGCGCGCCGGCCATGTCGAGCACGGTCTTCAGCGGCACGCCGTGCCAGCGCGCGCAGCCCATCGCGCCGTTGCCGAGCTGGCCGCCGGCGACGCGCGGACTGAAGAAGCCGCGGCTGTTGCCGGAGCACTGGTTGACGGCAACGATATCGGTCGCCTTCAGCTTCCTGATGTCCTTCAGCGACAGCTTCAGCGGCTTGTCGACCTTGCCCTTGACCTCCAGCGTGAACTTGTCCGGATCGAGATTGTAGGGGAGGTCTGCCAGATGATAGCGCACGAAGAACGCATTGCTCGGCGTGATCGGGCCGTCGTTGAAGACCGCAAACGGCGTTTCCAGCTGCGGCGGGCGGGCGGTCAGGCCGATCATCGGGCGCTTTTGCGGGTAGCGCACCAGCGGGCGCTCGCCATTGCCAAAGGGCAGCGTCACGGTGTCGAGGGCGAATGCACCCCTTGATCCCAGCCCCGTCACCAAAGCGGCCAATCCGGCGCGCTTCATCAAGTCTCGTCGATCGAGCATTCCGCTTCCTCCGAAGCCGTTCTGTCGTGAGCCGGTCATCACCAGGCCCAGATTGCCTTGCGCGCCTTCGCATCGCGGAATGCGCGCTGTCCAAATGTCGCACCGGGGAACGGCAAGTCAATTGAGCTTTCGCAGCGTTGCGTCGCAACAACGAAAAGCCCCGGTCGCGTGGACGAACGGGGCGTTTCCATCCAAGTAGAACGTTCGATCAGTAGCAGACGTTCACGGTGCGATAGCGATAGCCATAGGGCGTCAGCACCAGGCGGGTGGCGTAGCAGCCGGAGTCGACGAAGCCGACGGCAATGCCCGGGCCACCCCAGAAGTGATGGTGATGCGGATGCCAGAAGAACGGCTTGGCGGAAGCTGCGGTCGGCGCCAGCGCGGCGGCGCCGAGGGTTGCGGCAGTGGCGAGAGCGAGCGTGACTTTGCGAAACATGGTCTTCTCCTTCAGGTGCGCGTTGAGCTCTGTCGCGGCGCGGTTGCAGTGTTACCCATCGCCAGTCAGTCGCATCCGGCACCGGGCACGTTCGAGCATCTCTGCTGAACGCACCGGCGGGTGTGCGGCAGGTCACATTGGGCTGAAGCGGAGATGAACCGGTCAGGCCGCGACGGCACGCCGGTCGTCGACCAGCGTCGACAGGAGCTGCGTCTTTTCGACCGTGCGCACGGTCATCGGCTCGTTGCGGCCGCGGATCGCGACCTCCTGCGCCGGCAGGGCATCGTCGGCCAGCCCGGCGGTGATGCGCACCTCGTCCGAGATGATCGCCTCGCAGGCCAGCGCCTTGGTCATGTCCTGCAGCCGTGCCGCGACGTTGACGGCATCGCCGAGCGCCGTGAACACCATGTGGTCGCGATAGCCGATATCGCCGACGATCACCTCGCCGCCATGGATGCCGATGCCGAAGCGGATCGGCTCGCGCAGATCGTGGCTCAGGAATTGATTCAGCTCGTCGATATGGGTTGCGATCAGCGCCGCCGCGCGCAACGCCTGGCGGCAGGCCACCTGCCGGTCGGTGGCAAGCCCGAACAGCGCCAGCATGCCGTCGCCGATGAACTGGTTGGGCCGCCCGCCGGCCTCCAGCACCGCCTGCGACACCGCGCCGAGGAAGCGGTTGACGATGAACACGGTGTCGAACGGCAGCCGCTTCTCGGCAAGCTGCGTCGAGCCGCGCATGTCGACGAACATGCTGACCAGATAGCGCTCCTGGCCGACCCGTGCCGGATTGGCGGCGTGCGCGTTGGCCGATGTCGTGCTCGGCAGGAACAGCTGGAAGAAATTCAGGTCGGCGGTCGGCCGCAACTGGCAGGCCAGCCGGATCGACGGATCGTCATTGCCGACCCGGTGCAGCACGAAGGCTTCGCGCGGCGAGGGCTCGGGCAATCCGGCGTGGTCGCCGATGATACGGATGCGGCAGGTCGAGCAGCGTGCGCGGCCGCCGCAGACGCTCGCATGCGGCACGTTGTAGCGCAGGCTTGCTTCCAGCACGCTCAATCCCTTCGGTACCCGCAGCGTGCGGCCGTTGCCGTAGGACAGCGCGATCATGCCGCCGCGGCGCTCCAGCAGGGCCCGCGCGCCGCGCGCCAGCAGCACGAGGCCGAGCAGGCCGAGATAGCCGATGGTCAGGCCGTCGGTGATCTTCTCGAGCGTGCTCCCCTGCGCCGCCGTGCCGAGCTTCTGCACCGAGAGCTCCTCGCGCCGCCAGTCGGGGTCTTGATAATCCGCGACCGTGGCGCGGCCGCCCTGGTAGATGCCGAGCATCGCCAGGGTCGGGATCAGCACGGCTCCGGCGAGCAGGAACGGCGCGGCGCGCTTGAAGAACGGACGCAGCCGCAGCCAGAAATACAGGCCGATGCAGCCATGCACCCAGGCGATCACCAGCACCGCCAGCATCTGCCACAGCCGGTTCGGCGAGGCGATGAAGAAGGTGTACAGCTCCTGGGGGTAGAGCTTCTCGTGCCCGTACAGGGTCTGGCCGAGCCGTACGCCGACGACGTGGGCGACGATCAGCATCGGGATGCTGAGGCCGAGCGTCAGCTGCAGCGGCTCGATCGCCTTCCAGTGGAACTCGCGGCGCTGATAGAGTGCCCAGATGCCGAGCCCGGTATGCACCAGGCAGGCGCTGTAGAACACGATCGCGACCGGCAGGAACTGCCAGAACTCGGTGTGGTAGTAGACCCCGATCGCCAGCGCCTGCGTCGAGATATTGCCGAGCGCGTGGTTGAGGAAATGGCTGGTCAGGTAGGCGAACATGATCGCCCCCGTGACGATGCGGACCTGCCGCAGGCCGATACCGCGGGCCATGTCCTGCAAGTGCTCGCGCGAGGGGGAGGCCATGTGATTCATGATCGGCAAGTCTAGTGGTTAATTCCCGCGCTGAACACCACCGCGGGTCCGGACCAGCCGTGAGAGCGGGCCGCGCGGCACGTTGACACTCCGTTAAGAGTCGAACAAAAAGCGCGCCGTGACGATAGCCCAAGCCGAACCTGGAGCCGATAACAACAGCGTTAAGCCGGCCCGTTCGCGCGCGCCGGACTGGCGGGGCGTCATCGCCGTGATCGTTGCCATGACCGCGATGCGGTTGGTCTACGCCCATGCGCTCGATCTGCGCACCGACGAGGCCTATTACTGGACCTGGTCGAAGGAAAACGTGCTGTCGTTCCTCGACCATCCCCCGATGGTCGCCTGGTTCATCCGCTTCGGCACCGCGATCCTCGGCGACACCAATCTCGGCGTCCGCCTCGGCGGCATCGTCGCGATGCCGGCCACCCAGCTCCTGCTCGCCGACATCGTCCGCCGCGTGACGGCCAACAACGTCCGCGCCGTGATGCTGGCGCTGCTGCTGCCGGAGGCGGCGCTGTATTACGGCCTCTTGATGGCAAAGGTCGCGCCGGATACGGCGCTGATCCCGTTTTCGGTGGCGATGCTGTGGTCGCTGGTGCGGCTTGCGCAAAGCGGTGACGGGCGCTGGTGGCTCGCCGCGGGGCTGTTTGCCGGGCTGGCGCTGCTGTCGAAATTCACCGCGATCATGTTCGCGCCGGCGGTGCTCGCCTTTGCGCTGGTGCCGGATTGGCGCTGGCGCTGGCTGCGCAGCCCGTATCCGTATCTTGCCGCGCTGATCGCGATCGTTGTGTTCTCGCCGGTGCTGATCTGGAATGCCGAGCACGACTGGGCCTCGTTCCGCTTCCAGGCGGTGCGCGCCACCGCCGAGCGCGCCTTCACGCTGCGCACCGTCGGCGAATTCGTCGGCATGCAGTTCGGCCTGGTCGGCTTCGTGCTGCTGCCGGTGACGCTGTTCGGCACCGCGCTGACGGCATGGCGCGGCTATCGCAAGCGCGAGCCGGTTGCGATCCTGCTGGCGACCGCGGTCTTGGCGCCGTCCATCTACTTCCTCTGGAAGTCCTTGACGCTGCGGGTCGGCGACACCTGGCCGATGTTTTTGTGGCCAGCCGGATTTGCGGCGGTCGCGATCAACGTCACGCGGATGCCGTTCGAGGGCTGGTCGGTCGGGCTCGTCAAATCGACGGTGTATTGGGCGCGGACCGCGATCACATCAGGCATCGTGTTCGTCGTCTGCGTCTTCCTCTACTACATGTTCGCGCCGTGGAATCTGATCGGCCGCACCGATCCGATCGGCACCGAGGCGGGCTACGATGTGGTGGCTGCGCGCACGCTGGCGCAGGTTGAGGCGACCGGCGCGACCTGGGTCGCGACCACGGATTATCGCACCTATGCGATGCTGCGCTGGTTGCTGCGCGGGAAGGTGACGGTCATCGAAATCAACGAACGCGGCCGCTTCCAGGGCTTTGCCGATCCCGGCATGAGCAAGATCCGCGATCACGCCGGCATTTATGTCGGGCGCGAGCCCGAGAACAATCTGCCGCTGTGGAGCGAGACATCAGCGGTGCGCCAGCCGCTGGAGCGCGTGACGCGCAGCTGGCGCGGCATGGTGATGGACACCTATGCGCTGGAGAAGATCAGCGGCTGGACCCCCGATCTGTCGCCGCCGCCGGACACCACCTTCTTCCGCTGGCGCGTGCTGGCCTCCTCCTTCTCCCCGCTTGCGGGGACGAGACGATCAGAGCTCGCTCTGCGAAGGTCGGGATGAGGGGGAGTCTCCACGGGGACGGCGAGAGTTGGTCTCGCGGAGACTCCCCCTCACCCGAAATTTGCGCTTCGCGAAAATTCCGGCCTCTCCCCGCAAGCGGGGCGAGGCAAGCACCTCATTCCTCTTCCTCGCGCTTGCGGATCAGGTCTTTCGCGAGATCGGTCAGCGCCGGGCGCGGCAGGGCGTTGAAGGGAAGCGGGCGGGTGACATCGATCGCGGCGAGGCCGAGCCGGGCGGTCAACAGGCCGTTGAGCATGCCTTCGCCGAGGCGTTGTGACAGTTTTGCAGCGATGCCGTGACCGAGCATCTGCTGGATCAGGCTGTCGCTGGCCGCCATGCCGCCGGTGATCGCGAGATGCGCGATGACGTGGCGCAGCAGGCGGATCATGCCGAGCGCGCCGGGCCGGCCGCCATAGAGCCGCGCCAGCTGCCGGATCATCCGCAAGCTCGCCACGAACACGAACAGCACGTCGAACAGCGCGCGCGGGCTGACCGCGGTGACGACCGAGACGCGCTGCGCGGCGGTCGATACGAGCCGTCGCGCTTCCTCATCGAGCGGTGTCATCAGCTCGCGCTCGGCGAGGCGGATCATGTCGGCGCCGTCGATGATGTCGTCGGTGTGGCTCTGCAGCGCGCTGCGGGCGCGAGCGAGCTGCGGGGTCTGGTGCGCGAGCTTGAGCAAATCGGCAACGATCGCGCGGCTCGCTGCCCGGTCGTCGCTGATCAGCACCTCGGCGGCGCGCAGATGCAGCTTCTCGATCGTCGCAAGCCTTGCCAGGCCGACGAGCTCGCGCGTGGTCACGACGGCGAGCGCAACCGCGGCGATGACGGCGAGTCCCAGCCCGAGGACGCCGAGGCCTTCATTGCGTGCGAACAGGTCCTCGACCAGGTTGAGGACGCCAAGCCCGGTGCCGAGCACCACGAGGCCCGCGACCGCGCTCCAGAACAGCGTGCCCCAGCGGAAGCCGCGGCGCGCCGGCACCAGCGGCGTATCGACCGGGACCGGGAGCTGCGCGGGCTCGGCCTCGGGCACGATCTGGATCGTGCCGCGGGTGAGGCGGCTGCCGTCATCCGGATCCATCACGACCACGCCGGGATCGTCGAGCTTGAACGTCGCCGGCCGCCGCGGGGGCGTCTTCTCGTTCATTGCAGTTTGTCTCCGATCAGGAACTGGAGGGCGCGGTCAAGGCGGATGTGAGGCAGCACCGGCTCTGCATCGCCGTTTCGTTCCAGCTTTGGCGGACGGAAGCGCAGGAAGCGGTAGTCTACGGCCTCGGTGTCCGAGCTTGAGAGGCCGCGGAAACCGCCGTTGAACAGCTCCTCCGGATTATCGGGCAGGTCGCCCGGAAAGGTCGCAACTTCCGTCTCGCCGTCGAGCCGCTCGCCATTGGCGACCTCGCCCGGCGCCGGCGTGCCGAGGATCGACGGCAGCCGGTCGCGCCCGCGCTGGACCTGCGCCTCGCGCGTGGCGCGCACCGCGGCGAGCGCGACGACGTCGATATCGGCGCCGGCATATTCGGCGCGCTCGGCGGCCTTGGCCACGATCCGCCGCAGCACGGCCTCCAGCCGGTCGTGGCTCTGGTGGTGCAGATGGTCGGCCTTGGTGGCCGCGAACAGGATGCGGTCGATGCGCGGCCGGAACAGCGCGCTCAGGATCGTGCTGCGGCCGATCCGGAAGCAGTCGAGAATGCCGGCGAGTGCGGCCTCGAGATCGTGCAGCGCCTCGGGGCCGGCATTGAATGCGGCGAGCGCATCGGCCAGCACGATCTGGCGGTCGAGCCGCGCGAAATGGTCGCGGAAGAACGGCCGCACCACGACGTCCTTGTAGGCTTCAAAGCGCCGCCGCATCATCGCCCATAGCGAGCCGTCACCCGCGCGGCCGCCTGCGGGCACGTCGAGCGGCGCAAAGGTGAGTGCCGGCGTGTCGGCGAGATTGCCGGGCATCAGGAAGCGGCCGGGCGGCAACAGGCTCATCGCGAAGCGCTCGTCGCGGCAGGCGCGCAGATAGTCGGTGAACAGGCGTGCTTCGGTGAGCGCGGCCTGCTCGTCCTCTTTGGCTTCGGGCTTCAGCGTCGCGAGATGCGCGTGCCAGGACGCCGCGAGTTTTGCGCGCAGCGGCTCGCGCGACAGCGCAAGGCTCTCCGCCGACCATTGCTCGTAGCTCTTGTTGAGCAGCGGCAGGTCGAGCAGCCACTCGCCGGGATAGTCGACGATATCGAGGGTCAGCGTGCGGTCCGCGCCATTTTGCCGCTGATACTCGATCACGAGACGGAGCTCGGAGATGTCGGTGGTCGAGCTCGGCCAGCGTCGCTCCTCGACCAATGTCCGGACATGGTTCTCATAGGCGAAGCGCGGCACCGCATCGTCGGGCTGCGGGGCGAGATAGGCGCGCGCGATCCGCCCCGAGGCATAGGCCTCGAACACCGGGAAGCGGCCGCCGCGGGTCAGGCCGTGCACCAGCGCGGTGATGAACACGGTCTTGCCGGCGCGCGACAGGCCGGTGACGCCGAGCCGCACCGTCGGGTTGAAGAAGCCCTCGCCATAGTCGAGCAGCGCCCGCGCCGAGAGACGGGCTTCCTCGACGATATCAGTGAAGCTGGGGGCCATGGAGGGTTAACGAAAACCCGGCAGGAGGGACCAAAAGGGGCGGGCGATCACCCGCAAGGTGGCGATTATCGGGCCAAAATCAAGCTTCACATTTCCGGCGCCTTTGCAGGCGAGGGGTTGTCGGGGGGCAGGGGAATTGAATGCGTCAGACCACCCGCGCTACCCATCGTCCATCGGCCCACGGGAAAGCCTGCATGACGGTCTTCCGCCTGAAGCAACTTGCCTCGACCTCGATCCACGCGGCCGGCGCCGCGCTGTGGAACTACGACCGTGCCGAGCTGATCGCCGACGGCGTCGTCCATCTCGTCGGCGTCGCTTTCGGGCTGGTCGCCGCCACCGCGCTGATCGTGCTGACCGCGGTCTATGCCGGCCCGTTCGACATCGCCGTGGTGTCGGTCTATGTCGCCGGCCTGCTCGCGATGCTGGTGTTGTCGGCGACCTATAATCTGTGGCCGGTGTCGCGCGCCAAATGGGTGCTGCGGCGCTTCGATCATTCCGCGATCTATCTGCTGATCGCCGCGACTTACACGCCGTTCATCGTGGAACTGAAGGACAGCACCTTCGCGATCGCGCTGCTGGTCGGGGTGTGGTGCGTGGCGATCGTCGGGATCTGGCTCAAGCTGCGCTATCCCGGCCGCTTCGACCGACTCTCGATCGGGCTTTATCTCGCGATGGGCTGGAGCGGCATCATGCTCTACGACCGCGTCGTGAAGGCACTGCCGGCGATGGCGCTCGGCTTCGTGCTGGCCGGCGGCATCCTCTACAGCCTGGGCGTGATCTTCCACTCCTGGCGGCGGCTGCGCTTCCAGAACGCGATCTGGCACTGCTTCGTGCTGCTCGGGGCCGCCTGCCACTACACGGCCGTGTTCGACGTCGTGTTGGCGAGCTGAGCGGTCCGCCAGCGTTACGCACAGGGCCGGGCCGGCCTCGCGAAAAGATCATGCATCGGCAAAAGATGGGATATCATGATCCCTCTGTTTGAACATGAGACCGGCTCTCCGGATCATGCGCTGAAATCAAGATATCGGGAGGATGGCCATGCAGGTGGCAGGTAAGGTTGTGGTGGTCACCGGCGGTGGCAATGGCATCGGCAAGGCGCTGTGCGAGGCGTTCCATGCCGCGGGCGCATCGAAGGTCGTGGTCGTCGACCTCGATCATGGCGCGGCCGAGAAGGTCGCGGCCACGGTCGGTGGTGCCGCCTTCAAATGCGACGTCGGGCAGGAGAAGAACATCCTGCATGTGATCGACGAGACCGAGCGCATGTTCGGCCCGATCGCGCTGTTCTGCTCCAATGCCGGCATCGGCGGCGGCTTCGATCCGCTGTCGGTGAACGCCGGCGGCACCTCGGACGAGCCGTGGTCGCGGAGCTGGGCGATCCATGTGATGGCGCATGTCTATGCCGCGCGGCATCTGGTGCCGCGCATGAAGACGCGCGGCGGCGGCTATTTCCTCAACACGATCTCGGCCGCGGGCCTCTTGTCGCAGGTCGGCAGCCCGGCCTATTCGACCACCAAGCACGCCGCGGTCGGCTTTGCGGAAAACCTCGCGATCTCGCACCGCGCCGACAACATCAAGGTCTCGATCCTCTGCCCGCAGGGCGTCGACACCAACATGCTGCGCTCGATCCCGAAGGGCCCGCAATCCGGCGACGGCGATCTTTCCGCCGAGCAGGTGGCGCAGGATGCACTCAAGGGCATCGAGCAGGAGACCTTCCTGATCCTGCCGCATCCGCAGGTGCTCGGCTACATGCGCAAGAAGACCGAGAATTACGACCGCTGGATCGGCGGCATGGCCAAGATCCAGGCCAAGATGCGGGAAGCGCACGGGAAGTGAGACCTGTAGCCCGGATGGTGCGAAACGTAATCCGGGTCGAACGTGCGCGCGTGAATCCCGGATTTCGCTGCGCTTCATCCGAGCTACGATATCGGCCGCGCAACTGAGGCGCCTCACTCCTTTGCGATCTGTGCGATCCTGTCGCGCAGATAGGCATCCATCAAATCGGGTGCCGAGGCGCCGAACATCCTGATGCGGCCGGTGTGCAATAGCAGCAGGAGGCCGGTCGCATGCGCGAAGCAGTCCACCATCACCGTGTTCGCCTTCGACCTGGAGGCGCCGAGCGCCTCTGCGGCTTCGGCGATCGGATGCAGCGCCGCCTCCAGCGCGGCGTTCAGCGCGTGATCGCGGTCATGGCCGAGCCCGGCCGGCTTCATGCCGCCGCGGAACAAGTAGAAGCCGAGATCGAGGTCGCGCGGGTTCTCCGCGTAATAGCGGAAGAAGCCCATGCCTGCTGCGTGCAGCTTCTGCTTGGCGCCGCGCGTCGTCGCGACCGCCGCACTGACGGCTTCGCCGAGCGAGGCCAGCGATTGCCGCAGCACCTCGGCGTAGATCGCCTCCTTGGAATCGAAATGGAAATACAGCGCCGCCGGCGTGTAGCCGGCCCGCGTCGCGATCGCACGCAGGCTCGCGCCCTCGAGGCCTTCCTCCGCGAACACGCTGCGCGCCGCGTCGAGGATCAGCTCCCGCTTGTGGCGGCTGACCGCTTCCTTCCTGCTCTCGCGCATCTGCATGGCCCGGCAAATCCGTTCTTGACTCAATTCTAACAGCGTTAGATAATTTAACAGTGTTAGAATAAATGAGCAAGGGAGAAGCGCCATGCTGATGACGGCTGCGGACTACCGGGAATCCCTGCGCCGCTACAAACCGCGTGTGTTCATCAACGGCGCGGCCGTTGCGAGCGTCGCGGACGAGCCGTTGCTGGCGCCCGGCGTGGCAGGCGTCGGCGTGACCTATGATTTCGCGCTACAGCCCGAGCATGTGCCGATCATGACGGCGCGGCAGGGTACCTCGGGCAAGACCGTCAACCGCATGCTCCACATCGATCGGAGCTCGCAGGACCTGCTCGACAAGCTCGAGGCGGTGCGGCTGGTGTGCAGGACGTCGGGCTGCGCGCAGCGCTACCTGACCCATGATGCGCTGAACGGTCTCTTTCAGGCGACCAGGCTGACCGACGATCGCCACGGCACCGATTACAGCCAGCGCTTCCTCAACTATCTGCACGAGGTTCAGGACCAGGATCTGACGCTCGGCATCGCCATGACCGATGCGAAGGGCGACCGCTCCAAGCGTCCCGGCCTGCAGGCCAATGCGGACGTCTACGTCCATATCAAGGAGCGCCGGCCCGACGGCATCGTGATCCGCGGCACCAAGGCGATCGTGACCGGCGCGCCTTACATGCACGAATTCCTTGTCATGCCGTGCCGCACCCATGTGCCTGTCGACAAGGATTTTGCCGTCTGTTGCGCCGTGCCGGTCGATGCGCCCGGCGTCACCATCGTCGCGCGTCCGGCCGGCCGGCCCGGCGATGCCGCGGCGAAATTCTCGGCGAAGTACGGTCAGTCGGTCGGCGTCGTGATGTTCGACGACGTGTTCGTGCCGCATGACCGCGTGTTCCTCGCCGGCGAGACCGAGGAGGGCGGCTTCCTCACCACCTCCTACGCGACGCATCACCGGCATTCCTGCATCGGCGCCCGCGCCGGCTTCGGCGATCTCCTTATCGGCGCCGGCGCGCTGATGATCGAGGCCAACGGGCTCGATGCCGAGAAGCATGCGCATATCCGCGAGGCGATGGTCGAGCTGATCACCATCACCGAGAGTTTCTATGCCTGCGGCGTCGCCTCCTCGGTCTACTGCACGAAGGATCCGGCGGGCTCGGTGATGCCGGATGCGGTGTTCTCCAACATCGGCAAGCTGCTGCTGGCGACCAAGATCTACGACATGCACCGCGTCGCGCATTACGTCTCCGGCGGGCTGATCGTCGCGCTGCCGGGTCCCGACGAGGATCACAATCCGGAAACGCGCGCCTCGCTTGCCGCTGTCATGGGCGGACGTCCCGATATCCCGGCCGAGCAGCGCGCCGAGGTGGCGCGGCTGATCGAGGACCTCACCGTCTCGCACGAAGCCGGCTGGTATTCAGTGATCTCGTTGCACGGCGGCGGCTCGCCGGAGGCGATGAAGCGCGAGATCTGGCGCAACTATCCGGTGATGGAGAAGGCCGAGCTGGTCGAGAATTTGCTCGGCCGCGACCTCGTCGACCAGGGACAACGGGTGTCGAAGCAGCCCGGACGCTGCTGCGCCTCCGGCTGCGAGGTGCCGACGCCGTCAGCGGCGCCCATGCTCGGCGATCCAATGCCCTCGTAATAAGGTTGCGAATATATGTCCAGTCGTCATTGCGAGGAGCGGCAGCGACGAAGCAATCCATATCTCCACTTGCCGAAAGATGGATTGCTTCGCTTCGCTCGCAATGACGTGGCGAGATTGCCGCTCAGCTCTTCTGCGTGTAGAGCAGCGGCACCGCGGAATCGACCATCACCTCGATCAGGCTGGTGCCTTGATGCGACAGCGCGCGCTGGTAGGCGCCGGCGAGCTCGGCTGATTTCGTCACCCGCACGGCGTCGCAGCCCAGGCCTTCGGCGAGCTTGACGAAATCGATGCCGGGCAGATCGAGGCCCGGCACGTTGCGCACCTGCATCACCTGGCTGAACGAGCGCATCGCGCCGTAGCCGGAATTGTTCAGCACGACGACCGTCAGCGGCAGCTTGCGCTGCGCCGATGTCCACAGCGCCTGGATCGAATACATCGCCGAGCCGTCGCCGATCAGGCAAACCGTGCGTCCCTGACGTCGACCGAGCGCCATGCCGACCGCTGCCGGCAGGCTGTAGCCGAGGCCGCCGCTCGCCATGGTGTAGAAGCTGTCCTGGCCGTGCATCGGCATCGCCTTCTGCATCAGCGGGCGATGCGACGGTATTTCCTCGACCAGCGCATCATACGGCCCCATCGCGGCCGAGAGCGCATGCAGCGCGTATTCGGCAGGGATCGGGTCGCCGGCGGCCGGAGCCGGCGGCAGGACACGGCCAGTCGGCGCGGTGCGTTTCGTCTCAAGCAGCATCTCGAGCAGCGCTGTCAGCGCGGGCTTCATGGTCGCGACGATGCTGTGGCCGGTCGGCGTCATCGCGGCGGCGTCCGGATCGTCGGTGATCTGGAAGATCGTGGTCGAACCGTCGAAGATCGCGGCATGGCCCTCGACATGGAAGGTGAAGACCGGCGCGCCGACCACGACGACGAGATCGTGATCGCGCAGCGCATCGGAGAGCTGGCCCGGCGCGGCATGCAGGAAGCCGGCAAACTGCGGATGCCGTTCGGGGAACGAGCAGCGCGCCGAGAACGGGCTGGCCCAGACCGAGGCTTTTGATTTCTCGGCGACCTTCACCATGAGATCGACTGCCTCGGCCCGATCGACGGCCGGGCCGACGACGAGGGCAGGGCGCTTGGCCTCGCCGAGCGCGGCCCCCAATGCCTGCATCGCCGACAGGTCGGGGCCGATCTCGCGGCTGACTTGGCGCGCGTCGAGCGGCTGCGTCGCATGCGCCCAGTCGTCGATCGGCACCGAGACGAAGGTCGGCCCGCAGGGCGGCTGCATCGCGACATAATAGGCGCGCGCGATCGCGGCAGGCACGTCCTCGGCGCGCGCCGGCTCGACCGCGAATTTCACGTAAGGCCGCGGGAATTCCGAGGCCCGCTCGGCATAGAGGAAGGCCTGCAGCGGCATGATCGAGCGCGCCTGCTGGCCCGCGGTGATCACCAGCGGGGTCTGGTTGCGATAGGCGTTGTAGATGTTGCCGAGCGCGTTGCCGACGCCGGCCGCCGAATGCAGATTGACGAAACCGGCATTGCGCGTCGCCAGCGCGTAGCCGTCGGCCATGCCGACGACGGATGCCTCCTGCAGGCCGAGCACGTAGTCGATGTCGTCGGGCCAGTCGCTCAGGAACGGCAGCTCGGTCGAGCCGGGATTGCCGAACACCTTCTTGATGCCCCATGCGCGAAGCAGGCCGAAGGTGGCATCCTTGACGGTGACAGTCTTGCCTTTGCTGGCGGCGGGTTTGCGCGAGGACATCGGGCGGCTCCCATTTCTGTCTTGTTACGTTCCGTCATTGCGGGCGGCAAAAGCGGAAAGGCAATCCACCTGTCGATGGATTGCCTGACGATGTCAAGCCGCTGCGCGCATAGTTGCCGCGGCAACGGCTGCAAATTTGCGTAGGCGGCTATCCCGTCATCCTGAGGAGCGCGCTTGCGCGCGTCTCGAAGGATCGACGGCCACGGCGGGGCCGTTCATCCTTCGAGACGCGCTACGCGCTCCTCAGGATGACCGGGTGACTACCTAATTGGCCTTCTGCAGCGCAGCGGTCTGCTTGGCGAGCTGCTTGTCGAAATCCTGCTCCAGCCCGGCCACGTAGGTGGCATTTTCGCCCGGCTTGACGAACGGGTTCGGCGCGCCGTCCTTCATCTGCGCCCGCTTGGCCTGCATGGCGTAGACCTCCGGATGCGGCCCGAGCAGCACGTCGACCTTCATCGCCTTGACCTTGGTGAAGGTCGAGCGGTAGTCGTCGACGATGCCGGGATAGGTCGGACGGCCGACCAGCCGGTTCAGCGCCACCGTTCCGCTGCAGAAGAACAGCACGTTGCGCGCCTGGCTGCCATCCTTGACCGTGATCTCCCAGCTGGTGCAGCCGGGCGAATGGCCGGGGGTGGTGTGCGCGGTCAGCGTGACATCGCCGAGCGTCACCTTGTCGCCTTCCTTGACGGTGCGGTCGACCTTCACCGGCGTAAAGGCGAGATCGGCGTTGTTCTCGTCGCCCGGATAATAGCCGCCCTCGAGCAGGGGCTTGTCGCGCTCGCCGGCGATCAGTTGCGCGCCGGTCTCCTTCTTGATCTCGGCAAAGCCGCCGGTGTGGTCGAGATGGGCGTGGGTGTTGAGGATGATCTTGATGTCGCCCTCCTTGAAGCCGAGCTTGGCGATGTTGTCCTTGATCATGCCGGTCGACTGCTGCATCGCCGTGTCCATCAGGATCAGCCCTTGCGACGTCTTGATGATGTAGACCGCGATCCCGTCAGTGCCCACGTAGTAGATATTGTCGATGAGCTGGAACGGCTCGAACGGCGCGGTCCATTTCTTCATGACAACAGCCACGAAGTCCTTGAGCGTCTGTGCCTGCGCACCGGTTGCGATCAGCGTGAGCGCGCACAGCGCGGCTGCGATCGTCCTCATGGTTGCCTCCCTGTTTGTTGTTGTTCGTGCACGGGCGGCACTATGCGTGCTGGCGACGCCGGCCGCAAGCTGCGGACGGCAAGCCGCAGGGCTGACGGCCGTCCGTCCGGCGCATTCCTGTTCTGCGTTCAGCTCGCGTATTGCGCGATGCCGTGACCGAACGACCAGTTCTCCTTGGCGACCTCGACGAGGTTGATGACAACATCGTCCGGCCGTCCCTGCAGCTGGCTCTGATAGTCGTCCACGATCCGCTTGTAGAACGCCTTCTTCATCTCGACGGTACGCCCGGCATTCATGGTGATCTGGATGAAGATGAGATCGTCGCTGTAGGTATTGCCGAGATAGTTGTCGGCGTAGTTCAGGTCGCCACGGTCGTGCTCGGTGATGACCTGAAACTTGTCATTCTCGGGCACGTTGATCACCTCGCGCATCGCCTTGTAGACGATCTCGCCCAGCGTCTTGCGATATTCGGCGGACTTGCCGCGCTTCAGGTCGATGCGAACGAATGGCATGGTGGTCTCCTGTGTTGTGCGAGGCTCGGCCGGATCGGCCCCGTGTGATCGAGACGCTGCGGCGGTGCGAAGGCTCTCGCGTCGTCCGCTTGCGCCGGCGGCGTCGGGGAATTCAGCGGGTCGCCTTGAAGGCCTCCCAGCGCGCATCTCGCTCTTTTTGGTATTTGGGAGTTCGCTCGCCCACCATGTCGGCGCGATGAACCGGCTCGCCGCAGGACTCGCAGACCGGACCGAGCCCGGCCGGCTTGCCGCAGACGCGATGGGTGTAGTTCATTGCGCGGCCTTCCCGCGGTGACTTGCACCAGGTCTCGCCCCAGGCGCGCAGCGCCATCAGCACCGGAAAGAACGCGTCGCCCTTCTCGGTGAGGTGATATTCGTGGCGCAACGGGCGTTTGTTGTAGACGCGCCGCGTCAGCAGGCCGTCCGCTTCCAGCTTTTTCAGCCGTGCCGTGATCATCTGCGGCGTGCCGCCGGACTGCGCCTGAATCTCCTCGAAGCGATGATTGCGCGCGAACAGTTCGCGCAGAACCAGTACTGTCCAGCGGTCGCCCACGACGGTTTCGGCGCGAGCGACAGGACAGAGCGTTTGGTCAGCCGTGTTGTCCTTCATTTTCGTCATCACGTTTTCTTCATCAGGCTTGAGACTATGATTTTCATAGTAATATGACCCGACATCATCGCAAATGCAATGGGCCGTCGATGGCCCGATCTGTCATCGCCAAGGAGTGAGCCATGACCACCGAACCGGGGCCGACAGCGGCCAAAGTCGATTTGAAGCTCGAGGTCGTCGTCATCCCCGTCTCGGATGTCGATCGCGCCAAGCGCTTCTATCAGGACCTGGGCTGGCGGCTTGATGCCGACTTCGTCAGGCCCGACGGCTCGCGCGCCGTGCAGCTAACGCCGCCGGGTTCGCCGACGTCGATCCATCTCGGCTCGGGACCCGCGCTGCCGCGCTTCCTGATCGTCAATGATATCGAAGCGGCGCGCGCCGAGCTGATCGCGCGTGGCGCCGATGTCAGCGAGGTGTTTCACCGCGGCGCGGAAGGCCGCATCAAGGGGCCGGACCCGGAGCGGCCGAGTTACGGGTCGCTCGCCACGTTCAACGATCCCGACGGAAACGTCTGGCTGCTGCAGCAGGTGACGCAACGCCTGCCCGGGCGATTCGACGGCAACAGTACGAATTTCTCCTCATCGGCTGATCTTGCTGCCGCGCTGCGCCGCGCGGCTATGGCCCATGGCGAGCACGAGAAGCGAACCGGCGGCCACGATGCGAACTGGCCCGATTGGTACGCCGAGTACATGGTCCGCGAACAGGCCGGCAAGCCGCTGCCCGAGTGAACGGAGCTCGTCATTGAAGCAAATCCAACCGGCCGCCTGATAGCCAAGGAGCGATCGATGTCCCAGATCACCTATCCACGCGAGCGGACCGCGCTGCTCCTCGTCGATCCTTACAATGATTTCCTCTCTGAGGGCGGCATGGTCTTTCCGCGCATCAAGCCTATCGCCGACGAGGTCGGGCTGCTCGACAATCTGCGCCAGCTCGACGGCGCGGTCCGGGCCGCCGGCATCCAGGTGGTGATCGTCCCGCACCGTCGCTGGGAGCCGGGCGATTATGAGGATTGGGATCATCCCAATCCGACTCAACGCTTGATCATGCAGCGCCATAGCTTTGCGCGCGGCGAATGGGGCGGGGAATGGCATCCGGACCTTGCGCCCAAGCCTGGCGACCTGATCGCCCAAGAGCATTGGGGGCAGAGCGGGTTCGCCAACACCAATCTCGATTTCCTGCTGGAGCAGAAGGGCGTCACGCATGTGATCGTGGTCGGGCTGCTGGCCAACACCTGCATCGAATCGACCGCCCGCTTCGCAATGGAGCTCGGCTACCACGTGACGCTGGTGCGCGATGCCACCGCCGCCTTCTCGCACGACATGATGCACGCCGCTCACGAGCTGAATGGCCCGACCTACGCCCATTCCATCCTGACAACCAAGGAGGCGATCGCGGCGTTGCCGGCGGCCTCTCATTCCAAGGAGACTGTCAAATGAGCGCGCCATCGAAGACGCCCGTTGCAATTGCGATAAGCCAATCGACCCAGGAAGCGATCGACCAGGACCGGCGCAGGCTGCTGACGGGCGCGGCGTTGGGCCTGGCTGCTGCCGGTGCTGCCAGCCTGTTCCCCGCGCATCCCGCCGCAGCGGCCACCAGCGATGCGATCCGCCCGTTCCGCGTCGACATTCCCGAGGAAGACCTTGTCGATCTTCGCCGCCGTTTGGCCGCAACCCGATGGTCCGACAAGGAAACCGTCAATGACGACTCCCAGGGCGTCCCGCAGGCGATGCTGCGCGATCTCGTCCGCTACTGGCAGACCGACTACGACTGGCGGAAGGTGGAGGCGCGGCTCAACGCCCTGCCGCAGTTCATCACCGAAATCGACGGGGTGGACATTCACTTCATTCACGTCCGCTCGAAACATGACAATGCGCTGCCGCTGATCGTCACGCATGGCTGGCCGGGTTCGGTCATCGAGCAGATGAAGATCATCGACCCGCTGACCAATCCCACCGCGCATGGCGGCAGTGCGTCGGACGCGTTCCATCTCGTGATCCCGTCGATGCCGGGCTACGGCTTCTCCGGCAAGCCGACCACGGTCGGCTGGGATCCCCAGCGCATCGCACGGGCCTGGGTGCAATTGATGAAACGGCTCGGTTACAGCAAGTTCGTGGCGCAGGGCGGTGACTGGGGTTCGCCGGTCTCCAATGAGATGGCCAAGCTTGGTGCGCCGGAGCTGCTCGGCATCCACGTCAATCTGCCCGGTGTCGTTCCGCCCGAGGTCTTCAAGGCGGTCATCACCGGCGGCCCTGCGCCGGACAATATGTCGGCGGAGGAGCAGCACGCCTTCGACCAGATCAAGCTTCAATTCGCGAAACGGCGGGCCTACGCGCAGATCATGGGCACGCGCCCGCAGACGCTTGCGGCCTTTGCGGATTCGCCGGCCGGCCTCGCCGCCTGGCTGCTCGATCACGGCGACGGCTATGCCCAGCCGGCCTCCGCGATGCAATCAGCTGTGCTCGGGCGCGAGGTCAACGGGCATTCCGCCGGCGCACTGACCCGCGACGACGTGCTCGACAACATCACGCTCTACTGGCTGACCAACACGGCGATCTCTTCGGGCCGCCTGTACTGGGAAAACAAGACCAACCTTTATCTGCCTGCCAATGTCGCGATCCCCGCCGCGGTGACCGCATTTCCCGGCGAGAGCTTCGTGGCGCCGCGGAGCTGGGCGGAGAAGGCCTATCACAAGCTGATCTACTTCCATCAGGCTGAAGCCGGCGGCCACTTCGCCGCATGGGAGCAGCCCGACATCTTCAGCAGGGAAATTCGCGACGCGTTTCGGCCGCTCCGCAGCTGATCTGAACGTGCAAAAGAACCGAAGGCGGATTCGTCATGTCGAAACTTGCACCGATCGCCACCGTCGAGGTGGCGCCGGAGAAGCGCGATCACGCGCTGTCGCTGCTGTCAGCGCATGGCGCCCGGTCGCTCAGGGATGAACCGGGCACACTGAATTTTGAGATCCTGGTGCCGCGCGAGGATGCCGCCAAGCTCTTGATCTACGAGGTCTATCAGGATGACGCCGCGTTCGAGGCGCACCGCAATGCGCGGTCGATCGCGCAGTTCCGCGAGGAGAGCGCAGGGCTCGGCATCAAGATATCAGCGATGCGGTGCACGCCTGCCGCCTAGGGAGCTGCCGCGAGCGGCGTCACGCCTTGAGGCAGGCGCCGCGCTCGGACAAAACCTTCTCGGCCTTCGGCGTCAGCTCGTAGAGGTCGCCGTCCTTGGCGACGTATCCCTCCCTGATGAGCCGGTCGACTTCGCCTTGCACGTCGTCAGCGAAGGCAATGGATTGGGCGATGTCGCAGAGAACCGCGACCTGTTCATCTCTAAGCATGGCGTCCTCCGTCAGGGCGGGGAACGCGCAAGCCGGCATTCGGTTCCAAGGGGCCGGATGATACACCCGGCTTTCACCCGGTGAGCTGTGGCTCCGGGTGTTGCATCTTACCCATGCCGCGCATCGAGTACCGGCGCGTAGCCACCGCCGTCCCGACGAACATGAGCACAGCGCGGGCCGCGGAAGTGGGCGGGTATGACGAGGCGGCCGCTGTCCGCAGCCTCTGCCAGGATCTTCGTCCTCGTCTCGCGCGCGAGCTGCGGGTCGGCACAGGATGATGTCGACAGATCGGGCTGGAAGATCTGCACCGGATTGTGCACGGCATCGCCGCAAAAGATCGCGCGATGTTGTGCGTAGTCTACCATCAGCCCCATCTGGCCGCTGGTGTGGCCCGGCAGCGGGACCAGCCGCAGGCCCGGTCCCAACTGATGGCCATCGTCGACCAGATCGACACGGCCTGCCTCGACGATCGGGATGACGCTCTGCTCCAGGGCGCGGGCGTGGATCGGCGGGGCACGCCCGGCATCATGCTGTGTCATCCAGTCGGCAAGCTCGCGGCGGCCGAACAGATACCGCGCGTTAGGAAAGGTCGGCTGCCAGCGGCCGTTGTCCTGGCGCGTATTCCAGCCGACGTGATCGACATGCAGATGGGTGCAGAATACGACGTCGATGCCGGCCGGGTCGATGCCGCTCGCGCGCAGCCGATCAAGGAAGCCGCTGCCGCGCCGCCGATGCCAGGCCGGAATCTCGGGGATGTCCTTGTGCTCGCCGATGCAAGCGTCGATCAGCAGCGTTCGGCCGCCGGTTCGCACCACAAAACTCTGGATCGCGTGTTTCGCGACGCCCCGGGCGAGGTCGATGAACACCGGCTCCAGCGTGGCACGATGCGCTTCGATCAAGCCGCGATCGTATCCGGGCAGGAATTCGGCGAGCGGAAGGCCGAAATCGTCGTCGTCGACGATGACGTCGACGGTTGCGTCGCCGATCGCAAATCGCATGACCGCTCCTTCCCGGAGAACCGTGCATCCCAACGCGCGGTCACTATGCAGGGTGGCGCCGTCGATCGCAAGTTGGTGAACGGCTATCAGGCCATGCCGCGCAGCAGGCCGATCAGGTGGCCGCACTCATCGTCGGTGCCGACCGTGATGCGCAAAAAGTCCTCGATCCGCGGCTTCTGGAAATGCCGCACCAGCACGCCGCGCTCGCGCAACCTCGCGGCGAGATCGGCGCCGCGATGGCTGGGATGGCGGGCGAACACGAAATTCGCCTGCGACGGCAGCACCTCGAACCCCAGCTCAATGAGGCTGCGGACCAGCGCCTCTCTGCTCCTGATGATGCGTTGCCGCGTCTCCTCGAACCACGCCTCGTCCTCGATGGCGGCGACCGCGCCGGCGATCGCGAAGCAGTCCAGCGGATAGGAGTTGAAGCTGTCCTTGACGCGCTCCAGCGCCTCGATCAGCGGGCGTTGGCCGATGGCGAAGCCGACGCGCAAGCCGGCCAGCGCGCGCGATTTGGAGAGCGTCTGGATGACGAGCAGATTGTCGCGGCGCGCGACCAGCGGCACGGCGCTCTCGGCGCCGAAGTCGACATAGGCCTCGTCGACCACCACGAGCCGGTCGGGATGCTCGGCGAGCAGCGCCTCGATCGCGGCGCGCGGCAGCGCGGTGCCGGTCGGTGCGTTGGGGTTGCACAGCAGGATTGCGCTGCCGGGCCGCCGGTAGTCGGCAAGCTGCACGCGCATCGCGGCGTCGAGCGGCACTTGCTCGCAGCTGACGCCATAGAGGCGGCAATAGACCGGGTAGAAGCTGTAGGTGATGTCGGGAAACAGCAGCGGCGCGTCGTGCTTCAGCAGCGCCGGGAAAGCGTGGGCCAGCACCTCGTCCGAGCCATTGCCGACGAACACCTCGTCCGCCGTGACGCCGTAACGCCTCGCGATCGCCTCGCGCAGCGCGGTTGCGCGCGGATCAGGATAGAGCCGCAGGCGATCCGTGTTCGCTGTGATCGCCGCCACCGCGCGCGGCGACGGCGGGTAGGGGTTTTCGTTGGTATTGAGCTTGATGAGGCCGTCGATCTTCGGCTGCTCGCCGGGCACGTATGGCGACAGATTGTGGACGACCGAACTCCAGAAGCGACTCATGATCTGCGATCCAGGGATGAACGCGATCACAATAAGGAATACGAGGCGCTGATGAAAGCGCCTCTTTATTCCCTCGCGTTATGACAGGCGTCGTGCTCGCGCGTTACCAGGTCGCCGTGCCCTTCATGGTCGGCTGGCCCTCGGCATTCGCGGTCCACAGCTCCATGCCGCCGTCCTTGTCGCTGGCATTGATCGAGAACTCGCTGCCCTCGAACAGCGGCTGCACGCCGCGATAGGCGAGCTTCTTCGGCGGCTTGCCGCCGCGCAGCTTGGCGGCGAACTCGACGATGAAGGAAGCCTGCAGCGGGCCGTGGAAGATCAGGCCAGGATAGCCCTCGACCTTGGTGACGTAGTCGCGGTCGTAATGAATGCGATGGCCGTTGAAAGTCAGCGCCGAATAGCGGAACAAGAGCACCGGGTCGGAGACGTGGCTCTCGCGATGCTGCGCGACCGGTGGAGGCGGCGGCTCCTTGGCGGGCGCAGCGCCCTGCGTGCTCGTCATCTCGCGATAGACGATGTCTTGCCGCTCGCGCACCGCAAGCCCGCGCGAGGTCGTTACCTCGTGATTGACCGAGACGAAGCACAGCGTGCCGGTCGAGCCCGATTTGACCGTGACGTCGACGATCTTCGAGGTGCGTTTGGCCTCATCGCCGATGCGCAAGCTGTCGAAGAATTCGAGCTCGCCGCCGGCCCACATCCGGCGCGGCAGCGGCACCGGCGGCAGGAAGCCGCCGCGGGTCGGGTGGCCGTCGGGGCCGAGCTGCGACATCGGAAACACCGGCTGCGCCAGGCACCAATGCGTGGTCCACGGCGCGGCGTCACCGGCCTTCGGCTCGCCGATCTCCTGGAACAGCGTCGCGCGCAGCCCCATCACGAGATATTTGGTGACGACGTCGGAGGCCTCCGTGGTCTTGCCGATCCATTGGCGGAGATGATCGAGGTCGAGTTTGTCGCTCATGATTGTGTTGCCCGGGCAGGAGGGATTTCAGGAACGTCTGGTGCGCTCGCCGATCGCGGGCACCTTGCCGTAGTGCCTGTCCTCGCCGACCACGATCGCGGCCGGCGCCGGATAGCTGACCTTGCCGTTCGGCGTGTCGACCTCGACGCGGCGCAGATGCGGATGTTTCGCGAGGTCGTCCATGCTGTTGACCTCGGCAAAGGCGATGTCGGCCTCGGCAAGCTTCGCCAGCAACTCCTCGCGCGTCAGCTTGCCGAAGCTGTCGCTGACGATCTGGTCGGTAACGGCGCGGTTGCGCACGCGCTCGACCATATTGGCAAAGCGCGGATCGTCGGGCAGGCCGGGCTGGCCCAGCACCTTGGCGCACAGCGTCTTCCACTCGCGCTCGCTCTGGATCGAGATCAGGATCTCCTTGCCGTCCTTCGAGCGGAACACGCCGTAGGGCGCGATCGAGGGATGGGCGAGGCCGATCCGCTTTGGCGACTTGCCGTCCTCGGCATTGAGCAGCGGCACGGTGAGCCAGTCGGCCATCACGTCGAACATCGAGATCCGGATGTCGGCACCGTCTCCGGTGCGACCGCGGCCGATCAGCGCCTCGAGGATCGCGGCATGCGCGGTGGCGCCGGTTGCGACATCGACGATCGACATGCCGACGCGCGAGGCGCCTTCCGGGCCGCCGGTGATCGAGGCAAGGCCGCTCTCGGCCTGGATCAACAGGTCATAGGCCTTGCGGTCGGCATAGGGGCCAGTGTCGCCATAGCCCGTGATCGTGCACATGATCAGCTTCGGATAATCCTTGCGCAGCCGCTCGCGCGAGAAGCCGAGCTTGTCCATCGAGCCCGGTTTGAGGTTCTGCAGCAGCACGTCGGCACCGGCGATCAGCTCTTCCAGCTGCGCGCGGCCTTCCTTGGTGGCGAGGTCGACCACGGCGGAATCCTTGCCGCGGTTGAGCCAGACGAAATAGCTGCTCTGGCCCTTCGCCGCGGCGTCGTAGCCGCGGGCGAAATCGCCCTCGGGCCGCTCGATCTTGATGACATGGGCGCCGGCGTCGGCGAGGCGTGACGAGCAGAACGGCGCGGCAACCGCCTGTTCGACGGCGATGACGGTCAATCCCTCAAGCGGCAGCATGATCAAGCAACTCAGTAGGAGCGGGGCATGCCGAGCACGTGCTCGGCGACGTAGGACAGGATCAGATTGGTCGAGATCGGCGCCACCTGATAGAGCCGGGTCTCGCGGAACTTGCGCTCGACGTCGTATTCCTCGGCAAAGCCGAAGCCGCCATGGGTCTGCACGCAGGCGTTGGCCGCTTCCCAGGACGCGTCGGCCGCCAGCATCTTGGCCATGTTGGCCTCGGCGCCGCAGTCGAGACCGGCTTCATATTTGCGGGTGGCTTCCTTCACCATCAATTCGGCCGCGCGCATCGAGGCATAGGCCTTGGCGACCGGGAACTGGATGCCTTGATTCTGCCCGATCGGCCGCCCGAACACGCTGCGCTCCTTGGCGTAGTTGGTCGCCTTGGCGATGAACCACTTCGCGTCGCCGACGCACTCGGCGGCGATCAGGATGCGCTCGGCATTCATGCCGGAGAGGATGTAGCGAAAACCCTTGCCTTCCTCGCCGATCAGATTCTCCGCCGGCACCTTCATGTCGGTGAAGAACACTTCGGTCGTGGCGTGGTTCATCATGGTGCGGATCGGGCGGATCTCCAGCCCCTTGCCCTTCACCTCGCGCATATCGACGATAAACACCGAGAGACCGTCGGTGCGCTTCTTCGACTGCTCCTTCGGCGTGGTGCGCGCCAGCAGGACCATCAGGTCGGAATATTCGGCGCGGCTGGTCCAGATCTTCTGGCCGTTGACGACGTAATGGTCGCCCTCGCGGCGCGCGAAGGTTTTCAGCGACGAGGTATCGGTGCCGCTGGTCGGCTCGGTGACGCCGAACGCCTGCAGCCGCAACTCGCCGGTCGCGACCTTCGGCAGATACTTGGCCTTTTGCGCGTCATTGCCGTGCCGCAGCACGGTGCCCATCGTGTACATCTGAGCGTGGCAGCCGCCACCATTGCAGCCGGCGCGCTGGATCTCTTCCAGGATCGCCGCCGCCGCCGACAGCTTCAGGCCGGCGCCGCCATATTCCTCGGGGATCAGCACCGAGAGATAGCCGGCCTCCGTCAGCGCATCGACGAACTCTTTCGGATAGGCCATCTGGCGATCGAGCTTGCGCCAGTATTCGCCTGGAAACTGCGCGCAGAGTTTTGCCACCGCATCGCGGATGTCGGAATGGTCGTCGATGTGTTGTTCGTGTGCGGTCATTGTTTCGTCTTGCCGAGAGGTTGCGCCAGAGCGTGTTCGAGCGAGGTGGAAATCGGTTCGCGTGAAGAAAACGCCCGCAGTTGTGGGGCCCCGGTAAACTCCCTATGCTGTTTTGTTATAGCGTATGAACCTGCCTTCCAGGATTGGCAAGTATGGATTTCCGCCAGCTTAGGACCTTTGCGTGTGTCGCGGAACTCGGGAGCCTGAGCAAGGCATCCGATACCTTGCGGGTCGCGCAGCCGGCGCTGAGCCGGCAGATCAAGCTGCTGGAACACGAACTGCGCACCGAATTGTTCACGCGCAACGGTCGCGGCATGGTGCTGACCGATGCCGGCCGGCTGCTGCTGGCGCGCACCAGCGGTATCGTGCGGCAGATCGACCAGATCCGCGACGACATCCAGTCCGCCGGCGGTGCACCGTCCGGGCGCGTCGTGCTCGGGCTGGTGCCGACGGTGAGTTGCGTGCTGTCGGCGCGGCTGGCGCGGCGCACGGTGGAGCGCTATCCCGGCATCTCGCTCTGCATCGTCGAGAGCTACAGCGGCCATCTGATCGAGTGGCTGCATCGCGGCGAGATGGACCTTGCCGTGATCTATGGCCCGTCGGTCGATCTGCATCTGGCGGTGCAGAGCCTCGGCCGCGACAGCATCGTCGCGGTCGGCCCGCGCGGCAGCGGGCTGAAGCCGAAGAAGCAAGTCGACTTCGGCTGGCTGATGCGCCAGCGCCTGGTGCTGCCAAGTCATTCGCACGGCCTCCGTGCGCTGCTCGAACATGCCGCGGCCAAGAAGAAGATCGATCTCGACGTCAAGCTCGAGGCGGATTCGTTTCGCGTGCTGACCAGCCTGGTCGAGGAGGGGCTCGGATATACCTTGCTGCCGCCGTCCTCGGTGCGCGCCGAGGTGGCGGAGGGTCGGCTCGAGACCGCCGCCATCGCGCGGCCGGCGCCGCGGCGCGAGCTGACCCTGGCCTCGCCGGTCGAGCATCCCGGCTCAAACGCGATGACGCTGATCGCGAAGCTGTTTGCGCGATGAGGTCGCTGCGCTGCGCGCCGAGGGGCTCTGGGATATCCAGCTCGCCTGAGTTCCGTCATTGCGAGGAGCGATAGCGACGAAGCAATCCATCCGTCCGCGAATGCTGCGCGATGGATTGCTTCGCTTCGCTCGCAATGACGGGGTCGCACGCATTCTGCTCTCAGCTCACCTTGAAGCCGAGATGGCCGCGGAAGCGGTTCTTCAGGTAGGTGCCGTCGCGCGGCGGCAGCGCGCGCTCGACCTCGCCGGCGGCGATGCGGATGCGCGCCAGCCGCGGGCCGCCGCCGAGATCGCGCAGGCTGGTGCGGAATTTCTCAATACCGGCCATGTCGGCGATCTCACAGACATTGCCGATGCCCGCGCCATCAGCGATCACCTCGAGCCTGGCGCCGAGGCCGGAGTGACTCGGCTGCATGCCCGTCTCGCCGAAATGGCCGTTGTCGAGCACCGCGATCGAGAGATTGCCGGGCTGCTTGGTCGCGATCGTCAGCAGGCTGCCGATCCCCATCAGCTGCTCGCCGTCGCCGGTGATCACGAGCACCGGGCGCTTCGGCTGCGCCAGCGCGAGGCCGAGCCCGACCATCGCCGCGCCGCCCATCGCGCCCCACAGATAGAAATTGCCGGGATGCTCGCCGGCGTCGAACACGTCGTAGGAGGAGGAGCCGAGCCCGGAGATCACGAGCAGCTCGCCGCGGTCGGCAAGCAGCGCATTCACGGCGGCGCGGCGATCGAGAGTGCCTGTTGATGCCGACATCAGTGCGTCTCCCTGGTCCACTTCTTGCGGCCGATCATCCGCTGCGAGATCAGCACCGCGACCTGCTGGTCGCCGTCATAGGCGAGCGAGGCGGCGGCCGAGATCACCTCCTCGGCATCATCGGGGTTCTCCAGCCGCAGCACGGTGGTGCCCATGATCTCGAACGCCTGCGGCGTCGCCCGGCCCATCGGGATCTGCCAGGGATTGAATTCGGCCCATTCGCCGCGCATCGTCACCAAGGTGAGCAGCGGGAAACGGCAGCTCGCCATCAGTGACAGCATGTTGACGCAATTGCCGACGCCGCTCGATTGCATCAACAGCACCGCGCGATCGCCGCCGAGCCAGGCGCCGGCCGAAAGGGCCACGCCCTCTTCCTCTGTCGTCAGCACCGTGGTCTTGATGTCGGTATCGGCGTGCGACAGCTTGATCAGCTTGGAATGTCCCGCATCGGGAACGTAGGACACCTGTGCCACGCCAAAGCTCTTCAGCGTGCGGTAGATCGCAACCGGCCAGTCCCGGCTGGTCGCGCTGTCCTGGTGAACGGCAATCTGGTCCATCATGGCCTCGGCGGTGGCGTTTTCGAACGAACCGGTACCGGTTCGCGAAGAAAAACGCGTCAATACAAGGGACGCGCATGGGCGCGTCCTCACACCGCTGGCTTTAAGCCAGGTCAGGGGTTTATTCTCTTCGCATCTGGCTCGCCCAGCTATGCCGGAATTTTATAGGGCCCAAGGTTTTGCAGGGCCGACGCAAGCGAAATGGCGGCCGGAGCCGGCTGCGTCCTTTGGTCGGGTCGAACGACAGCCCCATTACGGCCTAAAACGACGCTCTATGCTAGAAGACGCCGGTTGGCGGCAGCGCCAGGCTTCATTTTCAAGGCTTCATTTCGACATATCGATATATCCGTCGCATTTTCAGGGATCAGGGCATGATTGTCCGAGATCGGTTTCGCGGCCTCTTCCCAAAGTATTTTCTCGCACTGTTTCTGGCCGTCGCGCTTCCGCTCGTGATCAACGGGTCGATCGAAGCCTGGTTCGGTTACCGCGATCAGCGCGCAAGGCTGGACCAGTTGCTCGGTGTTCAGGCGGCTTCCGCGGCCGCTGAAATTCATAACTTCATCTCCGACATTGCAAGCCAGCTCGGCTGGCTGGTCCAGCTTCCCTGGACCGACGAGGTCGATGAGGGACGCCGAACCGATGCGTTGCGTCTGTTTCGTCAAGCGCCGGCCGTCGTCAGCCTGACACTCATCGACAACAATGGGTTGGAGCGTCTCTACGTCTCACGGGTCGGCCTCAATCGAATTGAAAGTCGTATCGACCGATCGGCTGAACCTGCGCTGGTCGGCGCCCACGCACGCCAGGTTTGGTTCAGCGATGTCAGCTACAACAGAGGCTCAGAGCCGTATTTGACTATTGCGCTCGTGGGTAACCGATCCGCGGTCGGCGCAGTCATCGCCGAAGTCAATCTCAAGCTGATCTGGGATGTCGTATCGGCGATCAAGGTGGGAGAGACGGGCCTCGCCTTCGTGCTGGACCGGCCGGGCCGCCTCATTGCCCATCCCGACATCAGCCTCGTCCTCCGGGGGCTGGAAGAAACAACCTCCCAGCCGTTTCGCACCATACGCGACGCGATCGGCCCGGGAGCGGGCTTTGCAACGGGCCGCGACGGACAGGGACGTCCGGTTGCTGCCCGCGCGGCTCCGGTGGCGGGTCCCGATTGGACCGTCGTCGTGGCGCAGCCGCTCTCCGAGGCTTACGCCCCGATCTATGCCGCGTTGCGACGGACCACAGTGCTTCTCGCAGGCAGCACCGTATTTGCAGGGCTGCTCGCCTATGCATTCGCGCACCGGATGACCGAGCCGATCAGGCTGCTCGAGGAGGGGACGGAGCGGATCGGCGCCGGATCGTTCGAGCACCGCATTTCGATCCAGACCGGGGACGAATTTCAGCGCCTGGCAAGCAGCTTCAACAGGATGGCCGGCGAGCTCGCGCTGGCGCAGCAGCACCAGGAGCGGATCGCGAAGCTCAAGCGGTTTCTCGCGCCTCAAGTCGCCGATCTCGTCGATCGTGCCGGCGATGACAGCGTGCTGGATGGCCGCCGCACCGACGTCGTCGTTGTGTTCTGTGACTTGCGCGGGTTCACCGCGTTTTCCGCGGGCGTCGCTCCCGAGGAAGTCATGAGCGTGCTGTCCGAATATTATGAGGTTCTGGGCAGGGTCATTGCGCGGTTCGAAGCAACCCTCATCAGCTTCTCGGGAGACGGGTTGATGGTGCTGGTGAACGCACCCGTGCCGGTCGAGGAGCCGGCGCTGAGAGCCGTCGACCTTGCGACCGAAATGCAGAAGCACGTGCAAGGCTTGATCGGCGGCTGGCGGTCGCGGGGCTACCAGGTTGGCTTTGGAATAGGGCTTGCCAGTGGATCGGCGACGGTTGGGCGGATCGGCTACGAAGACCGGCTCGATTACACGGCCATCGGCAGTGTCGTGAATCTCGCCGCCCGCCTGTGCGCATCTGCCGCAGATCGGGAAATCCTGATGGACGCAGGGACCGCCGCAAGCGTCAGAGGCAAGCGCTCCCTGGAGGATATCGGGAGTCGCCAAATCAAGGGCTTCGATGACGCCATTCCGGTGTTCGGAATATCTTCTTGATGTGTGTTGGCCGATGCCGGCCGGAGCGGTTCGGTGCAGTCCATTGGCGACTGGTTTCGGATCGTGGGATATACTTCCGCCGACGGCGAACGCCAGCGGGTCGATAGAGCATGAGTTGCGCTCATTCTCGTGCAGCAGCATCCCACGGACGCGGCAGCCGGCGCGAGGTCCTGTTGTTGATGGCTGCCGCCGCGGCCTGGACCACATCCTCGCGGGCGCAGAAGCCGTCGATGCCTGTGATCGGCTATCTTTGTCCGGAATCGCCGGAGTTGTTTGGCAGCCGGCTGAAGGCTTTCCACCAGGGACTTCGTGAAGCCGGCTTTGTCGAGGGCCGCGACGTTGCGATCGAATATCGATGGGCCAATGGGCAATATGCCCGGTTACCTGCACTGGCCGGCGAATTGATCGCGCGCGACGTCGATGTGGTGGTTGCGCCCGGCGGCGCCCCCGTCGCGCTTGCCGCCAAAGCTGCCGGCGTCACCAAGACGATCGTTTTCGAGATGGGCGGCGACCCCGTTCAGCTGGGTGTGGTGGACAGCCTGTCGCGGCCGGGAGGCAACATCACGGGAATCTCGAGCCTGAGCGTCGACGTGTCGCCGAAGCGGCTCGAGTTGATGCACGAACTTCTGCCGGCGGCGAAAACGTTGGGGGTCGTGACCAACCCGACAAGTCCAACCGCCAGCTCGCAACTGCAGAAGCTTCAGGCCGCTGCCGAAACTTTAGGGGTCCATCTGCAGATATCGAGGGCAAGCAAGGAAGAGGAGTTCGAAGCCGTATTTGCTTCCGTAGAGAGAGATTCGACAAACGCGCTTGTTTTCACCTCCGATCCCTATTTTGCATTTCGCAGCCGGCGATTGGCCGATCTCGCACTGAAGTATCGTGTTCCCGCAATTACGCAGACCCGGGATTTCCCGACAGCCGGAGGCTTGATGAGCTATGGCGGAGATTTCGTGCAGTCGCATCGACGCGCGGGCGTCTATGCCGGCCGGGTTCTGAAGGGTGAGAAGCCTGCCGATCTTCCGGTCCAGCTGGTCACCAAGGTCGAGTTCGTCATCAACCTGAAGACCGCCAAGCTGCTCGGCCACGAGTTCTCTGCTTCAGTCGTCAGCGGCGCAGACGAAGTGATCGAGTGACTAATTCGTTCAAGAACCCGGTAGTCCGGCCGGCACGGACTGAACGGTCCGGCCGGACCGTGACATCGCGTGCGCTCACGTGCTCAACTGCCGGGCTGTAGAAACGCGCCGTATTGCTTGCTCGTGGCGACCGCGGCGGCCGCCTGTCCGATGACACGCATTGCCGCCATCATCGGCCACGGCCCAAGGCTCACCCTGCGAACACCGGCGCGGGCGAGCTCCCCGATTTCGGGCACGCCCTGCGTCACCATGATGTTGACGGGCAGGGGCGTCAGCTGAACCAACCTCTCGATCAGCATGAGGTCGGTGAGCCCCGGTACAAAAATTCCATCAGCGCCGGCATCGGCATAGACCTTCGCACGTCGCGCCGCCTCATCCAGACATTGCTCGGGCGAGCCGAACTTCAGCAGAAACGGATCGGTTCGCGCATTGATGAAGAGGTGAACGCCGAGTCTCTGCGCGGCGTCCCGCACCGCCCTGATCTTCGCGGCATGCTGCTCCGGAGTGGCGAGCTGCCGCTTTCCGCCAACAAGCCCGTCCTCGATATTGATGCCGATCGCGCCGGCCTTCAGGATCCTTGCCGCCGAATGCGCGGCGGCATCCGGCGTGTCGCCATAACCCGCCTCCAGATCGATCGACACCGGAACCGTCACCGACGCGGTCATCCGCGAGACCAGGCCTTCCACGATGTCGAGCGGGGCATTTTCGCCGTCGGCGTAGCCGAGCGCGGATGCGACCGCGCCGCTGCTGGTCGCCACCGCCGGCGAGGCCTTCGCGATCGCCTTGGCGGTGGCGACGTCCCAGGCGTTGAACAGGACGAGCGGATCGCCCTGCTTGTGAAGTCGGTGAAACGCTTCGGCGTAGTGCTGCTGTGTCGTGGCGTCCATTGCGCGCACTCCTGGTCAGAGAATTCGAAGGATGGTGTGGCTGACGCGGCCGCAGGTGGTGGCGTCCGTTCAGTCGGCGGCGTGCGTTGTGAACCAGTCCATGATCAGACCTGTGACCTCGGCCTCACGCTCGAGGTGCAGGAAGTGGCCGACATCGGGCAGGACGATGCGCCGATGTGGTCCCTTGAAGAGCGGCTCTTCCTTGATCGAATACCGCGCCGTCGGATCGTTGCCGCCATAGATTGTCAGCGTCGGTGTATGCATGTCGTTGATCGGTAGCCGGCCCGCAACTCCCGCATCGACCAGGCCATTGTAGTATTTCAGCGCCGCCTTCATGGTGCCGGGAGAGCTGAGCGTCTCCTTGACCGAACGGAGATGCTCGTCGTTCTGCAGGGTCGGCGACCACAGCTTCCAAAGGTAGTCGACGAAGGGAAGTCCCTCGATGTTGACCGCCGAGTGAGCGCCAGGCACCGTGAAGAAATAGACATGGAAAACCGATCGAACGGCATCGGGATCGCTCCGGAGGCTTGTGATTGTGATCGGGTGCGCGGTGTTCATGACCACCGCGGCCTTGATCGCCGACGGCGCCGTAGCTAGCGCCTGGAAGGTTGACGTACCGCCCCAATCCATGCCGACGACGTAGGCCCGTCCGTCTTCGCTCAGCGCCGCGATCAACGCTTCGAGATCCTGGCCCAGCGCGATCGGATCGAAAATGCCGTCGGCCGGAATCTCCGTCGGCGCATAGCCGCGCAGGAACGGCGCGACCGCGCGATAGCCGGAATCCGCGAACACCTGCAGCTGCTTTCGGTACGACCAGGCATTGTCGGGAAAGCCGTGCATGAACATGACGAGCGGTCCGCTGCCTTGTTCGAGATAGGCAAATCGCACGCCGTTGGCCTGCACGTATTTCAGGGCGGGTTCGCTGCCGGCGGCGTCACGCGTTGCCAGTGCGGTGCTTCGGGTCGTCATCGCTGCTCTCCATTTGTGTCGTCGTTGCGCTCCCGGGCAAATATGTGCGCAGCGCACATATATGGTCAAGTTGTTTTTTGTGCGCAGCGCACATATTATTCCCGGCATGGAACACGGAATCGCTAATCTGCTGGGCGCGCTGTCGCTCGCTGTCATGGATCGTATCGAGCAAGGCGCGCGCGAGGTCGTCGGTCGCGGCGGCGAAACGCCCGCGGCGCTGATCGTCATCGGCTATGGCCAGGGCATGACCAACGACAAGCTGAGGCGGATCCTTGGCCTGTCGCACTCCGGAACGGTCCGCCTGGTCGATCGGCTGGTTTCGGATCGGCTTGTCGAACGCCGGGCGGGCAAGGACGGCCGCGAAGTCGCCTTGCACCTGACGGCATCGGGCGCTGCGTCCCGGAATGAACTGCTGGCGTCGCGGATTTCAGCCGTGACGTCGCTGCTCGACGTGCTGTCGGTCGCTGAGCGGAAGCAGCTCGCAACGCTGATCCGCGAGCTGCTGGCAAGGCAGGACACATCCGAGATGGATCGCTTCACGATCTGCCGGATGTGCGACGACCGGGTCTGCACCAATTGCCCGTTGCCGACCAGCAAGGGTCAGCACGCGCGCTAGAGAGGTTACTTTGAATCGAGCGGCCAACTCCGCTCACCTCGCCCCGCGTGCGGGGAGAGGTCGGAACGCATCGCTAGATGCGTTCCGGGTGAGGGGGAGTTTCCGCAAACACAGCTATCACCGCTTATGCGGAGAGTGCCCCTCACCCCAACGCTCTCCCCGTAAGAACGGGGAGAGGGAGCGCGGTGCCACCGCGGCCGCTATTCGACCTCATCTCCTCACGCTCCAGCAGCTTGCCGTCAGCGCGCGTTCTTGCCCGCCATGAACACGTACATGTCCCAGAAAGTCTCGGGATGATCGACCTCGAAGCGGTGCCACTGATCGAGATTGGTCTCGTCGGCCGTGCCCTGAAACTGCTTGCGGAATCGGTCGAGGACCGCCGGATCGTCAAACGGCTCGAACCCCTCGAACGACAGGCCATGCTCGTTCAGGAATGCCGCGATCGCCGGAATCGTCAGGCGGTGTTCCATGACGTTGAACAGCAGATCGCGGCAGCCGCTCATGCTGTAGAAATCCTTGGCGCCGATCAGCGGCTTCCATTTGTCGGCTTCGCGGAAGATGTCCTGCCGGCAACGTCTGATGTCGCCGGCGGTGGCGCGATAATTGCGCGCCGCGATGCGATCGCGGGCCTCGACGATGACGCGGCGCGCCAGATCGCTGTAGAGCCCGATGCGCATCGTGCCGCCCGGCCGCAGCAGCGAGACCAGCACGCGCCAGCCGGCCAAGGGGTCGGCAAGATGATGCAGCACGCCGACCGACTCGATGCTGTCGAAGGTGCGATCGATCGAGGCCAATTCCAGGATGTCCGCTTGCGCATACTCGATGTTGCGCAAGCCGAGCTCCCGCGTCTTGCGGCGCGCATAGGCAAGGCTGGTCCTGCTGATGTCGACCGCGAGCAGGCGGGCGTTGGGATAGACCTGCGCGATCTGGATCGCGTGCGAGCCGGTGCCGCAGCCGGCAATCAGGATATCCCGTTCGGCTCGCTGGTCCGCGGTTGCGACGGTCCTTCCCCGCGCCCGATCGGCCGCGAAGGCCGTCAACGGGTTGACGGTCCAGCGCGGATAGGGATTTTCCTCGTATTGGCGCATCACCTCGACGGATATGTCGTTCGTGATCGGAGTGAGCGCTGCAATAGCGCTGCGCTCTTCGATCTCCTCGCGCGGCTCGCGAAGCTGCACCCGCAACAGGCCGGCGACGGCCGCGGGCCAATCCCGGCGCAGCAGCGCGTCCGCCGTCGGCAAGGCATGAAGCGGGAAGTAAGCGGCGACAGCGGCGAGCGTGAGCGGCGCGATCGCAGCGCCTGATGCCAGGTCCTGCAGCAACCGGTCGCGCAGCGCGCCCGCGTCTTCGCTCTCCGCCCCGGTCTGCGCATAGACATGTTCGTTGATGAAGCATTGCCGGGCGAGCGCGCAGGCAAAGGCTACGATATCGTCGTCGACGTCATCCTGATCCGGCTTGCTCGCGAGCCGCAACAGCTCGGCCCGCGCATATCCGAACAGCACCTCAAGCCGCATGCTCGCCAGCGTGGTGGTTTCCATCGCGCAGCGCAGGAACAGGTCGTTCGCGAGCGGGGCGACACCCTCGCTGCCGAACAATTCGACGCTTGTGACCGGTAGCGGCCACTTGCTTGCAATCCGCCCGGCATAGGTGGTGACGGTCGGGCTCTGCAGGATGAAGCCGACCGCCTTCGCGTCCATGCCGAGCGCCAGCGCCTTGCTGAAATGCGCGGCCGCCTTGCTGCGATTGCCCATTGCCTGGTAGGAGTTGCCGGCGTTGTAATGGCAGGCGGCATTGACCTCGTCCGAGGCAATCGCCTTGGTGAACATCTTTGCTGCAGCCCGGTGATCGCCGGCAGCCTGCGCCATCAGGCCGAGAAGATTGAGGCTCTGCACATGGCCAGGATCGCGCGCGAGAAGCTGCCGGCAGATCTCCTGCGCTTCGTTGAAGCGTCGCATCCCGTAGAAGCGGCTGGCCTCAGCGGCGAGGCCGCCAATGCTGACACCCGTGGAACCGAAGGCAGGTGCGTTTTTGCTGGACGCGTCCCGTTGCTTCCCGGCCGCACGCCGCTCTTTTCGGTTCATGTTCCGTCAACTGGCCCGAGCTGCAAGACGCGGTGCATCAACTACCACGCCCGGGAAGACATAGGGCCGATCGTCTTTGTGGCCAAGGACAATCTGGCTTCAGCCCGGGATCCGCACCGGCAGGTTCTCGATGCCGCGGACGAAGCTGGAATAGACCCGCTTCGGCTCACCGACCACCTCGATGCGGTCGAAGCGCTTCAGCATCTCTTCCCAGACGATCCGAAGCTGCAGCTCGGCGAGCCGCATGCCGACGCAGCGGTGGATGCCGAAGCCGAACGACAGGTGGATGCGCGGCCGCGGGCGGTCGATGATGAACTCGTTCGGACGATCGATCACCTCGTCGTCGCGGTTGCCGGAGACATACCACATCACGACGCGGTCGCCCTTCCTGATCGTCTTGCCGCCGATCTCGGTGTCGACAAGCGCGGTGCGCCGCATATGCGCCAGCGGCGTCTGCCAGCGGATCACCTCCGGCACCATGGTGTCGATCAGTGCGGGATTCTCCTTCAGCTTCCTGAACTGGTCGGGATGCTCGTGCAGCGCCAGCACCGAGCCGCTCATGGTGTTGCGCGTGGTGTCGTTGCCGCCGACGATGAGCAGGATGATGTTGCCCATCAGATTGTCGGGGTCCATGTGCCGCGTGGCGTCGCTATGCGCCATCATCGACAAAAGGTCGTTGCGCGGCGGGGCGTTGACGCGCTCGTTCCAGAGCTTCGAGAAATAGGCGTAGCACTCGTCCATCTCCTGCCGCCGCTGCTCCGGCGAGTTGACGATGCCGCTCTTCGGCAGCGCGGTGGAGACGTCGGACCAGCGCGTCAGCTTGCGCCGCTCCTCCCAGGGGAAGTCGAACAGCGTCGCCAGCATCTGGGTGGTCAATTCGATCGAGACGCGCTCGACGAAGTTGAAGGTCTCGTTGCGCGGCAGATTGTCGAGCACGCTGGCCGAGCGCTGCCGGATCAGCTTTGCAAGCTCGTCGAGATGCGTGGGTGTGAACATCGGCGACACGGTCTTGCGCTGATGGGCGTGCCTCGGCTGGTCCATCGCGATGAAGCTCGGATAGTCGTAGCCGGGCGGCACATCGCGGATCGAGATGCCGCCGAGCGTGGAGTCCGAGGAGAAGATGCCGTGGCTGGTGTCGACATGCATGATGTCGTTGTACTTCACCACCGACCAATACGGTTCGATCGGCGCATTGGTGCAGTAGTGCACCGGCTCTTCCTTGCGCAGCCGCTCGAACCACGGCCACAGCGTGTCGTTCTGGAACAGCTTTGGCGCGCCGGGATGAAAATCCTTGAGCGGTGTCGAATACGCTTCCTCGCGGGCCTGGCGCAGCAACTCGGCCCGGTCGGCACGGATGGCGGTCTGGACGTTCATGTTTCTTGATCCCGGTTGGCTCGCGACGCGTCAGGCGGCGATGCGCACTGGCAGCGTCTCGTAGCCCTTGATGAAGCTGGAATACACCCGCTGCGGCTCCTCCACCACCTCGATGGTGTCGAAGCGCTTGAGGATCTCCTCCCAGATGATCTTGAGCTGCAGCTCGGCGAGCCGTAGGCCGACGCAGCGGTGGATGCCGAAGCCGAACGAGATGTGGGTGCGCGGCCGGGCGCGGTCGATCAGGAACTCGTAGGGCTTCTCGATCGCTTCCTCGTCGCGGTTGCCCGAGACGTACCACATCACCACCTTGTCGCCCTTCTTGATCTGGCGTCCGCGGAACTCGTAGTCGGCGAGCGCGGTGCGCCGCATATGGGCGAGCGGCGTCTGCCAGCGGATCACCTCGGGCACGAAGCTGTCGATCAGCGCCGGGTTCTCCCGCAGCTTGCGGTACTGCTCCGGATGCTTGCTCAGCGCATAGATGCTGCCGGACAGCGTGTTGCGCGTGGTATCGTTGCCGCCGACGATCAGCAGGATCAGATTGCCGAGGAAGTTCTTCGGGTCCATGTTCCGCGTGGCGTCGCTGTGCGCCATCATCGAGAGTAGATCGCTCTTCGGCGGCTGGCTCGCGCGCTCCATCCACAGCCTTGCGAAATAGCTCGCGCATTCCATCAGCTCGGCCTGCCGCTCGTCTTCGGTGGCGACGAGGCCGCCGGCGCCGGGCAGGGTGGTCGCGACGTCGGACCAGCGCGTCAGCTTGCGGCGGTCTTCCCAGGGGAAGTCGAACAGCACCGCGAGCATCTGGGTCGTCAGCTCGATCGAGACCTTGTCGACCCAGTCGAACACCTCGCCGCGCGGCAGATTGTCGAGGCACTCGGTCGAGCGCTTGCGGATGTTGGTGGCGAGCTCGTCGAGGTGCGTCGGCGTGAACATCGGCGCCACGGTCTTGCGCTGCGCCGAATGGCGCGGCTGGTCCATCGCGATGAAGCTTTCGCGGCGAAGATCCGGCGGCACGTCGCGGATGGTGATGCCGCCGAGCGAGGCGGCCGAGGAGAACACCGAGTGGTTGGTCTCGATGTCCATGATGTCGTTGTAGCGGGTGATCGACCAGTACGGACCGAACATCGAGTCCTTGCAGTAGTGCACCGGGTCCTCGCGGCGCAGCCGGTCGAAATACGGCCAGAAGGTATCGGTCTTGAACAGCTCGGGATTGCCGGGATCGTAGTCCGAAAGCGCAAGCGAATTGGCGCGTTCGCGTGCGGCGTCCAGATTCGTGTTGTCGACGAGATCGATGGTCCCGTGCATGAGCGGCTCCTCAACCGTTTGAGCTGCCGGGGCATGGCCGGCGCGGCATGTTTTACCGAATTACATTCTCATTCCGCGGTTTGCGCAAGGGCTCTCGACGCGCATTTGGCCGCATTGATGTCAGGCCAAAGCGGCCGAATCCGGGCTTTTCCGGTGGGGAAGGGACCGCGGCCGCGACCACGCCCGTTTGAAACGGCGTTTGATTTGGCCGGGCGGCGGCGTGCGAACGGTGCCGGCGCCGTTTATTGACTGCCGGTCTTCTCGCCGGCGGGCTTTTCGCAGGGGTAGGTGTCCTGCATCCCCCACAGCAGCAGGAGAGCGATCACCATCTCACCTTTCGCCGACCGCTTGTCGGCGGACTTGAGCATGATCTCTTCGGTCTGCTCGCTGCTCAGTGCGAGGTCGTCGGGCATGCAGAACAACAATTGGCCGCCATGCCGTTTCAGCCAGGCATTGGACGCCATCAGGCCGCCCCTGACGCCGTCGAGGTACATGTGATTGAAGATACGCAAATTCTCACTCTTTGGATTGCGATAGGAATCCAGCCGCACGTCGACGGCAGCGGCCGGAGCTGCCGTGAGCGCCAGAAGGCATGCCGACAAGATCCATCTGGTCATCGCTGCGATTTCCTCGCTTTGCGGCGGCGGCTTCGCCTCCATCGCCTGATCGTTAAGTATGTCATTGCCGCCCTGGGGTTCGACGCCGGCCGTTGATCGAGGACTGCGCGCTTTCCGGCATTGCCGTTAAGGCATGGCCAACCGCATCCCGCCAAAAATCGGCCGACGATCTCGACCTTGTGTGAAACCTGGATCACACTCGCGACGACAAATCTGTGCTTTTGATACCCAGAGATTGTCCCGCCAGGAGCCATCCCGTGAACGACATGAGCTGGACCCCGCTGGGTCCGCCGCAGCCGCCTCCGCAACCGGCCCCGCCGCCGATGCCGGTGGCGTTTTCAGGGAACCGGAAGGAGTTCTTTCGCCTGGTCGCGCGCGGCGCCGGGCTCGAACTGGTCACGGTCGGCTTCTACCGGTTCTGGCTCACCACCGACATCCGCCGTCATCTGTGGTCGAACAGCCAGATCGATGGCGACGCGCCGGAATATACCGGCCGCGGCAAGGAGCTCCTGATCGGCTTCCTGGTCGCGCTCGCGATCCTGGTGCCGATCTATCTCGGCTATTTCCTGATCGGCATCGAGGCGGAGCATTTCAAGGCGTTCGCCTCGCTGCCGCTGGTCGCCTTCTTCTATTTGTTCGGCCAGTTCGCGATCTATCGCGCGCGGCGTTACCGCCTGACCCGCACGGTGTGGCGCGGCGTCCGCTTCTGGATGAGCGGCTCGGGCTGGGTCTATGCGCTCAAGGCCTCGCTCTGGGGCGTGCTGGTCGTGATCACGCTCGGTCTCGCGCTGCCGTGGCGCGAGGCCGCGCTCGAACGCTACAAGATGCGGCACTCCTATTACGGCGACCTTCAAGGCTCGTTCGACGGCCGCGGCTGGGAGTTCTTCGCGCGGGGCTGGTGGCTCTGGGTCCTGATGCCGTTCGCGCTCTACAGCACGATCTTCGCCCCGTTCGCCTATGCCGCGTTCAAGGCGGTCGAGTGGCGCTGGTGGCTGTCGGGAATCCGCTTCGGCGACGTGAGGCTGGAATCCACGCTCCGCCGCGGCGCGCTGATCGGCCTGTACTGGAAGGTGATCGGCTGGGTCGTGCTGCTCGGCACGGTGTTCGCGGCCTATCTCGCGCTCTGCACCTTGCTGGTCGCCAGCATGGACGGCTCCTCGATCGCGGACTTCTTCAGGACCGAGGCGTTCGCCAAGAGCATTCCGCTGATCGTGCTGCTCGGCATCGGCTATCTCGCGTTTGCGCTGGCGCTGAACGTGGTGTTGCGCGTCTATCTGATGCGCGATCTCTGGGTTCGGGTGCTGTCCTCGACCATCGTGCACAACATCCAGGCGGCCGCCAACGTCACCGCGCGCGGCGAGCTCGCCAACGCGCTCGGCGAAGGCTTTGCCGATGGCCTCGACGTCGGGGGCTTCTAGCTCCATGGAATCCGATTCCGGTCAGACCAATTCCGCGGCGCCGGCTCCCGGCGGCGTTTTCTTCGACGGCCTGTCGAACCGGCGGCGCATCGTCGCACTCAGACTGTCCGACGCACTGGAGATCCGCGAAGACGGCGCACTGCTCGCGCGCTGGGTGTTTCACGACATCCGCCGCGCCGACAGCCCGTCCGGCCTGTTGCGGCTGAGCTGCCTGACCGCACCGCCTCTGGCGCGGCTCGACATCCGCGACGCCGGGCTGATCGCCGCGCTGGTCGCGCGCTGCGACACGCTCGAGGCGGATTTGCCGAACCGCAGGGGCGTCGCCGCGATCGTCGGCTGGTCGCTCGCGGCCGCGGTGTCGATCGTGCTGGTGGTGCTGTTCGGCGTGCCGCTCGCCGCCGAGCGGTTGACGCCGCTGGTGCCCGACTCGTTCGAGCGTCGCATCGGCGATGTCGCGGAGGCGCAGGTCAAGGTGCTGTTCGACGGCAAGCCGTGCAGCAATCCGGCCGGCCAGGCGGCGTTCGCGAAGCTGGTCGGCAAGTTGCGGCAGTCCGCAGGCTTCGATACGTCGGTGCAGTCGGGCGTGCTGGCGACGTCGGTGCCGAACGCCTTCGCGCTGCCCGGCGGCAAGGTCTATCTGTTCGACGGACTCTTGGAAAAAGCCGAGAACCCCGACGAGATCGCCGGCGTGCTGGCGCATGAGCTCGGCCATCTCCGGCACCGCGACAGCATGCGCGAATTGATCCACAACGGCGGCACCTCGTTCCTGATCGGGCTGTTGTTCGGTGACGTCACCGGCTCCGGCGCGCTGATCTTCGCCTCGCGCTCGCTGGTGACGTCGTCCTATTCGCGCGACGCCGAGACCAACGCCGACAGCTTCGCGATCGAGACCATGCACAAGCTCGGCCGTCCGGCCAAGCCGATGGGCGAACTGATGTTCCGCGTCACCGGCAAGGAGGGCGGCAAGGGGCTCTCGCTCGTCTCCAGCCATCCCTTGACCGAGGACCGCCTCGCGCGCATGGACAAGGCCGATGCCGCCAGCCGCCCCGATGGTCCGCCGCTGCTGTCATCGGCCGAATGGCAGGCGCTGAAGGGCATCTGCAGCGGCGCCGGCAAGGTGTGATGGCGCAGCCGCCGACGCTCCCTCGCTACTTCACCAGCCTGAACTTGCCGCCTTCGACCTTGATCAGGAACGCCGAACGCTCGTCATAGCCGTTGTGATCGGTCGGGCTCATGGTCGAGAGGCCGTTGTTCAGGTAGACGTCCTTGCCGCGCTCGAGCTCGTCGCGCAGCGCGGCGCGGAATTCCGCCGTGCCGGGCTTTGCGGTCTTCAGCGCATTCGCCGCCGCCCGCTTGAACAGCGTGACGGCGTCCCACAGATGCGCGCCGAAGATGTTCGGCTTCTGCCCGTTGGCCTTCTCGTAGGACGACACGAACTCGTCACGCACCTGGCGGAACGGATCGTTCGCCGGCAGATCGTCGGCGATGGTGAAGGCTTCGCCGGTGAAGATCGCGCCCTCGACATTGGCGCCGCCGAGCTTGATGAACTCCTCCGAGGCCACGCCATGGGTCTGGAAGATCTTGCCGGCATAGCCGCGGCTGCGCAGCGCCTCCTGCGGCAGTACGGCGGGCGTGCCGGCGGAGGCGATGAACACCGCTTCCGGATTGGTCGCGATCACCTTGAGCGCCTGGCCCATCGCGCTGGTGTCGGCCCGCGCATAGACCTCATGCGTCGTCACGGTGAGGCCGAGCTGCGGGGCGAGCCGCGACACCTCCTTGTAGTAGCCTTCGCCATAGCCGTCGGAGACGCCGATATAGCCGAGCGTCTTGATGCCGGACTTGGCGATGTATTTCAGGATCGCCGCCGCCATCAGGTCGTCATTGGGCACCACCTTGAACGCCCAGCGGCGGCGGTCGTCCATCGGCTGCACGATCGCGGTCGCCGCCGCGAGCGAGATGATCGGCGTCTTGCTCTCCACGGCGACGTCGAGCATCGGCATGGTCACCGGGGTGAGCGAGGAGCCGATCAGGATATCGACGCCGTCCTGGATCACGAGGCGCCGCGCATTCTGCGTGCCCTTGGTCGGATCGGACTCGTCGTCGAGCGCGATATAGGTGACCTTCTCGCCGCCGATCTCCTTCGGCAGCGCGGCGATGGTGCGCATCTGCGGCTGGCCGAGCGCCGAGCCCGGTCCGGATCCGGACACCACGACGCCGACCTTGATGTCGGCACGCGCGCCCGGCGCAATCAGGATCGCGCTCGCAAATGTCAACAGTCCGGCCATGGCCAGCTTCATTGCAACTCCTCCCAGCAGGTTCTTTTTATCTGCGGCCGATGATAGCCGACCGCCGTCCGGTCGCGCATCATATTGATTCCGCCCGATCCGTCTGTCCCCCTGATTGGGGACACCGGACTGCGCTCGGGCAAGGTTCGCGCGCTCTGCGGCCCGAGGCCTCAAATTGTCCGCGATCGGTTGGGTCGACTGCGCCCGGCCAAATTTCTGACCCAGCTTCGGTTCGGTCCTGAAACTTCGCGTTTACCACTCCCTTAAAGGCCGCGGGAACCAGTTTCCCTAATCGGGCGGCAACGTCTCGCTGTTATTGAAGGATCAGAAAAGGGAGTACGAACATGTCCAGTATTGTTCGGATCCTCGTCTTGATCGCATGTGCACATGCGGGATCCGTGGTTGCGGAAGTGCAGTTGGACGGCGCGCGGTCATCGCCGGCGGTCCACGTCCATGATTGAGCCTCATCCGATTGCGTCCGAGCACGCGCGCGCCATCTGCGAAGAGATTGGCGAACGGCTGCGCCATGCCCTGCGCGGCGATTACGCCGATCTGCCGCCAAGGCTGCGCGAACTGGTCAACGAGCTCGCTCTGCAGGAGTGTGAAGCGCCGTCGCTGGTGCCCACGATGGCTGACATGACGAGACCGCTGGTCGCCGCGGCCTAAGCCGAGCGTCTGCGTCACACGTTCTTCGCGACCTTCCGTGTCCGCGTCGGACCGGCGCCGGCGATCGTCGGCTTGATATTCCACACCGCGCGCACGCTTGCGAAGGCATGGGCGATCACCGGCTCCTGGCGGCGGGCGGCGAGGCTGGCGAAGGAGAGATCGCAGGTCAGCTTCACCTTGTCGGCGACCACGAACTGATGCGGCCGCGCCATCCGCGGCGCCAGCACGTTGTCGCGTGCGAGGCTGAGGCAGAGACCGGATTCGACGAAGTCGATCATCGCCTCTTCCTGGTCGGTGTAGCCGATCCGCTTCGGCAATGCACCGAGTGGGCGGAAGATGTCGTCGAGCAGCCGCCGGTGGCCGGAGTGCGGCGGTGTCGCGAGCCAGGGCAGCTCGGCGAGCTCGGCCCAGCCCTTGCCCATCACCCGATCGCGCCAGGCGATCGGTGCGATCACCCGGTAGTCGTAGCAAAGCAGCGGGGCGAGCTGGTAGCGGCCATCGACGATGGTCCGTTCGGTGAAGCTGTGATGGACGAGTTGGTCCTGCGGCGTGGCGTCGACATAGTAGCCGACGTCGAGTTCGCCGCGGCCGATCTGCGCCAGCACGTCGTCGCTCACGCCATGACGCAGGAAGACTTCGGTGCGCTGCGAGGACATCGCAAGGCTGCGCACGAACGGCCCGAGCCGGGTGAATTCGGGGTCGAGGATGGTGCCGACGCGCAGCGTGCCGCGCTGTGCCTCGTTCAGCGAGTCCGCCATCGCCTTGAAGTCGGACGCGGCCGCCACCGCCCGGTGCGCCAGCGGCAGCAGCGCGGCGCCGGCCTCGGTCAGGGTGAATCCGGCAGGTGTGCGGTTGAACAGCTGCAGCCCGGTGCTTTCCTCGAGTGCCTTCAGCTGCAGGCTGACCGCGGGCTGGGTCAGCTTCAGCATCGCCGCTGCGCGCGATACCGTGCCTTCACGGGCAACCGTGATGAAGCAACGCAAGGCCTGGGTACGGGGAAGCTCGATCATCGCACGTGCTTATAGCACACTTTTTTGGCGCGCATCCGACCTGCGCCGTGCATTGTCATGCGATTATAATACAACCAATGCGAGAATTCAGGACCGCCGCCACGCAACCATGCCTTCGTGCGCGCGGTTCAACAATGACTGTCTCTGGAATACTGGATCGCCCGGTCAAAGCCGGGCGAGGACTACGCAATGACGCTACGTTACCTCGCGCGAGAACCATCCTCGTCGTCCTGGCGAAAGCCAGGACCCATTACCCCAAATGTCAATTGTTGCGCGATGCTGTGGCCGCGATCTCGTTCATCATCAAGTGCGGTGGTCCTGGCTTTCGCCAGGACGACGATTGGGGAGATCGCGCGCTCATTCCATCACCGTCATGCTGAGGAGGCCGCGCAGCGGCCGTCTCGAACCACGACGGCCTGACTGTGGCCGTGTATCCTTCGAGATGCGCGAGTGCGCCTCAGGATGAGGGGACCTGGACTGCTTTCCGACTTCATCGTCGTCCCGGCGAAGGCCGGGACCCATTGCCACCGAAGTTCATTGTTGCGCGATGTCGGAACGACGAGTCCCATCCACAACACCCGCTGCGGCGTATGGGTCCCGGCCTTCGCCGGGACGACGGCTGTGAATGCCGCGAGCGTGTGCGCCGATCGACGGAGGCCGCCACCCTCACTCCAGATGGTTCACCTTCGCCACCCAGGCGCGGACGTCGGCGAGGACGGCGGGCAGCACGGCCTTGACCTCCTGCACGGTCATGCCGGGCTTGATGCGGGGGTCGTAGAGCAGGTTGAGCAGATATTGGTCGTAGACGTCGAAATAGCCCATCGAGACGTTGTCGTTGAACATGGTCCAGGGCACGGTGGCGGTGTCGTTGATCGGGCCGAGCGACTGCAACAGCTCCTCATAGGCGCAGTCGAGGAAGACGAAATCGCCGTTGTCGACGGTGAGGATCACGTCGGAATGCTCGATTTCGTAGTTCTCGTTCTTGCGGAAGCCGGACAGGCATTGCGGGTCGAGCGAGGAGCGGATCTCCCTGGCGCGCTCCTGGCCGTAGAAAGTCGCGATCGTGCGGTACAGCTCGCGGTCGCGCACCAGCTTGACCACGACATTGGCCGCTTCGTTGTTCTCGGTTATCGCGATGTCGAGATGCTGCACCTTGCTGCGGATGTCGGCGACGACCCTGGCGAGCTGGACCTTGCGGTCGGCGCGGCTGCCGTCGGCGAACACGCGCACCGGACTGTCGTACTTGCGGATTCGGTCGACCCGCCCGGCGAGATGATATTCGGCGCCGAACGCGGTTTTCAGAAAGCCCTCCACGATCTCGGCGTCGGTGAAGACCTTCTTCTCGTTGCGCTGGCGCGCGGCGATCGCCGGTACCTCGGTGGCGGCCGCGGGCAGCGCGGCATCAGCGAGGCAAGCGGCGAGCGTTGCGGCAAGAAGGACGAGGATCGAAGGACGGTGCTGGGGCATTGTGACAACGCTGCCGCAAGGTTTGCGGCAGCGCAAGGAGGGATCAAGGCGGCGGGATCAGCGATCTTGCCGAATGGCGGCGCCTGGTTCCGTTGAAATCGACGCGATCAGTTGTTCTTCACCACCACGGTGGTGCCGACCGAGACCCGACCATAGAGATCGGTGACGTCGTCGTTGGTCATGCGGAAGCAGCCCGACGAGACGGCCTGGCCGATCGTCTCCGGCTCGTTCGAGCCGTGGATGCGGTAGAGCGTCGAGCCGAGATACATCGCGCGCGCGCCGAGCGGATTCTCGATGCCGCCGTTCATGTGGCGCGGCAGATCGGGGCGGCGGCGCAGCATCTGCGACGGCGGCGTCCACGACGGCCATTCCTTCTTTGCGGAGATGCGGTGGACACCGCTCCAGCGGAAGCCGTCGCGGCCGACGCCGATGCCGTAGCGCAGCGCCTGGCCGTTCGCCAGCACCAGATAGAGCCGGCGCTCGGCGGTGTTCACCACGATGGTGCCGGGGGCGTAGTTGGTCGGGTAGTTGACGGTGGTGCGCGGGATCGGGCTTGCGCCGCCGCCGCCGAAGAAGCTCGGGGCTTCGGACTGATAGCCGCGAGAGTCGAAGAACTGGGCGTGGGCCTGGCCGGCACCTGCCAGGATCGTGAGCGCGGCAAACATCAAGGCAATCGGGCGCATGGTCGTCGTCCTCGCGAACAATCAAATATGCAGTCAGAGAGGCCACAATTGCCGGCGTTTCGCAAGCGACGAAGCCGTGACCTCAGGCATTTTCGAACAACACGGTTTAAAAAGGCAACAGATCGGAAGCGATACCTGCATTGTCCGGCCAAGCCTTTGACGACGCGGCTGAAGAATGGTTGATCTGGAGCGTTTTCGAGCGAAGTGGGTACCGGTTCGCGTCAAGAAAGCGCGACCAAACAAAAGCTGGAGCGTTTTCAAGCGAAGTGGGCACCGGGTCGCGTGAAGAAAATGCGACCAAACAAAAGGATACGAGCATGATCCGATTCAATCGGATCGGATCATACTCTGAGCGACCTCAAGAACATCTCGAAACGGGAGCGAGAGCATGAATGGTGCGGAAAGTCTGGTGCGGACATTGGTCGCAGGCGGCGTGGATGTCTGCTTTACCAATCCCGGCACCTCGGAGATGCATTTCGTCGCGGCGCTGGACAAGGTCCCGGGCATGCGCTGCGTGCTCGGTCTGTTCGAAGGCGTGGTGACCGGTGCGGCCGACGGTTATTTCCGCATGAAGGGAACGCCGGCCTCGACGCTGCTGCATCTCGGGCCCGGCCTCGCCAACGGCCTTGCCAATCTGCACAACGCCAAGAAGGCGCATTCCGGCATCGTCAACATCGTCGGTCAGCATGCCACGTACCACATCGGCTACAACGCGCCGCTGACATCCGACATCGAGGGCCTGGCGCGGCCGATGTCGTCCTGGGTGCGCACCTCGCCGGATGCCAAGTCGGTCGCCGCCGACGGCGCGGCTGCGATCGCCGCCGCCAGGAGCGCGCCGCCGCAGATCGCGACCCTGATCCTGCCGGCCGACACCGCCTGGAACGAAGCCGACGGCATCGCCGAGGTGCCCGTGGACACGCAGCGTCCGAGCTATTCGCCGCAGGCGGTCGATGCCGCGGCGAAAATCCTGCATGGCGATGCCGCGCATACGCTGCTGCTCGTCACCGGCAGCGCGCTGACCGAGCACGGGCTGGCGCTCGCCGAGCGCATCGCCGGCAAGACCGGCTGCACGGTGATGGGCCAGACCTATCACCCGCGCATGGCGCGCGGCCGCGGCCGCTTCTCGATCAACCGCATTCCCTATGTGATCGAGCAGGCGTTGCCGATCCTGAAGAAATTCCGTCACATCGTGCTGGTCGAGGCCAACGATCCCGTGGCGTTCTTCGCCTATCCGAACAAGCCGAGCATGCTGAAGGCGGAAGGCTGCGAGGTGCATCGCATGACCGCCTGGGGCGAGAATTCGGTCGCGGCGCTCGAGGCGCTCGCGGGCGCGCTGCATGCGACCGCGCAGGACGTCAAGCCGCAGCAATTGCAGGAACTGGTCAAGCCGACCGGTGCGCTCGACCACGCCACGATCGCGCAGGCGATTGCGTGCGCGATCCCCGAGCACGCCATCATGGTCGATGAATCCGTCACCACGGGCCGCGGCTTCTTCCCGCCGACGGCGGCGGCCGCGCCGCATGACTGGCTGCAGAACATGGGCGGCTCGATCGGCTTCTCGACGCCGGTGGCAACCGGCGCGGCGGTCGCCTGTCCGGACCGCAAGGTGATCTGCATGGTCGGCGACGGCAGCGCGATGTACACGATCCAGTCGCTGTGGACCCAGGCGCGCGAAGGGCTCAACGTCGTGACCATCGTGTTCGCCAACCGCATCTATCAGATCCTGCGCGGCGAGTTCGACGGCGTCGGCGCCGGCGAGCCGGGCAAGCGGGCGCAGGACATGCTGAAGATCGATCGGCCGACGCTCGACTTCGTCGCACTCGCCAGGGGCATGGGGGTACCGGGCAGGGCGGTGACGACCGCCGACGAGTTCAACAAGGCGCTCGCGGAAGCCGTCGCGGAGCCGGGACCGCGGCTGATCGAAGTGCATATGTAGAGGCGTAGCTGAAAGGCCGCGGCGGCGGCCCAGTCCAGTCGGAGGCGTCGATGCAGACCGAGCTGAACAAGGTGATCGCCGCCGTGGAGGAATTCTATGCGCAGGAGATGTTCCTGCTGGAGCGCGATCTCGGCGAGCGAACGCTCACTCACCGGCTGGCGGTCTATGTCGAGCGGCAATTTTCCGGCTGGCAGGTCGATTGCAACTACGACCGGCTCGGCGAACGCACGCTGCGGCTGCCGCGCGGCTCAGGGAGCTCGACCGACGACCATCTCGGCAAGTCGATCTATCCCGATATCGTCGTGCATCAGCGCGACATCCCGAACAATCTCCTGGCCATCGAACTGCGCAAGGACAGCAATCACCAGCCGATCGAGCACGATCAGCGCAAGCTGCAGGCGCTGACCGACCCGAATGTCTGGTTTGCCTATGCGATGGGCGTGCTGGTGATCGTCGGACAAGGCGGGGTGAGCTTTACCGAGGTCTATGCCGGCGGAGCCATCGATAGCGCGACATCGCTCTGGTTTGCCGAGCGGCTACGCGAGAGCGGGCTCGCGAACAGGCGCGACAATGGCGCTCCGCATTAAGTCTATCGATGAATCTTTCCTCGCGTTTGCAGTGATAGCCCGTTTGGATCATGCGTCGCCCCTGCACGCGCGGCACAACAGAAGGTGCGGGAGGTGGAGCAATTCCTGGAGCTGGTGGTCAATTTTCAGAACGATCCGATGGCGGTGCGGATTATCAGCTCCGCAACTCTTTCGCTCCCCCTCCCGCACCTGAATTCGCTGGTCCAACGCTCGCTGGTCCAGCCTGCACTGATCCAACTTCCACTGCCCCAACTTTCCACTGCCCGAGGTGGTCGGCGCACTCGATTGCGACGCGACGGGCCGAGGCAACATCCGCACCGAGACAGTAAAAAGGCCGCCTTCGGGCGGCCTTTTCCGTGCTCGACAAGTCCGTGCTCGGCAAGTCCGTGGTCGCCAGTTGGATCACCGAGCGCGATTGTTTCTGTTTATTGCTTGGTGGCATCGCTGCCGGTCGGGGCAGCGCCGGTGGCGGCGGCACCGGTCTTGGCGCTCGATTTCTTGGCGATCTTCTTCGCTTTCTTCGGCGCCTTGGCCGCCTCGCCCTTGGTCGCGGTGTCGCCGCTCTGCGCGGCGGGGGCCGGGCTGCCGCCCGCCTTGTCCTGCGCGAGCGCGGTGGACGAGACGAAGGCAAGGGCGGTGGCGGCGAGGATCAGTGTTCGCATCGGATGTTCTCCCAAGTTGGTTTCCGGCGAGCCTCAACGGGACAGAATGTCGCAGGGTTCCGCGGCACCGATCAGCAATCCGTGAGCTCTGCGTGATCGGCATGGCCGCCGCGGAACCGGGAACCGGGCGCCGCGTTATCTGGCCGGGCAGGAGTTCCGAGGAGAGACGCCATGCGCTGGCGGTCAATGACGGAAACCACCAATACGGTGCTCGACACCGCCCCCGAGGACACCTTCTACGCGGCGGGCTGGACCATCAGCGGCGTGGCAACGCTGGCCACCATCGTCGCGATCTGGATGTTCGGGATCTGAGAGCGAACGATCCACGACAAGGCAACCGGTGCGCTATCGCCGGCGGCCGGGCCACGGCCTGGGTCGTCCGCTACTTCCGCAGAATTGCCAGCGCTTCCCGATAGAGCTGCGAGAAACAGACCAAGAGCGCGCTCGACAGCAGGAACATCGCCAGGCTGTCATAGTCGCCGGCCGTCGGCCAGCCGAACTCGAAATAGGGCGGCATGAACGCCCACCAGACGATCGGTACCGTGATGATGGTCGCAAACGCGCCGGCGGGCGCGCCGCCCATCAGGCCGGCGATCAGGATCGCCGGCACGAAGCCCGCGAAATAGAACTGCATGCCGAAGCTCGAGAACATCTCCTGGGTCGCGGTGGCCAGCACCACCGCAAGCAGGGCGACGACGAATGTCGACAACGACCAAGGCCGCAGCTTCAAAATGTAGTCGTTGCCCTTGCGCATCCAGACTCCGGCCCCCGCGAGTTCCGGGAAGGTAGCCGAGGAGGCCTGCAAACAAAACCCCGTACGATTCCGAGGGGCAGGGTTGTGCTCGATACAGTGAAAAGGAACCGGCCCGGTCAAGCCGCCGCCGCATTGTCGCGCATATTGCATTGCGGCACGGTGATTGGGGGCAACACGATGCTTGAGCTTCTGATTGTCGCTCTCGTCGCCGGGATCGGTTTCATCTCGGGGTACGGCGCACGCGAGCTGATCTCGCGCCGGCGGCGGGGATCCGCCTCGCGCGCTCACGTTCGTGCGCCGCAGGTTCGCGCCGCGAATGACGACAGCTCCGCCTCCGGCTGGTATCGGCGGGCCGGCACGCAGCACGCCGATCACGCCATCCCGCCACCCGACGAACTCGACGGCGCCGTTCGCGACCTGCTCGGCGAGCTCAGCCGGCGCAACGCCAAGCCGTCATCCGCACCGCAGCGCCGCCGGCAGTGAGCCGGAATGCCGGGCCGCATCGCCGAGATCGGCGCCGCTGGCCTGCCGGTGTTTTGCGCGACGAGTTAATCAAAATTCGGAAATGGCGTAACCCGTTGATCCGGCTCGCCTCGGCTACTTTGCATGGGGTTGTTTTCGACATTTTTGTGAGGCGGTCCCGGAGGACAGCAGAATGTCGACAATCGTTCGCACCTGGCAGAGTTCAGGAGGCAGGATGGTGGACGCACAAGGGATCGAACCTTGGACCTCTCCCGTGTGAAGGGAACGCTCTCCCGCTGAGCTATGCGTCCGGGATGTGACGTGCCAAAGGCCGCTGGTCGGCGGCCGGTCGATTAAGGCGCTTCGTCAGAGCGTGCGATTTACGAAGTGCCGGGTAGGGGTGTCAAGCCAAACCCTGCGGGAATCAGGCGCCTTGCTGGCGGGCGCGGGAGGCGTGTGACTGCAGCGCCCGGATGCGCTCGGCGAGCGTGCCGCCGCCCTCGGGTAACCCGCTGCCCGGCGAGACGCCGTTGGCGGGCTTGGCAGCCGCCTTGGCCGGCACCGTCGGCTCCGCCGCCAGCATGGCCTCGATCGCCGAATTCGGGCCCTCGAGTTGGATCGCGAGCTTGGCCACCTCGGCGGCAATGTCGTTGATGCGCTCGCGCAGCAGCGCATTCTCCATCCGCTCGGTCGCCCAGGAGCTCTCAACCTGCTGCTGGATCGCGTTGATGTCGCGCTGCAGCTTGCCGCGCTCGTCGCTGACGGTGCGCAGCTGCTCCTCGACTTGAGCCTTCTCCTGCCGCAGCTTGTCGAGCGCAGAGGATTTGCCGCCGCCCACTGCTGCGATCTCCTCGCGCAGCTCCTGCACGGTCCGCTCGGCGGCGGCGTTGGCCTGCTTCAACTGGCCGTTCTCGAATTCGCGCTCGGCAAGCAGCTTGCCCTGGGTCGCAAGCCGCGTCTCAAGGTCGTTGACCCGGTTGCCGAGCATCTCGGCTTCCTTGACCTGGGCGACGAGCTGGCGGTCGAGATCGGTGACGCGCTGGCTCAGATTTTCGACCCGGCCGCGCGCGTCGGTGAGGTCGCGCGTCGCGGTTTCCGACTGGCTGCGCTCCTGGGCGAGGCGGGCTTCGGTTGCCGCGAATTCCCTGGCGGCATCGCCGACCCGGTTCTTCAGCTCCTCGACCTGGGTCCGCACCGCGACCAGTTCGATCTGGCGGCTGTCGGCGGTCATCGCGCGGTCGTTGAGCTCGGCGTTGATCTTGCCGAGCTCGCCCTGCTTGTCGGTCAGCGCCTGCTCGGCGTTGCGCAACAGCTCGGTCTTGGCCGAGAACTCTTCCTCGGTGGCGCGAAGCTGATCCTTCATCGCCTTTTCGCGCGCTTCCAGCGCGAAGATCGCGGCGTTCTTCTCGCCGAGCTCGATCTTCATGCGGTTGATCGCATCGGTCTTCTTGCCGAGCTCGGCGAGTTGGCTCGTGGTCTTGCTCTTGAGCTGGTCGACGCTCATCTCGAGCCGGCGGGCCGACATCGCGAATTCGGCGCGGAGCTGGTCCTTGTCGGCCTGGATCTCGGCCATCGACAGCGGGGTGGCCGCCTCCATGCGGCGCGTGGTCAGCCGCACCGCCCGGTTGTGCACCAGCGGAACGATCATCAGGCCGCACAGCATCGAGATCAGGAAACCGATCGCCGCGTACATGATCGGCTCGATCATGAAGGGTCACTCCAAGAAAAGAAGGAATTTGTTAATCACAATGCCACGGCGGACCGGCCAAAGGCCAGCCCGATTGCCGCGTTAACCTGAATTGCTAACCGTGCCGGAGCGCCGGCCTCATCGCCCGATCAGGGCTGCGACCTCGCGCTTCGTTCCGATTGAATCGGATCGAGGCTCCAGATTCTGTCCTGACGCGTCTTCTTGATGCGAACCGGCGTCCGCTCGGCTGGAAACGCCCTAGAACGGGTTCCAGGTCGCGCGCGGGGTGAATTTGAGATAGCCGACGCTGGCGCCGAGCCGCAAGCCGATGCCCGAGCGAATCGGGACCAGCACGATGTTGTTGGCGGTCAGCGCCGTCATGCCGAAGCCGCCGACGATATAGGCCGAGCCGTCGATGCCGACGAAGCGCTGATAGATCGCCTGGGTCGAAGGCAGGTTGTAGACCAGCGTCATGGTCCTCGCGCCGTCGCCGCCCCAGTCGAAGCCGACCGAGGGACCCTGCCAGTAGACCCTGAGGTCGCCAGCGTTCTTGGTGTAGAGCGTGCCTTCGCCATAGCGCAGCCCGGCCACGAAGGCGCCAGAGCCTTCCTCGCCGAGCACATAACCATTGGGCAGGCCCCACTGGCTGACGGCGCGCTCGATGACCGAGGCGAGTCCGCGCGAGACATTGCCGAAGAACTTGTGTCCGGCATTGACCAATTCGTCGGGCCCGTAAGTATACGGGGTCGGCTCACGCTGTGGCGGCGGATATTGCAGTGGCGGGCCCTGCTGCGCGGACGCCCCTGCGCTCCAGCACATCAGCGCGGCAAACGCGACCGCGGCAAGGCGTGATGCGAAAGTCATTAAGAACCCCTGCTATCGAAATCCGGGCGCTGCCCTTTAACCTGATGCCAACAGGCACGGCTCTAGGTTGCGCCCGGTGTCCCCTCGACTCGGATGTTATCGGTATCAACTATGACGGCACAACGGCAGGAAAGATATGGATCGTGCCGGGGGATGGCGTTTTTCGGCCTGTTGGCGGGCATTTTGGCGGCCATCTGGCCCTCCTTGCCTGTTCAGGCCACCACAACCGAGCGCGTGGTGACGAACCGCTACTCCGGATTGGCGATCGAGGGATTCGATCCCGTCGCCTATTTCACCGACGCCGCCGCCACCCAGGGGCGGCCGGAATTCGAGGCCGCGGAGAACGGCGTGGTCTGGCGTTTCCGCAACGAGGGCAACCGCGCTTCGTTCGTGGCGCATCCCGAAATCTATGGCCCGCAATTCGGCGGTTACGATCCGACCGATCTGGTGCGGGGCGTCACCTGCGCGGGCAATCCGCGATTCTGGGCCGTCGTCGGGAACAGGCTTTACCTGTTCAACCGGGAACGCAGCCGTGACGCGTTCGCCGCCGATCCCGCGCGCTTTTTGAAGGAAGCCGCGGCGCGTTGGCCGGAGCTGGAAGACAATCTCGCGCAGTGATCACGGCGCCGCGGCCGGGTCGCCCCAGGCGATGAATTCCGGCACCAGGAAGTCTTCGCGGCCGAGCCCGAAATGCAATGGGCTTCCCTTCGAATCGGTGACCTTGCCGCCGGCCGCTACGACGACCGCGTGACCTGCCGCAACATCCCACTCCGATGTCGGCGACAGGCGGGGATAGATATCGACTTCGCCCTCGGCGACACGGCCGAATTTGACCGCCGAGCCCAGCACGGCGCGGACCGCGTTGCCGCGCGCGTCGATGAAGGCTTCGGTGCGCGCATCGCCATGCGAGCGGCTCACTGCCACCGTCCATGGCGCGCCGCGCGGCGGGCAGGGACGGGTCTTGATCGGCACCGCCTGCGAAACCGCGCCGCCCTGCAGCGTCAACCGCTCCGCGCCCTTGCCGACGATGCCGCGCCAGATCAGCCCGAGCGCCGGTGCGCCGACGATGCCGAGCAGCGGCACGCCTTGCGTGACCAGCGCCACATTGACGGTGAATTCATTGCGGCCGGCAACGAACTCCTTGGTGCCGTCGAGCGGATCGATCAGGAAGAAACTGTCTTTATAGGGCGGCGTCGCCAGATGGACGCGCTCCTCGGACAGCAGCGACACCTGCGGCGCGAGCCGCGTCAGCCCTTCGACGATGATGTGGTCGGCGGCGAGATCGGCCTCGGTGACCGGCGACCCATCGTCCTTGCCGGCAACATTCATCGTCGAACGATTGACCGCAAGAATCGCGTCGCCGGCGCGGATCACCAGTTCGGTCAGTGATTCGAGCAGCGTCGCGGCGGCCTCGCAGCCGATCAGGGACGGCTTTGCCTTATTCATGTGCGGGTCTCATGTCAGCGGGTCGCATATCCTGTTTGTGTTCCCTGAGATCATGATGCGATGACGGAGCATCGCATCATGATCTCATCTCCTTGTTTGAGCATGATCTTTTCGGAAAACCGGTTTCCACTTTTTCGGATCATGCTTTATCAGTCCCGCCGCAAGCTGGCAGCATCCGTCTGCGCGGTGTATCAAGCCGACAGGCATGCGTGATTCGCACTCCTCGGTCGGCGTGCGGCTTTCCAGGAAACAATAGATGTCTGGCACTTCGTCTCCCGGTCCCGCTCCCGATGCGCTCGAACTCGCGGCGCTCTTGTGCTCGCGGGTCTGTCACGATCTCATCAGTCCGGTCGGCGCGATCGTCAATGGGCTTGAGGTCCTTGACGACAATCCCAAGCCCGAAGACCGCGACTTCGCGCTCGATCTGATTCGCAAGAGCGCCAAGACCGCTTCGGCGCGGTTGCAGTTCTGCCGGCTGGCGTTCGGCGCGGCCGGTTCCTCCGGCGCGCAGATCGATCTCGGCGATGCCCAGAACATGGCGAAGGGGCATATCGAGGACGGCAAGGTGACGCTGACCTGGAATTTGCCGCGGCTGCTCCTGCCCAAGAACCGGGTCAAGCTGCTCTTGAACATGCTGGTCATCGCGCAGCAGACGATCCCGCGTGGCGGCACGCTCACGATCGATCCGGTCGGCGAAGGCGAGGCGATGAGCTTCCGCATCACGGCTGCGGGCTTCAATGCGCGCGTGCCGCAGAACATCGTCGATCTCCTGAATGCGACCTCGCCGAACACGGTCGATGCGCATGCGGTGCAACCGCACTACACCCGCCTGCTGGCGGAAGCCTGCGGGCTGAAGGTGACGCTCGCGCTCGACGGCGACAAGGTTATCATTGCCGCGTCCTGACCGCGGCCGCGCCGATATCATTAATCAAAGGTTACGACCGGCCGCGCGATTCGATCGCGCGGCCTTATCTCTTTGTTGATCCCGTTCCTTTCCATTTGCTCAACCAAACTTAAACGCTTTGCGGAGAAGCTGACCTGAGTTCCGTCAGGCGCGTCGATGTTGCGCGCCGCTGCGTTTTCGGCGTTTTTCGAAGGTTGGTTTCATGGACGATCTGTTGCGCGAGTTCCTGACGGAGAGCAGCGAGAGCCTGGATACGGTCGACAACCAGCTGGTGCAGTTCGAGCAGGATCCGAACAACGCGAAGATCCTGGATAACATCTTCCGGCTGGTGCACACCATCAAGGGCACCTGCGGCTTCCTCGGGCTGCCGCGGCTCGAGGCGCTGGCGCATGCCGGCGAGACCTTGATGGGCAAATTCCGCGACGGCATGCCGGTGAAGGCGGAAGCCGTGACGCTGATCCTGTCCTCGATCGACCGCATCAAGGAGATCCTTGCAGGGCTCGAGGCGACCGAGGCCGAGCCCGAAGGCAATGACCGCGATCTGATCGATCAGCTGGAGGCGATGGTCGAGCACGGCATGGCGGCGATGGCGGTTGCCGCTGAAGAGGACGTGCCTGTCGTCGAAGCTCCGTCCGTGCAGGCTAACATGACCGAAGGCACGCTGGTGGTGCAGACGCTGGAGCGTCCGCTGCGTCCGGGCGAGGTCTCGCTCGACGAGCTCGAGCGCGCCTTCCGCGAGACCGAGACCGAAGTCGCCGCACCGGCGCCGGCCGCGAAGCCCTGCCGCTGCGGCTCCCGCCACCGAGCCGGCCGAGGCTGTGAAGAAGCCGGCCCGCAAGGCGGCCGCTGAGGACGTCCAGGAAGGCGACAAGATCGCCAACCAGTCGATCCGGGTCAATGTCGACACCCTCGAACACCTCATGACCATGGTCTCCGAGCTGGTGCTGACCCGCAACCAGCTGCTGGAGATCTCTCGCCGCAACGAGGACACCGAGTTCAAGGTGCCCTTGCAGCGGCTCTCCAACGTCACCGCCGAGCTGCAGGAAGGCGTCATGAAGACGCGCATGCAGCCGATCGGCAATGCCTGGCAGAAGCTGCCGCGCATCGTCCGCGATCTCTCCGGCGAGCTCGGCAAGCAGATCGAGCTCGAGATGCACGGTGCCGACACCGAGCTCGACCGCCAGGTGCTCGACCTGATCAAGGATCCGCTGACGCACATGGTGCGCAACTCCGCCGATCACGGGCTCGAGACCACCGCCGAGCGGGTCGCCGCCGGCAAGCCGGAGCAGGGCACCATTCGCCTCTCCGCCTATCACGAGGGCGGCCACATCATCATCTGCATCGCCGACAATGGCCGCGGGCTCAACACCGAGCGGATCAAGGCCAAGGCGCTCCAAAACGGTCTCGTCACCGAGGCCGAGCTCGAGAAGATGACCGAGGCCCAGATCCACAAGTTCATCTTCGCGCCGGGCTTCTCGACCGCGGCCCAAGTCACCTCGGTGTCCGGCCGCGGCGTCGGCATGGACGTGGTGCGCACCAATATCGACCAGATCGGCGGCACCATCGACATCAAGAGCGTGGCCGGCGAGGGCGCCTCGGTCACCATCAAGATCCCGCTGACCTTGGCGATCGTCTCCGCCCTGATCGTGGAAGCCGGCGGCGACCGCTTTGCGATTCCTCAATTGTCCGTGGTCGAGCTGGTGCGGGCCCGCGCCAACTCCGAGCACCGCATCGAGCGCATCAAGGACACCGCAGTGCTGCGCCTGCGCAACAAGCTGCTGCCGCTGATCCACCTCAAGAAGCTCTTGAAGATCGACGACGGCGCGACGACCACCGATGCCGAGAACGGCTTCATCGTGGTCACGCAGGTCGGCAGCCAGACCTTCGGCATCGTGGTCGACGGCGTGTTCCACACCGAGGAGATCGTGGTCAAGCCGATGTCCACAAAACTGCGGCACATCGACATGTTCTCCGGCAACACCATTTTGGGCGATGGCGCCGTCATCATGATCATCGACCCCAACGGGATTGCAAAAGCCCTCGGCGCGTCCGGCTCCTCGGCCCATGACCTCGCCGACGACAATGCGAACGCCCACGCGGCAAGCGGCGAGCAGCTGACCTCGCTGTTGGTGTTCCGCGCCGGCTCCTCGCAGCCCAAGGCGGTGCCGCTCGGCCTCGTCACCCGGCTGGAGGAGATCGCAACCGACAAGATCGAGCTCTCGAACGGCCGCTACATGGTGCAGTACCGCGAGCAGCTGATGCCGCTGGTGCAGATGGCCGGGGTCGAGGTGCAGTCGCAGGGCTCGCAGCCGATCCTGGTGTTCGCCGACGACGGACGCTCGATGGGGCTCGTGGTCGACGAGATCATCGACATCGTCGAGGAGCGGCTCAACATCGAGGTTGCGGGTTCGCAGGACGGCATTTTGGGTTCGGCCGTGATCAAGGGCCAGGCCACCGAGGTGATCGACGTCGGCCACTTCCTGCCGATGGCGTTCGCCGACTGGTTCTCGCGCAAGGAGATGCGGCCGTCGGCCTCGGCGCAGTCGGTGCTGCTGGTCGATGACTCAGCCTTCTTCCGCAACATGCTGGCGCCGGTCTTGAAGGCCGCCGGCTACAAGGTCAGGACCGCGGGCGGCGCGCAGGAAGGGCTCGCCGCGCTGCGTTCGGGACAGAGCTTCGACGTCGTGCTGACCGACATCGAGATGCCCGAGATGAACGGCTTTGAGTTCGCCGAGAACATCCGAAGCGACCACAATCTGATCGGGCTGCCGATCATCGCGCTGTCGGCGATGGTGTCGCCGGCGGCGATCGAGCGCGGCCGGCAGGCCGGCTTCCACGACTATGTCGCCAAGTTTGATCGTCCCGGGCTGATCGCGGCGCTGAAAGAGCAGACCGCCGAACTGCGCCGCGCGGCCTGACACGGGATAAGGACAGGGATCGATGACCAGCAAGACCGAGACCAGCGAAGGCGCGATGGCCGAATACGTCACCGCCGTGATCGGCGGGCAGCTGTTCGGCCTGCCGATCTCGCGGGTGCAGGACGTGTTCATGCCGGAGCGGCTGACGCGGGTGCCGCTGGCCTCCAGCGAGATCGCCGGCGTGCTCAATCTGCGCGGACGTATCGTCACCGTGGTCGACATGCGCGCCCGGCTCGGGCTGCCGAAGGCCGACGACGGTAAGCCTCCGATGGCGGTCGGCGTCGACCAGCGCGGCGAATCCTATGGCCTGCTGATCGACCAGATCGGCGAAGTGCTGCGGCTCTCCGAAAACAGCCGCGAGGACAATCCGGTCAACCTCGATCCCCGCATGGCCAAGCTCGCCGGCGGCGTCCACCGCCTCGACGGCCAGCTCATGGTCGTCCTCGATATCGATCGCGTGCTCGAACTGGTGCCCGACGCCAAAGCGGCGTGAACAGGGCCGCCCGAACTGAAGAACTGAAACATCCCACCGGGGATGAGGAAGTAGAGGTCGCAGATGAGAACCTGTCTTGTTGTCGATGACTCAAGCGTCATTCGCAAGGTCGCCCGCCGCATTCTGGAAGGGCTCGATTTCCAGATCGTCGAGGCCGAGGACGGCGCCAAGGCGCTCGAGGCCTGCAAGCGCGCGATGCCGGAAGCGGTGCTGCTCGACTGGAACATGCCGGTCATGGACGGCTACGAGTTTCTCGGCAATCTCCGCCGCATGCCCGGCGGCGATCAGCCCAAGGTCGTGTTCTGCACCACCGAGAATGACGTCGCGCATATCGCACGCGCGCTGCATGCCGGTGCCAACGAATACATCATGAAGCCGTTCGACCGGGACATCGTCACCGCGAAGTTCCAGGAAGTCGGACTCATTTAGAGCATGATCCGGAAAAATGGGAACCGGTTTTCCGAGAAGATCATGCTGACTTAGATTCTTCGTTCGATCCGGCGGCAGAAGCCTTCGGCTCAACGGTTGTTGTGCGTCGTGTTGCGTCGCTGGTGAAGTCATGAGTGTTGCGTTGACAAGTACTGCGGTCCCGACATCGACCCGTTCCGACAAGGTGCGGGTGATGGTGGTCGACGATTCCGTGGTGATCCGCGGGATGATCTCGCGCTGGATCGGCGCCGAGCCCGACATGGAAGTCGTCGCCTCGCTGCGCACCGGCCTCGACGCCGTCAACCAGCTCGAACGCATCAACCCCGATGTCGCGGTGCTCGATATCGAGATGCCCGACCTCGACGGCATCTCGGCGCTGCCGCAGCTGCTGGCGAAGAAGCGCGATCTCGTCGTCATCATGGCCTCCACGCTGACCCGCCGCAACGCGGAGATCAGCCTGAAGGCTCTCTCGCTCGGTGCGTCCGACTACATTCCGAAACCGGAAAGCACGCGCGAGGCCACCGCCGCGGAAACCTTCCGCCACGACCTGATCCAGAAGATCCGTCATCTCGGCGCCAAGGCGCGGCGCAACCCGCTGCACTCGATGGCAAGCCCGCCGCTTGCGCCCGGTCATGACAGGCCGCGTCCGCTGGCGCCCGCTGCTGCGCACACAGCGCCGGCCCAGGCCACGCGCCGTTCGTTCGGCCTGCTGCCGCCCAAGGTGCTGCTGATCGGCTCGTCGACCGGCGGCCCGCAGGCGCTGATGACGCTGGTCGCCGAGATCGGCCCGGTGATCGATCGCTTCCCGGTGCTGATCACCCAGCACATGCCGCCGACCTTCACGACCATTCTCGCCGAGCATCTGGCGCGCACCAGCAAGCGGCCGGCGCATGAGGGGATCGACGGCGAGAGCATCAAGCCGGGCCAGATCTATCTGGCGCCCGGCGGGCGCCACATGCGCGTCGCCCGCCACGGCGTCGATGCCACGATCGCGCTCGACGACGGGCCGCCGGTCAATTTCTGCAAGCCCGCGGTGGATCCGATGTTCACCTCCGCGATCGATGTCTGGCAGGGCAGCATCATGTCGGTGATCCTGACCGGCATGGGCTCCGACGGCATGCGCGGCGGCAAGGACATCGTCGCCGCCGGCGGCAGCGTGATCGCCCAGGACGAAGCGACCAGCGTGGTGTGGGGCATGCCCGGTGCTGCGGTCAATGCCGGCATCTGCGCCGCGGTGCTGCCGCTCAATCAGATCGCACCGAAGCTTGTTCGGGTATTTGCGGGAGACCGTTCGTGACGCCGCTGGACTACGAGTATCTGCGTAAGCTGCTGAAAGACCGTTCCGGCCTCGATCTCTCCGCCGACAAGCAATATCTCGTCGAGAGCCGCCTGTTGCCCTTGGCGCGCCGGTCGAACCTCGCCGGGATTCCCGAGCTGGTGCAGCGGATGAAGGGTGGCGCGGAGCTGCTGACATCCGAGGTGGTCGAAGCGATGACCACCAACGAGACCTTCTTCTTTCGCGACAAGATCCCGTTCGACCATCTGAAGGAAGCGGTGCTGCCCGCGCTCGCGCAGACGCGCGCGGCGCGCCGCAGCTTGCGCATCTGGTGCGCGGCGTCGTCGACCGGGCAGGAGCCGTATTCGATCGCGATGCTGCTGAAGGAGATGACTGCGCTGTTTGCCGGCTGGCGGATCGAGATCATCGCCACCGACCTGTCGCAGGCGGTGCTCGAAAAGGCGAAGGCCGGCTTGTTCAGCCAGTTCGAGGTGCAGCGCGGCCTGCCGATCCAGCTGCTGGTCAAGTATTTCGTGCAGAAGGGCGAGCTCTGGCAGCTCAACGCCGATATCCGCGGCATGGTGCAGCACCGCCAGCTCAATCTGTTGCAGGACCTGTCGCATCTCGGCACCTTCGACGTGATCTTCTGCCGCAATGTGCTGATCTATTTCGATCAGCAGACCAAGGCCGGTATCTTCGGCAAGGTGTCCCGGATGCTCGAGCCCGACGGCGTGCTGGCGCTTGGCGCGGCGGAATCCGTGGTCGGCATCACCAACCTGTTCAGGCCATATCCCGACCGGCGCGGGCTCTATCAGCCAAACACTGCGCCAGTCGCGCGCGCCGGCGCCGCGCTGCATGTGCTGAAGGCGGTTGCGTCCGCTGCGCGGTGAGACGAGACATCTCGCTTTAACCCCGTCACCCTGAGGAGCCGCGAAGCGGCGTCTCGAAGGGTCGACGGCCACCAGCGGGGCCGTGCATCCTTCGAGGCTCGCAAGCGCTCGCACCTCAGGATGACGGCGACAGAGCCGCGTTCTTTCAACGTTCATGAACTACAAAATCGCGTGCGGCAGGAAGCGCGAGGTGTTGCCGGTGATCGGATTCTCGTCTTCCCGAATCGAGAGTCCGCAGGGCGTGCCGTCCACCAGCCAGCTGCCGAGCACCGGATACTGCCCGGAAAAATTCGGCAGCGGCGCCAGCGCCTGGCGGATGAAACCTTCGGCGCCGTAGGGGCCTTGCTCGGCGACCAGCGTGACGCCGGCGCTGACCAGCTCGACATTGGCGCCCTCGCGTGAATAGATCGGCTTGCGCACGAACGACGTGCCGAGCTGGGCGGCCTGCGGGTCGTCCTCGAAATAGGCCGGCAGCAGATTGGGGTGGTTCGGGAACATCTCCCAGAGCAGCGGCAGGATGCCCTTGTTGGAGAGGATCGCCTTCCATGGCGGCTCGATCCACTGCGTCGGCGCGGTCGCGAGGTTCTTGCCGAACGCGTCGTGGAACATCCACTCCCACGGATAGAGCTTGAACGCGAGCGCGATCGGGCGTTCGTCGAGGTCGACGAACTGACCGTCGTCGCGCAGTCCGATCTCCTCGATGTCGAGCAGCGTGGTCTTCAGCCCGGCCTGCGCCGCGGTGTCCTCGAGATAGGCGAGCGTGCCGGCGTCCTCGGGATTTCCGGTCAGTCCGGTGAGATGCAGCGGGTGGGTCGCGCCGATCCTCTTCCAGGCCTCGATCAGCCGGTCGTGGATCGAGTTGAACTGGTCGGCGCGCTTCGGGATGATGTTGCGTTGGATCGCCTGTTCGAGCCAGGTCCATTGAAACACCGCGGCCTCGAAGATCGAGGTCGGCGTATCGGCATTGTATTCGAGCAGCCTGGCCGGGCCGCGGCCGTCGAAGGTGAGATCGAGCCGGCCGTACAGGCTCGGATTCCTGCGGCGCCAGCTTGCCGCGATCAGATCCCAGTACGCCTCCGGTATCTTCAGCCGGCGCAGATAGCGTTCATCCCTGACCGCGCGTCCGGCGAGCTCGAGACACATCGCGTCGATCTCGCCGGTCGGCGCCTCGATCGCGCGCTCGATCTCGTCCAGCGTGAAGGCGTAATAGGCGCGCTCGTCCCAGTACCGTTCGCCGTCGATGGTGTGGAAGGTGAAGCCGGCGTTCTCGGCAGTCGTCCGCCAATCGTCGCGTTCGGGAAATGCGATGCGTTGCATGAGGGGAAACCGCGTTCGCTCGTCAGCCTGGTGTCAGCTTCCGCCATGCGACGGATCGTCGTCGCCGTAGCGGGCGATGGTGCGCGGCGCGCCGCCGAAGCCGCCGGAGGGCAACCGTTCCGCCGATTTTCCCTTCGTTCCGTGTCCTGCATGGTGGTGGCTGCGGGCATGGCTTGGCGTCAGGCCGATCGACGCCGCGCCGATCGCGATACTTCCCATCAATTTCAGCCATACCCGGCGCGAGCGTTTCATGAACGCCAATCCCTGCCTTGCCGTCTGCGGAGCCATGGCGAGTTTCCATCAGCTGCGTTCGCCGGGCAAGCGAAAGCGCGATGACACGGCGATGACACGGCAACATGCATCAGCTGCCGCTGAAGCCGAAAGCATGCGCGAACGAACCGAAGCCGCCGCGGCTCACCGACGAGCTAGACGACGAGCTCGAGGAAGAGGAGGTGCCGCTCGACGACGGGCTGCCGCTGTAGAAGCTGCTGCGCGACGAGCCGCTGCTGCCGCCCGATCCGGACGATGAGCTGCGCGTTGTGCAGTCGACGCCTGGTTGTGGCGGGACCGGTGTGACGACGCCCGGTGCGGTGACGCCCGGCGGTGTCGGCGGCACCGGCTGGCAATTCGGCCGCGGCATCAGCGCGTAGGCGCTGCCGCCGACCGCGAGCGTTCCCATCAAGAGCAGCGCGACGTGGTTGGTGCGCTTGGATGGCGCATCCGGCCGCGGCGGCGTCGGCACCGCCGGCACGACCGGTCGCCGTTTGCCGAAGTCCGGGTTCGGTTTGCGCGCCATGGTTTGGTTCAACGGCTCAGTAGATCATGCAGGCCGCGTTCAGCGCGCCTGCGGCCAGCGAGGACAGCCCGAGCCAGATCGCCGGCGCCATTTCGCCGGAGGCGATCCGCCCCGACAGGTTCGGCACCGGGATCTTCACGATGTAATAGACGATGATCTGCACGATCAGCGCGATGATGCTCCAGATCAGGCAGTCCACCACATTGGCGGAGTGGGCGATCGCGCTGACCACCGGCAGCACGAAGCCGAGCAGGCTTAAGCCCAGCGCAATCGCCGCCGCCGGATCGTTGTCGCGGATCAGCTGGAATTCGTCATGCGGTGTGACGCGTGTGTAGACGAAGAGGTAGGCGACCACGGCGATCAGCGCCGTGCAGAAATAGACCAGGAACGCCGGCAGGCCGGCGAGGGATTGCAGGATCATGTCGGGGCGGTCCGGGAGTTCGTCGGAATTCGCGCGAGGCAGGATTGCACGTTCCCTTGGTCGGCGCATGCCGAGAGCCGGTTCAATCCAAACAAAAACCCCGCCATTTGCGGCGGGGTTCAGGTCGAAAGGAGCGAACCTTGCGGTTCTCTGCGGGCCCGGAAGGTCAGGCGGGAATGCGCTCGTCGGCCTCGTGCGGCTCGCGCAGCACGTAGCCGCGGCCCCACACGGTCTCGATGAAGTTGCGGCCTTCGGAGGCATTGGCGAGCTTCTTGCGGAGCTTGCAGATGAAGACGTCGATGATCTTCAGCTCCGGCTCGTCCATGCCGCCGTAGAGATGGTTGAGGAACATTTCCTTGGTGAGGGTGGTGCCCTTGCGGAGCGAGAGCAGCTCCAGCATCTGGTATTCCTTGCCGGTCAGGTGCACGCGCTGGCCGCCGACCTCGACCGTCTTGGTGTCGAGATTGACCACGAGATCGCCGGTCTGGATGACCGACTGGGCGTGACCCTTGGAGCGGCGCACGATCGCGTGGATGCGGGCGACCAGCTCGTCCTTGTGGAAGGGCTTGGTCATGTAGTCGTCGGCGCCGACGCCGAGACCCTTGACCTTATCCTCGATGCCGGCGAGGCCGGAGAGGATCAGAATGGGAGTTTTGATCTTCGACACCCGCAGCTGCTTGAGCACGTCGTAGCCGGACATGTCGGGCAGGTTGAGGTCGAGAAGGATGATGTCGTAGTCGTAAAGCTTGCCGAGATCGACGCCCTCTTCGCCGAGGTCCGTCGTGTAGACGTTGAAACTCTCGGACTTGAGCATCAATTCGATCGACTGCGCGACGGCGCTGTCATCTTCAATCAGCAAAACGCGCATGCCAGTCCCCTATAGTCGCCGCTCCGGGCGTCAGGTCGGCCGCACTTGCGGCACTCACAAAACGCCTTTGAACAACTGATTCGGATCCTGACGAGATATGGTTAACAAAAACTGATTCCTCCGCGCAAGCTCTAACCGTGCAATTTTTGTCGAATCGCCCTAAGATATTGCGTAGAAGAAGCTTTTCCTAACCGCGTCCGTTCAGTTTCCACATTAAGAGACGGGCCTAACCGACTCTCGCGACTCGCCCTTCTTCTGATGGGCAAGCGACCTCAGTCACCAAAGACAGTGACGCAATGATTAATGATGCGGGTAAACACGAAGTTAAGCGGCCGGAGCAAAAAAGCGGAAACTTAAGGTTTTCGCAATGAAGGCGCTCGCGGAGCAGATCGGCGACATCGACGGCGTCAATATTTATGGCCGCGTGGTCGGCGTCCGCGGGCTGATGGTCGAGATCGCGGGCCCCATTCACGCGATGTCGGTCGGCGCCCGCATCGTGATCGACGTCGGCGCGGGCCGCTTCATCCCCGCCGAGGTGATCGGCTTCTCCGGCGAGAACGCGGTGGTGATGCCGTTCGGCGGGCTCGATGGCGTGAGGCGCGGTTGCCGCGCGGTGATCGCCAATGCGGCGAGCCAGGTGCGGCCGTCGCCGGCCTGGCTCGGCCGCGTCGTCAACGCGATGGGCGAGCCGATCGACGGCAAGGGCCCGCTGGTGCAGGGCGCCTCGCCGATGTCCTACCGCAACTCGCCGCCGCCGGCGCATTCGCGCAAGCGGGTCGGCCCGCCGCTCGATCTCGGCGTGCGCGGTCTCAATACGTTCCTGACCTGCTGCCGCGGCCAGCGGCTCGGCATCTTCGCCGGCTCCGGCGTCGGCAAGTCGGTGCTGCTGTCGATGCTGGCGCGCAACGTCGATGCCGCGATCTCGGTGATCGGGCTGATCGGCGAACGCGGCCGCGAGGTGCAGGAATTCCTCCAGGAGGATCTCGGCGAGGAGGGGCTGGCGCGCTCGGTCGTGGTGGTCGCGACCTCGGACGAGCCGGCGCTGATGCGGCGCCAGGCGGCGTATCTGACGCTCGCCATCGCGGAATATTTCCGCGACGAGGACCAGGATGTGCTGTGCCTGATGGATTCGGTGACGCGCTTTGCGATGGCGCAGCGCGAGATCGGCCTCTCGGCGGGCGAGCCGCCGACCGCCAAGGGCTACACGCCGACCGTGTTCACCGAATTGCCGAAGCTGCTCGAGCGGGCAGGGCCGGGCACCGGCGACGGCACCATCACCGCGATTTTCACGGTGCTGGTCGACGGCGACGATCACAATGAGCCGATCGCGGACGCGGTGCGCGGCATCCTCGACGGCCATATCGTGATGCAGCGGGCGATCGCCGAGCGCGGCCGCTATCCCGCGGTCAATATCCTCAAGTCGGTGTCGCGCACCATGCCGCGGTCGGCCGACCCCAACTTCCTGCCTTACATCAACAAGGCGCGGCAGGTGATGGCGACCTATGCCGACATGGAGGAATTGATCCGGCTCGGGGCCTACCGGCCGGGTTCCAGCGCGGAGGTCGACGAGGCGATCCGGCTGCATGAGCCACTCGAGGCCTACCTGCGCCAGGCCAAGGACGAGTCCACCAGCCTTCCCGACGGCTACCGGCAACTGGCTCAAATCCTGTCGGGTTTGGAAACGGAACGCTAACTTTGTCAGGCCATCATCGCCGGCACACCATAGCTATGCCGGCGGGGCCCAGCGGGGAGCCGGCTCTGTCCCGCGTTCAGATTTGGGACTTCTGGGGAGTATGAGTCGATGAAGTCACGTGAAACGCTGATCCGTCTGAAGAAATTTCAGGTTGACGAGAAGCGCCGTCGGGTTACCCAGATCGAAGGCATGATCGCCGACTTCCAGCGCATGTCGGTCGAGCTCGAGCGCGAGATCCAGACCGAGCAGGAGCGCGCCGGGATCAACGACCCCACGCACTTCGCCTATCCGACCTATGCCAAGGCCGCGATCCAGCGCCGCGAGAACCTGACCCGTTCGGCCGACGAACTGCGCGCCCAGCTGGACGACGCCAAGGCGCTGCTGTCGGAGGCATTCGAGGAATTGAAGAAGGTCGAGCTGCTCGACGAGCGCGACCAGGCGCGCGAACGCGCGGAGGAGAGCGCTCGCGAACAAGCCGACATGGATTCGATCGGCCTGATGCGGGCCCGTCTCGGCGTCATCGCCTGAACCCTCGCTCCCTCCGCTGACCAGATTGAGAGCCCGGGCCGATCGCCCGGGCTTTTTGCTGGGCGCTGTCCACAAGCCGCCGACTTGCCGGCCACTTGTTAGCCCCTTGGCGGATCGTGGTGTCCCAAAATATGCTACCACCGGTCAGGACGGATGATCGGCAGCACGGTGGCAATGACGCGATGGGGGATCGGGGCTTGGAGGGCGCAAGATGCTGACGCCGGCTGAGCTGGTCTGGCTGATCGCCGCCGTCGCCAAGGGGGATGAGGCCGCCTTCGAGCGGCTGTACGCCGCGACCCGCGCGAAACTCTTCGGCGTCGTGCTCCGTATCTTGCGGCGACAGGACCTCGCCGAGGAGGTCATTCAGGAGGCTTACGTCAAGATCTGGAACAGCGCCGGGCAGTTCAACCCAGCCCTGTCGTCCCCGATCACGTGGATGACGTCGATCGCGCGCAACCGCGCCATCGACGTGGTGCGCAAGCGCGGCGAGGCCTCGCTGGAGGAAGAGCCGGCGGCGATGGAGGTCGCAGCCGACCAGCCCGATCCGCTGGCGCGACGGGAGATGACGGAAGAGTTGAAGCGATTGCTGGAGTGCGTCGGTCGTCTGGAGCCGGATCGTCAGAAGCTCGTGCTGCTCGCCTATTACAACGGCTGGAGCCGCGAGCAACTCGCCGCAAAGTTCGAGACGCCGGTGAACACGGTGAAGACCTGGCTGCGCCGCAGCCTGATGGATATCCGGGAGTGTCTTGGACTCTGATTGATGGCCTATAGCGAAGACCATATCGCGCTCGCCGCGGAATATGCGCTCGGTACGCTCGATGCCGAGGAGCGCGCGCAGGTCGAGACCATGATGGCCGTCGACAGCGAGTTCGCAGCGCTGGTGCAGGCCTGGCAGTTCAGGCTCGGGCCGCTGAATCAGATGGTCGGCCTGGTCGAGCCGCGTCCGGTGGTCTGGGACAACATCAAGGCGGCGATCGGCCCCACGAGCGCGCCGCAGGCGCCGCTGGTGCTGCCCGAGACGCCGGCCACGACGATGACGCCGCCGCCTTCGCCAGTCACAGACGATCCCGAATTCGGCTCGGCGTTCGATCCGGAGCCTGCGCAGTCGCCCGAGCCCCGGAGGCTGCCCGAGGCCCGACCGCCGCGGGTCATCTTCGACGAACGCAACGTGACCGCGCTGACGGGCCGCGTGAAACGCTGGCGCGGCATCGCGTCGGCCGCGACCGCGATCGCGGCCGCGCTGCTGGTGACGCTCGGCCTGCAGATCTACAAGCCCGACGCCTTGCCGAATGCGATCCGGCCGAAGCCGCGCATCCAGACCGTCGAAGTGAAGACGCCGGCGCCGGCGTTGACGCCGTCGGCGCAATATGTCGCGCTGCTGCAGGGGCCGAATGGCGGGCCGGCCTTCATCATGACCATCGACGGCGCCACCAAGAACTTCACCGTCCGCAAGGTCGGCGCCCCGTCGGAGCCCGGCAAGAGCTTTGAGCTCTGGCTGATCTCCGACAAGCTGCCGCAGCCGCGCTCGCTCGGCGTGATCGGCGCCGATGATTTCACCGCGCGCCCGGTGCTGTCGGGCTACGATCCCGACGTGATCAACGGCGCCACCTACGCGGTGACGGTGGAACAGGCCGGCGGTTCGCCGAACGGCCAGCCGACCTCGGCGCCGATCTTCACCGGCAAGCTGATCGAGACCGTGCCGGGCGCGTCGGCTTCGCCGCCGCGATAGGCCGGCCGCCCATCGTCAGAGGTTGCCGATGGTGGCCGTCCGTCATTGCGAGCGCAGCGAAGCAATCCATCCTTCCGCACGAGCGGTGACAGTGGATTGCTTCGCTGCGCTCGCAATGACGTGGATAAGATGTCGCGTCGACCACCCGCAAAAAAGAAAACGCCCGTGGGGAGCGGGCGTTTTCGATAGTCAACTTGGGGGTAGTTGGGGGTCTTAAATATCCACGCAGCGACTTTGGGGGGCTGTAAAGAACACTACGTGAATTCGTGAAACTCTCCTGTTAGCGGACCAGCGAGTTGCTGGAGCTGGTGATCGCGACGGGCTTGCCGGCCTTCATGACCCGCGCCGTCTGCGTGTATCCCTCATCCGACGAATTATGTGCCGCGATGCCGAAACCCGCGACCAGGATACCGGCGAACAACGCCACGACCACAATCTTCAGGTGCGTCATACGATCGGCGCTGTAGATCGAGTGGTTCATGGAAGTCTCCTGCCGCCTTCCTGCTCTCAGTAAATCTGTCGGTTCGGTCTGTTGTCCGGTTCAACGTCTCGTGCCCCGCTAACGTAGGATTTGCCGATTCCGTTCCCTAGAGGCCATCACAAGGCCGTGATGAGACGTGATCGGGCGCGATCAAAAATGACCCTTTGGTAATCCAAAGCGCATTAAAGCTATTTAATATCAGTGTCTTGGGATTGTGCTGGGATGCTGCATCCCAGATAGGGCCGTTCCGGACCTGTCTGCATAAATCAGTTGCCTGTGGCGAGAAAGCACAGACGAAAACCCAAGTGATTTGCGGCCGCTAGCGCGTTTTCGCGCGAGCTGGACGCCCGTCCCGCGTGCAGAAAACGCTCCGGAACAACAGGCTCTAGACGCTGCCGACCGTCTTCAGCCGGGCCCTGGGATGGATCTCGGCTTGCGACAGGACGGTGGTCTGCGAGCGGAACCGTTCCACCAGTGAGCGAACGAACGGCCGGATCGCGGCCGACGTCACCAGGACCGGCGCCTCGCCCTCGCGCGCCGCCTGCTCGAAGGCGTTGCGCACGGCGGTCATGAACTCCGACAGTTTCGAGGGCTGCATCGCCAGGCTGCGGTCGTCGCCGGTGCCTACGATCGACTCCGCAAACGCCTGCTCCCAGCGCGCCGACAGCGCGATCAGCGGCAAATAGCCGTTCGGCGAGGTGTTTTGCGCGCAGATCTGGCGGGCCAGCCGGGCACGGACGTGCTCGACCATGGTGGCCGGATTGCGCGAGAACGCCAGCGCATCGGCGATGCCTTCGAGGATGGTCGAGAGATCGCGGATCGAGATGCGCTCGGCGAGCAGCAATTGCAGCACGCGCTGGATGCCCGACACCGTGACCTGGCCCGGCACGATGTCCTTGATCAGCTCGCCTTGCTCCTTCGGCAGGTCCTTCAAGAGCTTCTGCACCTCGCCGTAGGACAACAGGTCCGCCATGTTGGTCTTGAGCAGCTCGGTCAGATGCGTCGACAGCACCGTGGCGGCGTCGACCACGGTGTAGCCCTTCAGCGCGGCCTCTTCCTTCAGGCCGGCGTCGACCCAGGTCGCCGGCAGGCCGAAGGTCGGCTCGATGGTGTGGATGCCGGGCAGTTGCACCTGGTTGCCGGCCGGGTCCATGACCATGAACTGGCTCGGCCAGATCTTGCCGGTGCCGGCGTCGACTTCCTTGATCTTGATGACGTAGCTGTTGGCTTCGAGCTGGACGTTGTCGAGGATGCGCACCGCCGGCATCACGAAACCCATCTCGATGGCCAGTGAGCGGCGCAGCGCCTTGATCTGCTCGGTCAGGCGGTCGGTGCCGTCGGGGCCGTTGACCAGCGGCAGCAGCGCGTAGCCGAGCTCGATCTTGAGGTCGTCGATCTTGAGCGCGGCGGCGATCGGCTCCTCCGCGGCCGCAGCGGCGGCGGCGGCCGCGGCTGCAGCAGGGGCGGCGGCTGCTGCCGTTTCGGCCGCCTTCGCAGCCCGCTTCTGCTTGCGTGCGTTCCAGGCTAGCACCGCGGCGCCGGAGCCCAGCGCCAGGAACGGCAGCGTCGGAATGCCCGGCAGCAGCGCCAGCACCAGCATCACGCCGGCCGACATGCCGAGCGCCTGCGGATAGCCGGAGAGCTGGCGCATCAGCGCCTTGTCGGCGGCGCCGGTGATGCCGGCCTTGGAGACCAGGAGGCCGGCGGCGGTCGACACGATCAGCGCGGGCACCTGGGTGACGAGGCCGTCGCCGACCGTCAGCACGGTGTAGGTGCGGGCGGCTTCGCTGAAGGAGAGGCCCTGCTGGGCGACGCCGATGATGATGCCGCCGACGATGTTGATGCCGACGATCAAAAGACCGGCGATGGCATCGCCGCGGACGAATTTCGAGGCACCGTCCATGGCGCCGAAGAAACCGCTCTCGTCTTCCAGCGCCTTGCGGCGCTCCTTGGCGGCCTTCTCGTCGATCAGGCCGGCGGAGAGGTCGGCGTCGATCGCCATCTGCTTGCCGGGCATCGAGTCCAGCTGGAAGCGTGCGGCGACTTCGGCGATGCGGCCCGAACCTTTGGTGATGACCACGAAGTTCACGATCACCAGGATCGCGAACACGATGATGCCGATCACGAAGTTGCCGCCCATCACGAAGTTGCCGAACGCCTCGATGACGTGGCCGGCGGCCGCCGTGCCCTCATGGCCGTGGCTCAGGATCAGCCGGGTCGAGGCCATGTTCAGCGACAGCCGCAGCATGGTCGAGATCAGCAGGATGGTCGGAAACGACGAGAATTCCAGCGGCGCCTGGATGAACAGCGAGGTCATCAGGATCAGGATCGAGACCGTGATCGAGACCGCCAGGAAAAGGTCGAGCACGATCGAGGGCAGCGGCAGGATCAGCACCACCAGGATGGTGAGGACGCCGATCGCCAGCGCGATATCGCCGCGCTTCAGGATGTCGCCGATCTCGCCGAGGCTCGGCAATCCGCTCTTGCCTGCCGTGCCCTGACCCGCCGTGACGTCGACCATGGTAGCCGCTCTCCCCCGCGACTGGCGGCTGCGGCCGCCAAGCGTCTGCGCGACGGCCGCAGGGCCGCCGTTCCGAAAGTGAGGCACCGCGCTGGCGTTCACGGGGATCTCCACCCGTTAGACGCGTTCGACGACACTCGACTTCACTCGGCAATTCTTGCCGGGTGTATGGTTAGCAAAGGGTTAATAAGGGCTTTCGCGCGACCGCACGGGTCGTCGCAGGCGCCGGCAGGGGGATTCGCGGCCGGGGTGAGAGGGCCTCGTGGTCAAGATGCGCCGCCCTCACCATGAGGGTCCAGACCAGGATTTTGCCCCGCAACAACGCGTCATCCTGATGAGGAGCCCGCCAAAGGCGGGCGTCTCGAAGGATGGCCACGGATGAGGCCGCAGGCCTTGCGGCCTCTATCTGAGCGCACCGAGCACGACGCCCGATGCGGCGATGATGCCGAGCGTGATGACACTGGCGCGCCACAAGAACTGCTGCCGGGCGGCGCGCCGGTCATGAAAGGCCAGCCAGTCGTGGACAAAGCCCGCGGGGATGTCGAACACCACCGCCGACTTGTTGCGACGGTGCGTTTCATGCTCGCAGTACATCGTCCGGACCGTCGGCACGCCCAGCCGCTCGAGCTCGCAGTGCCACTCCCAGGCATGCTTGCCGTTGGTCCAGCGATTTTCAAAGGGGATCACGTGTGATTCCATGACGAGCCTCCTGGCCCACCCTTGAACCTCACGCGACAAGTCTAGCCGATTTCATGGGCTGGCGCGAGATTGACGCCGCACCGGGGCTCGTGCCCGTGCGGCGCGATGGCGGTAACTCGTCCGGGCGCCATGGAGCGTCCCCGGCGGCCCTGCGCCGGGTCCGCCCGGCGGTGCAGAGGCCCGCTTTAGGCGGGCTCAGTCCAACTGCGCCAATGCGTCGGTTGAACATGGACGTGGTCATTTGAACCAACGACCCAGTCGGCGCCGTCCTTGTGGCAGGGGAACACGAGCGCATGGACCATTCCATCATAGTCCAGGACACAGACTTCGAGATCCCGGTCTGCTGGCGCAGTTGAAACGGGTAGCCATTCTGCGGGCAAGGTATGCATGATGTACCTCCGATGAAATGCATGCGGTTCTCTCGGTGCGACGGCCGGGGGCGTGGGGCATCTGGCTTGACGCCAGCACGCGAGCGTCTGTCGCTCGTCAGTTCCGTCACAAGCAGCGCTGCCGGCCTGCGACGCACAATCCACCGTCCGAACGATCTTGGCACGGATGACGATTGGCAAGTGTGAACCAGCTCGCACTGCTTTCAATCTTCTTCGACAGGATGATCGCCGTCGCGCGATCGATATTCCTACACGTCCGGACACTTTCTCAAGTCGTATGCACGAGCACGATCAGTCCCGCCACAATCAACGCGGCGCCGGCGGCATAGCTGAGGCGGTGGCCGACCGGGAGCAGCTTCTCGCAGGCGACGTAGACGGTGATGCCGACGATCCAGAGCAGGTTCATCACGCCGCCGACGAACAGCAATGCCATCAGGAACCAGCAGCAGCCGAGGCAATAAAGGCCGTGCCGCAGCCCCATGCGCAGCGCACCGGCCGTGCCCGGTCGCCAGTGCCGGCTCAGGAACAGCACCGGGCTCTGGCAGTAGCGCAGGCAGGCGCGCTTGAGCGGCGTGAACTGGTAGAGCCCGGCCAGCAGCAGGACGCCGCTGGCGAGCGTCGCGCTGGTAGCAGCCATCGCCATCGACAAGAGGCCGGCGAGGTCGAGTTGCCATTGCGCCAGCGTCGCGGCGAGGCTAAAGCCGGCCCAGATCGCGAGATAGCCGCACAGGAAGATCCAGGCCTCAGCGAAGGGAGAGGGCGTTGCCGATTGCTTGCGCTTCAGGGCGGCGAACAGCAGCACCATCGGCGCGACGCTCGAGATCATCATGGCGACCATCATCGTCAACCACATGACGAACACCAGCACGGCATAGGAAGGCGTCCATGGCGTCGGATCCATCGGCATATCAGCCATGCTCATGTCGATGCCGGCGCCGGCCAGGAGATAGGCCCAGGCCAGCGCCATCACCGCGGCGATGCCGCCTGCAAAGATCAGGCGGTCATGCCGCAGGACGTTTTCGAGCGCCGATGTCTCGCTCATGTTGGGATCCCAGCAGCCGAACGGCCGAACCGCGCCCGGCTGTGTCAGGCCGCGACGCCGTCCGGCGTCTGCACGACGTTGGCGAGCGAACTGTGCGAGCCCTTGGTCTCGTACTTGATCGCCCCCGTCGAGCGGATGTTGGAGGAGGCCACCTCGGCCCCCCTGTGCTCGAACCCCTCCGGCATCACGACCTGGATGCGATGCGGCGTGCCGGTGACAGGATTCTTGATCGGCTCGACCTCGGTCTCCAGCACGCCCTTGGCGACGAGCTTGGCGACGCGCCCGTTCTTGTCGAAGGAGAACTCGATCGGCACGAACACCGGATCATGGATCTTGGTCACGATCAGGCTGAAGATCTGGAACAGCGTGCCTTCGGCCGAATTCTTGCCGGACAGGATGTTGAACAGCGCTTCGCGCTGTTCCGCCGTGGCGCGCTCGTCGATGATCGGCTGCATCTGCCCGTTGCCCTCGTGAAGCGCGCCGGGAAAGTCGACGGTTGCCGCGAACACCAGGCCGTCGAGCTTGGTGCTGCCGAAATGCCCCTTGGTGATCCGCATGCCGACCATGCCTTTGCAGGAACCATGCGTCGGCAGCGCATTGAAATCGCAGGGGCAGCCAAACGCACAATTGCAGTTCTTGATCCATTCGCCTTCGAGACGCCAGTCAGAAGCCATGGCAAACCTCCATATGACTGTCGGTGATCAATGCAGGCGCTTCAGAATGCCTTCCGCTTCAAAAAAACCGGATCAGTTCAAGTAGGCCGGGATCATAGCAGCAACCGGTCCGGCGGTACAGGAAGCGCTGACGCCCGATCGCCCAAACATCGCCGCGGCGGCGCACGGAGGCGCCGATCGGGGAGGGAGGACGGACCGGGATTGAACGTCCCAGCCTCGACGTCAGACGAAATACCGAGCAAGTCGCTTCGTGTCGGGGGATTCCATGACAAGCCAAGGAGACCGTGCGGCGGCGACGACCGGCAAACCCTGGATTGGTGGTTTCGGGGCTGTCGCGGCTGTCACCCTTTCCGTCGCGACGGGTGCTGCCGCAAAGCCTCCGGGCCAGGACGCCGCCATGATGCGCATGCTGGCGTGCGACGGCGAAGGCGTCAGGATGGAGGTCTATCTACCGCTATCGGTTGCATTGGCAGGCCAAGGCCTGCGCGCCGGCCAGACGGTGATCGGCTACTACGCGCTCGACCTGACCGAGGCCAACAAGGGCAAGCCGCTTGAGCCGGTTCGCGTCACGATGAGCGCGGACAAGAAGATGGTGACCGTCGACCAGTACACAAGGGGACTGCCGCCGACACAGATTCCGGTGGGCGGGGGCACGGTCGATTTCGATCAGCGGTTTGCGAAACGCGCCGAATGCGGCCCGTTCCAGTCGCAGGACCCGAACTTCGGGAATTGATGCGACGCTAGCCGCGCGCGAATCCGCCGCGGAGCGTGCCGTTTCAAGGGGCGGCGTCCCCTTGCTGGCGCATGCCTAATCTCTCGGCAATGTGGCTTGACCCGGAGGCAAATGCCGACGAAGTTCCGCCTGCCGTGGTAATTTCTTCTGAATTTTCCCCTGAAGTCGCTACGTTCATTCCCGACTCGCGCCGGGCGTGGCTGCGCCTTGTCGTGGCCGTGGTGATCGGCTCGCTCGGCAGCGTCGGCATGTGGTCGGTCGTGGTGGCGCTGCCGGCGGTGCAGACCGACTTCGGCGCGACCCGCGGAACGGCCTCGCTCGCCTTCACCATGGTGATGCTCGGCTTCGGCCTCGGCCAGGTCGTGACCGGCAAGATCAGCGACCGCTACGGCATCGTCGCGGCGATCGGCGCCGGGATCGGCATCCTCGGCCTCGGCTATGTCGGCGCCGGCTACGCGCCGTCGATCTGGGCCTTCATCCTACTGCATTTTGCCATCGGTCTGTCGTCGGCGGCGACCTTCGGCCCGTTGATGGCGGAGGCGTCGCACTGGTTCGAGCGCTACCGCGGCCTCGCGGTCGCGATCGCCGCGAGCGGCAATTACGTCGGCGGTACGGTGTGGCCGCCGCTGGTCAATTTCGGCATGCAGAGTGTCGGCTGGCGCACCACCCATATTGCAATCGGCATCTTCACCGCGATCTCGATGCTGCTCGCACTCATGGTGCTGCGCGTGTTGATGGGCGCAGCGACCAGGCGCAGCCATGGCAACGCGGCACCACCGCGGGTCGACCTCAAGCTTTCCACCAACGCGCTGACCGCGATCCTGTCGCTGGCGTCGATTTCCTGCTGCGTGGCGATGTCGATGCCGCAGGTCCATATCGTCGCCTATTGCGGCGATCTCGGCTACGGCGTGGCGCGCGGCGCCGAGATGCTGTCGCTGATGCTCGGCTTCGGCATCATCAGCCGGATCGGCTCCGGCTTCCTCGCCGACCGGATCGGCGGCATCCGCACCCTGCTGATCGGCTCGATCGCGCAAGGCGCGGCGCTGTTGTTCTATCTGTTCTTCGACAGCCTGACCTCGCTCTACATCATCTCGGCGATGTTCGGCCTGTTCCAGGGCGGCATCGTGCCGAGCTACGCGATCATCGTGCGCGAGGCGATGCCGGCGTCGGAGGCCGCGACGCGGATCGGCATCGTGATCTTCGCCTCGGTGTTCGGTATGTCCTTTGGCGGCTGGATTTCGGGCGTGATCTTCGACGCCACCGGCTCCTATGCCGCCGCCTTCGCCAACGGCCTCGCCTGGAACCTGCTCAATGTCAGCATCATTCTGCTGCTCATGATGCGCTCGCGGCAGCGGGTGGCGCTGGCGTAATTCTCGATCACACCGCCTGGCCGGCCCTGAGCAATGAGCAGCCGGTGATCTTCAGGCTGCCGTCGGCCTGCCGCTCCAGCGTGTAGAGCGCCTCCCACGCCTCGCCATTGGCGTCGACGATATGGACGCGCTGTGCGATCCGGCCGCCGTCGCTGCGCGCCTCGCCGAACTCGAAGCTCCTGTGCCGATAGACCGGCGCGTATTGGTTCTGCACCATCGACATGAAGATGTCGGCTTGCGGAAAGATCTGCCGGATCGCCGGCGCGGCATGCGAATAGGCCGCCGCGGCGTCGTCGCGGCCGAACGCCTGCTCCTGCGCGCGGATCACGGCCTGCGCGGCGCCGACGTCGTCGGCCGCTGCGGGAGCGAGCGAGCCGAGCAGAATAGCGACGAACATCAGGATGATGCGCATGCGGTGGCACCGTCGACAGTCGACCTTCCAGCCGCCGCAAGGCTACTCCCGCACGACCACGGCGGCAACGGAGCAGGCGCATTCGGCGGCTGGCTCCGAACGGCCACGCAGCGCGATGTCAGTTGACGCGCCGATGGTGCCGCAGCGCCTCGGCAGTCGGGCATCCGGCGTGCCGCGCATGACGCGTTGCGAATGGCTGCTCGATGGTGACGATCTGGCAACCGTATTGCGCCGAAACCTCGGCGATGACGTTCGACACCGCGTCGTCGATGCGCGAGCCGGGCAGATGCGCGACGATCAGGTCGCCGATGCTGAGCCGCTTGCGGACGCGCAGGTCGTTGTCGATGCGGTAACTGAACAGGGCATGGATCACGCCGCGGCGATCGCGAATCGCGATCAGCCCGGTCTCGGGCGAGCTGCCGCGGCAGCGCCGGCGCACGAACCGCAGCCACTGATCTGTGGTAATACTGGCATCATGCATGAACACCAGCGGATAGGCCACGATCGCATGCTGATGGTCGATCGGAAGTGCCTGGAATTGCTCGTTCATCGCCGGATTCCCCGATGATGGCGAAACTGCTGGGGAAAGCGCGGCGCAGCATTGATCTGCATCAATGCCGCCGGCGGTTGATCCAGATCAAATCGGGGTTGATAGTGCCACGCACCTAACCAAGCGGACACCCGAAGCCATGAGCATTGCCGAGCCACTGCAGGATTCCTGTGCAGGCGCGACGCGTTCCGACTGCAGGCACGGCCGCGCCACGAATGGTTGCGAGGACTGCAAGGTCAGGCTGTTCAGCGTCTGCGCTGCGCTGGAGCCGTCCGAACTCGAGGAGCTCGACCGGATCAGCCAGGCAAAGCAGGTTCCGGCACGAACGACGCTGTTCGAGCAGAGTGCGCTGGCGGGCAGCGTGTTCAATGTCACCGACGGGGTCGTGCGGCTCTACAAATCATTGCCCGACGGCCGCCGCCAGATCGTGGGTTTCGCGCTGCCGGGCGACTTCCTCGGACTTGCGCTTCAGGACCGCTACGGCGTCACCGCGGAGGCGGTCAACGACGTCGCGGTTTGCCGTTTCGTGCGATCGGCGTTCCTCGCCTATGTCGACGGCAAGCCGCATCTGTTGCGCCGCCTGCATGAGTTCGCGGGGCACGAGTTGAGCCTGGCGCAGGACCAGATGTTGCTGCTCGGACGGCGCAGTGCCGAGGAAAAGATCGCTGCATTCTTGCTCCACATGCAGACGCGATACGCCCGGATCGGAAGCGTGTCCGTTACCGTGCCGCTGCCGATGAGCCGGCAGGACATCGCCGACTATCTCGGTCTCACCATCGAGACGGTGAGCCGCACGCTGACCCGCCTTGCGCGCGAGAAGGTGGTGTTGATCGTGCCCGATGGCGTGCGGCTGCTCGACCTCGAACGGCTCAAGCTGAGCGGCGCGAGCTGACGCTGCGGCGTCGGCTTTTGATCCAGCACAAGGCGATGCGCGCGCAGGCGCGCTAGGTCTCTCCATCACATGCAGGAGACGACCCATGCCTCTCGACACCATCCTCGTCATGATCGCGGTCACCGCGATGTTCGCCACCATTGCCGCCGTTATTGCGTGGGGCGACCGGCAGACGCGCGATCTGTGATACTGTCGTGTGATCAGAGCCATTCCGGTCCGATTGAATCGGAACGGGTCTCTGGATCGTTGTCTTGACGCGTTTTCGTCACGCGAACCGGTATCCACTTCGCCTGAAGACGCTCTATCTGATCGAGCCCTTGAAATTATCGATGTCCGGCGAGGGACGGGCGGGAAACAGCCGCGCGGTCGAGGAATTGTCAAGCCGGCGCTTGCACTTCGCTTCGTCGGCGTCCTTGTTCTCGGTGCCATCTTTGTTCGAGTAGCGCTTCTTCGCGAACAGATCGTCCTGCCGGTTGACGATCAGCATGGCGTGGTCGCGCTCGAGCGTGTCCGGGTTCTTGCGCTGCTCGTCGGAGCGGAACGTGCCGCCGACGATCTTGCCCGTCATCTCGTAGTCGCAGCCGGCCTTCCAGTCGCCCTGGTCCCACTTCCATCCCGTCGCCTTCAAGGTACCGTTGCTCTCGGTGGTGATCTTGATGATGGCGTTATGGGCGAGCCAGATGCCCGCAAGTCCGCTGCGCTTGTCGTCAAAGCCTTCGAGCAGCGCCAGGCGTTCGCGCTGCAATTCGTCGACGTGGTCGCGGGCATCGACGGTGAAGTGAACCTGGGAGCTCTGCTTGTTCCAGGCCGGGTGCAGGAATTCGGGATATTGCTGCGCCTGGCTCTTCACCCAGTTGCGCTGGTCGTCGATCAGCGCGCGCCGCGTCGCTTCGTCGAGGTGCGGCTGCAACGCCTTCCAGGCGCGGTTCAGCCGCCGGTCGTTGTCGGCCAGATCAGGGTCGGCGCAGATTTCCTCGTCGGTCGCCGTCTCCGGCCTGGTGCAGTCGAAGGTCGGGACGACGAAGGCGGTGTCCGCCCGGTCGGATGCCGTATCCTTGCCGGCGGCAAAATAGCTGCCGGTGACCTGCCACATCGACGAGCAGTCGACGAAGCCGTCCCACTCCTCGTCGTCGATGCTGCCGACGATCCGCAAGGTCTCGCCCTGGCGGCGGAGTTTGACTGACGGCGGCCTGGCGGGAGCGGCCGCAGCGTCGGCTTTCGGCTTGTCGGCCGCCGTGTCCGTATTGATCGCCACGGTGCCGGCGAGCCAGCCACTCCCCGCAGGCTTCAGGTCGGCGGTGAGCTTGCAGCTTCGCCTGCGGTCGCCGCCATAGTCGCCGCGCAGATCGGCGGCGAGGCGATAGGCGCCGCCGCCGGCAGGCGTCAGCGTGATGTTGCCGAAAGCGTTGACCCAGTTGCCGGCGAAGCCGGGACGGCCGGATGCCATTCCCTCAAGCGCGGCGGCGCGGCGGCGCAGGGCTTGCGCAAAGCTCTCCTTCAATTCGTCCGCGTCGCTATCGGCCAGCACCTCGGCGGCGTCGATGATCATCTCGTTGAACCAGGCCTGGTCGCGCTTCAAGAGCGGCTTGATGTTCGCAGGTATCTTGCCGAGCGCCACGTCGAACGCCCGGTCGATCTGCGTCACCAGCCTTTCGGTGCCGGCCTTCCTGCAGTCCGCGATCTTGATCGTGCCGTCGCCGCCATCGCCGCACAGCCTGATCGCGGTCGGCCCGCTGCTTGATGCCCGCAGATCATCGTCCAACGCAACGGACGGGCCGGATGCAAGGACCGCGATGGCCGCGACGGCGGCCGCAAACCGTGGAGAGCAAGGCATCGACGTCACCCGCACGGCCGCGCCATGCGGCCCCTGCGGCTTGGGTCGCCCGCCGCGCGCGCCGGGTTCAAAATGTCGGCGGCGTGCAGGCCGAAATCACCTCGCATGGCTTGGCGCCGATGCAGCGGAAGCGGTGCGGGCGGCGGCTTTCGAAGTAATAGGCGTCGCCGGCGTTGAGCACCCGCCGCTCGTCGTCGACCGTGACCTCGAGCCGGCCCGAGACCACGATGCCGCCTTCCTCGCCCTCATGCACCAGCGGCACCCGGCCGGTGTCGCTGCCGGGCTCGTAGCGCTCTTTCAGGATTTGCAACGCCCGGCCGAACAGGCTGTCGCCGATTTGCAGATAGGAGATCGGCTTCTTGCCGATCTCGGTCAGCTCGTCGGCGCGATAGAACGCCTTGCGCGGCCGCTCCGGCTCGATCGCGAAGAATTCGGCAAGCCCCATCGGGATCCCGTCGAGGATGCGCTTCAGGGCGCCGACCGACGGGTTCATCTGGTTGGATTCGATCAGCGAAATCGTCGAATTGGTCACGCCGGAGCGCTTGGCGAGTTCGCGCTGCGACAGCTTGTGCCGCGCGCGGATGAATCGAAGCCGACCGCCGATGTCGACGCTCATGGCAGTCCCCTTGGCAAATCTTTGTTGCAGGTGTTGCGGATCGAACAAATCTTGGCAGACCGCCTCAACAAGATCAATGGCTTGCGCTGCGGCAGAAAAGGACTTGTTGAGTGCCTGGAAGAGTGGTCCGACTAGCATCAGTCAGCAATGGAGCGCCGCCGTGACCGTTCATCAGATTCCGAACACCATCAAGACCGACTCGTTTTGGATGCCGTTCACGGCCAACCGGCAGTTCAAGAAGGCGCCGCGGCTGTTCTCCTCCGCCAAGGGCATGTACTACACCTCGGTCGACGGCCGGCAGGTGATCGACGGCTCAGCCGGCCTGTGGTGCGTCAACGCCGGCCACGGCCGCCCGCAGATCGCGGCCGCGGTCGAGCGGCAGTTGTCGACGCTGGATTTCGCGCCCTCGTTCAACATGGGCCACCCGCTGGCGTTCGATTTCGCCGAGCGGCTCGCCGAGATCGCCCCGAAGGGGCTGGATCGCGTCTTCTTCACCAATTCGGGCTCTGAATCGGTCGATACCGCGCTGAAGATCGCGCTGGCCTATCACCGTGCCGCCGGCCAGCCGAGCCGCACCCGCTTGATCGGCCGCGAGCGCGGCTATCACGGCGTCGGCTTTGGCGGCATGTCGGTCGGCGGCATGGTCGCCAACCGCCGCCAGTTCGCGACCCATCTGCCCGGCGTCGACCACATCCGTCATACCCACGATCTCGCCCGCAACGCCTTCGCCAAGGATCAGCCGGAGCACGGCGCCGAGCTCGCCGACGATGTCGAGCGGATGGTGGCGCTGCATGGCGCCGACACCATCGCGGCGGTGATCGTCGAGCCGGTGCCGGGTTCGACCGCGGTGCTGCCGGCGCCGAAGGGCTATCTGCAGCGCCTGCGCGAGCTCTGCACCAAGCACGGCATCCTGCTGATCTTCGACGAGGTCATCACCGGCTTCGGCCGCCTCGGCACCCCGTTCGCCGCCAACTTCTACGGCGTGACGCCCGACATGATGACGACCGCGAAGGGTATCACCAACGGCACCGTGCCGTGCGGCGCGGTGTTCACCAGCCGTCAGATCCACGACGGGCTGATGGTCGGCCCGGACAACGCCATGGAGCTGTTCCACGGCTACACCTATTCGGCGCATCCGGTGGCCTGCGCGGCGGGTCTTGCCACGCTCGACATCTACAAGGACGAAGCTCTGCTGACCCGCGGCGCCTCGCTCGCCGACTACTGGCGCGATGCCCTGCATTCGCTGAAGGGCCTGCCGAACGTGGTCGACATCCGCAACCAGGGCCTGATGGGTGCGGTCGAAGTCGCGCCGCGCGATGGTGTCGTCGGCGCGCGCGGCTACGACATCATGGTCGATTGCTTCAACCGCGGCCTCTACTTCCGCATGAGCGGCGACTCGCTGGCGTTGTCGCCGCCTTTGATCGTTGAGAAGTCGCACATCGACGACATCGTCTCGATCCTCGGCGACTCCATCAAGCGCGTGGCCTGATAATTGCTAGCTAGATATTAGCTGGCTCTACAAATTGCTGTCGCCGTTGCGAAGCAGAGTGGTTTCGCAGCGGCGATTGCGTTTTCGCTGCAGGATGTGAGGAAAAGTGAAGGTCCTTGTTCTCGGCAGTGGCGTGATCGGCGTCACCTCTGCCTATTACCTTGCACGCGCAGGCCACGAGGTGACGGTGATCGACCGTCGGCCGAAGCCCGCGCTGGAAACCTCCTTTGCCAATGCCGGCGAAGTGTCGCCCGGATACTCATCGCCGTGGGCCGGCCCCGGCGTGCCGGTCAAGGCGGTGAAGTGGCTGTTGATGAAGCACGGCCCGCTGGTGATCCGCCCCAAGCTCGATCCCGTGATGTGGCTCTGGCTCTTGAAGATGCTGCGCAACTGCACGACTGCGCGCTACGCGGTGAACAAGAGCCGGATGATCCCGATCGCGGAATACAGCCGCGACTGCCTGCAGGCGCTGCGCAGCGAGATCGGCATCCGCTATGACGAGCGTGCGCGCGGCACGCTGCAGCTGTTTCGCGAGCAGGCCCAGCTCGATCACACCGGCGACGATATCGCGGTGCTGAAGCAGTACGGCGTGCCGTTCGAGGTGCTCGGCCGCGAGGGCTGCATCGCCGCCGAGCCCGCGCTGGCCGGCGTGAAGGAAAAGTTCGCCGGCGGGCTGCGGCTGCCGCATGATGAGACCGGCGACTGCCACATGTTCACGCAGGCCCTGGCGCTGGAAGCCGAGAAGCTCGGCGTTCGCTTCAACTTCAATGTCGGCATCGACGGACTGAATGCGGACGCGACCCGGATCACCGGCGTCGCGACCAGCGCCGGGATGATGACGGCGGACGCCTATGTGCTGGCGCTCGGCAGCTATTCGCCGATCCTGCTGCGGCCGCTCGGCATCTCGCTGCCGGTCTATCCGGTCAAGGGCTACTCGATCACCGTGCCGATCAGGGACGCGTCCGGCGCGCCTGAATCGACCGTGATGGACGAGAGCTACAAGGTCGCGATCACCCGGCTCGGCGATCGCATCCGGGTCGGCGGCACCGCCGAGATCTCGGGCTATTCGACCAAGCTCTACGCCGCGCGGCGCGCGACGCTGGATCATTCGCTGACCGACCTGTTTCCGCGCGGCGGCGACCTTCCCAGGGCCACCTTCTGGTGCGGGCTGCGCCCGATGACGCCGGACGGCCCGCCGGTGATCGGCGCCACGCGCTTTGCCAATCTGCACCTCAACACCGGTCATGGCACGCTCGGCTGGACCATGGCCTGCGGCTCGGGCCGGGTGCTGGCGGACATGCTCTCGGGGAAGAAGCCCGAGATCGGCACCAAGGAGCTGTCGATCAAGCGCTACGATGTCAGGTTCGGGTAGGCCGCATCGCTGTACGCGAGCTGCTGGCGCAAGATGAGTTTATTTTGAGTCGAGCAACGGGCTCCGCTTCACCTCGCCCCGCTTGCGGCAGGGGTGTCCGGGGAAATTCAGGCATAGCGGAGCTCCATCTGGTCAGGTGAGATGGTTGATTTCCGACGGCTGGGGTTGATGGGCGGAGGTTTGTCGATGGCAGCGAGGGATCGACGCGTGAGCAGGAGCTGGCCGACGAGTTCGGCGAACCTGAGCGGGAGCATTTTGATGCAGTTGGTGTGAGCGGCGATGCGCAGCAGCAGGTAGGCAATCATCGCAGCGAGCACCTGAAGGCGGATCGCGTTGTCGTTGGCGCCGAGGAACTTGCGAATATCGAGATGCTGCTTGATCCAGCGGAACAGCAGCTCGATTTGCCATCGGCTCTTGTAGAGGGCGGCGATCTCGACGGCGCTACGGGCAAGGTCGTTGGTCAGGAGTGTGATCTTGCCGCCTTTCTCGCGTCTGATCTTGATGCGGCGGAGCGGGATTGGAAGGCGCGAATCGCCCTTGCTGGTGAGCTTCACCTCGTCATCGGCAAGGATTTCGAAGCCATCCCCGTTACGCTTGCGGATGGCGCGATGCCTGAGCGAGCGAAGACGGATGCTCGTCTTCGCCCGGGTAACGAAGAAAGCCTTGCTATCATTGATCTTCTGCCACCAGTCGAAACGGCAATAGCCCTTGTCAAACACATAGGTGGTGGCGGGCTGGATTGGGGTCTGTCGGCCGATCTCGATGTCATTGACGTTCGCGGCCGTCATCTCGACGCAGGTCGGGACATCGCTCCTTGGGTCGTAGACGACATGCAGCTTCATGCCGCGGATGCGGCCGTTCCACGTCGCCCAACTGCAGACCTTGCCGAGCGGGATCGGACTGGCGTCGATCAGACGCACCATCTCCATGCCTTCACTCCGCAGCTGGCGACGCGCCATCGCCGACAGCGCCGCAAAGGTTTGCGCGAAAATGCCGATCGGACGGCGGGCATTGGCATCGGACAACGTCGAGCGCGACAGCTTGCCGGTTCCCAAGTGATAGTGATGCTGCGAATTGGCGTTGAAGCCAGTCACCACCCCGCGCAGACTGCTGTTGCCGCTAAGCTGGGCATAGATCAGCGCCACCAGATGATCCCAGCTCCTGAACGACTTGTCGTAGGCATCCCCGTCCAGACGATCCACAACCGTCTGAAACTGCCGTCGATTGATCGGTTCAAGCAGCCTTCCAAAAATGCTACCGCGATATCGCATGCTCGGCCCTCTGTGTCTCGACAACCAGAAAAGACCGATTTGCCTCGGTCCTGCCGAGCATGCACCGCGACACAGTGAATCATTCCCCGGACACCCCTGCGCGCGCGGGGAGAGGTCGGAACGCATCGTCAGATGCGTTCCGGGTGAGGGGGAATCTCCGCAAACGCGGCTGTCGCCGAATACGCTGAGAAGGCCCCTCACCCCAACCCTCTCCCCGTAAGAACGGGGAGAGGGAGCGCAGCACCGTCGCGGCTGCGATTTTGCCCCAATCTCGTCACGCACTATTCGGCGGCGTTCTTCACGGGCGGTTCGACATCGTCGTCGCGCTTCGTTGCCGTCCAGCTCGACAGCGCATTCGAGAACCGGTCGAGATAGAGATACACGACCGGCGTCGTGAACAGCGTGAGCGCCTGGCTCACGATCAGGCCGCCGACCATCGCATAGCCGAGCGGTTGGCGGATTTCCGATCCCGTTCCGGTGCCCAGCATCAGCGCGACGCCGCCGAGCAGCGCCGCCATCGTCGTCATCATGATCGGGCGGAAGCGCAGCAGGGCCGCTTTCCGGATCGATTCACGCGGCGACCGATGCTCCTCGCGTTCGGCGGCGATCGCGAAGTCGACCATCATGATGCCGTTCTTCTGCACGATCCCGATCAGGAGGATGATGCCGATCAGCGCGATCAGGCTGAAATCGAACCCGAACGCCATCAGGATCGCCAGCGCGCCGACCCCGGCCGATGGCAGCGTGGACAGGATCGTGAGCGGATGGATGTAGCTCTCATAGAGCACGCCGAGGATCAGGTAGACCACGACCAGCGCGGCCAGGATCAGCAGCGGCACCGAGCTCAGTGACTGCTGGAAGGCCTGCGCGGTGCCCTGGAAACTCGAGCTGAGCGTGGCTGGAGCACCGAGATCGGCGACGGCGTTCTGGATCGCATCGGTGGCCTGGCCGAGCGCCACCCCTTGCGCGAGGTTGAAGCTGATCGTGGTCGCAGGAAACTGTCCCTGGTGCGCGATCGCGAGCGGGCGCACCGGAATAGTGGTCCACTTGCAGAACACGGAGAGCGGCACCTCGTCCCCCGTGGTCGGCGACTTGATGTAGAGCTTGTTGAGCGTGTCGAGCTTGCCCTGCAATTCGGGGAGGATCTCCAGGATGACGTGATAGCTGTTGAGCTGGGTGAAGTATTGGGTCACCTGGCGCTGGCCGAACGCGTCGTACAGCGTGTCGTCGATCAATTGCGGCTGGATACCGAAGCGCGACGCGGTGTCGCGATCGATGGTCAGCGTCAGCGTCGTTCCCTCGGTCTGCTGGTCGGTGGCGACGTCGCGCAGTTCCGGTAGCGTCTTCATCCTGGCCAGAATCTTCGGCGCCCATTCGTTCAGCTCGTCGAGCTTTGCATCCTGCAGCGTGTATTCGAACTGCGTCCGCGTGGCGCGGCCGCCCAGCCGGACGTCCTGGGACGCCTGCATGTAGAGACGTGCTCCCTCGACCGCCTCGAGCTTCGGCCGCAGCCGCGCGATGATCTGCTGCGCATTCGCGTCGCGCTCCTCGCGCGGCTTCAGCGTGATGTACATGCGACCCGAATTCAGCGCGGTGCCGCCGCCGCCGATGAACTCGGCCATGCTCTCCACCGCGGGATCGGCCCGAACGATCCTGCTGAGTTCTTCCTGGTGCCGCTCCATGTCGGCGAAAGAGATATCCTGGGCCATCTCCGCGTTCAGGAAGCCATTGTCCTGTTGCGGGAAGAATCCCTTCGGAATGATCAGGAACAGATAGACCGACAGTGCGACCGTCGCGAAGAAGATGCAGAGCGTGGTCCGGCTCCAGCTCAGCGCCCGATCAAGCCCTCGCTCATAGGCATGCAGCATCCTGTCGAATGCCGCCTCGCTCCATTGGTAGAGCCGGCCGTGCCTCGTCTCGCCATGCGCGCGCAGGAAGCGCGATGCCATCATCGGTGTCAGCGTCAGCGACACCACCAGGGAGACGAAGATCGCCATCGCCAGGGTCACCGCGAATTCGCGGAACAGTCGGCCGATCACGCCACCCATCAGCAGCAGCCCGATCAGCACCGCGATCAACGAGATACTGATGGACAGGATGGTAAACCCGATCTCGCCGGCGCCCTGCAATGCCGCGGCGAGCGGCCGCGCGCCCTGCTCGACGTATCGCGCTTTTCCAGCATCACGATGGCGTCGTCGACCACGAAGCCGACCGCAATCGTCAGGGACATCAGCGAAAGGTTGTCGAGCGTATAGCCGAACACTCACGTCAGCGCGCAGGCGCCGAGCAGCGCGAGCGGTACCGTGACGGCCGGAATCACCGTGGCCCAGAAGCTGCGCAGGAACAGGAAGATTACCATCACGACCAGAACGATGGTGATGAGCAGCGTGATCTGAACGTCCTCGACGGCGGCGCGGATGGTCAATGTCCGGTCGCTGATGATCTTGATCTGATGGCGGGCGGAATCGCGGCGACGAGCCTTGGAAGCTGCTCCGTGATCCTGTCGACCGTTCCGATGACGTTGGCGCCGGGTTGCTTGAAGATGACTAGGAACACGCCGCGTTTGCCGTCCGCCCAGGCGACCCGCTTCATGTCCTCCGACCCGGCGACGGCCTGGCCGATGTCGCGAATCCGCAACGGGCCGCCGTTGCGGTAGGCGATGATCACGTCATTCCAGTCCTTGGCATCCAGCAACTGATCGTTGGCGTAGATCGTGTAGGCACGGCTCGTGCCGTCGATGTTGCCCTTCGGACTGTCGACCGTCGTGATCGCGATCTGGCCGCGGATATCTTCCAGCGAGCGCCCCTTGGCGACCAGCTTGGCGGGATCGATCTGCACGCGGATCGAAGGCTTCTGCTGCCCGCCGATGAACACCTGGGTGACGCCCGAGATCTGACTGATCTGCTGCCCGAGCTGGGCGTCGACCGCGTCGCTCACGGTGATGAGGGGCAGGGTGTCCGAGGTCGCCGACAGCAGCAGGATCGGCGAGTCCGCCGGGTTGACCTTGCGATAGGTCGGCGGCGTCGGCAGGTTCTTGGGCAACTGGCCACCTGCGGCATTGATCGCCGCCTGGATGTCATTGGCGGCGCCGTCGATGCTGCGGTTCAGATCGAACTGAATGGTGACTGCGGTCGACCCGAGCGAACTCGTCGAGGTCATCTGGGCAATGCCCGGAATCTGCGCGAATTGCCGCTCCAGCGGCTGCGCAACCGAGGAGGCCATGGTCTCCGGGCTGGCGCCGGGCAGACTTGCGGAGATCTGGATGGTCGGAAAGTCGACTTGCGGCAGCGGCGCGACCGGCAACAGGGGATAGGCGACCATTCCGACGAACAGAATGCCGGCCATCAGCAGCGAGGTGCCGATCGGGTAGCGGATAAACCGAGATGAGATGCTCTCGTTCATTTCTGCGATCCAAATGAACGGCAGGCGCATCTTTTACCGAAGGTCGGGAGTCGTCCTCGAAAGCTCGAGCGCGAACGCGCGTTTTCCTCGCCATGGCCAATCGGCAGATCGCGGAGCTGTCTACCTGTTTTTGGCCAGCATAATCATTCCGGGGCATGCCGCGAATGGAAACGTCGGATCGCACATTCGACGTTCGTTCAATGGCCGGAATTCGCGTGCCGTTATCGCCGTTTGGGAAGCGTCAAAAATGTCGCTGGCGCAGAATATATCGTGGGACGACATATTATTGCGCGCGCGGTTGGCTCGACGCCACGAGGGGGCGTTATGATTGTTCAGCCGCGGCTTGTCCAATGCAACTTGCTCGTGCAGCGGTCCTAGGCGATGTCGAACTCGTCCTGCATCCTGGTCACGATGTCGCGAAGTTCTTTTTCCTTCGCCTCGTCCAGGGCGGTCTCGCGGGTGCCGCCGAGATCCCAGCTCGGCGTATAGCCCTTGAGCCGGATCAGCTTCAGGCCAGTGACACCGGATCGTCTTTCCAGCTCGGCCGTGATCTCGTGCTGCATTTGAAGCGTCTTCATCGCGCACCTCCGGGAACGCTATTCCGCTCAACAGGACAGCCAGCATCATGTTCCTCGCGAGCCCGCGCCGGATGTGTGTCCCGCCGTGCAGGAACGTGCGCCTTGCGGTCCACGTTGCTTCCGGTCGAACCAGGAAAGGACCTCACATGAAGAAACTGGCAACGATCGGATTGGCTGCGGCCGTGATGCTGTCGACATCGCTCGCCTTCGCGCAGGGTGGCGGCGCCGGTGGCGGATCGGCCGGCGGTGCAAGTGCAGGCGCGGGGACCGGAAGCTCCGGCACAGGAACCGGCACCGGCGGCACCACCGGGATGGGAACCGGCTCGGGAATGAGCAATCCGCCCGGCAGCACGACCGGGAACATGAACAACCCAGGCACCTCGACGCCGAACTACTGGACCGACCCAAACAACAATTCCGCGACCGGGACCGGGACTTCAAACCTTCCCGGCAACAACAGCGGAACGCGGACCAATCCGCGGTGATCGCGAAAGCCTCGCCTCAGCGCGGGGTTTTTCATTACGGTCGCGTTCGGCGACGAAAGAGCCCGGCGCGATGGCCGGGCTGGATCGCGAATATGAACAGATATGTATGTACCAGGCTTGGCAATGCGACGATCTAACCGAATGCCAACCTGATCGTCTGTGCACTTTAGCACACTTGCGCGGCCACCGTGCTCAGCGACCGCAGCCATCGCATCCGGCGCGGGCTTATGCGGCTCATATGCCGTAGAGCCCGCGGCGCTCTCGAATTCATATCCCGCCCTGAAGATATTGAGCCCGACGCAGACGCTCTCGCGTGCAGGCCAGACCGTTGAGGTTCGGCCGCGAGCGCGGCAGCGAACCGAAAGGTGATGTCATGTCTTCGCTTCAGATTGCTATCGGCGACCGGATCATCGAGCCGATGATCGCGCTTGCCGGCTGCACGACGCAACAGCACATCGTCGTGGCCGGCACGAGGAGCATGGAATTGATGTTCGAGCTGCAGCGGCGCGGCTACGCGCGCGCGGCGGCGTCGGGCAATTGCGGCTGCCCCGCCGGTCAGTACGACGTTGCGCTGGTCGATTGGCGGCGGCGCACGCTTCTCTCGCTCGAGCCGGCGCTGGACTGGTTGACGAATGTCCTTAGCGCCCGTGCGGTGCTGGTGGTGTGGGTCGATGCCCAGAAGCCCTCGGCCAACCAAAGCCTGCGGGCGTCGCTGGAGCGGCGCGGCTTCGTCGTCGAGCAGGGCATCGTGCATCAGTACGGCTGCGCGCTGTCGGCACGGAGGTCGCAAGCCCATCCGCTGCAGCTTGCGGCCTGACGCGCTGAACGCGGCTTATCGCGAGGGGAAATCACCATGTCCAAGGTGCGACGCGCCGTGATCCGCGAATGGATGTTGCTGGCGCGCGAGAAACGGCAATCCAGCGAGCAGGCGGCCGCCTTTGCAACGGCGTCGCTGCAGCGGCACGACCTGCCGCGCAGCAGCCGTCGAACACCGCATGAAATCATCATGCGGTGGCTGCGGCCACGCACCGGACGTCCTTGAGCGGTGGCCGCCGCCATCGTGGGGCGGGCGGCAATCAACAGCAGAGCGATCGATGCGTGCCCATGAGTTTGAGCTGCCCCCGCATGCGCCTCGCGGCGCGGAGGATCTTGTTGCCGAAATCGCGAGGTCAACGTCCGACGCTGCGGCCCGCAGCGCCGCGGCGCTCGCGCTGGTGTATTGCGACATCATCGCGGGCGAGGGACCCACGGTGGCCGGCCGGGCGCATTTCTCGCGAACGATCGACGCCGCCGACGCCGCGCTATGTGCGCGCATCCTCTGTGCCGCCGGTCGCGCCGGACATTCGGTCAGTCGCGCCGAAGCCGACGCGGGTTTTTGCGATCGATGCGGTCGGGAGCGAACGGGTCGATGACGGACGTTTCGACGACCTGCTTGCCAAGGCGGTGCTGCATCATCTGATGGGCGCCGCCGGCACAACCATTCCCGGCCGCGAGCAGGCGCTGGCCCGCGACAATCCGCTGGATGACTGGGGGGCGGCGATCGTGCTGGCTGCGGAACCGCGATCCTGGCTCGCCGGTCATCTTGACTGGATGAAGCCGTCATCCCCGGCCGCGCGCACCATCGATGCGGTGCTTCATGTCAATCCGGCAGGACCCCGGCTGCCGCTCGGCATCCTCTTCAACATGGAGGCCTGAACAAGCATAGCCCGTTGAGCCAACGGGTCGCGCGATGGCCCGCCGATGACAGGCTCCGCGACATCCGGGGCAGTCGGTCCCGCATGTCGCTGCGCGCATGCGGGCTACGATGGGTAAGGTCAGCGCGACGGCTTTGGGTTGGCTTTCTTCGCAGGCTTTGCCGTTGTGCCGACCGGCTGCACCCGCAAGCCGTCCACGAATACGTCCAACAGCCGGAGCGCAGTGGTCTGCCAGCCGGGCTGGTCGTGCATGTAGCACATGCCGATCAGCGCCCGCAGCACGTCCTCGGCGCTGATGTCGCCACGGATCGCACCGGCCGCGACCGCGCGCGCGAGCAGGGTGCCGATCGCCTTGGTCAGGCGGTCGAACGAATAGGCGTGCAGCTCGGTCGAGCCGTGAGCGACCAGCGCCAGTGCTGCGACCATGCCCTTCTTGGTGGCGACGAATTCCACGTTAGCGCGCAGCCAGCGCCGCAGCGCCTCGACCGGCTCGGGCGCGCATTGCAGTTGCTCGGCCAGATCGCCGAGCTGCTCGACCTCGCGGCGGTAGACCGCCTCATAGAGCGCTTCGCGCGTCGGGAAGTGGCGATAGAGCGTGCCGATGCCGACGCCGGCATGGCGCGCCACCGCCTCGAGACTCGCCTCGCTGCCGCCGGCCGAGAACACGGCCTTGGCCGCTTCCAGCACGCGCTCGCGATTGCGCACGGCGTCGGCGCGGGGCTTGCGTGCAATTTCTGGTGATCGAGCGGCCATCGCTTTTTCTTTTCACCCTCCCTTGTAAACGGAGGATGCCTCCGTATATGGCGACCAGCACCGGGCCTGACAAGGCGCGCCGATCCTGCATCGGCGGCCACGGGCTTCCGTTGCCTCGATTCAAACCGACCATACACGGATCGGAGCCCTGCATGAATCTCCCACTCAGCCTCACTATCAACGGTGTCCGCCGGGAAATTGCCGTCGACGACCCCCGCGTAACCCTGCTCGACCTGTTGCGCGAGCGGCTCGACCTCACCGGTACCAAGAAGGGATGCGACCGCGGCCAGTGCGGCGCGTGCACCGTCCTGGTCGACGGCCGCCGCATCAATTCCTGCCTCGCGCTTGCCGTCAGCCATGACGGCGCCGAGATCACAACCATCGAAGGCGTCGCGCGCGGCGACCAGCTGCATCCGGTGCAGGCCGCCTTCATCGCCCATGACGGCTTCCAGTGCGGCTTCTGTACGCCGGGCCAGATCATGAGCGGCATCGGCCTGATCCAGGAAGGCCAGGCCGGCGACGATCCGGAGCGCGTGCGCGAATGCATGAGCGGCAATCTGTGCCGCTGCGGGGCCTATCAAGGAATCACCGAGGCCGTGCTCGAGGCGCAGGCCGACATCAACGCGACCAAGCAGAGGCGCTCCGCATGATGAACTTCGATTATGTCAGGCCGGCCAGCGTCGCGGACGCGATCGCGGCGGCATCCGAGAAGGGCGCGAGCTATCTCGCCTCCGGCACCAATCTGCTCGACCTGATGAAGGGCGGCGTCAGCCGGCCGAGCCTTCTCGTCGACGTCACGCGTCTGCCGGGGCTCGACCGCATCGAGCATCTGGCCGACGGCGGCTTGCGGATCGGCGCGCTGGTGCGCAATGCCGATCTCGCGCATGACGCGGAGTTTGCGCGCGACTATCCGGCGGTCGCCGAGGCGTTGCTGTCGGGCGCGTCGGCCCAGCTGCGCAATGCCGCGACCGTCGGCGGCAACCTGATGCAGCGGACACGCTGCGCCTATTTCTACGACGCCGGCAGCGCCTGCAACCGGCGCTGGCCGGGCGCCGGCTGCGACGCGCTGAAGGGCGAGAACCGCCTGCACGCGGTGCTCGGCTGGAGCGAGGGCTGCATCGCAACCCATCCGTCGGATTTCTGCGTGCCGCTGGTCGCGTTCGACGCCGTCGTCGAGATCGAGGGCAAGACCGGCCGGCGCGAGCTGCCGCTCGAGGCGCTGCACCGTCTGCCGGCCGAGACGCCGGAGCGCGAGACCGCGCTGGAGCGCGGCGACCTGATCGTCGCGCTGCGGCTACCGGCCGAAGCGCAAGGCTTCTCCGGGCATGCCCGCTACATCAAGGTGCGCGAGCGCACGTCCTACGCGTTCGCGGTGGTCTCGGCCGCGGCCGGCTTGCGCATCGAGGATGGAAAGATCCGCGAGGCGCGGCTGGCGCTCGGCGGCGTCGCGGCAAAGCCGTGGCGAGCGCGCGAGGCCGAGCAGGTGCTCGCGGGCGCCGCGCCGGATGCGGCGACCTATCGCGAGGCGGCGCGCGCCGCGCTCGCGGGCGCAAAACCGTCCGGCGACAACGCCTTCAAGATCGAGCTCGCGCAGCGCATCGTCGTGCGCGCGCTCACCCTTGCTGCTGCAGGCACCCCGGATCGCATTCCCGCGCTGCCGGGCTCTCCCCTTCTCATCCGTTGCAGGAGCGTAACGCATGACGGCTGAACTCAATCTGACCCGCGACCCCGCCCATCTCAGGCACGGCTCGAATATCGGCCAGCCGCTGACCCGCACCGACGGCACGCTGAAGGTGACCGGCAAGGCCCGCTATGCCGCCGACAATCATCCGCCCGGCATGGTCTATGCCGTGATCGCGACCAGCTGCATCGCGCGCGGCCGCGTCACCGCGCTCGACGTCGCCGCCGCCAAGCGCCACCCCGGCGTCATCGACGTGATGACGCCGGCGCACAAGCCGGAGCTCGCCGAAGACCCCGACGCCAAGGGCAATCCGTTCGCCTTCCGCATGGAGCTCTTGCAGAGCGACGAGGTGCGCTACGCCAACCAGGCGATCGCGGTCGTGATCGCCGAGACGCTGGAGGCCGCCACCGAAGGCGCCGCGCTGCTGTCGCCGCGCTATCAGGTCGAGATCGCGCGTGTCGGTCTCGACGCCGGCGAAGCCTACGCGCCGCCGGTGGTCGGCATCGGTAATCCCGCCGAAGTCCGGCACGGCGATATCGATGCTGGCCTTGCCGCGGCGTCGAAGCGGATCGACGCAACTTACGAGACGCCCGCGCAGTACCACAACGCGATGGAGCCGCACGCGGTCGTCGCGGTGTGGGACGGCGACCGCCTGTTCCTCGACACGCCGAGCCAGGGCATGGCGATGGCGCAGATGCGGATCGGCGGCCTGTTCGGCGTTCCGCCCGGCAACATCCACATCAACAGCCCGTTCCTGGGCGGCGGCTTCGGCTCCAAGGGCCTGGTCTCCGGGCCGCAGGTGCTTGGCATCATGGCGGCGAAGCTTGTCGGGCGTCCGGTTAAGCTGGTGCTGCGGCGGAGCCAGATGTACGGCCCGGTCGGCCATCGTCCGCAGACCCGCCAGCGCATCCGGATCGGCACCGGTGACGACGGCCTGCTGACCGCGCTCGATCACGAGGCGCGCGTCACGACGTCGAGCTTCGACGATTTCTATGAGCCGGCGGCGGACGCCTCGCACACGCTCTATGCCAGCCCGGCGATCCGCACCGCGCATGAGGCGGTGCGCGTCGACACCGGCACGCCGCTGTTCATGCGCGCGCCGGGCGAGGCTACCGGATCGATCGCGCTGGAAAGCGCGATCGACGAGGCGGCGTTCGCCTGCGGCATCGATCCCCTGGAATTCCGGCTGAAGAATTATGCCGAGGTCGAGCCGACCACCGGCAAGCCGTTTTCCTCCAAGGCGCTGCGGCAGTGCTACGCCAAGGCCGCCGAACGTTTCGGCTGGGCGCGGCGTCCGCTGCAGCCGCGGCAGATGCGCGACGAGAACGGCTTTCTGGTCGGCTGGGGCATGGGCACCGCGACCTTCCCGGCGCTGATGTTCCAGGGCAATGCCCGCGCCGTAATCCGCGCCGACGGACGCGGCGTGATGGAGAGCGGCGCGCATGACATGGGGCAGGGCGCCTGGACCGCGCTCACGCAAATCTCGGCCGATGCGCTCGCGCTCGATCTCGGGCAGATCTCGTTCCTGTCGGGCACGTCGGACCTGCCGGATGCCGGCATCGCCGGCGGCTCCGCGCACACCGCAACGGTCGGTGCCGCGATCCACAATGCCGGTGCGGCGGTGATCGCAAAACTCGCCGAGCTTGCGACCTCCGATGAGCGCTCGCCGCTGTTCGGCGCCGGCAATGCCGGCGTGGTGGCGCGGGCCGGGCGGCTCCATCGCCGCGACGATGACGCGCGCAACGAAAGCTACGCCGAGATCTTGGCGCGCGCTGGCGTTGCCGAGGTCGAGGCCTCCGGCACGGGTGCGGCCGATCCGGCGGCGCAATCGCAATATGCGATGCACGCGCATGGCGCTGTCTTTGCTGAGGTGAAGGTCGATCCGGAGCTCGGCCAGATCCGCGCCACGCGGCTGGTCGGCGCGTTCGCCGCAGGGCGCATCATCAATCCGTTGATGGTGCAGAGCCAGCTGCGCGGCGGCATGATCTGGGGCCTCTCGTTCGCGCTGCACGAGGAGGCGGTGATGGACAAGCGGTCCGGCCGCATCCTGAATGCGAACCTTGCCGAGTATCATGTGCCCGTGAATGCCGACGTGCCGCCGATGGAGGTGATCACGGTCGACGAGCACGATCCCCATGTGAACCCGCTCGGCATCAAGGGCGTCGGCGAGATCGGCATCACCGGCAGCGCCGGCGCCGTCGCTAACGCCGTCTTCCACGCCACCGGCATCCGCGTGCGGAATTTCCCGATCAAGATCGAGGAAGTGGTGATGGGGTTGAAGTGATGCGGCTTGACGTGAGGGCTGTAATAACAGGTGTCGTCCCGGCGAAAGCCGGGAGGTGGATTCACATTCGAAGTGCAACACTTGAGCAAAGGACTCGGCAGGCGTGCGGTAGTCAAGGCATTTGCGCGGGGTTGTTGTAGGCGGCGATGAACTGGCGGAATCTGGCGGTCGAGAGGGTTACGAGATCCGTCTTGCGGGGAATAAAGCGGCGCATCCTGCCGATGGCGTTCTCGATGCCACCCTTCTGCCAGGGGGCATGGGGATCGCAGAAGAAGGTCGCGATCGAGAGGCGGTGCAGCGCCAGGTGACCGGCGAACTCGGTGCCGTTGTCGAAGGTAACGCTCTGGCGCAGCTCTTGTGGAAGGGGCGCGAAGAAGCCCACGAGATGGCGGGCGACACCGCGCGCGACCTTGCTGGCAAGGCGGATGCCGAGCAGCAGCCGCGAGGTGCGCTCATGCACGGTCAGCACGGCCTGACCGTATTTCGAGAACATCATCAGGTCGGCCTCCCAGTGTCCGGGCACGCTGCGGTCGGCCGCTTCGAGCGGCCGATTTGCCAGGGATACACGGCCTTCGATGAAGCTTGCGGGGCTGCCGCCCCGCTTGCCGCGGCAGCCGCGCTTGCTCTTGGCGCGCGGCAGATAGCGCCGCCAGTTGAAGTCCGTGGTGCGCCTGAGTTGGCGATAGATGAAGCGGTAGATGGTCTCGTGGGAGATCACCTTGCGCCCGTACTCGCGGGCCAGCCGGCCAGCGACCTGCTCGGGCGACCAGCCGCGGCGAAGGCGTTGCAACACCGCGCGGCGCAGGCCGGGCTCCCGTTCGAGGCGTCCGCCCGTCCAGCGCCGCGCTCGCATCTGGTGCTGGGCATAGCTCGGCTTGTAGCCGACCTGGCTCCCCCGATTGCGCCTCAGTTCCCGAGAGATCGTTGATGGCGAGCGATCCAGAGCTGCCGCGATTTGCCGGACCGAGCTGCCATTGGCCGATAGGCAGGCAATCTCGCATCGGTCGTCCAGAGAGAGCTGCTTGTAAGTCCGCCCCATGGCAACACCTCCTCAAGGAAGTGTTGCACTTCGTTTGTGAACTCAGGGGACCCATAACCACGAATGTGAGTTATGGCAGGACGCTGGGGCCGCTTCCCCTTCGACAATCAAGATTGGTGGTAATGGGTCCCGGCCCCCGTGCGCAATTGCGCACTAGGTCGGGACGACGCTGGATGGTTTTCGCCGGGACGACGGCGGAGAGAGTGGGGCCGTCACCCCGCCGCCGTCACGCAGTTCACCCACAGCACCACGGCCTTCGCATCGCGCGCGGGATTGGAGAACCGGTGCGGCCTCCGGCTCGCGAATCTGAAGCTGTCGCCTTGCTTCAGAGTCCAGGTCTCCGTGTCCACCGTCAGCGTCATCTCGCCCTGGAGCACGAGGCCGGCCTCTTCGCCGTCATGGGTATAGAACTCGTCGCCGGTGTTGCCGCCGGGCTCGAGATGCACCAGGAACAGGTTGAGCCGGCTCTCGCTGCCGGCCGGGCTCAGCAGCTGCTTTGAAATTCCCGTGCGCCACAGCTTCAGCTCGGCGCGCTGCACCTCGCGGGTCACGATGCCGCCGGCGCCGTCATCCCTGGGCGTCGCGCCGAACAGCGCGGCGATGCCGACGCCGAGTACGTCGGCCAATGTCGCCAGCACGCGCAGCGAGGGCGACGACAGGCCGCGCTCGATCTGGCTGATGAAGCCGATCGACAAATCGGTGCGCGCGGCGACCACCTCCAGCGACATTTCCTTGCTGCGGCGCAGGTCGCGGATGCGGCGTCCGACCGCGAGATCCATCGCCGGCTCCGCCGGCTTGCCGGCCGGTTTCCTGGCCGGTTTCTTGGCCGCGCGGCGTGCCGTTGCGGGCTTCGCTGCCGCGCCTTTACGCATTCTCTTGCCGCCGCTCACGTCAGTCCGCTTCCTTCATGTGCATGAAAACCGCTTGCATTGGCCGCGGTTTCGTGACCACAATTTCATATTGGTGAAAATAGGCCGGAACGGCGTCGACCGCAACCAAAAGCCCGAAACGCGCGGGCGATGCGGCGCCAAGGCCAGCTTCGGGAGGTGTTGCGATGTCGTTTCAGCGTCTCGTCCAGGCCGCGGTGGCGGCGCTTGCCCTTGCCTTGATCGCGCCGTCAGGGGCGCAGCAGGTGCTGAAGGTCGGCTCGACCCCGACCGGCATTCCCTTCACCTTCCTCGACACCAAGTCCAACTCGATCCAGGGCATCATGGTCGATCTCGCCACCGAGATCGGCAAGGACGCCGGCTTTACCGTGCAGATCGAGCCGATGCAGTTCTCGGCGCTGATTCCCTCGCTGACCGCGAACAAGATCGACATCATTGCGGCCGCGATGTTCGCCACCGCCGCGCGCAAGGAGGTGATCGACTTCTCCGAGCCGGTCTACACCTACGGTGAAGGTTTGGTGGTGCCGAAGGCCGACACCAAGGCCTATGCCTCGCAGGAGGATCTGAAGGGCACCGTGGTCGGCGCCCAGGTCGGTACTGCCTTTGTCGACGCGCTGAAGAAGACCGGGCTGTTCAGCGAGGTCAAGGTCTACGACACCATTCCCGACATCCTGCGCGACGTGAATGCGGGCCGTCTCAAGGCCGGCTTCGCCGATTATCCGATCCTCGCCTACAATCTGCAGCAGGGCAATTTCGCCGACGTTCGGCTGGTCGACGGCTACAAGCCGGTCACCGTCGGCACCGTCGCGATCGGTGTCCGCAAGAGCGACACGGAGCTGCTCGCGAAGATCAATGCCTCGCTCGCCAAGCTGAAGGCGAACGGCACGATCGCCAAGATCTTAGAAAAGTGGGGCCAGAAGGCCAACGCATCGTGAGTATTCATGTCCCGAAGTGATCCGTCATCCTGAGGTGCGAGCGAAGCGAGCCTCGAAGGGTCGACGGCCACCAGCCGGGCCGTACATCCTTCGAGACGCGGCGAAGACGCCGCTCCTCAGGATGACGGAGGTAACGTTCGAATAGTGTCGGGACTGGATACGTTTGAGCCGATGCAAAAATTCTTTCATGACGCCGTCGAGTTCGTGCCGATCCTGCTGCAGGGTGTCTGGCTGACCATCGTCGTCACCGTCGGCTCGCTCGTCCTTTCGACCGTGCTCGGGCTGGTGTGGGCCTTGATGCGGGTGTCCGGCATCGGCGTCCTGGTCGGGCTCAGCGCCTCGTTGATCAACGTGATCCGCGGCATCCCGATCATCGTGCTGCTGTTCTACATCTACTTCGTGATGCCAGATTTCGGCATCGCGCTGTCGGCGCTGCAGGCCGCGATCATCGGGCTCGGCATCGCCTATTCGGCCTATCAGGCGGAAAATTTCCGCGCCGGCATCGAGGCGATCGACAAGGGGCAGATCGAGGCGGCGCAGACCATCGGGATGGGCTGGTGGCTCACCATGCGCCGCGTGGTGCTGCCGCAGGCGGTCAGGATCATTTTGCCGCCCTACGGCAACATCATGATCATGATGCTGAAGGATTCCTCGCAGGCGTCCACCATCACGGTGGCCGAGCTGGCGCTGCAGGGCAAGCTGATCGCCTCCTCGACCTTCAAGAACACCAGCGTGTTCACACTGGTGGCGCTGATGTACCTCACCATGAGCATTCCGCTCATCCTGCTGGTTCGGCACTTCGAGAACAAGGCGAACCGCAAATGATCGAGCTCCGCGACGTCCACAAGAGTTTTGGCAAGGTCGAGGTGCTGAAGGGCATCACCGCCTCCGTCGCCAGGAGCGAGGTGGTCTGCATCATCGGCCCGTCCGGCTCCGGCAAGTCGACCATCCTGCGCTGCATCAACGGGCTCGAGAGCTACGATCGCGGCGAAATCAGCGTCGAAGGTGCGCGCGTCGACAGCAATGACCGCTCGATCGTGGCGATCCGCACCCAGGTCTCGATGGTATTCCAGCGCTTCAACCTGTTCCCACATCGCACCGCGCTCGAGAACGTCATCGAGGGGCCGCTTTATGTGAAGAAGGAGCCGCGTGAGCAGGCGATCGCCCGCGGCCGCGCGCTGCTCGCGCAGGTCGGGCTCGCCGACAAGGCGGAGGTGCATCCGCCAAAACTCTCCGGCGGTCAGCAGCAGCGCGTCGCGATCGCGCGGGCGCTGGCGATGCAGCCGAAGGCGATCCTGTTCGACGAGCCGACCTCCGCGCTCGATCCGGAACTGGTCGGCGAGGTGCTGTCGGTGATGCGCAAGCTCGCCGACGACGGCATGACCATGGTCGTCGTCACCCATGAAATGGGCTTTGCCCGCGACGTCGCCGACCGCGTGCTGTTCATCGACGGCGGCGTCATCGTCGAGCAGGGCGCCGCCAAATCCGTCCTCAACCAACCCGAGCACCCGCGCACCCAGGATTTCCTGCGCCGCGTGCTGCATCCGCTGTGAGCAGGTCACCTGTAATGAACGCGCCTATTCGCCTGCCGCTGCCACCGAGCCTCTATGCCGACACCGCGGTGCAGGCGACGCCGACGCCTCAGCTCACAGCGGACAAGAGCGTACCGGTCGCGATCATCGGCGGCGGCTTCACCGGCCTGTCGACCGCGCTGCACCTCGCCGAGCAGGGCGTGCTGGCGACCGTGCTGGAAGCGCAGGAGCCGGGCTGGGGCGCCTCCGGCAACAATGGCGGGCAGACCAATCCGGGACTGAAGCACGACCCCGACCAGATCGAGCAGGATTTCGGCACCGATCTCGGCCGCCGCATGATCGAGTTCTCCTACGGCACCACCAACTTCACGCATGACTTGATCCGCCGCTACCAGATCCCCTGCGAGGCCAGGCAGAACGGCACGCTGCGCGCCGCCTACAACGAGGCCAGCGCAGCGGCGATCGCGACCACGGCGAAGCAATGCATCCGGCGCGGCATGCCGGCGAAGCTGCTCGACGCCGCCGAGATGCGCCAGATGACCGGCAGCGACCGTTACCTCTGCGCCATGCTGGATGCGCGCGGCGGCGACCTGCATCCGCTGAGCTATGCGCGGGGTCTTGCGCGCGCCGCGATCGGGGCTGGCGCCGCCGTCCATGGCGAGACCCCGGCGCTGCGGCTGCGCCGCGACGGCGGCCGCTGGCGGATCGAGACGCCGCGCGCGGTCGTGCTCGCCGACAAGGTGCTGCTCGCGACCAACGGCTTTACCGATGATCTCTGGCCGGCGCTTCGCCGCAGCATCGTGCCGGTGTTCTCGTCGATCGCGGCGACGGCACCGCTGTCCGAGGCGATCGCGCGCGCGATCATGCCGACCCGGCCGGTGCTCTACGAAAGCGGCCACATCACGGTCTATTACCGCATCGACCAGCAAAATCGGCTCTTGATGGGCGGCCGCGGCCCGATGCGCTGGATCAGCAAGCCGACCGACGTCGCTTATCTGATCCGTTACGCCGAGCGGCTATGGCCGCAGCTCAAGGGCGTCAGCTGGACCCACGGCTGGAACAGCCGCCTTGCCATCACCGCCGATCACTACCCGCATGTCCATGAGCCCGCGGAGAATTTGCTGATCTCGCTCGGCTGCAACGGCCGCGGCGTCGCGCTCTCGACCGCGATGGGCGCACAGCTGGCGCGCCGGCTGATCGGCGGCCCCAAGGCCGAGATCGACATGCCCGTGACCGGCATCAAGCCGATCCCGATGCACGCCTTCTGGCGGGTCGGCGTCATCACGGCCGTGCTGACCGGCCGGGTGCGGGACCGCCTTGGTGTGTGAGGCATTTAACACAATTACAGAATGTGCTGGGCTAATCTCGCGCGTCGGATATATTCGCAGTCTTTACTGAAAGGCTGTTCATGCAGTGCGAGCGATGCGGCCGCGCAAACCGGGCTGGCAACGATTATTGTGAAGATTGCGGTGCGCCATTAGGCCTCAAATGTGACTCCTGTCAGCATGTGAACGGGCCCTCCAGCCGCTTCTGCGGCCGCTGCGGCACCGCGCTCGCCGCGGGCAGCGTCCGTCCCGACGCGCCCTCGCAGCGGCTGCTGCGTTCGCTGAGCACCAAGGGCGGCGAACGCAAGAACCTCACTCTGCTGTTTGCCGATATCCGCAACTCGACCAATCTGATCGACAGCCTCGGCGATCCCGAACTCGGGATGCGGCGGCTGGAGCCGGTGCTCGACCTGATGAAGGAAGCGGTCCACCGCTACGACGGCATCGTCAACAAGATCCAGGGTGACGGCGTCATGGCGCTGTTCGGCGCGCCGCCGCGCCCGCATGAAGATCATGCGGTCCGCGGCTGTCTCGCCGCGCTCGCCATGCAGGATTCGGTGGCCAGGCTCGCCGATCCCGGCATGCAGATCCGGGTCGGGCTGCACACCGGCGAAGTCGTCGTTCAAACGGTGGAAAACACAATCTATCAGACCTACGACGCCGCCGGCGCCAACGTCCATATCGCCAACCGGATGGAGCAGATGGCCGATGAGGGGGCGATCCTCATCACGCGGGACACCTATCTCGGCGCCAGGCAATTCGTCGAGGTCATGCCGCTCGGCATGCAGACCATTCGCGGCATCTCCATGCCGGTGGAGGTCTTTCGGCTGACCGGGCTGCTCAGCGCGCCCGCCAGCGACGTTTTCCGCAGCGGCCGCCGCCTGACCTCGATGGTCAACCGGACCGAGCAGATGGCGGCGTTGGAGCATGAGCTGTCGCGTGCAGTTGGCGGCGACGGCCGGGTCGTCGGCATGGTCGGCGACGCCGCGCATCGGCAAGAGCCGGCTCTGCTTCGAGTTCGCCGAAAACTGCCGCCGCAAGGGCATTCGCGTCTACGAGGCCCGCGTGCTGGCGCATGGCCGCGCAACACCGTTCCAGCCCGTGCTCGAGCTGTTGCGCGACATCTTCGGCATCCGCGCCAAGGAGCCGATCGAGACATCCCGGCGTCGCGTCATCGACCGCTTCGCCGAGATGGCCGCATCGGAGCAGGAACTGCTGGTGCTGCTCGAATTCCTCGGATTGGCTGATCCGGCGTATCCGGCCCCGAAGCTCGATCCGCGCGCGCTGCGGCTGCAACTGCTCGATCTCGTTCGAACCTTGGTGCATGCGCGCCCCGGCGACACGCCGGCGGTCGTCATGATCGAGGACCTGCACTGGATCGATGCCGCGAGCGAAGAGTTCGTCGAGACGCTGGTCGATGCCATCGTCGGCACCGCGACGTTGCTGGTGGTCAATTTCAGGCCGGGCTTCACGGCACCTTTCATGCAGCGTTCGCACTACCGTCAGATCGCAATACCGCCGCTGCCGTGGTCCGATTCGAACGAGCTGCTCCGCGAGCATTTCGGCAGGCATCCCTCGCTGGCCTCGCTGAGCAGCAACGTCATCGAACGCGCGCAGGGCAATCCGTTCTTCATCGAGGAGCTTGCCAACACCGTCGTGGAGCGCGGCAATGTCGAGGGCGAACGCGGCAACTACCGGCTCAAGCATGGCGTCGATGCGGTGCCGCTGCCCGCAACGGTGCAGGCTGTCGTGGCCGCCCGCATCGATCACCTCGAGGATATCGCCAAGCAGGTGCTGGAGACGGCGGCGGTGATCGGCCGGCTGGTCGCGATGTCGGTGCTGCGTCCGGTCGCGGCGTTGCCGAACGACGATTTGCAGAACGCCATCGCGCAGCTGCGCCAGGCCGAACTGCTGTACGACCTGCCGCCCTACGACAAGGGACTGCTGGCGTTTCGCCATCCATTGATCCAGGAGGTCGCCTACGCAACCCAGTTGCGGTCGCGGCTGACCACGCTGCATGCGACTGTCGCCAAGGCCATCGAGGGCTTCGACTGGGGCAAGCTCGACGAGTTTGCCGGGCTGCTCGCCTATCACTACGAGGCCGCGGGCCAGCCGCTGGAGGCGGTCACCCATTTGCAGCGTGCGGCGCGCTGGATCGGCAAGACCAACTCCGCCGAGGCAATGAAAAGCTGGAAAAAGGTTCGCGCCCTGCTGCAGGACCAGCCCCCGTCCGAATATGTCGATCGGCTGCGAGCGATGTCGAGCGGCCAGATCCTCAACTTCGGCTGGCGTGAGGGCATGTCCGCCGAAGAGGTCAAGCCCTACGCCGAAGAGGCGATCAAATACGCACGCGCGGCGGACCCGGTGCACGAGCCGATCCTGCTCGGCGCCTACGGCAGAATCCTGGCCGCGACCGCGGCGGCCGACGACTATGTCAATCTCGTGCAGGACGCCTTGAAGCTCACCTCCGGCACCGGGGACGTCGGACGGTTTGCGACGGTCAACGCCATGCTGAGCCAGGCGTTCTTCCTGTCGGGTCGTCTTGCCGAGGCGCTCGACGCCGGGCAGGTGGCGGTTGCCGCGATTGCCGAGCAGGGCGGTTTTCACAACAACGTCACACTCGGCCTCAACCCGAACCAGATTCTCGGCTTCGACGTCGAGCACTGGATCAGGTGTCTCGGCACCAGAATTCTGGTGCGGCTCGGCCGGTTCGACGAAGCCGAACGGCGGATCGCCGAGGTGCTGCGGGCCGAGCCGGAGCGCTTCGCCGCCGTCGTGCAGTTCATTCCGCATTTTGCGATGGTGGAGATGGGCTGGAGCCGCGGCCGGCCGGAACTCGCCAAGCCGCATGCGGCGAGGATCGCCGAACTGGCCGAGCAGTCCGGCACGCCCTATCTGCGGGTCGCGGCGCTCGCCAGCGCCGGCCTCGCCAGCGGCGCCGCGGGCGATTTCAAGGTTGCCGCCGCCCAGCTTCAGGAAGCGATCGACTTTGCGCGCTCTGCGCGAGCCGGCCTCGAATTCGAGGCGCGCATGCTGGCGGATCTGGCCGAGGCGCTCTATCGCGCCGCCGACCACCATGCGGCCCTGCAAGCGGTGGACGAGGCGCTGATGGTCGCGCGGCGAAGGACCGATCGCGTCGCCGAGTTGCACGCGACCGTGCTGCGCGGCCTGATCATTTGCGCCTTGGGCAGCACGTCACATGAGGAGCTTGACGAGATTGTCGGCGGCGCTCAGAATCTGCTCGATGTCTCGGGGGCAGTCTATTTCACACCACAACTCGATCAGCTTCGATTGCATCTTGAGCGACGCTAGACGCGACGATTTTTCATTTCTGGAAACAAGGTACTGAGGGGGTTTTAATGGGACGGATGATTCAAGACGATACGACGCGCGATGTCCTTGATCTGCTGAACAAGCGGTTTGGTCCCGGCGGGATCATGGAGATGGTGGAGCTGCAAAAGGAGTTCGACATCTTCTCTCCCAATCATCCCCTCGAACAGTCGTTCCGGCTGATCGGGATCGAGCCGGCCGACCGGGTCGAGCGGAAGCGCTGGTATACTTTCCTCGGCACGCTGAAGGACTATCCTTCCGATCAGCCCAATGTGAGCGGATACAAGCGGGTGGTCCAGGCGTTCCGGCAGGCGCTCACGCAGGGTCCGTATCTGCCGGTGCTCGTTAGCGTTCACGCCATGAAGGAAAATCCGAAGGTGACGTTTGCAGCCGATGGCCATACGCCGCTGATCTACTCGACCCAGTCGTATCGGGTTCTGTCGATCCCGACCAAGCCAAGCCAGGTCGCCCGCAAGGAGCTTGCTGCGATGGCGAAGCAGCGGCGGGCCAAAGCCAAGAAATGAGCAAGACGTGAGCATCGCAGCGGAGACCGCAGGTGTCGGCGCCGAAGGCGACCGGGCGCGGTTCTCCGACCTCTATGCCGATGTCGAATCCTACTACAGCGCGCGGGTCGCCAAATACGGCGCCACCCCGCGCGGAGTGGACTGGTCCTGCCAGGCCACCCAGGACCTGCGCTTCGTCCAGTTGCTGAAGCTCTGCGACTTCTCCGCACCGTTCAGCCTGAACGACATCGGCTGCGGATACGGCGCGCTGTGCGCCTATCTCGCAAGGCGCCATCCGCAAGCGGAGATCGACTATCTCGGGATCGACCTGTCGCTCGCCATGATCAGCCGCGCGCGCCGCCGTTTCTCGGCGCCGGGGCGCCGCTTCAAGGTCGGCAAGGGCGGCCTGCGTCGCGCGACCTATTCGGTCGCGAGCGGCATCATGAATGTCGATGTCGGCGGCTGCCGCCGATCCTGGGAGGCATTTGTCGCCGGGATGCTGGCCGACCTGCGCCGCGCCAGCCTGCGCGGCTTCAGCGTCAACTTCGTTACCGGCGGGACGGAAGGCACGGCGGCCGCCGATGCGTCGCCGGTGCAGCTCTATTGCACCAGCCCCGAGGCGTGGATCGATTATTGCGAACGCGAGCTTGGCTGCACCGTCGAGACCGTCGACGGCTACGGACTGAACGAAGTCACCCTGCTGGCGCGATGTAGGGATTGCTGATCGGGCTGCGGACTATCGCTTGTCCAGAATCCGCAACTCGGCCGTGGCGCTGGCGACCGTTACATCGCTGGCGTCGATCAGATCGGCTTCGACGATCATGTCGCGGTCGGTCTGCGAGATGACCTTCGCCTTGGCCGTGATCGGGCCGACGCGCGCCGGTTTGAGAAACCGCGTGGTGAGGGTCCTCGTCACGACGGTCCGCGTTGCGGGCAGCGCTGCGAGGGCGCCGAGACCGGTGGCTGAATCCAGCATCGCGGCAAGGAAACCGCCCTGGATCGTTCCATGGCGGTTGGTGAACAAGGGTTGCGCCTCGAAACGGACTGTGGCGATTTCACCGTCGAAGCCCAGCCACTCGCGCCCAAGAAGTTGCGCGCCGGGCGGCACGTCTGCGCTTGCTTCACTCAAGCCGGTCACCGCAATTGTTGTCGGTCCAAAAGTATCAGAGCGTCTGGCTCATGCAATGTCCGCGGGCGCGGGTGGCGAAAGGCGGCAAATCACTGAGTGGCGCGACCTTTTGCAGATCGTGTCGCGAGAATGCGAGCGTGTGACTCACAGGTCGTGCAACACATTCACTGTCGTCCCGGCGAAGGCCGGGACCCATAACCACCGATGGTCGTTGTTTCGCGATGCTGGAACGACGAGCGCGATCCACAATTCTCGCTGCGGCGTATGGGTCCCGGCCTGCGCCGGGACGACGGTGGAGAAGGAGTCGTGCGTATAACTCACCCCTCCGCGACCGCGTCGCCCCAGGGCTGGAACGGCTCGGTGACGCCGCTGTTGGTGGCGCCGTCGCGCAGCACGACGCTCGGGCAGGCGAACTTCATCGGCAGGGTCTGGATGCGGGCTTCCTCGAAGTCGAAGCGGCCGCGCAGCGCCTCGCGCACGCTCGCGGGCAGGCGCTTGTCGCCGATCACCACGGCGCCTTCGCTGGCGTCGATCCGGGGCTGGTGGATTGCGGCGTCGAGATCCATGCCGAAATCCATCACGAAGGAGAGCAGTTGCGACACGGCCGGCAGGATGCGGCGGCCGCCCGATGCGCCGGCGGCAAGCGTGCGGCCGTCGGCGGCCTGCGCCACGACCGGCGTGTAGTTGGTCAGGCAGCGCTTGCCGGGCGCGAGCGAGTTCGGATTGCCTTGCGTCGGATCGAACCACATGATGCCGTTGTTCATGGTCAGCCCGGTGTTCGGCGTCACGAATTTGGAGCCGAAGGTCGACAGCAGCGTCTGCGTCACCGCGGCCATGTTGCCGTCGCGGTCGACCGCGGAGAAATGCGTGGTGCAGCTTGGCGCGATTGCTTCGGCGCCGAGCGCGCGGCGGCCGTCGACGTCGCCCATGTCCTTCAGCCGCTCGCGATAGGCGGCTTGCAGCGCCTCGGCATAGGCTGCGTAGGCCGCCGCATCCGGACCGCCCTGCGCGGGCGCCAGCGCCTTTTGCAAAAGGCCGAGCGTGCGCGCCATGGTCGGACCCGCGGTCAGCTCCGGCGTCGCATAGACCGTGCCGCCGCGATAGGGAATTTTCAACGGCTCGCGCAGATGGGCACGGAAGGCGGCGAGGTCGCGCACCGACAGCGTGCCGCCGGCGGCCTGGATGTCGTCGGCGATGCTGCGCGCCAGATCGCCCTCGTAGAAATCGCGCGGGCCGGCCGCGGCGAGCTGCGCCATCGTGGCCTTCAGCCTGTCCTGCGGCATGCGGACCACCGACCTGATGCCCCATTGCGCATTCGGCGGCAGGCCATCCTGCAGATACGCCACCGCGCTGGCGGGATAGCGCCGCAGATCGGCGGCGGAGCTTGCGATCATCGCGGTGGTCCACCAATCGACCAGAAGGCCCTCGCCGGCGAGCTTGACGCTCGGCGCCAGCAGGTCCTTCCACGGCATTTTGGCGTGGCGACGATGCGCTTCCTCCATGCCGGCAACGACTCCGGGCACAGCGATCGAGCCGGGGCCGTGCAGGTTGCGGTCGTCCTTGACCCGCGCCCAGGGGAACAGGTCGGAGGCCGCGCCGCCGGTCAGCGGATAATCCTCGATGCGCAGGCCGTCGGGCGCGCGCATGCCGTAGTCGATCACCTCGACGCGGTTCTCCTTGGCGCGATAGAGCACCATCGCGCCGCCGCCGCCGGCGCCGCTCATCCAGGGCTCAACGACGCCAAGCGCGAAGGTGGTTGCGATCACGGCGTCGACGCAATCGCCGCCCGCAGCCAATACCTCCGCGCCGACCTCGGCCGCCCGGCGCGACTGTGCGGCGACGATGCCGCCCTTGGCGCTGACGGCCGGCTTGCGGATCACTTGCGAGTTGGAGAACTGGTCGGACATGGCGTTGCTTTCGCTGTTCTTGTTGCGGGTGGGACACGTTGGCGTAGCATGCCAAGCATGGCACTGTCAGTGCAACAACAAGAACCAATTTCAGGGAGCGGAAAATGACTGGTGTGAAGCGTGAACGGGACGGCAAGGTCGGCATCCTGACGCTCAACGATCCCGCGAGCCTGAACGCCATGACGCCGGAACTGCTCGGCGATCTCGCGCGCGCCGTCGGCGAGATGAGCCTCGATCCGGACATCCGCGCGCTGGTCCTGACCGGGGAGGGACGCGGCTTCTGCTCCGGGCAGAACCTCAAGGCGTTCCAGTCGCTCGGCGACAACATCTACACCGGCGTGATGAGGCATTATTGGCCGGCGATGCAGGCCTTGCGCGAATGCCGCGTGCCGGTGGTGGTCGCGGTCAACGGCGTCGCGGCCGGCGGTGGCTTCAGCCTCGCGATGTCCGGCGACATCATCCTGGCGGCGCGCTCGGCGAGCTTCATCCAGGTGTTCAGCCGGATCGGCCTGGTGCCGGATCTCGGCTCGACCTGGCTGTTGCCGCGCCTGATCGGCCGCCAGCGCGCGCTCGACCTGATGCTGCTGAACGAGCCGCTGCCGGCCGAGCGGGCCAAGGAGTGGGGGTTGGTGCGCGACGTGGTCGACGATGCCAAACTGCTCGACGAGGCGAAGGCGCTCGCCGGTCGTCTCGCGGACGGACCGACGCGCGCGCTGGTCGCGACGCGGCAGCTCCTCGAGGAGAGCGAGCACGCCAGCTACGCCGATCAGTTTCGGCGTGAGATCGAGCTCCAGCAGGTGATCCGCGAGAGCGCCGACGCGAAGGAAGGCCGCCAGGCCTTCGTCGAGAAACGCAAGGCTCAGTTCACGGGACGCTAGAGCGGGATGAGCTTACCTAAATCGAGCGGCGAGCTCCGCTTCACCTCGCCCCGCGTGCGGGGAGAGGTCGGAACGCATCGTTCGATGCGTTCCGGGTGAGGGGGAGTCTCCGCGAATACAGCTATCACCAGACATATGCGGAGGCAGCCCCTCACCCAACCCTCTCCCCGTAAGAACGGGGCGAGGGAGCGCAGCGCCGTCGCTGTTCGGCGCAATCTCAGGATGCTCCAGGCCTTGATCGTGGGCGTGCTAGCCGATCGCAATCGCGATCTTGCCGAAATGCGCGCCACTCGCCATGTGGGCGAACGCTGCCTTGGCCTGGTCGAACGCGAACACTTTGTCGATGACAGGCTTGACGCCGTGCAGGCTGATGCCGTCGCACAGCGCCTGCAGATCCTCGATTGAGCCGACGGTGACGCCTTGCAGCCGCTGCTGCTGCATCACCATCAGCGGCAGCCGCGTGTCGGACGCGGCGGGACCTGCGAGCACGCCGATGAAGGCGATGGTGCCGCCGATCCTGGTGGCGCGGATCGACTCGTTCAGCGTGCCGACGCCGCCGACCTCGACGACGAGATCGACACCGCGTCCGGTGAGTTCGCGCGCCTTCTTGCCCCAATCGGGCGTGGACTTGTAGTTAAGCGTGACATCGGCGCCGAGCTGCTTCAGCCGCGCGATTTTGGCGTCGCTGGAGGATGTCGCGATGACGCGGGCGCCGCACATCTTGGCGAATTGCAGCGCGAACAGCGAGACGCCGCCGGTGCCCTGGGTCAGCACCGTCTGCCCCGGCTTGAGGTCGCCGAGCTTGACCACCGCGCTCCACGCCGTGAGGCCGGCGCATGGCAGTGCCGCGGCCTCGATATCATTCAGATGATCCGGCGTGCGCACCAGCGCATGCGCGGGGAAGACCCGGTACTCGGTCAGCACACCGTCGACGCTGCCGCCGAGCGCCGCGCGCATCCGCGCCTCGCTCGGCTCGCCGGCGAGCCAGCTTTCGAAGAAGCTGCCGATCACGCGATCGCCGGGTGCGAAGGTCCTGACGCCGGCGCCGACCGCCTCGACCACGCCGGCGCCGTCGGAGACCGGCACCAGCGGAAATTTCTGGCGCGAGCCGTAACCGCCCTTGACCGTGAGCAGGTCGCGATAGTTCAGCGTCGCCGCCTTCAGCCGCACCAGGACCTCGCCCGGGCCGGCTTGCGGAACCGGCTTGTCGACCAGCGCCAGCGCGTCGACGCCGCCGGGGCCTTGCAACTCATAGCATTTCACGGAACGTCTCCTGCTCGGTGCTCTTGTCTTGGGCTGCGCTCGCGGCGCTGCCACGCATGCGCTGAGCATATGTCAGGCCTGCCGCGCGTGGCCATAGCGCGCAGTGGGATTGATGGAATGGCGCCCATGCCCGAACGCGCTGGCGCGCGACCGGGAAATACCGCCAATCTGAGCCGTCAATGAAGTGACCGAGCGGAGGTGACCATGGCTGCCTTGCTTGAGACGAAGCGCGATCTGCTCGCCACGCTCGCACGCGGCGCGGTTCGCGTGCTGCTTGCCGCTGCATGGATCGCTTGCGGTGGTGCGATGGCCGCAGCAGACGACAGCCTCTACCGCGCGCAAACCGTCGTCACCGGCCAGGGCGAGCCGAACCGCATCGTAGGCTTCGGGGCGTGTCTGGAGGACGTCCTGATCAAGGTTTCCGGTCAGCCAATGCTGGCAGGCGACCACCGGCTTGCCGCGTACAAATCGAAGGCCAAGGCGTTCGTCAGCAGTTTCGACTATCACGATCAATATGCCGGCAAGCCGCATCATGACGAGCAGGGCACCCGCGACCGGCCCTACGACCTGACGGTGAATTTCGACGAGAAGAAGATCGACGGCATTCTCGCCAGGCTCGGTCTCAAGCCGTGGCGGTCGCAGCGACCGGTGCTCGGCGTCTTCGCCGAGATGCAGCACGGCCCGAAGGACTACGTCGTCACATCCGACGGGACGCAGTCCGACCTGCAACGCGACGCGCTTGCGGCTGCGGCCGGAAAACGCGGCATGCGCTTCGTGCTGCCCGATACAGCGGCATTGACGAGCGCCAACCTCACCGCCGCCGAACTGTTGAAGACGCCGCCGGCGAAGCTGAGTTCGATCGTCGCGGCGCAAGGCGAGGCCACCCTGCTCGGTCGGCTGGTCTGGGACGACAAGGATCTCGGCTGGGCCACGCAATGGCGGATGGCCTGGCACGGCAAGGATTACAAATGGCAGTTTCGCGGCGTCACCTTCGATGAAGCCTTCCTCCGCGGCATCGGCGGCGCCGCGCAGGTGCTGTCGGGCAATGGCGATCCGGGGCGATCGAAATGAGCTTGCGCGCGCAGCGGCTGGATCGCGCTAGGACCGATCGACATTCATTGCATCCAGATCATTGCGGCAGCGAGATGGATGAAGCCGGTAAAGTTGTCAGATCGCCTGTCATAACGGGTTGCCAAGCGTCGGAAGTGTTTGAGCTGGCCAAAGCAGCGCTCGATGCGGTTGCGCTGTTTGTATGCGTCGGCGTCGTGCGGAATGATGATCCTGCGGGTGCGGTTTGACGGGATCACCGCCGTTGCGCCGATTTCCGCGATGATCGCACGCAGGGCGTTGCTGTCATAGGCCTTGTCGGCGAGCACGGCATCGCCGCTTTGGCCGTGGAGCAGTGCCGGCGCCTGGGTGATGTCATTAACTTGCCCAGCCGTGACGATGAAGCGGAGCGGACGGCCGAGCGCATCAGCCAGCATGTGGATCTTGGTGGTCAGTCCACCTCGGGAACGCCCCAGCGCCTGATCTTTGGCCCCCCTTTTCCGCTCGTCGCCTGCTGGTGGGCGCGAACGATGGTGCTGTCGATCATCAGATACTGGTTGTCGCGATCGGCGGTCAGAGCAGCGAACACGCACTCCCAGACGCCGGCATGGCACCAGCGGCTGAAGCGCTGATGCACCGTTTTCCACTTGCCGTACCGTTCCGGCAGGTCGCTCCAGTGTGCGCCCGATCGCAAAACCCACAAACATCCGTTGACGAACAGTCGATTGTCCGCAGCCGTACGTCCCGGGTCGCCAGCTTTCCCCGGCAGCAGTGGCGCAATCCTCGCCCATTGCGCCTCCGTCAGCTCATATCGTTTCGCCGCCACCATCTGCTCCGTGTCTCGAATCACGGAACTCTATGAATCAGCGATCAAACCGCTTGGGAATCCTGAATGTCGATCGGTCCTAGAGCCCCGTTCCGATTGAATCGGAACGGGGCTCTAGATTCTCATTTTGACGCGTTTTCTTCACGCGAACCGGTATCCACTTCGCTCGAAAACGCTCTACCCGGCGTAGCCAAGCGTCTGCGACGGATACTCCCCGAACATCGCGCGGTAATATTGCGAGAAGCGCCCGAGTTCGATGAAGCCCTGTTCGATCGCAACCTTGGAGACGGTGGTCTGGTCCGGGGTGCTTTCGCGCAGGATCGAACGGATCATGCAGAGCCGCTTGTAGCGCAGGAAAGTCACCGGGCCGACCCCGAACACCTCGTGGAAGGCGCGGTGCAGGCTGCGTCGCGACAGCCGAAGCTCGGTGCAGATTTCCGAGACGTGGACCGGGCGCGTGCCCGCGGCGTGCAGATAGTCCTCGACATGGCGCACCAAGCGCATCGCCGACGGCAGATAGCTCGTTCCGTCGGGCGGCAGCGATGTCACGACCGTTGCGGTCACGCAGTCGACGATCGCGCGCCTCCAGAAGTCGGCCGACGCGTCCGTCAAGGCGTCCGGATAGCGCGCGAGGTGCGCGACGATCCGCGGCAGTTTGTCCGCCGCGCCCATGCCGATCGTGGGGTCGGCGCGAAAGTGGTTCTTCGCCTGCCAGGTTTCGGCGTCGGCGAGCCGCGGCTCGCCGCCGAATATGTCGGGCAGATCGGAGAGGTCGAAGCGGATGGCCGCGTAGGACGAAGCGCTGTGAAAGACCCCGTCATGCTCGACCGACGGCGGAATCACCAGCACATCGGCCGGCTGCATGTCGAACGCCCAATGCGTGACACGGTCGGTCGCGTTCAGCAGCATCCCGATGATCAGCTTGGGATCGGTCGAGATGCGCTGGGTGCGGACCCCGACATTGAATGCGCCGATGCTGAGCGAAAAATCACCGATCCCGACGTGAGACAATGTGCCGCGCAACTTGCCGCGCTCAAGCTGCATGACATCGACATGCGAGCCTTTGACGGCATCGTAAAGACCCTCGAAGCCGTCAAGCTCGCCGGTGCTAACCGTCAGGTGTTGGCCCATATCCACGTTCACAACTGCAGCGCGATTAATCTACTAAAACCAAATGCTTGAAGTCGGTGCAAGTCGGTACAAAAAGTGTGCCCCGCGACAATGTGCCTAAATTGGTTTGATTCGCATGGCGAGATCGTGATGCGGATTTGCAAACGTGCGGATTTTCGCTTGTTTTTCCGAGAAAGCAATAAGGCCGACCGGATCGGATTGATCGAATTGGAGCATCTTTCGTTAAGCCTGCACGCCTCGGGGTTGAGATTGGCACAAAGTGCACATCACTTGTATAGTGCGTTTCGCTATCGTTTGAACTGACAGCAGAATTCGCTCGTGACAACGTCCAGTGGAACGAGGCACGATGGAGAGCACTGTGCATGCAAGTGTGCACATGGATTGGCAACGGAGGAGAAAGGGAAGAAGACCTGACGGATCAACGCTGCCGAAAAGTGCAGCACAGAAAAATGGAAGGGCGCGACAATGCACTCAGGCACGATGCAATCATGCACGACGTTCGGTCACCGAGATCATAAGGCTCCGATCTTCAACAGGATTTTCCGTCTGGCGCTCGTTGGAGCAGCCGCGATTGTCGCGCAAGCAGGCCCGGCGTCGGCGGTCAGCATCGGCTCTTCCGCTTCACTGCCGATCATCACACAGCAGGAAGGCAGCGGTAACGTTGTGCAGGTGCGCGCTGTCGCGCGCCGGGGCGGCGTTGCCGTCGGACCACGCGGCGGTGCGGTAGCTTACCGGAGCCGGATGGTGGTGGGGCCGGGCGTTCGCCCCGGCTGGCACGGCGGCGGCACGCGCTGGGTCGGACCGCGGCCGGGAGGTTGGGCGCGGCCCGGCTGGTACGGCTGGCCGGTCGGGGGCGCGGTCGCGGCCGGCGCAGCGATCGGGTTCGTCAGCGCGGCGAGCGCAGCCGCCTGGGCGGGACCGGCACCGGCAGCGGGCATGTGCTGGTACTACACCGACCCGTCTCGAACACAGGGCTTCTGGGACTACTGCTCGCGGTAATGCCCAAAGAGGTGCATCGCCATGTCCCGGGTAGAGATCGCCTCCGCTGAACGAGAGCGTGACGACCGCGTCCAGACCGACGACATGGTCTGGATTCCCGGCGGCACGTTCCGCATGGGCTCCGACCATCACTATCCCGAGGAGGCGCCGGCGCATCGCGCCTCGGTCGACGGCTTCTGGATCGACCGCACCCCGGTGACCAACGCTCAATTCCGCGAATTCGTGCGGGAGACCGGGCACATCACGGTCGCCGAGCGACCGCCGGATCCTGCGCAATATCCGGGTGCGCTGCCGCATATGCTCTACGCCGGCTCGCTGGTGTTTCAGCCGCCGCGCCGCGTCACCACCCTGCGCGACTGGAGCCAATGGTGGACCTTGATGAAGGGCGCGAACTGGCGCCGCCCCTACGGCCCGCGCAGCAACATCAACGTGCTCGGCAGCCATCCGGTGGTCCACGTCGCCTATGCCGATGCGCTCGCCTACGCCAAATGGGCCAGCAAGGAGCTTCCGACCGAAGCCGAGTGGGAGTTCGCGGCGCGCGGCGGGCTCGAGGCCGAGGAGTTCGCCTGGGGCAACGCCTTGACGCCCGGCGGCAAGCACATGGCCAATACCTGGCAGGGCAATTTCCCGATTCAGAACCTCTGCGAGGACGGCTTCGACCGGACCTCGCCGGTGACCGCGTTTCCGCCCAATGGCTACGGCGTCCACGACATGATCGGCAATGTCTGGGAGTGGACCGCCGACTGGTGGTCCGCCCGTCATGAGGCCGACGCCGCGAAGCCCTGCTGCATCCCGCAGAATCCGCGCGGCGGCCGCGAGGAGGCGAGCTACGACCCCGCCCAGCCCGCGATCAAGATCCCGCGCAAGGTTCTCAAGGGCGGCTCGCATCTGTGCGCACCGAATTACTGTCGCCGGTATCGCCCTGCCGCCCGCCATGCCGAGCCGGTCGACACCTCGACCAGCCATGTCGGCTTTCGCTGCGTGGTGCGCCGACCCGATTCTCAATCGTCACAAAAACCGTTCGACAAGCAAGGAGCGTAAGAATGAGCGATGAGAGCAATATCGTTGCCAGGCAGTCCGGTAGTCGCGGAGGGCTGCTTCGTGGCTTGTTCGCGGCGGCGTTGGTCGCGACAAGCCTGGCGCCATTTGCCGGGTCTCCCGCGTCAGCGCAGCAGCCGAACGCGGCCAAGCCGAATATTCTCGTGATCTTCGGCGACGATGTCGGCCAGTCCAACATCAGCGCCTATACCCGCGGGCTGGTCGGTTACAAAACACCGAACATTGACCGCATTGCCAATGAAGGCATGATCTTCACCGACTATTATGCCGAGAATAGCTGCACCGCCGGCCGCTCCACCTTCATCACCGGACAGGTCTGCCTGCGGACCGGCCTCTGCAAAGTCGGTATTCCGGGAGCACCGGTCGGCTTGCAGAAGGGCGACATAACTATCGCGCAGGCCCTGAAGCCTCTCGGCTACGCCACAGGTCAGTTCGGCAAGAACCATCTCGGCGATCGTGATGAATACCTGCCGACCAATCACGGCTTCGATGAGTTTTTCGGCAATCTTTATCATCTTAACGCCGAAGAAGAGCCCGAGCGGCCATACTGGCCGAAGGACGACGCAGCTTTCGTCAAAGCCTATTCGCCGCGTGGCGTCCTCAAAGCTTCCGCCGACGGCAAGATCGAGGATACCGGCCCGCTTACCAGGAAGCGGATGGAGACAGTCGATGACGAGACTACAGGTGCTGCGATCGATTTCGTCACGCGACAGGCAAAGGCCAACAGGCCGTTCTTTACCTGGATGAACTTCACTCGCATGCACATCTTTACCCACGTTCGTGCCTCGATGCGCGGGCAAAGCGGCATGCCGGGCAATGAATACGCTGACGGCATGGTCGAGATGGACATGAACGTCGGAAAGCTGCTCAAGACGCTCGATGACCTGAAGATCGCAGACAACACGATCGTCGTCTTCAGCACGGACAACGGCCCGAACGCGTTCACCTGGCCGGATGCAGCGACGACGCCCTTCCGGTCGGAGAAGGACACCAATTGGGAAGGCGCGTTCCGTGTGCCGGCGATGATCCGTTGGCCCGGCCACGTCAAGGCAGGCGAGGTTGCCAACGGAATCGTGTCAGGTCTCGACTGGTTCCCGACGCTCCTTGCCGCCGCCGGCGATCCCGGGGTGAAGGATCGCCTGCTCACCGGCTGGCAGCCGCAAGGCGGCTCGACCACCTTCCGCAATCACCTCGACGGGTTCAACCAGCTCGACTACATCACGGGCAAGGCCGACAAGAGCGCACGCAACGAGTTCTACTACTTCAACGACGACGGTGATCTCGTTGCGATGCGAAACGGCGATTGGAAACATACCTTTGAACGGCAGGATCAGCCCGGCCAGTTCGACGTCTGGGCCCACCCGTTCACGCCTTTGCGCGTGCCAAAGATATTCAATCTGCGCATGGATCCGTACGAACACGCGGAGATATCGGGCAGCATGTACGATCAATGGCGGGTAGAGAACGCGTACATGATCGCTCAGGCACAAATCAAGGCGGCAGCGTTCCTGCAGACCCTTGTTGAATATCCGCCAAGCCAGCGGATTGCGAGCTTCAGCATCGACCAGATTCGTCGTGCGGTCGACAAGAAGGTCGATGAATCGTTCAAGAAGCGTGGTCTCGAATAGTCGCGAGGCCCTGCGAGACAGGCCAGTGGTATCGGCCTGTCTCGCACTGTATCCAAGGGGATTAGCGGATGGATGCTCGATCGAGCATAGGGTCTGCATCGACCGCGACCCGAGCACACCGAAAGAATCTGGACGCCGGCGCGAGCCGGAGGCTTGTCGCAGCGGCGCTGGCATTCGTCTCGGGTGCCGCCGGCCTGATCTACCAGGTGATCTGGATCAAGCAGCTCTCGCTCGTGGTCGGCGCTGATGTCTACGCCATCACGACCGCCGTGAGCGCCTTCTTTACCGGCCTGGCGTTGGGCGGCCTGATCTTTGGTGGAAGGGCTGACCGCGCCAGCCAGCCGGCGAAACTCTACATCGCGATCGAGATCGGCATCGGCATAACCGGCGTCGCCACCACCTTGATCCTGGCGAATATCGCGCCGGTCTTCGTGGCGATCGAGAGCGCGAGCGGCTTGCTCGCATGGGCCATGGTGTTCGTTCTGGTCGGCATCGCCCCGCTTCTGATGGGTGGGACGCTGCCGGTCCTTGTGCGTGCGGTGCTGCAGAATTCCGGCGATGCCGGCCGCGTCGGCGGCCGGCTATACGCCGCCAACACGGCCGGCGCGATTCTTGGCGCTCTGCTGCCGATGTTTGTCCTCATTCCGCTGTTCGGGGTGCAAGGGACCTCGATCGCGGCGGCGACCCTCAATGCCCTCGCGGCGGCGGGGGCAACGGTGCTTGGCCGGATTCCCTTGGCGTCGGCGAGGATCAAGCCTGCCGGCCGCGCGGCGGCGCATCAACCGCGCCGGGTCGGCTTGGCCGTTGCCCTCTATGCCGCCGCCGGCGCAATTGCCCTCGGCTATGAGGTTGTCTGGTCCCAGTCCATCGTTCAGTTCATGAGTACGCGCAGTTTCGCGTTTTCCGTGGTGCTTGCGACGTACCTCGCGGGACTTGCGGCGGGTGCCGCGATCGTTGCGCGGGTAATCGACCGGATCCGCGATCCCTGGAGTGTCTTTGGCCTTCTGATCGCCGCCGCCGGTTTCCTGGCTTTGATCGAGATCGCGGCACTTGGCCATTGGCTCGTGGTCGCGCAGACGGCGACCGAGGCGTTCGTGCTCCGCCTTACCGAAAGCCAGTTCGCCGGCATGTGCGCCCGCTTCGCGGTGGCAGCGTTCTGCATCGTATTCCTGCCGACCTTGCTGCTCGGGGCGGCCTTTCCGGTGGCGCTGCGTCTGGTGGTGCGGGATGCGCATATCGGGCAGGACGTTGGTGCCGTCGTGGCGGTCAATACGCTGGGCGGTGTGGGCGGCGCGCTTCTCACCGGCTTCGTGCTTCTGCCCTGGCTCGGGCTGGTCCACACACTTGCATTGCTCGCAATCGGTGCCGGCCTGCTGGGTGTCTTGGCCTGCTGGGGCGGTCGCTCGAGCCGCACCGGTCTTGGACTGGCATTCGCGGTCGGCGCAGCCTGCATCGTCGCTGCGGTCGCCACGCCGTCCGACCGATTGGCCCAATTGCTGCCGGCAGCGCGGTCGGGAAAAATCATGTTCTATGAAGAGAGCCCGGGTGGGACCGTTGCGGTGGTCAACACCGGCCGCTTCCGCCGGCTCTATATCCAGGGCGTATCCAATTCCGGCGACGCCATGCCGTCGCTGCGCTACATGCGGCTGCAAGCGCTCCTGCCTCTCATCATTCACAATGGCGAGCCGAAATCAGCCCTGGTGATCGGCTACGGCACGGGCATCACGGCCGGTGCTCTCTCGCAATTCCCTGCTCTCGACAGGAGGGTGGTGGGTGAGCTGCTCCCGGCGGTCCTTCGTGCGGCTCCGATGTTCGACGGCACCTTCAACGCCGCGTCCGACCCGGGATTGGAGAAGCGCTTGGGCGACGGCCGTCGCCTCCTGCAGCGCGAGAGCCAGACCTACGACCTGATCACGCTGGAGCCACCGCCGCCATCGGCGGTGGGCGTCGTCAATCTCTATTCTCGCGATTTTTATCGTCTGGCTTCGTCGCGACTGAACGACGACGGGATTGTCGCGCAGTGGTTGCCGCTGCCAACGCAGAACGACGAGGACACGCGCGCACTGGTTCGCAGCTTCATCGATGTGTTTCCGTACGCGTCTCTGTGGACATCGGAGCTGCATGAAATGTTGCTTGTCGGGTCGCGTCGTCCGATTCAGTTGGATGCGGAGCGCATCAGCGCGAGATTCAATCAGCCCGAGACGTCTGCGGCGCTTTCCGCGGTCGGCGTCAACTCGGTCGCGGCGCTGATCGCAACCTGGATCACCGACCGCGACGGGCTCGTGCGCTACGCGGCGGACGCGCCGGCGGTGACGGACGACAGGCCGCGGATCGAATACGCGACATGGGTTCGTCCGGACGAGTTCAGCCGGACGATTTCGCACATCTGGCAGTACCGTAGCGAACCGCCGCTCAAGGGAGCGGACGAGCAATTCACCGCCTCGCTGCTGAGCGAAAGGCGAGATCTTGATGCGTTCTATCGTGCCGGCCTCAGCGCCTATGCGGGCAACAGGCAGGCTTACGCGCGCGAGATGGCGAGCCTGAGCCAAGCGGCGAGGCGAAACCCCTATTACCGGTGGTTTACGGGGTCCAAGGAGCCGTAGTGCAATGTCAGACCATGCCGCAACACAGTTAGCGGCCGCCCCGGCGCGGCGAACCGCCAAGGACTCCGCGGCGCGCGACGCCGTGCTCGATCTCAAGGCGCGCATCGGCAAGTCGGTGCTCGGGCAGGATCATCTGGTCGAGAGCATGCTGATCGGGTTGCTGGCCAACGGCAACCTCCTGATCGAAAGCCTGCCGGGGCTTGCCAAGACGCGGGCGGTGAAGACGCTGGCGAAGAATCTTGCCGCGGACCTGTCGCGCGTGCAGTTCACGCCGGACCTGCTGCCGTCGGACGTGACCGGCGCGGAGATCTACCTGCAGACCGAGAAGGGCGGCCAGTTCCAGTTCCAGAAGGGGCCGATCTTCGCCAACCTCGTGCTCGCGGACGAGATCAACCGCGCGCCGGCCAAGGTGCAGTCGGCGCTGCTGGAAGCGATGGAAGAACGTCAGGTCACCGTTGCCGGCAAGACCTACAAGATGCCAGACCTGTTCATGGTGCTCGCGACCGAGAACCCGATCGAGCAGGAGGGCACCTATCCGCTTCCCGAGGCGCAGCTCGACCGCTTCCTGATGCATGTCGTGATCACCTATCCCGACGAGGCGACCGAAGGAGAGATCATCAAGCTCAATCGCGCCGAGAATGCGCGGAAGCCGGAAGCCGGAGCTGCCGAGCCGCCGCCGGTGCCGCAGCAGGCGATCCTCGATGCGCGCGGCGAGCTCGATGGCATTTTCGTCTCCGACCTCGCACAGAAATATATCGTCGACCTGATCTATGCGACGCGGTTTCCCGGCCGCTACGGCGAACCCCTGAGTAAATGGATCCAGATCGGCGCCAGCCCGCGCGGCAGCCTTGCCATCGACCGCAGCGCGCGGGCGCGGGCATGGCTCGACGGGCAGGATTTCGTCACGCCCGACCACATCCGCGCCGTCATCCACGACTGCCTGCGGCACCGGCTGATCCTGAGCTACGAGGCCGTATCGCAGGGCATCAGCCCCGACCAGGTGATCGACAAAATCACCGAGCTTGTCGCTGCAGCGTGAGGCCGTGATGACGGAGACATCAGCCAGAACGCCCGGTGTCTACGTCGGTCTCGACGATCTGATCGCGCTCGAATTCCGGGATCGCAGGGTTTCGTTCCTGCCGCGCCAGCCGGTGCATAGTCTGCTGTCGGGCCGGTTCGCCTCGCGCATGCGCGGCCGCGGGCTGAACTTCGAGGAGATCAGGGACTATCGCCCGGGTGACGATGTCCGCGAGATCGACTGGAAGGTCACGGCGCGGCTGCAGAAGCCGCATGTGCGCGTCTTCAACGAGGAGCGCGACCGTCAGGCTCTGCTCGTGGTCGATCAGCGGCTGTCGATGTTCTTCGGCAGCCGGCGCGCCATGAAGTCGGTCACCGCGGCCGAGACCGCCGCGATCGGCGCCTGGCGTGTGCTCGGCGTCGGCGACCGGATTGGCGCGATCGTGTTCAATGACAGCGATGTCGTCGAGCTGGCGGCGCGGCGCAGTCGCGCGACGGTGTTGCAGATATTGTCCACCATCGTCGCGCAGAACCAGGCGCTCGGCGTCGGCCGAGGCATCGTTCCGGCGTCAGGCATGCTCAACCGGGCGCTCGAACATGCCGAGCGGCGGACGATGCATGACGCAACCGTGATCCTGATCAGCGATTTCGATGGCGCCGATAGCGCGACGCGCCGGATGATCGGGGCGATCGCCCGGCATAACAACGTGGTCGCGGTGCTGGTCCACGATCCCTTGCAAAGCGATTTGCCGGCCTCGAGCCGGATGACCGTCACCGATGGCGAGCTGCAGATTCAGCTCGAAGTTGGTCGCGAGAGCGTCCGCAAGAGTATCGCGCAGGCGTCGCAGGAGCGGCTGCGCGGCGTATTCGCGTGGACGCGCGAGCTTGGCATTCCGGTGCTGCCGCTGAGCACAGCCGAGGAAACGGCGCCGCAAATCCGGCGTCTCCTGGGCGGGCTGCCGGCCCGGCACGGACGCGGTGGCGGTCACGCCCGAGCGGAGGCGGCTCTTGGCTGATCCCCAACCCGTCATTGTGGATCCCGTCGCGGGCCTGATCGATATCCCGCTGCCCCCGTCGGTGAGCCTGCTTCCGGCGACATGGGCGTCGCGGATCGTGATCGTGCTGGTTGCCGCAGGGGTCGCCGTCGCGGCGTGGCGCCTGCTGCGACATTTCCGCGCCAACCGCTATCGGCGCGCGGCGCTCGCGGAGCTTGACCGGCTGCTGCAGACACAAGGCGGCGTCCCGGAGGGAATGGCCGCGAGCCTCGCGCTGCTGGTGCGGCAGACCGCGCTCGATGCCTTTCCGCGCGAAACCATCGCGCCACTTGCCGGCGCGGGCTGGCTTGCGTTCCTCGACCGCAGCTATGGCGGGGACGAATTCTCGCAAGGCGCCGGACGGCTGGTCGCGACCGCGCCGTACGGGCGGACGACGGCGGATGCCGGCGATCTAACGGCGCTGCAGGATCTGGTGCGGCGCTGGATCAGGGGGCACCATGTTTGAGTTCACATGGCCCTGGATGCTCGCGCTCCTGCCGCTGCCGATCCTGGTGTGGTGGCTGTTGCCGCCGTATCGCGCGCGGCAGGCCTCGGTGATGGTGCCGTTCTTCGACCGCCTTGCGGCGGCAACCGGACAGACCCCGCAGCGCGGCGCCGTCGTGCTGCAACGGCGGCGCATCCAGATGGTGACGGCCGTATTGATCTGGGCGCTCGTCGTCGCGGCGCTGGCGCGGCCGCAATGGGTCGGTGATCCCGTCACGCGCGAGGTTTCGGCGCGCGATCTGATGCTCGCGATCGATATCTCCGGCTCGATGGACCAGCGCGACTTCCGCGGCAGCGATGGCGCGACGTTGACGCGGCTCGACGGCGTCAAGCGCGTGGTCGCGGATTTCATCGCGCATCGGCACGGCGACCGCGTCGCGCTGGTGCTGTTCGGCACCAGGCCCTATGTGCAAGTACCGTTCACGCAGGATCTGCAGACCGCGACCGCGCTGTTGGCGCAGACCGAGGTCGGCATGGCCGGACAGCAGACTGCGATCGGCGACACCATCGGGCTTGCGATCAAGACCTTCGAGGCCAGCAAGGCGCGCGAGAAGCTTCTCGTCCTGCTCACGGATGGCAACGACACGGCGAGCCGCGTCCCTCCGGAGCATGCCGCCGACATCGCGCACCAGAACGGCGTCGTGATCGACACGATCGGCGTCGGCGATCCGGCCGCGACCGGCGAGAACCGCGTCGATCTCGGCGTCCTGCGGTCGGTCGCCGCCACGACCGGCGGCCATTTCTACCGTGCCGAGGACGGTGCGCAGTTGCAGGCGATCTACGCGGACATCGACCGTCTCGCGCCGGCCAAGCTCGATACGCTGTCATGGCGGCCGAAGCAGCCGCTGTTCCAGTGGCCGCTCGGCGCCGCCGTGGTGCTGTCGCTGCTGCTGTGGCTCGGCCTGTCGCTGGAAAGCGGGCTGGGACGAAGGGGAGCGATCGGCCATGCATGACGCGGCCGCGATTCCCTTCCATCTGCTGCGGCCGCTGTGGCTGCTCGCGCTGATTCCCGTTGCTGCCGTCTTCGCATGGGTGCGGTGGCGGCAGAGCCCGCAGGCGCAATGGGGCGGGGTGATCGCGCCGCATCTGCTCAACCATCTCATCGTGCAGCCGGGGACGGGGCGTGGCGTCAGCCCGCTTTATCTGGTCGCCGCCGCGCTGTCGCTTGGCATCGTCGCGTTGTCGGGCCCGACCTGGCGGCGTGAGCTGCCGCCCTTCGTCGAGGACAAGGCGCCGCTGATGATCGCGCTGTCGCTCGACGCAACGATGGGGCAGAGCGACGTCGCGCCGACGCGGCTCGAACGCGCCAAGCAGAAGATCAGGGATCTGCTTGCGGCGCGCGCCGGCGCGCGCACGGGGCTGATCGCCTATGCGGGCACCGCGCATCTGGTGATGCCGCTGACCGACGATCGCGCCGTCATCGAACCCTTCCTCGCCGCGCTTGCCCCGGGCCTGATGCCGTCGCCCGGGAAGAACGCGGTCGCGGCGGTGGCGCTCGCCGCGGAGGCGCTCGCGACCGAAACAGTGCCCGGCACGATCCTGCTTGTCGCCGACGACGGCGGTGACGAGGAGGGAGCGGTTCGTCAGGCTGCCGGACGGAACGGCCTGGTCAAGCTGAGCGTCACGCCGAACAAGGGCGAAAGGTTCGGGCTCGGTTCGGACGTCGTCCAGGTCAGCATCGACGACGCCGACATCGCGGCGCTCGAGCGCCGGATCGAAACCCGCTATCAGGCCGCGCAGGGTGACGCGTTCGGTACGCAATGGCGCGATGAGGGCTTTTGGCTGCTGCTGCCGATTGCACTGCTCAGCCTGCTCTGGTTCCGGCGCGGCACGACGGTGGCCTGGGTTGTCGCCTTCGTCTGTCTGTCGCACGTGTCGTCCGCGAGGGCGGAGGAGTCGCGCCGTTTTGCCGACCTGTGGTTGACGCCGGATCAGCAAGGACGCATCGCCTTCGATCGCGGCGACTATACGACCGCGGCCAAGCGCTTCTCCGATCCGATGTGGCGCGGCATCGTCGCCTATCGGGCGTTCGACTTCCTGACGGCTGCGCAGGAATTCGCGCATGTCGAGACGCTCGAGGGACGCTTTGCGCTGGCTAACGCCCAGGCGCAGAACCACGCCTATGAGAAGGCGATCGCCGCCTATGACGAGGTTCTGAAGGTCGCGCCCGGCCATGTCGCCGCGAAGACCAACCGTGCCATCGTGGTGGCGGCGCTGAAGGCGAAAGAGGAGAAGCGGAAGAAGCAGGAGCAGGACGACAGTGCGCCGCCGGACGAGAAGGCCGACGAGATGCGGGTCGACCCGACCCAGAAGGGCGGCAAGCGGATCGAGGTGAAGCCGACGGATCTCACCACGGCCGGCGCCGCCGAAGCCTGGATGCGTCAGGTCCAGACCACGCCGGCTGACTTCCTCAAGCTGAAATTTGCGATCCAGGACGCGACGCGGCCGGCGGGGACGAAGCCATGAGGCACCCGCTCGCCGCCGTAGCCCTGATGATCGGACTGCTGATACCCTGCGCGGCGCTCGCCCAGCAAACCGCGCCGGAGCCGATCCTGCGGGTGACGATCGATCCGCCGCGCGTCGTGGTGGGGCAGGCGGCCACGCTGCGGATCGACGTGCTGGCGCCGAACTACATGACGGCGCCACCCGAGCTGCCCGACTTCCAGGTCCGCAATGCCGTGACCCGTCAGTTGCGGAGCATCAATGAAAACGAGCAGCGGGACGGCCTCACCTATGCCGGCGTCCGGTTCGAATTCGCCATCCATCCGCAGGAGCCGGGCAGCTACGCGATCGCCGGCCAGGCGATTACCATCAAATACGCCGCCGAGCCGCCGGCGACGCGCGAGGCCACACTCGCGCTGCCGCCGATCGCATTTGAGGCCTTCATCCCGGACGCGGCCTCCGCCCTGCAGCCGTTCCTGGCCGCGCGCAATCTGTCGATCGAGCAGACCGTCAACCGTTCGTCGGATCAGCTCAAGACCGGGGACGCCGTGACGCGGACCGTCACCGTCAAGGCCGAAGGCATTCCCGCGATGCTGCTGCCGCCGGTGAAGTTCACCGCGTTCGACGGACTCAAGCTCTATCCTGCGCAGCCGTCGCTCCAGGACAAGACCGACGGGCGCACCGATGTGCTGTCCTCGGCGCGCACCGACAGCGGCGTCTACATGCTCGAGAAGGCCGGCGACTATGTGCTGCCGCCGATCGACCTGCGCTGGTGGAACACCGGCGCGCAAAGCATCGATGTGGCGCATCTCGACCCGGTGACGCTGCACGTGGAGGCGAACCCCGCAGCCGGCGCTGCGTCCTCCGTCGGCACCTCCGGCCCGCGCCGGTCATGGGGCGCGCTGCGCGATGTCGTCGCCGACCACTGGCTGTCGATCGCGCTCGTGCTCCTGGCGCTTGCCGGGCTCGGCTGGCTGATGCCGCGGATGGTGCGGGCGATCGCGGCGCGTCTTCGCCGGCGTCGCGAGGCCTATCTCCGCTCGGAAGCGTTCGCCTTCAGCGAGCTGCGGCGCGCCGCGCGCCGTGGCGATGCCAAGGCGGTCTACTTCGCGCTGCTCGACTGGCTGCAGCGGTTCGAGCCGGTCGCGCCGCAGCATACGGTCGAGGCGTTCAAGGCCGTCGCCCATGATGCCGCGCTCGATGACGAGATCGGCGCGGTCGAGCGCGAGCTGTTCGCGCCGTCTGCCGGCGCGGTGCGCTGGTCACCGCACCGGCTGCTGCGCCACATCGGCGGTGCCCGGCGCAGCATACGACACGAGACGGCGCGCGCCGCAAGGCACAGGGCGCCGGGACAACTCAATCCGGTTGACGATCGTGTGCTGTCGCTCAACCGGCAGAGGAGGCCTGCGAGATGAGCCGCGATGTTGGTGCCTTTGCCGTCTCGAAGAGATTGCTGCTGATCGCGTTGATCGCCCTGCCGCTCAGCGCGCTGGCGCCGGCGCGCGCGCTGAGCCAGGTCGATCCCTTACCGTCCTGGAAAGACGGCGCGGCGAAATCGGCGATCGTCGATTTCGTCGCGCGCGTCACGACACAGGGCGGGCGAGACTTCGTGCCGCCGGCTGAGCGGATCGCGACGTTCGACAATGACGGCACGCTGTGGACCGAGCAGCCGTTCTACTTCCAGCTCGCCTTCGCGTTCGACCGCGTCAAGGCAATGGCGCCGGAGCATCCGGACTGGAAGACGCGGCAACCCTTCAAGGCGCTTATCGAGAAGGACAGCAAGGCGCTGGCCGCGAGCGGCGAGAAGGGCCTCCTGCAGATCGTGATGGCGACGCATGCCGGCATGACCACCGATGCGTTCGCAAGCTCGGTGCGCGACTGGCTCGCGACCGCCAGGCATCCGCGCTTCAACCGGCCGTATGACAGCCTGGTCTACCAGCCGATGCTGGAGCTGCTGGCCTATCTCAGGGCCAACGGCTTCAAGACCTTTGTCGTATCCGGCGGCGGCGTCGAATTCATGCGGCCGTGGATGGAGCGGGTCTACGGCATCCCGCCGGAGCAGGTGGTCGGCTCGTCCGGCGTGGTGAAATTCCAGATCGGCGCCGACGGCAAGCCCGTGCTGATGAAAGAAGCCAAGGTCGAGTTCATCGATGACGGCCCGGGCAAGCCGGTCGGCATCAACCGGTTCATCGGCCGCCGCCCGATCTTTGCGTTCGGCAACTCGGATGGCGACCTGCAAATGCTGCAATGGACCGTGGCGGGGTCGGGCGCGCGCTTCGCCGGCATCGTGCACCACACGGATGCGGTTCGTGAATATGCCTACGACCGGCAATCCAGGATCGGCAAGCTCGACAAGGCGCTGGATGCCGCCAGCGCGGGTGGCTGGACCGTGGTCGACATGAAGCAGGACTGGAAGGAGGTCTTTCCGCCCCTGACCGCGGCCGGCGCCGCGACGGAGGCGAAGCCATGAGCGGCTACGACATCTTCGCCTGGATCGTGCTCGTCATCCTGGTCGCGAGCGCGATCGGCGTGTTCTGCATCGCCGGCTGGCTGCCCGGGCACATCGCGAAATCGCGCAATCACCCCTATGCGCAGGCCGTGATGGTCGCCGGCTGGATCACCTTGATCTGCGGCTTTGCGCTGTGGCCGATCGCGTTCATCTGGGCCTATGTCGATGTGCCGGCGCCGCGCCGGGCGGGAGATGCGTGATGGGTGTCGCGATCTTCAACGTCTATCTGGTGCTGCTGTTCCTCTTGGTGCATTTCAAGATCGTGCGCTTCAACCTGTTCTGGAAGGCGTCTCCCTTCATCGTGCTGGTGTTGCTGCTGTTCGGCCTGCTGGTGCCGATGGGCTGGGGCGCGCCGCAGGGCTCGGCGCTGGTCGTGCGCAACGCAGTGTCGATCGTGCCTGACGTCGCGGGCGAGGTGACCGAGGTGCCCGTCGTCGCCAACGTGCCGCTGAAGGCCGGCGACGTCCTCTTCAAGATCGATCCGACGCCCTATGACGCGCAGGTCAAGGCGATCACGGCGCAGCTCAAGCTGTCGAAGACGCGGCTTGCGCAGATGACGACGCTTTACGAACGCGACGCCGGGCGCGGCTTCGACGTCGAGCAGCGGCAGTCCGAGGTCGATCAGCTCAGTGGCCAGCTCGAGGCCGCGCAGTGGAACAGCGACAAGACGGTGGTCCGCGCGCCGGCCGACGGCTACGTCACCAACCTCGCGCTGCGCAAGGGCGCGCGGGTCGCGAACCTGCCGCTGTCGCCGGTGATGGCGTTCATCGACACCTCGAACACAATCATCGGCGTCGAGATCAATCAGATCGATGCGCGCTACGTTGCGCCCGGGCAGGAGGTCGAGGTCACCTTCAAGTTTGCGCCCGGGCAGATCTACACGGGCAAGGTCGAAAGCGTGCTGCAGGCGGTCGCGACCGGCCAGGCCACGACTTCGGGCACCGCCGTTGCGCCGAAGGCGATCGAGGCGGTGCCGTTCGTCGTGCGCGTCAAGCTCGATGATGCCGCGTTCGCCAACCGTCTGCCGGCCGGCTCGACCGGAACGGCGGCGATCTACACCGACCATCTGAAGCCGACCCACGTCGTGCGCCGCGTGATCCTGCGGCAGCTCGCGATCGTCAATTATGTGAATCCGTTTTGAGTGATGGAGATTGTCATGAAGCCATTGATCGCCGGAGGACTTGCGCTGATGATGGCGACCGTATTGGCATATGCCCAAACGCCGTCCAGCGATGATCTGAATCGCCGCCTGATCGAACGCCGCGCTGTCGAGGCCGTGATCTGGGGCATTCCCGCGGTCAACACCGACCTGATGCGGCAGGAGATGCTGACCAGGACGCCGGGCAAGGTGGGGCAGGTGATCTATTGGGGGCGTCCGCTTGATTGGCACAACCAGACGCTGACGCCGAATCCGGACGCGCTGTACTTCATGACGTTCTTCGACACGCGGAATGGTCCGATCGTGCTCGATCTCCCGCCTAACGATACGAACGGATCGTTCAACGGCAATATCGTCACGGTCTGGCAGATGCCGCTCGAGGATGCCGGCCTGCTCGGCGTCGACAAGGGTGCCGGCGGCAAGTTCCTGATTCTGCCGCCGGGTTACAACGGCCCGAAGCCCGACGGCTACATCGCGCTGCAGTCCGACACGTTCGGCGGCTACATGCTTCTGCGCTCCAACCTCAAGAGCCACGGCGATGCCGACGTCCAGGCCGCGATCGCCTACGGCAAGCGCATGAAGGTCTATTCCCTGGCGCAGGCGGCCAGCCCGCCGGCGACGGTGTTCAGCGACGTGAAGGACACCGATTTCGATTCCACCATTCGCTACGACGCGGCTTTCTTCGAGCACCTGAATCGGATCATACAGGACGAGCCGTGGATCGACCGGGATCGGGTGATGATCGATAGCCTCAAGTCGATCGGCATCGAGAAGGGAAGGCCGTTCGCTCCGTCCGAGGCGATGAAGACGGTGCTTGCTTCGGCGGCGAAGGAGGCGGGTGCCTGGTTGGCGGCGAAATACGACGCCGGCCTGCCGCCGTTCTTCTCCGAGACCAGCCGCTGGACGTTCCCGGCGCCGCCGGACGTCGTCAAGGCCTACTCCGACGGGTTCGCCGATCCGAACGCATACCCGACCGACAGCCGCGCTCTCGCTTACAGCTACGCCTATATCGGCATCAAGCGCCTGGGCGCCGGTCAGTTCTATGCGATCTCGATCCGCGACAAGGCGGGCGATGCCTTCGACGGCAGCAAGACCTATCGCCTCAACGTTCCGGCCAATGTTCCGGTCGCACAATACTGGTCGGTGACCGCCTACGATCGCGCGACCCATGCGTTGATCAAGAACGTCGCTCGGGCCAGCCGGTCCTCGCAAATCCCCGACCTGAAGAAGAACCCGGATGGCTCAGTCGACATCTATATCGGGCCGGCGGCTCCGACCGGACAGGAGACGAACTGGCTGCCGACCGACCCCGCGCGCAAGTTCGAACTGATGGCGCGCTTCTACGCGCCAAAGAAGGAATTTTTCGACAAGGTGTGGAAGCTGCCCGACGTCGAGCGGATCGCCATCACAACAGGCGGTTCAACGAAATGAAGCGCCGGAAATCAGTTATCGGTACAACAGGGAGTTGCGTGATGAAGGTCCGTCTCTTGCGCGCCACCGCCGCCATTGGGCTCGTTTGCGTTATCCCGGCGTCGGCGCAAACCCAAGCGCCTTACGCGTTCGAGCGCGGCTATCCGACGGCGGATACGACCAGGCGCGCACGCGATGACGCCGACTTCCAGCGGGCGATCACCGCCTATCGGTTCTGGTATCCGACCGTGTCGGTCGAAGGCATCTTCAACGGCAACCGTGAGGTCGGCATCAAGGACGGCGAGAAGATCGGCATCGCCGCCGCGGGCCCTCGTCAGGTCGGTTTCACGCTGAACTCTGATACGCCCTATGGCTCCGGCGTGATCGACGTGAGCAAGGGGCCGGTCGTCATCGAGATTCCGCCCGGACCTTATATCGGCCTCGTCAACGACCACAACCAGGGCTGGGTGCTTGATATGGGGTTGCCCGGGCCCGATGCCGGCAAGGGCGGCAAGCATCTTGTGCTGGCGCCGGACTACAAGGGTGCGGTGCCGGCCGGCTATCACGTGGCGCGCTCGAAATCCTACAAGAACCTGCTGGCGATCCGTGCGCTGCCGGTGGGGCGGCGACGTCAACAAGGCGATGGATGCGTTGCGTGCGCTAAAAGTCCATCCGCTCGGCAGCAACCGCAATCTCGCAGTCGTCGATACGACCAAGGAGAAGCTGGACAGCTCCTCGTTGCGCTGGGAAGACAACGGTCAGTTCTGGCAGGTGCTCAAGCGGATTGTCGACGAGGAGCCGATCGTTCCGTCGTTCCTGCCGATGTATGGGCTGCTGTCCGAACTTGGCATCGAGAAGGGCAAGCCGTTCGCGCCCGACGCGCGCATGACCGACATCCTCGCGCGTGCGGCCAAGGCTGGGCGCGACCAGATGCTGGTGTCGGCCTTCGACAGCGCACGGCCCGATCGTATCAACTGGCCGGATCGCAAATGGGAGTGGGTCGGCCTGACGCCGGGCAGCGCGCAATTCGAGACGCCGGCCGGCATGGATCTCGAGGCGCGCGACCGCTGGTTCGCGCAGGCGATCGTCACCTCGCCGGCGATGTTCCGCCGGACCGCCGGCGCTGGCTCGCTCTACTGGATGAGCGTGCGCGACGCTACCGGCGCCTTCCTCGACGGCGGCAAGAACTACACATTGTCGTTGCCGCAGCCGGTGCCCGGCAAACTGTTCTGGTCGGTCACCGTCTATGACACGGCGACGCGATCGCAGGTGCAGACCGATCAGGATCGTGGCGCGCTGCGCTCGATGTTCGAGCTGAAGGACATCAAGGGCAGCGCACCGGCGCAGCTCTATTTCGGCCCTGACGCGCCCACAGGCCACGAGGCGCACTGGATCAAGACACAACCCGGCAAGGGTTGGTTCGCCTATATTCGCATCTATGGGCCGGAAGCAGCGGCCTTCGACAAGAGCTGGAAGCCGGGCGACTTCACCGAGGTGAAGGCTGCCACGGTCGGGAGCATGAAATGATGCTGCGGAATTTCCTCTTTGGTGGTGTCCTTTGCCTCGTGGGCCAAAGTGCATCGCTCGCGCAATCGCCGGTACCTGTCACGGTCGACAATTTTGCCCGCGCCGAGTCCGATCTCTATCTGGGCAATCTCGCCAAGGGGGTCGGCCTCGGAAAGCTCAACCATCGCCGCGAGCCGGCCAGCATCGACAACCAGACCGTCATCCGGCTCAACCGCGATACGCTCTATACATCAGGGGTGTTCGACCTCGACGCCGGGCCGGTGACGATCACGATGCCGGACCCTGGCAAGCGCTATATGGCACTGCAGGTGATCAGCGAGGATCATTATGTGCCCGCGGTCTATTACGGTGCCGGCAAGCGCACGCTGACGCGCGACAACGTCGGCACGCGCTACGCGGTGGTCGGAATTCGGACGCTCGTCAATCCAAACGATCCGAAGGATCTCGAACAGGTCCACGCGCTGCAGGATGCCATCAAGGTTAGCCAGAAAGGCACCGGCAAGCTCGAACTTCCGAACTGGGACCCCGCCAGCCAGAAAGCCATTCGCGAAGCGCTGCTTGCGCTCAATGATTACACCGGAGGCTTTGCGCATGCTTTCGGACCCAAGGGGCACGTCGATCCTGTCAGGCATCTGATCGGCACGGCCGCCGGCTGGGGCGGCAATCCCGACAAGGACGCCACCTATCTGAGCATCACGCCTACGAAGAATGATGGCACGACGGTCTACAAGCTGACCGTCCGCGACGTCCCGGTCGACGGCTTCTGGTCGATCAGCGTCTACAACGCCAAGGGATATTTCGAGAAGAATTCCTACGACGCCTACACGCTGAACAATATCACCGGCGCGAAGGGCCCCGACGGCTCCGTCGCGGTCCAATTCGGCGGCTGCGACGGCAAGATCCCGAACTGCCTGCCGACCATGAAGGGCTGGAATTACACGGTCCGGCTCTACCGGCCGCGGGCGGAAATCCTGAACGGCAAATGGAAGTTCCCGGAGGCGCAGGCGGTCAACTGAAGCGCGCGCGAATCCGCTACGATGGCCTGAACGAAGTGGGGAGATCAGGATGAGGATGGTCAAGAATCACAGGTGCGCCGCACTGGGCATAGCTGGCGCACTCGCACTGTCGGCAGCGCCGCGCGCGGCGTTGGCCGATTCCGGCGGGGTCAGCTTCTGGCTGCCCGGCGCGTTCGCAAGCCTGACCGCCGCACCGGCCATGCCCGGCTGGGCGTATGAGACGATCTACATTCACCTCGACCAAAGCGCCAACGCGGGCAAGAATTTCGTGATCGGCAACCGGGTGCCCGGATCGGTCGTCGCTGGTCTCAACGCGCATGCAGACGTTCTCGTGGAAGGATTTACCTACACCTGGGCTCAGTCCGTGCTCGGGGGCCAGGCCGCCGTAACCTTCCTTGCCGCGCCGGGAAATGTCGGCGTCGGTGTCGACGCGACACTGACGGGGCCGCGGGGCAATACGGTCTCGGGCGTCGCAACCGACAACCGCAACACGGTCTCCGATGTCTTCTACCAGGGCACGCTGAAATGGAATCAGGGTGTCAACAACGAGATGGTCTACATCTTCGGCAACATCCCGAGCGGGACCTATGACAGCAGTCGCCTCGCCAATCTCAGCTTCGGATTCACTGCGATCGATGTCGGCGGCGCCTATACCTATCTCAATCCTGAATCCGGCCAGGAGTTCTCGGTGCTGGCGGGCGTCACCTACAATGGAATGAACAAGGATCTGCAGTACCAGAACGGCATCGACTTCCACGTCGACTGGGGACTTTCGAAGTTCGTCGCCAAGAATGTGCATGTCGGTGTCGCCGGCTACTATTTCCAGCAACTCACCGGCGACAGCGGTGCCGGCGCGAAGCTCGGTGATTTCAAGGGACGCGTCGCGGGCATCGGCCCGCAGGTCGGATTCATCTTTCCGGTGGCCGACGGCTATCAGGGCTATCTGAACCTTCGTGGCTACAAGGATTTCGCCGCAGAGAACCGGCCGGAAGGGTGGACGGCGTGGGTGACGTTCCAGCTCTCGCCGGCCGCGCCGGCTACTACACCGACGAAGCCGATCGTGCGCAAATATTAGCGGAGGCGAACGACGAGCTCGATGAGTGATGCGCGCGAGACCGGCCGGGGGCCGGTTCGTATCGGCTTCCGCACCTCGATCATCACGGTGGTCATCGCCGCGGTGCTGGTGGTCGGACTGACGCTGGTCTATCTCAGTTTCAGGCGGGTCTCGTCGATCACGCAGATGGCCGCGAGCACCTTCATCGACAAGGTGGGGCAAATCGGCGCCGATCGCATCGACGCGCAGTTCAAGAATGTGCGCGACAACCTCGAGATCCTGGCAGGAATTCCGGCCATCCAGGAGGCCGACGTCGCCGACAATGTCAGGCTCTACGCCCTGCTGGCCTCGATGCTGCGCAACAATCCGCAGATCTTCAACCTCTATGTCGGGTACGAAGACGGCTCCTTTCTTGAGATGGACGTCATCGATCGCGCCAAGCCGCAATTCCGCACGGCGCTGAATGTCGCCGCCGACGCCGTCTACCGCGTCGTCGTCATTGCCCGCTCCGGCGCGGCCGCCGCGGCGCCGGTGACGCTGTTCCTGTCCGAAAACCTGACCAAGGTCGCCGAGGTGGCGGGGCCGCATAGCTACGACCCGCGGCGGCGTCCCTGGTATGTCGATGCCTTAAAGGATCGCAAGACGCTGCTCACCGGGCCTTATGTGTTCTACGCGACCGGGGAGCCCGGCTACACGCTGCGCACGCCGCTCAGGGAGGGCCGCCGCGGGGTGGTGGCCGCCGACCTGCTGCTCAATCGCCTCGAGGAGATGCTGAGCCGGCAAAAGCTCGGAAAATCCGGGCTGGCCTTCCTGTTCAACGACGCCGACCGCATCGTCGGCCATCCCGAGATGCGCGAGCTGATGACGGAACGCAGCGACGCACTGCCCCGGATCGACGTCCTCAAGCTTCCCGGCCTGTCCGCGGCGATCCAGTCCTGGCGCAGCGACGGGCTCGCCCAGCAGTTCTTCACCGACGCCGACGGACGGACCCTTGTCGCGGCCTTTCACCGCATCGAGACGGCCGGTGCGGCCAACATCCACCTCGCGGTGGTCGCCCCGCTCGACGAGTTTTTCGCCAAGATCATCTCGGAGCGGCGCGCGCTGTTCGCCATCGCGCTCGGCTTTGTGATCGCGATGCTCCCTTTCGCGTTCTGGCTCGGCTCGCTGCTCGCCCGGTCGCTGCGTGAGCTGGCGCGGCAGACCGACGAGATCCAGCGCTTTCAGCTCGCCGACCGGCCGCGGATGCAATCGGCCATCGACGAGATCGATGAACTGGGCCGCTCGGTGTTTACGATGCGCACCGTCGTACGCAACTTCTCAAGCTTCATTCCTCAGCCGATCGTCCGTCAGCTGATGCAGTCCGGAGCCTCGCTGCAGCTCGGCGGTATCAGGCGCGAGGTCACGGTTCTCTTCACTGACGTCGCCGACTTCACCGCGAAGACCGAGAAGGCGGACCCCTCGCAAGTCATGATCTTCACCTCGCGTTATTTCGCCGCGATGTCGGAGGCGATCATGAAACACCATGGCACCATCGACAAGTTCATCGGCGACGCCGTCATGGCACTGTGGAACGCGCCGGACGAGGATCCCGATCACGTCGTTCATGCCTGCGAGGCCGTGCTGGACTGCGTTCACCGCAATGCCGAGCTCAACCGGGCTTTCCGCAGCGAAGGCTGGCCGGCCTATGGCACGCGGTTCGGCCTGCATCTCGGCGATGCCGTGGTCGGCAATGTCGGCTCCGCCGCCCGCATGAGCTACACCGCGCTCGGCGCCACCATCAATCTGGCCTCGCGTCTCGAAGGCCTCAACAAGAACTACGGCACGCAGGTCCTGGTGAGTGCAGCCGTGAAGGCGCGTGCCGAACACAGATTCGCGTTCCGCAGCGTCGACCAGATCCGGCCGAAGGGCTTTGCCGACGCGATCACGGTCTACGAGCTGTGCGGCGAACGCGGCGATTCGGAGCTGACGTTCTGCGCGCGCTGGGAAGCCGTCTACAGTTCGATCCGGTACGCGGAGCCCGCCGCGGGCGGCGCTGCGCATTGCCGATTTCCTGGTCGAGTACCCCTGGGATTGTGTCGCGCAGTACCATGCCGAACGGCTGCGCAACGCGGTTCAGCAACCGTTGTTTGATCTACCGGTGCCCTGAGATGCAGGGAGAGGAATTAGATCCGACCCTCGATCTTCCAGGGCCGCTTCGGTCGTCGATCGAGATTGCGCGATCGCCGATGCGATCGTTTCGGCCGCCCCCGCAACAGGGGCGCGTAACGCCGGTGGCTAGGCGGCCATCAGTTGCTGAAGCGCAACAGCCTGCTCACGGGTCTGGAATGCGATGGCGGTGTGGGTAAAGCCCGACGATGCCTGGGTCTGCGCGATGTGATTGAGGACCTCGTTGCCCTTGACCACGTGAAGATCCATTCCCTGGCCGGCCGGGAAAATCCCCAGAACGACGTCGTAGGCCTCGATGATGGCCTTCAAGGCGCCACCCTTGTCTTCCGACGCGTCGATAAAGATACGAACATCCGCGGCGATACTACGAAGTTCGTCAAAGTCGATCACTGGAAGTCTCCCATACGCAACTCACTGATCGATCCTAGCTACAACTTGCTTACTGAAACATAAATTACGCGGGGTTCCTCACCGGACAAGTGTCGCTAGGCGCCGGTCGGCGGCCTCCGTTTCGCAATGCGTTTGACCGGCGCATGGGCCGGCACGGCGTTCGAGGTCTGGTCGGCCATGTGGGGGATGCGGTGCTCGATATGCGCCACGACCCGGAAGAAGCTCTCCAGCGCCTTGGCGTCGAGACCGGCCGTGAGGTTGCTGTGCCGGCGCAGGATTTCATCCAGACTGCGGTCGAGCAGCGCCACGCCCTGCGATGTCAGCCGGATCTCGGTCCGGTTCCGGGCGCTGCCTCGCACCGGCGTCAGCTCGATCAGGCCCTTTTTCTTCAGCGAGGCCGTCTCGCGGCTGACGACGGCCTTGTCCAGTTGCGCATTGGTCCAGATGTCGTAGGCGCTTGCCGGTTCATGCTCCCTGAGAAAGGACAGCACCCGCCATTCCGCGAGCGATACGCCGTAGGCTTGCGGGAAGAAGGCATTGGCATTGGCGCGCAACTTCGCGACCAGGCTGGACAGCACCGTGGGCACGTAACGTTCGAAATCGATCACCAGCTCCGAGCCCGTGTTCCCTTGCGCGGCGCGGCGCGGGTCAGGGGCTCTGTTGCGGTTTGCGCCAGTCCGGCTCTTCATTCTTTCACGAGTTGAGTGCGCGCGATCAGGACCAACGCCGCCGCGACCAGGAGAACGCCTGTTACCACGAGGAATCCGGTGGTGAAACTGCCCGAGGCGTCCTTGGCGCGTCCGATCACGATCGGGATGGTGGCGCCTCCGATGCTGCCGATGGTGCTGACCAGGCCGATCGCGCCCGGCGCGCTCTGCCGCGACATGTAGGACTGGGGAATAGTCCAGAACACGGCCTGCGTACCATAGACACCGACATTGGCAACCATGAATCCGATGATGATCCAGACCGGCGATGTTGAAAAGGCCGCCATCGCGAAGCCGGCCGCTGCGATCACGAAGGTCATGGCCGCATAATAGAAGCGCTCACCGACATGGTCGGAGTGCCGCGACAACGCGATCATGCCGATCAGGCCGGCGACGGGCGGGATCGCGGTCACGAAACCGACCTGTGAATTCGGCAGCCCGAACGACTTGATGATTTGCGGCAGCCAGGGAAACAGCGAAGCCAGGCCGCAGAACAGGCCGAAATTGCACAGGCCGAACAGCAGCACCATCGGCTTGGTGATGGTCCTGAGCACGCCTTCGGCATGCACCACCCCGGTCGCCTTGGCGTCGCGCTCCAGCGCGCTGGTCAGCCAGTTGCGCTGCGCCGTCGACAGCCAGCTCGCCTGCTGCGGGCGGTCGGTCAGATAGAAGATGCCGACGATCCCGAGAATGACGGGCGGCAGGCCTTCGAGGATGAACAGCCATTTCCAACCCGAGATGCCGAACACCCCGTTCAGCTCGAGGATCGCGCCGGAGATCAGCGAGGCGAAGATATAGGAGATCGGCACCGCATAGTTGAACATCGCGTTGTAGCGGGCGCGGTAGCTGAATGGAAACCAGAGGCTCAGCAGCAGCATCACCCCGGGAAACAGGCCGGACTCGGCAAATCCGAGGAAGCCGCGGAATGCATAGAGGCTGAGCGGGCCCTGCGTGAATGCCATCAGCATCGGGCGATGCCCCACAGGATCGCGATCCGCGTCAGCGTGACGCGCGCGCCGTATTTGCTGAGGATGAGATTGCTCGGGATCTCGAAGATGGAATAGGTGAAGTACATGATGCCGACCGCGATGCCGAACTTCTCGGCATTGAGCCCGAGCTCCTTGTTCATCTGCAGCGCGGCAAAGGAGATGTTTCCGCGGTCGAGAATGGCGAGGAAATACATCGCCATGACGAACCACATCAGGCGCAGCGCGACCTTGCGGATTGTGGTGCGTTCGATCTGCGGATCGGCGGTCGTCATCGCCGCCTTGTCCATCACGACTTCGGTCATCCCTGTTTCCCCCGATTCTTGATTTTTGATGGTCGTCTTATGCGGGCAGGCAGACTTCGAGCCTGTCGCCCGCCACGCGGACCGGATAGGTCCGGATGTCGATCTCGACCGGGCTGGTCAGCGCCTCGCCGGTCCTGATGTCGAAGCGGCCCATATGCAGCGGGCATTCGATCTCGCAGCCGTCCAGAATGCCGTCGGACAGCAGCGCCTCCGCATGCGTGCAGATGTTGCTCGTGGCGTAGTACTCATTGCCGACGCGATAGAGCGCGATGTGGTGGCGGCCGATTTCGATGCCGTACGGCTCGCCTTCGTTCAGCGCGCTGAGTGCGGCCGCTTCGTGCCAGGTTGGTTCCCTGATCGTCCGTCATGTGCCCTCTCAAATGCTGTAGAAATCGAGCACGGTCGGGACGCGGTCGTTGACCAGCGTGATGACCTTGCGCGCGATCTTCCAGGTCTCGCCGTCACGCCGCAGCGTGTGCTCGTAGCGCCCGTGCCGCAGATGTTCCTTGGCCATGCGCGGGTCGTAGACGTGGACCGAGAACACCGAATGGCAGGTGATCTGATCGGCGCCGGTTTCCCACGCTTCCAGGTTCGAGATCTGGTGCACGGTGCGCGGCAGCGGCAGCGCGGTGATCGATTTGCGCGACTCGATGCGCGCGATCCGCTCTTCCAGTCCGCGCCGCGCATCGTGGTAGAGCAACGAGACCTGCGTGTCGGGATCATTGGTGGTGGTGTACTCGTCGAGCCAGGCCGGCACCCAATAGACGGCATCCTCGCTGTACATCGCGACCCAGTCGGCCCATTCGCCGGTGTCGAGCAGGCGGGCCTCGCGAAAGATGACCGCGGCTGCGACCGCGCGGGCATCGGTTTGCTTGATTGCGTCGGCCGCCATCACGCCGTCTCCCCGGCAGCGTGCTGCAGCAGCCTGCGCCACTCGCGATACCCGGGATGGAAATTCGTCTCGCCGCCGAAGCTGGTGGGGCCGAACGACCATTCGGAAGGGGTGATGCCGAGCTCGCGCGTGTGCGCGCTCTCGCCGTGGCCGACCTCCGCGATGCCGCGCAGATAACCTTGCGTGGGCGCGGCGGTCGTCGCGTCATAGCCGGTCTGGCAGAATTCGTACATGACGTTGTCGTCCGAGCTTGCCAGCCCGGAGGCATTGAAGAAGTCTTCGTAGTTGCGAATGCGAAGCGTGCGCGCCGCGGCACTTTCGCCGACCGGAGCAAGGCAATGCGACACCATCTCGGTCTTGTCGGGTGCCAGCGGCCGCCAGGTTCGCACCTGCGCCGACAGGATGTCGATGACCTGCAGGTTCGGAAAAATCGTGAGGTTGCGCTGGCGCAGCATCCATTTGGCGCGGGTGCTGCCGACGCGCTGCCGCACCGCGTCGAGACGCGCCGGATCCATGCCGAGCGGCCGGCCATAGAGCTGCGTGCGCTTGATCGACCAGTTGACGGCGTGACCGTAATCGAAGCTGAAGCTGCCTTGCCCTTCCTGCTCGCCTTCCGGCTCCGCGGTGAATCCGGCATCCGGTCCGGCGCTTGCATTGCGCTTCTTCAGGATATCGACGTAGGAGCTGTGTGTGGTCGCGAAGTGATAGTAGTCGAGACCGTTCTCGAACTGCAGCTTCCAGTTTCCATCGAACGTGTAGGTGCTGGCGCCCGGCACGAATTCGACCTCACCGCTGTCGCTCTGATCGATGATGAGGTCGAGGAACGCGCGGGTGTCGCCGAGAAATTCCTCCAGCGGCGGAACGTCGGCGGAGAGGCTCGCGAACAGGAATCCGCGATACGAGCCCAGCCGCGCGACCGGAAGAAGGTCGTGATTGCTGTTCGAGAAGGACGGCGGATACTGCCCGCTCGCTTCCTCCGTCACGGAGATGTTGCGTCCGCCCGAGTCGTAGGCCCAGCCGTGATAGCGGCAGACATGGAATTTCTGCCGGCCCTGCTTGAACGGGCAGACGATCGTTCCGCGATGCCGGCAGGTGTTGAGGAAGGCGCCGACTTTGCCCTCAGTGCTCCGCATCACCAGAATGGGATGCCGGCCGATATGGGTGGTGACGAAATCGTTGGGACGAGCGACCTGGGATTCCAGGCCGATGAAATTCCACGTGGCTTCGAAGATATATCGCAGCTCGGCGTCGAACACGTCCGGATCGGTGAAGATCCGGCGATCGACTTCAAAGATGCGTTCGCCGGGGCGGTCGTCGATGAGCCGGGAAATCTCGCTCAGCCTTGCCGCATGGGTCTGCGAAGCAGCGTTCATAACGTCCTCCCTTCGACTAACCGCCGGCCGCGAAAAGTCGCCCGCAGAGCCGCTCACGGCTCGCGTCTTTTCACGGCGGGAACAGCCGGCTTGATCGCCAATCTTGGAATGACTCTATAGTTGTCATGACAACCATGGTCAAGACGGATTGGTCGATCGGAAGCTGCAGCCGGACGCAACGGATACGGCCCGTGCGTCGGGCAGCGATGAATGAGCAGACCGCTTGCGTGGAGCGGCGGGTTTAGCTCTTGCGCGCCGGCGCGGTCAGGATAATTCCCGCGTCGATCAGGGCGCGGCAGATTTTCTTCAGCGCCGCAATCGCTTCACGCGTGGCCCGGCTCACGGGTCGTCCGCGCGGCAGCGCCAGCACGCGTTCGGCGCGCATCCACGGCAACAGCGCCGCCGACAGCACGCCGGCAACCACCTCCTGGTGAATGCCGGAGAAGGGCAGCAGCGCGTAGCCGAGGCCAGATGCCACCATGCGTTTCATCGGTGTGCTGTTATCGACCCGCACCGCGCAGAGCATGGTCGACGGGAATGGGTTGCGGCTGAGCGGGGCCACCGCGGACGGCAAGGCGTCGAATTCCTTGCGGGTCAGCCGGCCGCGCTTCAGCAGCGGATCGCGAGACGGTCCGATCAGGAACACCTGCTCGACGACCAGCGTTTCATAGTCGAGATGGTCGTTGGGCGACGGCGTCGTCACGATCGCCAGATCGAGCTCACCGCGCAGCAGGCGTTCGGACGCGTTTTCGGTCAGGCCCTCGCTCAGTTCGAGTCGCACGCGTGGAAACTGCGTCACGAAGGCCTGGGCCAGCGGCGGGTAGAGGATATCGCCGAGGCTCGGCGGCGCGCCGATCCGCACCGTACCGCTGGGCTCGCGGTTTTCCGTGCGCACCTCGGCCTTGATGTCGTCGATTGTGCCGAGCAGCCAGCGCCCCCGCGCGAGCAGCACCTTGCCGGATTCCGTGACCGAGACACCGCGCGCGCCGCGTTCGAGCAAGGCGCCGCCCAATTCGTCCTCGAGTTCCTTGACGTGGCGGCTGAGTGCCGACTGGGCGACGTTCAGCGTGCTCGCTGCGGCGGCAAAGCCGCCACGCTCGGCGACGGCGACGAAATAGCGGATCTGCCGCAGGTCCATGACTGGCACTCCATCTCAAATCGAGATGGATACCATATCAAACATATTCTTGTGAGATACCAAAAAAATGGAGCAGTCTTCTCGCAACGATCAAACGGAGGAGAGACGAGGATGGGCATCGCCACCGATGAGGCACGCCAGACGTCTGTATTCATTGCCGGCGGCGGGCCGGTCGGCCTTGCGATGTCGCTGCTGCTCGATCGCTTCGGCATCGACTGCGTGGTGGTCGAGAAGAGCCCGACGACGACGGATCATCCCAAGTCGCGCGGCTGCTGGGTCCGCACCATGGAGATCTTCCGGCAATGGGGAATCGAGCAGGCGATCCGCGACCGCGGCCTGCAGGACAATTCCGACATGTTCGTGTTCCTCGACAGCATCGCGGGACACGAGTTCGGCCGCACCCGGCCCGAACCGAATGTCGGCCATACGCCCGCCTGGAAGAGCCTGGTCGCCCAGGACGCCGTCGAGGAGGAAATCCTGCGGGTGGTCGAAAAGTCCAAACACGCCACGGTGCTGTTCAACACGTCCTGTGAATCGTTCGAGGAGACCAACAGCGGCGTCAACGTCACGACACGTTGCGAAAAGACCGGCGAGGTGACGCGATGGATGGCGACTTACCTGATCGCCGCCGATGGCGCGGGCAGCCAGACGCGGCGCAGCGCCGGGATCGAGATGGTCGGGCCCTCGACGCTTGCGGTGATGTCGAACGAGTATTGGCGTGCCGATCTGTCGCGGCTGCCGATCGCGCGCGAGGCCGCCGGCTTCATCATCGTCCCGGACAAGCCCGACCTGCCGCGCGCCGGCATCCTGAACACCAATGGCCGGGATCGCTGGCTGACCGTGACGCAAATCGGCCTGACCAAGGACGATCGCGAGCGGCCTTGGACCGACCAGGAGTTCATCGAGATCGCGCGCGGCCATGTCGGCATTCCCGATCTCGATGTCACGCTTTTGAACTGCTCGATCTGGCGGGTCAGCATGCAGGTGGCCGAGACCTTTCGAAAGGGCCGGGTGTTTCTGGTCGGCGACTGCGCACACCGCTTTCCGCCGACCGGCGGTTTCGGCCTGAACTCCGGCGTTCAGGACGCGCATAACCTCGCGTGGAAACTGGCCTTCGTGCTGAAGGGCTTTGCGAACGAAAAGCTGCTCGACAGCTATTCCAGCGAGCGACGTCCGATCGCGCAATCCAATGCCAATTTCAGCTACGGCAATCGGCTGAGATTCGGGCTGACCGACGACGCCGTGCGATCGCGCGATCCGGACCGGATCAGGTTCTGGATCAACGACATGGACAATCACCTGCACAGCATCGGGCAGAACCTCGGCCACAATTACGAGGAGGGCGCGGTGATCCCCGATGGCACCGTCGCGAAGGCCTTGAACTCCCGCTACTACACGCCGACGGATCGTCCCGGCGCGCGATTTCCGCATATGTGGCTCGAACCTTCGCGCAAGAAATCGACGCTCGACTGGTTCGACAAGCAGTTCACCGTCGTCACGGGGCCGCTCGGCGGCGAGTGGCTGGAGGCGGGGAAGCAGGTGTCGGAGAAGACCGCCTTGCCGCTGTCGCTGAAACAGTTGCCGTCGGCCGATCCGGCGGACGGATTCCAACTGGGCATGCGCGGCGCCGTGCTGGTGCGCCCCGATGGCCACGTGGCCTGGCGAATGCCGTGGCTGCCGTCGGATCCGGCGAAGGAATTGGCCGGCGCGCTTTCAACGCTGCTGCATTAGCGGGGACCCCGATGCAATCGTTCGAGTCCAACGGCATCGTCACGGCGTTTGAGAAAACCGGGCGCGGCGAGCCGATCGTGCTGCTGCATGGCGGCGAGGCCGATCATGCAATGTTCGACGGCCTTGCGCCTGTCCTTGCGGCGAACTTCACGGTGATCGCCTATGACCAGCGCGACTCCGGTGCCACCCGAAACCCTCCGTCGTCCTATTCGCTGGCCGATTTGGCCGACGACGCCGCGGCCTTGGTCGGAGGGCTCGGTTACGATCGTGCCCATGTCTTCGGAACCTCGCTGGGTGGGCAGATCGCGCAGGTGCTGGCGGCCCGTCATCCCGATCGCATCGACCGCCTGATCCTGAGCAGCACCTGGAAGGTCAACAGAAGTCCACTCGACGTCAATGCGGATGTGTTCCGCAAGCTCGCTTCCTGGCGCGCGGATACCATCGCCAATGCGTCGAAGATTTCCGAATTCTTCTTTCCGCCGGCATACCTGCGCACGAGGCCCGAGCTGATCGAGATCTTCCGCGGCTCGAGCCGCGACGAGGGACAGAAGGCGCGCCGCGCCGCCTTGCTTGCGCAGCCTGTCGCCGCCGATCTGACCGGCTTCGATCGCCCGACGCTCTTGCTGGCGGGCGGTGATGACCGGCTGATCCCGAATGTCGAAACATTTGCGCTCGCCCGCGATCTTGCGCGCGTCGAGACGAGGACCATCGCAGGCGTCGGCCATGTCGCGTCGATCCAGGCCCCCGAGCGGGTGGCGGAGGCGGTGACGGCATTTCTGAATTCAAACAAGAAGGCGGCTTGACAACAACAGGGGGAGACCATGGCGGAGCAAACGAGCGCAGTGCCGTTCGACGAAGCGCCGGTAACGACGCGCTATTGGCTATCGATCATCATCTTCGCCGTCACCGGCGTGGTCGATTTCTTCGATTTCTTTGTGGTCGGATTTCTGGTCTCGGTGCTGGCGCCGAAATGGCACCTGACGTTCGGGCAGACCTCGATCATGCTGATGAGCGCCGGCATGGGGGCGATGCTGGGGGCGTTCGTCGCGGGCGTCCTCGCGGATCGTTTCGGGCGCAAGCCGCTGGCGATATCCGGCGTTCTGCTCTGCGGCCTGACCTCGGGTGCGATCGCGTTCATTCCGGAAGACGGCTGGGTTGCGTTTGCGATCCTGCGCTTCTTCGTCGGCTTCGGCCTTGCCGCCGGCGCGGCGGCGGCGGTTCCTGCCATCGTCGAATTCGCACCGACCCGCCATCGCACGCTGGTCACGAGTCTCGTGGTCGTCCCGGTCGCCTTTGGCGTGCTGTCGGCATCGGTGACGGCGAGCTTCCTGCTGCCGCTGGTCGGCTGGCGCGGATTGGCGGCGGTCGGCTTCCTGCCGATCCTCCTCGGAATTCTGACCATGATCATCATGCCGGAATCGCCGCGCTGGCTCATCAGCAAGGGCCGCGTGCGCGAGGCGCAGGCGAGCATCCGGAAACTCTACCGGGTCGGTGGCGAGTCCTTCGTGCTGCCTGCGCTGCCGCCGGCGAGCCCGGCGACATTTGCCGATCTCTTTGCCGAGCAGCGGCGCTTCTGGCTGACGGTCCTGATCTGGTTCGGCGCCAGCACGGCGAATTACGGTGTGTTCCTGTGGGGGCCGACGATCGTGGCGCTTCTGCTCGGCGTCGCGCCCCAGGATGCGGCAAAGATGTTCATCTATGTCAGCCTCGCCGGCGTGCTCGGCCGAACCGGCTTCGCCTTCCTCGCCCATCGGATCGGCCGCAAGCCCTGTGGTCAGTTGATGGGCTACGGCACCGCGGCGTCGCTGGCGCTCGCCGCCTATTTTCACAACGACTTTGCCGGCTCGGTACCGTTGTTCCTGGTCTTCCTGATCGTCGGCGCCGTGTTCTTCGATGGCGGATTTTCGAACATCGGACCCTATCCGGCGGAAATCTTCCCGGTTCAGCTCTCGGGACGCGCAGTCGGCCTTGCCCAGCTCTCGAATGGGATCGGCAAGATCGTAGGTCCCCTGTGTCTCGCCTTGATCGCCGGCGCGGATAATCTCGTGCATCCAAGTGCGACCGCCGCGGCGGTGACGCCGGCGTTCTGCTTTCTTGCCGGCGCGGGCCTCCTGATCGGCCTTGCCTTTACGTTCCTCGGCGTCGAGCCGCACGGGCGCCCGGTGGTTCTGTTTGGCGAAAACGCGAGCGCGAGCGCCGCACCGAAATCGCTGGCCGCAAAACCGGCCGCGGGACAGTGAAAGACGAAAGGTCATACCATGGACAACGCTTTCGACACGATCGCAACGGCGGCGCCGTTCGATACTGCAAAGCTCGATCGGCTGATGGATGAAGCGGGGCTCGACGTCCTGATCGTCACCTCGCGTCACAATGTGCAGTATCTGCTCGGTGGATATCGCTTCTTCTTCTTCGACGTCATGGAGGCAATCGGCACCAGCCGCTATCTGCCGGTGTTCGTCTATCAGAAAGGACACCCGGAAAATTCCGCCTACATCGGCAACCGCATGGAAAAGTTCGAGCACGCGCTCGGACGGATATGGACGCCGATTGTCAAGGCGGAGGCGTGGGGAACGATCGATGCGATCGGCCTCGTCATCGATCATGTGAGGAAGCTCGCTGGCTCCGCCAGGCGCATCGGCATCGAGGCAGGCTTCCTGCCGGCCGATGCCAGGGATCATCTGCATGCCGGCCTTGGCGACGTCGAGTTCCGCGAGGTCCATTTCACGCTGGAACGTCTGCGTGCCGTAAAGTCTCCCGCCGAACTGGACCTCATCAGAGAGGCTTCCGAACGGGTCGTCGACGCGATGATGGCCACGTTCAGTGGCTGCGCACCGGGCATGACCAAGCACGACGTCGTCGCCCATCTGCGCCGCGAGGAGCAGGAGCGCGATCTGGTCTTCGAATATTGCCTGATTGCCGCGGGCAAGAGCCATAACCGCGCGCCTTCCAGCCAGCGTCTCGTGCAAGGCGACGTGATCTCGATCGATTCCGGCGGAAACTACCGGGGCTACATCGGTGACCTCAGCCGCATGGGCATCCTGGGTGAACCTGACAGCGAGCTGCGCGAGTTGCTACAGGAAATCGAGGACGTCCAGCAGTTGGCCCGGCGCGCGATCCGGCCGGGCGCCATGGGTGGCGACATCATCGCGGCGGGCGAGGCGGCCGTCAAAGCCTCGCCGCATCGCGCCGTGCTCGACTTCACCGCACACGGCATTGGGCTCGTCAGTCACGAAGCGCCGCGCCTGACCGCGAACGGCCCGGTTCCTTACGCGCCGTACGACGCCGACCGGCCGCTCGAACGCGGAATGGTGATCTCGATCGAGACCGCACTGCTGCATCCAACGCGCGGCTACATCAAGCTCGAGGACACGCTGATCGTCTCCGAATCGGGCTGGGAAGCGCCCGGTGACCATGGCAGGGGGTGGAATTCGGCCCGTCCCATGGCCTGAAGCGGTCAGTGCAGGGCGGTATTTTGGCTAAGCCACGGATTCAGCCGCAGCGCTGGAGGCGTTTGGCAATATTCGGAATACTAGAAATGTACCCCTGAGTTGCCCGACGTGTCAAGTGGCTCGGTCGAGTCTGGCCGCCGCCGGCTACTGTGCATGGGGTTGTTTTCGATATTTTGGCAGCGGCGGTCTTTGCTTCACGCCAGCCTCCCCTCATGCGATGCTTCGAACTGGATGCAGCGGCGGCTCCGTGCCGTCCGCTCGCCGGGTCGGCGCCGACGATGGTAAGGTGCAACCGATATCGATTGCCTCCCCATCGACAGAAGCGACCCGATGACCGCTGCCGCCGACGCACTTCGTGACTACGCCCAAAGCATCCTGACCGCCCGTGTCTACGACGTGGCGGTCGAGACGCCGCTCGATCCCATGCCGCGGCTTTCGGAGCGATTGTCGCGTAACGTGTTGCTGAAGCGGGAAGACTTCCAGCCGATCTTCTCGTTCAAGCTTCGCGGCGCCTACAACAAGATCGTCAGGTTGCCGGACGCGCAGCGAAGACAGGGCGTGATCTGCGCGTCGGCCGGCAATCATGCGCAGGGCGTGGCGCTGTCGGCGCGCAAGCTCGGCATTCCGGCGACGATCGTGATGCCGAGGACGACGCCCGCTATCAAGGTCGAGGCCGTCCGGCGCTTGGGCGGTGACGTTGTCCTGCATGGCGATACGTTCGACGACGCGCAAACCAAGGCCAGGGAGATCGAGGCTGCGCGTGGCTTGACCTTTGTGCATCCGTTCGACGATCCCGATGTGATCGCCGGCCAGGGAACGGTCGGGATGGAGATCCTGCGCCAGCATCCCGATCCGATCGAGGCGATCTTCGTGCCGATCGGCGGAGGCGGACTGGCGGCCGGCGTGGCCGCCTTCGTGAAATTCCTCAACCCCTCGATCAAGGTCGTCGGCGTCGAGCCGGCGGACGCTGCGTCGATGGCGGCCGCGCTCGCCAAGGGCAACGTCGTCGCGCTGGATCAGGTCGGACTATTCGCCGACGGCGTCGCCGTCCGCAAGGTGGGAACCGAGACCTTCCGGCTCTGCCGCGACCTGCTCGACGAGGTCGTCACGGTGGACACCGATGCCATGTGCGCCGCCATCAAGGATATCTTCGACGACGTGCGATCGGTTGCCGAACCGTCCGGCGCATTGGCGCTCGCCGGCCTCAAGGCCTACGCCGAGCGCGGCGCACTCAGCGACGGAAGCCTGATTGCCGTCAACAGCGGGGCCAATCTGAATTTCGACCGGCTGCGCACCATTGCCGACCGCGCCGAGGTCGGCGAACATCGCGAGGCGCTGCTTGCCGTGACCGTGCCGGAGAAGCCGGGCAGCTATCGGCACTTCATCCGCATCCTCGGCTCGCGCGCGATCACGGAATTCAACTACCGCTTTGCCGAGACCACCGCGCCGGCGCAACTGTTTGTCGGCATCGCGCTGAGCCGCGGCGAGGCCGAGAAGCGGGAGGTCATGGAGCTGCTTCGGCGCGAAGGCTATCCGATCCTCGATTTGAGCGAGAACGAGATGGCCAAGGACCATGTGCGCTACATGGTGGGCGGTCGCGCTCCGCTGCTCAAGGACGAGGTCATCTACCGCTTCGAGTTTCCGGAGCGTCCGGGCGCGCTGCTGAAATTCCTCGAGAGCCTGGCGCCCGACTGGAATATTTCGCTGTTCCACTATCGCAATCACGGCGCCGACTATGGGCGCATCCTGGCGGGGATCGAGGTCAAGCCTCACGAGCGCGCTCGGTTCGTTCAGGCGCTGGATGCGCTCGGCTATCCCTACTGGAACGAGAGCGAAAATCCGGCCTATCGCCTGTTTCTTTCCGCCGAGAAGGGATGAAGCGACGAACGTCTCTGTCGATCAGCGATCGGCCGTCAGTTGCTGGCGATAGCGCTCGGCGTCCCAATTCAGCAGCGCATGCTCGTTCTCTGCGGTCAGATAATTGACCCGTGCGGTCAGGGGCAGGCGGCAGGTGACCAATGCGAGACAGCTCAGCATGGCTTCCGCGCCGTCGCTCGCATCCTCGCGAATAAGGCTGCCGAGGTCGGGGACGAGAAGCGCAACCGGCGGCGGCAGTCCGTTCGCGGTGGTCTGCGCGATCATGGCGCTCAGCTTCTCGCGATGCTCCAGGACCGGCAGGCCCGGGCCGAGGAAGACGACGTGATCAGGATACAACGAGCCGCTGGTCGCGATCGCGCGGCTGTAGCGGTCGGTGGCAATGTCGTGGCCGCGAGGATCCCGCGGCAGGCGATAATTGGTGCCGGCGCAGATCGTGCGGATCGCGTCATGATCTGCCGCCGGCGCGCTGCGCTGCTCGAGGGTGAGACGTTGCTCGACGTCGGCGACCAATGCCTCCGCCGCGTCGCAGCTGGCTGCACCGACCACCAGGCCGTGATTGCCGAGGATCAGGACGTCCACCGTATCATCGGCGATCGCGTCGCTGACGGCGCGTGCGAGCGGCAGCCCCGGGTGGCGATAGTCGAGGTAACGCCAGGCCAGTCCGTCCAGGCGCCGGGCAAATTCGTCGCGGGCGTCGGTGCGCACCGCCCATGCGATGGTGTTGACGGAATGGACGTGCAGCACGATCCGCTGCGGCATCAGCGCATGCAGCGAAGTCTCGATTGAGGCGCGCAGCGTCGTCCCGGCGCTCGGCGCCAGCGGCACGCGTTCGTCGCCATGCAGCAGCGCCGCGCGCGCGGCCGACAAGGCGACCGGCACGAAAATCTCCTTGTCCTCGGCATCGGCGAGCCAGGTACCCGACGCCTTCACCCACAGCACGTCGCCATCCTTGACCGACGAATTGCCGCCGGCGCCTTGCACCAGCAGGATATTCCTGCCGACGCGTGCCGACATGCGGCGCAGTTCATCCAGCATTTGAGGCGGTCGCATCGGGGCTGCTCTCACCAGGTCAGATAGTCCATCGTCCAGTGCGGCATCCGCGCCGCTGTGCCGGCCACGGTCTGGATCGCTCGCGGCAGATCGCTCGCCTGCGCAAGCGTCGCGCGGTGGGCGCCGGAGCCGATCAGCAGGGTCAGCATGCCGGCGGTGCGTCCACCGGCGATATCGTGATCGAGGGAGTCGCCGATGACGAGGATCCGGTCCGGCGGCGGCCGTCCCAATTGATCGCGCGCGGCGGCAAACATCGGCGGATGCGGCTTGCCGACGAACAGCACGGTGCCGCCGAGCGAATGGTAGAATGCGGCGAGCGCGCCCGGCGCGGGGATCAGGCCCGCGACGCCGAACATCACGAGATCGGGATTGGCGCACAGCATCGGCAGTTGGCGTGCGGCAGCGGTTGCCAGCGGCTCACGCCATCGCTCGGGCTCGGCCGCATCATCGTCGAGACCGCCGAGCAGGATGAAATCGGCCTCGCGCATGTTCGAGACCACCACAAGGTCGGTGCCGTCGACGATCGAGCGGTCACCGTCGCGCGAGATCAGGAAGCAGGCCCGTCCGAGCTCGGCAAAGGGAGCCTGCTCGCGCGCATGCAGGCCGCGCCAGGTGACCTCGCCCGAGGACAACACGCCGTCATAGGCATCGGGCGGCAGGCCGAGCGTCGCGAGCCGCCGCTGGTTGCTGCCGGCGCGCTTGCCGGAATTGGACAGGATCAGGATCCGTTTGCCGGCTTCGCGCAGCCGCGCCACGCACTCCAGCGCCGCGGGGAACACCGCCAGCCCCTCATGCAGCGTGCCCCACTGGTCGAGCAGCACATGATCGAAGCGGTCGGCGATGGCGTGAAGGCCGGCGATCGCGGTCGCGTCGGCCTTCATGACGGGCCTCCGTTCAGCGCGAGCAGCGCGGCGCCGTAGCTTGCTTCGGTCTGCTCGGCGACCGAGACGGGAACGCCGAGAACGCGGTGCCGGATGCTGGTCCAGGCGTCGTTCTTCGCGCCGCCGCCGATGGCGATGACGCGGCGCAGGCGCGGCGCACCGAGCCGCGCCAACTGGCGGTAGGCGAGGGCTTCCACCGACGCGATGCCCTCGAGCAGACCCTGGAAGAAGCGGCAATCTTCCGCAGGACGCGGCGTGACCCGCGCGGCCAACGCTGGATCGGCGATCGGAAAGCGTTCGCCGGGCTTTGGCAGCGGATAGTAGTCGAGCCCGGTCGGCTGGTCCGGCGTCAGCTGCGGTGTCAGCCGCTCCATCTCGGCGGCGGTGAAATGCACCAGCAACGCCGCGCCGCCGGAGTTCGAGGCACCGCCGGCAAGCCAGCGCTCGCCGAGCCGGTGCGAATAGACGCCTTGGTCGGCCGCGAAGATCGGCTGGGTCGCAAGCTGCTTCACCACCAGCGTCGTGCCGAGCGAGGTGACGGCATCGCCCGGCTGGTCGGCGCGCGTCGCGATGAAGGCCGCAACGCCATCGGTGGTGCCGGCGGAGACCTGCGCCGTGAGCGGCAGTCCTAGCGACCGCGCGATCTGCGGATCCATCTCGGAAAATGGCGTGCCCGGCACCAGCACTTCGGGGAGCAGATCGTCGCGCACGCCGAGCTGTTCGAGCCAGGATGGCCAGGCGCGCGCGACCGGGTCGTAGCCGAGCTTCAGCGCGTTGTTCTCGTCGCTGATGCCGTGATGGTTCGCGAGCCGGCCGGCGATCCAGTCCGCCTGGTGAACGGCGTGGCGCGCATCGCCGACATAGCCGTCATTCTGCAGATAGAGCAGCTTGGCGAGCGCGCTGCTCGCGCCATGCGCGCCGCTCTCGCGCGGGGCGACCGCCGCGACGCGCGTCGCCTCACGCGTGGCGCGGGCATCATTGTACATCAGCCCCGGCGAGCAGGGGCGGCCGGTGGCGTCGACCAGCAACAGCGTGCCCGACGTGCCGTCGACGACGATGCGCGTGACGTCGCCGAGAGCGACGGTCTCGCCGAGCTTGCGGATGGCCGCCGTCGCGGCCTGCCACCACAGCTCTGGTGTCTGGTCGATGGCGTTGCCGTCGACGCGCGGTGCAGCCAGCGCGACGGACGCAAAGCCGCGGATGGCGGCCTGCGCATCGATTGCACAAGCGCGCACGCCGCCGGTTCCGACGTCGATGCCGAGATACAGACCTCCCATGCGACCTCATCGCTCTCTGGTGCGCGCGCGACGACGTTGGTTGCGCTGCAGCACGTTTGGGGGATTGACGCCCCGTTCGGCCTCTGCAATTTTTTGCAGTACGTGAAGAAATTTGCAAGCGGACTTTTCCTGATATGGCACCCCCGCCCGACAGGCTGCCGGTGATCGACGGCGAGGCGTCGCTCGCGACGCGCGCAGCGTGGCTGTATTTCGCGGCGGGGCTCACCCAGTCCGAGGTCGCCGACCGCCTCAACATCCAGAGCACCAAGGCGCATCGCCTGATCGCACGCGCCAGCCGCGAGGGCATGATCCGCGTGTTCGTCGAGGGGCCGGTCGCCGAATGCGTCGCGCTCGAGAACGATCTCGCGCAGCGCTTCGGCCTCTCGTTCTGCCGCGTCGCGCCTGATCTCGGCGAGGGCGATCTGCCGCTGAAGGCGCTGGCGCTGGAAGGCGCGAGCTTCCTGCGCCAGATCCTGGAGCGCGGCCAGGACAAGGTGATCGGCTTCGGCCATGGCCGCACGCTCGCGGCGGTCGTGGAGCAGATGCCGCAGACGCCGGCGCGCGACGCGCAATTCGTGTCGCTGCTCGGCGGACTGACGCGGAAATTTGCCGCCAATCCGTTCGATGTGATTCACAAGCTCGCCGAGCGCACCGGCGCGGAAGCCTATCTGCTGCCGGTGCCGGTGTTCGCCAATTCGGTCGCCGACCGCGCCGTGCTGATGCAGCAATTCGGCATCGCCGACGTTTTCGCGCTGGCGCGCAAGGCCTCGCTGCTGTTCGTCGGCATCGGCCAGGTCAGCCGTGACGGCTTCCTGGTGTCGAGCGGCATGATCAAGCCCGACGAGGTCGTCGAGCTGAAGCGTGTCGGCGCCTGCGCGGACCTGCTCGGGCATTTCTTCAGCGCCGACGGAACGGTGCTGGACACCGATCTGTCGGCCCGCGCTACCTCCATGAGCATGCCCGACCTCAGGAAGCACCGGATCGTCGCCATCGCCGGCGGGCCGGCCAAGGTGACCGCGCTGCGCGGCGTGCTGCGCAGCGGCGTTCTGCACGGCCTCATCATCGACGAAGCGACCGCAAAGGCGCTCGCCACCGACAAGCCGGAGACCACATCCGGCAAGACAAGAAGCAAGACCCGGAAGGACACATAAAACAAAGCGTCAACAAGGAGAGGAAATACATGTTCGATCGCGAGAAGAATCTGTTCGACTCCTACGCTGCCAAACGCATCAGCCGCCGCGATCTCCTGGACGGCGCCGCCAAGCTCGGCATCGCGGGGATCGCCGCCAACGCCGCTTTCGCCTCCTCCATGTCGAAGGCGATGGCCGCCGACTTCAACTGGAAGGCCCAGAGCGGCAAGAGCGTCAAGCTGCTGCTCAACAAGCACCCCTATGTCGACGCGATGATCGGCGACATCGAGGCGTTCAAGACGCTCACCGGCATGAACGTCACCTACGACATCTTCCCGGAGGACGTCTATTTCGACAAGGTGACGGCGGCGCTGTCGTCGAAGTCGGACCAGTACGATGCCTTCATGACCGGCGCCTACATGACCTGGACCTATGGTCCGGCGGGCTGGATCGAAGACCTCAACACCTACATCAAGGACCCCGCCAAGACCAATCCGGCCTTCGCCTGGGACGACGTGCTTCCGGGCCTGCGCGCCTCGACCGCGTGGGACGGCGTCGCCGGCTCCGAGCTCGGCACGGGCAAGGCCAAGCAGTGGTGCATCCCCTGGGGCTATGAGCTCAACAACATCACCTACAACCGCAACGTCTTCGACAAGGTCGGCGTCAAGCCGCCGAAGAACCTCGACGAGATGCTGGAGGTCGCGGCCAAGATCACCAAGGACGCCGGCGGTCCCTACGGCGTCGGCGTGCGCGGCTCGCGCTCCTGGGCGACCATCCATCCCGGTTTCCTGTCTGCCTATTCGAACTTCGGCCAGAAGGATTTCGTGATGGAGGGCGGCAAGCTGAAGGCCGCGATGAACACCAAGGCCTCGAAGGATTTCCACGACAAATGGGTCAAGATGATCCAGACCTCGGGCCCGAAAAACTGGTCGACCTACACTTGGTACCAGGTCGGCACCGATCTCGGCGCCGGCGCCTCGGGCATGATCTTCGACGCCGACATCCTCGGCTACTTCATGAACGGCGGCGACAACAAGGAGAAGGGGCATCTTGGCTATGCGCCGTTCGCGGCCAATCCGGCCGCCAAGGCGCCGACCCCGAACGTCTGGATCTGGTCGCTCGCGATGTCGAGCTTCTCCAAGCAGAAGGAGGCGGCCTGGCTGTTCATGCAGTGGGCGGCATCCGTCGAGCACGATCTGTTCGGCGCGCGCAAGATGGACTTCGTCAATCCGGTGCGTGCATCGGTGTGGAAGGACAGCGAATTCCGCGACCGCATCGCGAAATCCTATCCCGGCTATCTCGAGCAGCACGACATGTCGTCGCCCGGCGCCAAGATCTACTTCACGGCGCAGCCGCTGTTCTTCGACCTGACGACGGAATGGGCCGCTTCGCTGCAGAAGATGGTGGCCAAGGAGGTCAGCGTCGACGAAGGGCTCGACAAGCTCGCCGACAGCATCAACCGCCAGCTCAAGCAGGCCGGTCTCGGCTGACGGATCAACTGTGCGGTGCCTGATCCCCCGCACCGCACCCATCCGCCGGCTCGGACCCTTGTCCCATCCGAGCCGGCGGCGTTTGCCAGCCGAACGCGATCTCTTATCATCATGAGCATGGTCCAACTCCTCCAGACGAACGCGCAGGCAGCGCCGGCCAAACCAAGGCCGCGCGTGCGCCTCTTGCCCTATCTGCTCAGCCTGCCGGCGCTGCTCGTCTGCGTGGCGATCCTGGTTCCGTTCGTGACCGCGGCGGTCTACTCGCTGCAGCGCTACCGGCTGAACCTGCCTCATCTGCGCGGCTTCATCGGCGTCGGAAACTACATCGACTTCCTGTCCGACCCGGCGTTCTGGAATACGTTCCGCGTCTCGATCACCTATACTGTGGTCACGGTCGTGCTCGAGCTGCTGCTCGGTCTTGGCATCGCGCTGCTGCTGCGCCGGCCGACCCGCTTCCACAACGCAGTGTCGATCATGCTGCTGCTGCCGCTGATGACGGCGCCGGCGATCGCCGCGCTGATGTGGAAGCTGATGACCAATCCGAGCTTCGGCATCCTGTCCTATCTGGTCGGCCTGTTCGGCGTCACCGATTTCAAATGGGCCTCCGATCCATCGAGTGCGCTGTTCACGGTCGTGCTGGTCGATGTCTGGGTCTACACGCCCTTCATCATGATCCTGCTGCTGGCGGGGCTGCGCTCGCTGCCGCGGCAGCCGTTCGAAGCCGCTGCACTCGACGGCGTGCCGGCGAGCTTCGTGTTCTTCCGCATCACGCTGCCGATGCTGGCGCCCTACATCATCACGGCGTCGCTGTTCCGGCTGCTCGATTCGATCCAGCAGTTCGACATCATCTATGCGATGACGCAGGGCGGGCCGGGTGACCGGCTGATGGTATTCCAGGTGCAGGCCTATCTGGAATTCTTCCAGTACACCAATGTCGGCAGATCGGCGGCGCTGTTGATGATCCTCTGGCTGATCACCAACATCCTGTCGAATATCTTCATCAAGAACTGGTTGCGGTTGCGCGAGCGTGCGCACGGCCACGCGTGACGGGGAGGGGCGCGATGGAACATTCCAGCCTTGCCGGTCGCATCTTCCGCGGCGTGGCGCTCACGCTGATCCTGATTTTCTTCATGTTTCCGATCGTCTGGATCTTCCTGATGTCGTTCCAGACCAACGAGCAGATCCTGCGGATCCCGCCGCGGATCCTGTTCGAGCCGACGCTTGCCAATTACGAGGCGCTGATCTCCGGCCAGCTGCGCACCGCGGCCGGCAATCTGCAGATCTCCTTCATGCGCAACCTCTTCAACAGCGTCGTGCTGTCGAGCGCGGCGGTGCTGCTGGCGCTGCTGCTCGGCGTGCCGGCGGCCTACGCCTTTGCGCGCTTCAAATTCCGCCTCGGCGAGAGCATCGCCTTCACGCTGCTGTCGTTCCGCTTTGCGCCGCCGCTGCTCGTGCTGCTGCCGCTGTCGCTGTACTACCAGGAGCTCGGACTGAACGACACCTATTTCGGGATCGTCTGGGTCTATCAGTTGATCGCGCTGCCGCTGATCCTGTGGATCGTGCGCGGCTATTTCGAGGATATCAGCCCTGATATCGAGCATGCCTACCGACTGGCCGGGCATTCCTGGCGCGAGGCCTTCACCAGGATCGCGGTGCCGCTGGCGGGGCCGGGGATCGCCGCGGCGGGGCTGCTGTCGTTCATCTTCTGCTGGAACAATTTCGTCTTCGCGCTGATCCTGGCCTCCGCCGACAAGCAGCCGGTGACGGTCGGCGCGCTCGCCTTCGTCACCGCGTCAGGTATTCAGTACGGCCAGATCGCGGCGGCGATCGTGCTGTCGGTGACGCCGACCCTGTTGCTCGCGCTCTATGCACAGCGCTACCTGGTCGAGGGTCTCTCGCTCGGCGCGGTGAAAGGCTGATCCAATGGCGCGTCTCGAGATCAACTCGGTGAGCAAAGCATTCGGTGCGGCACGGCCCGCCGACGGATTGTCGCTGGCGGTCGAGCCAGGCGAGATCGTGGCGGTGTTCGGACCGTCCGGCAGCGGCAAGACCGTGCTGCTGCGCATGATCGCGGGCATGTTCGAGCCCGACGACGGCGACATCCTGGTCGGCGGCCGCTCGGTCGTCGGTGCTCCGCCCGAGCGGCGCGGGATCGGCATGGCATTCCAGAACTTTGCCTTGTTCCCGCACATGACCGCCCGCGACAATATCGCAAGCGGCCTGCGCGCCAGGGCCGGCGGCGGCGATGTCGCCGTCCGCGTTGCCGCGATCAGCAGGCTGCTCAAGATCGAGCACGTGCTCGGTCACGCGCCGCGCGAATTGTCGAACGGACAGAAGCAGCGCACGGCGCTGGCGCGGGCGCTGATCGGCAATCCGGATGTGCTGCTGCTGGATGATCCGCTGCGCAATGTCGACGCCAAGCTGCGCTACGAGATGCGGCTCGAGCTCCCGAACCTGCTGCGGCGTGGCACCGCCGCCGTGCTCTACGTCACCCAGGACTATCGCGAGGCGATGGCGATCGCCGACCGCATCGCGGTCTTGATCGACGGCCGGCTCGCGCAGGTCGCGACGCCTGCCGATATCTATGCCCAACCCGCATCGGTCGCGGTCGCGCGCCTGTTCGGCGATCCGACCGTCAACCTCGCGGAAGTCTCGCCAGTAGCGGAGCACGGCATGCTGTCGGCTGACATCGCCGGCGCCAGGATCCGGCTCGGCGCGGCCGATGGCGCAGCACCTGCCGGTGCATGTTGGCTGGGCGTCCGGCCTGAGGATCTCGTGGTCTCGTCTGCATCCACCGACGACGCCATCCCGGCGCGCATTCTCGCGATCACGCCGATGCACGAGAAGGCGGTGCTGCTGCTCCGTCTTGCCGACGGCACGGAGTGGCTGGCGGCGCTACCGCCGGATGCGCCGCAAGGCGCGGCTGACGATGCTATTTTCGTTCGCTTTGCGCCCGACGCCGCGATGCTGTTCGATCGCGCCACCGGGCTGCGGATCGGGGCGTCGCACCGGCTCAAGGCGGCATAGGAGCGAATGGTCATGGACATGCTCGAGCTTCGGGGCATCGACAAGGTCTATCGCAGCCGCGGCAAGGAGCCGGTGCACGCGGTGCGCGCGCTCGACATGGCGGTCGAAAAAGGCGAGATCGTCGCACTGCTGGGATCGTCGGGCTGCGGCAAGACCTCGACATTGCGCATGATCGCAGGCTTCGAGGACGTCTCCGCCGGATCGATCGCGCTCGGCGGGCGGCGGATCCACGAGCTGCCGCCGGCGCGGCGCAAGGTCGCGATGGCGTTCGAGGGCTACTCGCTCTATCCGCCGCTCACGGTCCGCGAGAACATCGCGTTCGCGCTGAAATCTGCCCAGTTGCCGCGAGCCGAGGTGACGCGTCGCGTCGGCGAGATCGCCCGTCTGGTCGAGATCGAGGACATCCTCGACAGCTATCCGCGCGCGATCTCAGGCGGCCAGCAGCAGCGCGTGTCGCTGGCGCGGGCGCTGGTGCGCGACGCCGATCTCTATCTGCTCGATGAGCCAATGGGGCAGCTCGAACCGCAGCTGCGCGCGGTGCTGCGCGGCCGGATCAAGAGCCTGCTTGCCGAGCGCGGCATGACCGCGATCTTCGTCACCCACGACCAGACCGAAGCGAGTGCGCTGGCCGACCGCATCGCTGTCATGGAAGGCGGCCTGCTGCAGCAGTTCGCCAGCGAGAAGGAGCTGAAGGGCCGACCGGCCAATCTGTTCGTTGCAAGCTTCATCGGCGAGCCGCCGATGAACCTGCTCGACGCCGAGGTGACGCGGTCCGATGGTGGCTTCCGTCTGTCGGTCGGAACCGACATGGGTTTCGATATCGCCGGCGCCGGACTCGACGTTGAGGCGGCGAAGACGCTCGCGGCCACGCCGCAGGTGCGGATCGGCATTCGTCCGCAGAAGATCGTGGTCGGGACCGGTGACGTCAGGGTCAAGGTCGTCTCCAACCAGTGGCTCGGCGATCAATCGCATGTCGCCGGCGATTGCGGTGGCCGCATGCTGATCGCGGTCATACCGGGCCGTGTCGCCGCGCGGCCGGGAGAGATCATCTCGTTTGCGCTGGAGCCGCGTCACCTGCACATCTTTGGCAGCGACGGAACCTACATTCGCCATGCGGAGGGAGCGTGACGATGACCGCTTCGGCCAGCCGCGACGTTATCATCGGCATTGACGCCGGCACCTCCCTGATCAAGGCGGTGGCGTTCACGCTGACCGGCGAGCAACTCGCAGATGTCTCGCGGCCGAATGCGTACAGCAGCCTGGCCGGCGGCCATGTCGAGCAGGACATGGCGCAGACCTGGAGCGATACGGTCGCGGTCATTCGTGCGCTGGCGAAGTCCGTGCCTGACCTGTCGGCGCGGATCGCGGCCGTCGCGGTGACCGGGCAGGGCGACGGCACCTGGCTGATCGATGACGACGGCCGGCCGGTCGCGCCGGCGCTGCTGTGGCTCGACTCGCGCGCCGGGCGGCTGGTCGAGGCGATTCGCGGCGGCGAGCACAACGCGATCCTTTACCGTCGAACCGGCTCCGGGCTCAATGCCTGCCAGCAAGGGCCGCAACTGGCGTGGCTGCAGGCCCACATGCCCGACACGATCGCCGGCGCGACCACGGCCTTCCACTGCAAGGACTGGCTTTATTTCCTGCTCACCGGTGAACGCGCAACCGATCCGTCGGAAGCCACGTTCTCCTGCGGCGATTTCCGCAAGCGAGCATTCGACGCAGAGACCGCGCGGTTGATCGGTATCGCCGACCTGACGCGCCTGTTCCCGCCGGTCGTTGACGGCGCGGTCATGACGCATCCGCTGACCGCGGCCGCCGCCATCGAGATCGGCCTGCCGGAAGGTGTGCCGGTCTGCCTCGGCTATGTGGACGTGATCTGCAATGCGCTCGGCGCCGGGCTCTACGATCCGTCACCCGATGTCGGCTGCACCATCATCGGGTCGACCGGCATGCATATGCGGCTGGTACCGAGCGCCGACGCGGTGACACTGAATCGGGAGGCAACCGGCTATACCATGCCGTTCCCCGTGCCCGGTCATTATGCCCAAATGCAGTCCAACATGGCGGCGACGCTGAACATTGACTGGATGCTCGATCTCGCCTGCGACATGCTGGCGGCGGAAGGCGTGACGCGCACGCGCGCCGAACTGATCCGCCGGCTCGACGATCAGGTGCTGCGGGCGAGGCCCGGCGAGGTGCTGTTCCACCCGTTCATCTCCGATGCCGGCGAGCGTGGTCCGTTCGTCGCGCATGAGGCCAGCGCGCAATTCTTCGGCTTGCGGTCGCGCCACCGCTATGGCGACCTGATGCGCGGCGTGATGGAGGGCCTGGCCTTCGCCGCACGGGATTGTTACACGGCGATGGGGTCGCTGCCGCGCGATGTCAGGATCACAGGCGGCGCGGCGAAGAGCCGTGCGCTTGGCGCCATCCTCGGGGCCGCGCTGGATTGCGACGTCCGGATCTGCAGCCGCGCCGAGGCCGGCGCCGCGGGCGCTGCGATGATCGCGGCGGTCGCGATCGATGCCTATCCCGACATGCGCGCCTGCGCCGAGCAGTGGGTCGCGCCGCATCTAAGTGCGCCGCAATCGCCGGACGCTGCGCTGGCGAAGCGCTATGCCAGCATCTTCCCGACCTATCTCGAGGCAAGGCTGGCGTCGCGGCCGGTCTGGAAGCAACTCGCTGCGCTGCGCGCCGGAGGCGATCATGTCTAGGTCCATCGCCATTGTCGGCGACCGCTTCATGCTGCCCTCGGTGTTCGCCGAGCACATCCGGTCAGCCTGCGGCGATGGCCTCGACATTCGCACCCTGGAGCAGCCCTGGCCGGACGAGCCGATGGAACACGGTTACGCCGGCTCGAAGCTCGATGGCTTGAAGGAATTCATGGGGCAGCCCGACGAGATCATCGGCTTCATCGGCGATGCCGAACTGCTCGTCACCCATCTGGCGCCGATCTCGCGGTCGATGCTGGAGCGGCTGCCGAAGCTGAAGTTCATCGCGGTGTCGCGGGGCGGCCCGGTCAACATCGACATGCAGGCGGCGCGCGACCACAACGTGCTGGTGGTCAATACGCCCGGCCGCAATGCGGGTGCGGTCGCGGAGTTCACGATCGGCGCCATTCTGGCCGAGACACGCCTGATCCGCAGTGGTCACGAGGCGCTGCGAGGCGGGGAATGGCGCGGCGATCTCTATCGCGCCGATCGCACCGGGCGCGAGCTCGGCGAGATGACGGTCGGCATTGTCGGCTACGGCGCGATCGGCAGCCGCGTGGTCAAGCTGCTGAAGGCATTCGGCTGCAAGATCCTGGTCGCCGACCCCTATGTCCAGCTCAGCGCGCAGGACCGCAATGACGGCGTCGAGCATGTCGCGCTCGGCGAATTGCTCGGCCGCGCCGACGTCGTCACGCTGCACGCCCGGGTGACGCCGGAGACCACCCGTTTCATCGGGCGCGAGGCGCTGGCACGGATCAAGCCGGGCGCGTTCCTGATCAACACCGCGCGCGGTCCGCTGGTCGACTACGAAGCGCTGCATGATGCGCTGGCATCGGGGCATCTCGGCGGCGCCATGCTCGACACCTTCGCGGTCGAGCCGGTTCCGGCGGACTGGCCGCTGCTGCGACTTCCCAACGTCACGCTGACGCCGCACATCGCCGGCGCCTCCGTGCGTACCGTCACCGTGGCCGCCGGACAGGCGGCCGAAGAGGTTCGTCGCTTCCTGGCCGGCGAGCCGCCACGCAATCCGTGCTGAAGAGAAAGGCAGTTCGTATGACCCGTGAGGAACGACAGTTGCGCGAGGCGATCATCGCCAAGTGCCGGTGGATGAATGCGTCGGGTCTCAACCAGGGGACATCGGGCAACATCTCCGCCCGCTACAAGGACCGGATGCTGATCACGCCGTCGGCGACGCCCTACGATTCGATGAAGCCGGAGATGATCGCCTCGATGCTGCTCGAGGGCGACTATGGTGCGTGGGAGGGGCCGCTGCAGCCGTCCACCGAATGGCGCTTCCATCTCGACATCACGCGCGCCCGGCCCGATGTCGGCGCCATCGTCCATACCCACTCGACCTACGCGACCGTGCTCGCGATCGCGCGCAAGCCGATCCCGGCCTGCCATTACATGATGGCGGCGTTCGGCGGCACCGAAATCCGCTGCGCCGGCTATGCGCGCTACGGCACCAAGGAATTGTCCGATCATGCGATTGCGGCGCTCGAAGGCCGCAATGGCTGCCTGCTCGCCAATCACGGCATGATCGCGCTCGGCGCCAATCTCGACAAGGCGATGTGGCTCGCGGTCGAGCTCGAGACCATCGCGCGTCAGTACTACCTCTCGCTGGCGCTCGATTCGCGCGTCATCCTGACCGACGAGGAGATTGCCGACACCGCGAAGGGGTTCTCCACTTACGGTCTGCAGGCGCCGAAGCCGAACAAGGCCCGCGCGACCGCAAAGGCGGCGCCGCGCCGCGCCGAGAAAAGGCGCAGCAGCAAGCGATGACGGGCACTGCGCCGGTCGCAGGTACGGATCACGGGCTGGTCGATATCGCCATCATCGGTGGCGGCATCAACGGTGCCGGCATCGCCCGCGACGCCGCCGGCCGCGGACTGAAAGTGCTGCTCTGCGAGAAGGATGATTTCGCCGAGGGCACCTCGTCGCGCTCGGGCAAGCTGATCCATGGCGGACTGCGCTATCTCGAATATTACGAGTTCCGCCTGGTGCGCGAGGCGCTGATCGAGCGCGAGGTGCTGCTCGCGTCGGCGCCGCATATCATCTGGCCGATGCGCTTCGTGCTGCCGCATTCGCCGGAGCAGCGGCCGGCGTGGCTGGTCCGCACCGGGCTGTTGCTCTACGACCATCTCGGTGGCCGCAAGCAGTTGCCGGCGAGCCGCAGCCTGGATCTGTCCCACGCTCCGGAGGGCGCGCCGCTGCGTCAGGAGTTCCGGCGAGGCTTCGAATATTCGGACTGCTGGGTCGATGACAGCAGGCTGGTGATCCTCAATTTGATCGATGCCGCACAGAACGGCGCCTGCATCCTGCCGCGCACGCGGGCGGTGCGCGCGCGCCGCGACGGCGAGACCTGGCTGCTCGAAATGCACGGCGACGACGGCACAACGCAGGTCGTGCGGTCGCGCGCGCTGGTCAACGCCGCCGGGCCGTGGGTTCAGGATGTCATCCAGGGCGTGGCGGGCCTGAACTCGGCCCAGAGCGTACGGCTGGTCAAGGGCAGCCATATCGTGGTGCCGAAATTCTGGAGCGGGCCGCAGGCCTATCTGCTGCAGAACAGCGATCGCCGGGTGATCTTCGTCAATCCCTATGAGGACGATCTCGCCTTGATCGGCACCACAGACATTCCCTATCACGGCCGCGCCGAGGACGTCGCGATCGGAGAGGACGAGACCGATTACCTGTTGCAGGTCTTGCGCCGCTATTTCCGAACGCCGCCGCAAGCGGGCGAGATCGTGCACGCGTTCTCCGGGGTCCGCCCGCTCTACGACGACAACGCCGACAATCCGTCGGCCGTGACGCGCGACTATGTGTTCGAGGTTCACGGCGCGCAGGATGTGCCGCCGCTGCTGTCGATCTTCGGCGGCAAGATCACGACCTACCGCCGGCTGGCGGAGCAGGCGCTGCAGCGCCTCGCGCCGTGGTTTCCGAAGCTGTCGTCGGCCTGGACCGCGGATCGGCCGCTGCCGGGTGGCGACATCGGCGGCAGTTTCGATGAATTCGCGAATCGGCTGGCACGCGACTATCCCGATTTGCCGCGAACGCTCATCCATCACTATGCCCGTCTTTATGGGACGCGCGCGCGCCAGCTGCTGGGTCCGGTCCGCAGCGCCGCAGACCTGGGCCGTCATTTCGGCGGCGAGTTCTATGAATGCGAAGCGGCGTATCTCCGCGAGAATGAGTGGGCAAGGCAGCCTGCCGACTTCCTGGACCGGCGCACCAAGCACGGCCTGCACTTGACGCCCGCGCAGCGGGTCGCGTTCGAGAGCTACCTCTAGGACGCGATTTGCGTCCAGGTGCGTCACGCAATCGTTTTCAAATACAGGCTCGGATCGAAATATTTGCTTGCCGGGGTAAAGTCCTTGATGCCGGCATTGGCCATGAAGAAGTCGGTCGATTGCTGCAGCCAGTTGGTGACCGTGCCGTCGGAATACATCCGCTTCCAGTCCCGCGACGAGAACATCTTCTGCGCCTTGAACGATTCGTCGATGTCGGCCATCGGCGTCTGGCTGTAATGGCCCTTCTGCAGCTTTTCCATCGCTTCGGTGCTGTTCGCGATGATGTAGTCATTGGCATCGGCCCAGCCACGGATCAGCTTCGCCAGCGTTTCCTTGTTGGGCTCGTAATAGTCATTGGCCGCGGCCCAGCCGCCGATGATCGCGGCCTTTGGATAATAGGCTGAGGCGTCGGCGAGCTTGACCGCGCCCGGCACCTTGTCGCGAACCGTCACGTTGAAAGGCACCCAGAGCGCGACGGCGGGCACCGCGCCTGAAATGAAGGCGGTTACGGCGGCCGGCATGGTCTGGTTGACGAGTTCGACCGCTTTGGGATCGACCTTGTTCGCGCGCAGCGCGGTGTCCAGGAACACATGCGCGGTGGTGCCGGTCGCGGTTGCGATCCGCTTGCCCTTCAGGTCCTCGAATGACTTGATGCCCTGATCGCCGCGCACCCAGAGCTGTGCGGTCGCGACCTCGATGTCGTTGATGAGGAAGACCTTGCCCTGGCCCCGGGCGGGGAAGTTCGAGAGCACAGCGCCCGTCGCCAGCACGTCGAGGCTGCCGCCGATCAGCGCCTGGAAGATTTCGAGGCCGGTATTGAACTGCCGCAGCTCGAGATCCAGTCCCTGCTTTTCGAAGGAACCGCGGTCCATGCCGGTCCAGATCTGGCCGTCGACGGCAACGGTGTGCAGATAGCCGACACGAACTTTTGTTTTTGCCTGAGCAATCGCAGGGGCTGCGGCGGTGAAGGACCCCAGGGCAAGCCCGGCCGTCGTGGTCAGAAATTGTCGCCGATCCATAGGTCGTCCTCCGCTGTGTTGTTATTCCGAGAATGAGACCGGACGCATCTGCGCCTGCTGGGCGCGATACTCGTCCATCACCAGATGCTTGATATAGCTTCGCAGCTCGCCGAATTCGGGCCGTTCCTGGATCGATTCATCGCGTGGATAGGCGAACGGCACGTCGATGATCTGCCTGATCCGCGCCGGCCGCGCGGTCACGACCACGATGCGGGACGCGAGATAGATCGCCTCCTCCACGGAGTGGGTGATCAGCATGACCGTCTTGCCTTCGGTCTGGAGCACCTTGAGCAGCAGGTTCTGCATGTTGGAACGGGTCTGGGCGTCGAGCGCACCGAACGGCTCGTCCATCAGCAGGAACTGCGGCTTGACCGCGTAAGCCCGCGCGATCGCGAGCCGCTGACGCATGCCGCCGGACAAATGCTTCGGATAGGAGTTGGCGAAGTCGGACAGCCCCATCAGGCCGAGATAGTGATCGCAGATCGAATCGCGCTCACCGGCCGCGACGTGATTGGCTCGGAGCGTCAGGCCGAAAGCGATGTTCTGTTTCACCGTCAGCCACGGGAAGACGCCATATTCCTGGAAGATGACGCCGCGCTCGGGACCGGGACCCGTGACGGGCTGCCCGTCGAACAGCACGCTTCCGGTCGTCGGCTTCTGGAAGCCCGCGAGCATGCTCATCATCGTGGTCTTGCCGCAGCCTGAAGGGCCGATCACCGCGATGAAATCGCCATCGTTGATATCGTAGCTGACATTCTCGACGACGTTGAGGCGTCCCTTCGGGGTCTCGAAGGCAAGCGAAACCTTGTCGAACTGTGCACGCGTGGTCATGCGATGGCCCGATCCTGCCAGACCAGCAACCGGGCGGTGATCTTGCGCAGGATCATGTCCATGATCAGCGCGATCAGGCCGATGCAGATGATGCCGACATAGATGACGTCGAGCAGGAAGTAGGTCGATGCATTCTGGATCATGGCGCCAAGCCCACGCTGGGCCGCGATCAGTTCGGATGCCACCAGCGTCGCCCAGGCCACGCCAAGCGCGACCCGCAGCGCGGTGAGGATGTGCGGAACGGTGAGGGGAATGATCACCTTGCGAAAGATTTCCGCCTGATTGGCGCCGAGCGTCTGCGCCACGCGGATATAGAGCGGGGTGATCTGCGAGACCCCCTCATACATGACGATCACGCCGGAGAAGAACGAGGCGTAGAACAGGATGACGAGCTTTGCGAGCTCGTCGACGCCGAAATAGACGATGACGAGCGGGATCAGCGCGATCGGCGGCAGCGCGCGGAAGAAGTTGATCATAGGGTCGGCGAAGGTGCGGGCCGGGCGATACCATCCGAGCAGAAAGCCGACCGGCACCGCGACCAGAATTCCAAGCGAGACGCCGAAAAAGACGCGCCTGGTCGAGGCGAAGATGTCGATCAGGAGGCCTTCCTTGGTGAGAAGCTCGACGAACTTCGCGGCGACCTGGTGCGGGGCGGGGATCAGCGATGCGTTGACGAAGCCGCTCCAGCGCACGGCATACCAGAGCAGGATCGCACCGACCCACGGTATCAACCCGAGACCAAAGCGTCTCACGCCAGCTCCGTCCATTCGACGCGTCCACCCAGATTGCAGTTGATGTTTGCCCAAGTCATATTATAAATAGGATGACCATACAAGCGCCGCTTTGGTCATAGGCGCCGCAGGTTTCCGCGCATGACACCGCCGCCTTTCACCATCCGGAGCGTCCAGGCCTTTGGCTTTCGCTATCCTCTGACGACACCGGTCATCACCTCGTTCGGGCGGATGGGGGACCGGCCTGCCGTGTTCGTTCGGGTCGAGGACACGGACGGTTACGTGGGCTGGGGCGAGGTCTGGTGCAACTTTCCCGCGCCGGGCGCCGAGCATCGTGTTCGGCTGGTCAATGAGGTCCTGGCACCGGCGCTTGTCGGATTCAGGGCAAGCGAACCTGGTGCCGCATTCGAGCGGCTGACGCAGGGAACTTCGGTGCTCGCGTTGCAATCCGGCGAAGCGGGCCCATTCGCGCAGTCGATCGCCGGCATCGATCTCGCCGTCTGGGATCTCCATGCGCGCCGCCGGAACGTAGCGTTGTGGAAACTGCTCGGCGGATCGCGGAAGCGGATAAAAGTCTACGCCAGCGGCATCAATCCGGTCGGATCGGAGCGAGCGGCGGAAGCAGCGCTCGGCCGCGGCTATCGCGCCTTGAAGCTGAAGATCGGCTTCGATCCGGCAGGCGACCAGGCCAATCTCGCCGCGCTGCGCCGCGTCGTCGGCGATGGCATGCTTGCGGCCGACGTCAACCAGGGTTGGACCATCGCGCAGGCGCTCGAGCACGCGCCGCAGCTGGAGCCGTTCGGCCTTGCCTGGCTCGAGGAGCCGATCCGCGCGGACCGTCCGCGGCAGGAATGGAAGCAGCTGCACGAGACGATCCGTTTTCCGCTCGCGGCCGGTGAGAACATCGCGAGCTACGCCGGCTTTGCCGAGGTGCTGAGCGAGCCGGTTCTCGGTGTCGTCCAGCCTGACATCGCCAAGTGGGGCGGGCTTTCGGCTTGCGCCGGCATCGCCCGCGACATCCTGACGTCAGGCAAGATGTTCTGTCCGCACTATCTCGGCGCCGGCATCGGCCTGTTGGCGTCGGCGCATCTGCTGGCGGGCGTCGGCGGCGAGGGATTGCTGGAGGTCGACAGCAACGAGAACCCGCTGCGGGATCAATTCTGCGGCCCCGTGCTTCACGTCAGCGATGGAATGATCGAGCTCGGCGACGAGGCGGGTCTCGGCATTGCGCCCGATCTTGCCTCGATCGAACAATACCGGACCGCGTGATGTCGGGGCTTGGCTACGATTACATCATCGTCGGTGCGGGGGCGGCCGGCTGTGTGGTCGCAAACAGACTGTCGGCCGATCCTGCCTGCCGCGTGTTGTTGCTCGAAGCCGGCGGATCGGACCGGAATTTCTGGCTCAAGCTGCCGGTCGGGTATTACCGGACCATCTACGACGAGCGCTTCTCGCGCCTGTTCAAGACCGAGCCGTCGGAAGGAAGCGGCGGCCGCGCCATCGTCTGGCCGCGTGGCCGCGTGCTCGGCGGATCGTCGTCGATCAACGGCCTGATCTTCATCCGCGGCCAGCACGAGGATTTTGACGACTGGGAACGTCTCGGCGCCGACGGCTGGAACTATCGCGACGTCCTGCCCTATTTCCGGCGCTACGAGCGCTATCGCGGCGGCGAGAGCCAGTATCACGGCGGCCTCGGTGAGTTCGAGGTCTCCGACCTCCGGAACGACAATCCGGCGTCGAGGGCCTGGGTGGAGGCGGGCGTGCAGTTCGGGCTGCCGCGCAATCCCGACTTCAACGGCGCGACGACGCTCGGAGTCGGTTCCTATCAGCTTGGCATCGGGCGGCATTGGCGGACCAGCTCGGCATCCGCCTTTCTTCGACCGATTACCGACCGGCGCAACCTCACCATCATGACGCATGCGCAGGTGAGCAAATTCACTTTCAACGGCCGCGTCGCGACCGGCGTCGAGTGGATCAGCAAAGGGCAGGTTCATCGCGCGACAGCCGATCGCGAGGTGATCCTGTCGGGCGGCGCGCTGCAATCGCCGCAGATCCTCCAGCTTTCCGGGATCGGTCCGGCCGACCTGCTTCGCAAGCACGGCATTGCCGTCGTCACCGACTCGCCCGAAGTCGGCTCCAATCTGCAGGACCACTACCAGGCGCGGCTGATCGTGCGCCTGAAGGAGCGGATCTCGCTCAATGACCAGGTCCGCCATCCTGTCGAACTCGCGAAGATGGGGTTGCAATGGATGCTGGCCGGGCGAGGGCCGTTGACGGTGGGGGCGGGACAGGTGGGCGGAGCGGCCTGTACCGAATATGCGGTCGGCGGCCGTCCCGACGTGCAGTTCAACGTGATGCCGCTCTCCGTCGACAAGCCCGGCGAACCCCTCCACAGCTATTCCGGCTTCACGGCCTCGGTCTGGCAATGCCACGGCCGGTCGCGCGGACAGCTCGCGATCCGCTCGGCCGATCCGTTCGAGCAGCCGCTGATCGCGCCCAATTATTTCGCCGAGGAGATCGACCGCAAGACCATTGTTGCCGGCCTGAAGATCTTGCGCGAGATCTATCAGCAAAAGGCGTTCCGCCCGCTCTGGGACGTCGAAATGGTGCCGGGCGAGGCCGCAAGTAACGATGCCGGGCTGTGGGAGTTTGCGCGCAACACCGGCGGCACGGTGTTTCACTGCGTGGGCACCTGCCGCATGGGCAGCGACGAGCGGGCAGTACTCGATCCGCAGCTGCGGGTGCGCGGCGTCGAGCGGCTGCGCGTGATCGACGCCTCGGTGATGCCGCAGATCACCTCGGCCAACACCAATGCGACCAGCCTGATGATCGGGGAACGCGGTGCAGCCCTTGTCATGCCGTGATTGGGCCGCTTGATTTCCGGAGGGCGAGATGGAATTGAGTTCCGACAGTCACGTCCCCAAATACGCGCAGATTGCCGATATCTTTCGCCAGCGGATTGCGCGCGGTGTCTGGAGTCAAGGTTTTCGCCTGCCGGCCAACGAGGATCTGGCGGCCGAGTTCGGCGTCTCGCGCGTTACCATCAGGCAGGCCGTCGAACTGCTCGCCCGCGACGGTGTCATCGAGGCGCAGCAGGGCCGCGGCACCTTCGTCACCGGGACTGTGCGACAGGACCGCTGGCTCAAGGTCGAGACCACACTGTCCGATCTCGCGGACATGTACCGCGACACCTCGCCGGAGATCATCAACATCTCGGAAAGCCGGAGCGACGCGCCGTTGCTTCCCGAAGACGGCAAGCCGGCCGAGAAATATGTCTTCATGCGCCGTCTGCACTCGCGCCAGAAGCAGCCTTATTGCGTCATTTCCATCTATCTCGATGAGAAGATCTTTCGCAGGTCTCCCAAGCGCTTTCGCAACGAGACGGTGATCCCGATCCTCAACGATCTCAGGGATCCGGCGATCGCCAGCGCCCGCCAGACATTGACCATCGGAACCGCGGACATCGAGGCGGCGCGGCTGCTGCGCGTGCCTTTGAATTCGCCGGTCGCCGAAGTCCGCCGTGTCTTCACGGCGAGCGATCGCACCGTGATCTATCTCGGTGAAGTCACCTATCGCGGCGATTTTGTGCGGATCGATATGGATCTAAGGCCATAGCGCGCAAGCATCACCGCGAAAACAGCTCCTGGTTCCGGCGTTCGAGCTCTTCCCCATAGGTGCGCAGCACATGGGATTCGCTTAAGGTGCCAATCGTGACGCGATGGTCGGCACGGTCGATGACCGCGAGGACGTCGGCTTCGCTCCGTTCAAAGGCCTTCAGGATCTCGCGAACCGACGTGCTCGGAAGCAGGTATTCATCCTGCTGCTGGGCCAGCGACCCGAGCGGATCGTCGTCCCGATTGGTGACGGAATGCAGCGTCGCCGCCGCGACGATGCCGGCATAGCTGCCGTTCGGATCGCGCAGCACGACCTGTCGGACCTGCGCCGGCGAGAACAGCTTCTGCGCCTCGCCGATCGGCATGGTCGTCAGCGCATTCTCGAAGTCGGCGCGCATCAGGGAGGCCGCGCTCATCTGACGGACCCAGCCGATGTCCTGCGGACCGCGGATCACCTCGCCGCGCAGGTGGAAGCGCCATGTCGCAAAACTGTAGCCGAACAACTCGCGGACGATGAGCGCGCAGACCGATGATGCGACCACCGCCCCGACGGTCACGGAGAAATCGCCAGTGATTTCGAGCGCGAGACAAACCATGCTGAACGGTGCGCCCAGTACGCCGGTTCCGAGTGCGGCGAGAGCCGCGATGGCGGCGGTGCCGGGCTGAAGCGCGAGCGTGGGGAAGGGGCCGGTCAGCACGACGCTGTAGAGCTGCCCGATCAGCGCGCCGAGCAGCAGCGAGGCGAAGAACAGTCCGCCGCGAAAGCCGGAGCCGAGCGAGACGGCCGATGCCAGGATCTTGAGCACGATGGTCGTCGTGAGCAGGAGCCAGCTCGGATTGCTGACCAGCAGGATTTGCATTGCGCCGTGGCCGGCGCCGAGCACGGTCGGCGTCAGCAGGGCGAGGCCGCCGAGCAGCAGGCCGCCGAGGATCGGGCGCACGAAGCCGCTGAAAAGCGTGACCCGCTGAAAGCAACGTTCGGAAAATGCGACCGCGAGCATGACGAGGATGCTGACGAATGCGCAAATGATGCCGATCAGCACGGTCTGTCCGATCATCTCGACGGACACGGGCGATGGGAAGCCCGGCACCATCAGAAAGGACTGATGCGTCAACCCCCGCGCCACCAGCCAGGCCGTGACGGCGCTGGCGATGACGGGCACGAGGGCGGCCGAGGTGTAGGCTCCCAGCACGACCTCGAAGGCATAGAAGGCGCCGGCCAGTGGAGCCGAAAAGGCTGCGCTGATCGCCCCCGCCGCGCCGCAGGCCACCAACAGCCGCATGTCGTTGCGGCGGGCGGCGAGGCGCTGGCCGACATGGGAGCCAAACATCGAGCAGATCTGCGTGTATCCCGCTTCCAGTCCGACCGATCCGCCGAACCCGTTGGACAGCAGAGTCTGGATCGAGATCAGCAGGCTGCCGCGGAACGACACCCGGCCGCCATAGAGCGCGTTGGCTTCGATCGCGTCAGCGAGCTGCTGTCCCTTGACGCGCCGCGCGAAGTACAGCCCGATCAGCGCCAGGACCAGGCCGCCAACTGCCGGGATCAGCAGCGTGCGCTGCCAGGAAATCACGCCGGTGGCGCTCAGATGTGCGTCGAGGGGAATGTCGAACAGCAGCGCGTGCGAAGCCTGGCTGAGGCCCGAGATCGCGGCAACGAGGACGCCGCTCAGCAACCCGACGACAATGCCGACCAGCACGAGGCCGGTCTCGCGATTGCGCACGAAATTGCGCAAGAACTGCGGCAACAGACGGGTGCCGGGAGCAGGGGCCGGCTTCGCGGCATTTGTCGCCAGCGTCATCCTATGCCGAATCCCGCAGCTGCCCGGTGCGCACGACACGGAAGCCGGTCGTGCCCGACGAGCCGACCGGCGCGTTCGGGTTTCGCGCTGCGAAGCGGTGGCGGCTGCCGTGGGACTCGAGGCAGGATTCACCGCGCGTCGAGCGGTTCGGTGCAGGCTCGCGATTCAAGGGGACTCCCGACGGTGCGAGGCGGTCCTCGTACCATTCCCAAACATTTCCGGCGACATTATGCAGGCCGTATCCGTTGGTTTCCTGGCTCATCCGGCAAGAAACCCGCCATCCACCGCGACGACGGTGCCGGTCGCATATTGTGATGCCGGCATGCAGAGGAATGCGACGGCTCCCGCAATGTCCTCCGGCTGACCCCAGCGCTTGAACGCGGTGCGGTCGGCGATGCGCTGATAGTGCGCGCGATCGGTGCGGCCGGCCGCATTGATCGCCGTTTCGATATAGCCGGGCGCAACCGCATTGACCCGGATGCCTTGCTCGGCCCATGCCAACGCGAGCGCCTTGGTCAGCATCACGACACCGCCCTTGCTGGCGCAATAAGCCGGGATTCGCGGCAGCGCCAAGGTCGCGTTCATCGAGGCAAGATTGACGATCGAGCCCTTGCTCTCGGTGAGAAGCGGGCGGAACGCCATGCAGGTTCGAAAAGTGCCCGTGAGATTGACGTCGAGCACCTTCATGAAGGTCTCGATCTCGTATTCCTTGTCGCGGGCGAGGATTCCCGCGCAGTTGACCAGCGCATCGACGCGCTTTTGCTGTCGGGCAAAAGAAGCGACAGCGTCGTCGTTCGTGACGTCGAGCGTCGCGAGTGTGAGGCCGGCGCGCGATTTCAGCAAAGTGCGCGCCAGATCGGTCTCGTTGGCCGCCGTTGCGGTCACTGTCGCGCCGAGGTCGCAAAACTGATTGCTGATTGCGGCGCCAATGTCGCCGGCGCCGCCGATCACCACGGCATGGAAGTCGGACGCAAGAGAGAAGTTTGAGCGCATTGGAGGGGTCTCGCTTCAGGATTTGAGAGGGGGAGCCGTCGATTCACGGACCACCAGGGAGAAGTCGATCTCGCGATGCATGATGGTCTGCTCGCCGGCGAGGCTGCGCACCAGATATTCCCCGGCGCGCTGCCAGGTTTCTCCGGTCGGTACGTGGATCGTGGTCAGGCTCGGCCGCAAGTGGCGGCTCCAGTCGAGATCGTCGAAGCCGACCACCGACAGGTCACGCGGCACCGAAAATCCATCGCGCTCCGCCTCGAGCAACACGCCGTAGGCGATCACATCGTTGCCGCAGACGACGGCGGTCGGACGATCCTTCAGGTTGAGGAGATAGCGGGCCGCTTCGCGCGCGTCATCCAGCGTGTAGGGCACCTCGACATGCCATTGCGGCGGAAGCTCCAGGCCGTTCTCGGTGAGCGCGCGGCGAAAGCCGGCGACGCGAGCGCTGGCGCGGTCGTTGTTGCGCTGGAGCGCCGAGACGATCCCGATGCGGCGGTGGCCAAGCTCGATGACATGCGCAGCGGCGCGATGGGCGGCCGCTTCGTTGTTGGTTCCGACGCACGGGTGGGGTCGATCAGGCTGGTAGATGCCGACATTGATGAAGGGAACCGCGTTGTCCGCAAGCAACTTGCGCAGTCCCTCGTGATGGCAATCACCGCGCAGCACAAGTCCATCGACGCCGCGGCTGATCAAATTGCGCGCTTGCTGCAATTCGACGTCGAGATCGTAGCCGCTCGTGGTGAGAAACAGCATGTATCCGACCGAGGAGAGATACTGCTGCAGCGAGGCGATGCCGCGCGCGAACATCGTGTTGTCGATGGTCGGAACGATCGCGCCAAGCGTGCGCGAGCGCCGTGACGACAGGATGCGCGCCGGCGCATGCGGAATGTAGCCGAGCGCGTCGATGGCCTGTTCGATGCGCGCCCGCAGGGAAGGGCTCACCGCATCGGGATTGTTGAGCGCGCGCGACACCGAGGCCGTTGAGACGCCGGCACGGGCTGCGACGGCGCGGATGCCCTGTTTCACGGATTTGGCGTTGGTCAATCGTATCAATGTAACGTTACATTCGATGAGGCAAACCGCGTGGTAGCGGTAATCTCGTAAATTTGCCGCAGAATATCCGGTTTGTCCATTGCTTGACACAACCGATGTGAGGTCTAGATTGTAACCGTTTTCAAGCCTCGTTCAAAATGGCCCCAGCTTAAGGCGGCCAGCCGGGAGGAGAGTTCGATGAAGGTCAGGATGCTCGCGACGCACGTCGCGTTGCCCGTTCTCGCGCTTGTCGCCGTCAGCGCGCAGGCTGATGCGGCCGATTTCGACTGGATGAAGTTCAAGGGCAGGACCGTCACCTTTCTCGCCAATAACAATCCGGTCGCGCAGGCACTGCTGACCTACAAGGCCGATTTCGAGAAGCTGACCGGCATGACCCTGAAGGTCGACGGCTATCAGGAACAACAGATGCGCCAGCGTCTGGTCACCGTCATGAATGCGAACAGCGACGAGGTCGACGTGTTCATGACGCTGCCTTCGCGCGAGGGCGAGCAGTTCGCCGCGGCCGGCTGGTACGGCGATCTCACTGCGATGGCCAAGAACGAGGTGGCCAAGGAATACGACCCGGCCGGGTTGAGCCAGGCCCTGCTCAAGGCCGCGACCTTCGGCGGCAAGCTGACCAGCATGCCGATGAACATCGAAGGTCCGATCTTCTATTACCGCACCGACATCTTCAAGAAGTGCGGCATTGAGGCGCCGAAGACCATCAAGGATGTCGAGGCGGCGGCCGAGAAGATCAAGACCTGCGACAGCGCTGTCACGCCCTTTGTCTCGCGTGGCCTCAAGCCCGCGGTCGCCTACACCTTCAGCAACATGCTGCACAACGTCGGAGGCAGCTACATCGCAGGCGGCAAGTCGAACCTCTGCTCGGCCAAGGGCAAGGAAGCACTCGACACCTATAGCCGGCTGCTGCGCGACTTCGGTCCGCCGGGTGTGGTCAACTACAGCTTCCAGCAGATTTCGGCGCTCTACCGCAGCGGCCGCGCCGCGATGGCATTCGAATCCTCGAATGAGTTGCGCACGGTGATGGAGGGCGGCGCGCGCCTGAAGGACACCGGCCTGTTGCCGTTCCCGGCAGGCGAGGCCGGCCAGGTGCCGACCACGATCGGCTGGGGCATGGCGGTGTCTTCGCACAGCAAGCAGCCGGACGCGGCCTGGTACTTCGTGCAGTGGGCAACCAGCCCCGAGGTGCAGAAGAAAATGGCGCTCCAGGGCATTGCCCCGCCGCGGCCGTCGGTTGCCAAGGATCCTGAGTACCGCAAATGGATCGACGAAGAACCCGTCCGCAAGGAATGGCAGGCTGCGCTCGATGTGCTGGCCACGAAGGGCTCCTCCGAGGTCGGCTATCCCATCATCGCCAATCCGGAATCGCGCGAGTTCATCGGCCAGGCCGTGCAGGACCTGATCTTGAAGCAGAAGCCGATCGACCAGGCCTGTGCCGATGCCGACAAGGCGCTCGATGCGCTGATCGCCCAGAAGTAACCGCTTGATGCCGGCAGGCTTATGCCTGCCGGCGCCTCACTCTCAAGGAAACGGACGCATGTCGGACGCGGCTGCGACACTCACGCAGGACCGGCAGAAGCTGGAAATGACGGCGCTCTCGGCGCCGGCCGTGATCTTTACGGTCGCGATGATCGCGTTTCCGGTCGTCTATACGATCTGGCTCGGCTTCCAGACATTCTCCTCGACCGGCAAGCAGTCCTTTGCGGGCCTCGCCAATTATTCAAAGCTGATCTCCGACTACGAGTTTTGGCACGGACTCTGGATCACCATAGCGCTCTATGTGCTATCGTTGGTGCTCCAACTCGTCTTCGGCGTGTGGCTGGCTCTGGTGTTGTTTCACGCCAGGCGCCTGCCGGGAATCGTGCGCTCGCTGTTCATCTCCCCGTTCATGATGCCGCCAGTGGTGGCGGGCATGATGTGGCTGGTGATCCTCGATCCTTCGCTGGGCGCGGCCAATTACATCCTCCAGTCGTTCGGCCTGCCGCCGTCGGACTGGCTGGCGTCGCCGACCTGGGTTATCCCGACCGTCGCTCTGATCGACAGCTGGCAGTGGACGCCTTACGTCGCCTTGATCGTGTTGGGCGGCCTGCAATCCCTGCCGCCGAGCGTCTACGAGGCCGCGCAGATCGACGGGGCATCGCCGTTCAAGACCTTCCAGCGCATCACTTTGCCGCTGCTCTTGCCGACCATCGTCACCGCGGCCATCCTGCGCAGCGTCGATCTCCTGCGTTTCTTCGACATCATCTACATCACGACCCAGGGCGGCCCCGGCAACGCCTCGAACACGCTCAACATCTACGGCTTCCGGGTCGGCTTCGAATTCTTCAACATCGGTTACGCCAGCGCCCTGATGCTGACGCTCACGGCGATCGTGTTCGGCGCCGTGCTCGCCTTCAACCGCCTGCGCGGCGCCGTGGCGTGGTGATGTCATGACGGATGCCGCCAACACCGACCGCTGGATCCGCTGGCTCAACACCGTGCAGCTCGTGCTCGCCGGCGTGCTCATCATGGCGCCGACGGTCTGGATGGTGTTGTCCTCGTTCAAGCCGTCGTTCGAGGTCACCGCCTATCCACCGACGCTGATCTTCACGCCGACGCTCGACAATTATTTCGAGCTGACCAAGACCACGCCGTTCCTCAGCTATGCGCTCAACAGCCTCATCGTCACCGTCGGCTCGACGGCGCTCGGCTTACTGTTCGGCATCCCCGCCGCTTTCGCCGTCTCCTGGACACGGATCTCATGGCCCGCGATTTTGACGCTCGCGGCGCGCATGGCGCCGGGCACGCTGTTCCTGCTGCCGTGGTACGTCATGTTCCGGCAGGTCGGGATGATCGGCTCCTACACGGCGCTGATCCTGAGCCACGCGGTCATCACACTGCCGATCGTGATCTGGGTGCTGCTGCCATCCTTCGACGGCATCCCGCGCAGCGTCTTCGAGGCGGCGCAGGTCGACGGATGCAGCGTCACGCGCATCCTCTGGCGCATCGCGCTGCCGCTGGTGGCGTCCGGCGTCGCCGTCTCGGCGATCCTCGCCTTCGTCTTCTCATGGAACTACTTCCTGTTTGCGCTGGTGCTGTCCAACGGCGACACCAAGACGCTGATCGCGGCGGCCTTCAACTTCATCGGCGAAGGCTCGACGCAATGGGGCGCTCTCATGGCCGCGGCGACGCTGATCGCACTGCCGCCGCTGGTGCTGGCTGCCCTGGTTCAGCGCTGGCTGGTGTCCGGACTGACGCTCGGTGCGGTGAAAGGCTAGGTATCTGATGAACGTGTCACCCCGTCCGAATTCGATCATGCAGGCCGCGGTCTTCCACGGCGGCGACCGCATCACCATCGAGCGCGTGGCAATGCCTGACGCCGGCACAGGTGAAGTGCTCGTGCGCGTTTCGCGCACCGCGCTGTGCGGTTCTGACTTCAAGCTCTGGCACAAGGGCGCAGAGTTCACCGCCGGCCATGAGATTTTCGGCGTGGTCGAGCAGCCGGGTCACCGGCTACATGGTCGCCGCTGTGCCGTCTATATTCCACTCCACTGCGACCATTGCGCGGCCTGCAAGCGCGGCGATACCCAGATGTGCCTGGAGGTCTCCAGCCTGATCGGCTGGAACCGGCCGGGCGGCTACGCCGAATACGTGCCGGTGCCGGAAAATTGCCTGCTGCCGGTGCCCGATGACATCGAGGACAGCCTTGCGCCGCTCTTGCTCGACACCATCGGCACGTCGGGCCACGCCGTGCGTTTCGTCAGCCGCGTGGTGACGCCCGGTGAGGCCGGACCTGTTCTTGTCATGGGCGCCGGGCCGGTCGGCCTCGGCGTCGTGCTGGCGCTCCGTGCGTTCGGCTACAACGACATCTACGTTGCCGACCCCAATGCGACGCGGTTGAAGATCGCGCAATCCTTCGGCGCGAAGGCGTATCCCGTGGGCGACACCTCGAAGCGCTTTGCTCTCATCATGGAATGCTCCGGCGCGCATGCGGCGCGCAATCTCGGCATCGAGCTTGTCCTGCCGCGCGGCGCGCTGGTGCTGGTCGGCGAGAACGCCGCGCCCTGGACCATCGAGGAGGGCAAGGTGTTCCGCCGCAAGGACTTCTACATGATCCGGACCTTCTACTTTCCGGTCTCGGATTTCGAGCCGAACATCGAGCTGCTGCGCAAGTTCAAGGACGAATACCGCGTCCTCGTCGACGGCGAGTTCGGCCTGTCGGCCCTGCCTGAGAATTTCGCCCGCTTTGCCAGGGGCGAGCTGATCAAGCCGGTACTGGCGCTGGATTAAGCGATCATGGCCTCGATCTCGATCCGCAACCTCGTCAAGCGCTACGGCAGTTTCACTGTGATCCCCGATCTCAATCTGGAGATCGCGGACCATGAATTCGTCGTCTTCGTGGGGCCGTCCGGCTGTGGCAAGTCGACCCTGCTGCGAATCATTGCGGGTCTCGAGCCGATCACGTCGGGTGACCTCTACATCGGCGACAAGCGCGTCAACGGCGTGCAAGCTGCACAGCGCGACATCGCGATGGTGTTCCAGGACTACGCGCTCTATCCGCACATGCGCGTCTACGACAATATGTCGTTCGCATTGGAGTTGCGGGGAACGCCGAAGGCGGAGATCGATGCGCGCGTGAAGCGTGCCGCCGCGCTCCTGCACATCGAGCCCTATCTCGACCGCAAGCCGAAGGAGCTCTCCGGCGGACAGCGCCAGCGCGTCGCCATGGGCCGTGCGATTGTGCGCAATCCCAAGGCGTTCCTGTTCGACGAGCCGTTGTCCAACCTCGACGCAAAACTGCGCGGACAGGTGCGGGCCGAGATCAAGGCGCTATCGCAGGAGCTCAAGACCACCATGGTTTTCGTGACCCATGACCAGATCGAGGCCATGACGATGGCTGACCGGATCGTGGTGCTCCAGAACGGGACGATCCAGCAATACGACACGCCGGAGACGGTCTACGAGCGGCCGGCCAACCAGTTCGTCGCCGGCTTCATCGGCTCGCCCGCCATGAACTTCTTCCCGGTCGAATGGCGTGAGGAGCGCGCGATCCTTTCGCAAGGCGCAACGGCGGTGCCGCTGGACGGTGAGGCCGCAAGCCGTCTGCAGCAGGCGGGAAATGCCGTGCTCGGCATCCGTCCTGAACATTTTGCCGTCACGACCGATGCGGCAGACGGCATCGCCATCAACGTCAAGCTGGTCGAGCCGCTCGGCTCGGATACCCTGATCCATTTCGATCTCGCCGGCGTCTCCGCGATCGCAAGGGTCGATCCAGCGCTGCGACCAAAGCTCGGCGATCGCCTCAGTTTGCGGCCGCAGCCGGGCAAGACGCATTTGTTCGATGCAGCGAACGGGCAGGTTTTGCGGTGAGCGCGTCGGCGAACATAGCAGCTCTTTCGGCGCTCGCAGACGTGGCGTCCGAGGCCAGGCCTGTCCAGGTGATCTGCCTTGGGCTATCCGCGCTCGATCAGGTCTGGCGCGTCGATCGGCTCTTTGCGGGCAACAGCGAGAAGATAAAGTCCATCGACTACGGTACCCTTGGCGGCGGAATGGCCGCCAATGCCGCGGTCGCACGGCTCGGTGCCTCCGTCGCGTTCTGGGGGCGGGCAGGGGACGATGCCGCCGGGCACGAGATGCGGTCGGCTTTTGCGGCCGAAGGCGTCGACGTCGAGAATTTCCGGCTGTTCCCTGATGGCCGCTCATCGGTCTCGGGGATCATCGTCGACAGTTCGGGCGAGCGGCAGATCGTGAACTTCCGTGGTCTCTTTCCGGAAGCGGCCGATTGGCTTCCGCTTGAAGCCGTCGCTCGCGCATCCTCGGTGCTGGCGGATCCGCGCTGGGTGGAGGGTGCTGCGACGCTGTTTCGCGAGGCGCGTGCGCGCGGCATTCCGACGGTGCTCGACGGCGATATGGCTGATGCCGAGGTATTCGAGCGACTGCTGCCCCTGACCGACCACGCGATCTTTTCCGAGCCTGCGCTCGCTTCTTTCGCCGGATCTGCCAAAGACGAATCTCTCGCAGCACTGGCGCGGCTGGGCTGCAGTGTCATCGCCGTCACGCGCGGCGAGGGTGGCGTCAGTTGGTACGAGAATGGCCAGCTGCACCGGCGCGCCGCCTATGCCGTCGATGTCGTCGATACCACCGGCGCCGGCGACGTCTTCCATGGCGCCTATGCCCTTGCGATCGGCGTCGGCCTCGATGTGCGCAACGCCATGGCGTTTTCTGCAGCCACGGCCGCGATGAAATGTCGCCACGCCGGTGGCCGCAACGGAATCCCCACCATCAACGACTGTCTTGCATTCATGAGGACGAAGCCATGAGAACGATTGGAAAGAACCGCGGGCTGGGCCGCCTTGCTGACGCGGAAGGCCACTTTCGCATGGTCGCGCTGGATCAGCGGCCGCCGCTGTTCGATGCCATTGCGAAGGCGAAGGGAATCACGCGGGATCAGGTCGAATATTCCGACGTCACGGCGGCCAAGCGGCTCCTCGTGGAGAACCTCGCACCGCATTGCAGCTCGATGTTGTTCGACCCGAATTTTGCCGTGCCCGCAGCGATCGATCTGTTGCCGCCGCGCTGCGGCCTGATCATGACGCTGGAGGAGCATCGCGTCGAGGAGACCGCGGGCGGTCGCAAGTCGCGCGCGATCGCCAACTGGAGTGTGGAGAAAATTCGCGCCATGGGCGGCGACGCCGTCAAGGTGCTGGCCTGGTATCGGCCGGATGCGGACGCCGCGGTCAACGAGCATCAGAAGCGCTTCGTGCGCGAGATTGGCGAGGAGTGCGCCCGCCACGACGTTCCCTATGTTCTTGAACTGCTGGTCTATCCGTTCCTTGGCAGCGCCAATCACACCGCCGATTATGTGGAATCGCCCGGCAAGCTGCCGAGCCTCGTCATCGATAGCGTGCGCGAGTTTGCCAAGCCCGAATACGGCGTCGATCTCCTGAAGCTTGAGAGTCCCCTCGCGGCCAACAGCCTGCCGGCCCGTGACGGCAGCGCCGAAGCCAAGGCCGCGCAGAAGGAATTCGATGCAATCGGCGATATCTGCCGCGAGCGGAGCATTCCCTGGGTCCTGCTGTCGGGCGGCGCCGCGCCGGAAAAATTCGAACGCGTCCTCGACTTCGCCTATGCCGCGGGCGCGGGCGGTTTCCTGGCCGGTCGCACCATCTGGCTCGATGCCGTCCTGAAGAATTTCCCGGACCTTGGGGCGGTTTCGGCGAGCCTGCGCAAGGACGGCCTCGGCGTGCTTGAGCGGCTCAACAAGCTGACGACGGCCAAGGGCACGCCGTGGAAGGCGCGCTTTCCGGTATTCACTGACATCAAGCAGGAGGGTGACTTCGCGCGCGCCTATTGAAACGGTGACGGCTCCACGTGTCTTGGTGGGCCCGGCAGGACTCGAACCTGCAACCAGACCGTTGTGAGCGGCGGAGCAAGATCAGCTTCGTTGATCAAGCTGCACCATGCTTGAGTTCGATGGCGTTCGTCGCGCTTTGGTGAGGTCGTTTTCTGGCGCGAAACCGGTGCGGTTCGCGGCAATGGCGGATTTCGGCCGAAGCTGAGGCTGCTCGCGCGCCCAATCGCTTTGTTGAACGTTCAGTAAAGTCGCATACTAAACATGCTGGCTGCGGCTGACCTTCCGGCTTCCCTGTTATCGGGACGGACCGAATTGCGTCCTCCGGACCAGATCGGCAATCGTTGTTCGCCGCATTCGCTGCAATTATGGGGAAATTTGCTGCATTGCAAACGTCGACGCTTGCGCGTGCGAGCGTCGGGAATATTTTCGCCAAGGTCGCGAGAACCGGCTTGACGGGCCAAAAAATTTAGTACTACGTTTAGTAATACAAAAACTAAACATCGCGCATCGAGCGCCGATGTGCAGGAGGAGCCCAAGCCATGCCGGAGCCGTCTCCGGCAGCGGTCCGTCTCGTCCTTCACTCATCGCTCCTCAAACTCGGTTTCAGGGTCTTGGCGTCGCTCCGGCAGGGCGCGCTGAGCGGGTTGGACGCTTCAACGAGAGAGGAAACGGATATGCGGACATTCAATTGGCTGAGAAGCTCAGCGGCCACCACGGTTCTCGGGGCGGCGCTGCTGGGGATATTTGGCGGAGGCGAAGCTGCGGCCCAGGGTAAGCAGCTCACGCTGTGCTGGGCGGCATGGGATCCGGCCAACGCGCTGGTCGAACTCGGCAAGGATTTCACCAAGCAATCCGGCATCGAGATGAAGTACGAGTTTGTCCCCTGGACGAGCTACGCGGATCGCTTCCTCAACGAGCTCAACTCCCACGGCAAGCTCTGCGACCTGATCATCGGCGACAGCCAGTGGATCGGCGGCGCCGCCGAGAACAAGTGGTACGTCAAGCTCAACGATTTCTTCGACAAAGAGCACATCTCGATGGACGACTTCGTCCCGGCGACCGTTGTCGGTTATTCGCAGTGGCCGAAGAATTCGGCGAACTACTGGGCGCTGCCGGCGATGGCCGACGCCGTGGGCTGGACCTATCGCAAGGACTGGTTCTCGCGGCCCGACATTCAGTCGGCTTTCAAGGCCAAGTACGGTCGTGATCTGGCGCCGCCGAAAACCTATGACGAGTTGAAGCAGATCGCGGAGTTCTTCCAGGGCCGCGAGATCGACGGCAAGAAGGTCTACGGCGCCTACATCTTCACCGAGCGCGGCTCCGAAGGCATCACGATGGGCGTGACCAACGTCCTCTACAATTACGGCTTCAGCTACGACAATCCGAAGAAGCCGTACCAGATGCAGGGCATCGTCAATTCCGCCGAGGCGGCCAAGGGGCTCGAATTCTACAAGGAGCTCTACAAGTGCTGCACCGCGCCGGGCATGACCAACGCCTACATGCAGGAAGGGCTCGATGCCTTCAAGTCGGGCCAGGTGGCGATGCAGATGAACTGGTTCGCCTTCTTCCCCGGCCTCTACAAGGATCCGAATGTGGGCGGCGACAAGATCGGCTTCTTCGTCAATCCGGCTGGCCCGAACGGGCACTTCACCCAGCTCGGCGGACAAGGCATCTCGGTGGTTGCGACCTCCGACCGCAAGGACGACGCGCTCGCCTATATCAAGTGGTTCGCGCAGCCCGCCGTGCAGCAGAAATGGTGGCAGATCGGCGGCTACTCGGCGCTCAAGGCGGTGGTCGACGCGCCGGACTTCCCGAAGAGCGCGGCGTTCGCGCCGCAATTCCTGGAGTCGATGGGTATCGTCAAGGACTTCTGGGCCGAGCCGTCCTACGCCCAGCTGCTGCTTGATATGCAGAAGCGGGTGCACGACTACGTCGTCGCCGACAAGGGCACGGCGCAGCAGGCGCTCGATCTCCTGGTCAAGGACTGGACCAAGGTGTTCAAGGAACAGGGCAAGCAAGTCGCCTCGCAATAGCCCGAACGCCGCGTCCCAACTGAACTGGCTTCCCCGAGGTCAGCCTCGGGGAAGACGAACCAGCCGATGGACAAGATGACGACGATCCTGCAACCCGACCATGCTACGATCCCGGGCGTGAGCGAGCCCGCCAAATCCCGCGCCGTGCGCCGCGGCCATGGTCTGTCCGACCGGACCATCGCGTGGCTGTTCGTCGCGCCGACGATTGCGCTGCTGCTCGCGATCAACATCTTTCCGCTGGTCTGGATGATCCGGCTGTCCTTCACCAGCCTCAACCTCAGCATGTCCTATCTGCCGCTGCGGTTTGTCGGGCTCGACAATTTCAGCGACATACTCAACGACGAGGACGTCTGGTTCCGGCTCCAGACCACCGCGCAATTCGTGATCTGCTCGGTCGCCTTGCAGGTCGTGGTCGGCTTTGGGCTCGCGCTTCTGATCAACCGTCAGTTCCGCGGCCACAGCTTTTGGACCACGATCATCCTGCTGCCGATGATGCTGTCGCCGGCGGTTGTCGGTAATTTCTGGACGCTGCTGCTGCAGCCGCAGATCGGCCCGTTCAACTATCTGATCAGCTTGTTCACCGGTGTGCCGCCGAGCTCTTTCAGCATGACAGGGCAAGTCGCGCTCGCGCCATGGACCATCGTGCTCGTCGACACCTGGATGTGGGCGCCGTACGTGATGCTGATCTGTCTCGCCGGGCTGCGCTCGATCCCGGATTATATCTATGAGGCGGCCGAAGTCGATCGTGCCTCGGCCTGGCGGCAGTTCTGGTCGATCACGCTGCCGATGACGGTGCCGTTCCTGATGCTGGCGGTGCTGTTTCGCGCGATCGAGAACTTCAAGATGTTCGACATGGTCAACCTGCTGACCTCGGGAGGGCCGGGGTCGACCACCGAGCTCGTATCGATCACGCTGAAGCGTGCGGCATTCGAGAAGTGGCGCACCGGCTATTCGTCCGCGCTCGCCATCATCCTGTTCGTGACAGTGTTCGGGGCCGCCAACATCTACGTCAAAGCGCTCAACAAGGTGAAGCAACGATGACCGCTGCCGTAGCCAAATCGGTCCTGGCCAGATCCAGCGCACACTCGATCGTCGAGGCCTCGCCGCGCACCAAGGCATTCGCTGGTGCTCTCGTCATCCTCTATGCGTTGATCACGATCCTGCCGCTGGTCTGGATCGTCGCCACCGCCTTCAAGTCGCAAAGCGATGCCATCGCCTATCCGCCCAAGGTGATCTTCGAGCCGACGCTCGAAGGTTATGTCAACCTGTTCACGGTGCGCACCCGCCAGACACCTGATTTCATCGCCAAGTTGCCGCCCCCGGAGACCTGGTATGACAAGCTGGTCCGCAAGCATGACATGGTCATTGCCGGACCGTCCAAAGTCGTCCCGCGCTTCGTCAACTCGCTCATCATCGGGTTCGGTTCGACCTTCCTCGCCGTCTTCCTCGGTACGCTCGCGGCCTACGCCTTCTCGCGCTTCCGCATTCCGCTGGCGGACGATCTCCTGTTCTTCATTTTGTCGACGCGGATGATGCCGCCGGTCGCGGTCGCGATCCCGATCTATCTGATGTACCGGCAGCTCAACCTGACCGACACCAGGCTCGGAATGATCCTGCTCTATACCGCCGTGAACGTCTCGCTCGCGGTCTGGCTGCTCAAGGGGTTCATCGACGAGATCCCACGCGAGTACGAGGAGGCGGCCCTCGTCGACGGCTACACGCGACTGCAGGCGCTGCGCAAGGTGGTGCTGCCGCAGGCCGTCACCGGAATTGCGGCGACCGCGATCTTCTGCCTGATCTTCTCCTGGAATGAATACGCCTTCGCGGTTCTGCTGACCAGCGGCGAGGCGCAGACCATGCCGCCCTTCATCCCTTTCATCATCGGTGAGGGCGGGCAGGACTGGCCGGCGGTTGCCGCCGCGACCACGCTGTTCGTCGTCCCGATCGTCATGTTCACCGTGCTGCTCCGCAAGCATCTGTTGCGCGGCATCACCTTCGGAGCGGTGCGCAAATGAGCGGTTCAGCTGTTGTTAAGGAGGCCAAGGGAACCAAGGGGACATTGCACCGCTTCTTCAGCCGCGGGCGCTGGGAGGCCGTTGCGATGACCCTGATCGGGGGCGGCATCTTCATGCTGGTGCAGCCCTTCTCGATCGATCTCTACAGCTATTCATTCGTGACGATTCTGGCCGGCACGGTAGGCTTCGTCGTCGTCAGCCACTTTCCGGAATAGGGACATGGCTCAGATCCGCATCGAAAATCTTCGCAAGTCGTTCGATCAGTTCACCGCGGTGGAAGGGTCGACCTTCACCATCGACGACGGCACTTTCTTCGCGTTGCTCGGCCCTTCCGGCTGCGGCAAGACCACCACCTTACGCATGATTGCTGGCCTCGAGCTGCCGACCGAGGGCAAGATCCTGCTCGACGGGGAGGACGTCACGTTCCACCGCGCCGCCGCCCGCGATATTGCGTTCGTGTTCCAGCTGTTCGCGCTCTATCCGCATATGAATGTCGGGCAGAATATCGGCTTCCCGCTGAAGTGCCAGGGCATGGCGCGGCACGAGATTCGCGAGCGGGTGCAGGAGACCGCGCGGATGCTGCGGATCGAGCATCTGCTGTCGAGCAAGACATCAAAGCTCTCGGGCGGCGACCGCCAGCGTGTCGCGCTCGGGCGAGCCATGGTGCGGCGCCCGAAGGCCTTCCTGATGGACGAGCCGCTGGGCGCGCTCGACGCCGAGTTTCGTCATCTGATGTGCGGCGAGCTGCGCGATTTGCACGATCGCATCAAGGCGACCACGGTCTATGTCACCCACGACCAGCTCGAAGCGATGTCGATGGCCGACCAGATTGCGATCATGAACAAGGGGCGCGTGGAACAGATCGGCACGCCGCAGGAGGTCTACGACCGGCCCGCCAGCATGTTCGTGGCCGACTTCATCGGCTCGCCTCCGATGAACTTCCTGCGCTTCGAGGGCGGCCTGCGATCTGGTGACCGGGCGATCAATTTTCACGACACCAGGCTCGTGGTGCCCGAGATCCGCGAGGACCGCCCCAGCGCTGCGCTGGCCCTCGGGATTCGTCCAGAACATATTCGATTCACCGACGCCGGATCCGTTCGCGGCGAGGTGTTCGGCGCGGAATATCTCGGCACGACGCAGATCGTCACGATCGACACGGCCTATGGACGGGTCGCGGCGCGGCTGCCGTCGAGCGCCTCGGTGCAGATCGGAGAGACCGTCGGCCTCGAATTCAACTCCGGTCGGCTCTCATTGTTCGATGCCGGCAGCGGCCTTGCAATCAGGACCGCCGGCGAGGAGGGGGGGCGCCATGGTTGACGTCAGCTTACGCAACATCAGCAAGCGCTTCGGCGCGGTGGAGGCAGTGCGCGACCTCTCGCTGACCGTGAACGACGGTGAGTTCCTCGTCCTGCTCGGGCCGAGCGGTGCCGGCAAGACCACGACGCTGCGGCTGATCACCGGGCTCGAGAGCCCCGACGCCGGTTCGGTCATGATCGGCGGGCGCGATGTGACGCATGATCCGCCGGGTTCACGGGACATCGCATTCGTGTTCCAGCAATATTCGCTGTATCCGCATCTGTCGGTCTATGACAACCTCGCATTCCCGCTGCGCTCTCCGGCACGGCGCGTGCCGGAGCCGCTGATCCGGAAGCGTGTCGAGCAGACCGCGGAGCTCCTGCACATCGCCAGCAAGCTGAATAATCGTGCCACCCGCCTGTCGGGAGGTGAGATGCAGCGGGTCGCGATCGGCCGTGCGCTGGTGCGCGATCCCTCGATCTATCTGATGGACGAGCCGCTGTCGTCGCTGGATGCAAAGCTCCGCGCCGAGCTTCGCCTCGAGCTGAAGCGGATCCAGCTCGAGCTCGGCGCGACCATCCTTTATGTGACCCACGACCAGGTCGAAGCCATGACGATGGCGTCAAGGATCGGCGTGATCAAGGACGGCCGGCTGCTTCAGCTCGGCACGCCGAGGGAGGTCTACGAAAATCCATCCAGCAGCTACGTCGCGTCGCGGCTCGGGACGCCCCAGATCAATTTCCTGCCCGCACGGCTGCTGTCCGATGTGGCGATACCGCCGGAAACGGAGACGGTCGGCATCCGCACCGAGCACCTTCAGATCGCCGCGCGCAACGGCGGGCAGATGGTCGGTCGGGTGCATCGCGTCGAGCATCTCGGCGAGCAGAATCACGTTCACCTCGACTATAAGGGCGAAACGCTGGTGACGCTGGCGGATCCGCACCAACCGCTGCGGGCCGGCCAGGAGGTTGAATTGCAACTGGTGCGTCCGCTGTGTTTCGACCGGGCGGGGCAACGCATCGGCGCGATGGTCCAATAGGGGAGCGAGAGGTTCAGATAGATGTCTGTGCAACCGGAGACATTCAAGTCGCTGCTCAAGGCGGCCGCCGAGCAGGTCATCGCCAGCGCGCCGGAGCTCACGAGCCTGGACCAGGCGATCGGCGACGGCGACCACGGGACCAACATGAAGCGCGGCTTCGAAGCCGTGCTCGGCAAGCTCGATGCCATCTCGGCGCAGCCGCTCAACGAGGCATTCAAGGCGATTGGCAAGACCCTTGTCATGACGGTCGGCGGCGCCTCCGGCCCGCTTTATGGCAGTTTCTTTCTCGCCGCGGGCGAGGCGCTGTCGCAAGACAAACACCTGCCCGACGATCTCGCCGACGTGTTCGGTAGCGGAGTGGACGCGGTGAGCGCGCGCGGCCGCTCGCAGGCCGGCGAGAAGACGATGCTCGATGTGCTCGTTCCGGTGCTGGAGACACTGAAAGCGGGCGCCGGCCAGCCCGATCTGATCGAGCGGGTGCGCATCACCGCGGCTGAAGCGGTTGAGCGCACAGTGCCGATGCAAGCCACCAAGGGCCGGGCGTCGTTCCTCGGTGCGCGCAGCGTCGGTCATGTCGATCCGGGGGCACGATCGAGCTGCGTTCTGCTGCACGCTGTGTGCGCTGGCCTGGAGGCGCGGCAATGACCGATACCGTAGGGATCGTGATCGTCTCGCATTCCCGGGATATCGCCAAGGGAACCGCGGACATGGTGCGGCAGATGGTCGGCAGCGAGGTCAAGGTCGCCTTCTGCGGCGGCAATCCCGATGGTGGTCTCGGCACCAGCGTGCCGCTGATCATCGACGCCATCAACGATGCCTGGTCATCAAAAGGCGTTGCTGTGCTTGTCGACCTCGGCGGCGCCGAGACGAACAGCGAAATGGCGGTCGAAATGCTGGAGCCGGCGCGGCGTGATCTCGTTGTCGTCTGCAACGCCCCGATCGTCGAGGGCGCCGTCATGGCGGCGACCGAAGCTGCGGGCGGCAGCTCGCTGGCCCAGGTCAGGGCCGTGGCCGAGGAACTCTCTGCCGACTGAGCCGGCGGGGAAGCGATGATGGATGATGAGCATGCTTGATAAAGCGGACGAACAGATCTTCACCGGCAGTGTGCGGTTGGTGCATGCGGTTGGCATGCACGCGCGCCCCGCGGTCAAGCTGACCAAGCTCGCCAAGAAGTTCCAGGCTCAGATCTCGGTGCGGGTCGCGGGCGCGCCTGAATGGATCAATGCCAAGAGCGTGGCCAAGATCATGGCAATGCGCGCGGCACATGGCAGCACGATCGAGATCAAGGCCTCCGGTAGCGATGCCGAGGCTGCGGTCGCGACGCTGGTCGATCTGATCGCAAGCGATTTTCCGGATGGAGCACCATAGCATGCAGGGCGGCGCTGCAGGTCTGGCCTACCGCGGCAGGACCGCCTCGATCGGCTTTGCCCATGGCCCGTTTGTCCGTGTCGATGCGGGCGCGGCCGGCGAGCGCGTGGCCGGCACACTGGTCGAGGAGGCGCTGGCCTTGCGCAATGCGATCGACGTCGCGAGTGGCCAGATCGCGGATCTTGCCGCCAGCGCCGGCGGCGAAGCTGCGCAGATTCTCGAATTCCAGGTTGCGCTGCTGGAGGATGAGGATTTGATCGAGGCGATCTTCGCGTCGATCGGCGAGGGACGTCCGGCCGATGTCGCATGGCGTTCGACGCTCGACGCGCACATCGCCGACTACAATTCCGCACCGGACGACTATCTGAAAGCGCGTTCCTCCGATCTTGCGGATTTGCGCGACCGCGTGGTCCACATTCTGCGCGGCGACCAGGGGCAGCCGCTGAAGATCCCGAGCGGGGGCGTGGTCTGCGCCGACGATCTGCCGCCATCGCGATTCCTCGAGATTGACTGGTCCGGCGGCGGCGGCCTGGCGCTGTTGCGCGGCAGCCCGACCAGCCATGTCGCGATGCTGGCGCGCGCGCGCGGCATCCCGATGGTGGTGCAGCTCGGTTCAATTCCAGACATCGGCACCATGGCGTTGCTCGACGGCGAAGGCGCGATGCTGGAACTCGATCCCAATGCCGAACAGGTCCGTACTTTCGAGAAGCGGCGCGACAGCCATCTCAAGAGCAGGGCATCCGCGCGCGCAATCCTGCGGCGGCCGACAGCCTCCTGGCGCGGCGAGCGGATCAAGCTCTTCATCAATATCCAGCGCGTCGAGGATCTCGAGCATGCCGACGCGCAATATGCCGACGGCATCGGCCTGATGCGCACCGAGTTCCTGCTGACGGAGCGCGGTGGCCTGCCCGACGAAGAGACACAGTTTCAGGCTTACGATGCGGTGTTGCGTTGGGCAGACCGGCGACCGGTCACCATTCGCACGTTTGACGCGGGCGGCGACAAGCCGGTGCCGGGCTTCACGGTGGACGGCGAAGCCAATCCGTTCCTCGGGGTGCGCGGCCTGCGCCTGTGCCTCGCCCGGCCCGAGATCTTTGCGGTTCAGCTCCGCGCGCTGGCGCGGGCCGCGGTGCGCGGCAATCTCAAGGTCATGTTCCCGATGGTCACCTCGGCGGACGAGCTCGAGGCGGGACGGAAGCTGTTCGCCGATGCCGTGCAGCGCTTGCAGGCGGACGGCATTGCCGCAATGCTTCCCGATCTGGGAATCATGGTTGAAGTCCCGGCGGCGGCCCTTGCGGTATCTAGCTTCAAGGCCGCCTTCTTCTCGATCGGCTCGAACGATCTCGCGCAATATGTCCTGGCCTGCGATCGTTCCAACGGAGCTCTCGCCCCCTTGATGGACCCTCTGCATCCCGCAGTGCTCGAACTGATCGCGCGGACCGCGGAGCACGGCCGCCGCGCCGGCATCAGTGTCAGCCTCTGCGGCGACATGGCCGGTGATCAGCGCTGCCTGCCCGCCTTGCTGAATTGCGGACTGCGCGAATTGTCCGTGAACGCCTCGGCGCTGGCGCAGATCAAGCACACCATTGACCGGCTGAGCAGCGGAGGCAGCGTTGGCTGACACGGCGGCCGATGAAGCGCCCGAAGCGGGCGCGGTTGCGGTCTACAAGCGCATCTTCAAGGAAGTCCTTGAGAGCCGCCCGTCCGGCATGCGGCTTCGACTGGCCCATGCCATGGGCAAGAACCGCAGCTTCGTCAGCCAGATCAGCAATCCCGCATATCCGGTGCCGATCCCGGTGCAGCATCTCAACACGATCTTCGATGTCTGCCACTTCCCGCCACAGGCGAAGGCAGCCTTCCTTCGCGCCTATGCGCGCGCACATCCGCGCCGCGTCGGCCGGTTGAGCGAAGGCTCGCACGAGCGGACGCTGACGCTGCATCTGCCGGACCTCGGCAGCACCAAGCGCAACGCCGAGCTTGACACGCTGCTCCAGGAGTTCACGCGGCGACTGATTGACATCATGCGGGAAAAATAGGCGAGAAACGCCAAACGGACCAAGCGGGGAGGACACCATGAAGAAGTTCATCAATTCGGTCGACAACGTGCTCGGCGAAAGCCTCGACGGTTTCGCGGCCGCGCACGCCGATCTGGTTGTGCTGGGCGCCGAGCGCAAATTCGTCCGCCGCCGCGAGCTGAACTCGAAGAAAGTTGCGCTGGTCTCGGGCGGCGGCAGCGGGCACGAGCCGCTGCATGCGGGCTTCGTCGGTTACGGCATGCTGGATGCCGCCTGTCCCGGCCAGGTGTTCACTTCGCCGACGCCGGACCAGATCGTCGAGGCCGCACAGGCGGTCGCGGGCGATGCCGGCGTCCTGTTCATCGTCAAGAACTATGCCGGCGACCGCATGAACTTCGAGATGGCAGCCGAGATCGCCGAGGGTCGCATCGCCACCATCGTGACCGATGACGATGTCGCGGTCGAGAAGTCGACCTACAGCGCCGGGCGGCGCGGCGTCGCCGGCACCCTGATCGTCGAGAAGATCGTCGGCGCCGCGGCCGAGAAGGGCGCCGATCTTAAGACCTGCGTGGCGCTCGGCGAGCGCATCAACGCACAGACGCGCTCGATGGGCGTTGCGCTGACCAGCTGCACCGTCCCGGCTGCGGGCACGCCGACCTTTGCACTTGCCGAAGACGAGATGGAGATGGGAGTCGGCATTCACGGCGAGCCTGGCCGCCGCCGCGTCAAGCTCGCAGAGGCCGATGCGATCGCATCGGAGATGACGGCAGCGATCGCCGGCGATCTCGCGGCGCCCGCGGGCTCCGAGGCCCTGCTGCTCGTCAACGGCTTCGGCGGCACGCCGACGATCGAGCTCTATCTGATGTACAACGCGACGCGCCGGATGCTCGAGGAGCGGGGCCTGCGCATCGCCCGTTCGCTGGTTGGCAGCTATGTCACATCGCTGGACATGGCGGGTTGCTCGCTCACCGTAAGCCTGCTCGACAGCGAGACCACCGGGCTCTGGGATCATCCCGTGCGTACGGCCGCATTGAAATGGTGACTGCTGTGGTGGGCGGCCGCTGATTTTCAGATTGCGCCCCGATCGACGATGGGCCGGGGTCTCAGGCATGCACCGGAAGTCTGCCGGTTCACCCTCCCTGAAACTTGCCGTGTCCTTCGGGCGCGGCATCTTTTTTGCGTGGAGGAGACAAGGGCTTCGGCGATCGTGAGTGCCAAGCCATTGATTTATTGCTGGGCCCGGCAGGACTCGAACCTGCAACCATGAACGGGCATAGCGGTTCGGTTGTGAATTCGCTCCTGGATGCTTGCTCCACAATTCGCCTGATGCGGAGCATTTGGACTGTTCGGACAGCGTTAAGAGGCAGCAGAACCGAGTGAAGGATGAGGATTGGATACAAGCCGTCGAAGAACGCATATGCGATGAACGCGACATTGCTCAAGATGGCCGTGATCCTGAGCTGGAGCATCGTCTTCATGCAAAACGTGGCGAAGACGAGAAGAGATGCGAGATAGCCGGCGGCTTCAACCCAGGATTTCGAGCCGCAGAGCAAAACGTCTGAGCAGCGCATTTCCGCGTCCTTCTATGAACTTGACCCTGAAGAGCGCGACGAGCCCTGCACATGTGGCTCAACGGGCTTGGATACCGAAGCAAGCGCAAAATCAGATGCTGATCGGCTAGAAGAATCCGGCACTAAGATCCAGCCCATAAGTCATCGACAGCAGCCACACCAAGAGGGCGGCTCCACAGAACAACGCGGTCTCCTTGAGGACGTTTGCCTGCAATGACGATGCGGGGAATACCCGGACAAAAGCGTTAGCAATCGCAGCAGCTGCAGCGGCGCGCATGATGATCTCCAGGAGTTGGTTAATGACTGGGCGTCAGCGAGCATCGTGCTTCACGCACGAGCCCGCGATTCGGCTCTCGGCGACGGGGGCTTCTTCGATCTCCCAGAATGCCCAGACAAAGCAGGGCCAAAGGCAAACCGAAATCAGCATGAGCAAAGATGCCCGATCGTGAACGGTCTGGATCCACAATTTCCAATGCAAATGAAATCTCGGCTCCAGGCAAATGGTGCGCCAACAGCGCCTCGATCAGGGAATGTTGATCGCCGGCAGCGGGCCAGTGGGGCGGATCAACGCTTTAGCAGGTTGCTCCTGCGTGAAGGCCGCGAGTGCAATCAAAACGGCGCATAATAGGGCGATGAAAAAGCCGAGACGCCACCGCCGCTGCGTCCGGTCGTCGTCGGGCGTGTCAAGCCGGCGCGCGCCCGTTGCTGTGCGCATCGTTAATCTCCGAATATCGTGACGGTGAGAAGGCCAGTCTTCCCAACACCCGCACTGAATATCTCGCCAGTTGATGCGTCTGGGAACTACCTAGAAAGGTGGTCCGGTGTCTCCTATGCTCGAAGGTCGGTGATCTGCGCACTCGTTTCGGGGGGGGGGACATGTATCTATCCACGGATTCCACCAATCCGCAGAATCAAGATGTCTATGCACTCTGGGATCGGCTGGCCGAGTTTTCCGTCGGCGACGGCGACGCCGCACTGACACATCTGCTAGCCGCACTGCGTACCATGTTGTCGGCACGCAATGTGCTATGGGGTGTGGTCGTGCGATTGCCGTCGCCGAAGCGGGCCGATCCCTTGCTCGGTTGGCGTCCGCGCCTCGTCCGGGTGCTGGACCCGATACCGGCGGTGGCAGCATCCGTGCAGAAGCAGTTCGATACGCTCTGGTCCCGCGACGTCGACCTGTCTCAGATCCTTTCCATGTCGGGAGATGAGCCGTTCCGGGTCCGCCTGCTGTTCGAAGCGCTGCCGCCGGAATGGTTCGAGGGCGAGCACTATCGGCGGCACTATCTGGACGTCGGATTCGCCGACAGCATCTCCGTGCGCATTGCGCTCAACGACGACGTGAGGATTCGCCTGTTCGTATTTCGCGATGCGGAGGCCCCTCGCTTCTCGGCACAGGACGGCCAGCGTCTGGGCTTCGTGATGCGCGGGTTGAGATGGTTTCACCGTCAGCAACTGCTCAGCCACGGCCTGCTCATCGCCAATGCACCCCTGACACCTGCTGAACGCAGGGTGTTGCTCGCACTGCTCGACGGGCACACGGAAAAGCAGATCGCGCAGAGGCTTGACCAAAGTCCGAACACCACGCATTTCCACGTCAAGTCGATCTACGCCAAGTTCGGCGTGCGTAATCGCTCGGCGCTCACCGCGCTGTGGCTCGGCAAGCTGCGATAACGAACTTACAGTTGATTTGCTGGTGGGCCCGGCAGGACTCGAACCTGCAACCAGACCGTTATGAGCGGCCGGCTCTAACCATTGAGCTACAGGCCCCGCCGCCTTGCGGGCCGTGGGGCGCGGCCGGCAACGGTGCGGGCTCCGTTTACAGGCTGGCTGCGGTTTCGGCAATGCCGCCCCCGCGTCCCTGCCATCGCCGCCGGGCAGCCACGTCTCGCGGCTGGCATGCTGGAACAGCGGCCGGCAGCCATCCTGCCTGGCCCTCCGTCTTTCTGGCGACCGGCGCCCTAATCCACTGAGACGCCTGCAAACTCGACGACTTTGCGCCATTTCTCGGTCTCGTCGGCCACCAGCTTGCCGAATTCGGCCGGGGCCATCGGCTTCGGGATGCCGCCGACCTCGGCGAGGCGCGCCACGAGCTTGGGGTCCTTCAGCGCTTCGCCGACCGCCTTGTTGAGCGCATCGACGATCTCGGGCGGGGTGCCCTTCGGCGCCGAGATGCCGTAGAAGCCGACCGCCTCGAATCCCGGCACGGTCTCGGCGATCGCCGGCACGTCGGGCACGCTCGCCCAGCGTTTCGGCGAGGTGACGCCGAGCGCGCGGACGTTGCCGCCGCGGGCCTGCTCCAGCGCCGACGGCAGATTGTCGAAGATCAGCTGCACCTTGTTGGAGATGATGTCGGGGAAGGCGATCGCGGATCCCCGATACGGCACATGCAGCATGTCGCACTTGGTCATCGCCTTGAACAACTCGGCCGACATGTGCACCGAGGTGCCGTTGCCCGAAGAGGCATAGGAGATCTTGCCCGGATTGGCCTTGCAGTAGTCGATGAACTCCTGGACGGTCTTCACCGGCATCGCGTTCGAGACCACCAGCATGTTGGTGAGCTGCATGATGCTCGCGACCGGGGTGGTATCGCGCAGGAAGTCGAACGGCAGCTTCTTGTAGAGCGAGGTCGAGATCGCATTGTTGGGCGCGACGAACAACAGCGTATAGCCGTCAGCCGGCGAGTTGATAGCGGCCGCGGCGGCGATGTTGCCGCCCGATCCGGTGCGATTCTCGACGATGAATTGCTGGCCGAAATGATCCGACAGCCACTGGCTCATGATGCGGGCGACGATGTCGACCGGACCGCCGGCGGCAAACCCGATCACCCAGCGCACCGGGCGGTTCGGATAGTCGGATGCGGATGAGGGGGCAATCGAGGCGAGGCAGCAAATCAAACCAAGCAAGGCGACACGCGCGAACTGGATCATCGTCTCTCCCGTCATTTTCTTGTGACTGTTGCCGGCATGGTTTCACAAAACGCTGGCTTTGCCTACGACGTCGCCCGTGCGACGATAGTCGGGTTCGTGTGGAATGCTTGAGGCTCGGGATGAAATTCGCTGTTATGATGTGCGCCGGCGCGCTGCTGCTCGCGGACGGGGCGGCGGCGCAAGAGGGGAGCAAGACCATTTCCAAGACCACGATCAGTTTCGCCACGGCGACGCCGGGTGGCGGCTTTCCGCTCTATGGCAATGCCTTCGCCGAGGTGATGAATGCGGCCGACCCGACGCTGTCGATCGAGCCGCGCAACACCAAGGGCTCCAATGAGAACATCCCGCTGCTCGAGGCCGGCAACGTCGATATCGCGACCGTGGCGGGCGAGCCGTCCTATGAAGCCTTCATGGGCATCGGCCGGCCGAAGGCCACGAAGCTGAAGATCCTCACCGCGATGTATTCGAGCCCGGGCATGTTCGTGGTGCGCGCGGACAGTCCCTACAAGACTATCCAGGACCTGGTCGGCCAGCCCGTCGCGTTCGGCGCCAAGGGCTCCGGCCTGCCGATCCTGTCGCGCTACATCCTCGACGGCATCGGGCTGAAGCAGGACGAGGACTTCAAGTCGATCTATCTCGATCGCGCCGGCGACGGGCCCGCGATGGTTGAGGATGGCCGCGCCGCCGCACTGTGGGGCGCCGGCATCGGCTGGCCCGGCTTCACCAAGATGGCCGAGAGCGCCACCGGCGCGCGCTTCATCGCGCCGACCGCGGACGAGATCGCCCGCATCCGCGCCAAGCACACGTTCCTCAAGCCGCTGACGATCCCCGCCGGCAGCTATCCGAAGCAGACCGCGGCAATCTCTTCGGTCGGCTCCTGGAGCTACATCCTGGTGCGCGAGACCTTGCCCGACGACGTCGCCTACCGGCTGGCGAAAACGCTGCACGGCATCGAAGCGACCTTCTGCACGAAGCTCGCCCAGGCGTGCGAGACCACGGCGGCGAACACGCTCGCCGCCGCGCCTGATATCAACCTGATCCACCCCGGCGTGCTCAGATATTTCCGCGAGATCGGGGCGGCGAAATGACTTCTGCATGGACGCGCTATCGCGTCTATGCAGAGGTCATTCCGGGGCGCGCGAAGCGCGAACCCGGAATCTCGAGATTCCGGGTTCGATGCTGACGCATCGCCCCGGAATGACGACCTTCGGTCGTCATTTCTTCGCCATCGCGCAGGCCGGGTCCGGCGGGCCGAACGCGTCCTCGCCCGAGATCTTGGCCAGGATCTTGTAATAGTCCCACGGATATTTCGACTCGGCCGGGGTCTTGACCTGCACCAGCCAGAGGTCGTGCACCATCAGATTGTCCTCGCGCAGCTTGCCGTTGCGGGCGAAGAAGTCCTCGACCGGCTTCTCGCGCATCTTGGCCGCGACCTTGAGCGGATCGTCGGTGCCGGCATCCTTGATCGCGTTCAGATAGGCGGTCACGGAGGAGTAGACGCCGGCCTGCCACATCGTCGGCATCCGGTTCATCTTGGCGAAATAGCGCTTCGACCACTCGCGGGTCTTGTCGTCCATGTCCCAGTAGAACGAGGTGGTCAGCAGCAGGCCCTGCGCGGCCGACAGCCCGATCGAGTGGATGTCGGTGATCAGCGCCAGCAGCGCCGCCATCTGCTGCCCGCCGGCGAAGACGCCGAACTCGGCGGCGGTCTTGATCTCGTTGGTGTTGTTGGGCGGTCCGCCGGCAATGCCGATGATCTTGGCCTTCGAGGCCTGCGCCTGCAGGATGAAGGACGACAGATCGGGCGTCGCAAACGGCGGCCGCACCGCGCCGAGCACCTTGCCGCCGTTCTTGGTCACGATCGCGGAGGCGTCCTTCTCCAGCGAGTGACCGAACGCATAATCGTCGGTGATGAAGAACCAGCTGTCGCCGCCGCGCTTCACCACCTCCTGCGCGGTGCCGACCGCGAGCGCCCTGGTGTCGAATACCCACTGTATCGCGTAGGGCGAGCAGAACTTGCCGTGGAAATCGGTCGCGCCGGTCGAATGCGTGATGAAAAGCTTCTTCTTCTCGTTGGCCATGTTCTGCACCGCGAGCCCGACCGCCGAGACCGGCACGTCGACGATGAGGTCGACCTGATCGACGTCATACCAGCGTCGCGCGATGGTCGCGCCGATATCCGGCTTCAGCTGGTGATCGCCGACGATCACCGAGATTGGCTTGCCGAGCACCTTGCCGCCGAAATCGTCGACGGCCATCTGCGCGGCGGTGACCGAGCCCTGGCCGGTCGGCGTCGAGGCGGGGCCGTTCATGTCGGTCAGCACGCCGATCTTGACGATGTCGTCGGATACCTGCGCCGATACGCTCGGGGAGGCCAGCAGCGTGGCTGCGAGCGTCCCGAACATGGCTAATCTGGTGGCCTTCATTCTGTCTCCCTCCTGAATTGGCGCATTGGCCATTATTGGTTGTGCCGGGCCTTCGGCGACCCGGTCATATTGGTTTCTTTTGCAACTATATTGAGGGACCGCGTCAACGCGCCATCGGTCTAATGACGCAGCCCCGGTGCGGCGAGAGACAGTTTCTTTCGGGGCCGATTCAGTTCATAGCGGGCCATGGTCACCGCCCAGCGCCTTCCGCCTTCGCTCACCCCGCTCGTTGCGGCACTGGCTGCCGTGCTGCGCGACGTCGGGCCGGTCCAGCCGATCGCGTTGCCGCCGGCCGACGCCTTGCGCTGCATTGCGGCCGAGATGCCGGCCTTGCGCGCCTATCCGCCGCGCGATGTCGCGGTCAGCGACGGGTGGGCGATGCGCGCCAATGACCTGGTCGGCGCGTCGTCCTATGCGCCGTTGCCGCTGGCCGAACCTCCGGTCTGGGTGGCGGCAGGCGCTGCGATGCCTGATGGCACCGACTGCGTGGTCGATGCCGATGCCGTCGATACCTCCGGTCCGCTTGCGCAGGTGCTCGCCGAAGCAATCCCGGGGCAGGGCGTCAGGCGTGTCGGCAGCGACATCGCCGTTGGGCGCACCGTGATCGCAGCAGGGGAGCCGCTGCTGCCGCGCGGCCTGCTGCTCGCGCGCGCGGCCGGACTGCAGATGTTGCGCGTGCGACGGCCGCGGCTTCGCATCGTCAACGTCGCCAATGGTGAGCTGACCGCACAACTGATCGCTGACACCGCGCGCCTCGCGGGCGCTGAGGTCGTCGGCATCGAGGCGGCACCCGATGTGGCGGCGATTGCAAACGCACTCGAACCAGACGGCTGCGATCTGATGGTCACGATCGGCGGCACCGGCGTTGGTCACACCGATGCCGCGGTGAATGCGCTGGCAACGCGTGGCGCACTGATCGCGCACGGCATTGCCCTGCAACCGGGGCGCACCGCAGCGGTCGGCCGTATCCACACAACGCCGGTCGTCGCCTTGCCGGGCGCGCCGGATCAGGCTTTCGCGGCCTGGTGGGCGATTGCGCTTCCCCTGCTCGACCGCCTGTCGGGCCGGCGCGCGCGCAAAACACTGGCGCTGCCGCTGGAACGCAAGATCGCCTCCGGCGTCGGCGTTGCCGAGGTCGTGCTGCTGATACGTGCGCAAGGTACTCAACAGGATTCCTGGGCGGCACTTGCCATCGGCGACCTGTCGCTCGATGCCGTCGCGCGCGCCGAAGCCCTGCTGATCGTGCCTGGCGATGCCGAGGGCTTTGGTGCGGGCACGGTGGTCGATGCCTATATGTTGCGGGAGTGAGTTCCCGAGATGAGCAACACGTTCACGCCGAAACCCAACCCTTCCGTCGAGCAGGACCAGTTCCTGACCATCCTGTCGCGCGAGGAGGCGCTCGCGCGCTTCGAGGCGGCGCTGTTCCCGCGCCAATTGCCGTCCGAGAAACGGCTGCTCGCCGATGCGCTCGGCCGTGCGCTGGCGGAGGACGTGGTGGCGCCGATCGACGTGCCGCCATTCGATCGCTCCAATGTCGACGGCTTTGCGGTGCGCTCGGCCGATCTGGCGCGCGCCGGCGAGGCCGCGCCGGTGCAGCTCGCGCTGAACGACGAGACGATTTCGTGCGGGACCGCGCCCACCATGCCGGTGCTCCCGGGTACTGCAACCGCGATTGCGACCGGCGGTCCGGTACCGCGCGGCGCTGATGCCATCGTGATGGTCGAGCACACCCAGCCTGCCGGCCACGGCACCATCGAGGTCCGGCGTGCGGCGTCGCCCGGCCAGTTCGTGTCCTATGCCGGCTCCGACATCGCGCGCGGCGAGGCCCTGCTGCGCGCGGGAACGATGATCGGGTCGCGCGAGATCGGCATGCTCGCGGCCTGTGGCATCGCCGAGGTTGCGGTGACGCGCCGTCCGCGCGTCGCGATCCTCTCGACCGGCGACGAACTGGTGCAGCCGGGTGAGAAGCTTCGGCCGGCCGCGATCTACGACACCAATGGTGCGATCGTCACCGCGGCGATTGCCGAGAACGGCGGTGACGCGTCGTTCCTTGGCGCGATCGCCGACAATGAGGCGACGCTCGAGGCCGCGATGCGCAAGGCGCTGGCGGACAGCGACATGCTGGTGCTGTCGGGCGGCACCTCTAAGGGCGCGGGTGACGTCTCGCACCGGATCATCGCTCGCCTCGGCAAGCCCGGCATCATCGCGCATGGCGTGGCGCTGAAGCCCGGCAAGCCGCTGTGCCTTGCGGTGTGCGACGGCAAGCCGGTGGTCATCCTGCCGGGCTTTCCGACCTCGGCGATGTTCACCTTCCACGACATGATCGTGCCGGTGCTGCGGCGGATGGCCGGGCTGCCGCCGCGATCGGATGCCAAGGTGGCGGCGAAGGTGCCGGTGCGCATCGCCTCCGAGCTCGGGCGTACCGAGTTCGTGATGGTGTCGCTGGTCGAGGGCGCCGACGGCCTGATCGCCTATCCCGGCGGCAAGGGCTCGGGCGCGATCACCTCGTTCGCGCAGGCCGACGGCTTCCTGAAGATCGAGGCGCTGGCCGACCAGTTGCCGGCCGGCAGCGAGGCCGAGGTGACGCTGTTCACGCCGCATGTGCGGGTGCCCGATCTCGTCATCGTCGGCAGCCATTGCACCGGGCTCGATCTCGTCACCGCGCCGCTGGCGCATGCCGGTCTCGTGGTGCGCTCGATCGCGGTCGGCAGCCTCGGCGGGCTCGCTGCCGCCAAGCGCGGCGAATGCGATCTCGCCCCGATCCATTTGTTCGACGACAAGACCGAGACCTACAACACGCCGTATCTGGCCGACGGGCTCGAACTGGTGCCGGGCTGGCGGCGCATGCAGGGCATCGTGTTTCGCAAGGACGACACGCGCTTTGCCGGCTTGAGTGCAGAACAGGCGGTGCGCGCCGCGCTCGCCGATCCCGCCTGCATCATGGTCAACCGCAACCAGGGCGCCGGCACCCGCATCCTGATCGATCGCTTGCTGGCGGGCAGCCGGCCCGACGGTTACTGGAATCAGCCGCGCTCGCACAATGCGGTTGCGGCCGCGGTGGCGCAGCACCGCGCCGACTGGGGCATGACCATCGCGCCGGTCGCCGATGCGTCCGGACTCGGCTTCATACCGCTCGCCGAAGAGCATTATGACTTCGCATTGGTGACGGCGCGCAAGCAGCGGCCCGCAGTGCAGGCCTTTCTCGACGCACTGGCGTCGGATGAAGGGCGGGCTGCATTGACGAAGGCGGGGTTCAGGCCGGCGTAGCCGGTGTGCCGCTCTGCCGCACCATCACAGCTGTCGTCCCTGCGAAAGCAGGAACCCATACGCCGCGGCGGGCGTTACAGGCGGGCCTCGCCGTTCCAGCATCGCGTAACAATTTGCGTTTGTGGTTATGGGTCCCTGCTTTCGCACTGCTTTCGCAGGGACGACACTGAGCTTGTTGCGCTAGCTGTGAGTCAAAACATCCGCATTCTCGCGACATTCGGGGACTTCCTGATGCGGTGTGCCGAAGGCACCCTGATCACTCGCTCAGCTTGCGGTCCAGGAAGTCGACGTAGGAATTGTCCGGGTCCAGTTTGACGGCCAGGCGAAGCGCGGCCCGGGCGGCGGACTTGTCGCCGTCGGCCGTGGCCTTGTGCTCGTCCAGGATCGCATTGGCCACCGTGCGCGCGGTGTCGAGACGGGCCTCGTCGATGGAACGGTCGGCAAGATAGGCTTCCACCGGCTCGCGGAGGCGCTTCAGTTCGTCCACGCTGACCGAACCCAGCGGATACCAGTTGTAATATTCGAGACGCGGCCGATCATCCGTGAGGGTCGGCACATCCCCGACAAAGGCCGCGAGTTTTTCATCGGCGGCGATGAATGTCGCCAGGAAATCCTCGGGCGAGCCGAGGCCGTTCGCCGTCAGGTCTTCAGCCACCGCGGGCTTCGACATGCGCATGGCGAGCTCGTGCGGATCGATGTTCAACGGTTCATCGGAGGCGATCGCCACGCCTTCCATTCTGGACGGCAGCCACAGCGAGACATGCTTGAACTGGCCCATCATGGCCTTGAGTATCATCTTCGGAAGGATGCCGCGGTTGAAATCCAGCGGCACCCATTGCGCGAGAACGCCGCCGGGACGCATCCTCTGCTTTGCCAGCGCATAGAATTCCTCCGTGTAGAGGTTGATGACGCCGGCATCATGGGGCGGTGGCGGCTCGAGCGTGATGACGTCAAATGTCTCCTTGGTCCCCAGCAGGAAGTGGCGCCCGTCCGCGACGATCTGATGGACCTTGGGATTTTGATAGAATTGCTTGTTGATCGGCACGAAGCGGGGCGCGAATTCGAACACCGTTGATGCCAGATCGACCGCGTCGATGGATTGCAATTCTTCATGGGTGCTCACCGCTCCCACCGTGGTTCCGGTCCCGATGCAAATGACGACAGCCGTTTCAACCGGGCCCTGGTGCAGCAGAACGGGATAATGCCCCATCGCGGCCATGTAGCGTCTGCCCTCGGGACGGTTGTTGGCGTAGCTCTTCGAATTCACCACCAACTGCTGATAGGTGCCAGCCGCCTTCTCGCGATACTCGACCACCGCAAAGGTCGCTTGCCGGGTTTCCCGCAACTCGAGCACATTGGCGCCTTCGATCGCGGTCAGGACCCGCTCCAGATAGTGCGGAGTGAAGAGCAGCAGTGCTACGGCTATGACGCTCGCGGCGATCGTCCCCTGCCGCCACAGGCTCCTTTCTCTCAGAAGATCCGGCTGCGACACGGTGGTCGCGACGAACAGCAGGACGTTCACGACAATCAGCGCGGTGAGCGCGCCCTGGCTGCCCAGATACGGGATCAGCAGAAAGCCCGCCGCCAGCGAGCCCACGACGCCGCCAATCGTGTTCAAGGCGTAGAGCGTGCCGATCCTGCGGCCGAGCGCGCTCATCTGCATCACGGTCAGCTCGCTGGCCAGGGGAAAGCTGATGCCGATCAGCGTCGTCGGCAGCAACAGCGCAACAGCGCAGACCAGGAAGAATGAAACGTCACCCCCCAACAGCTCCTGCACCGGGACTGGAAGCAGGCCCGATACGATGGGAGACAGCGCTACTCCCATGGTCCGCGCCTTGCCGAGCATTCCGACGGTCAGCGTGGCTGCAACCGCGATCAGCAGCTGCGTCACGGCGAAGTATCGCAGCAATTGATCCTTGCGGGGGGCGAGTAGCCTGGCGCAGATCAGGGCGCCGATCACGAGCCCCAGCAGGTAAACGCCGAGCATGCCCGAGAACGCGTAGACGCTCGAGGTGCTGACATTGGTCAGGAATCGGAACCAGACGACCTCATAGGCGATCGATACAAAACCGGAGCACGCGAAAATCCAGATCAGGATCGACGTCCTGCCACGCGCGGTCGCGGCGGTTTGCACCGGCGCCTGTGCCGCGACCGGCAAGAGCGGGCTTGCGCCGCGCGCAACGAACAGGGCAACGACGCCGACGCAGACATACAGCGCTGCCGCAACCAGGCTTGATCCCGCGATGCCCCAGAGGCCCATCAGCACAAAGCCGACCGCCAGGGTGCCGATGGCGGCGCCGAGGGTATTGAACCCGTAGAGCAGACCGATGCGATTGGCGAGGTCGGTTTGTGTGCGGGTCAGGAATCTCACCAGGAAGGGCAGGGTCGCGCCCATCAACATCGTCGGTAGCGACAGGATGGCGAGCGACACGGCGACCATGAGAGGCAGCCGGAATGGCGACTCCAGATCCAGCATCGGTGACAGCCAGCCCACCCATGTCGGCCAATGCGACAGAAACGCGGTGACCGCGAGAGAAACGAGGGCGAGGGCGAGTTCGAGCAGCCCGTAAATTTTCAGCGGGCGGCTGACGGTGTCGGCGATCCGGCCTCCCAGGGCGCTGCCCAGCGAGAGACCGAAAAAGAAGCTTGCCACCGTGACGCTGACGGAGACGGTCGCGCTTCCCAGCACGAATTGCAGTTGCTTGAACCAGAGAACCTGCAGGATCAGCGATGCCGCGCCCGATGCCAGAAAGATCGCCGTGACCAGAACCCGGTTTTTCAGGCTCACGGCGTCTCGAACGTCACCACGATTGCGCACTGGACCGCTCTCCCGTTGAACGGAGAACAGGTAAGGCGAATGCTCTTAATATTGCCTTATGGCGGAGCGGCGCTGCGCGGCCGCCGGATCCCGTTGAAATTGCTCGTAAAATTGCCGTTTGGCGGATGCTTGCAGGGGGCCGAACGATCGCGCTGTGAGAGGGCCTTTTGCGTTGCGGATCCAGCTCAATGCCGCATCGCCGTCTCCACGAACTCCAGCACGGAGCGCGGGACCTCTTCGTATTCGACGAAACGGCGCCGAAGCTCGTCGGCAATGTCGGTCGTGACGTCGCGCGACCATCCTTCGTTGGTATTGAAGGCCACGATGCGGACCGGACGGCTGTACTGGTCATCCAGCAGGCGGCGGATCAGCGTTTTCCGGTCAGTGCCTTCTTCGTCGGTTTCGCTCCAGGCACGGCCCAGTCGGCCAAAATCGTTCAGCACCAGATAGGTGTCGTGATCGATTGAATGCGGCACAATCGAAGGCGAGCGAGGCATACATAGTCCTCCATGCTGCACATTATCGTGTTCCGATCGCCCTGCGTATCGGAAATTTCGAGGTAAATCCGCTGGATAGCGGGATCGCGCGTGACGTGAGCGGGGGCTGCAACATGCATTGGAGCAAACCGTCCCGTCGCTGGTTATCTCTTGTCACCGACATGGGCCCTGTTGTGGATGTCGGTGGTTGAGCGACCGATGGGGCTCCCACCCGCTCGAGGAGCGGAGCGATGTTAAGAAGGCTTCGTTTTAGGAATACAACGCTGGAAGAAGTGCTGGCAGTCGATACGCAGCGGCCGCGGAAGAGGCTACGGATGCGTGACCAGCCCCCGAGAGAGAGCCGATCGGCAAGGCTGGCCAAGCCGGGGCGGCCTGTCAGTCAACGAAACGACTGACCCTGCGGGATAGCGCGCCGAGCCCAACTTGCGCGGCGGCCCGTGAACGGGTTCGCCGATTGCGGCGACCAATCCATCATGGCATTCGACACCGCCAACTTCCGTAAGATTGCCGCGCTCGTCGCGGCGGCCGGCACCTTGTTCTGGCTCTACACCTTCTACGCCATCGCCCATGTGCCGCCTGGCGACGGTACCGGCTTCCAGTGGCTGGCGGTCTTTCCGCTCGGCATGGTGTTCGGCCTGTTCTTCCTGCCGGCCTGGCTGCTCGTCGCCATCGGCCGATTGCCGAGATTCACCGCGGCGTTTGGGTGTGGCCTGATCGCGTTCGCGGTGCTGTGGGCGCAGCTGCTGCAGGAGTTTCCGAGGGCGGTCCTCTAGCGCGCCAGCCCATCCTCATCCGCCGGCGAGCCTGGCATGACATTGCTCCAAGGCTGATATAAGCAGCGTTGGGCGCAAGTCGCGGCTTTCCGCCGTCACGGCTGGTCCCGGCCATCCATGTCGGGCGGAACCGCGGGCGTGGATACCCTAACGATTGGCATGTCTTCGGAGACGCGTATGAAAGTGATTGGCCTCGCGGGCTGGAGCGGTGCCGGCAAGACCACCCTGCTGTCGCGGGTGATCCCCTGCCTGCTGGGCCGCGGCCTGCGCGTCTCCGTAATCAAGCACGCCCACCATGAATTCGATGTCGACGTGCCCGGCAAGGACTCCTGGGTGCACCGGCAGTCCGGTGCGACCGAGGTGCTGGTGTCCTCGACGCGGCGCTGGGCGCTGATGCACGAGCTGCGCGGCGCCGATGAGCCGCGGCTGCCGGAGCTGCTCGCCAAGATGGCGCAGGTCGATCTGGTCGTGGTCGAAGGCTTCAAGCGCGAGCCGGTCAACAAGATCGAGGTGTACCGCGCCGCCAACGGCAAGCCGCTGCTGTTTCCCGACGACCCGCGCGTGGTCGGGATTGCCAGCGATGTCGCCGTTGCAACCACGCTGCCGGTCGCGCATCTCGACGACATCGAGGACGTTGCCGAATTGATGCTGCGCGCCGCGATTCCCGTCGACGACGTGCTCGCGTCGGCTCCGGCCGAAGGCTGACGTGGACGGGGAGGCGGCGTTGACGATGCAGGACGGCTTCGCCATGGTCGAACCATGACAACGACGAAGCTCGATCTCACCGGCCTGAAATGCCCGCTGCCGGCGCTGAAGACGCGCAAGGCCCTCCGGAGCGTGACGGCGGGAGATTTCCTCGAGGTGCACTGCACCGATCCGCTTTCGGTGATCGATATCCCGGCCCTCATCCAGGAGACCGGCGACAAGGTCGAGATCACCGAACGAAGCGACGCCCGGATCGTTTTCTTGATCGAGAAGATCAATGGAGCGATAGGCAATTCGAATGCTGCGTTGCCGCGTACGCGCTAGATGCAGCTTGATATCTACCTTTTGCCTATCGACACCTATTTTCCATTCTGCGCGAATTGATAATGTCCGCCGGCTTGTGGTGATGGCGTTGTGCTCGAGTGTGGGCGCATCGACGGACAACGACTGGGCCCGTGCCCAGATCACGGGCTGCACGGCCGGGCATATCCGGCCGTATTGGGGGTTAGCATTTCCGGAATGTGCGTGGTTGGTCCCGACGCATTGAGGAAATGTGCGGAGCTGCCGGCTGACGCTGGCCGCAATGGGTTGAGACGGGATCGAAGACGCAGATGCGCCTGTCGTAATGGCGACTGCAGGGGAGGTGTCAATGACCACAGTGAGCAGTGCCGGACGCGTATCCGCGACAAGCGCAGGTTTCCTCGACAAGGAACATACAATCGCGACCGCCGGCTTCAACCGCTGGCTGGTGCCGCCGGCCGCGCTCTGCATCCATCTGTGCATCGGCATGGCTTACGGCTTCTCGGTGTTCTGGCTGCCGCTGTCGCGCGCGATCGGCCTGACCGCGCCGAAGGCGTGCCCCGACATCTCGCTGGTGCAGGAGCTGTTCACCACCACCTGCGACTGGAAGGTCGCGAGCCTCGGGTGGATGTACACGCTGTTCTTTGTGCTGCTCGGCGTCTCCGCCGCGATCTGGGGCGGCTGGCTCGAGAAGGTCGGTCCGCGCAAGGCCGGCTTCGTCGCGGCGCTGTGCTGGGCCGGCGGTCTCGTGATCGGCGCGCTCGGCGTCTACACGCACCAGCTCTGGCTGATGTGGCTCGGCTCCGGCGTGATCGGCGGCGTCGGCCTCGGCCTCGGCTACATCTCGCCGGTGTCGACGCTGGTGAAATGGTTCCCCGACCGGCGCGGCATGGCGACCGGCATGGCGATCATGGGCTTCGGCGGCGGCGCGATGATCGGCGCCCCGCTCGCCGACAGGCTGATGAACTACTTCAAGACCCCGACCTCGGTCGGCGTCTGGGAGACCTTCCTCGCCATGGGCGCGATCTACTTCGTGTTCATGATGATCGGCGCGTTCCGCTATCGCATCCCGCCGGCCGGCTGGCAGCCCGAAGGCTGGACGCCGCCGACGAAGGCCAACGCGATGATCTCGAGCAAGCACGTCCATCTCGACAACGCGCACAAGACGCCGCAATTCTGGCTGATCTGGTGGGTGCTCTGCCTGAACGTGTCGGCGGGCATCGGCGTGATCGGCATGGCCTCGCCGATGCTGCAGGAGATCTTCGCGGGCAAGCTGATCGGCCTGCCCAATGTCGGCTTCAACCAGCTCGATGCCGGACAGAAGGCGCAGATCGCGGCGATCGCGGCCGGCTTTGCCGGATTGCTGTCGCTGTTCAACATCGGCGGCCGCTTCTTCTGGGCGTCGCTGTCGGACAAGATCGGCCGCAAGAACACCTACTACACGTTCTTCATCCTCGGCATCGCGCTCTACGCGCTGGCGCCGACCTTCGCCGCGATGGGATCGAAGCTGTTGTTCGTGCTCGGCTTCGGCATCATCCTGTCGATGTATGGCGGCGGCTTCGCCACCGTGCCGGCCTATCTCGCCGACATGTTCGGCACCCAGTTCGTCGGCGCCATCCACGGCCGTCTGCTGACGGCATGGTCGACCGCCGGCATCATCGGTCCTGTCGTGGTGAACTACATCCGTGAGTTCCAGCTGGCCGCAGGCGTGCCGCGCGACCAGCTCTACAACACCACGATGTACATCCTGTGCGCCATGTTGATCGCGGGCCTGATCTGCAACTACCTGATCAAGCCGGTCGATGCGAAATGGCATATGAGCGACGCCGAGGTTGCCAAACTGCAGGATGCGAGCGCCAGCGCCGCGGCGGCCGGACCGCATGGTTCCTACGGGATCGGGTTCGGCGGGCTTGACGCCAAGGCGGCGCTGTTCTGGCTGTTCGTCGGCATTCCGCTGGCGTGGGGCGTCTACATGACGCTGCTCAGCGCGGTCAAAATCCTCTGATCGCAGTTCAGGCCGCGCGCGGGCCATCTGGTATCCCGCGCGGCCTGAAGCGTTTTCGAGCGAAGTGGATGCCGGTTCGCGTGAAGAAGACGCGTCAAACAAGAAGCTCTACGCCGTTCAAATCAACAGATAATCAAGGGACATTTCAGTCATGTTTCGTACCGCAAGCTGTCTTGTGGCCGCCCTGCTTCTCGCCGGCTCGCTGCACACCGCGTCAGCCCAGACCACCGAGGCCAAGCCGTCGAAGGTCAAGCTGACCATGCAGAAGCTGAAGGACATGAAGGCGAAGTGGAAGGCCAACAAGCCAAAGCTGAAGGCTTGCCGCGCCGAGGTGAAGTCGAAGGGCCTGACCGGCGACGACCGCTGGTTCTACATCGAAGAATGCATGGGCAAGAGCTGAGCGGCACCGCTCCGCTATCTGCAACGCAAGAGGGCGTGACGGCGATCGCTGTCACGCCCTCTTGTTGCGTTCGAGACGCGGTCACTCCGCGGCGGCGGGCGTCGTCTTGGCGGCCTCCAGCGCGGCTGCGATCGCCTCGTCGACCCGTTCGAGCCAGATGAACTCCAGCTTGGCGCGGGCGCCGGCGGGGATGTCGTCGAAGTCGCGCTTGTTGCGCGCCGGCAGCATCACCCGGGTCAGGCCGGCGGCCGCGGCCGCGACCACCTTCTCCTTGATGCCGCCGACCGGCAGCACCAGGCCGCGCAGCGAGATCTCGCCGGTCATCGCGGTATCGCTGCGCACCGTGCGATCGGTCAGGAGCGAGGTGAGGGCGGTGAACATCGCAACGCCCGCGCTCGGACCGTCCTTCGGCGTCGCGCCGGCCGGAACGTGGACGTGGATGTCGCTCTTCTCGAACACGCCGGGGTCGATGCCGAGCTGCGAGGCCCGGCTCTTCACCAGGGTTAGCGCGGCCTGCACGCTCTCGCGCATCACCTCGCCGAGCTGGCCGGTGAGGATCAACGCGCCGCGGCCCGGCGTGCGCGACGCCTCGATGAACAGGATGTCGCCGCCGACCGGGGTCCAGGCCAGCCCGGTGGCAACGCCCGGGATGCTGGTGCGCATCGCGATCTCGTTCTCGAACCTCGGCTGGCCGAGCAGCGAGACGATGTCCTTCGGCGCGATGGTGACGTGGCTGGTGCTGCCCTCGGCGATCTGCACCGCGACGTTGCGCAGCACCTTGCCGATCTCGCGCTCCAGGTTGCGCACGCCGGCCTCGCGGGTGTAGCTGCGGATGATCAGCCGCAGCGCATCCGGATCGATCTCGACCTGCTCGGCCTTGATGCCGTTGGCCTCGAGCTGGCGGCGGACCAGATAGCGCTTGGCGATCTCGAGCTTCTCGTCCTCGGTGTAGCCGGCGAGACTGATCAGCTCCATGCGGTCGAGCAGCGGGCCGGGGACGCCGTCGAGCATGTTGGCGGTGGCGATGAAGACGACGCGCGAGAGGTCGAACGGCACGCCGAGATAATTGTCGCGGAAGGTGCTGTTCTGCTCGGGGTCGAGCACTTCCAGCATCGCGGCCGACGGATCGCCCTGGATGCCACGGCCCATCTTGTCGATCTCATCCAGCATCATCACGCAATTGCGTGCGCCGGCTTTCTTGATCGCCTGGATGATGTTGCCAGGCAGCGCCCCGATGTAGGTGCGGCGATGGCCGCGGATCTCGGCCTCGTCATGCACGCCGCCGAGCGAGACGCGGACGAACGGCCGCGCCATCGCGCGCGCGATCGATTGGCCGAGCGAGGTCTTGCCGACCCCGGGCGGCCCGAGGAAGCACAGGATCGGCGCCTTGCCGCCGGGCGCGAGCTTGCGCACCGCGAGATATTCGATGATGCGGCTCTTGATCTTCTCGAGGCCATAATGGTCCTGGTCGAGGATCTTGCGCGCCTCCGCGATGTCGATCGGCTTCTCCTCCGGAATGCTCCAGGGCAGATCGATCAGCCAGTCGAGATAGCTGCGCACCATGCCGGATTCGGCCGCTGCCTCCGGCATCCGCTCGTAGCGGCGCAGTTCCTTCTGCGCCTGGCTTTCGGCCTCCGGCGGCATCTTGGCCTCGACGATCGCCTTGGTCAGCTCGGCGACTTCCGCGGCCTTGCCGTCACCTTCGCCGAGCTGGCGCTGGATCGTCGCCATCTGCTCGCGCAGGATCGCCTCGCGCTGCCGCTCGTCGAACACGGCCTTGGTCTTCTGCCCGATCTCCTGGCTCAGCCGCAGCACCTCGATACGTTCGGCGAGGTGACGCGACACCTTGTCCATCCGTGCCACGAGATCGATGGTTTCCAGGATGTCCTGTTTCTCCGACGGCTTGATGTCCATGTAGGACGTCGCAAGGTCGGCAAGGGTTGCCGGCGAGGTGGTGCCCTGCAGCGCGGCGATCAGCTCCTGCGGCACTTGCGGCAGCAATTGCGCGGCCTCCAGAGCCTGGCGCTGCAGATTGAGGAAGCGCGCCTCGATCTCGGGCGAGGTGGTGGTCGGCTCCGGGATTTGCAGCACGCGGGCCGCGAGGAACGGCGTGCCCGGCAGATAGTCGAGCACGCGCATGCGCTGCACGCCCTGGCAGACCAGATGGTGGCTGTCGTCCGCACCGGTGATGTAGCGCACGATGTTGGCTGTGGTGCCGACGCGGTAAAGCCCGTCGGGGCCGGGATCGTTGGTCTCGGGATCGCGCTGCAGCAGGATGCCGATCGGCCGCTGCTCGCGCACCGCCTGCTGGGCCGCGGCAATCGAGGTCGCCCGGGCGATCGTGATCGGAATGATGACATCCGGAAACAGCACGGTGTTGCGCACCGGGACGATGATCAGCGCGTCGCTCGGGATCGGCGTCGAAGTTGAAGCTGGGCTTGAAACGTCTGAGGCAGCCATGTCGAAATCCTTTAGCTCGACTTTCCGAGCCGCAGGCCGACGCAACCATGCGCGGCAAAGCGGCTGATCGTGTAGCGGCCGGTCGGCAGCGCGATGCGGCGCTCGAACCGGCCCTGCGGCAGTTCGAGGCGCAGGATACGGGCGTTGCGGAGCTCAGGGGGCAGGGTGCGGCGGCCGGAGATCACCAGCGTGCCGCCGTCGAGCGCGGCCTCGACCTCGTCGGGATCGACCCCCGGCAACGCGACCAGGATCAGGATTTCATCCTCGGTCTCGATCACGTCGGTCGGCGGTTCCCAGCTCGGCTCGGTGCTTCCCGCGCGCGGGTGCAAATTGAGGAAGCTCTGGTGCAGCCGTTCGGCGCGGGCGAGCGCCTCGATCGCATCCGACAGCATCCAGTTGATCTGATCCTTGGGCCGCATGGGCACTCTCCACGTCGCATTGGGAGGCAAGGTTACCGGTCTTGCCGCCGACCGTAAACCTGCCCCTCGCGCCGCTGATCGAGGGTAAAATTGTCCGAAATGTCGCGATTCGCGGCATGACGGCGGTGCACGGACCGCAGCCGGACGCTTATGCCGCGGCTATGTGACAGGACCGCGGCTGCTCTCGAATTCCTACGGCCTTCCCCGCATCTTTTGCCGTGATGCGGTGCGCTCGCGCGCGCCGCCAAACGGGAAGGTGGCACATGACCCTGCTCCATTACCACGATGCCCGGCCGCACGGTTCGGCCGGCGCCATGCCCTTGATGCTGCGGCGGACGTTCCGGCGGATCGGCCTCGTCTTCAGGACTGTTCACCGTGCGATCGCCGCCGCCAAGATTCATCGGCTCCGCAATGAGCTGCTGCTGCATCGCGGCCACGAGGATTGGGCGCGGACCAACCTCAACGTCGGCATGCTCGGCGGCGACGCCGAGAGATATCCACGGGCGCCGGTCGTGCTCGGCGAGAAGTGGGACTACTGAGATGCGCACAGTTTTGTTCATCGCTGCCCTGCCGCGCCGCGCCGCAGAAGGGCTGCTCGCATTCCTCGCCTGGATCGGCGAGGAGCCGATCGGCGGCTACCGGCCCGAGGCGCATTACATGCGCGGTCCGGGACCTGCGTGGCGGGCCAAGCATCGCGGGCGTTAAGCCCCCGAACCCATCCGCGTCATTGCGAGGAGCATGGCGACGAAGCAATCCATATCTCCGCATGTGGCGCGATGGATTGCTTCGCGGAGCCTGTCATCGGGCGCACGTTCGCGCGGCCCGTTGGCTCGCAGTGACGTGCAGAGGCCGCGGCGCCTACGAGACCCACGATCCCGAGCGCGCCGACCTTGAGCGACCGTCGTTTCTACTCCCAAACCAGTTCACGTCGCTTCACGTCGCGGCGCCAGGTGATCGAGAAGGTTCATCGGCAGCGGGAAGACCACGGTCGAGGAGCGCTCGCCGGCAATGTCGTGCAGCGCCGCGAAGTAGCGCAGCTGCATCGCTTGCGGCTCCTGGGCGAGGATCCGGCCGGCCTCGACCAGCTTCTCGGCGGCCTGCTGCTCGCCCATCGCGTTGATCACCTTGGCGCGCCGCAGCCGTTCCGCCTCGGCCTGCTTGGCGATCGCCCGCACCATCGTCTCATTGAGATCGATATCCTTGATCTCGACCCCGGTGACCTTGATGCCCCAGACGTCGGTCTGCCTGTCGAGGGTCTCCTGGATATCGGCGTTCAGCTTGTCGCGTTCCGCCAGCATCTCGTCGAGCTCGTGCTTGCCGAGCACCGAACGCAGCGTGGTCTGCGCAAGCTGGCTGGTCGCAGCCATGTAGTCGCTGACCTTGATGATGGCGCGCTCGGGATCGACGATGCGGAAGTAGAGCACGGCGTTGACCTTGACCGAGACGTTGTCGCGCGAAATCACGTCCTGCGGCGGCACCACCTGCACCACCACCCTGAGATCGACCTTCACCAGCTGCTGCACCACCGGAATCAGGATGATGAGCCCCGGGCCCTTCACCCCGGTGAAACGGCCGAGCGTGAAGATGACGCCGCGCTCGTATTCGCGCAGCACGCGCACGGCCTGGGTCAGGAATACGATGATCAGCAGCGCGATCGCCGCATAGGTGAAATAATCAAGCATCATGCCTTACCTCCCTCGCCGGGAGAGGCCGGCGTGCGCCGTACCACCAGCGTCAAATCGATGATGTTGGCGACCTCGACCGTGTCTCCCGCCGTGAATGTCTCGGTGCTGCGCGCTTGCCAGCGTTCGCCGTTGGTGAAGACGTGACCCGTGGTCTCGGACCAGTCGAGCACCTCGGCCGATAGCCCGCGCATGGCTTGCGCACCGATCCGCACCGGGCCCTTGCGCGCCCGGCGGAGCGCGCCGAGCACGACGAGAATGAGCCCGGTGAACATCGCGGCGATGATGCCGATGACCGGCCATGACAGCCGGTAACCGGGCGCCTCGATCCGAAACAGCATGGCTGCTCCAAGCACGAAGGCGACTATTCCTCCGAGGCCGATCATGACGGTCGGGTTGAAGGCTTCGATTGCGAGCAGCGCGATCCCGACCAGCATCAGGGCGAAGCCCGCGTAGTTGATCGGCAGCATGTTGAGTGCGTACAGACCGAGCAGCAGGCAGATCGTCCCGACAACCCCGGGCGCCACGGCACCGGGCGACATGAACTCGAAGATCAGGCCGTAGATGCCGACCATCAGGAGAATGAATGCGATGTTGGGGTCGGTGATGACCGCAAGCGCGCGCGCGATCCAGGTGGGATCGATGGCCTCGATCGCGGTGTCCGTGGTCGCCAGGCGTTGCGTCTTGCCGCCGGGAAGCTCGATGGTCCGGCCATCGACCTGCCTGAGCAGGTCGGCCGGATCGCGCGCGGTGAGATCGATGACGTTGGCCTGCAGCGCTGCGTTGGCGGAGAGGGTGGCGGCATCGCGCACCGCCTTCTCGGCCCAGTCGGCATTGCGGCCGCGCAATTCGGCCAGGCTGCGGATGAAGGCAACGGCATCATTCGTCACCTTCGCCGTCATGGCATCCTTGGTTTCGGACGGATGGCCGCCGTCCTTCTGGTCCTTGTCGCCCTTGTCCGGGGTGCTGCCCGGCAGCCCCGGTATCGGGCCGCCGATCTGCACCGGCGTCGCGGCGCCGATATTGGTGCCGGGCGCCATGGCCGCGAGATGGGTCGCATAGAGGATATAGGTCCCGGCGCTCGCGGCATGGGCGCCGGATGGCGCAACGTAGCCGACCACGGGAACGGGCGAGGCCAGCACGTCGGCGATGATCTCACGCATGCTGGTGCTGAGGCCGCCCGGCGTATTCAAACGCAGGATAACAATTTCGGCGTGGCGCTCGGCGGCCTTGGCCAGGCCGTCCTTGACGTAGCTGGCCGCTGCCGGCCCAATTGCCCCGTCGATTGAAATGGTCAGGCCAAGATGGCTGTTGTCCGCGGCCGGACCGGGACGGATGGAGACAACCAGAGCGACCAGGACGGTCGCAACAACGAGGGCCGCCTTGAAGGTGGTGTGCACGGCAAGCACTCCCTTGCCGTGGATATGGGGCGCCGTTTCGGAACCTCAAGTTGGCGCCGCGTCACGGGCACCGTGTGCTCATCGCATTGTGCATTGCGATGGCTTCCGTCGGGTCGGCAAACCTCAATGCGCGGCTGCGAGGTACTCGTCGGCAAGCTCAGCCATCGCCTGCGAGACCTCGGCCTTTGCCGACCCGTTCAATTGCACGATCGGCAGCCGCGTCGTCGGCGGCATGAATCCCAGAAGCGACAGCGCGAACTTCAATGCGGCGGGATGCTCGCGCTCCAGCAAGGTCGCAAGCGGCACCAGCCGCTGGTGCAACTCCCGCGCCTGATACAACCGTCCCTCGCGGAAATGCCTGTGAACGGCCACGTACAGATCGGGCGCGACGTTTGTCACGACCGAGATGCAGCCATCGCCACCGGCGGCGAGCCAGGCCAACGAGGAGGCGTCGTCGCCGGTCAGCATTCGGAATGTCGCCGGCAGGCGTGAGCGCAGGCGCGCCAGCCGGGCAACGTCACCGCTGCCATCGCGCAATCCCACGAAGCGTGGCGATGCGGCGAGCTCGAGCAGCGTCTCGTTGGCAAGGCCCTTGACCGTGCGCGACGGAATGTCGTGCAGGATGACGGGCAGCGTGGTGGCCGCGGCGACCGCGTGGAAATGCGCCGCCGTGCCCCGTGGCATAGGCTTGTTGTAATAGGGTACGACCGACATGACGGCGTCGGCGCCGGCCGCTTCCGCGGCCCGGGTGAATGTGACGGCGCGATCGGTCGCGTTCGATCCGGCGCCGGCGATGATGCGAACCCGCTTGCGCGCGACGCCGGCCGCGATCCGGACCAGCTGCGCACGTTCCGCGGGCTCCAGCGTCGCGCTTTCACCTGCGGTCTCGCCGACCACCAGCGCGGTGGCGCCGGCCGCGATCTGGCGCTCGCACAGCCGGCCGAACGCGTCCACGTCGATCTCGCCCCGATGGTTGAAGGGGGTCGGAAGATCGGGGATGAAGCCCGACAGCCATCCGGCCGTGTCGGCTTTCGCAGCCGTTTGCCAGGTCATGTTTGTCAAGTCATGGGTGGCTCACGCCACGCGGATCGCGGGAAAGCTCGCGGTCTCGCCGCGCATATCGAGCTCGATCTCACGCGAAAGCTCGACGATCATTTCAGGATGCTGGCCGTTTTCGAACAGCGCGTATTTGACGGCCTGGGCGCGGTTGACGAACAGGCCGCCATAGAGGCCGTTCTGTTGCTGGGCGACCCACTGGCCGCGATGGTTGCGGCCGATGAAGACGACGGTGGACGCGGCGCTACACGAGGGAGGTTCGACGAGTTTCACGGTGGTGGTCCTTCTTTTTGTTTCTGACGCGTTTTCCTCGCGCGAACCGGTATCCGGCTCGCTCGAAAACGCTTCAGTCACGGTCACGCGATCAATGTCTGATTTGCGGGATATGAAATCGAGCGCGTGCGAGCAGCGACTTCATAGGAGCGGCATAGGATTTGTGAGGATGGTCTAGAGGCGCTGGACGATGCCGGTGCCGAGCGCGCACAGCGCGACATAGGCGGTCATCTCGTCCCAGTGATTGAGGTTTGCGGCAAACGGCATTTCGCGCTTGGCGATCCCGGCGAAGGCGCAGATCACGGCCGACATCCACAACAGCGTGACGAGGCCCTTGCCGAAGCCGGCGCCGGCGAACACGGCAAAGCCGATCATGATGGCAAGCCGGAAGCCGAAGCGGACCATGACCTGGACCGACTGCAGCTGCCGCGGCAGTTGTTTGGTGTCCACGGCCGCGCCGCCGTCAGCCGATATTGTCGACGAACAGCGGCTCGTACAGCGCGCGCGTGTCGCGACGGACGGTCGGCACGCTGGTTCGGCTATCGGGCGTCGAGATGCGCTGCGCCTCCACGAAGGCGCTGAGGATCGCGAGTGCAAGATCGGTGTGGTGGGTCTCGATCGACTGGTCGAGCCAGTCCGGCAGCTCGCGTTCGCGTGACAATGCGCAGTGCCACTCGCCCTCGTCATAGACCAGGCGGCGGATCTGCCATTGCGGCAGTTCCAGATCGAGCAGCGCGATCGCGGCGTCGGTCCAGGCGCCCGACTGGATCAGCCGCTCGACCTGGCGGGTCTTGCCGCTCTGTCCGACCGAGGGAAAGCGCCGGCAGGTCTGGCTGATGATGTCGGCCATGAATTCGGCTGTCACCGCATAGGCGTCGCGCAGCCGGTCGCCGAGATCGATGGAGGTGTTCTGGGAAAGTACGGACATGGCGTCATCTCGTCTTGCGCGGCCCAAGAAATCCAAGCTCAAGGCATTGGCCGCACGCTCAAAATGGCCGGAGTGCCATTTGAAAACGAGATGAGGCGGGGGACGGAGATATAGGCATTCCATAAAGACACGTCGTCCCGGCGAAGGCCGGGACCCATAACCACCGATTTCAGTTTTCGTGTCGCGCTGGGCCCAGCCATCACAAAACTCGGCCCTGTGGTTATGGGTCCCGGCCTTCGCCGGGACGACGGCTGCGCAGCTCGTGGCACTTATAGGATTCCTATAACGTCCTTACTCGCCACCTCTCGAAAACCTATGTCCCGGATGGCACCTCACGGCCATCCGGCGCGGGACGCCTATGCAATGGCCCGCGCCCTGTGACGCATAGGAGTCTCACATGATGGACATTCTCATGGCGGCGCTTGCGATCGGCTTCTTCGCGGCCGGCATCGGCTACGCCTACGCCTGCGAACGGCTGTAACGGAGGCGGCGATGATCTTCGATTACTCGCTCGCCGGCCTCGTCTCGCTCGGCCTGCTGTTCTACCTCACTTACGCATTGCTGCGGCCCGAACGCTTCTAGGCGGCCCGCGATGTCAGCGCTTTGCACAATTCTGTTAGCCGACGCGATGCTGACCGGGCTGTTGCTCGGCTTGTTCGCGTCGATGCTGCGCTTCGCTCCCATTCGAAAGGTTTGACGCAATGACCGTCATCGGCTGGATTCAAATTATTCTGTTCTGCGCGATCGTTGCCGCGCTGGTCAAACCGCTCGGCTGGTACATGACCCGCGTGTTCAACGGCGAGCGCACCTTCCTGGCGCCCGTGCTGCGCCCGGTCGAGCGCGGCATCTACTGGGTCGGCGGCGTCGACGAGCGGCGCGAGCAGCACTGGCTGACCTATACGGTCGCCATGCTGCTGTTCCATGTCGGCGGCTTCGCCATCATCTACGGCCTGATGCGGCTGCAGGCGGTGCTGCCGTTCAACCCGGCCGGACAGTCGGCGGTCGCCGAGGACCTTTCCTTCAACACCGCGATCTCCTTCATCACCAACACCAACTGGCAGAACTACGGCGGCGAGAGCACGCTGTCCTATCTGGTCCAGATGGTCGGCCTCACCCACCAGAATTTCCTGTCGGCGGCGACCGGCATCGCGCTGGCGATGGCGCTGATCCGCGGCTTCACCCGCTCGTCGATGCGCACCGTCGGCAATTTCTGGGTTGATGTCACGCGCTGCACGCTCTACGTGCTGCTGCCGATCTGCGTCGTCTACGCGCTGTTCCTGGTCTGGCAGGGCATGCCGCAGACGCTCGGCGCTTATGTCGACGCCACCACGCTGGAGGGCGGCAAGCAGACCATCGCGCTCGGGCCCGTGGCCTCGCAGGTCGCGATCAAGATGCTCGGCACCAATGGCGGCGGCTTCTTCAACGCCAACGCCGCGCATCCGTTCGAGAATCCGACCGCGCTGTCGAACCTCGTGCAGATGGTCTCGATCTTCGCACTCGGCGCCGCCATGACCAACGTGTTCGGCCGCATGGTCGGCAACGAGCGCCAGGGCTGGGCGATCTTCGCCGTGATGGGCATCCTGTTCGTCGCCGGCGTCACCGTCACCTACTGGGCGGAAGCCAACGGCACCTCGGCGCTGCACGCGCTCGGTCTCACCGGCGGCAACATGGAGGGCAAGGAGGTCCGCTTCGGCATCGTCGCGTCCTCGCTGTTCGCCGTCGTCACGACTGCCGCCTCCTGCGGCGCGGTCAATGCCATGCATGACAGCTTCACCGCGCTCGGCGGCATGATCCCGCTGATCAACATGCAGCTCGGCGAGGTCATCATCGGCGGCGTCGGCGCCGGCTTCTACGGCATGCTGCTGTTCGTCGTGCTGGCGATCTTCGTCGCCGGCCTGATGGTCGGCCGCACTCCGGAATATGTCGGCAAGAAGATCGAGGCGCGCGAGGTCAAGATGGCGATGCTCGCGATCCTGGTGCTGCCGCTGATGTATCTCGGCTGGACCGCGGTCGGCGTGGTACTGCCGTCGGCGGTGGCCTCGATGGCGAACTCCGGCCCGCACGGCTTCACCGAGGTGCTGTACGCGTTCACCTCGGCGACCGGCAACAACGGCTCGGCCTTCGCGGGCCTCACCGGCAACACCCTGTTCTACAATCTGACGCTCGCCTCCGCGATGTTCGTCGGCCGCTTCTTCATGATCGTGCCGGCGATGGCCATTGCAGGTTCGCTGGTCGAGAAGAAGTCGATCCCGGCCTCGGCGGGCACCTTCCCGACCACCGGCGGGCTGTTCGTCGGCCTCGTCATCGGCGTGATCCTGATCATCGGCGGTCTCACCTTCTTCCCGGCGCTGGCGCTCGGGCCGATCGTCGAGCACCTCGCCATGAACGCCAACACCCTGTTCTGATCGAATTGTCCGGAGTGACAACCATGGAAACCACAAGACTGCAAAAGCAGGTGACGGCGTCGACCATGTTCGACCCGAAGATCCTGGTGCCGGCGATCCGCTCGGCCTTCGTCAAGCTCGATCCTAGGCTGATGGCGAAGAACCCCGTGATGTTCGTGGTCGAGGTCGTGGCCGCGTTGACCACGGTGATCTTCGTCCGCGACCTCGTCACCGGCAGCGCCAATCTCGGCTTCACCTTCCAGATTATCCTCTGGCTCTGGTTCACGGTGCTGTTCGCCAACTTCGCCGAGGCCGTTGCCGAAGGCCGCGGCAAGGCGCAGGCGGAATCGCTGAAAAAGACCCGCACCGAGAGCCAGGCCAAGCTGCTCACCGGCACCGACCGGACCTATCGCATGGTGCCCGGCACCTCGCTGAAGGTCGGCGACGTCGTGCTGGTCGAGGCCGGCGACAACATCCCGTCCGACGGCGAGGTGATCGAAGGCGTGGCCTCGGTCAATGAAGCCGCGATCACGGGTGAATCCGCGCCCGTGATCCGCGAGTCCGGCGGCGACCGTTCCGCGGTCACCGGCGGCACCCAGGTGCTGTCGGACTGGATCCGTGTCCGCATCACCGCAGCCCAGGGCTCGACCTTCATCGACCGCATGATCAGGCTGGTGGAGGGCGCCGAGCGGCAGAAGACGCCGAACGAGATCGCGCTCAACATCCTGCTGGCCGGCCTCACCATCATCTTCGTGTTCGCGACGGTGACGATCCCGAGCTATGCGGCCTATGCCGGCGGCTCGATTTCGGTCGTGGTGTTGGTGGCGCTGTTCGTGACGCTGATCCCGACCACGATCGGCGCGCTTCTGTCGGCGATCGGCATCGCCGGCATGGACCGCCTGGTGCGCTTCAACGTGCTGGCGATGTCTGGCCGCGCGGTGGAGGCTGCCGGCGACGTCGATACGCTGCTGCTGGACAAGACCGGCACCATCACGCTCGGCAACCGCCAGGCGACCGCATTCCGTCCGATCCGCGGCGTCGCCGAGCAGGACCTCGCCGACGCAGCGCAGCTTGCCTCGCTGGCCGACGAGACGCCGGAAGGCCGCTCGATCGTGGTGCTCGCCAAGGAGAAATACGGCATCCGCGGACGCGACATGCATGAGCTTGCCGCGACCTTCGTGCCGTTCACCGCGCAGACCCGCATGAGCGGCATCGATGCCGGCACGTCGTCGGTCCGCAAGGGCGCGGTGGACGCGATCCTTGCCTATATCGACGGCGGCTCGCCCCGCACCGTCGCCTCGGGCAACACCGTCCGCGCGCTCGCGGCGACGATGAGCGCCGAAGCGCGCGAGATCCAGTCGATCGCCGACGAGATCGCAAAGGCCGGCGGCACGCCGCTGGCCGTCGCCAAGGACGGCAAGCTGCTCGGCGTCGTGCACCTGAAGGACATCGTCAAGGGCGGTATCCGCGAGCGCTTTGCCGAACTGCGCCGCATGGGCATCCGCACCGTGATGATCACCGGCGACAACCCGATGACCGCGGCCGCGATCGCGGCCGAGGCCGGCGTCGACGACTTCCTGGCGCAGGCAACCCCCGAGGACAAGCTCAAGCTGATCCGCGACGAGCAGTCCAAGGGCAAGCTGGTCGCGATGTGCGGCGACGGCACCAACGACGCGCCGGCGCTGGCGCAGGCCGATGTCGGCGTCGCCATGAACACCGGCACGCAGGCCGCCCGCGAGGCCGGCAACATGGTCGACCTCGATTCCAACCCGACCAAGCTGATCGAGGTGGTCGAGATCGGCAAGCAGCTGCTGATGACCCGCGGCGCGCTGACCACGTTCTCGATCGCCAACGACGTCGCGAAGTACTTTGCGATCATCCCGGCGATGTTCCTCGCGTTCTATCCGCAGCTTCAGGTGCTGAACGTGATGCACCTGGCGAGTCCGCAAAGCGCGATCCTGTCGGCGATCATCTTCAATGCGCTGATCATCATCGCGCTGATTCCCTTGGCGCTGAAGGGCGTCAAGTATCGCGCGGTGGGTGCCGGCGCGCTGCTCGGCCGTAACCTGATGATCTACGGTCTCGGCGGCATCGTCATCCCGTTCATCGGCATCAAGGCGATCGACCTCGTCGTCGCCGCTTTGGGCCTGGCTTAACCACAACGTCATTGCGAGGAGCGAAGCGACGAAGCAATCCATCCATCCGTTATGCCGATCCATGGATTGCTTCGCTTCGCTCGCAATGACGAAAGAGATTTAGGAGACCAGTCATGCTGAAAGAAATCCGCCCCGCCATCCTCGTGCTGGTCCTGCTGACCGCGATCACGGGCCTTGCCTATCCGCTCGCCATCACCGGCATCGCCGGCGTCATCTTCCCGCGCCAGGCGCAAGGCAGCCTGATCGAGCAGGACGGCAAGGTGATCGGCTCCGCCCTGATCGGGCAGGAGTTCAAGGAAGATAAATACTTCCATGGCCGGCCGTCGGCGACGGTCGCGCCCGATCCGAACGACTCCACGAAGACAGTGCCGGCGCCCTACAACGCGGCCAATTCCGGCGGCTCCAACCTCGGCCCGACCAGCAAGGCGCTGAACGACCGGGTCAAGGAGGATGTCGAGAAGCTGAAGGCGGAGAACCCGTCCGCCAGCGTGCCGGTCGATCTTGTGACCACGTCGGGCAGCGGGCTCGATCCGGATATCTCGCCGGACGCCGCGCTGTTCCAGGTGCCGCGGGTCGCCAAAGCGCGCAGCATGTCCGAGGACGCAGTGCGTGAGCTGGTGACGCAGAACACGCAGGGCCGCTTCGCCGGCGTGATCGGCGAGCCCCGTGTTAACGTTCTTGCGCTCAACCTGGCGCTCGACGCGGCAAAGCCAAAATAGGAGAGTAGGCTGCCCCTCGCAGGATGACTATATTGCGGTATGGCCAATCAGCGCGACCCTGACAAACGACCCTCGCCGGATGCGCTGCTGGAGGCGGCGCGCCGGGAGACCGATCGATCGGGACGGCTGAAGATCTTCATCGGCGCCGCCCCCGGCGTCGGCAAGACCTACGAGATGCTCTCGAGCGCCCACGCCCGCCTGAAGGCGGGCGTCGACGTCGTGGTCGGCGTCGTCGAAACCCACGGTCGGGTCGAGACCGAGACGCTGCTCAGGGGTCTCGAGGTGCTGCCGCGGAAGCGGCTGACCTATCGCGACCAGACGCTAGAGGAGATGGACCTCGATGCATTGATCGCGCGGCGGCCGCAGCTCGCGCTGGTCGACGAGCTCGCCCATACCAACGCGCCGGGCAGCCGGCATCCCAAGCGCTATCTCGACGTCGAGGAGCTGCTGTCGCACGGCATCGACGTCTATACCGCGATCAACATCCAGCACATCGAGAGCCTCAACGACGTCGTCGCGCAGATCACCCATGTACGGGTGCGCGAGACGGTGCCCGACTCGGTGGTCGATCGCGCCGATGCCATCGAGCTGATCGACCTGACGCCCGACGACCTGATCCAGCGGCTGAAGGAGGGCAAGGTCTATGTGCCCAAGCAGGCCGAGCGGGCGCTGGAACACTATTTCTCGCCCGGCAATCTCACCGCGCTGCGCGAGCTGGCGCTGCGCCGCACGGCCGAGCGGGTCGACGAGCAGCTGCTCAACCACATGCAGGCCAATGCGATTGCCGGACCCTGGGCCGCCGGCGAGCGCATCCTGGTCTGCCTGAGCGAGGATCCGCGCGCGGCCGGCCTCGTGCGCTACACCAAGCGCCTCGCCGACCGGCTGCATGCGCAATGGACCGCGGTCAGCATCGAGACGCGGCGCAGCCTGCAACTTTCCGACGAGCAGCGCGACCGGCTGGCCGACACCATGCGGCTCGCGGAATCGCTCGGCGGCGAGGCGCTGACGCTGCCCGGCGTCGGCCGCCGTATCGCCGACGACGTCATCAATTTCGCCCAGGCCAACAACGTCACCCAGATCATCATCGGCAAGTCGACGCGCTCGCGCTGGTTCGAGCTGACGCATGGGTCCGTGGTGCACGATCTGGTGCGTCGCGCCGGCAATATCAGCGTCAACGTGATCGCCGGCGACGAGCTGCCGGTCGGCAAGGCGGCGGTGCAGACCGCGCAGCGGCAGGAGCCGTTCAATCCGCGGCCCTATCTGATGGCGCTGCTGCTGGCGGCGCTCGGGCTCGGCGCGGCCAAGCTGATCCAGCCGTTCTTCGGCATCGAGAATGTCGACCTCGTGTTCCTCACCGCCGTGGTCGGCGCCGCGGCGCGCTACGGCCTCGGGCCGTCGCTGCTGGCGAGCGTCGCGGCCTCGCTGTGCTACAATTTCTTCTTCCTGCCGCCGGTCTATACCTTCACCATCACCGACCCGACCAATGTCGCGGCGTTCTTCTTCTTCATGCTGATCGCGCTGCTGGTCTCCAACGTCGCGGCGCGGGTGCGCACCCAGGCCGACACCGCGATCAGCCGGGTCCGCACCACCGAATCGCTCTACGCCTTCAGCCGCAAGCTCGCCGGCACCGCGACACTGGACGACGTGCTGTGGGCGACCGCCTACCAGATTGCGCTGATGCTCAAGGTGCGCGTGGTGCTGCTGCTGCCGGAGGACGGCATGCTGACCGTCAAGAGCGGCTATCCGCCGGAGGATCAGCTCGACCAGGCCGATCTTGCCGCCGCCAACTGGGCCTGGGGCAACGACCGTCCGGCCGGCCGCGGCTCCGACACGCTGCCGGGGGGAAAACGGCTGTTCCTGCCGATGCGCACCGGCCGCGGCCCGATCGGGGTGATCGGCATCGACGACGACCGCACCGGGCCCTTGCTGACGCCGGACCAGCGCCGGCTGCTCGATGCGCTGGTCGATCAGGGCGCGCTGGCGATCGAGCGCGTGCTGCTGGTCGAGGACATGGACCGCGTCAAGCGCACGGTGGAATCCGACCGGCTGCGCGGCGCGCTCCTGACCTCGATTTCGCACGATCTCAAGACGCCGCTGGCCTCGGTGCTCGGCTCGGCCTCGGCGCTGCGCGACCTCGGCGCCAACCTGAGCGATGCGCAGAAGCACGATCTGCTCGCCACCGTGATCGACGAGTCCGAGCGGCTGAATCGGTTCATCGCCAATCTGCTCGACATGACCAAGCTGGAATCCGGCGCGATCGTGCCGAACACGGCGCGCCATGATGTCGGCGAGATCGTCGGCAGCGCGCTGCGGCGGGCGAGCAAGATCCTGGTGCATCACCGGGTGTCGCTGGAGCTCGCGGCCGATCTGCCGATGCTGGAGCTCGACGCCGTGCTGTTCGAGCAGGTGCTGTTCAACCTGCTCGACAACGCTGCCAAATACGCCCCGTCGGACACCACGATCTCGATCCGCGGCGCCCGCGATCGCGACACCATCGCGCTGCAGATCCTCGATGAAGGCAACGGGATTCCCGCGGCCGAGCTCGAAAGCGTGTTCGACAAATTCTATCGCGCCGAGAAGGGCGACCATGTCCGTCCCGGTACCGGCCTCGGGCTTGCGATTTCGCGCGGCTTCGTCGAGGCGATGCGCGGCACGATCGCGGCGGCCAACCGCGCCGACCGCAGCGGCGCCGTCATCACCATCCGCCTGCCGATCCCTGCCGACACCAACGCGCTGGACACTGCTGCATGAACGCGACGCCGATCAAGGTCCTGGTCATCGACGACGAGCCGCCGATCCGCAAGTTGCTGCGGATGGGGCTGAGCACGCAGGGCTATGACATCCTCGAGGCATCCAACGGCAAGCTGGCGCTGGAGATGCTGGGTGAGGGACCGGCGCTGATCATCCTCGACCTCGGATTGCCCGACATTCAGGGCCATGACCTCTTGCGCATGATCCGCGGCCGCAACGAGAGCGTGCCGATCGTGGTGCTGTCGAGCCGCGGCGACGAGGCCGGCAAGGTGCAGGCGCTCGATCTCGGCGCCGACGACTACCTGACCAAGCCGTTCGGCATGGACGAATTGCTGGCGCGGCTGCGCGCGGCGCTGCGGCACCAGTTGCAGGTGCAGGGCGAGCGGCCGGTGTTTCGCTCCGGCGATCTTTCGGTCGATCTGGTGCGCCGGATCGTCAAGGTCGGCGACAAAGAGATCAAGCTGTCGCCGAAGGAATATGACCTGTTGCGCGTGCTGGTTCAGCATGCCGGCAAGGTGCTGACCCACCGCTTCCTCTTGAAGGAATTGTGGGACGAACTGACCGACGCGCAATATCTGCGCGTCTATGTGCGCCAGCTCCGCCAGAAGATCGAGGCCGACCCGGAGCGTCCGCAATTCGTGCTGACCGAGACCGGCATCGGCTATCGGCTGCGCGCGGCGGACTAACAGGTAGCCCGGATGAGCGAAGCGATATCCGGGGCATCTCCCGCATGTCGCTGCGCTCATGCGGGCTACGTTGGTGCCGGCGTCCGACGACACCAAACGGAACTTTCGCTGCCATCGAGGCTTGTTTTCCCTCACCGGGAGAAAACCCATGGCAAGGAAATATTCGCGGAAGGCATCGCGCGATGTCGAGGGCGCGATGAAGAAACGCAAGGCAGGCACGCTGCGCAGCGGCCGCTCCAAGAAGAAGGTGAAGAGCCGCAAGCAGGCGATCGCGATCGGCTTGTCCGAGGCACGCGCCAAGGGCAGGAAAGTGCCGAAGAAGTCGTCAAAGAAGAAGACGGCGAAGAAGCGCAAGACTGCCAAGAAGCGGAAGAGCTCGAAGAAGAAGTAGCGGACGAGTTGCATCCATCCGTCATTGCGAGGAGCGTAGCGACGAAGCAATCCATCCCTCCGCGTATGTGGAGAGATGGATTGCTTCGCTGCGCTCGCAAGGACGAGAGATCTCATCCCGCCTTGCGTCGCCGCGCGCTTGACCGGTGCGCCTTCTTGGCGGCGCGGCGATGCGGGGTCGGGCGGCGCGCGGTGGAGCGCGAGCGCCTTGCGCCGCTCTTGCCGCCTTTCAGGCTCTGCTGCAGCGCGTCCATCAGGCTCACGACGTTGCTTGGCTTCTCCTCGCGCTCGGCGGCCTTGATCGGCTTGCCGGCCGCCTTGCGGCGGACCAGGGCCTTCAGCGCGGTCTCGTACTCGTCCTTGAATTTCGACGGATCGAAATGCGCGGCCTTGCTGTCGAGGATATGGCCGGCGAGCTCGATCATGTCCTTCGTGACCTTCGGGCTCCTGATGTCGTCGAAATAATCGTCGGCGTCGCGCAGCTCGTAGGGGTAACGCAAGGTGGTGCCGAGCATGCCCTTGTCGAGCGGCTCGATCGCGATCACATGCTCGCGGTTGGTCAGCACGATCCGCGCCAGCGCGACGCGGTCCTGATCCTTCATGGCGTCGCGGATCACCGCGAACGCGTCGACGCCGGCCTTGCCGTCGGGCCTGATGTAGTAGGGGTGGTCGAGATAGCGCTTGTCGATCTCGCCCTCGGGCACGAAGCTGTCGATGTCGATGGTATGGTTGCTCTCGATCTGCACCGCTTCGAGCTCGTCCTTCTCGATCTCGACATATTTGCCCTTGCTGACCTCGTAGCCGCGGCCCTTCTGATCGCCCTCGACAACGTCGCCGGTCTCGGTATCGACCATCTGCTGCTTCAGCCGGTTGCCGGTCTCCCGGTTGATCATGTGGAAGCGGGTCTTCTCGACCGCGGTCGAGGCCGGGTAGAGCGCCACCGGGCATGACACCAGCGAGAGCTTGAGCGTGCCTTTCCAGTAGGCGCGGGGAGCGGCCATGATCGCCTCCAAACAGCTTGAGTTTGGAACTTGAACGGATACCGTGGGTTTTGGTTCCTGATGGCCGCACGGAGGCGGCGGCCGTCGTTTGCGCCGAGGGTTTGCCGAGGTTTGTTGTGTCGCTGAGAAACCTGTCCACCTATCGCAAGAAGCGCGACTTCGAGAAGACCAACGAGCCGTCGGGCGACGTCAAGGTCGCACCGAGCAAGCAGCGGCGCTTCGTCATCCAGAAGCACGACGCGACGCGGTTGCATTACGATCTGCGGCTCGAATTCGACGGCGTCTTCAAGTCCTGGGCGGTGACGCGCGGGCCCTCGCTCGATCCGCATGACAAGCGGCTGGCGGTGGAGGTCGAGGATCATCCGCTCGACTATGGCGATTTCGAAGGCACCATTCCCGAAGGCCAGTACGGCGGCGGCACGGTGCAGCTGTGGGATCGCGGCACTTGGGAATCGGACGATCCCGAGCGCGGCTTCAAGAAGGGCGACCTGAAGTTCACGCTTGAGGGCGACAAGCTGCACGGCAGCTGGGTGCTGGTGCGGATGAAGGGCGACCGCTTTGGCGGCAAGCGCACCAACTGGCTCCTGATCAAGCACCGCGACGAATATGCCGTTGACGGCAACGGCGAGGAGATCCTCGACGAGGACCGTTCGGTCGCCTCCGGACGCTCGATGGCGCAGATCGCGGCCGGCAAGGGCCGGGCGCCGAAGCCGTTCATGCTGGCCAAGGGCAACGGCAAGGCCAAGGCGGACGCGGTCTGGCAGTCCAACCACGGCATGGCTGCGGACGCGCGCGCCAGGACCAAGGCGCCGGCGCCCAAGGAGCGGCTGAAAGTGACGCGGCAGGCGAAACCGAAGCAGGTATCGGAGATGCCCGATTTCGTCGCGCCGCAGCTCTGCGCCGCGGTGGAGTCTCCACCCAATGGCACGGGCTGGTGCCACGAGATCAAGTTCGACGGTTACCGCGTGCAGCTCCGCGTCGAAGACGGCGAGGCCGTGCTGAAGACGCGCAAGGGGCTCGACTGGACCGCCAAGTTCGGCGCGATCGTGAAGGAGGCGGAGAAGCTGCCCGACGCGCTGATCGATGGCGAGATCGTCGCGCTCGACAAGAACGGCACGCCGCATTTTTCGACGCTGCAGGCCGCGCTCTCCGACGGCAAGACGGATCGGCTGATCTTCTACGCGTTCGACCTGCTGTTCGCCGGCACCGAGGACCTGCGCCCGCTGCCGCTCGCCGAGCGCAAGACGCGGCTGAAGCAATTGCTCGCGGCGCGCAAGGGCAAGAACCCTCTGATCCGCTATGTCGAACATTTCGAGCAGCGCGGCGAGGCGGTGCTGGAATCCGCGCGCAAGCTCGGCCTCGAAGGCATCGTCTCCAAACGGCTCGACGGCGCCTACCGTTCCAGTCGCTCCGACGACTGGACCAAGGCAAAAATCCGCGCCGGCCATGAGGTGGTGCTCGGCGGCTGGAAGACCACCAATGGCAAATTTCGCTCGCTGATGGCGGGCGTCTATCGCGGCGATCATCTGGCGTTTGTCGGCATCGTCGGCACCGGCTTCGGCCAGGACACGGTCCGCCGCATCATGCCGGCACTGAAGGCGGCGGAGGCGGACAAGAACCCGTTCGGCGGCAAGGACGCGCCGAAGAAGACCCGCGACGTGCACTGGCTCAAGCCGGAGCTGGTCGCCGAGATCGAGTTCGCCGGCTGGACCGACGCCGGCAATATCCGCCAGGCCGCCTTCAAGGGCCTGCGCCAGGACAAGCCGGCGCACGAGGTCGAGGCCGAGCGGCCGGTTGTAACCAAAGTGGTGAAGCCGATGGCCAAGGGCGCGGCGAAGAAGGGTACCGGGAAGGCGTCCAGCGAGGTGATGGGCGTCGTCATCTCGCACCCGGACAAGGCGCTGTGGCCCGATGCGGGCGATGGCGAGCCGGTGACCAAGCTCGACCTCGCGAACTATTTCGAGGCGGTCGGCGAATGGATGATCTCCTATCTCAAGGGCCGGCCGTGCTCGATCGTGCGTGCGCCCGACGGCATCAAGGGCGAGACCTTCTTCCAGCGTCATGCGATGGCCGGCACATCAAAACTGCTCAAGCTTGCGAAGGTCTCGGGCGACCGTAAACCCTATTTGCAGATCGACCAGATCGAGGGCCTGGCAGCAGTCGCGCAGCTCGGCGGTCTCGAGCTGCATCCCTGGAATTGCGCGCCCGATGCCTATGACACGCCGGGCCGGCTGGTGTTCGATCTCGATCCCGCGCCCGATGTTGCATTCACCGACGTGATCGACGCCGCCAAGGACATGCGGCAACGGCTGACCGCGGTCGGCCTCGAAAGCTTCTGCAAGACCACCGGCGGCAAGGGGCTGCACGTCGTCACACCGCTGCTCGCAGGCAGCAGGGACAAGGTGACGTGGAAGGAAGCCAAGGCGTTCGCACAGGCGGTCTGCCAGTGGATGGCGCAGGACGATCCCGAGCGCTATCTGATCAACATGTCCAAGGCCAAGCGCACGGGAAAGATCTTCCTCGACTATTTGCGCAACGACAGGATGTCGACGGCGGTCGCGGTGTTGTCGCCGCGGGCGCGTCCGGGGGCGACAGTGTCGATGCCGCTGACCTGGCCGCAGCTGCGCGGTGATCTCGATCCGAAGAAATTCACGCTGCGCACCGTGCCGGCCTTGCTCGCGAAGACGAAGGCCTGGGATGGCTACGAGGACGCAGCGTCGTCGATCAAGTCGGCGATGAAGAAGCTCGCGGCCAAGTAAGCGCCGTCCAACGAAGCACCACCCGCTTTCGCGGGTGATGCTGGTCGTCGATATCGGCAGGACGCAACGCTACCAAGGGCTACAGTCGTCCCATCAGGAGCAGGATCAGCAGAATCACGACGACCAGGCCGAGCCCGCCGCCGCCGTAATAGCCGGTACCGTAAAACGGTCCGCCGCCGATGCCGCTGAAGCCGCCAAGCAGCGCAATGACCAGGATGATGAGAATGATCGTTCCAATTGACATCTAGCGTCTCCTCAGCCCCGCGGGCCCGTCTCGTTTCTGCCCTTCGGGAAGGAAAACAACCCGTAACTGTGAAGGTTCCGGAGTTGGCGCTGTGATAAACCTGTGTGGTTCTTCCGTTTGCCTTGGAACAGAACTACATCAACCAAACCCACGGAGGAGTGCATCGCAATGTCGGCGCCGCTGATCGTTTCGATACCCCATAGCCTCGGCCGCGACGAGGCGATGCGCCGCTTGAAAACGGGCCTGTCGCGCGCGACGGCGAACCTGCCGGTCATAAGCGTCGACGAGGAGCGCTGGGACGACAACCGGATGAGCTTTCGTGTCCGGGCGCTGGGGCAGGTCGCGGCCGGGCATGTCGATGTCGAGGATGCCCATGTGCGCGTCGAGGTGACGCTGCCGTGGCTGCTGCAACGGTTCGCCGAGGTCGCGCAGGTGGCGATCCAGAAGCGCGGGAAATTGCTGCTGACCAAGCGCTGACGCAGGACGTCAGGCGTGCGAGCGGGCCGGCCTTGCGGTGCGTTTCGTCCCCGCGACCTTTGTCTTGAGCACGGCAACCGGCAGATTGCCGAACAGTTCCGGGAGCTGAATCCGGGTTGCGCCATCCCTGAGCGCATATCCAGCCGCGTCGATTTCACCTTCAAAAGCCTCGGGGCGCGGCCAGCTGCGGCCGCCCTGCGTGAACGGGGCGAATGACCTTGCCACCGCAACGATGGCCGCCTCGCGGCCATGGCGCCGCGCGAAGGCAATGACGTGATCGCGGTGCGGGCCGCTGACCGCGAGCGGCACGTAGTCGCCGCTGGTGAACACATCGGCCATCTCGTTGCGGAGCCGGAGCAGATGCCGCGTCCATGCGAATTTGAGGCGGCCGTCGCGCCAGTCTTGCGCCAGCGCATCCCAATCCGGCGTCTCCAGTGCTGCGAGCATTCCCGCCCGTTCGGCAAAGTCGACCGGGCGGCGGTTGTCCGGGTCGACCAGCGAAAGATCCCAGCTTTCGGTGCCCTGGTAGAAATCCGGCACGCCCCGGCATGGTTGCCTTCAGCGTGATCTGGCTGAGCGAATTCAGCGCGCCGATCAACGCGGTCCGTTGCGCCAGCGTCCCCAGCGCATCGAGGAATTCCGGCGAGGTCTTGCGATCGAGGATCCGCTCGATGAAGGCTTTCACGCCGGCCTCGTAAGGCTGGTGCGGATTGAGCCAGCTGGTTTCCTGCTTGCCCTCGCGCGCCGCCTTCAGCGCGTAGGCCTGGATGCGGGCGGCGAGCGACGCATCATCGGGATCCCAGGCGCCGAGCAGGGCCTGATACAGCATGTATTCGAACGTCGCCGATGGCGCGCGCATCTCGCCGTCGAGCACCAGATGCGGCGCATTCAGCACCTTCCAGCGCGCCACCGCGCTGGTCCATTCGCCGGGGATTTCCGCAAGCGCCATGATGCGGGCGCGGGCGTCCTCGCCGCGCTTGGTGTCGTGGGTCGCGGTCGCCGTCATGCCGTGCGGCCATTCGCGGGCGCGGGCCTGCATCATGGCGTGAAAGGCCTCCGCTGCGATCGCACCCGCCGCCGGATCGCCGCCAACCTCGTTGAGCGCCAGCAGCCGGTGATAGCGATAGAAGGCGGTATCCTCCAGCGACTTCGCCATCATCGGCCCGGTGAATTGCTGCACCTTCAGCGCGAAGCGTCGCACCCGCGGCGCGCCATGCGGCGGCCGGCCGGGCTGCAAAAGGTCCATGGTCAAGGCATCGCGCAGGAAATCGAAGATACCCTCGTCGGCGGCGAACCAGTCGGCGCGAGCGCGCTCGATGGTCTCGCTGATCAGCGTGCGGTCATGCGCGGCGGGGCCGGAAGCGGTCAGATAGGTGCGATAGACCGGAAAGTGCAGCACATAGAGCTCGAGCGCCTGCCGCAGACTGTCGCCGGAGAAGTCGCGGGTCGAGTAGTGTCCGCTGGCAATGCGCGCGAGCAGCCGCGCCAGCACGGTGAATTCGCTGGTGAGCAGTGTCTCCAGCACGCGTTGCTTGGCCTCGCGCAACACTGGCGTCAGGTTCGGCGACTGGTTGCTGATCTGGCGCCAGATCTCGTTCAGCGGATCGAGGCCGCGACCGTCGACCAGTGCCTGGCTGATCGTGTTCATCCATTCATAGCCGGTGGTGCCGTGAACGCCGCTGAATTTCGGCAGCTTCTCGTCCTCGCCGAGGATCTTCTCGATCACCATGTAGAACGGCCTGGCCTTCGCGCCCTGCGCGGAGCGGATCAGGCGGCGCAGCCGCTGGAAGTACTGCGCGGGATCGCGCAGGCCGTCGATATGGTCGAGCCGCAGGCCCTGCAGCCGGTCTTCGGCGATCAGCCGCTTCACGAGGTTGTGGCTCGCCTCGAAGGTCGCGGCGTCCTCGACCCTGAGGCCGGCCAGCGTGTTGACGTCGAAGAAGCGGCGATAGTTGATGTCGCTGGACGCCAGCCGCCAGTGGCCGAGCTTGTAGTGCTGGCGTTCCAGCAAATGATGCAGGGCCAGCGTCTGGGTCGGGCGGTCCTCGCCGGCGCGATAGGCATCGAGGCCGCGTGCGATGATGTCGGCGCCGCCCTCGATCGCCTTGATCGCCGCCTTCAGCGCCGGCGCTTCGACGCGGTTGGGGCGACGCAGCGCCCGGTATTGCGCGGCGAGCTCGAGCATCGCGCGTCCGGTCGGGCTGTCTTCGGCCGCGGCCTCGCGGACGATGGTGCGCAGCACCTCGCCATAGCGCTCCGGCGCGATCGGCAGGCGGTGCTCGAAATACCAGGCCGAGAAGCTGCCCTCGTTCGCGTCATAGCGCAGCTCGATGTCGCCGCGCTCCAGCGCCTGGCCATAGGACGAGCCGAGGATCGGCAACAGCACGCCGCCGCGCGCGCGATAGGGCAGCTGGTCCCAGTCGATGTCGAAGGAGACCGCGTGCGGCGACGCCGGTCCCCATTCCAGCACATCGAGCCACCACGGATTGTCGGCGAAGTGAACGCCGACATGGTTCGGCACGAAATCCAGGATCAGGCCGAGATCATGGCGCTTCAATGCGTCGCTCAGCCGCGCAAAGCCCTCCTCGCCGCCGAGCTCCGGATTGAATTTGGTGTGGTCGACGACGTCATAGCCGTGGGTCGAGCCCTTGCGCGCCTTCATGAAGGGCGACGCATAGACATGGCTGATGCCGAGCGCCTTGAGATACGGCGCCACGCCGGCGGCGGCATCGAAGTCAAAATCGGCAGTGAGTTGCAGACGGTAGGTCGCGATCGGGATCGCCGGAGGCATTGTGCTATCCGATGTGCCAGCGCACCGCCCAGCCGGGGAGGTCGCTCGACAACGCGCCGCCCCAGATCGCAGTTCCCTTCGGCTCCGGTCCATCGGGGATGTCGCGAGCGGACAAATTGGCTGTCAGCCGCAGCGTGCTGCCGTCGCCCATCTGCCAATGCGCCGTCAACAGGTCGCCAGCCACGATGGCATCGCCGAAACGGCACCCTTTGAGCCGGGGCATGATCTCCTGCCGGCGAACGGCGAGCAGGTCGCGCACCAGCGCAAGCCGCGCGCGCGCCGGATCATGGCCGAGCGCCGCCCAGTCGAGCACGGCCGACCGCACCGTTTCGTCGGCGAGCGGGTCGGGAATGTCGTCGCCATATTTGGCATAGGCCCAGGCGAACTCCTTGCGTCGTCCGGCGCGGACGGCATTGGCGAGCTCGCCCTCGAAATCGCAGAAGAACGGGAAGGGCGTCGTCGCGCCCCATTCCTCGCCCATGAACAGCATCGGCGTGGTCGGCGCGATCAGCGTCACCGCCAGCGCCGCCGCGACCGACCCCGGCCGGGCAATGCTGACGAGACGATCGCCGAGCGGCCGGTTGCCGATCTGGTCGTGGTTCTGCAGGAAGTTGATGAAGCAGGTCGGCGACAGCATGCCGCTCGGCTCGCCGCGCGCCTTGCCGCCCCAGAACTCCGAGACTTCGCCCTGGTAGATGTAGCCGGACGACAGCGCGCGTGCGAGGTCCTGCTTCGGCGCCCGGTAGTCGCCATAATAGCCCTGGTTCTCGCCGGTCAGCAGCACGTGCCAGGCGTGATGATAGTCGTCGTTCCATTGGCCGCGGAATTTGCCGTGCGGCGGATCCTCGGCGGCATCGAGCAGGCTTGCAATGTTGTCGCCGTTTTCGAGCACGAGGTTGATATAGCGGCCGGTCTCGGTGGCGAGCTTGCCGGCGGCATTGCTGAAGTCATGGAGCACGGAGACTTCGCCGGCTTCGACGATGGTGTTAACCGCATCGAACCGCAGCCCGTCGAAGCGATAGTCGCGCAGCCAGCTCACCACGCTGCCGATCGCAAACGCGCGCACCTCGGGCACGCGATAGTCGATCGCGCTGCCCCACGGCGTGTGCGCGTCACTGAAGAAGGACGGCGCATAGCGGCCGAGATAATTCCCCTCGGGGCCGAAATGGTTATAGACCACGTCGAGCATCACCATCAGCCCGCGCAGATGCGCTTCGTCGATCAGGGTCTTCAGGTCCTCGGGCCGGCCGTAGGCGCTGTCGGGCGCGTACCACAGCACGCCGTCATAGCCCCAGTTGCGCTTCCCGGCGAAATCCGCCAGCGGCATCAGCTCGAGCGCGGTGATGCCGGTCGCCACGAGATGATCGAGCTTGTCGATCATGGCGCGATAGGTGCCCTCTCGGGTGAAGGTGCCGACATGGGCCTCGAGGACGACGGCCTCATGCCAGGGGCGTCCGCGCCAGTCCGTCGCGCGCCACTTGAAGGCGGCGTGGTCGACCACATCGCTCGGGCCGAACACGTCGTCCGGCTGGAATGCGGAGGCGGGATCCGGCACATCGACCTCGTCATCGATGCGGAATTTGTAACGCGTGCCGGCGCGCGCGCCCGGGACCTCGGCGACGTACCAGCCGGCGGCATCGCGCGTGAGCGGATGCGGGTTGTCGAGCAGGAGGTCGACGCGCTTGGCCGCCGGCGCCCAGAGCCGGAAGCGCGTGCCGTCAGGTGTCAGCTCGGCGCCGAAATGTTGTCTGTTCATGTGGAGCCTGCAAATGCCAGCACCGAGCGCGGCGGTGCCCTGGTATCGGCGCCGGATGCGAATTGCTCACCCGTTTGCTCCGCCTTGGTCGTGTTCAGGACCTGCCGCCAGCTCCTGTATTCCGTCATCCTCGGCATCCTGAACACGATCTCCTGCGGTGCGGCATTGAGCACGATAAAGATCGGCGCCTGTCCTGGTTCCATCGGTCCCAGCACATAGGCGAGGAATCGGCTCTCGGGGAATTTCCAGTCGGATTCCTTCATCTCCTCCGCTGCCGGCGTCAGCCAGAGCACGCCGTAGCTGCCGTCGGTGCGGCGGCCGTCGAGCCAGCGCTGGCAGCGGATCTGGCCGAAGCGCTGGCGCAGCGCAGTGAGGTGGCCGATGAAATCGATGGCGTCGTCGTCCGTGCCGAGGTTCTCCCAGCCGATCCAGCCGGTCTCGTTGTCCTGGCAATAAGCATTGTTGTTGCCACCTTGCGTGTTCGCGACCTCGTCGCCGGCGAGAATCAAAGGCGTGCCCTGTGCCAGCAGCAGGCAGGCCAGCGCATTCTTCCGCAGCTGCCGGCGCAGTGCGATGATGGCGGGATCGTCGGTCGGGCCCTCATGGCCGCAATTGTTGCTGTGATTGTCGTTGGAGCCGTCGCGATTGTCCTCGCCATTGGCCTCGTTGTGCTTCTCGTTGTAGCTGAAGAGATCGGCGAGCGTGAAACCGTCATGCACCGTGATGTGATTGACGCTGGCGCGGGTCGCGCGGTTGTCGTGGTGAAACAAATCCGAGGATGCGGTCATGCGGCCCGAGATGTCGCCGATCAGGCTGCCTTCGCCGCTCCAGTAGCGCCGCATCGCGCTGCGATAGCGGTCATTCCATTCCGACCATTGCGATGGAAACGCGCCGACCTGGTAGCCGCCGAGACCGAGGTCCCAGGGCTCAGCGACCATCTTGGCGGTCGCCAGCACCGGGTCCTGGCGGATCGCGGTGAGGAAGGGGTGGTTGCGATCGAACCCGTTCGGCCCGCGCGCCAGGGTGGTGGCGAGATCGAAGCGGAAGCCGTCGACATGGCAGACCTCGACCCAGTAGCGCAGCGAATCCATCACCATCTGCAGCACGCGCGGATGGGTGAGGTTGACCGAGCTGCCGCAGCCGGTGAAGTCGTCGTAGAAGCGCGGGTTCTCGCGGTTCAGCCAGTAATAGGAGGCATTGTCGATGCCGCGGAAGCACAGCGTCGGGCCCATATGGTTGCCCTCGGCGGTGTGGTTGTAGACCACGTCGAGCAGCACCTCGATGCCGGCATCGTGCAGCCGCGCCACCGTGGTGCGGAAGGAATCGAGCGCATTGTCCTGGGCGTAGCGTGCCTCCGGCGCGAAGAAGGCGATGGTGTTGTAGCCCCAGTAGTTCGCCAGCTTCTTCTCGACCAGGATACGGTCGTCGATCAGGCCGTGGATCGGCAGCAGCTCGATGGTGGTGACGCCGAGCCGCTTGAGGTGGTCGATCATCGCCGGTGACGACAGGCCGCCATAGGTGCCGCGCAGGTTCGGCGGCACGTCCTCGCGCTTCTGCGTCAGGCCCTTGACGTGGGCCTCGTAGATGATGGTGTCTTCCCAGGGGATATGCGGCCGGATCTCGCGGCGGCCCCAGTTGAAGGTCTCGTCGACCACGACCGCCTTCGGCATGCCGCGGGCATTGTCGCGCCGGTCGAACGAAAGGTCCTCGCGCGCGCTGCCGGTGCGGTAGGCGAAATGCGCATCGCTCCATACCAGCCGGCCGGCGAGCCGCTTGGCGTAGGGGTCGAGCAGCAGCTTGTTGGCGTTGAAGCGATGGCCGCGCTCCGGCGCGTAGGGCCCGTAGACGCGATAGCCGTAGAGCTGACCCGGCGAGACGTCGTTGAGATAGCAGTGCCAGACGTCCTCGGTGCGCTCCGGCATCTCGATCCGCTCGAGCTCGCGGCGGCCCTGGCCGTCGAACAGGCACAGCTCCACCTTCTCCGCGTTCGCCGAGAACAGCGCAAAATTGGTGCCTCTGCCGTCCCAGCTTGCACCGAGCCGTGCGGACGTACCCCCGGTCAGTCGCATCAATCAGCTTTCCGGTACGAGGAAGATCGCAGCCAGCGGCGGAATGGTCAGGCTCAGCTCGGGCGTGGCGTCCTCCGATGCGCGCACCTCGCCGACATTGCCGACATTGGTGCCGCCGTAATGCGCGGAATCCGAGTTGAACACCTCGTGCCACTTGCCCGCGAACGGCACCGGGACGCGATAGTTGCGGTAGACGTTGGGTGAGAAGTTCGCGACCACGAGGCAGCGTGCGCGCTCAGCATTGCCCTTGCGGATCCAGGCGAACACATTGTTGTTGGCATCGTCGGTGATGACCCATTCGAAGCCGGCCTGGTCGCAGTCGAGCTCGTGCAGCGCCGGCAGCGCGCGATAGAGCCGGTTGAGGTCGCGGACCAGGTTCTGGATGCCGCTGTGCCTCGGCTGTTGCAGCAGATGCCAATCGATCGAGTAGTCGTGATTCCACTCGCGTTCCTGGCCGAACTCGCAGCCCATGAACATCAGCTTCTTGCCAGGGTGGCCGAACATGAAGCTGTAATAGGCGCGCAGATTGGCAAAGCGCTGCCAGTCGTCGCCGGGCATGCGGCCGAGGATCGAGCGCTTGCCGTGTACCACCTCGTCGTGGGACAGCGGCAGGATGAAATTCTCCGAGAAGGCGTAGTGCAGGCCGAACAGGATGTCGCCGTGATGGTATTTGCGGTGAATCGGATCCTTGCCGATATATTTCAGCGTGTCGTGCATCCAGCCCATGTTCCACTTGTAGCCGAAGCCGAGCCCGCCATACTCGACGGGACGCGACACCTGCGGCCATGCGGTGGATTCTTCCGCCGCCGTCGTCGCCTGCGGAAAATGCGCGAACAATTCGGTGTTGAAGCGGCGCAGGAAGTCGATCGCCTCGATGTTCTCCCGGCCGCCATATTTGTTCGGAATCCAGCCACCGGCGGGACGGCTGTAGTCGAGATAGAGCATGGAGGCGACGGCATCGACGCGCAGCCCGTCGATGCCGTAGCGATCAAGCCAGAACAGCGCGTTCGACACCAGGAAGTTGGTGATCTCGGTGCGCCCGTAATTGTAGATCAGCGTACCCCAATCGAGGTGACGGCCCTGCAGCGGATTGGCGTGCTCGTAGAGCGCGGTGCCGTCGAAATTGCCGAGCCCGTGCGGATCGTCGGGGAAATGCCCGGGCACCCAGTCGAGCAGCACGGCGAGCCCTGCGCCGTGGCAGGCGTCGATCAGCGCGGCGAAATCGTCCGGCGAGCCGAAGCGGCTGGTCGGTGCGAACATGCCGGTCGGCTGGTAGCCCCAGGAGCCGTCGAACGGATGCTCTGATATCGGCAGGAATTCGACATGGGTAAAGCCCATGTCGCTGGCATAGGCCGGCAGCTGCTCCGCCATCTCGCGATAGGTCAGCCACTCGTTGCGGCCCTTGCGCCGCCACGACCCGAGATGGACCTCGTAGATCGACATCGGCGAGTTCAGCGCGTTGACGCGATCCGGCGCCGGGCGCGGATGCGGGATCTTGCGTTCGTCGATCACGATCGAGGCGGTCTTCGGGCGCACCTCGGCGGCGAACGCCAGGGGATCGGACTTCAGCGGCAAATGCTGGCCGTTGCGCCCGATGATCTCGAACTTGTAGTGGTCGCCGATCCTTGCACGCGGGATGAACAGTTCCCAGTAGCCTGGGCCGCGCACGCGCATCGGATGCCGCCGTCCGTCCCAGAAATTGAAGTCGCCGACCACGCTGACCCGCCGCGCATTCGGCGCCAGCACCACGAAGCCGATGCCGTCGACGCCGTCGAGCGTCATCGGATGCGCGCCGAGCGTATCGTAGACGCGCTGATGGGTGCCTTCGCCGAGCAGATAGAGATCGAAATCGCTCAGGATCGGCGGAAAGCGGTAGGCATCCTCCAGCTCGACGACGTTGTCGCCGAAACGGGCGCGGAGCTGGTAGCGCGTCGAGCCGTTCGGCAGGGGGCCTGCGAACAGGCCGGCGTCATGGATTCGCGCCAGCTGTGCGGTCTCGCCATGCTCGCCGATCGCCTCGACATTGCTGGCATCGGGCAGGAAGGCGCGCACGACGTTGCGGTCCCCCTCTGGGTGAAGCCCGAGATAGTGGAAGGGGTCGGAGTGGCGGCCCTCGATGATGGCATAGGCCTCGGCGGGCAGTTTGCTCATGCAACCTCATGCGGCTGTTGCGCCAGGATCCTCAGCAGGCCGGTGAGCGGCACCCGCAGCCAATCCGGCCGGTTGGCCAGCTCATACTCGATCTCATAGAAGGCTTTCTCAAGCAGGAAAAAACTGAGCAGGCGGTCGGCCGTCTTGGCGTCGGCGGGCCACAGCCGCTGGCCGGCCACCGTCTCGCGATAGGCCGCCAGCAGGGTATCCGCGGCCTGGTCGCGCCATTCGGCCAAGGCGAGGCTCAGCCGGCCGCTCTCGTCGGGGGAGACCTTGAGCGTGCGTTCCAGCGCGGCGGTCGCCGCATAGTCGATCGAACGGATCAGGCCGGCGACGTCGCGCGCCGGCGGTGCCTTGCGCCGCCGCTCGGCGATGGTGCGGCCCGGTCCGCCGTCGAAATCGATGATGAAGACGTCGTCCTTGACCACCAGCAACTGACCGAGATGCAGGTCGCCGTGATGGCGGATATTGAACCCGTCGGTTTCGCGCGGCAGCAGCGCCTTGAGCCGCTCCGGCAGCGTGTCGTGCTGGGCCTGCAACTGATCGGCCAGCAGCCGGTCGGCCTCTCTCAGCGAGCCGCGCCGCTGCTTCAGCGTATCGAACACGCGCTCGGCCCGCGCCATGATCTCGTCGGCCCAGCGCTGCAGGTCGTCGGGCTTGGTCGGCTCGGGCGCGAAGTCCGGCAGGTCGCGGTTGCTGGCGAGCGCCAGATGCAGCTCGGCCAGCCGCTTTCCGCTATGCGACATGTGGCGCAGAAAGGTCGCCTGGTCGCCGTTCTCCACGGGGTGCTCGCTCACCGTCAGCAGGCGCTGCCGTTCGACCAGGCGGTCGAGGTGTGCGCCTGCGATGGTCCAGAGGTCGCCCTGGTTGACGACCATCGCATGCAGGACGGCGATGGCGCTGCGCTTGTCGCCCTCGATCAGCTCGGCGGTGCCGAGCAAGGCAGGGGTGTTCGGAAAGTTGACCACCTCGGTGAGGAAGCGGCCCATCTCGATCTCCGGATTGATGCCGACCTCGAGCTTGCGATAGATCTTGGTGACATATTCGTTGTCGACCAGCGCGGTCGAATGCGGCTGGTCGTTCTCGAACACCCGGATACGCTCGGGCTGCCGCACCGGCCGGTCGGAGAAGCGGCTGGTCGGCCGGAATTCGAGCTTGAGGCCTTGCTCGCCTTCGTCGACCGTGAGGTTTTCCCGCAGGTTGCGCAGGAACAAGCCGGTGAAGATCTGGTCGGTGGCAACGTCGAGCAGCGTGCCCTCGCGCGCGCCCTGGCGTATCGCGGCGAAGGCGCGCGGGTTGTAGCGCTCGCGGTCGAAGCGCACCCACTCGATCTGCATCGGCAGCACGTAGCGGCTGGTGGTGCCGCGCTGCGTGGTCTCGAAGAAGGCGAGCCACGGCCGGTTGTCGCCGATGTCGCAGAACGGGATCGCGGAGACCAGCACCGGCTGGATCGCGCTCGCCGATCGTTCCGGATACCAGCGCGTGCGGGCGAGATGACCGGGCAGCACGTCGTGCTCGAACACGCCGCGGGTGCGCGCCAGTGACATCCAGGTCGAATTCAGCGGCACCACCAGCGTCTCGAATTCCGGCACCGCGCGCGGCGTCACCGGCTCGGACTTGTCGCGCTCCTGCAGCTGGAACCAGTAGAAGCCGTACGGCGCGAGCGTGATCATGTAGGGCAGCTCGCCGATAGCCGGGAAGCGCGTGCGGCCGAGCATCTCGAGCGGAATGCGGTCCTTGAAGGCGGAGAGGTCGAGCTCGGTGGCCTGCGCCGACCGCGACAGATTGGCGATGCACAGGATCGCCTCACCCTGGTACTGGCGCACATAGGCCAGCACCGAGCGGTTCTCCGGGCGGATGAAGGTCATGGTGCCGCGCCCGAAGGCAAGCGTCGACTTGCGTACCGCGATCAGCCGCTTGGTCGCCGACAGCAGCGACGACAGGCTGCGTGACTGCGCCTCGACATTGACGGATTCATAGCCGTAGACCGGGTCCATGATCATCGGCGCGTAGAGCCGCGCCGGGTCGGCGCGCGAGAAGCCGCCGTTGCGGTCCGGCGACCACTGCATTGGCGTCCGCACGCCGTTGCGGTCGCCGAGATAGATGTTGTCGCCCATGCCGATCTCGTCGCCGTAATAGATGATCGGCGTGCCCGGGAACGACAGCAGCAGTGAGTTCATCAGCTCGATCTTGCGCCGGTCGTTGTCCATCAGCGGCGCAAGGCGGCGGCGGATGCCGACATTGATGCGGGCGCGCGGATCGTTGGCGTACGTCGACCACAGATAGTCGCGCTCGACGTCGGTGACCATTTCCAGCGTCAGCTCGTCGTGATTGCGCAGGAACAGCGCCCACTGCGCAGCGGCGGGAATGTCGGGCGTCTGCCGCAGGATGTCGGTGATCGGAAAGCGGTCTTCCTGGGCGATCGCCATGTAGATGCGCGGCATCAGCGGGAAGTGATAGGCCATGTGGCATTCGTCGCCATGGCCGAAATATTCCTGCACGTCCTCCGGCCATTGATTGGCTTCGGCCAGCAGGATCTTGCCCTTGGCATAGGCGTCGAGCTCCTGGCGCAGCCGCTTGATGATGGCATGCGTCTCCGGCAGGTTCTCGTTGTTGGTGCCGTCGCGCTCGCACAGATAGGGAATGGCGTCGAGCCGGAAACCGTCGACGCCGGTGTCGAGCCAGCGCTTCATCACCTGCACGATGGCGCGCACCACGCGCGGATTGTCGAAATTCAGGTCCGGCTGGTGCGAGAAGAAGCGGTGCCAGTAGAACTGGCCGGCCTCCGGATCCCAGGTCCAGTTCGACTTCTCCGTATCGGTAAAGATGATCCTTGTATCGAGGTATTTCTGGTCGGTGTCGCTCCAGACGTACCAGCTGCGCGCGCTCGAATTCGGCGGGCTGCGGCGCGCGCGCTTGAACCACGCATGCTGGTCCGAGGTGTGGTTGACGACGAGCTCGGTGATGACGCGCAGGCCGCGCTTCTTGGCCTCCTGGATGAAGCGCTTGAAGTCCTTCATCGTCCCGAAATCGGGATTGATGTCGCCGTAGTCGCCGATGTCGTAGCCGTCGTCGCGGCCGGGCGAGGGATAGAACGGCAACAGCCACAGCGCGGTGACGCCGAGCTCCTGCAGATAGCCGAGTTTCTCCGTCAGCCCCGCGAAGTCGCCGATGCCGTCATTGTTGCTGTCGGCAAATGCCTTGACATGCAGCTGGTAAATGATCGCGTCCTTGTACCACAGCTGGTCCGCAGTCTCGGTTGCGACCTTCTCCTGGGTATTGACGGAGGAGAATACGTTCATGAGGGCTCCTTCAGGCGACACAGCGCAGCAGCAACGCGGGATCGCGCGCAGGATCTATACGTAGACGGATGCCTCCCCATTCGAGCGCGTGGCGCTCTCCGGTGACAAGGTCTTCCACTGCCGAGACGGGGCGGCGGGCATCGCCACGGCCGACCATGACGTCGCCGAGCGGCAGCCAGACCTCACGCAACTCGGCTGATAATGCAATCACGGCCGCGATCACATTGCCCTGATCGACGGCCTCCTTGATGAAGCCGATCACGCCACCGTCATCGACACTGATAAAGCGCAAATTTGCGAATTGTTGCAGGGCCGGATTGCCGCGTCTGATCCGGTTGAGAGCTGCGATATAGGGCTTGATGTTCCCCGGCTGCTCCCAGTTGCGAACCCTGATCTCGTACTTCTCGGAGTTGAGATATTCCTCGCGGCCGGGGACCGGCGTGTGCTCGAGCAATTCGAAGCCGCTGTAGATGCCATAGCTGCTTGAAAGCGTCGCGGCCAGCGCGAGACGCGACTTGAACATCCAGGATTCGCCGCTTTGCAGGTGGAAGGGCAGGATGTCCGGTGTGTTGACGAAGAAATTCGGCCGAAAGAAGTCACGCTCGGGATAGGAGGTCAACTCGCCGAGATATTGTTCGAGCTCGAAGCGCTGCGTCCGCCAGGTGAAATAGCTGTAGGACTGTGTGAAGCCGAGCTTGGCGAGGCCCTTCATCAGTTTCGGGCGCGCGAAGGCTTCCGCAAGGAACAGCACGTCCGCGTCGCGGTCCCGCACCTCGCGGATCAGCCACTCCCAGAACGCCAGCGGCTTGGTGTGCGGATTGTCGACCCGGAAGATCCTGACGCCCTGTTCGACCCAGAACAGCACGACGTCGCGCAGCGCGCGCCACAGCGCAGCGGCATTCTCGGACCCGAAATCCGGGTTGACGACATCGTCCCAGCGCTGCGGGGGATGCTCTGCCGTGCGCATCGATCCGTCCGGGCGCCGCTTGAACCACTCTGGATGTTTGTTCAGCCAGGGATGATCGGGGGAGCACTGCACGGCGAAATCGAGCGCGACCTCGAGGCCATGCGCCTGGCTTGCCGCCACGAAGGCGCGGAAGCCGTCGAGCGTGCCGAGTTCCGGATGCACGGCGTCGTGGCCGCCCTCGGCTGCGCCGATCGCATAGGGGCTGCCGGGATCGCCCGCCTGTGCGATCGCGGCATTGTTGCGGCCCTTGCGGTGCTGCCGGCCGATCGGGTGGATCGGCGCGAGCAGGACGACGTCAAAGCCCATCGCGGCGATGTCGGGAAGCCGCGCGATGCAGTCGTTGAAGGTTGCATGCATGCCCGGTGTCTTGCCCTGGCTGCGCGGAAACATCTGGTACCATGCGCCGCTGCGCGCCCGCGGGCGGTCCGCGGTCAGCGGGTAGAGCTGCGATCGCATCAGATCGCGGCGAAATTGGCTGCCGGCCATCGCCTCCCGCAATTCGGGCGCGAGCAGCGCACCTGGTTCGCCGGTCTGCAGAAAGATTTCGCACTGCCTGATGATGACGGCGGCCGCCGCCGGGCTGCCGGCCTGCGCCTGGGTCAGCATGCCCGCGCCCTCGAGCGCGTCCAGCGTATGATCGCTGCCGTTGCGCGGCTTCTGCTCGAAACGATGCCGCCAGCTGGCGAATTCATCGGTCCAGGCCTCGATCGCGAAGGCGTAGCGGCCGGGCCGGTCGGGCACGAAAGCGCCGCCCCAGCGGTCATCGCCGTGCGCCGTCATCGGCGCGACCTGCCATTCGCTGTCGCCCTCGCGCCGCCACACCAATGCCGCCGATATCACGTCATGTCCGGCACGGTAGATGTCGGCCCACACTTCGACAGGTTCGCCCACAATGCGCTTGACCGGAAAGCGGCCGCCATCAACCGACGGATAGACATCGGTGATATGAAAAGTGCCATGGGCACTCTCGACAGGCCGGAGGGTTTTGTTCACGGTGATGCCGCCATTAAAAATGCAAATGACGTCCCGGCGCCGGGAAGGAGGCGCGCCAGACCCATATAGAAAGCCGCTCGCCGGGCAATGGTTCCCGGTGGGAACGCCGGATAGGGTAGAGCGTTGAACATCAACTATCCCTTTCCCGTATCTGTACAATTTAGCAACGATCCACCTACCGTTGCGAGCAGGCAGCGTGCCGAATGGACCTTTACGCCAAAGCCCAGACCCTGGGAATCCAGACCGAGTATATCGATGGCAGCGGTCACCGCCGTGTGACAACCCCCGAGGCGCTCACGGCGATCCTCGACGCGCTGCCGCCGCAGGCGCCCCGTCGGATCATCGCCGATCCCGTGGTGGTCAGAGGCGGCCAGGCTGCGCAAACGCAGCTCTCGGAAGCTGCCCGGCTTCCGGTGCAATGGAAGCTTGCGAATGGCACCGGGGTGCTCGCGCAGGGCGAGGCGCGTGAGCGCAGTGTGACGTGGCCGTCAGGTCTGCCCGAAGGCGTGCACCGGTTGCAGCTATCGGACGCATCTGGCAGCGAGGAGCTGCCGCTGCTGGTGGCGCCGCACGGCGCCTTCGGCGGCGAGTTCGACCGCTGCTGGGTGATCGCGGTGCAACTCTACGGCGTGCGGTCCGCGCGCAACTGGGGCATCGGTGACTTCACCGACCTGCAGCACCTGCTCGAATTCGCCCACCGGCTCGGCGCCGACGGCGTCGGGCTCAATCCGCTGCATGCGCTGTTCGACGATCGGCCCGGCGATTGCAGCCCGTACTCGCCGAACAGCCGGCTGTTCCTCAATGCGCTTTACATCGACGTCGAGCAGATTCCCGAATTCCGCGTCGATGCCGAGACCAAGGCCGCGCTGGCACCGCTCCGCAGCCACGACATGGTCGACTATGTCGGCGTCGCGGCGCAGAAATGGCCGGCGCTGCGCGCGGCATTCGCAGCCTTCAAGGCCAACCCGGGCCTCGGCCGCTGGCAGGATTTCGAGGCCTATCGCAACGAGCAGGGCACGCTGCTGTCGCGCTTCGCCTGCTTCGAGGTGATGCGGCACAAATTCAACACGCCGTGGTGGGAATGGCCGGACGAATGGCGGCAGCCGAGCGATGCAGCTTGTGCAAAATTGCGCCGCTCGCGCGACTCTGCCGCCGAGGTCGAGTTCGTCGAATTCGTGCAATGGACCGCGGACCGTCAACTCGGCGCCTGCCAGGCGCTGGCGCACAAGCGCGGCATGCGGGTCGGGCTTTATCTCGACGTCGCCGTCGGCGTGCAGTCGGACGGGTTCGACGCCTGGAATGAGCAGATCGCGATCTCGCGCCATCTCGGCGTCGGCGCGCCGCCGGACCCGCTCAACACGGCGGGCCAGGACTGGGGGCTTGCCGGCTTCAACGCCGCGGGCCTTGAACAGCGCTCGTTCGAGCCGTTCAGGCAGATGCTGCGCGCCTCGATGCACCACGCCGGCGCAATCAGGCTCGACCACGCGTTCGGGCTGAAGCGGCTCTATCTGGTACCGCGCGGCTTCGGCCCGGCCAATGGCGCCTATGTGCTGATGCCGTTCGAGGCGCTGCTGGCGGCGACCGCGCAGGAGAGCGTGGCGAGCCGCTGCGTCGTGATCGGCGAGGACCTCGGCACCGTACCTCCCGGGTTCCGCGAGCAGATGAACGGTTGGGGCATCTGGTCCTATCTCGTGATGATGTTCGAGACCGACGACCAGGGCGTCTTCCGCAACGCCGACTACTATTTGCCGAATGCGCTGGTGACCTTCAACACCCACGACCTCTCGACCTATGCGGGCTGGCGCTCGTTCAGCGACCTCAGGACCAAGCGTGCGCTCGGGATCGATCCCGGCGAGACCGACGAGGGGCGCTGGCACGCGCTCGGCCAGCTCGACGACGTGCTGCGCCGGCACGACATCCACGCGAACGATTTCTATTCGGTGGCGAGCTTCCTGGCACGGACGCGGTCGCGGATGATGGCGGTGTCGATGGAGGACCTGCTCGGCATTGTCGAGCAGCCGAACATCCCCGGCACCGTCTACGAGCATCCGAACTGGAAGCGGCGGCTCCCGGTCTCGATCGAGCATCTCGCGTCGGCGATCGACGTCGACGCCCTCAAGCGCGCGACCCGCGAGCGCTCGCACACCGGGTAACGCGGAGCGCAGCGCGTGGCCTCTCGTATCGAAGACTATGGACTGATCGGAGATTGCGAGACCGCCGCGCTGGTCGGCCGCGACGGCTCGATCGACTGGCTGTGTTGGCCGGCGTTCGATTCCGACCCCTGCTTCGCGGCGCTGCTTGGCACGTCGAGGAACGGTCGCTGGCTGCTGGCGCCCACAGGCGAGATCAAGCAGACCTCGCGGCGCTACTGGGACGATACGCTGATCCTGGAGACCCGGTTCGAGGTGGAAGGCGGCGCGGTCGCGCTGATCGACTTCATGCCGCCGCGCGGCAACGCCTCCGATGTGGTCCGCCTCGTTCGCGGCATCAGCGGCCGCGTCAAGATGCGCATGGAGCTGGTGATCCGCTTCGGCTTCGGCGTCGATGTCCCCTGGGTGCGGAAGAATCCGGATGGTGACGGGCTTCTGGCGATCAGCGGGCAGGACATGACCGTGCTGCGCACACCGGTCGAAACCCGCGGCAAGGATCTGACCACGATCGCCGATTTCGAGGTCGGCGAGGGCGATACCGTGCCGTTCGTCCTGACCTATGGACCGTCCTATCACCCGGTGCCGGAGGCGATCGACCCTGAGGCTGCGCTGAAGGACACCGAGGAATACTGGCGGGAATGGTGCAGCCGTTCGACCTATGACGGCAGCTATCAACGCGCCCTCGTGATGCGCTCGCTGATCACGCTGAAGGCGCTGACCTTCAGGCCGACCGGCGGCATCGTCGCGGCACCCACCACGTCGTTGCCGGAAAAGCTCGGCGGCGCGCGCAATTGGGACTACCGGTTCTGCTGGCTGCGCGACGCCACCTTTACGCTGCTGGCCCTGATGAATTCGGGCTACACCGAGGAAGCGGCGGCCTGGCACAACTGGCTGCTGCGGGCCGCAGCCGGCGCGCCGGCCAACATGCAGATCATGTACGGCATCCTGGGCCAGCGACGCCTCTTGGAATGGGAGGCAGGGTGGCTGTCCGGCTATGAAGGGGCGCAGCCGGTACGCGCCGGCAACGCCGCGCATGCGCAACTTCAGCTCGACGTCTATGGCGAGCTGATCGACGCCTTCCATCAGTCCCGCATGGCCAAGCTGAAGCTCGACGAAGAGAACTGGTCGCTCGAATGCACCGTCGTCACCCATCTCGCCGATGTCTGGGATCAGCCGGATCACGGCATCTGGGAACGCCGTGGCACCCCCAGACACTACGTGTTCTCCAAGGTGATGTGCTGGGTCGCCTTCGACCGCGCCATCAAGAGCGCGGAGCGGTTCGGCTTCAAGGGGCCACTCGTCAAATGGCGGGTGCTGCGCGAGGCCATTCATCGCGACGTCTGCCAACGCGGCTTCGATCCCGGCCTCAACAGTTTCGTCGAGAGCTATGGCTCAAAGTTGCTCGACGCCAGCCTGCTGCTGCTGCCGTCGGTCGGCTTCCTGCCGTCGGGCGATCCGCGCATCCGCGGCACGATCGACGCGGTCGAACGGCACATGATGCGCGACGGCTTCGTGCTGCGGCACGATCCGCGCGAGGTGTCCGATGAGGTCCAGCCGATCGAGGGCGCGTTCCTGGCCTGCAGCCTGTGGCTTGCCGACGCTCATGTGCTGGCGGGAGATGTCGACAAGGCGCAGACCATGTTCGACCGCGTCGTCGCGGTCGCCAACGATCTCGGATTGCTGGCGGAGGAGTTCGATTCCGGCGCCGGCCGGCAGACCGGCAATTTCCCGCAGGCGCTGACCCATATCGCGTTGATCAACACCGCGCACAATCTCAGCGCCGCCAGGGCCGACGCCGAGAAGCCTGCGGTGCAGCGTTCGACTTAAACCACCGCGGCGATGCCGCCCTCCATCTTCCGCTTGCGGGACCGCCGCAGGTCCGCGCTGCCAAAATATCGAAAACAACCCCATGCAAAGGAGCCGGCAGCTGCGGCACTCGACCAGGCAACTTGACACGTCGGGCAAATCAGGAATATATTTCCAATATTCCGAAATAGTGCGAGTGTGATTGGCCGCCTCAAGGAACCGCGGATTGGTCGGGTGACAGATCTCGCCGTGGCTTCAGCGAAGCTGCAACACCGTGTCCATCGCGCGTGCGAAACCGTCCTGCTCGTTGGTCTCGGTGACATGGGTGGCGCGCGCCTTCACGTCATCGCTGGCATTGCCCATCGCGAAGGAGACGCCGCTTCGCGCGAACATCGGCAGATCGTTCTGCATGTCGCCGATCGTGGCGACGTTCTCCAGCGGCACGCCAAGGCGCTTCGCGATGCCCTCGACGAAGGTGCCCTTGTCGTGACCGGGCGGGGTGACGTCGAGATAGTAGGTCTGCGAGCGGACCGCGGTGGCATCACGGCCGACCATTTGCTGCATCTCCGTCTCGCAGCGTTGCAGCAGGGCTGCATCCGAGCTCGCGCCGACGATCTTGCAGGCCTGATCGAGATAGAGCGTGAAATCGCCGACGATGGTCGGATCATGCTTGATCGTGTGCTGCTCGTGGGCGGTGTACTCGCCGTCAGGGTTGCGCGTCAGCCAGCGGTCGTTAGTGAACAGCCAGATGTCGACGTCGCGCTCGCGCAGCATGTCGATGCAGCGTTTTGCGACCGCGGCCGGGATCAAATGCTGCTCAAGGGGCTTGAGCTGCGGATCGACGATCGAAGAGCCGTTGAAGGCGCCGATCGGCTGTGTGATCGCAAGCGGCGCAACCAGAAAGCCCATCCCGATCGTCGGCCGGCTGGAGACGATGGTGAAGCCGATGCCGGCCTCGTGCAGCCTGCGCACCGCCGCCCTGGCGCCGTCGGTCAAGGTCTTGTCCTTGGTGAGCAGCGTGCCGTCGACATCGGATACGACAAGGGCGATGCGGGTCATGTGCGGTCCAACTTCAGTTGATTGACGATGTCTTCGACGATGGTTTCGACCGGACGGTCGATCGCAACCGTGATCGGGCGTTCCTCCGGGGTCGGCGGCTCCAGCGTCTTGAACTGGCTGGCGAGCAGCCCCGGCGGCATGAAATGGCCCTTGCGCGCGCCGAGCCGCGTGGCGATCAGCTCCTGCGAGCCGTCGAGGAAGACGATGCGGATATCGTCGCGGCCATGCACCAGGATGTCGCGATAGGCGCGCTTCAGCGCGGAGCAGGCGATGACGGCGCGTTCGCGGACGCCGCAGGTGCGGTCGATCTCGTCGGCGATCGCGCGCAGCCAGGGCCAGCGATCCTCGTCGGTGAGCGGCTGGCCGGAATGCATTTTGGCGACATTGCTTGGCGGATGAAAACTGTCGCCGTCCTCGAAGCGCCAGCCGATCCTGATCGCCAGGCGGTCGGCGATGGTGCTCTTGCCCGAACCCGACACGCCCATCACGACCAATGCGCAGGGGTTTTGTCCGTCACCCACGAAAGTCCTCCGGCAGCGCGGCCTGATCGATCAGCCAGACGGTCTCGCCCAGCGATCGCGCGCGGTTTGCCGGCAGGTTCTCGCCTGCGAAGAGGCGCGTCAAGATCGCGCGCTTGTTCTCGCCCGCCACCTCGAACAGCATCTCGCGACAGGAGGCGAGGGCGGGCAGGGTCAGCGACACGCGCGGCACGAACGGCTCGACATTGGCCTTCGGCACGCCGACCACCCAGCGCTGGGTTTCCTCGACCGCGGGATAACCCGGAAACAGCGAGGCGGTATGGCCGTCGGGGCCGATGCCCATCAGCACCAGGTCGAACAGTGGCCGCTTCGGATCGAGCTGTTCGGCGCCGTAGAACGCCATCAGCTCGTTCTCGTACAGCGCCGCGCTGACGTCGGGATCCCTGAGATCGGCGGTATCGGTCGCGATCGGATGGACATTTGCAGCCGGTGCACAGCGGTCGAGGAAGGCCTGGCGCGCCATGCTCATGTTGTGCAGCTTGTCCTTGCGCGGCACCAGGCGCTCGTCGCCGATGAACCAGTCGATGCGGTCCCATGGAATCCTTTGGCGATAGTCCGGCGTCGCCAGCAGCTGATAGAGCGCCTTCGGGCTGGAGCCGCCGGTGAGGCACACCGCGATCCGGCCGCTGTTCTGGTCGATCCTGGCGATCACCCGCTCGGCGGCCGCCTGCGCCAGTGCCGCCGGATCGGCGACCGTGATGATCTGGCGCTCGCCGGTCGCGGTCATGTCAGCCCAGCTTCCGCCAGCTACGGCCGTCACGCGTCAGCAGCGCATTGGCGGCCTCCGGGCCTTCGCTGCCGGCCTTGTAGGGTTGCAGGCCACGGCCGCCGGCGCTCTTCCAGGCGTCGATGAAGGGCTGCACCGCCTGCCATCCGGCCTCGACGCTGTCGGCGCGCTGGAACAGCAGATTGTCGCCGATCATGCAGTCATAGATGAGTGTCTCGTAGCCGGTCGACGGCTCGGCCTTGAAGTAGTCCTTGTAGCGGAACTTCATCTCGACGCCGTCGATGTTGATGGTCGGGCCGGGTACCTTGGTGTTGAACTGCAGCTCGATGCCTTCGGTCGGCTCGGTGGAGATGACGAGGTAGTTCTGCGACAGGCGATCGACCGACGTGTCGCGGAACATCGCAAACGGCGCCTGCTTGAACTTGATCGCGATCTCGGTGCGCTTGGTGGTCAGCGCCTTGCCGGTGCGCAGGTAGAACGGCACGCCGGCCCAGCGCCAATTGTCGATGGTCAGCTTCAGCGCGGCATAGGTCTCGGTCGAGCTGTCGGGCCTGACGTCGGGCGTCTTGAGAAAGTCCTCGATCTCGGTGTCGCCGATCCGGCCGGCGCGATACTGGCCGCGCACCGAATTGTGCAGCGCCTCCTGTTCGCTCTGGGTCTGGATCGCGCTCAGCACCTCGGCCTTTTCGGAGCGCACCGCGTGGGCGTCGAACCGCGCCGGCGGCTCCATCGTCACCAGCGACAGCAGCTGGAACAGATGGTTCGGCACCATGTCGCGCAGCGCGCCGGTGGCGTCGTAGAAGCTGCCGCGATGACCGACACCGAGCTTCTCGTCGACGGTGATCTGGATGTGGTCGATGTGGTTGCGATTCCAGATCGGCTCGAACATGCCGTTGGCGAAGCGCAGCACCAGGATGTTCTGGACGGTTTCCTTGCCGAGATAGTGATCGATCCGGTAGATCTGGTGCTCGTCCATCAGCTTCAGCAGCGCGGCATTCAGTGCCTTGGCCGACGCCAGATCGGTGCCGAACGGCTTTTCGATGATCAGCCGCCGCCAGGCGCCGTTCTCCTCCAGCATGCCGGTGCGCCCGAGCTGCTGGCTGATCGGCAGGAACGCTCGCGGCGGGGTCGCGAGGTAGAACAGCCGGTTGCCACCGGTGCCGCGCGCCTGTTCGAGCTTCTCGAGCCGCTCGTTCATGGCATCGAAGGAGGGCGGATCGCTCGGGTCGGCCTCGATCGCGGTGACGCATTCAAACAGGCGTGTGACGATGGCCTCATCCAGCGGGCGCGTGGCGAACTTGCGTAGCCCTTGCATCAGGCTGTCCTTCATCTGGTCGCTCGACATGCCCTTGCGGGCGATGCCGACGACGCAGAATTTCTCCGGCAGCAGATTGCCGGCGGCAAGATTGTAGAGCGCCGGGATGACAAGCCGATGTGTCAGATCACCGGTGGCGCCGAAGATGATGAAGGAGCAAGGGTCTGGTTTCTTCTGCACGTGACCTTCCGCGGTTCGCTTTAAGTTTTCTTCGGCGGCTCCTTGTGGCCGCCAAAGCCTGCGCGCATCGCCGAGAGGATCTTCTCCGCGAAGGTGTGATCCTTGCGCGAGCGGAAGCGCGTATAGAGCGCCGCCGTCAGCACCTCGGCCGGCACGGCCTCGTCGACCGCGGCATTGACTGTCCAGCGGCCTTCGCCGGAATCCTCGACAAAGCCGGAATAATTGTCGAGCGTGTGGTTCTGCGCCAGCGCCGATGCCGTGAGGTCGAGCAGCCAGGACGGGATCACGCTGCCGCGCCGCCAGACTTCGGCGATGTCGGCGATGTCGAGGTCGAAGCGATGCTCGGCCGGCAGCGCCTCGATATTGGCGTTCTTCAGGATGTCGAAGCCTTCGGCATAGGCCTGCATCAGGCCGTATTCGATGCCGTTGTGGATCATCTTGACGAAATGCCCGGCGCCGATCGGGCCGGCGTGAATGTAGCCCTGTTCGATGCGCGGATCGCGGCCCTCGCGGCCGGAGGTGCGAGGAATGTCGCCGATCCCGGGCGCCAGCGTCTTGAAGATCGGGTCGAGCCGGTCGACCACTTTCTTGTCGCCGCCGATCATCATGCAGTAGCCGCGCTCGATGCCCCAGATGCCGCCGCTGGTGCCGACATCGACGTAATGCAGCCCGCGCTCCCTGAGCGCCTTGCCGCGGCGGACGTCATCCTGCCAGAAGGTGTTGCCGCCATCGATGATGACGTCGCCTGGCTGCATCAGCTTCGACAGCGCCTCGATGGTGGCTTCGGTGATCTTGCCGGCCGGCAGCATCACCCAGGCGGTGCGCGGCGCCTCCAGCTTGAGGACGAAATCCTCCAGCGATGAGGACCCGATCGCATTGTCGGCGACGAGCGCCGCGACGGCCTTCGGATCCTTGTCGTAGACCACGGTGGTGTGGCCCTGGGTCATCAGGCGGCGGACGATGTTGCCGCCCATCCGCCCGAGGCCGATCATGCCGAGTTGCATCCCTCGCCTCCGTCAGTTCAGTGCAGCCGAGATCGCGGCATCGAGCGCCGCGAGCCCGGAGCTGAGATCGCCCTTGAGATGCACGCGCAGCGCCCGCCGGCCGCGCTCGGTGAGCACGTCGAAATCGCCGCGCGCCTGTGCCGCCTTGATCACGCCGAAGCTCGCCTTCTGGCCGGGCACCGGCAGGTCCGCCGTATCGTCGGTCGTGACCTGCAGGAACACACCGCTGTCGGGCCCGCCCTTGTAGGCCTGCCCGGTCGAATGCAGGAAGCGGGGACCGAACTCGGCGCAGGTCGCAAGGTGCCTTGCGTCGCGCACCTTCAGCCGCATCGCCTGCATGGCGTCGATGGTGTCGCCATCGCGCTCGATATAGGCGAGCAGGGCGACATAGTCGCCGCGGCCGGAGCGCGCGAGGTGCGCCTTGATCCAGGAGTCGAGATCGCCGTTCGCACCGGCCTTGCGCAGCTCCTCGGCGTTCTGCGCGTCGGTGTAGAGATCGACCCCGTCCGCCGACACCACCGGCTGTTCGGCCGGCAGCGACCCGGTCTTCTCGAACGCTGCCGTCAGTTCGCGGGTCTTGACCTTGGCGGCTTCGACGTCGGGCTGGTTGAACGGGTTGATGCCGAGGATCGATCCGGCGACCGCGGTCGCGATCTCGAAGCGGAAGAACTCCTGACCGATATGGTCGATCGACTTCATCACGATCCGAACCACGGGATGGCCGGCGGCCTCGAGCGCCGCGAGCTTGGCCTCATGCGCTGCATCGTTCTCGCCATCGGTGCGCAGATCGATGAAGAACCGGTCGTTGCCGTAGACCGCGGCGTCGCCAATCGTCTCGCCCTCGATCGGGATCAGGCCCTTGCCGTCCTTGCCGGTCGATTCCGCGATCAGCTGCTCGGCCCAGGCGCCGAAATCGGCAACGTCCGGCGAGGCGAAGATCGTCACCTTGTCGCGGCCTTCGAGCCCCGCGATGCCCATCGCGAGCCCGAGCTGCACGCCCGGGTTCTCCTGCGGCGGCACGTCGGCACCGCAAGAGCGCACCATCGCGAGCGTATGGCCGAGCAGGCTGCGGACGTCGATGCCGGCAGCGGCCGCCGGCACCAGACCGAACGGCGACAGCACGGAATAGCGGCCGCCGATCGCGGGGTCGCCGTAAAAGATGCGGGCAAAGCCCTGCTTGATCGCGACCTTCTGCAGCGATGAGCCCGGATCGGTCACCGCGATGAAGCGGTGGCCGGCCTTGTCCTTGCCGATCGCCTTCGCCACCCGATCGAAGAAATAGTCCTTCATCACGTTCGGCTCGGTGGTGCCGCCGGATTTGGAGGAGACGATGAACAGCGTCCTTGCGATGTCGACATACTCCTCCATCGCGCGCACCTGCGCCGGATCGGTGGAATCGAGCACGTGCAGCCGCGGGAAACCGGACCGGTGCGGGAAGGTCTGGGCCAGGACCTCCGGCCCGAGGCTCGACCCGCCCATGCCGAGCACGACGGCATCGGTGAAGTTCTGCCCCTTCACGCGCTGGGCAAAGTCCTCATAGTCGGCGACATCAGCGGTGGCCGCGCTGGTGAGCCAGCCCAGCCATTTGTCCTCGTCGTCGCCGGTCCAGACCGATTTGTCCTTGTGCCAGAGCCTTCGGATCCGGGCGGAGGCGCGCCATTCCTCGGTGCTCTTCTCGACCGCCTTCTCGATGGTGGCGCCGAGCGCGAGCTTCTGGCGGTCGATGCCGCCGCCGAGCGAGGTGGCGCGCTTGTGGGCGACCGCGCCGTACAGCTTGTCGGCCGCGTCGGCGAACAGCTTGACGCCGTCCTTGACCAGTTCCTCGGTGATCGCATCGAGCGAGATGCCGGACTTCTCCAGCTCTTCCAGCACGTGGCGGGCGTCCTCGACATTTTCCTCGAGGCTGTCGCGGACCTTGCCGTGGTCGCGGAAGGCATCGAGCGTTGCCGGCGGCACGGTGTTGACGGTGTCGGGGCCGATCAGCTCCTCGACATAGAGCACGTCGCTATAGTCCTTGTTCTTGGTGCCGGTCGACGCCCACAACAGCCGCTGCGGCTTGGCGCCCTTGGCCGCCAGCTTGTCCCAGCGGCTGCCTGCGAACAGGTGCTTGTAGTCCTGGTAGGCGAGCTTGGCATTGGCGATCGCGACCTTGCCCTTCAAGGCCGCGAGCCGCTCCTTTTCGTGCGGATCGTTGGCCTTGGCGATCTTCTCGTCGAGCTGCTTGTCGACGGCGGTGTCGATGCGGCTGACGAAGAAGCTCGCGACGCTCGCGACATGGGAGGGATCGCCGCCCTTGCCGACGTATTTCTCCAGGCCCTTGAGATAGGCCTCGGCGACCTGGCGATAGACCTTCTGCGAGAACAGCAGCGTGATGTTGATGCTGATGCCTTCGCCGATCAGGTACTCGATCGCCGGCAGGCCCTCGGGCGTCGCCGGTACCTTGACCATCAGGTTCTTGCGGTGGACGTCCTTCCAGAGCCGTTCGGCTTCCGCGATCGTGCCCTTGGTGTCCATCGCGAGATAGGGCGACACCTCGAGGCTGACGAAGCCGTCGCCGCCGTGGCTCTGGTCGTAGACCGGGCGCAGCACGTCGGCGGCGTGCTGGATGTCCTCGACCGCGAGGTGCTCGAACAGGTCGGCGACCGAGCGGTCGCCGTTCTTGAGGGCCTTGCCGATCGCCCCGTCATATTCGTCCGAGCTGCCGATCGCCTTCTCGAAGATCGAGGGGTTGGACGTCACGCCTTTGACGCCGTCGGTCTCGATCAGCCGCTTCAGGTCGCCGTCGGCGACGAAGCCGCGGGCGAGGAAGTCCAGCCAGACGGCCTGACGGTGATTTTCGAGTGCTTTGACGGGGTTCATGGGTGCCTGTTCTCGTTCGATCGAGGGTCGATTTTTGGGTTCCCGGGCAGCTTTCGGGGGCGGAGGGGGATTGTCAACATGGCGGGAGCCCCGGGCGGAATATCAGCATTTCCAAGGGATAACGCCATTCACAACAGTTCGATCCGCTCGGACGCAGGTGCGAGCAGACCCCCATCTCAGCACATTTTTATGACGCGTTGCGGCGCAGGACCGCGCGTCAGGGGCGCAGGTAGAGGTAACCTTGGGATTGCAGCTCGGCGAGGCGGACCCACCCCGCCGCGCTCGGCGGCAACGAAGCCGGGGAGCAAGTCGGCGAGGCCGATGTTCTGCGATTTCATGGTGTTGCCGCAGGCGGCGAACTCGATCCCATCCTTGGTGAACCGCGCGACATGTTTTGACAGCTCGGGATTGGCGGCTGCTGAATGAAACGCCTTCAGCGCCCGGCCGTGCACCACCAGCGCAATCGTCACATTGCCGGGGCCGCCGACGCCGTCGAGATGGTTCTGGATGTTGCCGATCACGAAATTGACCTTGTCGAGGTCATCGAGGTGATAGACCACCTTCAGCTTTTGCGGCGGTGCTTCGGTGGCGGCGCCGGCCTGGGACGCTGCCAAGACGGCGCCGATCGCTGAAAGCGTGCCCCAGAGGATGCTGCGTCGGCGCATGGCGTCTCTCGCGCAATTATTGTTGATCCAGTGTTGTCCCTTTGGGCAAACCTATCATTTGTGGCGGAGCGCAGCGAGTTCCTTGCGGTCGGTCACAAGTTCGGCGCATTCGCCCAAGTCCGCGCGATCGACGCGAAAGATCTTGTCGTCGGCGCCGGCGAACAGCGCTTCGCCCGCATCGTCGTCGGGTTTGTTGCGATTCCACACCATGATGCGGCCAAGGGGCGCAATCGCGGATTTATTGTCCTTGGACAACGCCACGGTGATACCGCCGCCCTCGCAATCCACGCCGCATTCGAAGCGTATTTCGTGGCAGTAGCCGCTGGAGTCGAAATTGCCAGGGCGGTGGCGGTACGCGACGCCGAGCCGGAATGAATAGTTGGTGGCCTTGTCCTCCGGAGCGTCTTCCGCTGACACCAGCAGCTTCATCGCGCTGACCTTCTGCTTCGGATGCTGCGCCAGATGATTTGCATCGTAGCGCCGCACGAAGCAGGCATAGGCTTTCGCGCCGGGCGGGCCCGCGAACATCCTGTTGTGGAAGGCGGCCGCCGCGGCCTTGTCGACGCCTTCCTGCGCCTGAACGGCTAACGGCGCGCCGGTCCAGGCGGCGGCTGCGAGTGCGACAACAAGGAGCGCCTGCTTCATGACCGGCTCGGGAATAGCCAGCGCCTCCAAGGTGTCATCTTTAAAGCGCGGCAATGGTGCCGCGCGGAACTGCGCGGGCTCGTTGCCTTAGTCGCGGCGACAAGGAGGCACGTTCAACCGCGGCTGAACGTTTGTTCATGAGAGTCCATGACGCGTGCATCTTGACGCCACGGCTGAACGGTCACACTTTTTCAGGGAAGCCCAACGTCCATCGCCGGACGGGAAGTTGCCCGCTCGGATGTCCGCTTCGGAGGCCTGGCCCCGGTAAACCACGGATGTGGCGAGGGGGTTACAGCCACCAAAAACAAGGGGATATTGATGAACCATTAAGCTTCCTGCCTGTTGATAAGGCAGAGGCTGCACGCGCCGTGCATTGCCGAACTGAGTCGGTCGAGTGTCCAATGGACCCAGCGTGCCGACGCTGATTCGATCCTAGGACGCTCTTGTTACGACTCGTGTCAGTCGTGCGGCGATACATATCGTGGAGAGAGGGATCATGTACAACGATTCTTTGTTCAACGCCTTCGCAAGGTCGTTTGAAGCGCGAAGCCAGACCGACATGTCGATGGCCGAGTATTTGGAGTCGTGTCGAAGTGATCCGATGCGATATGCAAATGCGGCCGAGCGGTTATTGGCGGCAATCGGTGAGCCCCAGATGATCGACACGGCCAAGGACCCACGCCTTGGCCGTATCTTTTTGAACCGTACGATCAGGTCGTATCCGGCCTTCGCCGGCTTCTACGGCATGGAGGATACGATCGAGCGCCTCGTCGGCTTCTTCCGTCACGCCGCGCAGGGCCTCGAAGAGCGCAAGCAGATCCTCTATCTGCTCGGGCCGGTCGGCGGCGGCAAGTCATCGCTCGCCGAGCGCATCAAGGCGCTGATGGAGATTCATCCGATCTACGTGCTGAAGGCGGGCGACGAGCTGTCGCCGGTGTTCGAGAGCCCGCTTGGGCTGTTTGATCCCGAGACGCTTGGCCCGATGATCGAGGAGAAGTACGGCATTCCGCGCCGCCGGCTGAGCGGGCTGATGTCGCCCTGGGCCTACAAGCGGCTCGAAGCCTTCGGTGGCGACATCTCGCAATTCCGCGTCGCGCGCATCCAGCCTTCAAGGCTGCGCCAGATCGCGGTTGCCAAGACCGAGCCCGGTGACGAGAACAACCAGGACATCTCCTCGCTGGTCGGCAAGGTCGACATCCGCAAGCTCGAGACCTACGCCCAGAACGATCCCGACGCCTACAGCTATTCCGGCGGCCTCAACCGCGCCAACCAGGGCGTGCTCGAGTTCGTCGAAATGTTCAAGGCACCGATCAAGATGCTGCACCCGCTGCTGACCGCGACGCAGGAGGGTAACTACATCGGCACCGAGAACATCGGCGCGATTCCGTTCACCGGCATCATCCTCGCGCACTCCAACGAGGCGGAGTGGCAGAGCTTCAAGACCAACAAGAACAACGAGGCCTTCATCGACCGCATCTGCGTCATCAAGGTCCCGTACGTCCTGCGGGTCACCGAGGAGCAGAAGATCTACGAGAAGCTGATCCAGGGCTCCGAGCTTGCCGCAGCACCTTGCGCTCCGGCGACGCTGGAGACGATGGCGCGCTTCTCGGTGATGTCGCGGCTGCGCAAGCACGAGAACTCGACGCTGTTTGGCAAGATGCGGGTCTATGACGGCGAGAGCCTCAAGGAATCCGATCCGAAGGCGCGCAGCGTTCAGGAGTACAAGGACGCGGCCGGCGTCGACGAGGGCATGGACGGCGTCTCCACCCGCTTTGCCTTCAAGGTGCTCGCCTCGACCTTCAACCATGACACCACCGAAGTCGGCGCCGATGCGGTGCACCTGATGTATGTGCTGGAGCAGGCGATCCGCCGCGAGCAGCTGCCTGACGAGACCGAGAAGCGCTATCTCGAATTCATCAAGGCCGACCTCGCGCCGCGTTATGCCGAGTTCATCGGCAACGAGATCCAGAAGGCCTATCTGGAATCCTACGCCGACTACGGTCAGAACCTGTTCGACCGCTATGTCGACTACGCCGACGCCTGGATCGAGGATCAGGACTTCAAGGATCCCGACACCGGCCAGCTGATGAACCGCGAGCTCCTGAACCAGGAGCTGACCAAGATCGAGAAGCCGGCCGGCATCGCCAACCCGAAGGACTTCCGCAACGAGGTCGTCAAGTTCTCGCTGCGCTCGCGGGCGCACAACGGCGGCAAGAACCCGAGCTGGACCTCCTACGAAAAGGTTCGCGACGTGATCGAGAAGCGGATATTCTCACAGGTCGAGGATCTGCTTCCGGTCATCTCGTTCGGCTCCAAGAAGGACGGCGAGACCGAGAAGAAGCACGGCGAGTTCGTCGAGCGGATGGTGGAGCGCGGCTATACCGAGCGCCAGGTCCGCCGGCTCGTCGAGTGGTACATGCGGGTGAAGCAGGCCGGCTAATACGCGATCCGGAAAGCCGGCACCGGCTTTCCGTTTCGTCTCGTCCTGTCCAATAAAATGCGATGCGACTGTCATGATCGCATCCGGTGAGGCAGATGCAACGTGGTCATGCATATCGTCGATCGGCGGTTGAATCCGGGTAGCAAGAGCCTGGAGAACCGCCAGCGCTTCCTGCGGCGCGCCAAGGCGCTGGTGCAGGGGGCCGTCAAGAAGTCGTCACAGGACCGGGACATCAAGGATGTCCTGGAAGGTGGCGAAGTGACAATCCCGCTGGACGGCATGGATGAGCCGCGGTTCCGGCGCGAGGGCGGCACACGTGACATGGTGCTGCCCGGCAACAAGAAGTTCGTCGAGGGCGACTGGCTGCAGCGCCCGAACCAAAGCGGCGCCAAGGGCTCCGGCGCAGGCGAGGGTGACAGCGAGGACGCCTTCCGCTTCGTGCTCAGCCGCGACGAATTCGTCGATCTCTTCCTCGACGACCTCGAACTGCCCGATCTTGCCAAACGCAAACTTGCGGAAACCGAAAGCGAAGGCATCCAGCGCGCCGGCTATGCGACGTCGGGCTCGCCCGCCAACATCTCGATCAGCCGCACGGTGAGCCGGGCGCTGGCGCGGCGCGTGGCACTGCGCCGGCCGCGCAAGGACGACATCGAGGCGCTCGAGGCGGAGCTTGCCGAATGCGATGACGATGCGCGGCGCCGCGAGCTGCTGGCGCTGCTCGAAGCGTTGAAGGCCAAGGCCAAACGGATCCCGTTCATCGATCCGATCGACATCCGCTACCGCCGCTTCGAGACGGTGCCGAAGCCGGTGGCGCAGGCCGTGATGTTCTGCCTGATGGACGTATCGGGCTCGATGTCCGAGCACATGAAGGATCTGGCGAAGCGGTTCTATATGCTGCTCTACGTGTTCCTGAAGCGGCGCTACATGCACGTCGAGATCGTGTTCATCCGCCACACCGACCGCGCCGAGGAGGTCGACGAGGACACCTTCTTCCATGGCCCGGCTTCCGGCGGCACGCTGGTGTCGAGCGCGCTGGTCGCGATGAACGATATCGTCCGCACCCGCTTCCGTCCGGCCGACTGGAACATCTATGCCGCCCAGGCCTCGGACGGTGACAACATGACCTCGGACAGCGCGCTGACCGGTCACCTCCTGACCGACAAGATCCTGCCGGTCTGCCAGTTCTTCGCCTATCTCGAGGTCGGCGAAGCCGCCAACTACACTTTCGACATGCCGGACTCCTCGCTCTGGACGCTCTATGAGCGTCTGCGCAACGAGGGCGCGCCGCTGTCGATGCGCAAGGTGAGCGAGCGCGGCGAGATCTTCCCGGTGTTCCAGGACCTGTTCAAGCGCCGCAGCAAGCAGGAAAGGGTGTAGCGTGATGGGTTCTTCCGGGGAACGGCTGTTCGAGGGCGCCGATTGGGATTTCCAGACCTTGCAGCGGGTCCACGACGCCTGCGAGAAAATCGCGCGCACCGAGCTCGGGCTCGACGTCTATCCCAACCAGATCGAGGTGATCACCGCCGAGCAGATGCTCGACGCCTATTCCTCGGTCGGCATGCCGCTGTTCTACAAGCACTGGTCATTCGGCAAGCAATTCGCGTTCCAGGAAGCGTCCTATCGCAAGGGCCTGATGGGCCTCGCCTATGAGATCGTGATCAATTCCTCGCCGTGCATCTCCTATCTGATGGAGGAGAACACGGCGACGATGCAGACGCTGGTGATCGCGCACGCGGCGTTCGGGCACAATCACTTCTTCAAGAACAACTATCTGTTCAAGCAGTGGACCGACGCCGACGGCATTCTCGACTATCTGGAATTCGCCAAGGGCTACATCGCGGTCTGCGAGGACCGCCATGGCCGCGAGACGGTGGAGCGGACGCTCGATGCCGCGCATGCGCTGATGTCGCATGGCGTCGACCGCTATCCCGGAAAGAAGACGCTCGATTTGCGTGCCGAGGAGAAGCGGGCCGGCGAGCGCCGGCAGCACGAGGAAAGCGTGTTCAACGATTTGTGGCGGACGGTGCCGAACACCAAGGCCAAGAGCAAGGCTACGCTCACGGCCGAGCGCCGCCGCGCGCTGCTCGGCTTGCCGCAGGAGAACATCCTCTATTTCCTCGAGAAGACCGCGCCGCGCCTTGCACCCTGGCAGCGCGAGCTGATCCGCATCGTCCGCCACATCGCGCAGTATTTCTACCCGCAGGGCCAGACCAAGGTGATGAACGAGGGCACCGCGACCTACGTCCATTACCGCATCATGAGCCGGCTGCATCAGCAGGGCCGGCTCACCGACGGCAATTTCCTCGAATTCCTGCAGTCGCACACCAATGTGGTGTTCCAGCCCGAATTCGACGACCGCCGCTATTCCGGCTTCAATCCCTACGCGCTCGGCTTCGCCATGATGCAGGACATCGAGCGGATCGTGAAAAATCCGGAGGACGAGGACCGCGAGTGGTTTCCCGATATCGCCGGCAAGGGCGACGTCGAGGGCGTGCTGCGCGAGATCTGGAGCAACTACCGCGACGAGAGCTTCATCAACCAGTTCCTCAGCCCGGCGCTGATCCGGCGCTTCCGCATGTTCCATTTGCACGACGACCCCGCGGAAAGCCAGGGGATCAAGGTCGACGCGATCCACGACGAGCGCGGCTACCGCCGGGTCCGCCGCGAGCTGGCGCGGCAATACGACGTCGGCTTCGTCGACGCCAATATCGAGGTCGTGGATGTCGATCTCGACGGCGATCGCCGCCTGATGCTGCGTCACACCACCGTGAAGGGCGCGCAGCTCAACGAGACCGACGCGCGGCGCGTGCTGCAACACCTCGCCGATCTGTGGTCCTACGACGTCGCGCTGACCGAAATCGACGGCACCGACAAGGTGTTGAAGGAATACGTCGTCAGCCCGCGCGCGGCCGCGGTCGCGGCGTGAGGATCACGCTCTCGCTGACATGAGCGCGGCGCACACCGCCGCGCGGAATGCGAGTCTTGCTCGGTGAACCTTCATGTCTATCGAAGGCTCACATCATGAACATGCCGGCAACATTCCGACTTTGAAAGCGCATGGCGTTCTATGCGCGAGCGCGATTGCCGGCATGCGGAAATCTCGCGAGACGTTCTTGGTGATTGCCTGCGCGGACGCGATGGATAATGTGCGCCGCGTCAAGAAAACCAAGAAAAGGATATGCTCTTGTCAACTCGCTCCCGCCTGGCGGGCTTTCTCGCCTTCACCGCGCTCACGGCCTCGTTGATCTCGCCGTCCGTGGCAGCCGATACCGCGATCAAAATAGGAAACACCGCGCCCTATAGCGGCCCGGCGTCGGCCTACGGCACGATCGCGCGTGCCGAAGCCGCATATTTCCAGATGCTCAACGATCAGGGCGGCATCAACGGCCGCAAGATCGACTTCGAGAGTCTCGACGACGCCTATTCACCGTCGAAGACCGTCGAGCAGACCCGCAAGCTCGTCGAGCAGGACGAGGTGCTCGCGATCTTCAGCGCGGTCGGCACCGCGCCGAACATCTCGGTGCAGAAGTACCTCAACATCAAGCGCGTGCCGCAGCTGTTCGTGTCCTCCGGCGCGACGCGCTGGAACGATCCAAAACAGTTCCCGTGGACGGTCGGTTTCAATCCGACCTACGAGCTCGAAGGCCGGCTCTACGCAAAATACATCCTGAAGACCAAGCCGGATGCGAAGATCGCCGTCATCACGCCCAACGAGGACGCCGGCAAGGACTATCTGAGGGGTTTCAAGGACGGGCTCGGCGAGCATGTCGGCCAGATCGTCGCCGAGACCACGTATCTCACGACCGATCCCACCATCGATTCCCAGATGGTGACGATGCGCGAGTCCGGCGCGGACGTCTTCTTCGCGGAGGCGACGCCGAAATTCGCGGCCCAGGCGCTGCGCAAGGCGGCGAGCATGGGCTGGAAGCCGCTGACCATCCTTCCGACCGTCTCGAACTCGGTCTCCGCGGTGCTTGAACCGGCCGGTCTCGAGAACGTCATCGGCGTCGTGACCGGGCTCTATCTGAAGGATCCGACCGATCCGCGCTGGGCCGACGATCCCGCGCAGAAGGAGTTTGCGGACTGGATGAAGAAGTACCAGCCGAATGCGAGCCCGGGCGACCTCTTCAACGTGCAGGGCTACACGGTGGCGCAGGTCATGACGGCGGTGCTGAAGAACTGCAACGGCGATTACAGCCGCGCCAACATCATCAAGCAGGCGACCAATCTGAAGGCGCTCGAGCTGCCGATGCTGTTGCCCGGCATCAAGGTGCAGACCGAGCCCGACAATGTGACGCCGATCCGGCAAATCCAGATGGCGCGGTTCGACGGCAAGTCCTGGGCGCTGTTCGGCGACGTCTTGAGCGACAAGTAGCCGTCACCAACTCCGCTGTCGTCCCTGCCTGGTGCGCAATTGCGCACGGGAGCAGGGACGACACGGAGTGTGCTGCCACTGCTCAGCGCAGGCTGGCGTTGATCTTGTCCAGCACGGCTGAACCCGGGCACAGCGCTTGTTCGTCGAGCGTGTTGAGCGGCGTCTCGACGGTGTCGAGATGGGTGTGCAGATCCTCGGCATCCGGATCGACATAGAGCAGGCCAGTGACGATCTGGCCCTTGGCCGCGTGCTTCTGCAGGAAGGTCATCGCGCCCAGACGATCATGCGGATCGTAGTCGGCGTCGAGCTTGCGCAGCGCCAGTCTGGAGCCGTCATGCTGCTCGACCACCTGAACGGTGCCGGGCGCATAGTCGACGCTGATCGGATCGCGGCCGACCAGCACGTCGAGGCGATTCACCGCGTCATTGTGCTCGCGGACATAGTCAAAACTCTTGGTCGAGCCGGCGTGGTTGTTGAAGGCGATGCAGGGGCTGATCACGTCGATGAAGGACGCGCCCTGGTGGCGGATCGCAGCCGCGATCAGCGGCACCAGCTGGGTCTTGTCGCCGGAGAAAGAGCGCGCCACGAACGTGGCCCCGAGCTGCAGCGCGATCGCGACCAGGTCGATCGCGTTGTCGGTATTGACGACACCCTTCTTGGACTTCGAGCCGCGGTCGGCGGTGGCCGAGAACTGGCCCTTGGTCAGGCCGTACACGCCGTTGTTCTCGACGATGTAGGTCATGTTGACGGCGCGCCGGATCGAATGCGCGAACTGACCGAAGCCGATCGAGGCGGAATCGCCGTCGCCGGAGACGCCGAGATAGATCAGGTCGCGGTTGGCCAGGTTGGCGCCGGTCAGCACCGACGGCATGCGGCCGTGCACCGAGTTGAAGCCGTGCGAATTGCCGAGGAAATAGTCCGGCGTCTTCGACGAGCAGCCGATGCCGGAAATCTTCGCCACCCGGTGCGGCTCGATCGAGAGCTCGTAGCAGGCCTCGATGATCGAGGCGGTGATCGAATCGTGGCCGCAGCCGGCGCACAGCGTCGAGATCTTCCCCTCATAGTCGCGGTGGGTATAGCCCAGCTCGTTCTTCTTCAGGCCGGGATGATGAAACTTCGGCTTTGCAATGTAGGTCATGTCACGGCCTTGCGGAGAGGGGTCACCTTGAGATGATCCTGGTGGTCGCCGATCGCGCCCGCGATGAAGCGCGCGGTGATCGGCGTGCCGTCATAGTGCAGGATCGGCACCAGCCTGACGGGGTCGATGCCGTTCTCGTTGACGATCAGCTGGCGAAGCTGGGCGTCGCGGTTCTGCTCGACCACGTAGACGAAGTCGTGGTCGGCGATGAAGCTCGCGACGCTGGAGTGGAACGGGAAGGCGCGGATGCGCATGCGGTCGAGCTGGTGGCCGCGCGCCTCCAGGATCCCGATCGCCTCGTCCATCGCGGGCGAGGTCGAGCCGAAATAGATCACGCCGTATTTGGTCGGCTTCGCCGCATTGGCCTGCAGCGGCCGCGGCACCATGTCCTGCGCGGTCTCGAACTTGCGCACCAGGCGTTGCATGTTGTCGGCGTAGACCGCGCCTTCCTCGGAATAGCGCGCGTAGCGGTCGCGCGAGGTGCCGCGGGTGAAGTAGGAACCCTTGGTCGGATGCGTGCCGGGATAGGTGCGATAGGGGATGCCGTCGCCGTCGACGTCGAGATAGCGGCCGAAGTCGCGGCCTTCCTCGAGCATCTCCGCCGTCATCACCTTGCCGCGGTCGTATTGCTTGGCGTCGTCCCACTTCAGCGGGCGGCACAGCCGGTGGTTCATGCCGATGTCGAGATCGAGCATCAGGAAGATCGTGGTCTGCAGCCGCTCGGCGAGGTCGAAGGCGGCCGCGGCGAACTCGAACGCCTCCGCCGGATCTTCCGGGAACAGCAGCACGTGCTTGGTATCGCCGTGCGAGGCATAGGCGCAGGCGATCACGTCGCATTGCTGGGTGCGGGTCGGCATGCCCGTCGAGGGGCCGGCGCGCTGGATGTTCATGATCACGGCCGGGATCTCGGCGAAATAGGACAGGCCGATGAACTCGGTCATCAGCGAGATGCCGGGACCCGAGGTCGCGGTGAAGGCCCGTGCGCCGTTCCAGGAGGCGCCGATCACGATGCCGATCGAGGCGAGTTCGTCCTCGCCCTGCACGATGGCGTATTTCGCCTTGCCGGTTTCGGGATCGTGGCGGTACTTCTTGCAGTGGCTGGTGAAGGCCTCCGCCACCGATGATGACGGCGTGATCGGATACCACGCGCACACGGTGGCGCCGCCATAGACGGCGCCGAGCGCGGCCGCGCTGTTGCCTTCGACGAAGATGCGGTCGCCGACCTTGTCGGACTTCTTCACCCGCAGCCCGAGCGGACATTTCAGGTTCTGCAGCGCCCAGTCGCGGCCGAGATGCAGCGCATGGACGTTGGAGGACAGCAGCTTCTCCTTGCCCTTGTACTGCTCGCCGATCAGCTGCTCGACCAGCTTGGGATCGAGGTCGAGCAGGGCGCAGAGCGCGCCGAGATAGATGATGTTCTTGAACAGCTGGCGCTGCCTGGGATCGGTGTAGGTCGAGTTGGTGATCGCGGTCAGCGGCACGCCGATGACGGTGATGTCCTCGCGGAATTTCGACGACGGCATCGGCTTGGTCGAATCGTAGAACAGATAGCCGCCGGGCTCGATCGAGGCGACGTCCTTGTCCCAGGTCTGCGGGTTCATCGCCACCATCAGGTCGACGCCGCCGCGGGCGCCGAGATGACCGTCCTCGGTGACGCGCACCTCATACCAGGTCGGCAGGCCCTGGATGTTGGACGGGAAGATGTTGCGTGGCGAGACCGGCACGCCGTGGCGCAGGATCGAGCGCGCGAACAGCTCGTTGGCGGAAGCCGAGCCCGAACCGTTGACGTTGGCGAAGCGGACGACGAAGTCGTTTACGCTGCTGATCGGGCTTTGGACTGACATGTTGATCCCGCTTGAACCATATCGATGAGGTACTTCTGCATGTCCCAGGCGCCGGTCGGGCAGCGCTCGGCACACAGCCCGCAATGCAGGCAGACGTCTTCGTCCTTCACCATGACGCGGCCGGTCTTGAGGTCGCCGGAGACGTAGAGCGCCTGGTCGTGATGCGGCGAGGGCGCTTTCAGCCGCTGCCGCAAATCATCCTCCTCACCGTTCTCGGTGAAGCTGATGCAGTCCATCGGACAGATGTCGACGCAGGCGTCGCATTCGATGCAGAGCGGCGCGGAAAACACCGTCTGCACGTCGCAATTCAGGCAGCGCTGCGCCTCGCCGAGCGCGAGCTTGAGGTCGTAGCCGAGCTCGACCTCGGCGCGGATGTCCTTCAGCGCGACCACCTTGTCGCGATGCGGCACCTTGAAGCGCTTGTCGGCGGAGATGTCGTTGTCGTAGCTCCACTCGTGGATGCCCATCTTCTGCGAGGAGACGTGCACCTCGGGCAGCGGGCGCTCGTTGATGTCCTCGCCGGACAGCATGCGGTGGATGGAGAGCGCGGCGTCGTGGCCATGCGCCACCGCCCAGATGATGTTCTTCGGCCCGAACGCCGCATCGCCGCCGAAGAACACCTTCGGATTGGTCGAGACGAACGTCTTGGGATCGACCTTCGGCATGTGCCACTTGTCGAATTCGATGCCGCAATCGGCTTCGATCCAGGGGAACGCGTTCTCCTGGCCGACCGCAACGAGCACATCGTCGCAGGGCACGGTCTCGTCCGGCTCGCCCGAGGGCACCAGATTGCGGCGGCCCTTGGCGTCGTACTCCGCCTTCACCTTCTGGAAGGTGACGCCGATCAGCTTGCCGGCCACATGCTTGAACGCCACCGGCACCATGTAGTTCAGGATCGGGATGTCCTCGTGAAGCGCGTCTTCCTTCTCCCACGGCGAAGCCTTCATTTCCTCGAAGCCGGAGCGGACAATCACCTTGACGCTTTCGCCGCCGAGGCGGCGCGCGGTGCGGCAGCAATCCATCGCCGTGTTGCCGCCGCCGAGCACGATGACGCGGCGGCCGATCTTGTCGACGTGGCCGAACGACACGTTGGCCAGCCACTCGATGCCGATATGGATGTTGGCGGCGCCCTCCTTGCGGCCGGGGATGTCGAGCTCGCGGCCGCGCGGTGCGCCAGAGCCGACAAAGATCGCGTCATAGTTCTCGGCGAGCAGCTGCTTCAGGCTGTCGACGCGCTGACCACCCCTGAACTCGACACCGAGGTTCAGGATGTAGTCGGTCTCCTCGTCGATCACGCTGTCGGGCAGGCGGAATTTCGGAATCTGGCTGCGCATCATGCCGCCGGCCTTGGGATCGCCGTCGAACACGGTGCAGTGATAGCCGAGCGGCGCGAGATCGCGCGCCACGGCGAGCGAGGCAGGGCCGCCGCCGACCAGCGCGATGCGCTTGCCGTTCTTCGGCCCGGGCTTCGGCAGCCGATGCTTGATGTCGTCCTTGAAGTCGGCTGCGACGCGCTTCAGGCGGCAGATCGCGACCGGGTTGTCCTCGACCCGGCCGCGGCGGCATGCTGGCTCGCATGGACGGTCGCAGGTGCGCCCGAGAATGCCGGGGAACACGTTGGACTTCCAATTGATCATGTAGGCGTCGCTGTAACGCCCCTCAGCAATCAACCGGATGTACTCGGGAACGGGGGTGTGTGCGGGACAGGCCCATTGGCAATCGACTACTTTGTGGAAGTAGTCAGGCGCCGAGATATCAGTCGGTTTCATTCCTACCTTTGACCCGCGCGAAAATGCCAGACCCGCGCGGCCTTATCGTTGACGACGAACGCTCACGTGGCGTTGTTCTGGTTTTTGAATTGGATCATAGGCTTATCTTATTAGAGCCGTTCCAGAGAAGGCAAAGGCTAAATTGTCCGATCATCAGCTTTCGCGCGGCTGATGCGCGTGTAGCGTTAATCTCGATTGCGTTATGTGGCGGTGCAGCATGATCTGCACCGCCACGTTTGCTTGAGAAGATGTTTTTCGGGAAAGCGCTTCGCACGCTTTCGGATCAGGCTTACTCGCGCGGAAGGTCGCTCTTCGCGATATCCCACAACAGCCTGTAGACGCCGCTGGTGACCACGAGCGGCTTCAAGGCTGCATTGCCGGTGATGCCTGCGGCCGCTGCGGGGATCGCGCCGACGTCGGTGGCGTCGATCAGCACGAACCAGTCGCCGGCCCCGGGATCGGGTTTCGCCGCATCCGGCGTGAGCGGTTTCGACAGATCAGGGTCGTTCTCCAGAAGGTGCATCGAGATGGTGCCGTCGCGCGAAGCTGGATCGAGTTGCTCCCGCAATGCAGCGCGAAGTTTGTCCGCGCCTTCGGCGGGCGGGCGCAGGCGGATGATGCCGAGGGCTGCGCCCCTGCCGACGCCGCGGCTGATCGTGATGCGCGCGACCCCGCGGATCATGTTCTGAAAGCGCGCGATATTGGCCTTCGACCAGTCGGTCTGGTTGGCGAGCGCCTTGCGATAGGCCAGGCTCTCGAGCACATCGAAGGTCGCGGTCGAGTAGAGGCTGAGATATTTCGGCTTGCCGTCATGGGCGACGTAGCGGCGGGCTTCCAGAAAGCCGTCGATGGCGACCCGTTCCTCGAGATGCTCGCGGTCGTACCAGCGATTGAATTCAGCTTCGTGCAAGCTGTCGATATCCATCGAAGTCAGCAGCATGCCTTGTCCGGCGATTGGCATCGAGTGCTCCTTTTTTGCCTGTTTTATCCGCGCAATATCGCCTGATCGCGCAAACCAGGGAAGCCGGTTCCCGTCACCACAGACCAAGGATTGCCACAATTGCTGCAATGCTGTTCAGCACCGGTTCACAGAGGTAGCATTTCATTCGTTACGCCAACTCTCGAGAAGAAAAGGGACGACCACCATGGCACGCATTCTGTGGGCATTGATCGTCGGTCTGGTGTCGCTCGCCTCGCTTCCCGTGCATGCGCAGGATCAGGAAAAGCGTCTCGCACTTGTCGTCGGCAACGGCGCCTATGAGGCCGGCGCGTTGCAGACCGCCGCGAACGACGCCGGTCTGATCGCGCAGACCTTGCAGGCCGCCGGCTTCGACGTGATCGGCGCACGCGATCTCGACGGCGAGACGCTGCGCAAATCGTTCCGCGATTTCATCCAGAAGGTGCAGGAGGCGGGGCCCAATGCCGTCGCCTTCGTCTATCTCGCCGGTTACGGCGTGCAGCTCACCGGCGAGAACTATTTCGTGCCGGTCGATGCCAAGATTGCCCGCGACACCGACGTGCCGGTCGAGGCGATCCGCATCTCCGACTACAGCCACCAACTCTCGGCGCTGCCGATCAAGGCTGGCGTGATCGTGCTCGATGCGGCGCGCAGCAATCCCTTCGCCAAGGAAGGCCAGCCGCTGGCCGGCGGTCTTGCGCTGGTCGATCCCGATCCGAAGATGCTGATCGCCTTCAACTCGGCGCCCGGCACCGTTGCTCCTGACGGTGCGCCGCCCTACGGGCCTTACGCGCAAGCACTGGCGGAAATGATCCGCACCGGCGGCCTGACTCTGCCCGAGGTGTTCGACCGCGTCCGCCTGCGGGTCAACGAGATGACCAAGGGCGCCGAGATCCCGTGGGATGCGCACAAGGTCGACGCGCCCTTCATGTTCTTCGAGCGCAAGCCGGACGCGCCGCCGCAGCAGGTCGATGCCGGGCTGCGCACCAAGCCGATCCGCGATTTCTCGGCGCAGGATGCCTACGCCGCGGCGCTGGAGCGCGACACGCTGCAGGGCTACGAGGATTACCTGCAGGCCTATCCGAACGATCCGCTGGCCAAGCGCGTGCGCGCGATCGTGGCGGCGCGGCGCGAGGCGATCACCTGGCGGCGCACCTACAACGCCGACTCGACTGATGCGTATTGGTCGTATCTGCGGCGCTATCCGCGCGGGCCGCATGCCTACGACTGCCGGCGCCGGCTCGCCTATCTGTCGGCCGCGCTGGAGCCGCCGGCGCAGTTCACGGTGCTCGACTACGACGTGCCGCCACCGCCGCCCGACGAGATCGACTATGTCGACCGCCCGGTGCTGTATTACAGCGATCCGGTGTTCGCCTTCGCGCCGCCACCGCCGCCGCCGGTGTTCTTCCTGCCGCCGCCGCCGCCGGACTTCGTCGTGCTGCCGCCACCGCCGCCGCCGATCGGCCTGTACTTGCTGCCGACGCCGATGTTCGTGGCGATGCCGGCCTATGTCGCCGCACCGGCCTATGTCGTGCCGCCGCAGAACAACATCGTGTTCAACAACATCCACAACACCACGGTCATCAACACGGTCATCAACAATCCCAACCCGACGCCGGCGCAGCTCCATGCGGCCGGGGTGACGGCGGCGATGGGCGGCGCGCCGGTGACGGCGGCACCGCGACTGCCGGCCGCGGCGATGCAGCGCGCCAATCTGCCGGGCGCTCCGCAAGGCGCGACGCCCGCGCAGGGCGCGGCGATGGGAGCTCCGCGCGCCGCACCGAACGCTGCCGCGGCGCCGAACGCTGCTGCCACTCCGAATGCTGCCGCCGCTCCGAATGCGATGGGCGCGCAGGGCACGCCGGGTGCGCATACCCTGCCGGGCGCGAAAAATGGACCGCCGCTGCCGCAGTCGGCGACCGCACCGGCCAATGCCATGCAGCATGGCGCTGTGCCGCCGGGAGCCGCACAACCCGGCGCCGCGCAACCTGGCGCAAAGCCGAATGCGGTGGTGCCGGGCAAGCCGGCGACTGCCATGGCGCCTGCCAATGCGCAGCCTGCTCCTCCGGCCAAGCCCGGTGCCGCGCCGGCGACAAACGCGCCCGCCTCACCCGCGGCCGCCGGCAAGCCAGGTGCGCAACCGCTTCCGCATGCGGCGACCGCGCCGACCGCAAACGTGAAGCCCTCGGCGGCGCCGTCGCCGGCGAACAGCGCGATGTCGACACGGCCGACGCCGGCGGCGCACCCGGCACCCGCGCGCGCCGCAGTGTCGCCGGCGCCGGTCTCCCGGCCCGCGCCGGCGCATGCGGCAGCTCCGCCGGTCCATGCCGCAGTTCCGCCCGTGCGGGCTGCGGCTCCCCCGCCGCGGCCGGTTGCCCCGCCACCTCGTGCTGCGGCTTTGCCGCCGCGTCCGGCGCCGGCACCGGCTCCGCGCGCCGCGCCGCCGCCTCGGCCGGCGATGCAGGTGCAACATGCAGCGCCGCCACCGCGGATGGCGGCGCCGCCAAGGCCCGCGGCCGCGGCGCCACGGGCAGCGCCGGCATGTCCTCCCGGCAAGTGCAAACATTGAGGGAAGCAAGGGAGCCGGTCGAGTTCTTCACCGGCTCCTTGACGTCGGGTGCGTTCCGGCGGCGGTCTAGCGCTTGGCCGCGAGGTCGGCGATCGCCTTCATCACGGCGTTGCGGATGCCGGGATCGTAGAGGATGTGGCCGGCGCCATCGATGATGCGGACCTCGCTGCCCGGCCAGCGCGCGGCGAGCGCGTGCGATGTTGCGGGCGGGCACAACAGATCGTAACGGCCCTGGACCAGGATGCCGGGAATGCCGGCGAGCTTGCCGGCCTCGTCCATCAATTGACGCGGCCGCATGAAGCAATCGTTGGCGAAGTAGTGCGCCTCCATGAACGGCGTCGAGGGCAGGGCGCCTGAGGCCTTGAGATCGAGCCGCGTCTGCTTCGGCGTGTGCTCCGACAACGCGCGTTCGGTGTCGTGCCAGGCGCGCGCGGTCGGCGCATGCACGGCGGCGTCGGGATCGAGGATGCGGCGATAATAGGCCGCAAGCGGTGCTGCGCGCTCGCTCTCGGGCAGGAAGTTGAGGAAGTCCTCGTGGAGGGCGGGATAGAAGCGCGGCAGGGCGCGCAGGAAAACGTCGTCCAGCTCCTCGGCTGTGCCGAGAAACGTCGCGCGCAGTGCGAGCCCGCTGACCCGCTCGGGATGGGCCTGCGCATAGGCCAGCGCCAGCGTCGCGCCCCAGGAGCCGCCGACCACCATCCAGCGCGCGAAGCCGAACCGCTCGCGGATCTTCTCCATGTCCGCGATCAGGTGCTGCGTCGTGTTGTTGTCGCGGCTGCCCTTCGGCCGGCTGCGGCCGCAGCCGCGCTGGTCGAACAGCACGGCGTGAAAGCGCTCGGGATCGAACAGCCGGCGATGATCGGGCTGGCAGCCGCTACCGGGGCCGCCATGCAGATAGACCGCGGGAATGCCACCCTCGCGCCCGACGCTCTCGACATGGAGATCGTGGCCATCGCCGACGTCGAGCCATTCCGACGTCAGCGGCGCAAAGGGATCGGCACGCCTCGCGGCCTTGCCGACGTCGGCGTCAGGCGCCATTGCGCTTGTCCTGGGATTCGTTTCGGGGGGCGTCCGTCTCCAACGTGCCGCCGGCGAAGTTACGATACAGGAAGCGGTTCTGCGTGCCGGCGGATTCCTGCTCGGCCTGCTTGAAGATCTCCTCGTGTCGCGGCGACAGCGCGCAGGCCGGGTCGGTGTTGCCGGCATCGCCGGTCAGCGCAAAGGCCTGGCAGCGGCAGCCGCCGTAATCGATCTCGCGGAATTCGCAACCCTTGCACGGCTCCGGCATCCAGCCGGTGCCGCGATAGCGGTTGAAGGCCTCCGAGTTCTGCCAGATCCAGGCGATCGAATGATTCGAGCGCACCGATTCGAATTCAAGCCCGGTGATGCTTTCGGCGGCGTGGCACGGCAGCACCTTGCCGGCCGGCGAGATGTTGAAGAACTGGCGGCCCCAGCCGCCCATGCATTTCTTCGGCCGCAGCGCGTAGTAATCCGGCACCACATAGTCGATCGCAAGCGTGCCCTTCAGGCGCATTTGGGCTTCCTCGACGATGCGGCTGGTCTCCTCGATCTGCTCGATCGTCGGCATCAGCGCGGCACGGTTCTTCAGCGCCCAGCCGTAATACTGCACGTTGGCGACCTCGAGCCGGTCGGCGTCGAGGTCGACCGCCATCTGGATGATGTCGGTCAGCTGATGCAGGTTCTGCCGGTGCATCACCGCATTCACCGTGAGCGGCAATTCGAGCTCGCGCGTCCATTTGGCGACCTCGAGCTTCTTCTTGTGCGCGTCCTTCAGCCCGGCCACGCGGTCGGCGACGTTGGGCTCGTTGCCCTGAAAACTGATCTGCACATGGCTGAGGCCGGCGTCGGCCAGCGCCGAAAGCTTGTCCCTGGTCAACAGCACGGCCGAGGTGATCAGGTTGGAATAGAGCCCGACATCGGTCGCGTGCTGCACCAGCTCGACGATGTCCTTGCGCGCGGTCGGCTCGCCGCCGGAGAAATGGATCTGCAGCACGCCGAGCTCGGCAAGCTCGCTCAGCACCTTCTTCCATTCGTCCGTGGTGAGCTCGGTCGAGCCGCGGTCGAGCTCGACCGGGTTCGAGCAGTAGGGGCATTGCAGCGGGCAGCGGTGGGTGATCTCGAGCAGCACCGCAAGGGGAATGCCGTAGGTCTCGGCCGCCGAGCGGCGGCTCTCCAGCACGGCGAGCCCATCGCTTGGGGCTGCGCTCGGGCCCGGCGCTGTCGTCTTGGTGTCGGCGAGCGTGTCGCTCATGCTGTGCTCTCGCGCGCTTCGGTGAGAAAACCCTTGTCGGCCAGATCCTGCAGCATCGCGATCACGTCGGTCGCGATCGCCTCGCGTGGGGCGGCGTATTTTTCGGCGAGCTGGTCCACCATCTCGGCGACACTGCGCATGCCGTCACACAGCTGCAGCACCTCGACCGCGATCTCATCCGGCGCCAGCACGCGCTCCGGCGCCAGGATCACCCAGACCTGCCGCGTCTCGTCGAATTTCAGCTTGGTATGGCGCGGCAGTTTCGGCCGGCTGGTCTCGCTGACGCTGATGTTGCGGCTGGCCATGATCTAAGTCTCTTTGTCTGAGCATGATCTTTCGGAAAACCGGCTCCCACTTTTCCGGATCATGCTCTAACCTGTCTTCGGCACGAACGCGCCGGGCGGAATCTGGCCGTCGACATACGCATGATACAGCGCGTCGAGCTGCACCCACAGCACGTTGGTCTTGAAGATCAGCGCGTTGCAGACCGCTTCGCGCTCCGCCGGCGTCTTGGCGTGCTGCTTGACATAATCAAGCGCGAAGCCGGCGTCGCGCGGCGCCTGGGTGAGGCGGCGGCTGAAATAGCTCATGATGTCGGGGTTGACGAAGTCGTAGTGCTTCAGCATCCCCGAGATGCGCTCCTCGTGCAGGTTCGGCGCGAACAGTTCGGTGAGCGAGGAGGCGATCGCCTCCAGCGGCGTGCGATCGCGGCAGAAATGCACATAAGCTTCGACGGCGAAGCGCGTCGCCGGCAGAATGCCTTCGGTTGACTCCACATAGGCCGTGTCGAGCCCGAGGCCTTCTGTCAACTTCAGCCAGCGCTCGATGCCGCCTTCATTGCCGACATCGCCGTCGTGATCCTCGATGCGGTGGCGCCATTCGATCCTTGTGTTGCGGTCGCGGAAGCGCGAGATCACCATCGCGTCCTTCAGCGGGATTGTGCTCTGGTAGTAATAGCGGTTCAGCGCCCAGGCCTGGACCTGGCCCTTGTTGAGCTTGCCGCCGTGCAGCAGGCGGTGGAACGGGTGCAGGCTGTGATACCGCGTGGCACCGATCGTGCGCAGCGTCGCCTCCATCTCCTCGGCAGTGTCGAGCGTGATGCCCTTGCCGATCGAGAGCGCGGTCATTCCTGAGGTCAGCACGACATTCACAGCACGATCTCCGTTCCGTCGGAGGGAATCTGCCAGCCCGCCTGTTCGGCCGCCTTGCGTTCGGCCGAGGTCCCAAGCAGCGCCGGGTTGGAGTTGTTGATATGCAAAAACACTTTTCGTCCGATGTCGAGCCCGGCGAGGCTTTCGATCGCACCCTGATCGCCCGACATCGCGATATGGCCCATGCCCTGGCCGGTCTTGTTGCCAAGGCCCGCCGCGATCAGTTCGTCGTCGCGCCACACCGTGCCGTCGAAAAACACCAGCGGGGCGCCCTTGAGCCGTGATTTCAGATCGTCAGTCACCCGTGCGCAGGCGGCCAGGAAATAGAAATATTTGCCGCTGCGCCGGTCAGCAATACGCAGGCCGAGCGTATCGCCGACGCCGTCGGCGCCCGCCGGATGCGCCTTGCCCTCAAGATACCACGCGCCCTTGCCGGGAACCTCAAACGGCAGCACCTCGAGCCCGGACGGCGATCCGTCGGGCAGGGCCGGTTCGAAGGCCTGGTCGACCGCGATCGGCCGGCGGTCGACGTTCTTGTCGCTGAGCACGTTGAAGATGCTGTTCGCGCGCAGGATCGCGAGCACCCGCTCATGCGCGTAGATCGTGAACGGCGAACCCTCGCGCATCGACAGCAGCCCGGCGACCGCGTCGATCTCGCCATTGGTGAGGATGACGCCCGCGATCGGGCTGTGGCGCAGTGCGCCGTGCTTCGGATGCAGCTGCGGCGTGGCAATCAACTGCTGGCGCAGATCCGGGGACGCATTGACCAGGAACCAGTGCACACCATCGCCGCTGACGGCGATCGAGGCTTGCGTGCTCTGCAGTTCGGGGTGGTCGCTTCGCGCCGTCCTGCAGACGGCACAGCCGCAGTTCCACTGCGGAACGCCGCCACCCGCCGCGGCACCCAGGACGACGACACGAAGCATGATCCGTCCCCTGAGAAGCTTGGCCTGGAGAAGTTTGTTGGACCCAGAAACGTTACGAGGTGGACTCCGGATTTGAAACACACTCCCTTGGTCGGGAGCGCGTTACGCCCGGATGTCCACCTGCGCTAAAACGCTAAACGTGTAGAGGGCGCTGCCGCTTACTTGCGGGTTGCGCACATATACATGTTGATTTCCATGCCGACCGACACTTCAACGATCTTCGGTGCTTTCCAGGCCATTTGGCTCTCCTTGTTGCAACCGGACGAACTTTCCGCCCTGCAGGCTAAACTACTGTGGTTGGAAAAGTTCGCCAGTTAAATTTTCTGTAAGGTGCCGCCTCGAAGGGCATGCTGCACTGCGGCAAGCAAATCTTACCCACTCACAAATTTGTGCGCGCGTTTCCCGTCAAAAGCCCGTGGCATCAGACCTTTTTCCTGTTGTTAGCCACACGGTGAATGGTGATGTTGGAATAAGTAAACAGCAGCCCCGCGGTCCTCCGAAGGTCCCGGTGACGATCCTGTGCTTCCCCGCGACGGGAGGCGACTAACCGAGCCGAGTTCAGCCGATGCCACGCTATTTCTTCAACACCCGTATCGGCGACGAGCTGATCTCCGATCCCGACGGCGAAATCCTGCGGGACCCGGATCGTGCGTGGGAAATGGCGCGCGCGATGATTCGCGAACTGCTCAAGACCGAGGGCGCCGACGGCGCGCTGCTCAGCGCCGTGATCGAGGTGACCGACGACGAGGGCGAGGTCGTGCTGGAGTTTCCATTCACGGAGGCGATCCTCGATCGCCCGGACCGCTCGATGACAAGGCACTGACGCTGGCCCCGCGCGGCCACAACCATGCGTTGGCCGATGTCCGGCATGCTTCCGATTGCAATTGTCCGGACAAATTCGCAAGACTATGAACGGAAAGCCGAACGGCGCCGGGCGATGTCAATGGCGCAATCAACAACGGCTTCCACCCAGGGGAGATCTTCATGAAAAAACACTCGTTCGCACCGCGCAGCTTGCTGCTCGCGGGGGCCATGCTCGGGGCGTTCACGCTCTCTGCTGCGGCGCAACAGCCGGCCGCGCCGGCGGCAGGTGCCGCCCCTGCCGCCCAGCCGCTGCCGCCTGGCTCGCCCTTGATCGGGCGTCCCGACAATGAAGCCGCCGCCAAGCTCGCGCCGGTGGCGCCGCCGCCGCTGCCGTCCGCGCCCGACAAGCTGCCGCTCGCCAAGCTCAAGGCGCCGGCCGGCTTCAATGTCGAGGTCTATGCGGCTGGCATGGCCAATGCGCGCTCGCTGGCGCTCGGCGACAAGGGCACGGTGTTCGTCGGCAGCCGCCTCGTCGACAAGGTCTATGCGATCGTGAACAAGGACGGCAAGCGCTCGGTCAAGGTGATCGCCTCCGGTCTCTATCGTCCGAACGGCGTCGCCTTCAAGGACGGCACGCTCTACATCGCCGAACTCTCGAAGGTCTCCAAGATCGACAAGATCGAGGACAATCTGGATAACCCCCCGAAGCCCACCGTCATCTACGACAAGCTGCCGAAGGACGAGGCGCATGGCTGGAAGTTCATCGCCGTCGGTCCCGACAACAAGCTTTATGTTCCGGTCGGACAGCCCGGCAACAACGTGCTGCATGATGCCGACCACGGCCAGATCCGCCGCATGAATCTCGATGGCTCCGGCGCCGAGGTCTACGCGCTCGGCGTGCGCAACACGGTCGGCTTCGACTGGAATCCCGAGAACAAGCAGATGTACTTCACCGACAACGGCCGCGACTGGCTGTCGGAGACGGTGCCGGAAGACGAGCTCAACCGCATCACCAAGGCGGGCGAGGATTTCGGCGCGCCGTACTGCTACCAGGGCAACATCATCGACCAGGAGCTCGGCTGGGGCAAGACCTGCAAGGACTACACCGCGCCGGTCGGCCTGATGGGCCCGCATACCGCGTCGCTCGGCATGCGCTTCTACACCGGCAGCATGTTCCCGAAGACCTACAAGAACGTGATCTTCGTCGCGCGTCACGGCTCCTGGAACAAGTCGCAGAAGCAGGGTGGTGACGTGGTCGCCGTCAGGCTGAACAAGGACGGCACCGTGAAGTCGATAGAGCCGTTCCTGACCGGCTTCCTCGAAGACAACAAGTATGTCGGCCGCCCGGTCGACGTGATGCTGCTGAAGGACGGCTCGCTGCTGGTCTCCGACGACTGGAACGGCGCGGTCTATCGCGTCAGCTACGGCAAGCCGAAGGTCGCCAATCAGTAACAACCACCAACGTCATTCCGGGCTGGTGCGACAGCACCAGACCCGGAATCTCGAGATTCCGGGTTCGCCCTTCGGGCGCCCCGGAATGACACTGAAAGTCAGGAGCAGCCGATGCGTAAGTTCATGATCCCTGTGCTCCTGGTTGCATCCGCTCTTTCCGCAAATGCCGAGACCATCCAGGAGCGCGCCGCGGCGTGCTTTGCCTGCCATGGCGAGCATGGCACGTCGGAGACCGAGAACACGCCGTCGCTTGGCGGCCAGACGGCGCCCTATGCGCTGATCCAGCTCTTCATGTTCCGCGAGAAGCTGCGGGTGTTCGACCCGATGAACGAGATGGCGAAGCCGCTGACCGACGATGATTTGCGCAGCTTCTCGGACTTCATCGCGACCTTGCCGAAGCCCACGCCGCCCGCTGACGCCGGCGATCCGGCGCGGATGGCGCGGGGCCAGGCGCTGGCGCAGCAGAACCGCTGCAACAGCTGCCACAACACCGATTTCTCCGGCAAGGAGAATGTCCCGCGCATCGCCAACCAGCGCGAGGACTACCTCGCCAAGACGCTGGCCGAATACAAGGACAACAGCCGCCATGGCTATGACGCCACCATGGCCGACGTGATGCAAACGGTCACAAAGGAGCAGATCGGCGACCTTGCCTATTACATCGCGCATGTCCGCTGAAACATCAGGCGGCGGACCGCTGGCCATGTTCTCCGCGCGGCGCTAAAACGCAGCGTCACACGGAGTTGCACATGCAGGATATTTGGCGTCTGTCGGCGGCCGAGCTCGCCAGCCTCATCAGATCGAAGAAGGTGTCGGCGAAGGAGGCGGCGGAGGCGGGGCTCGCCCGGCTCGACGCGGTCAACCCGAAGCTCAACGCGGTGGTCGATCACCGGCCGGACGACGTGCTGGCGCAGGCGGCCAAGATCGATGCGGCCATTGCGCGCGGCGAGGCGGTCGGGCCGCTCGCCGGCGTGCCGGTCACCATCAAGGTCAATGTCGACCAGGAGGGCTACGCCACCACCAATGGGCTGAAGGCACAGCGCGACGTCATCGCCAGGGTCGACAATCCGGTGGTCGCCAATCTGCGCAAGGCCGGCGCGGTGCTGCTCGGCCGCACCAATTGTCCGGCGGTCTCCTATCGCTGGTTCACCACCAACCTCATTCACGGCGACACCAAGAACCCGCGCGATCCCGGCATCACCCCGGGCGGCTCGTCCGGCGGCGCGGGTTCGGCGGTCGCGGCCGGCATCGGCCACATCGCTCACGGCACCGATATCGCCGGCTCGGTGCGCTATCCGGCCTATGCCTGCGGCGTGCACGGCCTGCGGCCAAGCATGGGCCGTATCCCGGCCTTCAATTCGGCTTTGCCGGAGCGGCCGATCGGCCCGCAGATCAGCGCGGTGTCGGGCCCGCTGGCGCGCACCATCAACGATCTGCGCATCTCGCTCGCGGCGATGTCGGCGCCGGACTATCGCGACCCCTGGTATGCGCCGGTGCCGCTCGAAGGCCCGCCGCGCGAGAAGCGCGTTGCGATGTGCCTCAATCCCGACGGTCTTAATCCGGTGCCGGAAGTGGTCGCCGCGGTGGCCGATGCCGGCAAGCGCTTGCAGAAGGCCGGCTGGATCGTCGAGGAAATTGCAAACACGCCGTCCTTGCGCGAGGCGGCCGAGATCCAGACCCGGCTCTGGCTCGGCGACGGCTATGAGGCCCAGCTCGCATTCGCCGAGCGCGAGGGCGATCCCGGCGCACTGGCCTGCCTGCGCGGCGTCCGCGCCCGGGTGCATCCGTTCGACCTGTCGCAGGCACTGACCCGCCGCGCGACCCTGACGCGCGAATGGTTCGCCTTCTTCGAGAAATATCCGGTGCTGCTGATGCCGGTGTCCGGCGAGCTGCCGTTCCCCGACCATCTCGACCGCAAGGACGAGGCGTCGTTCGCGCGGGTGTGGCACGCGCAGCTGCCGCAGATTGCGATCCCGTTCATGGGGCTTCCCGGGCTCGTGGTCTCCACCGGTCTCGTCGGACGGATCCCGGTCGGCGTGCAACTGGTGGCCGGACGCTACCGCGAGGATCTCTGCCTTGCCGCTGGTGAGGCGGTCGAGGCCGGCGGCACGCCGTCGTCGCCGATCGATCCGGTCAGCTGAGATGGCGACCGTTTACGATTTCACCGCCAAGTCGCTCGCCGGCGACGACGTGCCGCTGCAGCGGTTCGAGGGCCAGGTGCTGCTGATCGTGAACACGGCGAGCGCCTGCGGGTTCACGCCGCAATACAAGGGCCTGCAGGAGCTGCACGCCGGCCTGTCGCCGCGCGGCTTCGCCGTGCTCGGCTTCCCCTGCAACCAGTTCGGCGCGCAGGAGCCGGGCGATGCGAAGCAGATCGCCGCGTTCTGCGAGACCAACTACGCCGTCACGTTTCCGATGTTCGCCAAGATCGACGTCAATGGCTCAGGTGCGCATCCATTGTACGAACACCTGAAACGTGAGAAGTCGGGCCTGCTCGGGCCCGCGATCAAATGGAACTTCACCAAGTTCCTGGTCGATCGCGCCGGCAAGGTCGTGGCGCGGCATGCGCCGACCGCCCGGCCCGAAGGATTGAGGAAGGACATCGAGGCGCTGCTATGAGCGACGACAACGACACCAACGACCAATTCCCCGACCGCCTCTCGGTCGATCCGAACAGCCCGTACTACAATGCGGATATTCTCGCCCGCGATGTCGGCATCCGCTTCAAAGGCGCCGAGAAGACCAATGTCGAGGAGTACTGCATCAGCGAAGGCTGGGTCCGCGTCACCGCCGGCAATGCCAAGGACCGTTACGGCAATCCGCTGACCATCAAGGTGCACGGGCCGGTCGAGCCGTATTTCCGGGATAAGGCGAAGTCCTGAAGCCGCTTCCTCTGCCGTCATTGCGAGCGAAGCGAAGCAATCCACGTCTCCGCTCGTTGAGAAATGGATTGCTTCGTCGCTTCGCTCCTCGCAATGACGAGGAGAGGACGGCAAACCCAACTTAGAAAGCCCCCCATGTCCGTCCGTATCGTCGACGTCCGCGAGGTGACCAAGCCGATCTCCTCGCCGATCCGCAACGCCTATATCGACTTCACCAAGATGACCTCGAGCCTGGTGGCCGTGGTCACCGACGTGGTGCGCGACGGCAAGCGGGTGGTCGGTTACGGCTTCAATTCCAACGGCCGTTACGGGCAGGGCGGTCTGATCCGCGAGCGCTTTGCGCCGCGCCTCAAGGAAGCCGATCCGAAATTGCTGCTCGATGCCGATGGCGGCAATCTCGATCCGGACAAGGTCTGGTCGACGCTGATGTCGAACGAGAAGCCGGGCGGCCATGGCGAGCGCTCGGTCGCGGTCGGCACCATCGACATGGCGGTGTGGGACGCGGTGGCGAAGATCGCGGGCAAGCCGCTGTTCCGGCTGCTCGCCGAGCGCCACGGCCTCACCGCCAATCCGCGCGTCTTCGTCTACGCAGCCGGCGGCTACTACTATCCTGGCAAGGACCTCGGCGCGCTGCGCAAGGAGATGCGTGGCTATCTCGACCGCGGCTACAACGTCGTGAAGATGAAGATCGGCGGTGCGCCGCTTGCCGAGGACCGCGAGCGCATCGAGGCGGTGCTGAAGGAGATCGGCAGCGCGGCGCAGCTTGCGGTCGACGCCAACGGCCGCTTCGATCTGGAGACCGCGATCGCCTACGCCAAGATGCTGCGCGAGTATCCGCTGTTCTGGTACGAGGAGGCCGGCGACCCGCTCGACTACGCGCTGCAGGCCGCGCTGGCCGAGTTCTATCCGGGGGCGATGGCGACCGGCGAGAACCTGTTCAGCCACCAGGATGCGCGGAACCTGATCCGCTACGGCGGCATGCGGCCGGACCGCGACTGGCTGCAATTCGATTGCGCGCTGTCCTACGGGCTCTGCGAGTATCAGCGCACGCTCGAGGTGCTGAAGACCCACGGCTGGTCGCCGAGCCGCTGCATCCCGCATGGCGGCCACCAGATGTCGCTCAACATCGCGGCCGGCCTCGGCCTCGGCGGCAACGAGAGCTACCCCGACCTGTTCCAGCCCTATGGCGGGTTCCCGGACGGCGTGCGCGTCGAGGGTGGCCACATCGTGATGCCCGACCTTCCCGGCATCGGCTTCGAGGGCAAATCCGATCTCTACAAGGAGATGAAGGCGCTGGCGGACTAAGTCCGGCCAGCGATTGCCAATCCGCCGGGGGCGCGGGGTGGGCCCGAGCTTGCTCGCCAAATTTCGTGAGCGACGCTCAGGAAATTATTGAACATTGCTCATTTCCGGATATACTCATGAGAACAGGGCGTCTTTGTCCCGGATGATCGGGAGCAGGCGCAAAAACCGGCCGTGAGGATAGCCGCATGCCATATTCAGCCAAGGATCTCCGGGACGCCGCAAATGCCGGGGTGATCAGCCCGGCCGATCTGGAACGGTTGCTCGCTTTCCTAGCGAGCAGCGCCGGGCAGGGTTCGGCGGGCGATGCAAGTCCCGCCGCCAAATTCGATGCCGCGCATGTGCTCTGGTACGCCGGCGCGCTCATTGTGATCGGTGCCATGGGCCTGTTCTCGACCCTGGCCTTCACCCAGATGGGCGGCCGCGCGCTCACGGCCTGCGCGATCGCCTATGCGGTCGGGTTCAGCGTGGCGGGTCACCACCTCTGGCACGCCAAGAATCTGCGGGTTCCCGGCGGCCTGCTGATCGCGATCGCGGTCTCGATGGCGCCGCTCGCGGTCTACGGCATCCAGGACGAGCTTGGCTGGTGGGGCAAGTTCGGCAAGCCGGGAACCGTGCAGGACTTCTACGTCTGGGTGAAGGGCAGCTGGATCTTCATGGAGATCGCGACCGTCGCCGCCGGCATCGTCGCGCTGCGCTACTACCGCTTCGCTTTCATCGTCGCGATCATCTCGGTCGCGCTGTGGTTCATGTCGATGGACCTGGCGCCGTGGTTCAGCGGCATGGCTCACGCCGATTTCGAGATGCGCCGCAGGGTGTCGATCTGGTTCGGGCTTGCCGTGCTCGCGGTCGCCTGGATCGTGGACTATCGCAGCCGCAACGGCGACTTTGCGTTCTGGCTGCATCTGTTCGGCCTGATGGCGTTCTGGGGCGGAATTAGCGCGACCGAAGGCTCAACCGAATTGAGCAAGGCGGTGTATTGCCTGCTCAGTGTCGGCCTGATCGTGATTGCCGTGATTTTGATGCGGCGCGCCTATGCGGTGTTCGGCGCGTTCGGCATCTGCCTCTATCTCGGCCATCTCGCCGACGTCGTCTTCAAGGACTCGCTGTGGTTTCCGTTCTCGCTGTCGCTGATCGGCATTGCCGTGATCGCCGCAGGCCTGCTCTACCATCGCAACGAGCGTGCGATCACTGGCTGGATCGATGCGCATCTGCCGGCGGGGTTGCGGCCGCGGTCCGCAACCGCATGACCGCGACGTCCTGATCGTTTTAGAACCGCTACAATCTGGAATTGCTACAAGAAGTGCGGCGCGCAAGCGCCGCTCTTCGTTTCCGGGCGCAAATCCGGAAGCCGACAGAAACCATTCGCATCCTTGACTTTTCCAACCCTGCGCTCGCCGCGAGGTGTATCCGCGTCCATTCGTCGCGATTTTATTCCGTAGTCACGCAAAAATTTTCTCGCGCCCGTCGTCTGGACGCACAGCGCCTCACCTCTCTAGAGGACGGCGCATCGCCTTCAACGAAGGCGAGAGTTGCTTGGGGACGACGTCATGACATCAAGAACACAAGCCCATCGTCGCACTGTCTTGCTTGCGCTGCTCACGGCGAGCTATCTCGCGCTGAGCGTTCCGCTCGCAACGTCTGCCGCACAGGCGCAATCGGCGCCGTCGCAGGCCGGCGCCTCGTCGCTGCCGCCGGTGACCGTCACCGCGCCGGCCACGCAACGTCGCCGCAACGCACCATCGACATCGCGTAACACCGCCGCAGCACGAGGCCGCCGCACCCAGACGGCACGGCGGATCGCGCCCGCGGCGGCGGCAAAACCGTTCGCGGAATCGCAGGACGCCCGCACCGGCACATCGGGCTATTTCGCCAACAGCACGTCGGTTGCGACCAGGACCAACACCGCCATCGTCAACATCCCGCAATCGCTCAACGTGATCACGCGGGAGCAGATCCGCGACCAGAACTATCAGGGCCTCACCGACGTCACCCGCTATGTCCCCGGCGTTGCCGTGCATCAGGGCGAGGGCAATCGCGACGAACTCGTGATCCGCGGCGTCGATTCCAGCGCCAACTTCTTCGTCAACGGCTTTCGTGACGACGTGCAGTATTTCCGCGACATGTACAACGCCCAGAGCATCGAGGTGCTGAAGGGGCCGAGCGCGCTGACCTTCGGCCGCGGCGCCGGCGGCGGCCTGCTCAACCGCACCCTCAAGGAAGCCGACGGCAACCGCGTCTACGAGGCGACGGCGCAGACCGGCTCGTGGGGCGATCGCCGCGTCAGCCTCGATGCCGGACAGGCGATCAACGACAACGTCGCAGCAAGGCTCAACGTGTTCTACGAGGGTGCCGACGCCTTCCGCGATTTCAATCATCTGGAGCGCTACGGCATCAATCCGACGGTGACGCTGAAGCCCGACGACAACACCAAAATCAAACTGAGCTACGAGTACTTTCACGACGAGCGCACCGCCGATCGCGGCAATCCCTCGCAGGGTCTGCCGGGCGGCGCGACCCGCTTCAACCCGACCACGCCGTTCGCGCCGAACGGCGACTTCTCGACCTTCTTCGGCAGCCCAAGCCTGAACACTGCGCAGGCGACGGTGCAGACCGGCATGGCCATCATCGAGCACGATTTCGAGAACGGGCTGACGGTGCGCAACGGCACCATCGCCGCCGACTACCAGAAATTCTATCAGAACGTCTATCCAACGGGCGGTCCGCTCGCCGGCGCGGTCAATCCTGCCGACACCGCGGTCAATCTCGGCGCCTATCAGCACACGACGAACCGCGACAATGTCTTCAACCAGACCGATTTCACCTACAAGGCCTGGACCGGGCCGCTGTTCCACACCGTCGGCTTCGGCACCGAGTTCGGCCGGCAGACCGGCGTCGATATCCGCAACACCGGCGTGTTCCCGAACGGCACCAACACCATCGTGCAGAACCCGTTCGCGCCGACCTATTTCGGCCCGGTGACGTTTCTTCACCACTTCACCGGCACCAACAGCGACGGAGTCACCACGCCCGATTCGAACAGCCGCTATGCGCTGAACATTCAGTCCGGCTATCTCAGGGACACCATCGAGATTTCGCGCGCCGTGCAGATCATCGCCGGCGCCCGGTTCGATCGCTACGACATGTCGGCCACCGACATGAACACCAACATCAATCGCAATCGCGTCGATAATCTGGTGTCGCCGCAGGGCGCCCTGATCATCAAGCCGATCGATTCGATGTCGGTCTATACCGCCTACAGCGTCTCCTTCCTGCCGGCCTCGGGCGACCAGTTCAGCGCGCTGAACGACGGCACCCTGATCCTGCAGCCGCAGCGCTTCGAGAATGTCGAGCTCGGCATGAAGTGGAACATCAATCCGAAGCTGCTGTTCTCGACCGCGGTCTACAATCTGAACCGCACCAACCAGCCGATCGCCGACGGCAACAATCCCGGCTTCTTCTTCCCCTCCGGCAGCACGCTCACGCGAGGCGTCGAGGCGAGCCTGACCGGCTATGTCACCGCGCAATGGCAGTCGTCGCTGGCCTATGCCTACACTGACGCGAAGATCACCGGCGCCACCTCGGCGACCGTCGTGCCCGGCAACCGCGTCCAGCTGGTGCCGTACAATCAGTTTGCCTGGTGGAACAAGTATCAGTTCACGCCGATGTGGGCGGCTGCGCTCGGCGTGATCTATTTCGGCGATTCCTTCGCCTCGTCCGACGATACGGTGCGGCTGCCGGGCTTCGTGCGCTTCGATGCGGCGATCTACGCCAAGATCGACGAGACCTGGAGCGCCCAGCTCAACGTCGAGAACATTTTTGACAAGGGCTATTGGGCGTCGGCTGACGGCAACAACAATATCTCGCCGGGACAGGGCCGCACGGTAAGGCTGATGGCGCGGGCGAGGTTTTAGCTTTCACCGTCATGCCCGGGCTTGTCCCGGGCATCCACGTCTTTGCCGCGGTCTACAAGAAAGACGTGGATGGCCGGGACAAGTGTTTAGTCCGGGGACATGGCTGACACCTGTTCGGACACATCACTGACAGGTTGGCGGTTGGTCAAGTCGATTGATGCGACCTGCCAGCTGGCGAAGAAGACGCCGTAATGGCCGTCGCGATCCAGCGGCCTGATGGCAAGCCGTTCGCGCGCGAAGGCCTGTGGAACCTTCCAGAAGCGTCCCTTGAAGGAGATGTAGGGCCTCGTCGATGAGACCCTGCGCACGGTCTCGCCGCTGTCGTACTCGATTTTCGGGACGCGGGCCGGCATAGCGCGGGCACTGGGTCGGAAGCGATCGGCGGGAACGTGCATATCAAGGCCTTGGTGAGGGCGCTGCAGATTGTAGATCGGCCGCCAGGCATCCAAGGCACGCTGGACTTCCGGTAGGGTGCGGAAGCGGCGCATCGCAAAGACCTCGGCCTTCAGGGTGCGATGGAAGCGTTCGTTCTTGCCGCGGGCCTGCGGGTGGCAAGGCCTGGCATGCACCACCCTGACGCCAAGCTTGAGCAGCCAGACCTTCAATCCGGTCCAGCGAATGCCGGACGTATCGCCCCATGGTGAGCCGTTGTCGGTGTAGAAGGCCTCCGGCAAACCATAGCAGCGGAACGTCGTCGTCAAGTGATCCTGCACGGTGAAACGCTGCTCGTCGGCGCAGGCCTTCAGGCACAGGACATAGCGCGAGTGATCGTCGACGATCGTTAGCGGATGACACCGCGTTCCGTCGGCGAGCGGCAGGTGGCCCTTGAAGTCCATCTGCCACAGTAGATTGGGAGCTTCCTTCTCGAAGCGGTGCCCTGGATTTGGCGGCGCGTTCTCGCTCGGCTTGACGCGGCCGTTCCGGCACAGGATCCGGTGCACCGTCGAGGGCACAGGCACCGTCTTGCCGTCACGCTTCAGGCAGTGGGCGATCTTGCGCGCGCCCCAGACCGGATGCTTGTCGCGCACCGCAAGCACCTGCTCCTCGATGGCAGCCTCACTGCGCTTGGGCATCGCATGCGGACGCCGGGAGCGGTCAGCCAGTTCCCGATCACCAGCCTGCCAGCGCCGCAGCCATTTGTAGCCAACGTCAGGGCTGATGTTGAACCGTTGACACAGCTCGCGCCGGTTGGCGCCTTCCTGCAATGCCAGCCGCACGAACTCGTGGCGCTGATCCATTACTGACACCTCACTCCACGGCATGGACGGCCTCCCGAATCGGACCAATCCAGCCAATGTTGATGTGTCAGCTATGTCTCCGAACACCCGTCAGTGATCTGTCCGGGCTAAACAACAAGCCCGGCCATGACAACGGTAGAGAGGTGTGCTCGCAATGACGTGGAGAGGGGTTGGCCTGTCACCCCAACCGCATGTCCAGCAGCCGCCGGCCTTCGCCCTTCAACAGCTTCTTCACCGCGCTCGAAGCGATCACCTCGCCATTGTTGGCGTAGGCTTCGTGGTTCTTCTCGATGTCGTCGAGGCGGTAGAGGTAGTTGACCATGATGCCGGCGGATTCGCGCAGGCCCTTGGGCGAGAGATCGCCGAGCCAGTTGATCCGCTCCAAGCGTGCGCCGTTGCCGAGATGGAAGCGCGCGACCGAATCGATCAGTCGTCCCTTCGGCGTGCGCGCCTTCAGGAAATAGTAGGCGGCAAGCGGCTCCAGCACGGCGCGCAGCTGGGTCGCGAGCTCGGCGTTCTCGAACCAGTCGGGCTTGCCGAGGCTTTCCAGCAGCCGGCGGTCCTCCTCGGTGAGCGGCACGTCGTCGGCCTGCTTGACCCACTGCATGAAGCCCGGCACCGGCGATAGCGTCACGAAGTTGTCGAGCTTCGGCAATTCGCGGCGCAGCTCCTCGACCACCTGCTTGATCAGGAAGCTGCCGAAGGAGATGCCGCCAAGGCCGCGCTGGGTGTTGGAGATCGAATAGAACACCGCGGTGCGGGCGCGCTCGACCGGCACCGGCTCGCGCTCTTCGGCCAGCAGCGGCGCGATTGCGCCCGGGATGGCTTCGGTGAGCGCGACCTCGACGAAGATCAGCGGCTCGTCGGCCAGCGCCGGATGGAAGAAGGCGTAACAGCGGCGATCGATCGGATCGATGCGGCGGCGCAGATCGTCCCAATCGCGGATCTCGTGTACGGCCTCATAACGGATGATCTTCTCCAGAATATTGGCCGGAGACGACCAGTCTATCCTGCGCAGCACGAGGAATCCCCTGTTGAACCAGGACGAGAGCAGATGCACCACGTCGCGATCGAGCGCGGCAAGGTCCTTGTTGCCCTTCATCAATGAAAGCAGATCCGAGCGGATCGACACCAGTTCGCCGGTGCCGCCCGGCGCGCGATTGAGCCGGCGGATCAATTCCTGGCGGCGCGGCTCGGACGCGAAATGCAGGTCGCTGGCATCGTCGCCATTGGCTTTGGCGCGCCAGCTTTCGATCGCCTGCGCCAGTTTGGCGTGATCGGGGCCGAAATCGCGGGCCAGCGTCTGGAAGAACGACAGCCGCCCGGCGGCATCGAGGTGGTGGTAGCGGTCGAGCACTTCGCGCGCCATCGCGGTGCCGGAGGCTTCGCCGCGGCCGGATAACAGCGCCTCGCACAATTCCAGCAGTTCGGAAGCATCCTGCTTGTCGTCGGCCGGGCTGGCGCGGCCGAGCAGGACGCGGCCGCGTTCGGAAATCGTCGAGAGCAGATCGGAGAAGAAGGCATTGGCCATGAGCAGGTCGTATCCAGCAGGTCGTATCCAATGAAGCCGGACCTTACACGGGATTTAAGGTCGGGAGCACAGCAATCAAGCGCATGGATCGTACGGAAATATGTCGCAGCGCGACAGCGGTATAATTCGTCGTCGCTGCGCCCGGTGACAAACCCGGTTCACGTTTTCTCGCACGTTTTCTCCGCGAACGCGGTCGGTGTCTTGCCGGTAACCTGCCGGAACGCGTGGGAAAATGCCGGCACGCTGGCATAGCCGAGGTCGGAGGCGACCTGCTTGACCGAAACATTCGCGCTGCTCGACAGGCGCTCGATCGCGGCCGCGATGCGGGCGCGCTGGCACCAGCTCTTGAACGAGAGCTGCGTCTCAGCCGAGAACAGCCGCGACAGCGTCCGCGCCGAGGTGCCGACCGTGCGCGCCAGCGCGTCGATGTCGTGGTCCTGCGTCGGATCGGCCAGCACGAGGTCGGCGGCGCGGCGGCAGCGCGGCTCCTGCGGCAGCGGGATGAAGGTCGCGGAATCCTCGGCCTGGTGCAACTCCAGCATCACGAGGCGAATCAACAGATCGGTGCGCTCGCGTCCGCATGAGGCGTCGAACAGCGCGAGGATCGCCTGGTGCACCAGCGGCGACACCCGCACCACGAATTCGTGGTCGAGGCTGTCACTGCGCTTTTCGCGCGCGAGCCAGGCCTGGTCGAAATACAGCGTGCGCATCTCGATGTCGCCAAGCACGTCGATCGCGTGCGGGAGCAGGGCAGGGACCCACACCGCGCGGTCCGGCGGCACCAGCCAGCGCCCCTTCGGCGTCGTCACCTGCATGGTGCCGCTGGCGGCATAGACCAGCTGTGCCTCGCGGTGCAGGTGCGGGTCGAGCCGGACGCCCTTGCGGTAGCTGCGCGCCACCAGATGCACGCCGTCCCCGGTGACGCGCCGGTCCTGGTGGAGGGCTCTTATTGGCGGCTCAGCGATAGTCATTGGCGACATCCCGTCAGGACAAGCACCTATAACCTATTTTCGAGCAATTGAAGAATCGCGTGAGAGACGTGCCGATGAACAGTCCAAGCAACAGTCCCAGCCGGGTGATCACCTTCGTCAACGCCGCCCATTTCATCGATCACTACGCGATGCTGATTTTCGCCGCCGCCGTCATCATCATGGGTCCGGCGCTCGGCATGGCCTATTCGGAACTCCTGCCTTATGCGACCCCGGGCTTCATCGCCTTCGGCGCCGGCTCGCTGGTCACGGGCTGGCTCGGCGACCGCTGGAGCCGCCGCCACATGATGGTGATCTTCTTCGTCGGCATCGGCCTGTCGATGATCTCGGTCGGCTTCGTGCAGACACCGCTGCAGCTCGGCGCCGCACTGCTGGCGATCGGCGTCTTCGCCTCGATCTATCATCCGGTCGGCACCGCGATGATCGTGTCCTATGCCGAGAAGCTCGGCGCCCAGATGGGGATCAACGGCGTCTGGGGCAATCTCGGCGTCGCCTCGTCGGCGCTGGTGACCGGCGTGATCGGCCAGTATCTCGGCTGGCGCTGGGCCTTCATCGTGCCCGGCACGGTCACCGTGCTGATCGGCATCGCCTTTGCGATGACGGTGGTGCATGAGGACCGCAAGGGCTCCAGGCAGGCGGCAGCGCAGGTGCGGGTCGCCAAGGAGGACATGTGGCGGGTGGTGCTGTCGCTGCTGATCGTGGTGATCGCGATCTCCACCACCTTCAACGCGGTGACGGTGGCGCTGCCGAAGCTGTTCGCCGAACGGCTCGCCGACCTGACCAAGAGCCCGGCGCTGCTCGGCGTGATCGCGGCCGGGGTCTATGTGTTCGGCGCGATGACGCAGTACACCATCGGCAAGCTGCTCGACAGATATTCGCTGAAGACGGTGGCGCTGCCGCTGTCGTTCCTGCTGGCGCCGTTCCTTTATCTGGCGGCGAGCCTAAACAACCTGCCGCTGATCGTGGTCTCGATCGGCATCGTGATGGGCGCGTTCGGCCAGGTCACGGTGAACGATGCCATGGTCGGCAAGTACACCACCGAGGAATGGCGCTCGCGCGCCTATGCGGTGCGCTATTTCGTCGGCTTCACCGCGGCCGGCGCGTCCGTCGGCCTGGTGGCATGGTTGTACGACCAGGGCGGCTTCTCGATGATGCTGCGCGCGTTCGCGGCACTCTGCCTGCTGGCGATCGCCGCCGCGATCATCCTGCCGCGTGAGATCCGCACCCCGGCCGCGCAGGCGGGCTGACGCAGGCGTTTTGCCGCCCGTTTAACGTTGCGACGAGGCGTGCCCGACCGGCGGGCCTCGACCGACGGCGGATAACCGTGACATGGTCACGCTTCGCGAACTTTGTTCCGACCCGCAGGTGTGGTAGGTTCAAGCGGGCCTCGGGGACGAAGGCGCCGGTTGCGCCTTGAACACGTCTTTGCGGAGCAGCCGGAGCGCTATGGGAGAAATTCGCGACTTCAAGTCAGGCCGGTCACAGCCCGACAATACACAGCCTCCCGGCGATTCAATGCCGCGGCGCCTCGCCGCGATCGTAGCGGGCGATATCGCCGGCTACAGCCGGTTGATGCAGCTCGATGAAGAAGGCACGCATACGCGCGTCAAGCGGACCCTGCGCGACCTGATCGAGCCCACAATTGCCGAGCACCACGGCAAGCTGGTCAAGACCACCGGCGACGGCTTTATCGCGATGTTCGACAGTCCGGTCGAGGCCGTCCGCTGCAGCATCGTGATCCAGCAGAACATGATCGGCCGCAACGCGGCGATCGCGAGAGATCACTGGATCGAGTACCGGATCGGCGTCAACCTCGGCGACGTCATCATCGAGCCCGACGATATTTATGGCGACGGCGTCAACGTGGCCTCGCGTCTGGAAGGGATCGCGGCGCCGGGTGACGTCTTCATCTCCGGCGGCATCTACGAGCAGATCAAGCACAAGATGGTCTGCGGATACGAATCGCTCGGCGACCGCAAGGTCAAGAACATCACCGATCCGGTCCGGGTTTATCGCGTCCTGCCGGATGCAGCCGCGTACCAACGGACGCGCAGGCGCCGCGAGTCCGTCCTGCTCACGCTGCTCGGACTGGCGGTCGCGATCATCGCCGGCGGCGTGCTGTGGTATCTGCTCGCCCAACCGCGCGGCAAGCCGGCCGATGTGGCGCAGGCGCCTCCGGCACCGACGGCATCGCCTGCCGTTCAGCCGCCGGCACCAAGCCCGGCTCCGACCCAAACCGCAAGTCCGACCCCGGCGGCGCCGACGCAGCAAGCGTCGCCTCAACCCGCGCCCTCCGCGAGCCCCACCCCAGACCTGCCGGAACCCGAACTGGTCTCGCTTCAAGCCGGCAGTTTCTCGATGGGAAGCAATGACGATCCGTCGGAGCGGCCGATCCGCCGGGTGATGGTCAAGCCCTTTGCCATGGGCAAGTATCCGGTCACGGTCCGCGAATGGAACGCCTGCGCGGCGGCCAAGGCCTGTGGCTTCACGGCCAGCGGCAAGGACGACGTTCCGGTCACCAATGTGAGCTGGAGCGATGCGAAGCAATATGTGACGTGGCTCGCCGAGCGCACCAAGAAGGCCTACCGGCTTCCGAGCGAGGCCGAGTGGGAATATGCGGCGCGCGGCGGAACGCAATCGAAGTACTGGTGGGGCGACCAGGTGCAATCGGGCCACGCCGGATGCAAGGATTGCGGCGGCGACAGTTCGGCCGAGCAGCCGGTCAAGGTCGGCAGCTACAAGCCGAATCCGTTCGGCCTCTACGACATGGGCGGCGGGGTCGATCAATGGGTCGAGGATTGCTGGCACAGGAATTACCAGGGCGCGCCGACCGACGGTGCGGTCTGGTCCGGCGGCGACTGCGCCTCCCATGTCATCCGCTCCGGCTCGTGGAAGAATGACGCACGCTATGTGCGTCCGGCCAATCGCGATAATTACGACACCAATGTCCGTTATCCGACCCACGGTTTCCGGGTCGCGCTGTCTCCCTGAGCGATCATCCCTGATCGCCAGGCTTCATGGAGGGGCTATGAAAAGTGCAGGCTTGATCATGCTCGCCGCGGCACTGACGCTGTTCGCGGCTCCGGCCGACGCGCAGAACAAGCCGGCCGGCAAGGACACCAAGCTGTATTTCATCTGGCCGCGCGACGGCGCCAAGCTCAAAAGCCCGTTCTGGTGCCGCTTTGGGCTGCGCAACATGGGTGTCACCCATGCCGGCGACGACTACCCGAACAGCGGCCATCACCATCTTCTGATCGACGTGAATGAGCCGTTGAACCCGAATGAGCCGATCCCGTCGGACAAGTCTCATCTGCATTTCGGTGCCGGCCAGACCGAGACGCAGCTCGACCTGGCGCCCGGCAAGCACACCTTGCAGTTGGTGCTGGGCGACGCCAAGCACTATCCATTCAGCCCGCCGGTCGTCTCCGAAAAAATCACCATCCGGGTCAGATAGGCCGATACGGATAGCTCCCTTGCGGGAACCGGCGCTTGCACAAGGCCGCGCCGTGCGGTTTGTTGCGCGCCTGCCGGATAGCAAGATTCGGCGTGGAGGAAGTCTGATGTCGTCTCGACTGCTGCGTCTGGCCGGCCTCGTTTTGGGAGTGATTGTCATGGCCACATCAGCGGATGCCGACGCCTTGAAGGATCAGATCGCGCCGACCGGAAAGCTCCGGGTCGCGATCGCGATCAGCCCGGCCGGCGGCGCGTTCTGGTCGACCAAAACCGAGAACGGCTATGCGGGCGTTCCCGTCGATCTCGGCCGCGAGATGGCGGCGCAACTCGGCATCCCCGTCGAATATGTCGTGCACCAGAATTCCGGCCAGATCACCGAGGCGGCGGCCAAGAGCACCTGGGACATCACCTTCCTGCCCAGGGATTCCGAGCGCGAGACCAAGATGACGTTCGGGCCGATCTATGAGGTTGCCGACGCTACCTATATCGTCAAGCCCGGCTCGACGATCACGAATTTCGCCACGCTCGACCAGGACGGCGTCAAGGTCGCCGCCGTCAATGCCACCACCACGATGCGCGGCGCGATCGCCCATCTCAAACACGCCACGGTCACGGGCTATCAGACCTATGACGAGATCTTCAATCTGCTGAAGAGTGGCGAGATCGACGCCTTCGCATTGTCGCGCGATCAACTCAATGCGATGGCGAAGAAGATTCCGGGCACGCGCGTGCTGGACGAGACCTTCAAGCAGACCGTCACCGCGGTCGCGGTGCCGCTCAACCATCCGCTCGCCGCGGCCTTCGCCACCAGGTTCATGACGGAGGCGATCGCCAACGGCACGCTGCGCAAGGCCTACGACAACAACGGGCTGAAGGGCGCGCCGGTCCGCACCGAGGCGAAGTGAAGTAGCGCGCGTATCGACTCTTTCCCCGTTACCCCGCGCAAAGGCGAAGCCTTTGCGCGGGGATGACGGTGATGGAGGGGCGCGCATCCTCTGGGCGACATCTGGGCATGCTGCATAATTCCGCGCCATCGCGCCGTGCGGTTCCTGCGCCACCAGCCTAACTCGTTGTATTGACGGGGATTTAATGCCAACCGCCAGCGTCGCCGCTTGGCACATCCATTGCTTTTGATTGCACCAGTCAATGACGACTGCCGTCCTCCGGATTGCCAAGGCCAATGCTGGCCGAGGCGAGGGGATCAAGGTGCCCGGCCCGGGCGTCTCGAGCAATCGTCGCAGCCCCATCTCCCCGGACGGACGAGCATTTCAACCAACCCGCGTCGCTTCCGGCAGGCAACCGGCGCGGCCGAATTGCGCAAGGGGATTTTACGAATGGCCTATCTCGCTCCGTCCGAATTCGTCACCAAGATGGTGGATGCCGGCGAATCCAAGATCTTCATGTCGACCCGCGACACCGTGATCCGCGCCTATATGGCCGGCGCGATCCTCGCGCTGGCAGCCTGGTTCGCCGTGACGATCAACGTCAATACGGGTCAGCCGCTTGTCGGAGCATTGCTGTTTCCGGTCGGCTTCGTCATGCTCTATCTGCTGGGCTTCGATCTGTTGACCGGCGTGTTCGTGCTCTCGCCGCTGGCGCTGCTCGACAAGCGCCCCGGCGTTACGCTCGGCGGCGTGCTGCGCAACTGGGCTCTCGTGTTCATCGGCAATTTCGGAGGCGCGCTCACGGTGGCGTTCATGATGGCGTTCGTGACGACGTTCGGCTTCACGCAGGAGCCGGACAAGGTCGGCATGACCATCGGCAACGTCGGCGAGGCGCGAACGCTGGGCTACGCGGCGCATGGTGCGGCCGGCATGGCCACGCTGTTCATCCGCGGCATGCTCTGCAACTGGATGGTCTCGACCGGCGTCGTCGGGGCGATGATCTCCACCACGGTGCCCGGGAAGGTGATCGCGATGTGGATGCCGATCCTGGTGTTCTTCTACATGGTGTTCGAGCATTCGGTGGTGAACATGTTCCTGTTCCCGTCGGGACTGATGCTGCATGCGAAGTTCTCGATCATGGACTACCTGATCTGGAACGAGATCCCGACCGTGCTCGGCAATCTCGCCGGCGGCCTCGCCTTCACCGGGCTCACGCTCTACACCACGCATGTGAAGACGGCGCCGAAGCGCCAGCGCCTCGCGGCTTGATCCTCGACGACTTATGGGGCTCTCCTGTCGCGGAGGTCCCCATTGGCTTTGGGACGGTCGATGCCGCGCGCGCTGAAAATATCGGTCGGGCAATTCTCTGATCAGGGCCGCAAGGACGCCAATCAGGACTTCCACGGCGCCTTGATCCCCGGCGAGCCGCTGCTCGGCCTGAAGGGCATCACGGTGGTGCTTGCCGACGGCATCTCCTCGAGCAGCGTCGGCCGCATCGCCGCCGAATCCGCGGTCAAGAGCTTCCTGACCGACTACTACTGCACCTCGGAATCCTGGTCGGTGAAGAGCTCGGCGCAGCGCGTGCTGGAGGCGACCAATTCCTGGTTGCACGCGCAGACAAGGCGCAGCCAGAATCCCTACGACAAGGACAAGGGTTACGTCTGCACGCTGAGCGCCCTGGTCATCCGGTCGACCACGGCGCACCTGTTCCACGTCGGCGACTCCAGGATCTACCGCGTCGCCGGCAACAGCCTCGAGCAACTGACCAACGACCACCGCGTCGTGATCTCCTCGCAGCAGAGCTATCTTGGCCGCGCGCTCGGCGTGAACCCGCAGCTCGAGATCGACTACCAGGCGCTCCCGCTGGAGCGCGGCGACATCTTCCTGCTGGTGACCGACGGGATCTACGAGCATGTCCCGGCGCGGCAGCTGGCGAAGACGATCAAGGACGGTGCCGCGTCTCTCGATGCTGCGGCGAAATCGATCGTCGAGCAGGCCTATGAGAACGGCAGCCCGGACAATCTCACCGTGCAGATCGTCCGGATCGACGAATTGCCCGACGGCGATGCCGGCGAGGTGTTCGGCCAGCCGACCGAACTGCCGCTGCCGCCGCTGCTCGACGCACGGATGCTGTTCGACGGCTATCGCATCGTGCGCGAGCTCCACGCATCGCACCGCAGCCACATCTATCTCGCGGTCGACGAGGACAGCGCCACCACGGTCACGATCAAGATCCCCTCGATCGACCTGCGCGACGATCCGGCCTATCTGAAGCGTTTCATGATGGAAGAATGGGTCGCCCGGCGGATCGACAGCCCGCATGTGCTGAAGCCGTTTTTGCCGCAGCGCAAGCGCAATTTCCTTTACGTCACGATGGAATATATCGACGGTCAGACCCTGACGCAGTGGATCACGGACAATCCAGCGCCGTCGCTGGAGACGGTACGCGGCATCACCGAGCAAATTGCAAAAGGGCTGCGCGCCTTCCACCGCAAGGAGATGCTGCACCAGGACGTCAGGCCCGACAACATCATGATCGACAGGACTGGCACGGTGAAGATAATCGATTTCGGCTCGACGCGGATCGCGGGCGTCGGCGAGGCGGCGCCGGCGGGCGTCGAGGACATCCTGGGCACCCAGCAATACACCGCGCCGGAATATTTCCTCGGTGAGGGCGGCACCGCGCGCTCCGACCTGTTCTCGCTCGGCGTCGTCACTTACCAGATGCTGACGGGACGCTTGCCCTATGGCGCGCAGATCGCGCGGGCCCGGACACGATCCGACTTCAACCGGCTGGTCTACCGTCCGGCCGCGCATCGCGGGCGCGAGATACCGGGCTGGGTCGACGGCGCGCTGGAGCGCGCCGTGCATGCCAACCCGCTCAAGCGCTATGAGAGCTTTTCGGAGTTCCTGTTCGACCTGCGCAATCCCAACGCAAAATATCTGACGACGTCATCGACCCCGCTGATCGAGCGCAACCCGGTGCTGTTCTGGAAGTCGACCACGCTGTTGCTGGCGCTGGTCGTGGTGCTGCTGCTCGCCTACGGCGCGCATCATTGGCGGTAGTGTATCTACTCGCCATCTAGTCCCGTCACCCTGAGGAGCGCGCACTTGCGCGCGTCTCGAAGGGTCGACGGCCACCAGCCGGGCCGTGCATCCTTCGAGACGCCCGCAAGTGCGGGCTCCTCAGAATGACGGGGAGGGAGTAGAACGGGGAGAGAGTCGGACGCCGCTAATGCGTCCCACCCGCCGTAATCGGATCGAGGCCGCTCTTCACCAGCGCGTCGCGCGCGTCCGGCGAGGCGAGGAAGCTGATCAGCGCCTTGCCGGCCTCACGCTCCTTTGCAGCCGTCGCGATCCCGGCGGAAAATACCGTGATCTTCTGCAACGGCTCCGGCAATGGGCCGACGATGTCGATGCCGGCGACCGGCTTCAGCTCGGAGATCTGCTGCAGGCCGATCTCGGCCTCGCCTTTGGCCACGATCTCGCCGACCGGCGTCGCCGGGATCATCCGCGCCTTGTCCTTCATCTGATCGGCGATGCCGAGCTTTGCGAACATCTCGGTCGAGACATAGACGCCGCTGGCGCTGTCGGAATAGGCGACAGACTTCGCCGCCAGCAGCGCCTGCTTGACGGTGTCGGCCGAGCCGATGTCCGGTTTTGGTGCGCCGGCCTTCACCGCGATGCCGATCGGCGACTTCACGAGGTCGACGCGGCTGTCGGCCAGCACTTTGCCCTGCTTGATGAGATCGCCGAGCGCATAGCCGACCATGATCAGCACGTCGGCCGGCTCGCCGCGCTCCAGCCGCACCGGAATGGCGTTCGTCGTGGTACCCATCGACGGCCCGAAGGCGGTCACCACCTTGTGCCCGGTCTTGCGTTCGAACTCCGGCACCAGCGCCTTGTAGGCCGCCGTCAGTCCGCCCGAGATCATGACATGGACTTCGGCGGCGGATACGGCTGAGGTGAAGGCGAGGGCGCCGATCAGGGCGAGCGTGAGGGCACGGAAGGCAGTGGGCGCGCGCATGGAGTTTCTCCCTGGACGATTCTTCGGAAGCGGGTCGTCGTGGCGGGGGAGACTACTGCCTGATGGGATGCATGGCTAGCCGCAGCGTCTTTGCGAAGCGCGCAACGATGCAGATGGAGCATTGTCAGGAGGCGAGATTTCGTAGATGGGGTAACGGGCCGGCCGCCCGCTCGCTACGGCGCAATTTGGAAGCGCGCTCGCGAGCGGCCTGTTGGTTGGAAGGCGGTCGTCCCTCAAACTGATGGTGTTCAACGGAGTCGGGCAAGCCCGCTCCAAGCATCATTAAGGGACGACCATGTACCACTATGCAGGAATTGACGTGTCTTTGGAATGCTCGAGCGTTTGCCTTGTCGATGGGACAGGCAAGATTTTGCGCGAGACGAAGGTTGCGAGCGAGCCGGCGGCGCTGATCGCCTGGTTCCGGTCGCTGGGTCTGGTACTGGAACGGATCGGGCTGGAGGCAGGCCCCTTGTCGCAATGGCTGTATGCGGGTCTGCGAGACGCAGGGCTTGCGGTCGAGCTGCTGGAAACGCGGCACGTTCGCGAAGCCTTCAAGTCGATGCCGGTGAAGACGGACCGCAACGATGCCCGCCGGATCGCGCAGTTGATGCGGCTCGGCTGGTTCCGGCCGGTGCACTGCAAGTCGGTCGCGGCGCAGGAGACCCGCGCCATCCTGACGGCGCGCAAGCTGCTGCAATCCAAGCTTCGCGATGTCGAGAACAGCCTGCGCGGCATACTTCGCGGTTTTGGCCTGAAGGTCGGTGCGACCACCGAGCGCACGTTCGCCGGACGCATCCGCGAGCTCGTGACCGGCCATCCCGGACTGGAGTTGGTCGCGGCGGCGCTGCTCCAAGCCCATGCGGTGCTGCTGCGGGAGTTCAAGAGCCTGGACAAGCACACCCAGAAGCTCGCCAGGACGCATCCATCCGCCAAGCTCCTGATGACAACGCCGTCCGTTGGTCCGATCGTGGCGCTCACCTATGCCGCGGCGATCGACGACCCGAAGCGCTTCCGCTCCTCGAAGGCCACGGGAGCCCACTTTGGGCTCACCCCGAAGAAGTACCAGTCCGGTGAGACCGACTACACCGGCCGCATCAGCAAGATCGGGGATGCCTCCGTGCGCGAGGCACTCTACCAGGCAGCTCACGTCATGCTGACCAAGCCGGTCAAGAATTGCTCGGCATTGAAGAGCTGGGCGATGCGGATCGCCCGGCGCGCAGGCATGCGCAAGGCCAAGGTAGCGCTGGCTCGCAAGCTCGCCGTGATCCTGCATCGCATGCTCGCCGACACCAAACCGTTCAACCCGATGACCAAGGCCATCTAGCCAGGAGCAGCAATCGGTTCCGGGCGGGCCACGACACCAGGCTCTCCCCGAGCGAAGTCCCTCCGCTGGGACGATGGATCCGGTCAGGCCGCCATCCGGGAAGTGGCTCACGACCACGCAATCCGTAGATTGGCCGGCCGGCTCCTCAATGCACCCCATCAGGCGACGGCCTTCGCGCCGATCCCGTACAGAAGCAAGTGCCCGGCGAGTGGATGACGCGAAAAGGGATTGACTAACCAAGGCCCGTTACAGAAGCCCGGATGAAGCGGAGCGAAATCCAAGGCCGGCATTTCCGCGGAAGCACTTTCCCGGATTGCGCTTCGCTTCATCCGGGCTACGGGGAATCTGTCACGAATTCACATGCACGAAATCGCGCAGCAAGGGATAGATCTCGTTGTTCCAGCGCTTGCCGGAAAACACGCCGTAATGGCCGACGCCGGCCTGCATGTGATGCACCTTGCGATAGGTGCGGACTCCGGTGCAGAGGTCTTGCGCGGCGAGCGTCTGGCCGATCGAGCAGATGTCGTCCTTCTCGCCTTCCACCGTCATCAACCCCATGCGCCGGATCGCCGCCGGATTCACCGGGCGGCCGCGATGCATCAGCATGCCCTGCGGCAACAGATGCTCCTGAAACACATCGCGCACCGTCTCGATGTAAAACTCCGCCGGCAGGTCCATGACCGCGAAATATTCGTCGTAGAAGGTCTTGATCACCGCGGCCTTGGCGGTCTCGCCCTTGGCGAGATGATCGGCCAGATCGATGTGCTGCTTGATGTGACGCTCCAGATTCATCGACACGAACGCCGTGAGCTGCACGAAGCCGGGATAGACCTGGCGCAACGCGCCCTTGCACTGCATGGGCACGTAGTTGATCAGATTATCCTCGAACCATTTGATCGGCTTGCTCTTGGCGAATTCGTTCACCTTGGTCGGCTGGATCCGCGTGTCGATCGGCCCGGCCATCAGGGTGAGCGAGGCCGGCCGCGCCGGATGATTGTCCTCCGACATGATCGCGGCGGCGGCGAGCGCCGACACCGAGGGCTGGCAGATCGCCACCATATGCGCGCGCGGGCCGAGCCGGCCGAGGAAGTCGATCAAATGGTCGGTGTAGTCCTCGAGCCCGAAGCGGCCCTTGCTGCGCGGGATGTCGCGCGGATTGTGCCAGTCGGTGATGTAGACGTCATGGTCCTGCAGCAGCGTTTTTACGGTGCCTCGCAGCAGCGTGGCAAAATGCCCGGACATCGGCGCCACCAAGAGCAGCCGCGGCTGCTCCGGGCCGTCCACCTTCCTGAAATGCAGCAGCGAGCCGAACGGCGTCGCATAGGCAACCTCCTCGGTCACCTGCAATTCCCTGTTGCCGACGGTCACGCTGCCGATGCCATAAGGGGGCCGCGCGTAGGTCAGGCTGGAGCGCGAGATCAGCTCGAGCGCGGCCGCGAGCCGGCCATACATCCGGTCAGCGGCGCCCTGCGGCACCAGATTGAGGTATTTCAGCGCCGCTGCAGCCCCGGTCCGCCATGGCGCCGTGAGGTCCATGTGGTTCTGATAGGCTTGGTACATCATTGACATCATACGCATCCACCCGTGGCCTGGCTTGCCATGCAATATCGACGCCAGAGGCGGGCCGGTCGCCCAGCAAATTGGCACGTGGCTTGCTGCAAAAGCTGATGGCTCCGGATGCGCGGCGGCTGAACCGGCGCGCGATATCGGGGAGCTGAGGACGCGTTCAGGCGTGAGGGACCGATATGGCGAAAGCGACACTGACCATCAGCAGCAAGAATTACTCCTCCTGGTCGTTGCGCGGCTGGCTGCTGACGACATTCGCCGGGCTGGAGTTCGAGGAGGTGGTCACCGCGCCCGACGACCCGTCGGCCCGCGCCGAGCTGCTGCTGCTGTCGTCCTCGATCCTGGTGCCCTGCCTGCGCCACGACGGTGCGACGGTCTGGGATACGCTCGCGATCGGCGAGTATCTCAACGAGATCATGCCGCATGCCGGGCTGTTGCCGGAAGACCGGATTCAGCGCGCGCATTGCCGCTCGATCTCGGGCGAAATCCATTCCGGCTTCACCACGCTGCGCTCGTCGCTGCCGGTCAATCTCAAGGGCCATTTCCCCGGCTTCAAGATCTGGTCGCGGGCGCAGGCCGACATCGATCGCGTCTGCACCATCTGGCGCGACTGCCTCGGCGCATCGGGCGGGCCGTTCCTGTTCGGCGAACGCCGCACCATGGCGGACGCGATGTATGCGCCGGTCGTGACCCGCTTCATGACCTATGACGTCAAGCTCGAGCCTGCGCTTGCGGTGTATGCCAGCACCATCATGACGATGCCCGAGATGCAGGAATGGATCGAGGCCGCGAAGGCGGAGCCGGCCGACGTCGAGGAGCTCGAGGTCGAATATTAGGCAGCGCCCGGCCCGGCCTGCCTGCATCGGCGGCTCAAGCACGAGGCAAGCCTTGCTCAATAGACGTGCCGCCGGCGTCGGGCACCGGCATGCGCGCCGGACCCGCGCGACAGCCACTGAGGCGCAAATTCGTGCCTCGCTCCAAATGCTTCTGCGGCGATATCAGCGCATGGCGAGACGGTTCGCCGCAGCCTAACCCGGCTGGCAAGGATTTCGCATGGCATGACCGAGCTGTGACCGCGACGATGCGACGCTGCCGAAAATTTGGACGCTGAGCCGCGCCGCGATCTCGCGAACACGAGAACCGTGGAGGCTTGAAATGAACCAGCACGCCGTCGTCAGCAAATTCTCCCACGTCAAACCCGGTGACACCGAGTTCAAGGGCGGAGGTCTGCGCGACTTCTTCCTGTATCGCGATCTCGGCATCGCCGATGCCACCAGCGGGCAGGTGATCTGCCACCTGGTCAAGGCCAATCCCGATATGCCGCCGGAGCAGGGCACCGGCTGGCACAAGCATCTGTGCGATTTTCAGATCGTCATCATGACCAAGGGCTGGGCGCGCTTCATGTACGAGGACAAGGAGACGCTGGTCGAGGCCGGCGACGTCATCCATCAGCGTCCCGGCATCACCCACTATTTGTTCGATTACTCGAAGGACATGGAATACCTCGAGATCGTCAGCCCAGCCGATTTCAAGACTGTGGATGTGCCGCCGGCGACCGAAGCGGTGCCGCCGATCACGCCGTGGAAATGATCGCCCGGGCGGACAGAGAGGAGGGATCGCGATGTCGTCTGCGGAAGAGTTAACCTTTGTTATCGGCCGCTGGCTGCGGCCGATCGTCATGCTTCTGTATGTGGTGCGCAGCCTCGGGCTGATGGCCACATCTAGCCGTGAACAACGCAGTACGTTGCTCGATCAGTGATTCGGACGCGGTTCGTTCCACCCGCGTTCCAAATCTTAAGACACGGTGCGCGCGCGTCGCGTTTTGAAACAGCGCGCACCGATGCCGGCCTCAGGCCACGCCTGCCTGCTTCTCGCGCGGCATCCGCCATGCGATGACGTTGGCTTCCAGCGCGCCGCCGGTGTTGTCATTGCGCCACTGGCCGTTGACGAAGCGGCAGGCGAACGGCAGCTGATACGTTCCGCTATGATCCTCACAAAGTACTTCCACGCGCTGTTCCGGCGCCGGTTCGCCATTGCCATCGAATTGCGCCATCCGTTTTTCGCGCGTTGCCATGCGATCTGTCTCCACTGCCCAAGGTCGAGCCAAAAGGGATCGAACCAAACAAGTTCCGAAGGCCCCCGTCCCCACGAGTAGTCCCGTAATGGGTGAAGCACACCGCCTGAATGCGGTTTCAGTGTGGTATGTCTGCCTCGCTTTCAGCGTCGCGAGCACAAAACTGTGAATGACGCATTTGCCTGGAGACGCCGATGACCGCTCGTTTTGTTCTCGCCTTGCTGGCACCGCTCGCACTCGGCGTCGCCGGAACCGCGCATGCGCAGGACGTTCCCGGCATCGAGATCTGCACCGTCGAGAAAACCATGGAGCGGCGCACGAGCTGTTTGCAGAGCAATGTCGATTTCCTGCAGAAGACGATCAACAAGCTCACATCGGATCATCAACAGAAGCTCGATGCCGCCAACCGGCAGATCGTGAGCTTGCAGAGTTCGGTCGCGAACTTGCAGAAGCTCGTCACCGATCTGCAAACAGCGCAGGTCAAGCTGACCGAGGACCTGAAGAAGAAGGCCGACGCGCCGCCGGCGAAGGACGCCGCGCCCGCCGCGAAGGACGGGACGAAGTAGGAAATCGTCATTGCGCGCCACCCGGTCGGCGCGAAGCGCCGCCGGATGACAGGCTCCGCGAAGCAATCCATCCCACCGCGCGTGCGGAACGATGGATTGATTCGTCGCTTCAGCGCAAAATTGCTTTGCAATTTTGTCGCGAGCTCCTCGCAATGACGATGGAACGAGCCGGGCTCCTCACGCCACCCGATGCTGCTCCATCACGTCGCGATCCGGCTCGTAGCCGAGGCCGGGGCCCTGCGGCACGGCGACATGGCCGTTGGCGTCGACGTCGATGCGATCGCCCCACAGGCAGGCCGGACGCTTCATGAAGAACACCTCGATCAGCCCCGCGTCGCGGATCGCCATCAGATGCAGCGTGGCGAGGAAGCCCGGCCCGAAATAGGGCGAGTGCGGAATCACCTGGACGCCGAACTCGTCGGCGAGGACGGCCACCCTCAGGAATTCGGTGATGCCGCCGACCTTGATCACGGAGGGCTGCGCGTGACTGACCGCGCCCGCGGTCATCATCTGGCGGAATTGATGCACGGTGCAGGCGTTCTCGCCGGCCGCGATATCGAGCCGGCCTTCTCTGCGCACCTCGGCGAGCGTCGCAAAATCCTCCGGCGGCCAGACCGGCTCCTCCAGGAACAGCGGCGCGGCCTGCTTGCAGTCGCGCGCGAACTGGATCGCCGCGGGTCCGTCCAGCGGGCAGTTCATGTCGACCATCAGCGGCACGTCAGGGCCGATCGCCTCGCGCGCGGCGGCGACCGCGGGCACGGTGGTCTCGTGCAGCTTGATCGCGGAATAGCCCAGCTTGATCGCCTTCTTGCATTCGGCGGCGATGTGCGCCGGATTGCCGATTCGCATCAGGCTCGCATAGGCCGGGATCGTGCTCCGCTTCGCGCCGCCGATCAGTTGATGCAGCGGCACGCCCTTCACCTTGCCGGCGAGATCCCACAGCGCGATGTCGAGCGCCGAGATCGCAAACATCGTGATGCCGTAGCGGCCGAACAGATGGAGGTTGCGCTGGATCTGCTCCATCGCGGCGGGGATACTGGCGGCGTCGGGCACCTCGAGGCCGCGGGCCTGCGGCGCGATCATCTCGGCCACCGCCGTGCAGCTCGTCTTCGGGCAGACATAGGCGAAGGCATCGCCCCAGCCGGTGAGGCCGGCATCGGTCGAAACCTCGACCAGCACCATGTCGAGCGCCGAGATCGCGGAAGCTCCCTGGCGGAAGCTCGCGGGCCCGGCGTCGTAGGGAATGCGGATATGGTGGGCGCGGACGTCGGTGATTTTCATTGTTGTTGTCCTTCCGATCGCAGGATGTGCCTGGAATTCGTGGTGGCCGGACACTTGAGCCTGAAGAACGGCGTCGCTTCGGCTGGTCTGGGTTCCGGCCATCGCAAATCTTGCTCGTAACGAGTCTTGCTTGCGACAAGTCTTGCTCGTGAATCATGTCGAAGACGTGGATGCCCGGCGCACGGCCGGGCATCACGAACCGCAAAGTTGTGGAGGAAAGCCCTCAACTGCTCTTCTCGCCGCTCATGATGGGGCCGAACCGCTCCCAGCTCTCGCCCTTGAAGCGCATCATCTGCAGCTGCTCGATCGGCGCATAGTCGTCCGGCCCGGTCTTGATCTTGGTGCCGGGCAGATAGATGCCGATCTCGAAGTTGAGGCTGGCCGCCTGCTTCATCAGGTTCTCGCGGGTGAGATTGTCGCCGCATTGCCGCAGCACCTGCTCGAGCCCCTTGGCGACACCATAGCCGAATACGGTGGCGGCGTCGTCGAGGTCGCCTTCGGGATACCACTTGGTCATGAAGGCGCGCCACTCGGTCATCGCCGGATCGTTCTTCCACTCGGTATCCTTGGGGTCCTTGAGATACGCCGTGGACAGCACGCCCTGGCTCGCTTCATAGCCGGCCGGCTTCATCACGCCGCCGATCGAGCCGGAGACGTTGGTCAGGAACTGCACCGGATGCCAGTCGAGCTCGGCGGCTTTCTTGATCGCCTGCGCCGCGAATTTCGGCGTTGCAATGTTGACGAAGATGTCAGGGTTGGCGCCCTTGATCTGCACGATCTGCGAATCCACCGTCGGTGACGAAGTCTCGTAGGAGGATTCGACGACGATCAGCTTCTTGGCCTGGTCGCCGAGCCCGTCGTGCAGGCCGATCAGATAGTCCTTGCCGAAATCGTCGTTCTGATAGAGCACGCCGATGGTCTTGCCCGGATAGTTCTGCAGAATGTACTTGGCATAGATGCGCGCTTCGACCTGGTAGCTCGGCTGCCAGCCCATGGTCCACGGGAAGTTCTTCGGATCATTCCACTTGGCCGCGCCGGTGGACACGAACAACTGCGGCACCTTCTTGGCGTTCATGTATTTCTGGATCGCGGTATTGCCCGGCGTGCCCAGCGGATTGAAGATCAGGAGCACCTCGTCGCTCTCGACCAGCTTGCGGGCCTGCTCGACCATCTTCGGCGGCGAGTAGGCGTCATCGTAGGAGATGAAGTTGACCTTGCGGCCGTTGATGCCGCCTTCGCTGTTGAGCTTGCTGAAATAGGCGGCTTCGGTCTTGCCGATCGTGGCGTAGGCCGACGCCGGACCGGAATAGGGCATGATGTTGCCGACCTTGATCTCGGTGTCGGTTGCGCCCGGATCGTATTTCTTCTGCGCGTTGGCGGCGCTGGCGACGGCGATCGTCAAAAGCCCCGCAAGCGCCGCTGATTTGACGCAGTTGGCATAGCTCAAGCGTTGGTGGTGCATCATTGTCCTCCCTGACATGCTGGCCGCGGCTCTTGCAGTCTTGATTATCGGGCAGCTTGATGAGCCGTCGGATCGATGCGTTGGCGAGTATGCACGATTGCAACATTGTTGCCAGCGACGGCTTTGCGGGTAAATTTCCGTGGAGCGGAACCGCGGTTTCGCCGTCGGGCAGCAAGGACTGTCAAATGCCGCGCGCGGCCGCCGTGCATGATGCCCGAGCTTTGCAGGAAAGCCGTCATCCATGAATCCAGCCCAGAAGGCGCTCTGGTATATCGAAAGCCATCTCGGCGCGCCGCTGACGCTCGACGAGATTGCCGCCGTAGCCGGCGTCTCGCGCTTCCATCTGGTACGGGCGTTCGCGGAGGCGACCGGGTTCTCGGTGATGCGTTATGTGCGGGCCCGGCGGCTCAGCGAAGCCGCGCGCCAACTTGCGGCCGGTGCGCCCGATATTCTCAGCCTCGCGCTGGATGCGGATTACGGCTCCCACGAAGCATTCACCCGCGCGTTTCGCGACCATTTCGGCGTCACGCCCGAGACGGTGCGCGCGACAACGTGTCTGACGACACTCAATCTCCAGGAGCCGATCACCATGATCTCGACAGCTCTCGACCACATCGATCCGCCGCGCATCGCCACCGGGAAGGCGTTCCTCGTCGCCGGCATCGGCGAGCGTTACAACCACGGCAATGGCAGCGATGCCGGCATTCCGAACCAGTGGCAGGGCTTCCACCAGCAATGCGCGCATATCCCCCGCCAAGTCGGCAACGTCGCCTATGGCGTCTGCTGCAACGGCGACGATGCCGGCAATTTCGATTACATCGCCGGCGTCGAGGTCGCCGATTTCTCCGACCTGCCGCGCGAGTTCGCGCGCGTCCGCATTCCCGAGCAGAAATACGTCGTGTTCACCCACGCCGACCACATCTCGACCATCCGCCGCACCGTCAACACGATCTGGAATCGCTGGCTGCCGCAATCCGGCATGAAGGTCGCGGACGCGCCGAACTTCGAGCGCTACGACGAGAAGTTCGATGCGAGTACCGGCAATGGCGGGCTGGAGATCTGGGTGCCGGTGAAGGAGTAGCGGGCGCCGGTGCAGCAAACCCTGGTGTCGCCCCCGCGAAAGCTGGGACCCATGACCACCGATGCTTGTTATTTGCGTGACGCTGGAATGACGAGACCCGCCTACAACTCTCGCCGCGGAGTATGGGTCCCTGCTTTCGCAGGGATGACACCGTCTTGTTGTTCGCGAGCGCCTAGATCAATGAGAGCGCGCCAGGCAGAACGCGACGACCTCTTCCAGCGCGGTCTTCATCGGCGAGGGCGGGAACAGCGCCAGCGCGTCGACCGCCATCGCGCCGTAGTGCTGGGCGCGGCTGATGGTGTCTTCGAGGGCGCGGTGCTTGGTCATCAGTCCGATCGCGTGGTCGAGGTCGGCCGATCCGATCTCGCCGCGCTCCAGCGCGCGGATCCAGAACTTGCGTTCGGTATCATTGCCGCGGCGGAAGGCGAGCACCACCGGGAGCGTGATCTTGCCCTCGCGGAAATCGTCGCCGACATTCTTGCCGAGTTTTGCGGATTTGCCGCCATAGTCGAGCACGTCGTCGACGAGCTGGAAGGCGATGCCGAGATTCATGCCGACCGAACGGCAGGCGGTCTGCTCGGCCTTCGGACGGTTGGCGATCACGGGGCCGACCTCGCAGGCGGCGGCGAACAGCTCCGCGGTCTTGCCGCGGATCACGGCGAGATATTCGTCCTCGGTGGTCGCGGTGTTCTTGGCGGCGGCAAGCTGCATCACCTCGCCCTCGGCGATGGTGGCGGCGGCGGCGGAGAGGATGTCGAGTGCGCGGAGCGAGCCGACCTCGACCATCATCCGGAACGCCTGGCCGAGCAGGAAGTCGCCGACCAGCACGCTGGCCTCGTTGCCCCACAGCATCCGCGCGGACAATTTGCCGCGGCGCAGCTCGCTCTCGTCGACCACGTCGTCATGCAGCAGGGTCGCGGTGTGCATGAACTCGACCGCGGCGGCGAGCTTGATATGGCCGTCGCCGGAATAGTCCGCGAGCTGGGCCATTGCCAGCGTCAGCATCGGGCGCAACCGCTTGCCCCCGGAGGAGATCAGGTGATTGGCGACCTCGGGGATCATGGTGACCTCGGAGCCGGTCCGCGAAAGGATCGTCGCGTTGACGCGCTCCATGTCGGCGGCGAGAAGTCCCACCAGCCCGTCGATCGAAGCATTGGACGGGCTTTCGAAGGGTACAATAACCGCCACGCTGGTCTCCAATTTTGCCGAATACGCACTATGCTCAGCTATAACAATAGAAACTGAGCGGTGCAGCGGCAAGGCCATCAAGTTATTGACATGTGGCGCAAGTGCCGCACTGCCGGGGCGACAGGAGAGCGTATTTTGCGGGAATTGGTACGGACCAATGACATGGTGCTGGTCTCCGCCATCGGCGCGCTGCTCGACAGCGCTAACATCCATCATCTGGTGCTGGACCAGAACATGAGCATCATCGAGGGCTCGCTCGGCGTCTTGCCACGCCGGATCCTGGTGCATGAGGACGACAACCACGAGGCCCGCCAGCTCCTGACCGATGCCGGCCTCGGCCACGAATTGCGGGCCGATGACTAGAGCGTTTTCGAGCGAAATGGGCCCCGGTTCGCGTGAAGAAAACGCGTCAAAAAGCGAGTCTGCGGCCGCCGGGATCACCGAAGACCGATTTCTCGGTGGCCAATTGCGCCTGCGGCAACCCCGCAGCGGCCACCGCGCCGGCCATGACGCGATCCTGCTCGCCGCAGCGACGCCGGCTCGACCAGGCGACCGCGTCGTCGATCTCGGCTCCGGCGTCGGCGCGGCCGGACTGGCCGTGGCGCGGCGGGTAAGGGGGATCGATCTCGTTCTGGTCGAAATCGACCCGGCCCTGGCCGAGCTTGCGCGGAATAATGCCGGCACCAACGCGATCCTGGCGAACGTGATCGTGCTTGATGTCGAAGCCGGTGCCGCGGCCTTCGACGATGCCGGCCTCGGGCCGGATAGCGCCGACGTCGTGCTGATGAACCCGCCGTTCAATGATCCGTCGCGGCACCGCGCCTCGCCGGACGGTGTGCGCGAGCGCGCCCACGTCGCGACCGCGACCACGCTGGCCGGCTGGGTTCACGCGGCGCGGCGAATTCTCAGGTCGAACGGGCAGCTTGCGCTGATCTGGCGGGCCGACGGCATTGCCGAGGTGCTGGCCGCGCTGGACCGCGGTTTTGGCAGCCTCGAGATCCTGCCGGTTCACGGTGACGGGACGTCGCCGGCGATCCGAATCCTGGTGCAGGCGACCAAGGGCGGCCGGGCGCCGACGCGGCTCCATGCCCCACTGCTGCTCAATGAAGAGTCAGGCGTGCCCAATAAATGGGTGCAGGAGGTGTTGGCTGGGAAGGGGGAATTGCCGCTGGCGCGGCGCTAAAACGATCATGCTCGAACAAGAAGCCAAGGCGCGATGGCATTGCGCTTTAGCGGGCAGGCATGCTGCCCACGTCGTCAGAGGCACTAAATCACTGCGAAGCCGTTTCCGACTGGCGGTCCGGCGTGGACGTGAAGTGGATCGCCGCCAGGAGTGTACCGATCAGCAAAATCAGCAGATAGATTTTCATGAGTCCCTCTCCGCCCGCGCATTGCAGCCCCAATGACAAAATGCAAAACGCGTTCCACGGATTCCAATGACAGTGGCGTGATAAAAAGTGGTTAATTCGAGGTAACGGCATGAGTGAACAAATAAGTGATCACGCTGGACGTTCGGGACTGCTCGAACGCGTGCAGGCAGTGTTGCCGGCGCGCTTCAGGCGCGGCGCGGCCGTCGTGCCGGTGGTGCGGCTGGCAGGCGTGATCGGCGCGGTGACGCCGCTGCGGCCCGGCATGACACTCTCCGGCGTCGCCAAGATGCTGGAGCGCGCCTTTGGCACGCGGAATGCCAAGGCGGTGGCGCTGGTGATCAATTCGCCGGGCGGCTCGCCGGTGCAGTCGCGGCAGATCTATCTGCGCATCCGGCAACTCGCCGCCGAGAAGAAGCTGCCGGTGCTGGTGTTCGTCGAGGACGTCGCGGCCTCCGGCGGCTACATGATCGCCTGCGCGGGCGACGAGATCTATTGCGACCCGTCCTCGATCCTCGGCTCGATCGGCGTGGTCGGCGGCAGCTTTGGCCTGGAGGGGCTGATCAAGAAGATCGGGGTCGAGCGCCGGCTGTATACGGCGGGCAGCCACAAGGCGATGCTCGATCCGTTCCTTCCCGAGAACCCCGACGACGTCGCCCGGCTGAAGGCGATCCAGCGCGAGATCCATGCGATCTTCATCACGCTGGTGAAGCAGAGCCGCGGCAGCCGCCTCAAGGGCGCCGACGACATGCTGTTCACCGGTGAATACTGGGCCGGCGATACCGCGATCGGTCTCGGGCTCGCCGACGGCATCGGCGACATCCGCTCCACGCTACGGGCCCGCTATGGCGACAAGGTGCTGACCCCGGTGATTGCGCCGGCCAGCGGCTTGCTGTCCGGCCTGCTCGGCCGGCGGGCGCCGGGGGCAGGGTCGCTGGCGGCGCTGGACGGGCTGGCCGCGCTGCCGGACGAGGTGATCTCGGCGCTGGAAACCCGGGCGATTTGGGCCAGATTCGGGCTGTGAACACAGGGATGTGAGCGCGCCATTTAGCCCCAAAACCGCGATTGCGGCGCAGGCCGCCTTGCGCGAGAATGCCCGTCATTGGGGGCCTGACAGACGTGAACGACAAGGATCGACCGATGCCGCCGCTGATTGCATTCGCAGGCGTCTTGGGAAGCTTGGCCGTGGTCCGCTGGGCGTACAAGACGGCCGTCCGGATCAACCAGGAACTCGAAGAGGCGCGATTGTCCCGCGTGGCCGAGGCCACCCGCGCGGGCGAAATCAAGACCCTGCGCCGCGACCCCGTGACCGGGGCCTATCGCCCGGGCTAGGGCTTGGATCTCCCTCGCCCCGCGCTTGCGGGAAGAGGGCCGGGGTGAGGGGCTGTTTCCGCAGATTCGAAAGACCTAAGTTCGCGGAGAGTCCCCTCACCCGAAATGCGCGCTGCGCGCGAATTTCGACCTCTCCCCGCAAGCGGGGCGAGGTGCAGAAACATCCCCCATCGCCTTGATTCCATTGGCTGCCGCCGATACGGTCCCGCGCGCCTCACACCCCCTCGCGAGATCGATTCCAACGATGGACGCCCTGCCTGACCACATGCGCCCGGAACGTTCGTTCCAGGGCTTCATCCTGGCCCTCCAGCGGTTCTGGGCCGAGCAGGGTTGCGTCATCCTGCAGCCCTACGACATGGAAATGGGCGCCGGCACCTTCCATCCCGCGACCACGCTGCGTGCGCTGGGGCCAAAACCCTGGAACGCGGCCTATGTGCAGCCCTCGCGGCGGCCCAAGGACGGCCGCTACGGCGAAAACCCCAACCGCCTCCAGCACTACTACCAGTTCCAGGTGATCATGAAGCCGTCGCCGCCGAACCTTCAGGACCTGTACCTGAAGTCGCTAGCCGCGATCGGGATCGACGCCGCCGTCCACGACATCCGCTTCGTCGAGGACGACTGGGAAAGCCCGACCCTCGGCGCCTGGGGCCTCGGCTGGGAGTGCTGGTGCGACGGCATGGAAGTGTCGCAGTTCACCTACTTCCAGCAGGTCGCCGGCGTCGAATGCGCGCCAGTCGCGGGCGAGCTTACCTACGGACTCGAGCGGCTCGCGATGTATGTGCAGGGCGTCGACCGCGTCTACGACCTCAACTTCAACGGCCGCGAGGGCGCCGAGAAGGTGACCTATGGCGACGTCTTCCTGCAGGCCGAGCAGGAATACTCACGACACAATTTCGAGCACGCCGACACCGCGATGCTGTTCGAGCAGTTCAGGATGGCCGAGGAGGCCTGCCGCAAATATCTCGCCGCCGGCTGGCGTGAGGGTGGGAATCAAAAGGAACATCTGATGGCCTTGCCGGCCTACGACCAGTGCATCAAGGCGAGCCACGTGTTCAACCTGCTCGACGCCCGCGGGGTCATCTCGGTGACGGAGCGGCAGAGCTACATCGCCCGCGTGCGCGACCTGGCGAAGGCCTGCGGCGAGGCATGGATCCACACTGAAACGGGCAGGGCGGTCTGATGCCCGATCTTCTCCTCGAACTGTTCTCCGAAGAAATTCCCGCGCGCATGCAGGCGAAAGCGGCCGACGATCTGCGCCGCATGGTGACCGACAAGCTGGTCGCTGAAGGCCTGGTGTATGAGGGCGCCAAGGCATTCGCGACCCCGCGCCGTCTTGCGCTCACCGTGCACGGCATTCCCGCGCGCCAGCCCGATTTGAAGACCGAACGTCGCGGCCCGAAGATCGGCGCCCCTGATGCGGCGGTGCAGGGCTTTCTGAAAGCGACCGGTCTCACGTCGCTGGATGAAGCAAAGGTCCAGAAAGATGCGAAGGGCGACTTCTACATTGCGCTCATCGAAAAGCCCGGCCGTGCCGCGATCGACGTGATCGCGGAAATGCTGCCGGTGATTATCCGGACCTTCCCCTGGCCGAAATCGATGCGCTGGGGCGCGCGCTCGGCGAAATCAGGCTCGCTCACCTGGGTGCGCCCGCTGCACGCCATCACCGCGACCTTCGGTCTGGAGACCGAGGAGCCCGACATCGTCAAGTTCTCCGTCGACGGCATCGAGGCCGGGCAGACCACCTATGGCCATCGCTTCATGGCGCCGGGTGCGATCTCCGTGCGCCGCTTCGAGGATTACGAGGCCAAGCTGAAGGCCGCGAAGGTGATCCTCGATCCGCAGGCGCGCAAGGACATCATCCTCGAGGACGCCAAGGAGCTGGCGTTCGCGCAGGGCCTCGAACTGGTCGAGGATCAGGTACTGGTCGACGAGGTTTCGGGCCTCGTCGAATGGCCGGTCGTGATGATGGGATCGTTCGAGGAGCAATACCTGTCGATCCCCGACGAAGTGATCCGCGCCACCATCCGCAACAACCAGAAGTGCTTCGTGGTCAGGGATCCCAAGACGGGCAAGCTGACCAACAAGTTCGTGCTGACCGCCAATATCGAGGCGCCCGACGGCGGCAAGACCATCGTCGCCGGCAATGAGCGCGTGATCCGTCCGCGGCTGTCCGACGCAAAATTCTTCTACGAGACCGATCTGAAGACCAAGCTGGAAGACCGGCTGCCGAAGTTCGAGCAGATCGTGTTCCACGAGAAGCTCGGCACCCAGGCGGAGCGTATCAAGCGGATCGAGCGGCTCGCCGCCGAGATCGCGCCGCTGGTCGGCGCCGACGTCGCGAAGACCAGGCGCGCCGCGCGCCTCGCGAAGGCCGATTTGCTGACCGAAGTGGTCGGCGAATTCCCGGAGTTGCAGGGCCTGATGGGCAAGTACTACGCGCTGGCGCAGGGCGAGGATGCGTCCGTCGCCGCCGCGAGCGAGGACCACTGGAAGCCGCAGGGGCCGACCGATCGCGTGCCGACCGATCCGGTCAGCGTCGCGGTCGCGCTGGCGGACAAGCTGGACACGCTCGCCGGATTCTGGGCGATCGATGAGAAGCCGACGGGTTCGAAGGACCCGTTCGCGCTGCGCCGGGCAGCGCTCGGCGCGATCAGGCTGATCGTCGAGAATACGCTGCGCCTGCCGATCCTGAAGACGGCCAAATCCGCGTTGCTCGGATTGTCGCTCAAGGCCGATGCCGAAACGCTGCCGAACGATCTGCTAGCCTTCTTTGCCGACCGCCTGAAGGTCCAGCTGCGCGATCAGGGCGCGCGCCACGATCTCGTCGATGCCGTGTTCTCGCTTGGTGGCCAGGACGATCTGCTGCTCGTCGTCCGGCGCGTCGAGGCGCTCGGCAAATTCCTCGACAGCGACGACGGCAAAAACCTGCTCGCTGGCACGAAACGCGCCAGCAACATTCTCGCGATCGAGGAGAAGAGGGACAAGCGGACCTTCGACGGCGCGCCTGACGCCGCGCTCTACACGCTCGACGAAGAGAAGACGCTGGCCAAGGCGATCGACCAGGTGAAGGCCGAGGCCTCCGCCGCCGTCGCCAAGGAAGACTTCGCCGGCGCGATGAGCGCGATGGCCAAGCTGCGTCCGGCGGTCGATGCGTTCTTCGACAAGGTCAAGGTCAACGACGACGATCCGAAGGTGCGCGAAAACCGCCTCAAGCTGCTCAACGAGATCCGCGCTGCGACGCGCGCGGTTGCGGACTTCTCCAGGATCGAGGGCTGATCGATGGACCGCGCAACGCTCGCCGCTTACGACAAGGATGCGGCGGCGTTTGCGCAGGACTGGCACGAACAGCCGGCCCCGGTCGATCTGCACGACATCGTCACGCGGTTCTTCATCCGGGGCGGCGCGACCGCCGATATCGGCTGCGGCAGCGGCCGCGAGGTGGCTTGGCTCAATGCCAACGGCTTTCCGGCCGAAGGCTTCGACGCCTCCGGGGGCCTGCTCGCGGAAGCCTGCGCCCGCTATCCGGCGCTGCGCTTTGCCCGCGCCGAGCTGCCGGACCTGTCCGGCACCGCCTCCGGCAGCTTCGACAATGTGCTCTGCGAGACCGTGATCATGCATCTCGATCACGCGCTGATCGCGCCGTCGGTCCGTCGCATGTTCGATATCGTGAAGCCCGGCGGCATCTTCTATCTGAGCTGGCGCGTGACCAGAGGTGACGATGCGCGCGATGCGCATGGCCGGCTTTACGCGGCGTTCGATACCGCGCTGGTGCGGGCCGAGCTGGCGGCGGCCGAGTTGCTGCTCGACGCGGAGGTCGTCAGCGCATCGTCCGGCAAGGTCATTCACCGGCTGGTCGCCAGCAAGGGCGGGCGATGATGGCGCGGCTCGCGACATGCGCCTGCGGACAGCTCCGCGTCACCTGCCAGGGCGAGCCCACCACAGTAGCGCTGTGTCATTGCCTGGAGTGTCAGAAGCGAACCGGCAGCACCTATGGCGTCGCGGCGTTCTTTCCGCGCGCTGACGTCGAGCCGCAGGGCGAGGCGCGCGAATACAGCCGCATCGGCGGCAGTGGATCTGCCGTGGTGTTTCATTTCTGCCCGAATTGCGGATCGTCGGTCTATTGGGAGCCCGGTCGCGCCGGACCTGATCGGCGTTGCGGTCGGCGCCTTCGCGGACCCCGATTTTCCCGCACCGTCGCAATCGGTCTTCACGCAGCGCCGCCACGCCTGGGTCGTCGACAAATAGACCACCGCCGCAGCGATTTGCGTCGCGCTGGAAATATTTCGACACAATTTGCAATTTGTTAACCATGCCCTGCGAAGGTCCTGACAAAGCAACGATTTCTTAAGACATCGCCCCTCGCGCCAATGCAGGGACCGCCCGATGACCTCGATCGGCACCACGCCCAATCCCTACGCCCAATATGGTTCGGCCTATGCGCGGGCAGCAGCGACGCCGTCACTGGCGGCGACCTTGTCGGGCGACGGCACCGCCGGCGATCTGTCGGCGTCCTCGACGGCCAACGCGGCAACCAACCTCACGCTGTCGGACGCCGCCCGCGCGCAGCTCGCCAAGGCGCCGCTGCCGGATTTTGCCACCGTCACCAGCGATGCGCGGATCACGCTCGACCGGCTCTACACGGTCGCCGGCGTCAAGACGCCGATCGTCGACGGCAAGACCACCATCGATCTCTCGACGCTGGACCGTCGCTCGCTGTTTGCGATCTCGACCAACAATGGCGGCAAGTTCACCCCGGACGAGCAGGCGGTTGCGGCCACCGAGCTGAAGCAGCGCTTCGACAAGGCGATGGAGCCGTCGCTGGCGACCACGCGCCTGACCGGCGACTACAGCATCAGCTACAAGACCGCGCTCGATTATCTCGATGGTGCGAGCGATGAGGAGAAGGCCACCGCAACCTGGGCCAGCCAGCGCGCCGCGGTGCTGAAGGGCTATCAGGCGACGCAGCAGGATCCGAACACGGCACCATCGGGAATTTCCGGCGATCCGATCGCGGCCTCGCTGGCGGGGACGGCGCCTCCCACAAAGAGCACCACGCGCGACTTCAGCAGCATTGCCAGCGACGTGCGCGCCTTCCTCGATCGGCAGAAGAGCGAGGCGGCGAAAAGCGGCAAGGAGCTGGTCTACGATCCCCGCCGCAAGACCGGACAGCTCGCCGACCTTTCCTCGCTCGACAACCGCTCGCTCTCGGCGATCTCGCTGAACCAGGACAAGAAGTTTTCCACCGAGGAGATCTTCGCGGCCAAGCAGGAACTCAATACGCGGACGCGTCTCGCCGTGCTCGACGCGCTGAAGCAGAGCCAGACCGCCGGCGATCCGCGCCAGTTCAGCCTCGGCATCCTCAAGCAATATTCCTCGATGAGCGCGGAGGAGCGCCAGGCTGCCAACTGGACGCAGGATTTCCAGGACGCCGCGATCAAGAGCTACAAGTCGACCTCGACGCTACTCTCGATCCTCAAGTCGTAACCCGGCACGGCATCAGAACGGAAGAGCCCCGCCCGGAGGGGAGGCCGGACGGGGCTTTCTGGTCCGGTCGATCCTCGCGCACATCCGCTTGCGCGGCGCCCGGACTGTCGTTCAGGCGATCGTGCTGACGTTGATCTAGTCGACCACCTGAACGATCCGTCGCGAACGCGGCTCGACCAGAACGGTCTCGCCGTTCACGACGGTGTAACGATAGGGCGTCGCGCCGAACCGCTGCGGCACGTCGTAATAGGTCACGCCGGCGTCAGGCAGCACGGTGCCGACCACGACGCGATCCGGAACCGTGTAGTTCGGTACACGCTCGCGCACGATGTATTCGCGGAATGCCGGACGCTGTTCGACCGCGATGCCTCCGTCATCATCGACGGCGACAGCCGGACCACCGCGGACGATGCCAACCGTCTGGGCCTGTGCGGCAACAGCCGGCACCGTGATCGCGGCAGCAACCGCTGCAACGGCAAGTAATCTGTTTCGCATGGCTCGCTCCATTCTTTTTCGGTGCGCGCCAGCCTTCGCCGATGCGCACGGCGAGCCAATGCATCGGCTGCGGTGATGTTCCGGAAAGCCGCCGCCATATACGCGGCAATTTGGAGCAATTTTCGTGAGTTGCGGGAACTCGTCGGCGGGACGGGCGTCTTGATGTGGGAACTTCCCTCAGCGGATAAACTGCCGCTCGATTCGCTCCTCCAAAAACCCCCGGAGAAAACTTCAATGACCATCACCGCTGGGCATCTGCCTGCTATCGTGGCTCTGATCGCAGGCGTCCTAATCCTGATCATGCCGCGGCTCCTCAACTACATCGTCGCGATCTATCTGATCTTCGTCGGGCTCGTGGGGATGGGTCTGCTGCGCTGGTTGCACCTCTAGCGGGAAAGCGGGGTTTCGCGGCTTGCGCGGA